>NZ_CP043006.1:4800000-6005000 GCF_008086345.1 Chitinophaga sp. XS-30 | reverse complement strand
CTGATCTCCCCCAAGAGCTCATATCGACGGGGAGGTTTGGCACCTCGATGTCGGTTCGTCACATCCTGGGGCTGGAGAAGGTCCCAAGGGTTCGGCTGTTCGCCGATTAAAGTGGCACGTGAACTGGGTTCAGAACGTCGCAAGACAGTTCGGTCCCTATCTGTTGTGATCGTTAGTAAATTGAGAGGACATGACCTTAGTACGAGAGGACCGGGTCGTACGTACCGCTGGTGTATCTGTTGTGCCGCCAGGTGCAGTGCAGAGTAGCTATGTACGGGCAAGATAAACGCTGAAAGCATCTAAGCGTGAAACTTACCTCAAGATGAGTTTACTTTTAAGGGCCGTCAGAGACGATGACGTTGATAGGCTACAGGTGTAAGGGTGGTAACATCGAAGCCGAGTAGTACTAATTGCCCGTAAGCTTTAATTTTATTTATTGCACATCCCGTACGCCGGCATGCAAATGCGGCCAAACGGATGCTTTACAACTTCCCGATATGTAAATTTATTGGTCTGCCTGCCGGTACCCCGCCCCTGATCCATGATCAGCGGAAAGGGAAACAAGCAGGACCGGACAACACACACAAGATATGCAAGATCTTATGGTGGTTTTGCCGAGGGTGTTCACCTCTTCCCATTCCGAACAGAGAAGTTAAGCCCCTCATGGCCGATGGTACTGCAATATCATGCGGGAGAGTAGGTAACTGCCATATTTATTGAAAAGAGCCTCATCGGGTAACCGGTGAGGCTCTTTTGTTTTTATACCTAATTGAGATGTTGCAGCTTTACTCCATCAACAGGCAACCGGCGAGACTCTTTTGTTTATATACCTAATTGAGATGTTGCTGCTTTACTCCATCATCAGGCAACCGGCGGAATTCTCTAGTTTTGTACATACTTAAAACGTTACTGTTTTACATCATCATGTAACCAGTGAGTTTTTGTACATGCCGCAACATTGAAAACGACCACCTCAAAAGCAATTCGATAGCTTGAAAATCACGTAAATTCATCACCTGAATTAGCAGGCAGCAATTACTTTCAAGACGGTCGTTCTATACCTGAAGAAGCACTTAAAACCCGAAGTCACCCAGTTCCCCGGCTTTCACCGTATAACGCTGCTTCCCCGGAATATCCTTTATAAAGATCGTATCCGGCGCATTATCTTCCACATATGCAATAAAGGGAATACCCCGCTTCTCCGCATATTTATACTGCTTGTCCTGTTTAATATCCTCCGGATACATCTCCACCGCAATACCACGTTCCCGTACCTGGGTGGCGTACCTGAAAACTTCAGCGAGCCGCTCCGCTCCCGGATGGAAGAAGATCACCCGTGTAGACTCCTCTGCCGACGCAGGGAAAAGCCCCAGCTTCTCCAGCACATCATAGATCCGGTCAAGACCGAAGGAAATGCCTACTCCGGAGATTCCCGGCACGCCAAAGAGTCCTGTCAGATCATCGTACCGGCCGCCGCCGCCAATACTGCCAATGTTCACACCAGCGGGAGCCTTTACCTCCACGATCATCCCGGTATAGTAATTCAGGCCACGGGCAAGGGTCAGATCCAGCTGAGGTTCCACCCGGAATGATGCCAGCTGGTTACGCAATACAAAACGCAGCTCCTCCACACCTTTGAGGCCGGTATCCGAAGAGGCCAGCAGTTCCGACAGCCGTTGCAGCTTCTGTTCATTTGTACCGGTGAGCGAAATAAAGGCCATAGCTTTATCCGTCTCCGTATCTGTCAGCCCGCGCTCCACCAGTTCCTGCCGTACGCCGTTTTCCCCTATTTTATCCAGCTTATCGATCGCGATGGTGATATCCGTCATGAGATCAGGCCGCCCGACAAGTTCCGCCAGTCCTGCCAGTATTTTCCGGTTGTTCACACGCAACTCATAGCCCGTCAGCTGAAGGTCGGTGAGCACCGTATCATAGATTTTCAACAGTTCAACCTCATTGATCAGGGAATTGCTGCCGATCACATCGGCGTCACATTGATAAAATTCGCGGTACCGGCCCGCCTGCGGCCTGTCCCCGCGCCACACCGGTTGTATCTGGTATCGGCGGAAGGGAAGGTTGAGTTTGCCATGGTTCATGGCAACATACCTGGCGAACGGAATGGTAAGATCGTACTTAAGCGATTTCTCGCACAGTAACAGGCCAAGTTCACGGCTGTCTTTAGCCAATTGCGCCTGCCCGAGTATATCACCGTTGTTCAGTATCTTGAAGATCAGCCTGTCGCCTTCTTCGCCGTATTTTCCCAACAGGGTGGAGGTGTTTTCCATGGCCGGTGTTTCCAGCGGCTGGAAGCCGTATAATTCGAATGTTTTGCGGATCGTGGAAATGATGTAGTTGCGTTTCCGCACCACATCCGGCCCAAAATCCCTGGTCCCCTGGGGGATGCTTAATTTTGCCATTATCGAGAGAAATGAAGTTGAAAAATCACGGCGTATTCACGATCCTTTCGCAAGCGTCGTATATCAGATGATAGACCGGTTCAAACAGGGCATCGTCATACCAGGGATCGGGAACCGGCTGCTGATGTTCCAGCAACAATTGTACCTTGCTACGGTCCGCATCGCTGCGCGCTTTCCGCAGCACATCCCGGTAATTGTCCAGGTCCATCACATAAATACTGTCGAAACGCTCGAAATCACCGGCCTGGAACTGTCGTCCCCGGAGGCCCGAAATATCGATCCCGTGTTTTTTAGCCACTTTTACCGAACGCGGATCCGGCGGATCTCCCACATGCCAGTTGCCCGTTCCTGCGGAATCAATTTCCCAGTTCAACTGCCGCTGCACGGCCAAATGCCGGAGAATGCCCTCCGCCAGCGGCGAACGGCAAATATTGCCGAGACAGACCATCAGAATTTTCATCGCTGTTTACTGCTTTAAGGGTAAGCCACTGGTTACCAGTTGTTTGAAGTCCTTTCCGGACGGCTTTTCCCATCTTTTTTCCGAACGCAAACCTACCATTTTTTCGGGGAAGTCCGCATGCATCCCACTAGAATTGAATATGTTAAATTCTGATATAGCGATATGGAATCCGCGTCGCAACGCATCTTTTCACAAAGCCGCCGGTCAAACTACAGCCGCGGTTTTCCGGAGCTTTAACAAACGAATAAGTTTCAATAACTAGATGAAAACAATTTTTTTTGTATAATTGTAATTTGCCACCAATGCATCAGGAGAACGAAAACACAAACAAACGAATGAACGCATCTTATCGCCCGTTCGGCGAGTTGATCAGGGGAATATTTTTTATCTTATTCGGGCTATACGCTTTCTTCTCTGAGCAACTGGGGTTCCGCAAGCTCAATTTTGAGCCCGCCATTATTTATACCATAGGAGGTCTTCTTTGCGCGTATGGACTATACCGTGTGTACAGGGGCATCAAACAATTATTTTTTTGACCTGATTATTCGTCATCAATAGACCTTGTGTATGTTTTTAAGCATTAAAAGCCTGAAGAAGATCTTGTGGGCAGCAGCAATAACTCCCCTTGTAATGGCCGCTTGTAATACCGGCTCTTCCCGCAAGGGCGCTGAACAGGATACGCCAACCAAAGGCACGATCAGGATCTCGGTTGATGAGACTTACAAGCCACTGATAGAATCCGAGATCAGGGTATTCGAATCCTTGTATCCGAAGGCAAAGATCATCGCAGAATATAAACCGGAAGCAGATTGTTTTAAAGATCTGTTCAATGACAGTTCCAGGCTGATCATTGTAACAAGGGACCTGAAGGAAGAAGAAAAGGAATATTTCAAAAAGGAAAAGATCCGTCCGCAAAGTCTGCAACTGGCAACGGATGCTGTAGCATTGATCGTTAACAATGCCAACCCTGATTCCATTCTGACAATGGACCAGGTGCGCAAGATCATGAGCGGCGAAGCGGAGAAACCCTGGCAGATCGTTTTTGATAACCAGCACTCCAGCACGGTACGCTTCATTCTGGATTCCATCAACAAGGGAAAACCGCTGCCGGCCAATACCATGGCAGCGCAAACCAACCCCGAGGTGATCGGCTATGTGGAAAAGAGTAAAAATGCGATAGGCGTGATAGGGGTAAACTGGATATCCGATACCAATGATTCTACATCAATAGAATTTACCAATCGCGTCACAACAGTAAAAGTACGAGCCGACAATAACACAGATTTCGTACAACCATACCAGTTTTATATCGGTATGAAGTCATATCCGCTTACCCGCGGGATGTTTTTTGTTTTAAAAGAGCCCTATCATGGACTGGGCGCCGGTTTTGCCACTTTTCTCGGCGGTCAGGAAGGTCAACTCCTGATAGGCAGATATAAACTATACCCTGCCAGGCTTAACATCGTCTTCAGGGAAGCCACATTGAAATAATATTAAATACTGATAAACACAACTAAAACCGGATTGCTCATGAACACGAGGAAAAGTCTATTTGTAGCCATGCTCTGCGTAGCCAACGGAGCCATGGCGCAATCTGTGGAGGATGGTTTGAAAGATTTGTACTATGGCAAATTTCAAACCGCGAAGCAGAATCTTGAAAAAGCGATAACTGCCAAACCAACGGACGACCGCGCCTATTATTACCTGGGAATTGCTGAATTGGGACTGGAAAACAAAGACGGCGCTGCAGCTGCTTTTACCAAAGGACTTGCTGCTGTACCTAATTCTCCCCTGCTGACTGCCGGTATGGGACGTATTGATCTGCTGAATGGCAAACCTGCCGAAGCAAAACAGAAATTCGACGCTGCTACTACCGCTTCTGAAGGTCGTGATGGAGACGTTGCCCGCGCTATTGCTGATGCCAATTCTGAAATTCAGGGTGGAGACCGCGGATATGCGCTGACAACCATGGAAACGCTGCTGAATAATGAAGGCCGTAAAAGAAAACAGCAATATACTGCAACCGCAGCTGACTTTATCGAGTTGGGAGACGCCTATCGTTTCCTCGGTGGTGAGAACGGTGGTAAAGCTGTCACCGCATATGAAAGAGCATTGGAGCTGGACCCCAATAACGCCGAAGCTGTAATGAAACAAGGCCTGGTGAACTACAACGCCCGTCTGCTGCAGCAGGCTGTGACCGACTGGACGAAAGCCACCAATATGGATCCGAATTATGCGCCGGCTTATTTTGAATTGTACCAGTTCTACATTACGCCTAAAAAGAATCAACTATCCTGGGAAAATGCCGCAACATATCTGCAAAAATATATCGACGCGATTGGAGATGGCGGGGATAAGATAGAAAATGCCTATAACCTGGCTGCTATTGCCTTCTATCAAAAACGGTATGATGAAGCCGTTCAAAAGGGGAAAAGTGCGCTGTCTATGCTCAACGCGGATCAAAAGGGTAGATTTATACGGTTGATCGGAGATGCTTATTTGCAAAAAGGAGATTCGCTGAACGCTCAGAAAGTGATGGAAGACTACATTAAAGTCGCAGGCGATGACAAGCTTGTGGCAAACGACTTCAAACTTTTGAGTGCCATTTATGGTAAATTGACACCCTCTGATTCAGCTACAGAAGCTCAGTATGATTCCTTAGCTGGTATTTATCTGGAAAGATATGCAGACCTTGATACCGCAAAAGATCATGAAACGTACAGAGGCATTGCAGAGGCATTCAAGGAAATGCGCAATTATTCAAAAACTGCCAAATGGTATGGTAAAACACTGGAATTAGAGGAAAATCCGCGTGCTATTGAGGACCACTTCTTCAAAGGGGTATATGAGTATTATGCAGCTGAATACAGCAAGGCGGATTCCACCTGGGCTGCTTTCAGCGCAAAGTACCCTGAGCAGGCAAACGGTTACTACTGGAGAGGAATGTCCAACTTCGCGATGGACCAGCAGGCTAAGGAAGGCAAAGCCAAAGAACCGTTCGAGAAATACCTCACGATGATCAAACCTGAAGATGAGGCAAAAAGCAAAAGGTTCCTGACCAATGTTTACACTTACATGATGCTGTATTATTACAATCTGGACGACAAGACCAATATGCAGCCGTTCATGGACAAGCTGACAGCGATCGACCCGGCGAATGAAACCGCCCGTCAGGTAAAGGAATATCTTGAATCCGTAGAAAAAGCCGCGGCCAGCAAAACTGCCAAGGCTACGCAGGGCGCCGGTAAATAATACCGCCGTCATATAAGGCCGGGGCTGATCAGGAAGTAGTTACTTCCCGGTCAGCCCCGGTTTTCTTTCCGGAATTACCCGAGCCAGAGCACCAGACACAGTTCGCAATCAAAGGTCAGCCCCCGGTTTTCTTTTTGGAATTGCCCCGGACGACCATATCGTCATAGATCAAGCGCAACCCCGTCAACTGCATCCATATACCTTTCCCGGAAAGGGGAATAGATACATGATCTTGCTCCACTGACCTCAATTTTAACACTTCTATAGTATTTAATTAACACATGTCCGCCCCCCACTGCCTTTTATCCGCAGCGGCGGGCGGCTAAAGGATATACTAAACTTTTTTAACTTTTCCTGCATTGTTTATGCCGCCGGAATTGAGTAAATTCAGTTGACAAGCAAGAACCCCTATGTCAACAACTTGCTTTCTGGCATGTTTTTTTATACAAAGAATTCCATACCGGCGCGAAAAGAAAATCTGCCGGTATGTTTAACGGACTAAAACTAAAACCATGAACAAGCGTATCAGTACCGTATTCGCCCTGCTTCTCCTGGCCGGCGGGGTGATGGCTCAATCAATAGACGATGGTCTCAAGAAATTATACTATGGCAAATATGCCGGAGCAAAACAGGACTTTGAAAGCGTCATAGCATCGAAGCCGACAGATGACCGGGCGCATTATTACCTCGGCATCGCGGAACTTGGAATGGAAAATCAGGAAGCTGCCGCTGCTGCATTTACCAAAGGGTTGACGGCCGTGCCTAATTCTCCTTTGCTGACTGCCGGAATGGGGCGGATAGACCTCCTGAACGGAGATACCGCTGCCGCCCGCCAGAAGTTCGACGCTGCCCTTGCAGGCGTTAAAGGGAAGAATGGGGAGGTATCCCGTGCGGTGGCCGATGCCAACTCGGAAATAAAAGGTGGTAACAAGGCCTTTGCGCTGGCCACGATGGAAACGTTGATGAATAATGAAGGCGCCAAAAGAAGGGATATCTACGATGCCACGGCAGCCGACTATATCGAACTGGGCGATGCATACCGCGCTCTGGGTGGTGAAAACGGCGGTAAAGCCATCACCGCATATGAAAGGGCGCTGGAACTGGATGCCAATAACGCGGAGGCGGTGATGAAACAGGGGCATGTGAATTACAATGCCAAACTGCTGGAACAGGCTGTAGGCGACTATGCCCGGGCTGCTTCCCTGGACCCGAATTACGCTCCTGTTTTCTACGAACTGTATCAATTCTACTACACCCCCCGCCCCAGGCAGTTCTCCCTGGCCAAGGCCAAAGAGAACCTGCAGAAGTATCTGTCCTTGTCAGACCCGTCCGACAAAGTGAAAAATGAATACTACCTGGCTTCTATCATGTTCTTTGACAGAGATTACGATAGCGCCATCGCCAAAGCGCAGAGCCTGATCCCGCAGGCGAATGATTCCTACAAGATGAAGCTGCACCGCCTGATCGCTGACGCGCACCTCCAGAAAGGGGATTCCCTGACGGCCAGAAAGGTGTATGATGATTACGTGCAGAAAGTGGGGGAAGCCAAGCTGGAACCGCTTGACTACAAACTCGGCAGCGAGATCTACGGCCGCATCAAGTACCAGGATTCCGCCTCCCAGGTAGAGATCGACAATAAGGCGCTGGAATACCTGGAAAAGTATGCTACAGCGGATACGGTGAAGGACCTGGACCGGTACGAAAGTGTGGCCAAGGCCTATCAGGAGGCCAGGGTATTCGACAGGGCAGCCGACTGGTACAAGAAGTTCGCGGAGCTGAAAGTGGAAATGAAGGAAAAACCCTCCGCCCTCGATTACTATAATATCGGCCTGAATTACTACAGGGCATCCGCCGGAGAGGGCATGACAGACACCGTGATGCTCAATAAGGCCGATTCCGCCTTCGGTCAGATCTCCACGAACTTCCCCGACCTCACCACCGGCCACTACTGGCAGGGTATGACCGCCGCAGGGAAGGATGTGGAAGCCAAAACCGGCGTGGCGCTGCCTTACTTCGAAAAATACATTGCCATGGCGGAAAGCGATGTGGAAAGGAACAAGATCGGCCTCATCAAGGCGTACACCTACCTGATGGTATATTATTATAACAAGGAGGACAATGCCAACCTCCAGAAATATATGAGCAAACTGGAACCGCTGGACCCGAACAGCGAACCGGTAAGGGCGATTAAGGAAAACATGAGCGCCCGGTCCGCACAGCAGAATAGTACCAAATAGCTAGATCTCAATATTTTATTTTTCAAAGACCTGGCCCTTTGGCCGGGTCTTTGTGTCAAAAGTACCTTATCTTCAATTGTTTAAGCTCAAAACCCGCTTCTTTGGAAACCCCGGAAACCCAATCTATCATATCTTATTATATTACATATACAAAAAAAAGATTAGATTTTCCATCGTCATCGATTTGAATTGTGCTTTACTTGCAGTATTTTTGCGCTTTCGGACAATTATATTGGGAAGCTTATGTTTTTTGCCTCTGAATTTTTGACTGCCAGCAACACGCCTTTCAGTTATTTCCCTATTGTTTTGCAACTGATTGTAGCTTTGGGATTTGTTGGTGTTACGATGATCGCTACCCATTTTCTGGGTCCAAAGCGTAAAACCAGCGATAAACTGGTCAATTTCGAAAGTGGTATCGAGCAGATGGGAAATGCCCGCCAACCCGTTGCGGTAAAATATTTCCTGACCGCAATCCTGTTTGTACTGTTCGATGTGGAAGTGATCTTTTTCTATCCTTATGCTGTGAATTTCAAGGAGCTGGGATGGGAAGGATTCCTGGCAATGCTGGCATTCGTCGCATTTTTCATGGGTGGCTTCTACTACATCATCAAAAAGGGCGCCCTGAGATGGGAAGATTAATAAGAAAGTAACTAACTATTAATAAAATACCTTTTCCCGGTTTACAGGGAAGAGGATAAGGAGGGTTTAGATATGTCTCGTCCCGTTCAGTTCAACAACAAGGTCAAGCTGGTGGAAATGCCGGAAGGGTATTCCGGTGAAGGTTTTTTTGCCACTTCTTTCGATAAGGTGATCGGTCTGGCCAGGAAAAATTCCATCTGGCCGCTGCCTTTTGCAACGTCCTGCTGCGGTATCGAATTCATGGCCACGATGGCCGCGCATTATGATCTTGCCCGTTTCGGCTCTGAGCGTCTCGGGTTTACCCCGCGTCAGTGCGACCTTTTGATGGTCATGGGCACCATTGCCAAAAAGATGGCCCCCGTACTGCGTCAGGTGTACCTGCAGATGGCGGAACCGCGCTGGGTAATTGCCGTTGGCGCCTGCGCCAGCAGCGGCGGTATTTTTGACACCTACTCCGTTCTGCAGGGAATAGACCAGGTGATACCTGTGGATGTTTATGTACCGGGTTGCCCTCCCCGTCCGGAAGCGATCCTGGACGGCGTTATGCGCATCCAGGACATCGTGGGCGAGGAAAGCCTCCGCCGCCGGCACTCCGAACGGTATAAAGACCTGATGAACTCCTACGGAATCCAATAGAAACGATAATAGCTTATACATGTCTTTGACGAACGAGCACATAAAAAACAGGCTGGCAGAGAAGTTTGGGGATGCATTGACGAATTTTGAGGAATCCTTCGGCATGATGTCCTTTCACGCACCGAAAGACCTGAACCTTAAAGTAATGCAGTTCCTGTTCGATGAAGAGGACCTGCGTTTCCGCTTTCTGACCGATCTCACCGCGGTGCATTATCCCGACCGGACAGGAGAGGAACTGGCAGTGGTTTACCACCTGCACAATTTTGCAGACAATGTGCGTCTGCGCTTCAAGGTATTCACCGATATCAATTCACCGCAGGTATTCACCGCCACACAGATATTCGCGACCGCGAACTGGATGGAACGGGAAACATACGATTTCTACGGAGTTGATTTTGTAGGCCATCCGAACCTGGTGCGTATCCTGAATGTGGATGAAATGGATTACTTCCCCATGCGCAAGGAATTTCCGCTGGAAGACCAGTCACGCGTAGACAAGGATGACGAGATGTTTGGCCGCGGAGGGATCACCGGGATTTAATTTTTACTTTTTATTCAGCTAGATATGATGTCTGAGCATAAACATATTACACTGCCGGATGGCTCCATAGAGAAGCAGACCAGTACCCTCAACCTGGGACCGACACACCCTGCGACCCATGGTGTATTCCAGAACGTGATGGAAATGGATGGAGAGCGCATTGTATCCACCGTACCTACGGTAGGGTATATCCACCGTGCATTCGAAAAGATCGCGGAGCGCCGGCCATATTACCAGATCACACCGCTGACGGACCGCCTGAATTACTGCTCCGCCCCCATCAATAACATGGGCTGGCATCTGACCGTGGAAAAGCTGCTGGGCATTCAAACCCCGAAGCGTGTGGATTACCTGCGGGTGGTCATTATGGAACTGGCCCGTATTACAGACCACCTGATCTGCAACTCCGTGATCGGGGTAGACAGCGGCGCATTCACCGGGTTCCTGTATGTCATGCAATACCGTGAGCTGGTGTACGAGATCTATGAAGAGATCTGCGGCTCCAGGCTTACCACCAATATCGGCCGCGTAGGCGGTTTCGAAAGGAATTTCACGCCGGAAGCGTTCCGGAAGATCGAGAAATTCCTGGCAGAATACCCTGCCGTGCTGAAAGAGTTCGAAAACCTCTTCACCCGTAACCGCATCTTCATGGAGCGTACGCAGGGCGTTGGGGCGATCACCGCGGAGAGAGCGATGAACTACGGCTTCACCGGCCCCAACCTGAGAGCGACGGGTGTAGATTACGATGTTCGCGTGGCCAGCCCATACTGCTCTTATGAAGATTTTGAATTCACTATTCCCGTAGGCACTACCGGCGACACGTACGACCGTTTCCTGGTACGCAATGCGGAAATGTGGCAAAGCCTCAGCATCATCCGCCAGGCTATGGAAAAGCTGAAAACATTGCCGGAAGATGTTTTCCATGCCGATGTTCCCGCCTATTACCTGCCTGACAAGGATGATGTATATACAAAAATGGAAGCGCTCATCTATCACTTCAAAATTGTGATGGGGGAAACCGATATTTTACCGGGAGAACTGTACAACCCGGTGGAAGGCGCCAACGGAGAGCTGGGCTTCTACCTGATCAGTGACGGTGGCCGCTCACCATACCGGCTGCACTTCCGCAGGCCATGTTTCATTTATTACCAGGCCTATCCGGAACTGGTGCAGGGTGCAATGCTCAGTGACGCGATCATCTGTATGAGCTCCCTGAACCTGATCGCCGGGGAACTGGATGCATAACGGATACCATTCGCTGCTGCAAAATGACCGCAGCGGATATTTGAAGAATAATCATAAAGCAAGATTTATAAATGGCCGTTCAATTTTCTGAAGAGAAGCTGAATAAAGTAAAAGAGATCATTGCGCGCTACCCGGAAGGGAAGCAGAAAAGCGCCCTGATTCCGGTGCTGCACCTGGCCCAGGAATCGTTCGGCGGCTGGCTCAGTGCGGAAACGATGGATTATGTGGCATCCCTGCTGCAGATAGCGCCCATCGAGGTGTATGAAGTGGCGACCTTTTACTCCATGTACAACCTCAAGCCGGTGGGCAAGTATCTCTTCGAGGTATGCCATACCGGTCCGTGTATGTTGAGTGGTTCGGACAATATCATTGAATATATCAAAGAGAGATTGGGCATCAACGTGGGTGAAACCACCGCAGATGGCCTTTTTTCTTTAAAGACGGTGGAGTGCCTCGGCGCCTGCGGTTATGCGCCGATGATGCAGTTGGGCAAGTTCTATAAAGAGCACCTGACAAAGGCAAGAGTGGATGAGATCATCGCGGAATGCCGGGCAAAATCGAATTAGGCCGCACAACAAGGCACAGCAGCTGAAGTGAGTGACACAACGGCGGCTGACCAAAGTAGAAAAAGCTGAAAAAACTATACCGTTCCCGCCATCGGGAGCATTTTATAAAGCGAGACAATGGGACGTAAATTACTGTTAGACAAGGCGCACATAGAAGGCATCCGGTACTACGATGTGTACCGGAAGAACGGCGGGTATGCCGCAGCTGAAAAGGCCCTGAAGAGCATGAGCCCGGACCTGGTGACCGAAGAAGTGAAGAAAAGCGGCCTGCGCGGCCGTGGTGGCGCGGGATTCCCTACCGGCCTGAAATGGAGCTTCCTGGCAAAACCGGAAGGTGTGCCCCGCTACCTCGTTTGTAATGCGGACGAATCGGAGCCAGGGACCTTCAAGGACCGTTACCTGATGGAATTCATTCCCCACCTGCTCATTGAAGGGCTGCTGATCTCCAGCTTTGCCCTCGGCGCAAACACCACCTACATCTACATCCGTGGCGAATACGCCTGGATCCCCGATATCCTCGAAGAAGCGATCAGCGACGCCCGCAAGAACGGCTGGCTGGGCAAGAACATCCAGGGCTCCGGCTTTGACCTGGAGATATATGTGCAACGCGGCGCCGGCGCTTACATCTGCGGAGAAGAGACCGCATTGATCGAATCACTGGAAGGCAAACGGGGCAACCCGCGCATCAAACCGCCATTCCCCGCTGTAAAGGGGCTATGGCAATGCCCTACCGTGGTGAACAATGTGGAAACACTCGCCGCCGTAGTGCCGATCATCAATATTGGCGGCGATGAATATGCGAAGTACGGCACCGGTAAATCCACCGGCACCAAGCTCATTTCCGCCTGCGGCAATCTCAACAAACCAGGCGTGTACGAAATAGATATGAACATTTCCGTGGAGGAATTCATCTACTCAGACGAATACTGCGGCGGCATCCCGAACGGCAAACGCCTGAAGGCATGCATCCCGGGCGGTTCTTCCGTACCCATCCTGCCGGCCAACCTGCTGCTGAAAACAGCCAAAGGCGAACAGCGCATGATGACGTACGAAAGCCTGAACGATGGCGGATTTGCCTCCGGCTCCATGATGGGTTCCGGCGGTTTTATTGTGCTGGATGAAGATCAATGCGTGGTGCGCCATACCATGTCGCTCGCGCGTTTCTACCATCACGAAAGCTGCGGCCAGTGCAGCCCCTGCCGTGAAGGCACCGGCTGGATGAAAAAAGTGCTGCTCAATATAGAGAACGGTAAAGGCAAGGAAAGCGACATCGACCTGCTGTGGGATATCCAGCGCAGGATCGAAGGCAACACCATCTGCCCCCTCGGAGATGCCGCAGCATGGCCGGTAGCCGCTGCCATCCGTCATTTCCGTGACGAGTTCGAATGGCATGTGCGCTATCCTGAAGAAGCGGTGAAACGTAACTTCGGACTTGCGCATTACGCAGATCCCTTGCCCGAAGCAGCCCCGGTTGCTACGGCTTAATAAATAATTTTCGCCGGACAGGCTTTTCCGGTGAATGCAAAGTTTCAGAACAATGGCGGAAGAAAAGAAATTATTCAAGGTTACGATCGATAACATCCCCGTAGAGGTGGAGCCGGGCACTACGATCCTGAACGCTGCCCGTATGATCGGAGGCGATGTGGTGCCGCCTGCGATGTGTTATTATTCCAAGCTGCAGGGCAGCGGCGGTAAATGCCGTACCTGCCTCGTAAAGGTCAGCAAAGGCTCGGATGCGGACCCCCGCCCCATGCCAAAGCTGGTGGCCAGCTGCCGCACCACCGTAATGGACGGCATGGAAGTGGCCAACATCACTTCCCCTGAAGTGCTGGATGCCCGTAAAGGCGTGGTGGAATTCCTGCTGCTGAATCATCCGCTGGACTGTCCCGTTTGCGACCAGGCCGGTGAATGCGACCTGCAGGACCTCAGCTACGAGCACGGCGTATCTTCCACCCGCTACGAATTCAAAAGAAGAACTTTCGACAAGATCGATATCGGAGATCATATCAAACTGCATATGACCCGCTGCATCCTTTGCTACCGCTGCGTATTCACGGCTGACCAGCTGACGAACAAACGCGACCACGGTATCCTTGGCCGCGGCGATGCTTCCGAGATCAGCACCTATATCCAGAACTCGCTGGACAGCGACTTTATCGGCAATGTGATAGATGTTTGTCCCGTTGGCGCACTGACCGACCGTACCGCACGCTTCAAGAACCGCGTATGGTTCCTCAAGCCGGTGGACGCACATTGCAGCTGCGATAAATGTTCCGGCAAAGCCGTGCTTTGGATGCGGGGAGACGAGATATTCCGCGTGACCGCACGGAAAGACAAATATGGGGAAGTGGAGGAATTCATCTGCGATACCTGCCGTTTTGAGCGGAAGGATGTGAAGGACTGGGTGATTGAAGGCCCCCGCAATATATCCCGCCACAGCGTGATCTCCCAGGGGCATTATGTAGGTGTGCACAAACCGCAGGAAACCATCGCGAACGTGATGGACGGCCGCGCCCCAAGATTGCTGATGGACATTCATACCGTCAGTGAAGTGAACATGCCGGTGGTTGACCTGAGCAAGATAGACGGCCCCGCGCATTCTAATGATTTTCCTAAAAACAATGGAGCTCAATAAAGCGAGATATGACTGTACATTTATTAGCAATTGACTGGTTATTTATAATCGAAAAGCTACTGCTCATATCGGCGGTATTGGTTGTTTCGTTGGTAATTGCGATGTATTCTACCTGGGGAGAGCGTAAAGTGGCAGCCTGGATCCAGGACCGCCGCGGCCCCAACCGCGCAGGCCCCTTCGGCCTGCTGCAACCGCTGGCCGATGGTGGCAAGCTCTTCTTCAAGGAAGAGATCATCCCCGCCACAGCCAACCATTTCCTTTTT
This sequence comes from Chitinophaga sp. XS-30, assembly GCF_008086345.1. Taxonomy (NCBI): domain Bacteria; kingdom Pseudomonadati; phylum Bacteroidota; class Chitinophagia; order Chitinophagales; family Chitinophagaceae; genus Chitinophaga; species Chitinophaga sp. XS-30. The sequence goes on along the minus strand of NZ_CP043006.1, from coordinate 5,990,109 downwards.
GTGCTCGGCCCTTCCATGGCCATGCTCACCGCCTGCCTCACCAGCGCCGTAATCCCCTGGGGAGATGTGCTGAACATCGGTGGTAAAGATATCAGCCTGCAGATCGCAGATGTGAACATCGGTGTACTGTGGATCATCGCCGTTGTAGGTATGGGTGTTTACGGTATTATGATCGGCGGATGGGCATCCAACAATAAATTCTCGCTGATGGCCGCCTGCCGCGGCGCCTCGCAGGTGATCTCCTACGAGCTGCCCATGGGGTTGTCCCTGATCGCACTGTTCATGCTCAGCGGCTCCCTGAGCCTGAAGGATATTGTGGAGCAGCAACGGGAAGGCCTCTGGTATGTAGTACTGCAGCCCGTAGGTTTTTTCATTTTCCTGATCTGCGCATTCGCGGAATGTAACCGTACCCCCTTCGACCTTCCGGAAGCGGAGAACGAACTGAACGGCGGTTATCACCTGGAGTATTCCTCCATGAAGCTCGGCTTCTACCTGTTTGCCGAATACATCAACATGTTCATCAGCTCCGCGCTGATGGCCACCCTGTATTTCGGCGGGTACAGCTTCCCGTATATGGACAGCCTGGGGCTTAGTCCCAATCTGGTGACCATCCTGGGCATTGGTGCATTATTCCTGAAAACATTTGCTTTCATCTTCTTTTTCATGTGGGTCCGCTGGACGCTGCCGCGTTTCCGGTATGACCAGCTGATGAAGCTCGGATGGAAAGTGCTGATACCCCTGGCATTGGTGAACATGCTCATTACAGGAGCAATTGTATTGTACCGCCAGGGCTGATTTTTAAACGAAGAAACTCATTATATATGCAAACATTAACGAACAGGGCGCAGCCGGTAGACAGAAGGCCCATGACATTCTGGGAGAAGATGTACCTGCCGGCCATCGCAAAAGGCATGGGCATCACCCTTTCGCATATATTTAAAAAGAAAGCAACGGTGAATTACCCGGAAGAGACCCGGCCGTTCAGCCCGGTATTCCGCGGCCTGCACGTGCTGAACCGGGATGAAGAAGGAAGGGAGCGCTGCACAGCCTGTGGTCTGTGCGCTGTGGCTTGTCCCGCTGAAGCCATTACCATGGAAGCGGCGGAACGTAAAGACGGAGAAGAGCATCTCTATCGTGAAGAGAAATATGCCGCCCGTTACGAGATCAATATGCTGCGCTGCATATTCTGCGGTTTTTGTGAAGAAGCTTGCCCCAAGGAGGCTATTTATATGACAGAAACATTTGCGCCGGCCAATTACCAGCGCAAAAGCTTTATCTATGGAAAAGACGATCTGCTGATCCCCGATCCCAAGCATCCGGTAACTGTAAACAAGAAAGAACAATAGACAGCAATGGGACCAATGAGTACTGAACTGATAATCTTCATCCTGCTTTCGGCTATCGCCATTGCTTCTGCATTGGGGGTGATCCTGAGCAAGAATCCCGTCAACAGCGTATTGAACATGATCGTTTGCTTTGTGGCCATCGCCGGGCATTACATCATGCTGAACGCGCAATTCCTGTTCGTGGTACACCTCATCGTGTACACCGGCGCCATTATGGTGCTGTTCCTTTTCGTACTGATGATGATGAACCTCAATGCCGATATCGAGCCGCAGAAACGCAACTGGCTGAAATATGCGGGAGCTATCAGCGGCGGCGCACTGTTGCTGGTGCTGGTAGGCGCGCTCCGCGAAGCAAGCCTTCCCGCCGTGCAGGCAGGCAATCCCACGGATATAGGATTGATCGCCAACCTGGGTAAAACATTATTCACCAGCTATGTAGTGCCTTTCGAGCTGAGCAGCGTGCTGTTCCTCAGCGCAATGGTAGGCGCAGTGGTCATTGGTAAAAAATAAAATCATTTTCATGCCGGTTCAATATTACATTTTCTTGAGTATCGCCCTTTTCTGCATAGGTGTCATGGGCGTATTAATGCGCAGGAATGCGATCATCATTTTCATGTGCATAGAGCTGATGCTGAATGCCGTGAACCTTTTGCTGGTAGCTTTCTCAAAAATGTGGGTGGATGCAGGAAGAATAGATGCGGATGCCGCACAGCTCTTTGTGTTCTTTGTAATGGTGGTAGCGGCTGCAGAAGTATCCGTGGGGCTGGCGATCATCGTGATGATGTACCGCAATACCCATTCGGTGGATATCAACATTCTCAGCAGGCTGAAAAACTAAGGATTTAAAAAATAGTATAGATCGATGATACATCTTGTATGGCTGGTTCCGTTCTTACCATTATTAGGATTCCTGATCAATGGACTGGGCAGAAAATATTTGCCCAAATCACTGACAGGCGTTGTAGGCAGCGGTAGTGTGCTGGCGGCATTTGTGATCAGCCTCCTCATCTTCTTTGAAGTAAGGCAGCCGGGTTTTGTCCCGCAGGTCATCACGCTGTTCGATTTCATCAGTGTGGGTTCCCTTCATATTCCCTTCGCCTTCCAGGTAGATCAGCTGAGCGCTTTGTTCCTGCTGATCATTACCGGTGTTGGCTCCCTCATTCATATTTACTCTACCTCATATATGCATGAGGAGAGTAACGAAGGCTTCGCCCGTTATTTCGCCTATCTCAACCTCTTCGTATTCTCCATGCTCATCCTGGTGCTGGGCGCCAACTATGTGATGATGTTCATCGGATGGGAAGGCGTGGGGCTTTGCTCTTACCTGCTGATCGGGTTCTGGTTCAAGAATATCAACTTCAACAAAGCGGCCAACAAGGCATTCATCATGAACCGCATCGGGGATCTCGGGTTCCTGCTCGGCATCTTCCTGATGATACAGCAATTCGGTTCCGTTACTTTTTCCGAAGTATTTGCGCAGGTGCCCGGGCTTGGTGAGCAGAATGTCATCCTGTTCGGCATCGCCATGCTGCTTTTTATTGGCGCCATGGGTAAATCCGCACAGGTGCCGCTGTACACCTGGCTGCCCGATGCCATGGCCGGTCCAACGCCGGTGTCCGCCCTGATCCACGCCGCCACAATGGTGACCGCTGGTATCTATATGGTGGCCCGCAGCAACGTGATCTATTCCCTCGCACCATACATCCAGGCCATTATTGTCGTAGTGGGACTGGTAACGGCATTGCTCGCCGCTTCCATAGCGCTGAAACAGAACGATATCAAAAAAGTGCTGGCCTACTCCACCGTAAGCCAGCTCGGTTATATGTTCCTCGCCCTCGGTACAGGAGCTTATACCGCCGCGGTATTCCATGTGATGACGCACGCTTTCTTCAAAGCGCTGCTGTTCCTGGGCTCGGGTTCCGTGATCCATGCCATGGGCGGAGAGCAGGATATCCGTAAAATGGGCGGCCTCAAAAAATGGATGCCTGTGACCAATATTACCTTCCTGATCGGGTGCCTGGCCATCGCGGGGATTCCCGGCCTCTCGGGTTTCTTTTCGAAAGACGAGATACTGGCCAACGCATTCGGCTACAGCAAAGTGATCTATGCCCTGGCACTGATCGGCGCACTGATGACCGCATTCTATATGTTCCGTTTATACTACATCACCTTCAGCGGCAAATTCCGTGGTACGCATGAGCAGGAACATCACCTGCACGAAAGTCCCGCTGCCATCACCCTGCCCCTGATCATACTGGCGGTACTGTCGGTGATCGGCGGTTATGTGGGGCTGCCCGCAGTATTCGGCGCACCGCACCTGCTACACGAATACCTTTCTCCCGTACTGGTATCGGAGCATACGCATCATCTGGACCATGCCCTTGAATGGGGACTGATGGGGCTGAGCACCGCGCTGGTGATCGTGATGATCTTCATCGCCCGCAGCAAATTCAGCAACTATACGGATAATGGTGCGGAAAGTACCGGGCTGGCAAAAGTGCTGGAGAACAAGTGGTATGTGGATGAACTGTACGATGCCATCATCGTAAAACCGCTGATGGTGCTCAGCCGGTTCTTCCAGGAAGGAATTGAAAGATCAGGTATCGATGCGCTGGTGAATGGTGTAGGCAGAGGCGTAAAATGGGGCGGCGGCCGTATCCGGTTGCTGCAGAACGGGCAGGTGGGTTTCTACATCTTTGCCATGGTGATCGGGATGATCGTATTGTTTGTGATCAGTTTGTTTTTATAATCGATAGCGGATTAAGATAAAGATATGTTGACAGTATTACTCATATTGATTCCTTTGATAACAGGCCTGATCACCTTCGGGCTGAAAGGCGCCGGAGCGAAAGCGCTGAGCCTGTTGTCATCATTAGCCACGCTGGTGATTGCGGTTATTGCCTGGCAGCAGGTGGGGACCGCACCGGAAACGCTGCAGTTCACCGCGGCATGGATACCCCAGCTCGGCAGTCAATTTAATATAGGACTGGATGGAATGGGCGCCATGTTATGCCTGCTCACCGCCGTTTCTTTTCCGCTGATCTTTATCACCGTGTACAACCGGGATTACGACCGGCCCGGTGCCTTTTACGGCCTGCTGCTGTTATCCCAGGCCGGGCTGATCGGCGTTTTTACCGCATATGACGCCCTCCTGTTCTATGTATTCTGGGAACTGGCGCTGATACCGGTATATTTCCTCTGCTCCATGTGGGGCGGAGAAAGAGCCATCCCGGTTACCTTCAAGTTCTTTGTATATACTTTCGCCGGTTCATTGCTGATGCTCACCGGTATCATCTATATCTACACGCAGACGCCGGACCATTCATTCAGCTGGACGGCCTTTACGGCGCTGCAGCCCGGGGCAGCGGAGCAATCCTGGCTCTTCTGGCTGTTCTTTGTGGCCTTTGCCATCAAAATGCCCGTATTCCCCTTCCACACCTGGCAGCCGGATACGTATGAGCAATCACCTACCCCGGTAACGATGGTGCTGAGCGGCATCATGGTAAAGATGGGTTTGTTCGGCGTTGTACGCTGGCTGCTGCCCGTATTGCCGCAGGGTGTGTACATGTGGCAGGAAGCCGCCATCATCCTGAGTGTGATCGGTATCATTTACGCCTCCTGCATCGCTATCATGCAAACAGATATCAAACGGCTGATCGCCTATTCTTCCATTGCGCACATCGGCCTGATGAGCGCCGCCATCTTTGTGAACAACGAGCAAAGCATGCAGGGCGTACAGGTGCAGATGTTCAATCATGGTATCAATATCATTGGCCTGTGGATGATCGTGGAAGTGATACAAAACAGGCTCAATACCAGAAATATGCAGGAAATGGGCGGTATTGCCACCCATGCGCCGAAGCTGGCTATCGTGCTGGTGATCATCAGTCTCGCTAACATCGCCTTGCCGCTGACCAACGGGTTCATCGGCGAGTTCCTGATGTTCAGCGGTCTGTTCCAGTATAACGGCTGGTTTGCCGCCATTGCCGGTCTTGCCATCATCCTGGCCGCGGTGTATATGCTGAAGATGCTGCAAAAGGTGATCTTCGGGGAAGCCAATACGCTGACTTCCGGTACGGCCGATCTGAAAACAGGGGAGTTGCTGGCAACAGGCCTGGTGATCGTGATCATTTTTGTACTGGGCGTGTATCCGAAGCCGCTGCTGGAACTGGTGAACAGTACAACAGCGATAGTGAATGCCGCTGCATGGGTGAAATAATTTAAATAGAGATTCTGTAACGCTAAGATATGAATGCATTAATTTCTACTGCTGTATTTGGGATTGTAATGATGTTCACGGGACTGTTTGTGAAGAATAAGCAGTACATCAAATATGTTGCTATTGCCGGCACGCTCATCGCTTTCATGGCCAACTGGTATGACGGGCAACTGGCCGGCGGAAGCAGCGTGATCCTGCACGGCATGATCGAAGTAAGCCGCTTCTCCGTGCTGTTCAATGCAGTAGCCATCGGTTCCACATTCCTGTACTTTGTATTATGCGGCAGCGCATTTGAGAAAGTGGGGGAGGATGTGGCGGATTATTTTGCGCTGGTGTTCTTTATCCTCGCGGGGATCACGCTTACCGCCTCTTTCAGCAATCTGCTGATGCTGTTCCTTTCCATCGAGATCATTTCCATTCCGCAGTATATCCTGGCGGGCGCAGATAAAAGGAACCTGAAGAGCAATGAAGCCTCATTGAAATATTTCCTGATGGGTGCCTTTACCACCGGTATCCTGCTGATGGGCATTGCCCTGATCTATGGCGCTACCGGTACTTTCAATATCCGTGAAATGGGGCTTGGCACGGGAGATCTTTCTCCGTTGGCGCTTTGCGGCATTATCCTGCTGGGTTTTGCGCTTGCCTTCAAAGTATCCGCCGTTCCCTTCCACTTCTGGACGCCGGATGTATATGACGGCTCACCCACTGTTTTCACCGCATTTATGGCCACCGTGGTGAAAGCCGCCGGGTTCATCGCCTTTCTCCGGCTGTTCCATACCGCTTTTACCGGCGGGGGACTGGAGCATCACTGGCAGCTTATCATCGCCATTATTACAGCGGCCACTTTGCTGATCGGTAATTTCACCGCCGTTTTCCAGCAAAGCGTGAAGCGGATGCTGGCTTATTCCAGTATCGCCCAGGCCGGATTTATGCTGTTCGCCATCGTTTCCGCCAATGAGACCGCTGTTCAGGGCATCATTTTATATTCGGTTGCCTACAGCGTAGCAACGATCGGCATCTTCGCCATTCTGCTGAAGATGAAGGATTATACTTTTGATGGCTACAATGGGTCTTGCCCGCCGGCAGCCGCTGCTGGCGCTGGTGAATACGGTCTTCCTCCTGTCGCTTGCCGGTATTCCGCTGACGGCCGGGTTCTTTGCCAAATATTTTGTGCTGACTGCCGCTGTGCAGCAGGGAGAGCTGTTGTGGCTGGTGATCCTGGCGGTTTTATGCGCGGCGATCAGCGCTTATTATTATTTCCGGGTGATCATTGCCATGTATTTCAAGGCAGGGGATGCGGAGACGCTGCCCATTACCGGCGGTTTCCGCAGTGTACTGGTGATCGGTGCCGCAGTGATCATCCTGCTGGGCGTGTTCCCGAACCTGCTGTTGCAGTTCCTTTGATTTTCAGGTATTTTGATATATGAGGCCGCCCGGAAGTACCCGGGCGGCTTTTTTTGGTGCAGTTCCTGCAACCGGACCGGTTTATGTGGGTTTTCCCGCAGCTTGCGGAGCGAATACCCCGCTGATCACTTTTGGCCCCGCCCCGTGCTTTTGAAAGCGGAATTACATTAACTTTACGATAACCGTAGTTATGCAATTAAGAGATACCTTTTCCCTCGCTCTGCGCTCCATCAGCGCCAACCGCCTGCGCACAGGGCTGACCGTTTCTATTATAGCCTTCGGCATTATGGCCCTGGTGGGTATTCTCACGGCTATTGACACCATGAAAAGCAAGATATACGACAGCTTTGCCAGCATGGGCGCCAATGGATTCTCCATCCGCAACCGGGAACTGAATATCCGGATCGGCGGTCAGGGCAATGCTACCCGTGGCTCCAACCGCAAAAAACGGGTGCGCACCTCCAACCGCAACGCCGTGATCACATTCGATGAGGCGATGGCCTTCAAGAAAAGGTATGATTTCCCGGCTACCGTAGGCGTGCAATTCCGTGCCGGTGGAGGGATGACGGTGTACCGGGAGAACAGGAAAACCAATCCAACGGTACAGGTGGTCGGCGGGGATGAGAATTATCTGCAATTATCAAATTACGAGTTGTCCATGGGGCGGAATTTTAACCAGGTAGACATAGAATCTGCCCGGAATGTAGCCATCCTGGGGAACGACGTGGTCAAGAAAATATTTCCCGACCGCCCAGAGGACGCGCTGGGGGCCAACGTCCGGGTAGGAAATGTACGGTACCGGGTGATCGGGGTCCTGAAGACAAAAGGCGCCAGTAATCTGTTCAGTGCGGATAATGTGGTGGTGACAACGGTGACCAACACCCGCAGGGTATTCAACCGGCCGAATGCCACCTACCAGGTAAATGTGAATGTTGATGACATATCCCTTATCGATGCGGCCATCGGGGAAGCTACGGGCACTTTCCGCATTATCCGGAAGATGACCACCGATGAAGAGAATAATTTTTATATGAGCCGCAGCGACAGTGTAGCGGAAATGCTGTTCAACAGTCTGGGTACGATCACCGCCGCTGCTGCGCTGATCGGGCTGATCACGCTTTTTGGTTCGGCAATAGGGCTCATGAATATCATGCTGGTATCTGTGGCGGAGCGTACGCGGGAGATAGGGGTGAACAAGGCATTGGGGGCTACGGCTCCCACTATCCGGCAGCAGTTCGTTTTCGAGGCGATCATTATCAGTGTGCTGGGCGGTATCCTGGGGACATTCCTGGGCATGATGGTGGGTAACCTGATGTCGTTACTGCTGGGTTCCAGTTTTGTGATCCCCTGGGTCTGGATCACGGTGGGTATCCTGTCCTGCGCCTTTGTAGGCCTGGTATCCGGGATCTACCCGGCGGTGAAGGCTTCGAAGCTGGACCCGATCGTGGCATTGCGGTATGAGTAAACACGCCGGCGGGGTGACTAAAGTTGTGTCACTGTCAGGCAGAAGAAAGCGCTAAAAAGTATTTCAATGAATCCCGGGCATTCCATAAACCATTGGATATCAAATAAAAAGAGGGTGTATCAGATTTGATACACCCTCTTTCATTAAATTATCAGCAGGCTGATTACTCGGCCACTACTTCAAATTCCAGCTCAGTTTCATTGCCTTTGCCGAAATCGAGGCGGGCTTTGTAAGTACCCAGTTCTTTAACATCTCCGAGAATATGGATGCGACGACGGTCGATCTCATATCCTTTTTGTTCTTTGATAGCACGGGCGATCTGTACGCCGGTAACACTACCGAAGATCTTGCCGGAAGTACCGGTTTTGGCACCGATCGTTAACGGAGCAGCTTTGAGGACTTCCACCACTTTCGCGATCTCGGCCAACATTTTCTCTTCCTTCACCTTGGCAACTTTCAGGCGCTCGTCCAGCTGCTTCAGGTTGGAATTGCTTGCTTCAACGGCAAACTTCTGAGGGATCAGGAAATTCCTGGCGTAACCGTTCTTCACGCTTACCAGTTCATTCTTCTGGCCCAGATTATCTACGTCTTGTATTAAGATTACTTGCATCGTTTCTTACTTTAAAAGGTCAGTAACATAAGGCAATAAAGCCATTTGACGGGCTTTTTTGATAGCCTCGGCTACCTTGCGCTGGAATTTCAGCGAGTTGCCGGTGATACGGCGAGGCAGCATCTTGCCCTGATCGTTCAGGAATTTTTTCAGAAACTCGGCATCCTTGTAATCTATATACTTGATACCCAATTTCTTGAAGCGGCAGTATTTTTTCTGGCGCTTCTCTTGCTTAACCGCGGTTAAGTACTTGATCTCTTGTTTAACTGCCATAACTTAAGCTTCTACAGGTTTAGGTTCAGCCTCATAGTTACCTCTCTTCTTGGTGTTGTACGCCAGGGCGTGCTTGTCAAGTTTGGTAAACATGTAGCGCAATACATTTTCATCGCGGTTGAGCTGGATCTTCAGCTTCTCATTGAAGTCGGATGGCGCACTGTATTCCAGAACCAGGTACATGCCCGTGGTTTTCTTCTGGATAGGGTACGCCAGTGATTTTAGACCCCAGGGATTTTCGTGCACTATTTCGCCGCCATTGTCTTTCACAAGATCAGCGAATTTTTTCTGGGCAGCTTTGTAGTCTTCCTCAGAAAGCACAGGGGTAAAGATCACCATCAATTCGTAGTTTGACATAATTTTCCCTTGTTTGTGATTTAATTTAAAATAAAATTTGGAGTGCAAAGATAGGGGTATTTTTCTGATTCTTTCGCTTTACTGGCGCGAATTTCAGCAAATTTTCAAAGATTCCGGAGGGGGAGCGGGTACATTAACCTATATTTACCGCAAAATATTGAGTATTAATTTATTATAGAAAGATATGCCGCCGGAATGAATAACAGATATTTTAAATGTCTGATGGTTGCCCTGTGACAAGCCGCGATAAACCACCGGAATCCGTCATCTTGTCAGCAGCCTTTCCGATGGCATACCCTTTGAAAGTGATCCTCGTTCTAAAAACTGATAATACTATGCAGAAAGGTGCCATTCGTGTACAAACAGAAAATATCTTCCCCATTATCAAGAAGTTCCTGTACTCCGATCACGACATTTTCCTGCGTGAACTGGTCAGCAATGCCGTGGACGCCACGCAGAAGCTGAAAACACTGGCCAGTGTAGGAGAATTCAAGGGCGATCTGGGCAGCATCGACGTTACCGTCACGCTGGACAAAGAAAAAAAGACCATCACCATTTCAGACCAGGGCGTGGGCATGACAGCCGAAGAAGTGGACAAATACATCAACCAGGTAGCGTTCTCCGGCGCCGAGGAATTCGTCAAGAAATACAAGGGCCAGGGCGATGGCGCCAATATCATCGGGCATTTCGGTCTTGGTTTTTACTCCTCTTTCATGGTGAGCAGCCAGGTGGAGATCTTCACCCGCTCCTGGCGCCCTGATGCAAAAGCCGTAAGGTGGGAATGCGACGGCAGCCCTGAATACCAGCTGGAGGAAACTGAAAAAGCATCACGCGGTACGGACATCGTATTGCATATCAATGAAGAAAGCGAAGAATTCCTGGACGAACACCGCATCCGCACCATCCTCGAAAAATTCTGCCGCTTCCTGCCTGTGCCCATCCGTTTTGAAGACAAGCAGATCAACAATACCACACCGGCCTGGGTAAAGAAACCCAGCGACCTGAACGCGGAAGACTATCAGAACTTTTACAAGGAGCTGTACCCCTTCGCGGAGCCGCCGCTGTTCTGGATACACCTGAATGTGGACTATCCGTTCAACCTCACCGGCATCCTCTACTTCCCGAAGATCACCAAGTCCTACGAGATTCAGAAAGACAAGATCAACCTGTACAGCAACCAGGTATATGTAACGGACGAAGTGAAAGATATCGTACCGGAATTCCTCATGCTCCTGCATGGTGTGATCGATTCGCCGGATATTCCGTTGAACGTAAGCCGCAGTTACCTCCAGGGCGATCCGAACGTAAAAAAGATCAACGCCCACATCACCAAAAAAGTGGCGGACAAACTGGATGAAATGTTCCGGAACGACCGCAAAGCATTCGAAGAAAAATGGGAGCACACCGGCCTGTTCGTGAAATACGGAATGATGACGGACGACAAGTTCCTGGACAAAGCCAACAAATTCCACATCTTCTCAGACGTGGCGGACAATGCGTTTTATACCCTGGAAGAATACCGCACCGCCACTGCAGCGCTGCAAACCAACAAAGACAATAAACTGGTGATCCTCTACGCCACCAATCCCGTGCAGCAGGACAGCTATGTACAGGCCGCACAGGCCAAAGGGTACAAGGTCGTGAAGCTGGATACGATGGTGGACGCGGCTTTCATCAACCAGATGGAGGTAAAATGGGAGAACGTGCAATTCACTCGCGTGGATGCCGATATCGCAGATAACCTCATCAATGCGGAAGCGCAAACACAGAGCGTATTGAGCGAAGAGCAGGAAGGTAAACTGAAAGAGCTGTTCGGTGCGCAATTGCAGCAGCCCAACATCAAAGTGGAGTTGAAAGGATTGAATGCGCAGGAGCAGCCGGTGATCGTAACACGTTCCGAATTCATGCGCCGCATGAAGGATATGGCGGCGATGGGTGGCTCTGCGGCCAGCTGGTACGCCAATATGCCGGATGAGATCACTATGACCGTAAATGCAAATCATCCGATCTATCTGAACATCCTCCAGGAGGGGAATGGAGATAAGCAACAGAAGCTGGTACGCAACCTGGCCGATCTGGCGCTGCTTTCCCAGAACCTGCTGACGGGGGCGGACCTGACCGCCTTTGTGAACCGCAGCGTAGAACTGTTAGGAAAAGCATAGCTTATTTCCTGCATGTCATGATATATTCCTGCCGGGCATCTGGATTTTTATGATCCGCTCCCGGCGGGAATTTTTCTTTAAAATGCTCCGTCCCGGCGTTTTCCTTTTGCTGCAAAATATGCCTGTTCTTATACCCCCACTGATCCAGGCTTTCGATAATGGGCAAAATAGACTTGCCCAATTCGGTCAGATAATATTCCACTTTTAATAAAGCGCCCGGGTGAGCGATCCTGAACAGCACACCTGATTCCTCCAGTTCCCGCAGCTGCATATCTATCACACGGGGCGTTGCCGAGGGTATCTCCCTGTGCAGTCTGCTCGGACGATGTATTCCCCGGTGGATGGCATCAATGATACAGGGTTTCCACTTCGCGCCAAATACTTTCATGGCCACAGTGATACCGCATTCGAGATCTTCGGGTGTTTTTCTCTTGTACATAACCTGCGTGTTTATTCCATTCAAATATACGGCACGGCCCGGGAACGGCCCATACCGAAAAATTATTCCGTACCCGAATCGGTTTTCGGTTATTTCCGGTGCGGAAGCAATGTTCCAACTTTGTAGACAACAAGAAGGAAACATGAAAAACATGAACACGCGCATTACATCCACAGTAAAGCTGGTGGCAGGAACGCTCCTGTTTCTTGCCTCCGCATACTTCATCTGGCTGAACAGAAAATTCTATACGCTGACACCGGAAGCGCTGGGCAAATACCTGGACGTGAAGTGGCTGATCATCGGGCACATTGCCGGCGGGGCTGTAGCCCTGCTCACCGGCCCTCTGCTGTTATGGGCGAAATTCAGGAACAGGTATCTGCACGTGCACCGTGCCATGGGCAAGGTGTATATTATGGCAATCCTGATCGGTGGCAGTTGCGCCCTCTATCTTACGTCCACCACAGCCTGGTCTGAAGGCTGGGCCTATGTGCTTTCCCTGTATGTGCTGGCCGGCCTTTGGGTGACGGCAGCGGGACTGGCCTGGTATTTTGTGCGCATGCGGAAGATGCGCCTGCATGAAGATTGGACAAAAAGGAGCTACATCGTTACGGTAGCCTTCATCGCACAGAATTTTCTGATGTACCATCCGCTTGTGCAGGGGCTTGGAAGCTTTGCGGAGACCGCACCTTCGGTCATATGGCTTTCCTGGAGCGTGCCATTCGTTTTGTTTGACATTTACCGGTCTTTCGGGAAGAAAAGCAGATGAAGGCAAGCTGTTATACATGCATCTATTTCAAGGATTATAAATAATCGTAAGCTGGTGGCGGCTTTTCGGATAGTTGTCAGTTTTTTGGTATGGAACTTGCACCTTGCCTGACAATAGCAAAACCATATGCGCTTAACCATTTCTTTATGGATGCTGGCCATACTCCTGGCAGCGGTCTCCTGCTCCAGAAACAGCACAGACACCCTCCCTTCCGGCGAGGATACCGATACGACCGGTTTCATCCCGCAGCCGGTGGGCGTTTCTTTTCAGAAAGTGAACCATCCGAAGGACGTAACGGATTACGTGCTGCAGATCCCGGCTTCCTATAACGAAAAGAAAACCACGAAATGGCCGGTTATCATTTTCCTGCACGGCATCGGTGAGCGGGGCAGTGACCTGAACCAGGTGAAGCGGGCCGGGCTGGCGGGGATCGCGGGTCAGGACCCTGACTTTCCGTTCGTGCTGATCGCGCCGCAATGCAGGGAAAACGGGTGGTGGGATGCGCCCAGTCTGAATATTTTGTATAAAGAGGTGCTGGAAAAATACAATGTTGATTCTTCCCGCATTTACCTGACAGGACTTAGTATGGGCGGTTACGGCGCCTGGGACTGGGCACAGTATGCGCCGCAGAACTTTGCGGCTGTGGCGCCGGTATGCGGGGGCGGTACGCCGTCAAAAGCCTGTGTGCTGAAAAGCAAGCCGGTCTGGGTGTTTCATAATGCCGATGATCCCACAGTGAGCGTGCAGTTGTCCCGGGATATGGTAAAGGCCATTCAGGATTGCGGCGGCACGCTGGTGAAATACACAGAACATCCCACCGGCGGGCATGATGCGTGGACGAAGGCGTATAAGGACCCGGCTTTGTTCGAGTGGATGAAGGCGCAAAAACTGTAAGCGTGAAAACGGAAACCATGATATGCTGCGGCGCGGAATATTTCGCGCCGTTTTGCTGCGCGCGGCTGTGATGCTGCTTCGGGCGGTAAAATGGCGTCTCAGGGGCAAGGCACCGGAAGCCCCGCCGCCGCGATTCAGCTTCCCGCAGCTGCCCGGATGTCGATCACTTTCAGCTGGAGCGAGGTATTCCCGTTCCATTCATTTTCCTCGATGGTGAATACCATATCAAAAGGCTGTTTGCTGGCGACGATCCCGAATTTATCCGCCATGAAGAACCCGATGCCGGAGAAGGAATAACCTCTTTGTTTCACCGAGAGTTTCAGATGTTCGTCTTTTACAATTTTGGAATACCCGGTGTCCATGATGTTCCGGGCGAGGAATATGGGCCGCAGGTTCTCGGGGCCGAGGGGCTCGAATTGCCGCATGATATTGTAGAAAGCGGGCGTAATGTCCGCAAAGGAAATTTCTGTGTCGATGACGATCTCGGGCACCAGCATGTCCGGATGGATGGTGGCCGCAACCACGGCTTCGAACTTTTCCTGGAAGGCGGTGACGTTTTCCGGCAGCAGGGTCATCCCCGCCGCGTAAAAGTGCCCGCCATAATTTTCGAGCAGTTCCTTGCACTGGTGGATCGCTTCATATACATTGAACCCTGAAACGGAGCGGGCGGAACCTGCAACCTTGTCATTGCTCTGAGTGAGGATGACGGTAGGGCGGTAATAATATTTGTCGATCAGCCGGGAAGCTACGATGCCCACTACCCCCTTATGCCAGTGCGGCTGAAAAAGCACGGTGGATTTGCGGTCCAGCTGCGCCACATCGTTCTGTATAATGGCCACGGCCTCCTGGGTGATGGTCATATCTATCTCCTTGCGGTCGAAATTGTCGGCATGCAGCATTTCCGCGAAGGCCTTGGCTTTGTCCACATCCTTTTCAATGAAGAGGTTCACGGCCTTGCGGGCATCATCCATCCTGCCGGCGGCATTCACGCGGGGAGCGATGACGAACACCAGGTTGGAGGTGGTCATTTTTTCTTTCAGGTTGCTGAGGTCGATGAGCGCCTTGATGCCGGAGCTGGGGGATTCATTCACCTGTTTGATGCCATGGTAGGCCAGTACCCGGTTTTCGCCGGTCATCGGCACGATGTCCGCGGCAATGCTGGTGGCCACCAGGTCCAGATACTGATACACCTCCGTCATCGGGATGCCTTTTTTCTGTGCCAGGGCGGAGATCAGTTTGAAGCCGATACCGCATCCGCTCAGTTCCTTGTAGGGATAGGGGCAGTCATCCTGTTTCGGGTTGAGGATGGCCACGGCATCCGGCAGCGTGGTATCCGGCAAATGGTGGTCGCAGACGATAAAATCGATGCCGAGGGACCGGGCATAGGCGATATGCTCCACGGATTTGATACCGCAGTCCAGCGCCACTATGAGGCTGAAATCATGCTCATGGGCATAGGTAATGCCCTGCATGGATACGCCGTATCCTTCCCGGTAACGGTGCGGCACATAAAATTCCAGGTTATTATATATGGAGTGCAGGAAACTGTAGACGGTGGCTACGGCGGTGGTGCCATCCACATCATAATCCCCGTAAACGAGAATTTTTTCCTGCCGGAAAAAGGCCAGTTCCAGGCGGGAGATGGCCCGGTCCATGTCTTTCATCAGCCAGGGATCGTGGAGATCGTCCAGTGTAGGGCGGAAAAATTGTTTGGCTTCATCGAATTTCCTGATACCGCGTTGTACCAGTAATCTGCAAAGTAAGGGATGAATGCGCAAAGCTGCCTGCAGCAGTTGTTCTTCTCGTGGTTGATATTTCTTAACGGTCCAGCGTTTCTGCATGAATTCTTGCTTGCGGAAGATGCTTCCAATGTTCAATCAGTCTCGGTTGTAATATAAGGATGATTGGCATATTATCCCTTTCCGGGGGATACTTTACGCCAAAACGTGGAATTATCCTGCTCTGCAAGCAGGTCAAAACTTCCGGTCCGTGGTAAAGCGGACCAGGGACTCCAGCCCGGAGCGGACCTCGCTGCCGGGAAGCTGGTGCAGAATGGTCAGGGCTTCGTCGCGGTATTCCAGCATTTTTTGCTGTGTATAGGCTATACCGCCGCTTTCCTTCACCATTTCGATCACTTCGTTGACTTTGTCTTTATCCTTATTGTGGTTCCTGACTATATTAATGATATATCTTTTCTGTTCCCGGGGGGCGTGCTGGAGGGTGTAGATCAGCGGCAATGTCATTTTCTTTTCCCTGATATCGATGCCGGTGGGTTTGCCGATGTTGGCGGCGCCGTAATCGAACAGGTCGTCCTTGATCTGGAAGGCGATCCCTACTTTTTCGCCGAAGAGGCGCATTTTTTCGGTATGATCTTCCGAGGCGGAGGTGCTCCAGGCGCCGGCGGCGCAGGCGGAGGCGAGGAGGGAGGCCGTTTTGCGGCGTATGATCTCGAAATAGATATCTTCCTTGATATCCAGGCGGCGGGTCTTTTCGATCTGCAACAGTTCGCCTTCGCTCATTTCCTTTACGGCCATGGAAAGTATCTGGAGGGTGCGGTAGTCGTTATTATTGAGGGACAGCAACAGGCCTTTGGTCAGCAGGTAGTCCCCGACCAGTACGGCGATCTTGTTCTTCCAGAGGGCGTTCACGGAAAAGAAGCCACGGCGTTCCAGGGAGTCGTCCACCACGTCATCATGCACGAGGGTAGCGGTGTGGAGGAGCTCCACGAGGGCGGCGGCACGGTAAGTGTCCTCATTAATGCTGTCATTGAACAGGCGTGCGGACAGGATGACGAACATGGGCCTGATCTGTTTACCCTTTCGTTTAACGATGTAGTGCATGATCCTGTCCAGCAAGGGAACATCACTTTTCACCGCGTCTGCGAACTTTCCTTCGAAATCCTGTAATTCCTTCCCGATCAGTTGTTTAATTTCCTCCATGTGTTAAATAAAAAGGTTCGCTAAGCTAGCCCTAAAATATCATATTTCGATAATTTGGCCCCGAATTTGTAGTTAAGCCCCGGAAGTTCTTTTAAGGATGTTTTAATTATACCCTAATTTTGAGGCACTTACCAATGCAAATAAAATCGCAAGAAAAATTTGTATATTCATTTAGGATTTTTACCTTTGCTTGGTAAAAAACGCGTTAATTGTAAAATCTTTAACAGTTTTTAAATAAAAAAACAATTATGGCAAGCAAAAAGTACTTACTACTGGCAGGTGCAATGACCCTTCTGGCTGCATCTCCTGGTTTTGCGCAGGTTAAACCCAATTATGATGCCCTGGACTCCTCCAAAGTTTCGGCTCGTAATATGGAGCAGTTTAACAGCTTCAGAAACAACCAATCCGACTACCCGGCCAAACCAAGAAATATGTGGGAACTTGGTTTCCACGGCGGTTACCACTTCATCAAAGGTGATGTAGCTGCTCTGCCCGGTTTTGGCGGCGGTTTCTCTTTAAGAAAAGCTCTCGGTCATACTTTCTCTATCAGAGGTGAGTACACTGGTTCTTTTGACTATGGTCTGGATTACCAGTTGAAACCTGCAAACTATGCAAACTCCAATGCATGGGCTGCAACCGCAGGCAATAACAGCGGCAACATCGTTCCCAATTACAAGTCAGCTACCCACGCACTGTCTTTGGACATGATCGCCTCCCTGAGCAACATCCTGTTCTACAAATCACAGCCTAAAGTTAACTGGTACGTATTGGCCGGTTACAGCATCCTGGCTGCTGACGTAGACGTGGACGCCCTGAATGGTACTGCTGCTTATGACTACAGCGGTATCAACTTCGGTGGTAAAAAGAAAGACATCCGCGACGCGCTGAAAGACCTGAATGACAAAGATTACGAGCAAAATGCTCCTTCTCAGGGCAACAGGATCCAGATCGGCCGTAACGACGACAACCAGTTGCTCCGTCACGCACTGAACCTGGGTACCGGTATCGCATTCAAAGTGTCTAAACGCTTCAACATCGGCGTTGAACAGAAAGTTACCATGCCTTTCGATGATTACATGGATGGCTACAATTCCGGTGTATATGATGCCAGCAAAGACATCATCTCTTACACCAGCCTGCGTCTGAACTTCAACCTGGGTAACCCCAACAAACGTGTTGAACCGCTTTGGTGGGTTAATCCGATGGACTTCGCTTACAACGAGCTGAACAGCCCCCGCCGCATGAAGCTGCCGACTCCGGTACTGCCTGATGCTGACGGTGACGGTGTAACAGACCAGTTCGACCGCGAGCCTAACACACCTGCAGGTGCTCCCGTTGATTCTCACGGTGTAGCTAAAGATACTGACGGTGACGGTGTTCCTGACTACAAAGACAAAGAACTGATCACACCTACTTATTGCCAGCCGGTTGATGCCGATGGTGTTGGTAAATGCCCGGATCCTGAGTGCTGCAAGAACATCCAGACGTTCTCCTGCGCCAGCCTGGTACTGCCCAGCGTATCTTTCAAAGGTAGCTCTACCCGTATCTCCAGCGATTTCGAAGCTGTTCTGGGTAGCGTAGCAAACACACTGCGTCAGAATCCTTCCTGTAATGTACTGGTTACCGGCCACGCTGGTGCCAAAGGCAAGAAAGGTGGTGTTGACCTGAGCTCCCGCCGTGTGGACGCTGTGATCGATTACCTGGCTGAAAAACAAGGTATCGACCGCGGTCGCTTCATCAAACAAAACACTCCTGGTGATGCAGGTACTGTAGATCTGGCTCCTGCCAACTAATACCACATCATAGGTAAATATTTCCGAGAGGTCCTGCTAACCGCAGGGCCTCTCTTTTTTTATAGCCGTTTTATTCACATGGATAATTCGTAATTATCACTAAATTTGAACCTGCCTTTCATCTGCCATTTCTTTCATGACCAGATGTAACCGCAGTTTCATCTTATATTATTAAGCGTGGTAAAAGATTTCAATAAAGCTACCCTGGCCGGCCTGATCGTGGCCCTGGGGATCATCTACGGCGATATCGGTACCTCTCCGCTCTATGTGTTCAAAGCCATTGTCGGACCTAACGAGATCAGTGAACTGCTGGTGATCGGGGGGATTTCCTGCATTATATGGACGCTCACCCTCCAGACGACGGTAAAATATGTGATCCTGACCTTGAAAGCGGATAACAAGGGCGAGGGCGGGATATTCTCTCTATACGCGCTGGTGCGAAGGCATGGCAAGTGGACCGTCATCTTCGGGATGATCGGGGGAGCGGCTTTGCTGGCTGACGGCATCATTACCCCGCCTATTACCGTTACCTCGGCCATTGAAGGTTTGCGTACCCTGCAGGTCTTCCGGGACCTGGGGGAATGGACCATCGTGAAGATCGTACTGGCCATTATCAGCGGCATGTTCTTCATGCAGCAGTTCGGCACCATGTCCATCGGAAAGATGTTCGGGCCCATTATGGTCGTGTGGTTCGGTATGCTGGCAGTACTCGGCGTTTCCCATATTGCGGATGACCTCTCTGTATTGAAAGCCTTTAATCCCTACTACGGCATTGAATTATTGACCCTTTACCCCCAGGGCTTTCTGATCCTCGGGGCGGTCTTCCTTTGTACTACGGGGGCGGAAGCCCTGTATTCCGATCTCGGGCACTGCGGACGGGGCAATATCCGTATTTCCTGGATATTCGTAAAATCATCCCTCATACTCAACTATCTCGGTCAGGGTGCATGGCTGCTCACCCAGAAAGGGCAGACACTGGCGGGCGGTATCAATCCCTTTTTCAGCATCATGCCGGAATGGTTCGTCATTTTCGGGGTACTGATCGCTACCATTGCCTCCATCATTGCCAGCCAGGCGCTGATCTCCGGATCTTTTACCCTTATCTCCGAAGCCATGCGGATGAACCTGTGGCCCAAGCTGAAAATCAACTACCCCACCGAATTAAGGGGGCAGCTGTATATCCCCGGCATTAACCTGATGTTATTCGTCGGATGTACAGCTATTGTGCTGATCTTCCGCGAATCCGGGAAGATGGAGGCAGCCTATGGCCTGTCTATCACCATCTGTATGTTGATGACCTCCTGCCTTTTTGCCTTTTATCTATATACCCGCAGGGTAAAGCTGATGTGGATCGCCCTGTACCTGGTGGTCTATCTTTCCATAGAATTCTCGTTCCTTTTCGCCAACCTGGTGAAATTCATGCATGGCGGCTATGTGACCGTGATCGTGGCCGGGGCCTTGTTCCTCGTGATGTACGCCTGGTTCCGTTCCCGCAAGATCAAGAACCGTTATGTGGAGTTCGTGAAGCTGGAAGATTACCTGCCTATCCTGCAGGAACTGAGCAACGATACCACCATCCCCAAATATGCCACCCACCTCGTGTATATGAGCAGTGCCGACAATCCGAAGGAGATCGAGCACAAGGTCATTTACTCCATCCTCAATAAAAAGCCCAAACGCGCGGATATTTACTGGTTCGTGCATGTGGATGTGGTGGATGAACCGTACATGAGCGAGTATTCGGTGCAGACCATCATTCCGAATGAGGTGATCCGCGTGGAATTCCGCCTGGGTTTCAGGGTGGAGCAGCGCATCAACCTGATGTTCAGGATGGTAGTGGAGGATATGGTGCGCAACAAGGAGGTGAACATCACCAGCCGCTACGAGTCGCTCAGCAAGAATAATGTAGTCGGCGATTTCCAGTTCATCGTCATGGAAAAATTCCTTTCGCACGATAACGATCTTCCGCTGCATGAGCGCATCATCATGCGCCTGTATTTCCTGCTGAAAAGGATCGGATTGTCCGAGGAAAGAGGCTTCGGGCTGGACTCGAGCTACGTGACCCTGGAAAAATTCCCGCTGGTGGTGGCGCCGGTGACCAATCTTCAACTGAAAAGGATACACGAAAGATACCGGGAGGAGGATTAGTGTTGCTGGAAAACAGGACAGGTATTATATTTAGGGTCTCTACTCTAAAACATGTCTTGTATGATGAAGCTCTTTTATGCCGCAGCATTGCTGCTGGCAATTTCCTGCAATGTAAACGTACAGCAGCAGGAACAGCAACCGCAACAATACCAGGAACTGCCCGATCCCCGGCCGGTAGACGAGGCCACCTGGGCAGCCGTAACACCCGGCTCACATGCGGGATTCGGCAGTGCCGACATCCGTTATGAAAAACGTAATGCCCCCGATCCCGCTTCCCTGAAAGCCAGCTGGAACACCCGCGCCTGGAAAGGCGAAAAAATTCATACCCAGTTCCTGATCTACACCACAGACGCCCTGGAGGCAGTCAGCATCGAAAAATCCGACCTGAAAGATGATCAGGGCAACAGCATCCCGGCGTCCGCAGTGAATACCGGTTTTGTACGGTATGTGATGACGGATGAGCTGAATAAAGATGGCTCGGGATGTGGGCATCGCAAACCGGAAGATTTTGATTCTTCCCTGGTGGCGGACGCCATCGACATCATTCCCGCTATTAATATCGCCGCCCGTACCACCCAGCCGGTATGGCTCAGCGTTGCTGTGCCTGCCAATACACCTGCGGGTACGTATAAGGGACAGGTGACGGTGATGATGGGAGAAAAGAAAGACCCGGCAAAACTGGCATACGAAATCACCGTAGGGGAACGCACGCTGCCCCAACCGGAAAACTGGGACTTTCACCTGGACCTGTGGCAAAGTCCATATGCGATAGCAAGGGTGTACAACGTGGCTCCGTGGAGCGAAGAGCATTTCGCTGCGATGAAACCTTATATGCAAATGCTTGCCAAAGCCGGTCAGAAAGTGATCACCACCAGCATCATCTATGATCCCTGGAACAGCCAGACCGAAGATATCTATGGCGATATGGTGAAATGGACGAAGAAAAAAGACGGTTCCTGGAATTTCGATTATACGGTATTCGACAAATGGGTGTCTTTCATGCAGGACATGGGCGTCACCAAACAGGTGGCCTGCTACAGCATGATCCCCTGGAACCTGAAATTCTATTATTTCGATGAAGCGGCAGGGAGGGACACGTTCATCGTTGCCAAGCCCGGCACGCCAGAATACGATAATCACTGGCGCCCGATGCTGGCGGATTTTTCCAGCCATCTGAAGGAAAAGGGCTGGTTCGATATCACCTGCATTGCGATGGACGAACGCCCCATGGAAGCCATGCAGAGCGCTATCAAGCTGATCCGCAGTGTGGATAAGGACCTGAAGGTTTCGCTGGCCGGCAACTATCATAAGGAGCTGGTGAATGATATTTTTGATTATTGCGTGGCCTCGGGGCAGGAATTCACGGCTGAAGAAAGGAAATGGAGAGCGGAGAAAGGCTGGCCCACCACTTATTATACCTGCTGTACGGAAGGGTTCCCGAACACTTTCACTTTCTCCCCACCGGCAGAGTCCGCCTGGCTGGGATGGCATGCTGCCGCGAAAGATTACTCAGGTTACCTGCGCTGGGCCTATAACTGCTGGGTAAAGGCGCCGCTGCAGGATTCCCGCTTCCGCTCCTGGGCGGCCGGGGACACTTATCTCGTATATCCAGGGCCGCGCTCTTCCATTCGTTTTGAAAGGCTGGTGGAAGGCATTCAGGCTTACGAAAAGATCCGCATGCTGAAGGCCGAAGGCAAAGGCGCGGAAGTTGAAAAGATACTGGCGGAATTTAACCTGGATGCTTTGAAAACAAGGAAGGCCGGAGAGATGGTGACAGCGGCAAACGATATGCTGAACGGTATATAAGCACAGGGCATTTGCTGATGCCCTGCGGAAAAGCAGACATAAAAAATCCTCCGAGGAATCGGAGGATTTTTTTAACACAACTAAAAAAACAATCAAACGTAATATATCTTAATCCGGTTTTTTGCCGTCCAGAAAAGTATTGATGGTATTGATCTCTGCCTGGTTCTCGCCATTGCTGCCTACTGCGTAGCCGGAGTAGAAGTTCTCGGCTGATCCGGACCCGTTATCCAGCCCGACATTCCTGCGGAGATAAGCAGGTACGTTCTCTATTTCCTGGTTGTTCTCCATATTCTTCACGTTGAAGCTGATGCTGCGCAGCTTTGCCACACGTTCCATCTGTTTGCGCTTCAGTTCATCCTGCTGCTCGTCGTGGAGCTGTTGCGGCGCTTCCGGCTGTTGCGGCTGCTGCGGCTGTTCCGGTGTGGCTGGCTCTTCCCGTAGCACCATCTTCATTTCAGGCTTGTCGTCCTGCTGATTGTTCACCGGTTCCACATAAATGTTGGAGGGCCGGTTCAGGTAACCTCCGGAAGTAGCAGAAGGGGCCTGGGCAGCGGGTTTTTGCGGCTGCACCTGTTGCGGCATTTGCTGAACCGGTGGCTGCACCGGTGGAGCGGGTGGAACAGGGGGCGCAGGCTCCGGCTCAACCGGTGATATGTTCAGTACAAAGGTCTCTTTTTCTTCCACCGGCGGAACGAAGTTTGCGGCGGGAGCGGGGTAGGTGACCTGTGGTTCTACCAGCATAGGCGCCATCATATCTTTCGCTTCGGCGGGTTCTTCGTCGGAGAAGAGCATGCCCTGGTTGTTCATTTTCTTCTCTTCGCCTTCGGCGCCCAGCGTCATCACGATCTTCGGCTCGTCCTTCTGTCCGGCATCTGTATTGGCGGGTTTTATCTGCTGGATAGGGTTCTGCTCAAAGCCGGTGGCAATGATCGTCACCCCAAGGTTGCGCTCCAGCGACTGGTCGTATCCCACACCGAGGATCACGTCGCAATCTTCCCCAGCCATGCTCTGCACATAAGCCTGGATGGTATCCATTTCATCCAGCGTATGCTCGAACTCGCCTTCGGCGGAGGAAATATTGATCAGGATCCATTTGGCGCCCTTGATATCGTTGTCGTTCAGCAACGGAGAAGTCAGCGCTTCTTCGATCGCTTTCTGCGCACGGCTCTCACCTTCTGCTACGGCGGCGCCGAGGATAGCCACACCACCATTGCGCATCACGGTGCAAACGTCCGCAAAGTCCACATTGATCTGACCGGTGGAGTTGATCACATCGGTGATACATTTGGCTGCGGTGGCCAGCACATTATCTGCTTTCTCGAATGCGGCCTTGAACTTCAGGTCCCCGAATTTCTGGCGCAGCTTGTCATTCGAGATGATCAGCAGGGTATCTACAAAATCTTTCAGGCGGTTGATGCCTTCTTCCGCCTGTAGCATGCGTTTCTTCCCTTCGTAAGAGAAGGGGGTGGTTACGATGCCGACGGTGAGAATACCCAGCTCTTTACAGATGCGGGCGATGATGGGAGCGCCTCCGGTGCCGGTGCCGCCGCCCATGCCTGCGGTGATGAATGCCATTTTGGTATTCACCTCCAGTATCTTTTTGATTTCTTCAAAGGATTCCTCCGTTGCCTGCTCTCCGATCCTAGGGTTGGCGCCCGCTCCCAGTCCCTGCGTGAGGTGTGGCCCCAGCTGTACCTTGTTGGGCACCGGGCTGTTTGCAATAGCTTGTGCATCGGTATTGCATATAATGAAGTTCACCCCTTCGATGTTCTGGCTGAACATGTGGTTCACCGCGTTGCTACCACCGCCACCAATGCCAATGACTTTGATGATGGAGGATTTTTCCTTTGGAAGATCAAAATGTATCATGACTCTTACTCTTTTTTTGGGTTAGTATTAACGTACCGTTTTCCTACGCTACTGTTTTGATCGTTATTTTTTAAAACTGTTTTTACTTGCAACAATCACGCCATAGAACTGCATTACAGTTTGGCGTCCTCTTCTTCGGTGAACATGTCGATGATCTTTGTTTTCATCCTGTCCAGGAAACCCTTGAGAGAGGCGTTGCGTTCTTTTGCTTTTCTTTCCTGCCTTTCACCGGCCGTTTCTGCGGCGTCTTCGTCTTCATCCATCCATTCTTCTTCGGTCGTTCGTGCCGCTTGTTCTTTCGCGAAATAGCTGGTGTTGATCTTTACATAATTTTCTTCCAGCGCTCTTTTGTCATTCTCGTAATCATTATAGCCTTTCAGTATCAGGCCTACGCAGGTTGCGTACATCGGTTTCGTCAGCTCGTCGGTATGCCCGCTGGCAAGATGCTCATTGGGGTAGCCGATGCGTGCGCTGACGCCAGTGGTGTATTCGGTTAATTGTATGAGATGTTTGAGTTGTGAGCCGCCGCCCGTCAGGATGATGCCGCCGTTGAGCATTTTGTTGTCCATCCCGATCTGTTTCAGGTGATACACCACGAAGTCCAGTATCTCGCTCATCCTGGCCTGGATGATATGGGCCAGGTTCTTCACGGATATCTCTTTCGGGCTTTGCCCGCGGAGGCCGGGTATGGTGATGTAGGCGTTGTTCTTGGCTTCATCCGCCAGCGCATAGCCGAACTGTACCTTCATTTGTTCCGCCTGTGTTTTCAATACCCCGAGGCCGTTCTTGATATCGTTGGTGATATTCTCACCGCCGTAGGGGATCACCGCGGTATGTTTCAGGATGCCTTCATAGAATACGGCGAGGTCCGTTGTACCGCCACCAATATCTACAATCGCCACGCCGGCTTCAAAGTCCATATCGCACATTACCGCCGCGGCAGAGGCCAGGGGCTGCAGTACGAGGTCTTTGATGCGCAGCCCGGATTTTTCCACACTGCGGTTGATATTCCTGATCGCATTCTTGTCTCCCGTAATGATATGGAAGTTGGCGCCCACTTTCACACCGCTCATGCCGATGGGATACGTGATGTTCTGCAGGCTGTCCACAATATATTGCTGCGGGATCACATCAATGATCTGATCGCTGGCAGGGATTACCGTTTTATACTGATCGTTGATCAGCTGGTCGATATCCTTCTGGGATATCTCCGCATCGGTGTCGCTGCGTACGATATCGCCGCGGGTCTGGAGACTTTTGATATGATGACCGGCAATGCCGACATATACTTCGTTGATCTCAAGGTTGGGGTTGGAGGCATAACAGTTTTCCAGGGCCTGACGAATGGCCTTGATCGTCTGGTCGATATTCAGCACCATTCCGTGCTGTACGCCAAATGATGGGGCTTTCCCGAATCCGAGGATTTCCAGTTTCCCGTATTCATTCTTCCTTCCTGCGATGGCAGCTATCTTCGTGGTTCCAATGTCGAGACCTACAATGATGGGAGCTTCCTGATTCATGGTGTGATGTTTATTTTTTAGTTGCGATTATTACGATTGTTACCTGGATATACCGCTTTGGGCTTCTGGCTGCCGGCCTTTGCAGGCTTTTTGGCGGCTGGCTTGACGGTTTTGCTGGAAGCGGGTTTGTCCGTTTTCGGTTTTTTGACCGGTACGGGGTTGTCCGCTGGTTTCGGATCGACGGCCGCTACCGTTGCCCGGAGATCTTCGTCCATCGCCACATCGGCGTCGGTGGTATCTCTGTACATGGGCGGTGGCGGTGCGCTTTTGCCATCTCTTCTCGTTCCGATCACTTCTTCATGGTAGGCAATGTTGATGCGCGAATAGGTGTTCCATCCTGCTTTGCTCAGTCCTTCGCGGTAGAACAGCAGCAGTTTGTTGAACTTTTTTTCGATATCGTTCCCTTCTCCGAAAACGATCACATGATCGCCGAGCTTGGGAATGATCTCGAATTTCCGGTCCCCGGTGATCACTACCTGTTCTACCTGTGCATTCCAGAAGGTGTCCGTGGCGATGAAGCGCGCCATGTTGCCGATCTGTTTGTAGAGCAGGCTGTCTTCTTTCCTCAGTTTTTCCGCTTCCGTAGGGAAACCGGTGAATACCGGCACTCTTGCAGTGAAGCGGTCTGATACCGGGATGCGCTCATTCTGCTCATCCAGGTAAAAGCTGTTTCCGGAGAAGGTGAACACCCGGGCCAGCGGGTCCCGCTGCACCACATCGATATTCAGTATCTGCCGGTTATCGACGTACAGTTCGGCGGAGCGTACCCATGGATCTGCTTCCACGATCTGTTCCAGGTTATTGATATCCAGTTCGCTAACCGGAGTGCCAACGGGATTGCGGCTCTTGTCTTTAAGGACCAGGGCCTTGATATCATTTTCATCGATGAACGCATTCCGGTCATCTCCCCTGAGCTGTACCCGGATGCCCTTGCATCTTGCGGTATCCTTTTCCTGCACCGCTGCGGCGAGCAGTACCACAAAACCCGCCAGCACACCGCTCCAGAGAAGGAGAGTGAAAATGCGCCTGAGGATTGTTGCAGTTTTTGGTGCCATAATTATGAATACTTTATTTGTTGTTCAATAATGTCTGTAACGGTTCACGTAACCGGTCAATATCTCCCGCCCCGGCCGTGATCAGCATTTCCGGAGCATTTCCGGAAAGGTATGCCGGTACTTCATCACGACTGATGATCTTCACTTCCGGTCCGCTGATCCGGGCGGCGATCATTTCGCTGCTCACCCCTTCGATGGGCAGTTCCCTGGCCGGATAAATGGGTAGCAGCACTACTTCATCCGCCATGGACAGCACTTCTCCGAACCCTTCCGCAAAATCCCTGGTGCGGGAGTAAAGGTGCGGCTGAAAAACCACCGTGCATTTCCGGCCGCTGAACAAAGTTTTTGCACTGGTGATCAGCGCTCTCAGCTCTTCGGGATGATGTGCATAGTCGTCTATATACACCGCCTTTTCATTTTTCACCAGGTATTCGAACCGGCGGCGGATGCCTTTGAAATCAGCCACCGCAGCCCTTATTTTTTCACTGCTGATACCGAGCAGGTGAGCCACGCTGACAGCGGCTACCATATTCTCCACATTGTGCATGCCGCCGATATAGAGCTTCAGGTTATCGATTATCCAGTCCTGCTGCATCACATCAAATTCATACCCGCCGTTCTCCATCCGGATGTTAACGGCATAGATGTCTGCAGCATCATTCTGCAGGCTGTAGCTGAGCTTGTTGTCGCCGTGCAGATCTGTTCCCCGTGGAAGGCCGTGCCGTGCCAGCAAGGTGCCGTTCGGTTTGATATTGGCGGTGTACCGGATAAATGCGGCTTCCACTTCTTCCGCGGTGCCATAGATATCCAGGTGGTCCGGGTCCATGGCCGTCAGTACAGCGATGTCCGGGCTCAGTTTCAGGAAAGAGCGGTCATATTCATCGGCCTCTATCACGGCAACCGGTTTGTCGCTGCTCCAGAAGTTCTTGCCATAATTGGAGCTGATGCCGCCGAGGAAAGCATTGCATCCGTAGCCGGTATGCCGCAGCAGGTGTGCGATCATGGTGGATACGGTGGTTTTGCCGTGCGTGCCGGCCACAGTGATGGCAAACAGCTCCCGGGTGATCTCCTGCAGTACGTCACTGCGTTTCACCACTTCATACCCGTTTTCCCGGAAGTACACCAGTTCTTTATGTGTGGCGGGTATGGCGGGTGTGTACACCACCAGGTCCGCAGCCTTGTCGATCAGCGCCAGGTCCTCCGCATAGTGAATGCCGATGCCTTCTGTTTCCAGTTGCTGCGTGAGCTGGGTAGGCGTTTTGTCATAACCGCTCACGGCCACGCTCTTCTCGTTAAAGAAGCGGGCAATGGCGCTCATACCGATGCCGCCGATACCTACAAAATAAACCCTATGTATGTTACTCAGTTCCATATATCCGTTCCCGAAAGGGGAACTGTATTATTTGATCAGCCCCAGCACTGCCCGGGCGATGGTCATATCCGCATTCATATTTCCCAGCGGCGCAATATTCGCTTCCAGCTGCTGCATCAGCGCCTTGTTCTGTACAAGGCTGAGCGCTTCATTGGCAAGCCGTGCGCCGGCTTCACTATCCTTTATCATCAGCGCGGCCTGTTTATTGACGAGGCTGAGCGCGTTCTGTGTCTGATGGTCTTCCGCCGCAAAAGGATAAGGCACGAAGATCACCGGTTTTTTCACCACACAGATCTCTGCGATGGCGAGGGCTCCCGCGCGGGAGATCACCGCATCCGCCGCTTTGTAGGCAAAGTCCATCACATTGATAAAATCGTGGACCTTCACATGCGTGGCATATTGCGCGGCCGCTGCTTTGGCGGTATCGTAATACAGCTTGCCGGTTTGCCAGATCAGCTGTATGTCCTTATTCACAAAATCAGCCAGGTGAGGCAGCAATGCTTCGTTGATGGACCTGGCGCCCAGGCTGCCGCCAACGGCAAACAAAGTAGGTTTGCCTTTCGCCAGGCCGAAATGCAGCAGGGCTTCTTCCCGGGATACGGCGCTTTGTGTGATGGCGCCGCGGACGGGGTTGCCGGTCTGCAGTATCTTTTCAGGAGGAAAGAATTTTTCCATCCCGTCGTATGCCACACATATCTGCTGCGCCTTACGGCCCAGTATCTTGTTGCTTTTCCCTGCCCAGGAATTTTGTTCCTGTATGAGGGTGGGAATACCGCGGCGCTGTGCCTGCTTCAGTATGGGGAAACTGGCATATCCGCCTACGCCTACGGCTACATCCGGTTGAAATTTGTCCAGCACCTTTCCTGCATGACGCAGGCTTTTCAGCAGCTTGAACGGCAGCAGGAGATTCTTCAGCATATTGCTGCGGTTAAAACCGGCGATCTCCAGGCCTTCTATCGGATATCCTGCCTGCGGCACTTTCTCCATCTCCATTTTTCCTTTGGCGCCCACAAAGAGAATATCCACATCCGGCTCCAGCTTGCGGAGCGCGTTGGCAATAGCAATGGCCGGGAAGATATGTCCTCCTGTACCGCCGCCTGCTATGATCACTTTGTGTGCCAAATCAAATTCATTTATATATTAACGCGAACGTTTACACGCTTTTTTTATGCCGCTACGGCCACATTGGCCATCTCCTGCTTTCCTTCTGTTTCTTCCACATGCCGGGATACGCTGAGGATAATTCCGATCGCCAGGCTGGTAAAGATCACGGACGAGCCTCCCATGCTTACCAGCGGAAGGGTGAGACCGGTTACCGGCAGCAACTGCACATTTACCGCCATATGCATCAACGCCTGTATGACCAGTGTAACGCTAAGCCCGAGCGAGAGGAATGCCCCGAATGCAAACGGGCATTTCTTGAATATCCGGATGCTTCTCAGCAACAGCAGGAGGTAGGCGCTCAACACCAAAAAGGCGCCAAAGATACCATACTCCTCCAGAATAATGGCATATATAAAATCGGAATACGGATGCGGTAAAAAATTCCGCGCCGTACTGTTGCCCGGTCCTTTGCCCAGTGTGCCTCCACCGGCTATGGCGATATTGGCCTGCTGCACCTGGTAAGGCACATCGCTGTCTTCTTTGCTGAAGAAGCTTTCCACCCTTTTTTCCCATGTGGCCGTACGGCCCTTGTTGCCGGATATGCTGGCAATGAAGAACATCAGCAGCACCAGCACCACTACGCCTGCGACCATTGCCGCCAGGTATTTCAACGGTACACGGCCGATAAAGCAAACCAGCATGCAGCTGGCGCCCAGCAGCAATGCCGTACTCATATTGGCCGGCATGATCAGCGCACAGATAATGACGATCGGTACGATGATCGGCAAAAATCCTTTCCTGAAATCCGTGATCATCTGCTGTTTGCGGGATAGTTGCCTGGACACGTACATGAACAGGGCAAGCTTCGCAATGTCCGAGGTCTGGAAGGTCAGGTTAATGACCGGAAGCCGGATCCAGCGGCTGGCGTCATTCAGATTGGAGCCAAAGGCCAGTGTGTACATCAGCAGCGGGATAGATACCAGGAAGCCGATCTGCGCCACCCTCGAATAGATCGTATAGTTCACGCGGTGCGCAAAATAGATGATCATCAATCCGAGAATGAGTACGGACAGTTGTTTGAAAAGGTAGTACTCGGTATGCCCGCTGTACACCCGGTATGCCAAAGAGCCTGTTGAACTGTACACCGCCAGCAAACTTACTGCAGACAGGAAGAACACGATCGTCCAGATCACCTTGTCACCTTTCGTCCTATGGAGTAAGTTGTTCACGGGCGTTGTTGTTTGTTTGATTAAAGTTCTCTTACTGTTTCCTTGAACATGCGGCCTCTTTCTTCATAATTCCTGAAGAGGTCGAAGCTTGCGCAGGCAGGGGAGAGCAGTACTACGTCACCTTTTTCGGCCATCTGGAAAGCAGCCGCCACGGCATCTTTCATATTGTCCGTATTCACCATTACCTCCATGTCTTTGGACAAGGCTTCGTGTATCGGGCGGTTGTCCACCCCCAGGCAAATGATCGCTTTCACTTTCTCGCGCACCAGCTCACGGATGGCGCTGTAGTCGTTGCCTTTGTCCACTCCGCCCATGATCAGCACCACCGGGCGTTCCATACTTTCCAGTGCGAACCATACGGAGTTCACATTGGTAGCCTTGCTGTCGTTTATGAAGTCCACGCCGCGCACGGTGGCTACATATTCCATCCGGTGCTCCAGCCCGCTGAAGGTGCTGAGGCTGTCCCGGATCTTTTCCTTCCGTATATCCATCGTGCGGCCTGCAATTCCTGCTGCCATTGAATTATACATGTTGTGCTTACCTTTTAATGCCAGGTCGTACATCGACATAATAACCGGTTCGTCTTTCACCTGGATATTCACCTGGTCGTTCGCAATAAATCCACCTTCGTTCAAATGTTCCATAATGCTAAAAGGTATTGGTTCTGAATAAATGGGTTTCTTCTCTAAGTAATTCCTGATCTCCGGATCGTCTTTACAGTAAATGAAATAATCTTCTTTCGTCTGGTTCATGGCTATGCGGAATTTTGACGCCACATAGTTCTCCATTTTATAATCGTAGCGGTCCAGATGGTCCGGTGTGATATTCAGCAGGATGGCAACATCCGGTTTGAAATCACGTATATCGTCCAGCTGAAAGCTGCTGATCTCCACGATATAATAATCGGCAGGCTGGATGGCTACCTGGCGGGCGTAACTGACACCGATATTGCCCACCAGCGCGGCATCCAGTCCGGCTGTTTTAAAGATGTGGTAAGTAAGCGCCGTTGTGGTGCTTTTACCATTGCTTCCCGTGATGGCAATGATCTTTTTGTCTTTACTGAAACGCCAGGCCAGTTCTATCTCCGAGATCACGGGAACGCCGTATTCCCGCACCTTTTTCATCAATTCCGACTTTTCCGGAATGCCCGGGCTCTTCACAATTTCATCCGCACCGAGTATGATATCCCAGGAGTGGCGTCCTTCTTCGAAAGGGATGTGATGTACCGCCAGTTCCTGTTTATAAATATCTTTGATCTGTCCGCCGTCGGATACAAACACGTCGTATCCTTCTTTTTTCCCTAAAAGGGCCGCACCAATGCCGCTTTCCCCGGCGCCGAGTATAACGAGTTTCACTAGCGCATTTTTAATGTTGCAATGGCAAATACCGCGCACATCACCGTCACGATCCAGAACCGCACTGCGATCTTGCTTTCATGATACCCCAGTTTCTGGTAGTGATGGTGGAGGGGGCTCATGAGGAACACCCTTCTGCCTTCACCGTATTTTCTTTTCGTGTATTTGAAATAGGATACCTGTATCATGACGCTTAAATTCTCTACCAGGAAGATGCCGCAGAAAATGGGGATCAGCAGTTCTTTCCGGATGATAATGGCGAGAGATGCGATGATACCGCCGAGGGCCAGGCTGCCGGTATCGCCCATAAATACCTGAGCGGGGTAGGCATTGTACCAGAGGAAGCCTACGCATGCGCCCACAAATGCGGCGATGAAAATGGACAGCTCGCCCAGATTGGGGATGTACATGATATTCAGGTACTCCGCAAACTGGATGTTGCCGCTCACATAGGTAAAAATGCCAAGACAGATACCGATGACGGCGGAGACGCCCGTTGCCAGACCATCCAGCCCGTCCGTGAGATTGGCGCCATTGGATACGGCGGTAATGATCAGGATGACGATCAGGATGTAGAGGATGAAGGTGTATTTCTCCGCGCCAGGCCCCATCCAGGAAATCAGCTTTGAATAGTTGAACTCGTGATTTTTAACGAAGGGGATGGTGGTGATAGGCGTTTTTACGTCCACGAACCTTTGTCCGTCCTGCGTTACCCGCTCGCTGCTGCGAACCACCACTTCGGATGGGGAGAGCTTTTTGCCGTTCATTATTTCCCGGGAGATCACTACGTTTTCATTAAAGTAGAGGGTAGAGCCAACGATAATGCCGAGGCCCACCTGGCCCAGTATCTTGAACCTGCCGGCCAGCCCTTCTTTATTCTTTTTGAATACTTTGATATAATCGTCGATAAAACCGATGATGCCCAGCCAGATGGTGCAGAGCAGGATCAGCAGAATGTACACGTTCATGACCCGGGCGAACAGCAGGGTAGGGATCACCATGGCAGCGAGAATGATAAGGCCGCCCATGGTGGGAGTGCCCTTCTTGCTGTGCTCACCGGCGAGGCCGAGGTCCCGGATCACTTCACCGATCTGCTTGCGCTGCAGGTATCGCACGATCGTCTTGCCCAGCAGCAGGGAGATCACGAGCGACAGCAGCAGGGCCATTGTTACGCGGAATGTGATGTACTGCCACATGCCGGTGCCGGTGTAGTTGAATTCCGTTTTTAAGTAGTTGAACAGGTAGTATAACATATCGTGATCTCTCCTTGATTATTTTTCCAGCATCACCAGCATTTCTTCCAGCACTTTTTTATCGTCGAACGGGTGTTTGACACCGTTGATATCCTGGTATTTTTCATGTCCTTTACCGGCAACGAGGATGATATCTTCCTGTCCGGCGAAACTGCAGGCGGTCTTGATGGCCTCCCTGCGGTCTGCGATGGAAATGGTCTTTTTCCGTTGATGGACCGGCACGCCGGCTTCCATCTGGTGGATGATAGCGGCGGGATCTTCGGTCCGCGGATTGTCCGAGGTGAAGATCACCTTGTCGCTGTGTTCTGCCGCTACTTCGGCCATTACCGGCCGTTTGGCGGTATCCCTGTCGCCGCCGCAGCCTACTACGGTGATCACCTGGCCATTTCCCTGCCGGAGGTTCTTTATCGTAGCGAGCACATTCAGCAATGCGTCAGGGGTGTGTGCATAGTCAACAATACCGATGACGCGCTCTTTTGGCGAAATGAAGTAATCAAAACGGCCTTCCGCTCCTTGACTAGCGCTGAGGATAGCCAGTGCTTCGTCTTTATCCACACCCAGCAGCACAGCCGCGCCGTACACCGCCAGTATGTTGTATGCGTTGAATTCACCGATGAGGCGGAAATGCACTTCCCTTTCCGCGATATGCATGACCAGGCCGGTGAGGTTGTTCTCCAGTATCTTTCCCTTGAAATCCGCCATACTGCGCAGGCTGTAAGTGGCTTTACGGGCTTTGGTATTCTGCAGCATCACGTTGCCCCGCTTGTCGTCCAGGTTCACCAGCGCAAATGCATCAGCGGGCAGCCCGTCGAAGAAGGCTTTTTTTACACGGATGTATTCATCGAAGGTCTTGTGGTAGTCCAGGTGATCATGCGTGATATTCGAGAAAATGCCCCCGGAGAATTTCAGGCCCGCTATGCGTTGCTGATGCACGGCATGGGAGCTTACTTCCATAAAGGCATATGTACATCCCTGTTCCACCATGTTCGCCAGCAGCGCGTTGAGGCTGACAGCATCCGGTGTGGTGTGGGTAGCCGGTATAACGGTATCGCCTATCTGGTTCTGAACGGTGGATAACAGGCCGCAGCGATAGCCCAGCCCGCTAAACAAACGGAACATCAGCGTGGCGATGGTGGTTTTGCCGTTGGTGCCCGTAATGCCCACCAGTTGCAGTTTCCGGGAGGGGTTATCATAGAAGTTGCCGGCCATGATGCCGCCGGATTGCGCGCTGTTGCTCACCTGCACATAACATACTTCGGGAGACAGGGTATCCGGCAGGGATTCGCAGATCACTGCC
This sequence comes from Chitinophaga sp. XS-30, assembly GCF_008086345.1. Taxonomy (NCBI): domain Bacteria; kingdom Pseudomonadati; phylum Bacteroidota; class Chitinophagia; order Chitinophagales; family Chitinophagaceae; genus Chitinophaga; species Chitinophaga sp. XS-30. The sequence continues at coordinate 5,955,434 of NZ_CP043006.1, read as the reverse complement.
GCTGCGCCCTGTGTGATGGCTTTGGCGATGAACTGGTGACCGTCTGCGGCAGCGCCCCGGATGGCAATGAACGCATCGCCGGCCTGGATCTGCCGGGAGTCTATGCTCAAAGCGCGCACGGCAATATCGGTATTGCCCTGCACGGCCAGGATGTTGACATTATATAATATTTCCCGCAGTGATAACATTCATTATTGTTGTTGAGCAGAGGAACGAGTTGTCCGTTCCATCAGCTTAGTTCTATGATGATCGTTTGTTCTTTATTGATACGGCTTCCACCGGCCAGGGATTGTGCGGAAACTTTTCCCGCTCCCCTGATCACAACGCGCAGGCCTGCGTTTTCCAGCAGGTAAAGCGCATCCTTCAGCCCCATTCCCTTCACATCCGGTACAATGCCGGGCCCTTGTTCCAGGCTCCGGAAGCTGACCTTTTTATCTTTTATTTCCGGGCGCACCCAGTTGGAACTGGTCAAACTCCCCTGCCAGGGCAGGTTCAGCGCCTGAACAATGCTTTTCCATTCGCTGCCCTTGCCGCCTTTCATGGCCATCAGCGTATCCAGCCCGGGTGTGCCGCGAACGGGCCTGGGCTTTTGTACGGCGAGGGCATATAATTTATCCGCCACTTCCCGGAACACCGGTCCGGCTACTGTACCGCCGTAGAACTTCGCCGCATGCGGCCTGTTCTTGATCACGACCACGCAGGTGTACTGCGGATCATCGGCAGGGAAGTACCCGGCGAAGGAGGATTGGTAGATCTTGTCCGCATACCCCCGGTTGCCATTGGCTACGAGCGCAGTGCCTGTTTTACCGGCAATGCGGTAGTAGGGCGTTTGCAGCTTGGTGGCCGTACCGTTCAGCACTACCCCTTCCAGCATATCCCTTAGCTGGGCGAGTGTGCGGGAAGAGCAGATGCTGTCCATCAGTACCACCGGTTCAAATGCTTTCACCGGTTTGCCGTATTCCATGATCGCGTTCACGAGGTATGGCCGCATCATTTTTCCGTTGTTGGCCACTGCGTTGTACAGCATGGCTGTTTGCAGCGGGCTTTGCAATACTTCATACCCGAAAGCCATCCAGGGTAGCGTGGTGGCGCTCCATGTGCGGGATTCGGTGGTCTTGATCACCGGTCTGCCTTCGCCTACCAGGTCGATGCCTGTTCTTTCGTTCAGGCGCAGCCGGGAGAAATGGGCGGCGAAGTCATTCGGCTTCTTGTAATAATATTGGTACGCCAGCTTTGCCATGCCTACGTTCGAGCTGCGTTCGAAAGCTTTTTTGACGGACACGGTGGTAAAACGGTGCGGCTCGGAATCATACACTGTTCTGCGACCTATTCTCCAGGTGCCGTAGTTCAGGTCTACCGTGGTGTTCGGCGTCACGAACCCGTCTTCCAGCACGGCGATCATGGTAGCCAGCTTGAAGGTGGAGCCCGGTTCGCCTACCTGCAGGGCGTAGTTCATATCTTCCCAGTAGCTGCCGTCTTTTTGACGGCCCAGGTTGGCGATGGCTTTGATCTTGCCGGTCTTTACTTCCATCAGGATGCAGGTGCCGTGCTCTGCCTGGTTCTGCACCATCATGTTCATAAGCGCGTTCTCGGCAATGTCCTGCATATTCACGTCCAGGGTGGAGATGATGTCTTTGCCGTTCTCCGGTTCGATGTCATATCCTTCCACCGGCATATAGGTACCGCCCGCAATGCGGCGCATGAGGCGTTTTCCGGTAATGCCGTTCAGCTGATCGTCGTATGTCCTTTCCAGGCCTACGTTCTGTGCGTTTGCACGGGCGAGGCCGATGGTGCGGTTGGCGAGCAGTTTGAAGGGATTGATGCGCTTGTTCTTCGTTTCCGCGATGAACCCGCTTTTGTTGCGCCCGAGGCGGAACAACGGAAAATTGCGCATGGCCTGGTATTCATCGAACTTCACTTCTTTCTTCAGGAGGAAATAGCGGTCCCGGTTGCGGTAGCCTTCCTGCAGCGTTCTTTTGTATGCGGCGGCAGAGCGGTCCCGGAAAAGGTTGGCGAGGCAAACGGAAAGCGAATCCACATTCTTTTTGAAAACGTCTTCTTTTTTGTCCAGGAGGCCATCCGCTCTGAAATCGATGCGTATATCAAAGTAGGGGATGGAGGTGGAGAGCATACGGCCTTCTTCGGAGTAGATGGTGCCGCGGTCCGCATCCAGGTCCATATAAGCGGTATGCAGACTGTCCGACATGCTCCGCCAGTAATCGCCTTCCACATGCTGGATGAAGAAGACCCTGGCAAGGATAGCCACAGCGAAGAGCGCCATGCCGATAAAGCACAGGTACGCACGCCATAGTATGTCTTTTTTGATCTCCATTGCCGGGTTAGTCAGTTTATATCTTGATTATAAATTATTGCTCCGTTTGTTTCACCTCTATCCGTTGCGGGGGGGTGTTCAGCTCTTTCAGTCCCAATGGTTCCACCGCTTTGCTGACTTCGCTCAGTTTGCTCCGGAACATCAGCTCGCTTTTTACGCTCAGGTATTCCCATTTCAGTTCCCTGATCTCCCGGCTGAGTTTGTTGATGCGCCGTACTTTCTTTTCCGCGAGGTGGCTGTTGGCGATGTACACCAGGGCCACGAATGCCAGGAAGAGCAGGAAGGACAGGTTTTGCGTGATCAACCGGTAGTTGATCCGCAGGCGCCATTCTTTTCTGGGTTCCTGGGGCAGAGATGCTGCGGCAGTTTCGTTTATATCCTTTTCTTCTTCCTGCGACACGTGCTAAGATTTGAATATTAATGCGTTCGGTAAAACAGGGTATAGGATGGACGTAACGTTTCCGGCTATATTTTTTCTGCTACCCGCAGTTTTGCGCTTCTGCTCCGCGGGTTGGCTTTCAGTTCAGCAGCTGTGGCGGTTACCGGTTTTTTGGTCACCAGCCGGAATAGCTTTGCCGGGGTTTCGAAGCTGTAGGGATTTTCATCCGTGGTATCGAAACTGCCAGCTTTCATATAGTTCTTCACCAGCCTGTCTTCCAGTGAGTGGAAGGTGATGATGGCCAGTCTGCCTCCCGGTTTGAGCGCCTGTTGAGCCTGTATGAGCAGGTCTTTCAGGGCGCCCAGTTCGTCATTCACTTCGATGCGGAGGGCCTGGAACACCTGGGCCAGGTATTTGGCAGGGTTGCCTTTTACGATGGGCTGTATCAGTGACTTGAATTCGCTGATGGTCCGGAGCGGATGTGCCTTGCGCAGCTGTACGATCGTTTTGGCCAGGGTGCGGGAGTTGGTGACTTCCCCGTAGTCCTGGAACAGTTGCAGCAGGCGCTTTTCCGGATAGGTTTGCAGGATGTCCGCTGCCGTGAGGGCGTTGCGGGTGTCCATGCGCATATCCAGGTTGCCATCGAACCGGGTGGAGAATCCCCGCTCACCGGTATCGAACTGATGGGAGGAAACGCCGAGGTCCGCCAGAATGCCATCCGCTTCCAGGGCTTTGTGCAGCTTCAGGAAGCGATGGAGGTGGCGGAAGTTCTCCCGGATGAAGGTTACCCTGTCGTCCGCGATCCGGTTACGCCATGCGTCCTCGTCCTGGTCAAACACGATCAGCCTGCCCTGTGGGCCGAGCTGCGCGAGTATGGCGCGGGAATGTCCGCCGCCGCCGAAAGTGGCATCCACATAGATGCCGTCCGGCCGGATATGTAAATGCTCCACAACTTCGTGGAGCAGGACGGGCTGATGGTATGGTGATGTTTCCATATGCCTCGTTTACAATCCTCCCGGGATTGGCGACTCTCCTGACATAACCTGTTGCGCCAGGCTGCTGAAGTCTTCCGGTGAAAAATTATCAAAGAACTCCTGGTACTTACTTTTATCCCAAATTTCGATCTTGTTGTTTGCGGATGCCAGCACGATATCTTTATCCAGCCCTGCATGCGCCATCAGGTTCTTCGGTATGTTGAGCCTGCCGGCGCTGTCCAGCTCCAGGATGGTTGCACCATTGAGAAAATAGCGGCGGAATTCCCTAACTTTCGGATCAAAATCATTCAACTTGGCGATCTTTTCCTGGATAGGCTGCCACTCGTTCATCGGGTACAGTGTCAGGCACTTTTCGAAACCGCGGTTCAGCACGAACTGGTTGCCCGCACTTTCTGCTATCTGCCGTTTAAAACCGGCAGGGAGCAGGAAGCGTCCTTTTGCGTCCAGCGTTGCTTCATATTCACCAAGAAAGCCTGTCATGTTTCGAATTAGTACTTGATTTCCATTTTCTAACACAAAATAACACTTTTTCCCACTTTTAACCGAAAAAATGCATTATATATTTTTTCCACAGGAGAATTATGGGGCGTATATTGGGTTGCAGGGTCGGAATGTGAAAGGGGATGTGGATAGTTGATATTGTTATGTGGATAAAATGTTAGTAGTGTGAGTAAAAATGTTGATAATCCTGCGAGTGCTAGCAGGCGGACTTGCAGCCGGATGTTCGGCCGGTCTGCCGGTATAAACCCCGCATCCGGCCATTTTTGCAAAACTTTAACGGGCGCTTTCTTCCGCTTTATTAATATTTGCGTTTAATTCGTACCTTTGCGATTCTTTTTATGAGGAAAATTCTCTTATACACTGGCCTTTTGGCTATTCTGGCTGGCGCTGCTTCCTGTAACCGGGAACTGAGGCGCATCGAAAAAAGCAACGACCTGGAACAGAAACTGGCGTATGCGGACAAAATGTACGAAAAGAAGAAGTACCAGATGGCGCAGACGCTGTATGAGGAACTGATTCCTATCTTTAAAGGCACCGAGAAGTTCGAAGGCCTTTATTACAAGTACGCTTATTGCTCTTTCTACCTGCGGGACTATACGCAGGCGGCCTTCCATTTCAAGAATTACCTGGAAGCACTGCCCAGCAGTCCCCGTGCCATGGAGGTAGACTACCAGCAGGCATATTGCTATTACAAGCTCTCCCCGAAGGTGCCGCTGGACCAGACGAATACCATGAAGGCGATTTCCGCCATGCAAACGTATATCAACTCTTATCCCAATTCGGACAAGACCGCCGAGGCCAATGTGGTGATAGAACTGCTGCGCCGCAAGCTGGAAAAGAAGGATTTCAATGCCGCCGAGCTGTATTACAACCTCGGGCACTACAAATCCGCCGGCGTTTCCTTCCAGAGCCTGATGAGGTCTTACCCGGATTCGGATAAAAGCGATAATTACAAGTATATGGCCATCAAAGCCTACTACCTGTACGCCAAGAACAGCATCCTGCCCCGGCAGAAAGAGCGTTACGAGACCGTGGTGAACGAATACCTGGAGTTTACGGACCGCTATCCTTCCAGCAAATTGAAGGATGATGCCGAAAAATATTATAACTTAGCAAAAAATAACATTAAATCCCTGGAAAATGAGCAAGATAAAAAGAAGTCTGTCCAGTAGCATGAATCCCTGGGTAGAGACCAGGAATACGACGGACATCAAGAACAGAACCGGTAACCTGTATGAGTCCATTGCCATTATTGCCAAAAGGGCAAACCAGATCAATATTACCGTAAAGGAGGAACTGCATTCCAAACTGGAAGAGTTCGCCAGCCATACGGATAACCTGGAGGAAGTGCACGAGAACAAAGAGCAGATAGAGATCTCCCGTTTCTACGAAAGACTGGCCAATTCTGCTATTCAGGCCACCAACGAGTTCCTGGATAACAAGATCTATTTCCGTAAGAACGATGATGATCTGTATAGCTGATCTTCATTAAAAATACTAACTTCATAGCGGCAGAATATTGTAATTCTGCCGCTTTTGTTTTGTTCGTATGTTACAAGGGAAAAAAATTCTACTGGGTGTTACCGGCAGTATTGCCGCCTACAAGGCTGCCTTGCTCGTGCGGCTGCTGGTAAAGGAAGGGGCTGAAGTGAAAGTGATGATGACGCCGGCTGCCTGCGAGTTCATTACGCCGCTCACCCTGTCCACTTTATCGAAGCACGAGGTTGGCGTACACGTCAGCGAGAACGGCAGCTGGAGCAATCATGTGATGCTCGGCCGCTGGGCGGATGTCATGCTGATCGCTCCGGCCTCCGTGAATACCATTGCCAAAATGGCCAACGGCATCTGTGATAACCTGTTGCTGGCCGTGTATCTCTCCGCCACCTGTCCGGTATTGTTCGCACCCGCGATGGATGAGGACATGTGGCTGCATCCCGCTACCAAAGCGAATATCTCCAAACTTATTTCGTACGGCCATCGTCAGTTGCCTGTGTTTAAAGGGGAATTGGCCAGCGGTCTTTTCGGGGAAGGCAGAATGGCCGAACCGGAAGACATCGTGACCTATGTGCGCGATTTCCTGGGCGGCAGCCGTCCCCTTGCCGGCAAAACAGCCCTTGTATCCGCGGGCCCCACACAGGAGCCGATAGATCCCGTGCGTTTCATCAGCAATCATTCCAGTGGAAAAATGGGGATTGCACTGGCGGAAGCGCTCGCCGAAGCAGGCGCCAAAGTGCAGCTCGTGCTGGGCCCTACACCGCTTTCCACCGGTCACGCGGGGGTGAGCATCACCCGTGTGGTGACCGCCGCCGAGATGTACGACAACTGCCTGCGCTTGTCGCCCGGAACGGATATCATGGTGATGGCCGCGGCGGTGGCGGATTACCGGCCCCGTACCGTGGCGGATATCAAGATCAAGAAGAAGGATGATGATATGAGCATTGCGCTGGAGCGGACGGCGGACATTGCCCGTACCCTTGGTGAACAAAAGAAGAACGGCCAGCTGCTGATCGGTTTTTCCCTCGAAACCAACAATGAAAGGGAATATGCGTTAAAGAAGTTAAAGGACAAGCATATGGACATGGTGGTGCTGAACTCCCTCAACGATGCCGGCGCCGGATTCAACCATGATACCAATAAAGTGACGCTGCTGTCCTCCAACGGAAACGAAAAGGCCCTTCCGCTCTTGTCAAAACAGGAAGTTGCCCGCAACATAGTTTTAGCCATAATTGAACTGCAACATGCTTAGACATCTCCGTACCCTGCTGTTATCCTGCCTGTGCCTGTGCTGCGCTGCCGTTGCCCATGCGCAGGAGCTCCGCGCCAATGTATCCGTTCAGGCCGGTCCGAAGCTCAGTACGAATACCGACCGGAAAGTGCTGACAACGCTGCAGGGCGCATTGTCCGAATTCATCAACAACCGTCGCTGGTCAGACGATGCGTTTACACCAGCGGAACGGATAGAATGCAACTTCCTGCTGAATATCACGGATGCCCTTGGCAACAACACCTACAAGGCTACGCTCACCATACAGGCCATCCGCCCGGTATTCAATGCCAGCTACGCTTCCAGCCTGCTGAACACGCAGGACGGGAACCTGGTGTTCAAATACGTAGAGTTCCAGCCGCTGGAATTCAATGAACAGCGGATCACGGGGAATGATCCCCTCGTCTCCAACCTTACCGCTACGGTAGCTTACTACATCAATATCATCCTGGGTATGGATTACGATTCCTTCTCCCCGCGCGGTGGCGATGTGTATTTCCGAAAGGCGCTGAACATCGTGAACAATGCGCCGGATGGCAGGGATATTGCGGGTTGGAAAGCCTTTGAGGGAAACAGGAACCGTTACTGGCTGCAGGATAACCTGCTCAATGTAAAATTCAGCCGTTTTCATGATGTCATGTACCAGTATCACCGTATGGGCCTGGATGTGATGTATGAAGATGTGAACAAGGGGAGAGCGGCGATCATGAATTGCCTGAACATGCTGATGGGCATCCATGAGGATGTGCCCAATTCCATGCTGATGCAGGTGTTCTTCAATGCGAAAAGCGACGAGCTGCTGAAGATCTTCACCGGTGCGCCGCCACAGGAAAAAGCCCGGGCGGCCCAGATGATGGCGCAGCTGGATATACCGAATGCCAATAAATATCAGCAATTAAGATAAAGATACATACGATGATGCGTAAGACAGCAGGAGCGCTTCTGTTCACTTTGCTGTTCGCCTGCGGGCAGGCGGACAGGGTGCCGGGAGATGTGCTGCCCAAAGAGAAAATGCGGGATATTTTGCTGGATATGAACGTTGCGGATGTGTACGGCCGGGAACAGACCGATACCGTGCATATTCCGGATTCCATCCGGGAGCAAAGGGTGAAGCAGTATTATGTGCAGATCCTTCAGATACATAAAGTGACGCGCGAGGAATTCATGCACAGCTACCGGTATTATGAAGCGCATCCTGACAAGCTGGAAAGCGTGTACAAGGCCATGCAGGAGATCGTGCAACGGAAGAAGACCGTACTGGATTCCCTGGAGCGGGTCAAAATGAATGCGCTGAACAGAACAGACCCCGTGAAGAAAGATACGATGCGCTGGCCCAACAAGGATATCAGAAAACTGATGCTTCCCTGACCGACTGAACACCAAAACGAGGAGCGGGCGGGGAAAGATCTTCCGGCCGTTCCGTCTGACCGTTTATAAATCGATGAAAAGATGAAAAAAGTTGTAGCAAACGCGGATGCTGCCATAGCAGACATCCCCAGTGGCGCCACGCTGATGCTTGGAGGCTTCGGTCTTTGCGGCATCCCGGAGAATTGCATCACTGCGCTGGTGCGCAAGGGCGTGGATGCCCTCACCTGTATCTCCAACAATGCAGGTGTGGATGATTTCGGACTGGGCCTGCTGCTGAAGACCCGCCAGATCAAAAAAATGATGTCTTCCTACGTAGGCGAGAATGCCGAATTCGAACGGCAGCTGTTATCCGGCGAGCTGGAAGTAGACCTTATTCCACAAGGCACCTTGGCCACACGCATTCAGATGGCCGGCATGGGTATCCCGGCATTTTTCACCCCGGCCGGTTACGGTACGGAAATAGCGGAAGGCAAGGAAACCAGGCATTTCGATGGAAAGGATTACCTGATGGAATTGGCCCTGCATGCGGACTTCGCCCTGGTAAAAGCCTGGAAGGGCGATACCATGGGCAATCTCGTTTTCCGGAAGACCACCCGCAACTTCAGTACCTCTATGGCCAAAGCAGGCCGTATCACTATTGCGGAGGTGGAGCACCTGGTGCAGCCGGGCGAGCTGGACCCCGACCAGGTACATGTGCCGGGCATCTATGTGCACCGCATCTTCCAGGGAAAGGATTATGAAAAACGCATTGAACGTAAAACCGTTAAAATCTGATCGTATGGCGCTCGATAAATATGGAATAGCAAAACGTATCGCACAGGAATTGCAGGACGGCATGTATGTGAACCTCGGTATCGGCATCCCTACGCTGGTATCCAATTTCGTTCCCGCCGGCATTTCCATTATGCTGCAGTCGGAAAACGGTATGCTGGGCATGGGCCCTTATCCTGCCGAAGAAGATATAGACGGCGATCTGATCAATGCCGGTAAAGAAACCGTTACCGTATTGCCGGGCGGATCATTCTTTGATTCCGCCGAGAGTTTCGGCATGATCCGTGCGGGGAAGGTGGACCTTACCGTGCTGGGGGCCATGGAAGTATCGGACAGCGGGGATATTGCCAACTGGAAGATCCCCGGCAAAATGGTAAAAGGCATGGGCGGCGCAATGGACCTGGTGGCTTCCGCACGGAATATCATTGTGGCCATGATGCATACCAACCCCAAAGGAGAAAGCAAACTGCTGCCGCAATGCACATTGCCGTTGACGGGTGTGCGCTGTGTGAAAAAGATCGTGACGGAACTGGCCGTGCTGGATGTAACACCGGAAGGGTTCCGTCTGCTGGAACGCGCTCCGGGCGTCAGTGTAGAGGAGATCAAAGCAAAAACGGCAGGCCGCCTGATCGTGGATGAGGCCGTGCCTGAAATGGTATTATAATTCGTAACTTACAGTATGCAATTGTGTTATAACGGAAAAATCATGGCGGCTGACAAGCCATTGCTGACCGTGGATAACCGCAGTTTCCGGTATGGTGATGGATGCTTTGAGACCATGAAAGTATATCAGGGGCAACTGTTGTTGGCGGACCTTCATTTTGAAAGGCTGATCGCCAGTATGCATATCCTGCATTTTCATATCCCCGCACACTTTACGAAGGAATATTTTACAGGGCTGATCCTGGAGCTTTGCCGGGAAAACGGCGTCAGCCAGCTGGCGCGCGTCCGGCTGACGGTCTGGCGCTCCGGCACGGGTTTTTACGGGCCGGTGGACCATCGCCCGGAATTTATGATCCAGTGCTGGTCTTTACCCAGGCATATTTTCGAACTGAATGAATCGGGCCTCAGCTTGGACGTTTTTCCCGATGCCGTTAAGAACGGCGACAAACTGTCCAACCTGAAATCCAACAACTGTCTGCCTTACGTTCTCGGTGCGCTGTATGCAAAGGAGCATCAGCTCAGCGAAGTGCTGTTGCTGAACCAGTACGGTCGCGCTGCGGACACTACCATCGCCAATATTTTCATCATACAGGGCAAACGGGTGATCACTCCGCCGTTGGCGGAAGGCTGCGTTTGCGGCGTGATGCGCAAGCATCTGCTGATGTCCGATCTGCCGTACAAACTGGAAGAACAGCCATTGACCCTACGGGATATCGAAAATGCAGACGAGGTCTTTCTCACCAATGCGATCTACGGCATCCGCTGGGTAGGTCAGTTCCGGGATACGAGTTACGGCAACGCCAATGTTGCTATTTTGCATGATCTGCTGTATGAGGCCTTGTTGTGAGTTGCGCCTTGGCTGATTTTTGAACCTGACCACTTTATCCACCATGCTCTCTCTCTGCTGGCTTCGCCGCGATCTCAGGCTTGACGACCAGGCTGCTTTATATCACGCCCTGCACAGCGGATACCCCGTTGTGCCGGTATTTGTTTTTGATACGAATATTCTCGATGACCTGGAAGACAAGGCTGACAGGCGCCTCCTGTTCATTCACGATGCATTGTCCGGCTTGCAGCGGCAACTGCAGGCAATGAACAGCACCCTCGATGTATTCCACGGCACACCGGAAGAAGCCTTCCTGCACTGGACCGCACGTTATGACGTGAAAGCGGTCTATACCAATGACGATTATGAGCCTTATGCGCGGGACCGGGATGCCGCCGTGGCGAAGCTGCTGGCAGCGCGCAATATTGCTTTTCACAGGTATAAGGACCAGGTGATATTCGCGAAGGATGAAGTCATGAAAGATAACGGTACGCCCTATACGGTATTTACGCCCTACAGTAAAAAATGGCTGTCAAAGCTGGATGCGTTTTTCCTGAAGTCATACCCTGTAGCGCAATACTACCGGCATTTCCACCGGCAGCAGGCGCTTCCGGTTCCGCCGCTGTCGTCCATCGGTTTCCGGGAAACGGAGCGGGATTTTCCGGACAACACACCGGAGCAGGCGCTGCTCGCGCATTACGACCAGACGCGGGATTATCCCGCGATGAACGGCACTTCGCGGCTGGGTGTGCATCTGCGGTTTGGCACCATCGGTATCCGCCAGCTGGCGCGGCAGGCAAGGCAGTTGAATGAGATCTTCCTGAAAGAACTGATCTGGCGGGAGTTCTACCAGATGATATTGTGGCATTTCCCGCATGTGGTCGGCGGTTCTTTCCGGCCGGAATACGACAAGATCGCCTGGCGGAATAATGAAAGGGAGTTTCAGCGCTGGTGCGAGGGGAAAACCGGTTATCCGATCGTGGATGCCGGGATGCGGGAACTGAATGCCACCGGGTACATGCATAACCGGGTACGCATGATCGTAGCGAGCTTTTTAACAAAGCATCTGCTGATCGACTGGCGATGGGGAGAAGCATATTTTGCGAAGAAACTGCTGGATTATGATCTGGCGGCCAATAACGGGGGCTGGCAATGGGCGGCGGGCAGCGGCTGTGATGCGGCGCCTTATTTCCGGGTATTCAATCCGGCGCTGCAAACGGAGAAGTTTGACAGGGACATGCGCTACATCCGGCGCTGGGTGCCGGAGGTGGATGAACTGGATTACATGTCATCTGCCATTGTGGAGCATAGCATGGCGCGGAAACGTGCGCTGGAGACTTACGGAAAGGCCTTGAAACAGTGATGCGGCTGCCCGTAGACCGGGCAACCGCATTTGTACAGCAACATCCGGGAGATCAGGGTGTCAGCTGCTGATAACGGAAGTTGTAATAGGGGAATGCTCCGCCTGTTACGCCATTCTGATAAATAGAACTGATATCGAATTTGTAGATAGTGGAGCCGCTTTTCCAGAGCAGGGTGCGATCCGGAACGGGGATCACGTGATGGGAAGGCGTCCATTGATAAATATACCAGCCTGCGCCGTTAGCATAAGCCGCTACTGCAGGAGGAACACCTGTGCCGGTCACTTCGTCCATCCCGATGACGCCGCTGCCGGCCGGTGAAGCCTGAGGTGTGCTGGCGGAAGACCAGTCACCGTATTCCACATCATCAAAATAAACATCAATGAAACGGATCTCGTTGCTGCCTGAGGCAGTGATATCACCTGTGGCAATACCGCTGAATTTGATGGAGTGAGCGCCGGGGTTGCCCGCATCATTGTTCGGGAAATCCCAGTAGAAATTGCCGTCTGCAGGCTGTCCGGGGCCGGAGGAATAGGACTGCCTGAAATTGGCTACGGTATATATGCCACCGTCGTTGTAGATCTTGCCTTGTGAGCCATTGCTGCTCAGTGTGGCGCTGTCCCCGTCAGGGATCGTCAGTGAAAGGGCGTCTTCAAGGGTTATCTTTTCATCGGCAATGACGTCATTATTCTTGGAGCAGGATGCAAAGCACAGCAAAGCGCCTGTGCAAATGGTCAGTGCCGCCCGGGTCAAGGTGTTGTTTCTTTTCATAATAAGGGTTTAATGAATGTAAAAAAGGGTTTATAGTAATTGCATTGGACAGATGTTGCTGCAAAGTGTTTATAATTATTCGGTAACGGTGAAGGATACACTGCCGTCAAAAGGCGCATTCACCGGTATGGTGACCTTTGTAGCGGCTGACCAGCTCCAGTTGCCGATATAGTCTGATGTACGCAGTGCGATGTTCACGCTGCCTGCGGCCCAGGTGCCCATCGTGCGGGTACCTGTGGGGAAACCGGCGGGCACGCGGTAGGTAGCGGAAGCAGCGGTGTAGCTGACCAGCTCCAGGGTGCCGAGTTCGCTTTCATTGCCGTTCGCATCATAGGTCATCACAATGGCCTCTTTCATGTCAAAAAAATTGGCGCCGGAAAAGGTGATCTCTTCACCGCGTTTCACCGTAACCGAGGTGGTAAGCGCGTCCGCCGTGCCTTTCATGGAGGAAGGGTACACGATGCCGAAAATATGATCTGCTGTTTCCAGTGTTTGCGTACCGCTGACGATCCTGATCCGGTATCCTCCCATTCCGAATTGATCTTCATCCGGAACGGTGACCACCAGGTCCTGCGTTTCTTCGGTGAAGGCAATAGCCAGTTCGTGTTCCGTATCGCTGCTGTCTATCAGGTAGAAGCGGGTGACGGCCGGGTCCGGGATAACGTAGCGGAGATAAACGCCGTTGGTGAATGTGCAGGTGCCGCCTTTTTCAGCGAGGTAAGTGATATAGGTTTCCTGTGCCAGCTGGATGGGCGGCTGGTTGATCACGATCTTCAGGAAATAATCCTTTACCGCTCCGCTCTGTGCCTTTACGCTGAATTTTGTACCGGTAGCGAAGTCCACTTCCGTGCCGGATGCCGGTGTTACGGTTGCATTTTCCGATACGGTGATCTGCGGGCTGATCTTTTCCGGCATGTCCAGGTAAGAGGGCCAGTAAATGACGATGCTGTCCCCCACCAGCGCCGCGCTGATGGTTTCGTCGGCTGCGGTGATCTTCAGCGATTGTATGTCATTATAGGGATAAGGAGCGTACTCGGTTTCCTTTTTGCAGGAAACGAAGGTCAGCAGGCAGATGCCGAGTAAAGTAATATGGATGGATATATAAGTGCGCATGTAATAATCAGGTTTTGGTGATCTGGATGGGATATTGTGTGATGGCTTGCCGCGCATAGTTGTACACTCTTATGCGGAAGGTCTTCGTGGTCTCGAAGCTGTTGAATACGGCGGCGCCGTCCGGCTGGTTCTTTGACAGGGTGATGTTTATGCTGTAAGTATCATTGAAAGCATTGGCAGCGATCCCCAGCGGGTAGACATTGCCTTCATCATCCACCATCTCCAGTTTCATCAGATCCCTGTTCTCGTTAAAACCCGAACCTTCCAGCACAATGCGCAGAGAGGTAGCGGCGGCGCGGATATTGTAGTTCCTGATATTGTCTGCAGTGGACAATTCTTTCAGCACTACGGGCGGCTGCTGCACGGCGATTTTCAATGTGTATGTGCTCTTGTTCCCGTCTTTCCCGGTTACGATATATTTTATATCGCGGCCGTTCCGGAATACATCCATGAGATCTTCTATCAGGGTTCCGCTGGCCGGTGTTACGGTAGCGCCTGTGGCAACGGTGATCTGCGGTTCCAGTGTGACGAGTTGCAGATAGAAAGGAATATACACGGTAATGCTGCTGTCCGCATGATCGATGGTGCCGGCAATGGGATCGCCCTGCACGTTCACGATCTTGTATTCCAGTATCCTGCTTTGCGAAAGCTCCGGCGGGGCAATGGTGTCGGTTTTTGTACAAGCTGTTGCCAGCAATATGCCAAAGCTGCATGCCAACACCAGGGATCGTAGATGTTTGTTCATTGTCTGCTATCAGAATTTTTGGTCTGTGATATAAATGATGCACAAAGTTGCGTACATCAGCCGACCACTAAGGGAGAAATGCGAACCATAGCGGGAAACGGGGTGTAAATCTCCGTTTGGGGTAAGGAGTGGGCGTGTGGTGGTAAGTGGGAGAGGGGGTGAATGGGGTACATTCGCAGGTGCTCCGCGGTTGAGGTCGGGAACAACACCTTATGGCCTTGTGTAAGGCTTATGCTTCCGTACGATGATGTGGGGATGGATAAGGCCGTCAGGCACCGCTGCCTGCCGCAACGGCGCCGCTGCTCATTTCTTTCAGTTTTTCAATAGCCGTCCGGCCATCTTCGCCCAGGTCCAGGCTGAATGCATTGACATAGAGATCGATATGCTGGCGCATCACGTCCTCGTCCATTTCCTGTGCATGCGCTTTGACGTAGGGGGATAATACGGGGTATTGCGCGAATGCCTGCTGCAGGCTGCGGTGAATGAGCTGGTCCACCTGCCGGCGGATATTTTCGGGGATGTCTTTCCGGATGAAGATGCCGCCGAGCGGGATAGGCTGGCCGGTTTTGGTTTCCCAGAACTCGCCCAGGTCCATCAGTTTTACCAGTCCTTTCTGCTGATAGGTGAAACGGTTCTCGTGGATGATCACGCCGGCATCCACTTCTCCGCTCAGCACGGCCTGTTCGATACCGGAGAATACCATGATCTTTTTATTGACGGCGCCGGGGAAAGCGATGCTGAAGAGCAGATTGGCCGTGGTGTTTTCGCCGGGGATGGCAACGGCGAGGTTTTTTATGTCCGAAAGCGGAATGTCTTTCCGGGCGATGAGCAGGGGGCCGCAGCCGCGTCCCAGGGCGCTGCCGCTGTTGAGCAGCGTATATTTGTCCGCTACCTTCAGTCCTGCCGCGAAGCTGAGCTTGGTGACGGCGAGTTTCCCCTGCATTGCCCACTGGTTCAGGG
The DNA here is from genome assembly GCF_008086345.1 of Chitinophaga sp. XS-30. NCBI lineage: Bacteria > Pseudomonadati > Bacteroidota > Chitinophagia > Chitinophagales > Chitinophagaceae > Chitinophaga > Chitinophaga sp. XS-30. Next base: position 5,939,885 of record NZ_CP043006.1, on the reverse strand, counting down.
TTTCTACATCTTCCAGTTGCGTGTCGAAACGGAGGTCTCCGCTGTCAATTTGCTGATTGACGAGGGCATCGAAGATGAAGGTGTCGTTCGGGCAGGGGGAGAATCCCAGGGTCAGCTGCATGTGTTCAGTTTTTTTATGTTAAAGCTCCTGCAGCAGGCTGCGGAGGGTATTGTTCAGGTTGTTGATAGCCAGGGGAATGTTCCATTTGCTTTTGTCGCGCACCTCTACATAATTGGAGATGGTGCGGAGCTGCAGGAACGGGATATCTTCCCGGAGGCAGCAGTAGTGAAAGGCCGCGCCTTCCATGCTTTCCAGGTCCGGCTGGTATTTCTGCTCCAGCCTGCTGATAGTGGCCGCGGAACCGGAAACGGTATTGACGGTCACCCCGCTGCCCTGTGGCAGCTGAAGGGCGGCGGCGGGAAGCTGATCCAACGTATTGATCAAATGATGATGTGTAAACGGCGGCATATCATATGGCCAGAGGCCGATCTCAAACAGGTCGCGGTGCGTGCCGTTATCTTCCGCGCCGAGGTCTCCCAGTACTTCCTGTTTCACCAGTACGGTATCGCCAATGGCCCAGTCTCTCCGGAAGGCACCGGCAATCCCCGCCTGTATGGCCAGATCGGGCCGGTCCGCCGCCAGATGCCTGCCCAGCTGGTAGGCAGTGCTGAACATGCCGATGCCGGTGATCAGCACTTTTATTTCCGTTCCGTTCATGGCTCCCTGATCTTCCAGCCAGTCCACCAGCGGCTTTATTTCCGGTAGTGTAGCGGCGGTGATGAGTACTTTCATGGGGTAAAGTTAAGCCCTTCAGCCGTGTACTCTCATCGAATTAGTTTATTTTTGCAGAAATTTATCAAACTGTAAAATGATCTATTTAACGCGCGTGGAGCATTTTAATGCGGCACACAAGCTATTCAACCCGCAGTGGAGCAAGGAGCAGAACCTGGAGGTTTTCGGGAAATGCGCCAATGACAACTGGCATGGGCATAACTATGAGTTGCACGTCACCATCAAGGGTGAGCCCGATCCCGAAACCGGTTTTGTATTCAATGCCAAAACGCTGGGGGTGCTTATCAAAGATGTGATCGTGGAGAAGCTGGACCATAAGAACCTGAATATGGATGTGGATTTCATGAAGGACAAGTTCACTTCCGCCGAAAACGTGGCTATCGCCATCTGGGAGCAGCTGGAACAACATCTGCCGGAGACCGTGCAGCTGCATTGCATCCGTCTGCACGAGACGCCGAAGATCTACGTGGAATACTACGGTGGAAAATAACTGACAATCAATAGCACATGGCATACAACAAGCAAGAATCATTCGACGAGGAGATCACATCGGGTCTGATAGACAATTACAGGGAATGTATCGCATTGCTGGGGGAAGATCCGGAACGCGAGGGGCTGCAGAAAACACCGGAGCGTATGGCCAAGGCTATGCAGTACCTCACCCAGGGATATCAGACAGATGCCAAAGCCATCCTGGAGGGAGCGAAGTTCACGGAAGCCTATAGCGAAATGGTGATCGTGAAGGATATTGAGTTGTACTCGATGTGCGAGCATCATATGCTGCCTTTTTTCGGGAAAGCGCATGTAGCCTATATTCCCAACGGATATATCACCGGTCTGAGCAAGATCGCCAGGGTGGTGGACGTATATTCCCGCCGGATGCAGGTACAGGAGCGGCTCACCCACCAGATACTGGACGCCATCCAGGATACCCTCCGTCCCCAGGGCGTAGCGGTGGTCATCGAAGCACAACACCTTTGCATGATGATGCGGGGCGTGCAAAAGCAGAATTCCGTCACCACCACCTCCGCTTTTTCCGGCCAGTTCGAGCATGGCGCCACCCGCGCTGAATTCATGAAACTGATCGGCCGGTAACACCGTTTTGCCGTGATATGGTTTAATACTTGTTGTCACAATGGATTAAACCATATTTTTTTATATATATTTGCGCACTGATAAACAGATAATAACGATATGCAGCACGCTTACGTATTTCCCGGGCAGGGCTCCCAGTTCCCCGGCATGGGCAAAAGTTTATATGATAACAATGCCAGCGCCAAAGCCCTGTTTGAGCAGGCCAACGACATCCTGGGGTTCAGGATATCCGATATCATGTTTACCGGCACGGAGGAAGACCTCCGGCGTACGGAAGTAACGCAGCCTGCGGTGTTCCTGCATGCGGTGATCGCTTTTCTGTGCATTGATGACCCCAGGCCGGCGATGACGGCGGGGCATTCCCTGGGCGAGTTTTCCGCCCTGGTGGCCAACGGTGTGCTGGCCTTCGAAGATGCGCTGCGGCTGGTAGCCATCCGCGCCAATGCCATGCAGAAAGCCTGCGAGGCCACTCCTTCCACCATGGCCGCCGTACTGGCCCTGGATGATGCCAAAGTAGAAGAGATCTGCGCGTCGATAACAGATGATATCGTAGTAGCGGCAAATTATAACTGTCCGGGCCAGCTGGTGATCTCCGGCACCGTACCGGCTGTGGAGCGCGCCTGTGAGCTGATGAAGGCCGCCGGTGCTAAACGTGCGCTGATCCTCCCCGTAGGCGGCGCTTTCCATTCACCGTTGATGGCTCCCGCCCAGGCCGAACTGCAGGCGGCCATCGAAAAGACCACCTTCAATACACCTGCATGCCCTGTTTACCAGAACGTAGTGGCCAAAGCCGTGACCGATCCGGCAGAGATCAAAAACAATCTCATCAGCCAGCTTACCGGCGCTGTCCGCTGGACGCAATCCGTTCAGGCCATGATCGCCGATGGCGCTCAACGGTTTACGGAAGTTGGTCCGGGTAAAGTATTACAGGGGCTCATTCAGAAGATCGATAAAAATGCGGTAACGGACGGGATCAGTACCGGGCTGGAAGAGGCGATGGCCAAATAGGCGTCACCGTTTGTAACTTTCGTTTTTCCCCTGCGTTCTACTGGTATAAACATTCCATTATGCGCCTGTCCTTATTCCTCCTGGCTGTTCTGGCCGCTGCTCCGTCGTGCAAAGAAGAATCGCTGCCGGATGAACGGTGGCTGGAATCCACCCAGCGCCAGGAAGTGATCGTATTCAAGGATGTATCCCCGCTGGATGCCCGGGGCGGGGAGCAGAGCTTTTACTTCCAGGCCAGGAAACTACCCGAAAGTTCCAGTATCACCTCGCCCTCCGGTTTTTATTATTATTCCCTGGAAGGGGATTCGCTCCTCCTGAACAACACCCGTAAAAAGGTATTTTTCCGGATGGACGAAAGCGGCCGGTCTTTCACCATCGGCCGTTTCTTCCCCGATCCCGGCGGCCTGCCGGAACTGCTGATCTTCGAAAAACAGTAAAGCTTACAGGTCAATGCTGACGTTCAGCCATTCGGGATCGAACTTCGCGTTGTATTTTTTGTAAAAGTTGATGGCTGGCTCGTTCCAGTCCAGCACCTGCCATACCATTCCGGAGAATTTCTTTTCCCGGGCCTCTTCGATGAGGCGGTCGAACAGCAGTTTGCCGATGCCTTTGCCGCGCCAGCTTTCGGTAACGATGATGTCTTCCAGGAACATTCTTGCGCCTTTCCAGGTGGAGTAGCGGACGTAATAAAGCGCCATGCCGGCGATCTCCCCGTCAGCCTCCGCTACCCAGGCCCACCATACGGGGTTGGGGCCAAAGCCGGTTTCCTCGAAATGTTCCGCGGTTACTGTTACCTGTTCCGGCGCTTTTTCATACAGCGCCAGTTCCCGCACCAGCTCCATCATACGGGGGCAGTCTTTCTTCTCTGCTTTTCTGATATTGATCATGATTGTTTATTGCAGGGCTTGTTCAAGGTCGTTAAGAATATCGGTTACGGATTCAATGCCGGTGCTCATGCGGATCAGCCCGTCCGTGATGCCGTATTTTTCCCTGATCTCCTGCGGGATGCTGTAATGCGTCATGGATGCGGGGTGACAGATCAGCGTGTCGCAGGTGCCGAGGGAAACGGCGCGGAGGCACATCTGCAGGCGGTCGATAAAGCGCATGCCGGCTTTCATACCGTCTTTCAACTCAAAGCTCAGCATGGCGCCGGGATGTTTCATCTGCCGGGAGGCGATGGCAAAATCCGGATGGTCCGCCAGGCCGAGGTAATTCACGCGGGCTATGGCAGGATGCCCGTCCAGGAACCCGGCCACTTCCATGGCGTTATGGCAATGGCGTTCCATGCGCACTTCCAGCGTTTTCATGCCTTGCGTGAGCAGGAATGCATCGAAGGGATTGCTGTTGTTGCCGAGCAGGCGATGCACTTTGTCCACCTGTCCCTTCATCATCTCCATATCCTTTCCCACCAGCACGCCGCCGATGGCGGTACCGTGGCCGTTCAGGAACTTGGTGGTGGAATGGAAAACATAATCCGCCCCGTAGGCGAAGGGTTGCTGCAGGTAAGGGGTGGCGAAAGTATTGTCTACCGCCGTGATGAGCCGGTGCTGATGTGCCAGCGCTATCAGGGCTTCGAGGTCCACACATTTGAGCGTGGGGTTGGCCGGTGTTTCCAGGTACATCATTTTTATGGACGGATCTGCCTGGATAGCTGCGGCTGTTTTGCCGAGGTCCTGCATATCCATGATCAGGGCTTCGATGCCCAGTGGCGGCAATATCTTTGAAAAAAGCTCTTCCGTGCCGCCGTAGAGGGAATAGTGGGAGATGATCTTGTCGCCGGATTTCAGATTGGCGAGGAAAAGCGTGCTTAATGCACCCATGCCCGAGGCGTGCAGGATGGCTTTGAGGGCCAGGGGCCGGCCGCTTTCATCCGTCAGTCCAAACCCTTCCAGCGCCGCTATCTTCTCTTCCGCTTCCCGGAAGTTTGGACTGTCCCAGCGCGTATAGATATACCCTTCTTCCTGCCCGCTGAAGCGGCGCATGCCCTGTTCCGCCGAATCATATACGAAAGTGGAAGACGCGTAAATGGGTGTGAGGTGGGAATACAACGGGTCCTGCTCATGGCCGGCATGTACGCAAACTGAACTGAATCCCGAGAGCGGTGCTTGTTTCATGGAATGTTATTGAAATGTTGATTATCTTGTTAGTGATTTACCTTGTAAAAATAAGATATTAGATGAAGGATCTTCTACTGCGGTATGCCAGGTATAATATTTGGGCGAACCAGCGGATGCTGACCTTACTCAACGGACTGTCGGAAGAGCAGCTGGACAAGGACCTGGGGAGCAGTTTTTCCTCGCTGCGCAAGACCATTTATCATATATGGGATGCTGAAAGCATATGGTTCCAGCGCCTTCAGCTGGCATCGCCGGTGCTGGTACCTACCCGGACGTTTACAGGGGACTGGGAGGAGTTCACGCACCTCTTCACCCGGCAGAGCGAGCAGCTGAAGGATTTTGTAGCCACCGCTTCCGATGCCAAGCTGGCCCATACGATAGAATATAACCGGCTTGCAAAAGGCATCGGCAAATCGGCGGTTGTGGATGCGCTGCTCACGGCATTCAATCATTCCACATTTCATCGCGGGCAATTGGTGACGATGCTGCGGCAAAGCGGTGTGAGCAAGATACCTCCGACGGATTATATCAAATACACCGGGCTCAAAAAATAATTTCACGTTTTTGTTATCAGAAAGTATCTATACCAGTCAGTATGAGTATTCCATCATTTTATGCCAGTTCCCCGAGACACCTTGTGGCGGTGGATTGTATCATTTTCGGATTTGAAGGCGGCAAGCTGAAGCTGCTGATCATGAAGCGCAAGGTAGACCCGATGGAGGGCGCCTGGTCGCTTGTGGGCGGGTTCGTGCAGGAAGGCGAGAGCACGGACAGCGCAGCTACGCGTGTATTGCAGCAGACTACCGGGATAGACGATATTTATATGGACCAGTTGCAGTGTTATGGTGATGTGCAGCGGGATACCGGCGCCAGGGTGATCTCCATTGCCTATTATGCCCTCATCAATATCCAGGAGCATGACCGGGTGATGGCCACTGAATACGGGGCTCACTGGCTGGAACTGCACCAGATACCCGAACTGATATTCGACCATACGCAAATGTTGCAGGATGCCCTGGCCCGCCTGCGGGACAAAGCGCGTTTCCATCCGCTGGGCTTTGAGCTGCTACCGGAAAAGTTTTCCCTGCCGCAATTGCGGAATCTCTACGAGGAGATCTATCAGCGCGAGCTGGACAAACGGAATTTCAGAAAAAAGATACTGGCGATGGGGATATTGGAGAAGCTGGATGAGAAGGACAAGTCCACTTCAAAAAAAGGCGCGAATCTGTACCGGTTCGACAAGCAGAAGTATGAGGCGCTGACGCGGCACGGGTTTGTGTTTGAGGTGTAGGATGATAAATTAATATCAATAGCAGGATGTTGGTCAATTCACCCACATCCTGCTGTTATTTTGTTCCGTTATATCTTATCCCCGTCGTATGCCCACTTCACGTAGCAGGCCCCCCAGGTGAATCCTCCGCCGAAGGCGGCCAGTATCAGGTTATCCCCTTTTTTCAGCTTGCTTTCCCAATCCCAGAGGCACAATGGTATGGTGCCGGCGGTGGTGTTGCCGTAGCGCTGGATGTTGATCATGATCTTTTCTTCGGGGAGGCCCATGTAACCTGCCGTGGCATTGATGATGCGCAGGTTGGCCTGGTGCGGCACCAGCCATGCGATATCGTCTGCCGTGAGGTGGTTGCGTTTCATGATATCGCCTGCGGCTTCGGACATGTTCGCTACGGCGTATTTGAAAACGGTCTTGCCCTCCTGGAATACATAATGTTCACGGTTGGCAACGGTTTCCGCGCTGGCCGGTTTGGCGGAGCCGCCGGCTTTCATGTTCAGGAACTCGCGGCCATGCCCGTCGCTTTTCAGAATACTGTCTACCACACCGAAGCCTTCGGTATCGGGTTCCAGCAGTATGCCGCCTGCGCCGTCACCGAAGATGATGCAGGTGGCGCGGTCCGTATAATCGATAATGGAGCTCATTTTATCAGCTCCGATAACCATTACTTTCTTGTAGCGGCCGCTTTCTATGAACCGGGCGCCGGTATCCAGCGCGTAAAGGAAGCCGGAGCAGGCTGCGCCGATATCGAAGCCGAAGGCATTCTTTGCGCCGATCTTATCCGTAACCACATTGGCCGTGGCGGGGAACACCATATCCGGCGTTACCGTGGCCACGATCAGCAGGTCGATCTCCTCCGGGCTGATGCCCCTTTTCCTGCAGATCTCCAGCGCTACCGGAACACAAAGCTCTGAAGTGCCCATGCTTTCGCCTTTCAGTATCCTTCGTTCCTTGATGCCGGTACGGGTGGTGATCCATTCATCCGTTGTGTCTACCAATTTTTCCAATTCCTGGTTCGTCAGTACATAGTCGGGAACATACCCACCCACCGCTGTAATAGCGGCCGTTATTTTACTCATATTGTTAGGATAAGTTATAAAATGGGCGTAAAAATACGACTTAAACGAATATTTCTATTTATGATTTAAATTTACCCCCTTATTCAGCCTTATGATAGCATATTTAATTGGTAAACTGGCATATAAATCACCCGCACTTGTACATCTGGATGTGAACGGGGTGGGATATGAAGTACAGATCAGCCTGCATACTTACTCCAGGATACAATCCCTGGAAAGTTGTAAATTGCTGACCTTCGTACATATAAAGGAGGATGCGCACACCATGTACGGCTTCTTTGATGAAGCGGAAAGGACCATCTTCCTGCAACTGATCAGCGTTTCGGGGGTCGGCGCCGGTACCGCCCGCATGATGCTCAGCTCGCTTCAGCCGGAAGATATCCAGCGCGCCATCGTAATGGATAATGAAAAGATGCTGGAAGGGGTGAAGGGCATCGGCTCCAAAACCGCCAAGCGCCTGATTCTGGAGTTAAAGGACAAAATGCGGAAACACAAGGAAGATGTATTACATTTATCTGTAACTTCTCACAATACAATACAGGAAGATGCGTTAAATGCATTGGTTACCCTGGGAATAGCCCGAAACATGGCTGAGCAGGCAGTACAGAGGGTGCTGAAAGCGGAGCCGCAACTCAATGAATTGGAATTACTTATAAAGAAGTCCCTCAAAAGTTTATAAATTTATGTCCTTGACCTCTATAAAACCTAAGATCGCTTGGCAAGAAAGAAATACTATGGTGCTATTGCAGTAATAGGTGTTGTATCTTTTATCATTGTTGACACAGCTGCCAGAAGCAGGAATAGTTCGGGATATGCCTATAGAAGCGAGTATGACATAGCTGTTGACCGGAAAATTGATTCCACGGCGCAAGATACTACCCGCAGGGATACGCTGAAATACCCCATCCATGACAGGAGGGGCACCAGTGTTACAGACCCTGTGCGGAACGCCATCGACCTGAAAGACCCGCGCAATATCAACAAAACAGTAGAATACGACCCGGTTACCAAACAATACATCGTCACGGAAAAGATCGGGAACCAGTTTTACCGCCAGCCAACGGTACTGACTTTCGGTGAATTCTACCGCCTGCAGGCGGAGCAGAGCGAACGGGATTACTGGCAGAAGAGGGCCAGCACCATTGGCAATCTCAACCAGCGCACCGGTGCGCCGCAATTGTATTACGGCGATAAATTGTTCGACCGGGTGTTCGGCGGCACCAAGGTGGATATCAAGCCACAGGGGAGCCTGGGCCTCACTTTCGGCTACCAGGGCCAGAACGTAAAGAACCCCATCCTGGTGGAACGGGCGCGCAAGAACGGCGGCTTCGATTTTGATATCGATATCAATATGAACGTCACGGGCCGCATCGGCGAAAAGCTCAAACTCATCACCAATTACAATACACAATCCACTTTCGATTTCGAGAACCAGGTAAAACTGGAATATACCGGGTATAAGGACGAGATCATCCAGAAGATAGAAGCCGGGAACGTGAGCTTCCCGCTCAGCAGTTCCCTTATTTCCGGCGTACAGTCGCTCTTCGGGGTAAAGACCCAGTTGCAGTTCGGGCGGCTTACCGTTACCAGCGTTCTTTCCAATCAGAAATCACAGAAGCAGAACATGACCCTGCGCGGCGGCAACAGCGTGCAGGATTTCATGATCAGGGCGGATGAATACGAGGATAACCGGCACTTCCTGCTGGCGCAGTTCTTCCGCGATACCTTCAACTATGCCATGGGCAACCTCCCGGTGATCCGCTCCCAGGTATATATCAACCGCATCGAGGTCTGGGTGACGAACCGTACCGGCGCCACCACCAATACCAGGGATATCGTTGGCCTGATGGACCTGGCGGAATACGATCCTTTCAACCCCTCGATCAATGTGCTGACCAGCGCCCGCCTGCCGGACAGGAATACCAATGACCTCTACGGCAATATCATCAGCGATCCCGGTTCCCGCAACTCCGGCACCGTGGTGAGCCGGCTGCTGGCCATGGGCCTGGAACCGGTGCAGGAGTTTGAAAAAACATTCGCCCGCAAGCTGGATTCCACCGACTATATCCTCAACCGCCAGGTAGGCTTCCTTTCCCTCAACCAGCAATTGCAGCCGGATGAGGTGCTGGCCGTAGCCTATCAGTACACCTACAACGGACGCGTGTACCAGGTGGGCGAGTTTTCGCAGGATGTACCGCCGGACCAGACCAATTCCGCCAATCAGAAGATACTGTTCCTCAAGCTCCTGAAAGCTACCTCAGCCCGGCCGGCCCTGCCCATCTGGGACCTGATGATGAAGAACATCTATTCCACCAACGCTTTCCAGATCAACCGGCAGGATTTCAAGCTGGATGTATTATATAAAGATCCGGGTACAGACGACCGGGTGCCCAGCGAAAAACGCTACCTCCCGGATGCCAGGGGACAGTTTGCCGGCGCCCCCATCATTACCATCCTGAACCTGGACCGGCTGAATAACCAGAATGATCCCCAGCCGGACGGGGTGTTCGATTATGTGGAAGGGTACACCATCAACTCGCAGAACGGCAAAGTGATCTTCCCCGTACTGGAGCCTTTCGATGACGGGCTCAGCAGGGCCTTTGAAGGCGATCCCGTCCTCGAAAAAAAATACCTGTATCCCATGCTGTACGACTCCATCAAAGTGATCGCCCAGCAATTCCCGAACCTCAACCGCTTCATCCTGCGCGGTTCCTACAAATCCAGCAATTCCTCAGAGATATCGCTCAACGCCTATAATATCCCGCCCGGTTCTGTGACCGTCACCGCCGGCGGGCAGATGCTGCGCGAGAATGTGGATTTTATTATCGACTATAACCTGGGCCGCATCAAGATCATCAATGGCGGTGTGCTTAGTTCCGGCGTGCCCATCAATGTACAGTTCGAGAACAACGCGCTGTTCGGGCAGCAGGTGCGGAACTACATGGGTACGCGGCTGGACTACTACGTGAGCGACAAGCTCAACCTCGGCGGTACCATGGTGCGGATGAGCGAACGCCCGTATTATCAGAAAGTGAATTACGGGGATGACCCCATCAGGAATACCATCCTCGGTCTGGATGCGAACTATATTTCAGACTGGCGCGGCCTTACCCGGATGCTGGACAAACTCCCGAATTTCACCGCCAACACACCGGCCAGCATCAATTTCACCGGTGAGGTAGCCAAGCTCATTCCCGGCCACAGCAAGCTGGTGAATGAGGCCGGCAGCAAGCAGGGGCAGGTGTATATCGATGATTTTGAAGGTGCGCGCAACGGGTACGATCTGAAGTTCCCGGCTACGGCCTGGGCGCTGGCCTCCACTCCTAAAGACGCTTCGGACGCCTCCGGCACCATTCTTTTCCCGGAAGCGGAGTATAACGATTCCCTGGCGTATGGCAGGAACAGGGCGTTGCTGGCCTGGTACATCATTGAGCCTACCTTGCAGATCCCCCGCTCTCCGAACCTGCCGCGGGGTATCACGGAAGCCAGTCAGTTCGATCCGCGCAGCCGCCTCGTATATCAGAAAGATGTGTTTCCCAACCGCTCTACCGATTTCGGGCAAAGCCAGCTCAGTACGCTGGACCTGGCTTTTTATCCGGAAGAAAGAGGACCGTATAATTTCGAGGCCACCCCCGCTACGTTAACGCCGGAGGGAAGGCTGCGCAATCCCCGGAGCCGCTGGGGCGGTATCATGCGCGCCATCGATAACAGCGACTTTGAAACGGCCAATATCGAATTCATCGAGTTCTGGATACAGGACCCCTTTATCAATAATCCCACGAGCAGCGGCGGTAAACTGTTCTTCAACCTGGGGAATGTTTCTGAAGATGTGCTGAAAGATGGCCGGAAATCTTTCGAGAACGGTCTGCCTGATCCGAATACCGGTCTTAACAAGATCGATTCTTCCAACTGGGCGCGCGTTCCGAAGTTCCAGCAGCAGATCACCCAGGCATTCGACAACGATCCGAATATCCGCCGGTACCAGGATGTGGGCTACGACGGCCTGCAAAGCGTGGATGAACGTCATTTCCGCCGGGATTACCTGGATGATATCGCCGCCATGTTCGGTACCGGTTCGGTTATTTACGAAACAGTTCAGGAAGATCCCTCCAACGATGATTACCGCTGGTACCGCGATGCGACATATGACGGTGGGGATGGTACCGACATCCTCGGCCGCTACAAAAGAATCAACAACCCGGAAGGCAATTCCCCGGTATCCAACGATAATTCACAGTTCTCGCAGGCCAGCACCAACTACCCCGAGTCGGAAGACCTGAACCGGGATAATACCATGAATGAAACGGAAGAGTATTTCCAGTACCGCGTGGAGCTGACGCCGAACATGCAGGTAGGCTCCAATTACGTAGTGGATAAATTCACAACCGTTGTACAAGGCCCCAACAACACCACCCGCGAGGAGACCTGGTACCAGTTCAAGGTGCCGGTAACGCAGTATGATAAAAAGGTGGGCAATATCCCCGACTTCAAATCCATCCGCTTTATGCGGATGTTCCTGACCGGGTTCGAGGATTCTGTTGTATTGCGTTTCGCGAAGCTGGATCTTGTACGCAACCAGTGGCGCCGCTTCCTTTCCGAACTGCAACCCGGCGATCCCGTTCCCATAGATGAAAGTACCGTGTTCAATTCCTCCGCGGTGAACATCGAGGAAAATGCCAGGCGCCAGCCCATTCCCTACGTGGTGCCTCCGGGCATCCTGCGGCAGAATACGCTGAGCACCAACAACACCAATATCCTGCTCAATGAGCAATCCCTCGCCGCACAGATATGCAACCTGAAAGACGGGGAATCCCGTGCCCTGTATAAGAACCTGAACCTGGATATGCGGCAGTACAACCGCATGCAAATGTTCATCCACGCGGAGCCAGCCGGTTCGGCCAATGCGCTGGCGGATGATCAGCTGCACGCGATCATCAGGGTGGGTAGTGACTTTACAGAAAACTATTATGAATACCGGATTCCGCTGGAGATAACATCCTGGACCGGACCGCATCCGGAAGACTCGGTATGGAAGGAAGCCAACAACCTGGACCTCGAACTCACGAAACTGACCCGGGCAAAACAGGCCCGTAATGTTGCCGGTGCCTCTCCCCTGATCCCTTATGTGGTGCAGGATGGCCGTAACTTTATTACTATAATGGGTAATCCCAGTCTCGGTGACGTTCGCGGCGTGATGATCGGTGTATTCAATCCGGAGGATGATGGCATGCCCAAATGTACCGAAGTATGGTTCAACGAACTGCGCCTGACCGGGCTGGATGAAAAAGGCGGATATGCCGCACTCGCGCGGGTAGACCTGCAATTGTCAGACCTCGGCTCAATCACCTTCAGCGGCAACATGCATACCGCGGGCTTCGGCGCTATCGACCAGCGGAACAACGAACGTTTCCGCGATAACTATATTCAATATGATGTAGCCACGAACCTGGACCTCGGCAAACTGCTGCCCAAACGCGCAGGTATCTCCGTACCGGTTTATGCGGGTTACTCGCAGACCGTCAGCAACCCGGAGTATGATCCCTACGATCTCGACATCAAACTGAAAGACAAACTGGAACTGGCGCTGGACAAACAACAGCGTGATTCCATCAAACGGAATGCGCAGGACTTCACCTCCATCACCAGCCTGAACTTCACCAACGTCCGCAAAATGACGCCGGGCAAAACGAAGAACAGGCTCTGGGATATTGAGAACTTTGATATCAGTTACTCCTATTCGCAGATCAGCCGGCGCAATCCCGTGATTGAAAATGATGTGCTCACCAAGCACCGTGCGGGCCTGGGATATAATTTCTCGGGAACGCCCAAATACCTGGAGCCCTTCAAATCACTCATCAAAAGCAAGTCGCCCTGGGTAGGATTGATAAAAGAGTTCAATCTCAACTATGTGCCCACACAGCTCAGCTTCCGTGCGGATGTGACCCGCCAGTTCGGCGCCACAAGGCTGCGCAACGTCGGTGGCGGCCCCTTCCAGCTGCAGGAAACATACGACAAGTACTTTACATTCGACCGGTATTATACCCTGAAGTGGGACTTCACCCGTAACCTGTCGCTCGACTTCAATGCCTCCAACCTTGCCAGGATAGACGAGCCGATGGGCCGCATCGATACCGATGCGAAACGGGACAGTGTGCGCAGCAACCTCTTCAAATTCGGGCGTACCACCAATTACTATCATACCGCTTCCGTGACCTATACATTGCCAACGGCGAAATTCCCGCTGCTGAACTGGACGAACGTTGCGCTCAGCTACAGCACGGATTATCGCTGGATAGGCGCTTCCCGCCTGGCCATGTATCTCGGTAATGCCATTGAGAACACGCAATCCAAGATCGTATCCGCCGAACTGAAGTTCTCGGACCTCTACAATAAAAGCAAATGGCTGCGTAAAATGAACGCCGCCCCTGTGCGCAGCACCATGCCGCAGATGAACAATATGAACAACAACCAGCCCAAACCGAATCAGCCAAATGCGGCGAAAAAAGACGAAGAAGAAACGGAAGGCAGCGGGCTGGTGAAAGGATTGATGCGGGTGCTCATGTCACTCAAAAGGGTGCAGGTAAACTATACAGAAAATGCCGGCACACGCCTGCCGGGGTATATCGACAGTACGAAGGTATTGGGCATGAACTGGGCTTCCATGGCGCCGGGCATCGGGTTTGTACTGGGGCAGCAGCCGGACAGGCTTTGGCTGGACAATTTTGCGAAGAAGGGATTGCTCACCCGCGATACGCTCTTCAACATCCAGTTCCAGCAGCAGTTCACACAACGGCTGGATGCACAGGCGCAACTGGAACCGATACGCGATCTGCGCATCGATCTGAACCTGACCAAGTCATTCACAAAAACATATACGGAGTTATACAAGGACACCACCGGCAACGGCACATTCGGGCACCTCAGTCCATATGACGCCGGAGGCTTCGAGATCACGTTTGTGGCTATCAAAACCATGTGGGGCAAGATCAATGAGCAGGACGGTATTTCACAGACCTTCCGGGATTTTGAGAGCTACCGCAAGATCATTTCCCGGCGGCTGGGCGCGGAGAATCCTTATAGCCAGGACCCCTCCATTCCGGAATTTGATCCGAAAGACCCGGAATACCGCTACGGATACGGCCGTTATTCGCAGGATGTGCTGATACCCGCATTCCTGGCCGCATACACCGGCAAAAATCCGGAAACCATTTCCCTGCTTAAACAGGGAGCCGGCGGGGTAAGAACGAACCCTTTCAAGAACATCCTGCCCAGGCCGAACTGGCGGATCTCCTACAACGGGCTGAGCCGCCTGGCGCCATTCCGTAATTTCCTTTCCGTGTTCACGCTCACCCATGCTTATATCGGCAACCTGAGCATGAACTCCTACAATACGGCATTGATGTTCTACGATCCGCTGCTGATGGGCTACCCGGCGTTCCGCGATTCTGTGTCCGGCAACTACGTACCTTACTTCCTGCTACCGAACATGACCATCAATGAGCAATTCGCGCCTTTGCTGGGCGTGGATATGACCTTCACCAATTCGTTGAACGCCAGACTGGAATTCAAGCGCAGCCGTACACTCAGCCTTAGCATGATCGACTACCAGCTGAGTGAAATGCGCTCCAGCGAAATAGTGGTCGGCGCCGGATACCGGGTGCGGGGCTTCCCTATGCCGTTCAAGATCGGCAAGGAGGGCGGCACCAGGCTGGAGAATGATCTGAACTTCAGACTGGATATAAGTTTCCGTGACGACAAAACAGTGAATAACCGTCTGGATGCAGATATCGTGATCCCCACCAGCGGGCAGAAGGTGATCGGCATCGCCCCATCCATCGATTATGTGATCAACAACCGCCTTAATATCAAGTTCTTCTACGACCGCAGGCAAACGATACCGGTGATCTCCACAGCCTACCCCATCACCAATACAAGGGGCGGGCTCACCCTCCGGTTCATGCTGGCGCAATAAGCAAAAAAGGGGGCCGCACTGACGAAGGTCCCCTTTTTTATTTCCCGGGCATGATCTTGATCATTGTAGCAAGCCAGCCTGACCGGTACATTTGCAATATTCTTATGCGGTACATTTTCGTCATTATCACATTAACAGGCCTCTTGCTGCAGACTTTCGGCAAGGGACTGATATTGGCGGAATATATGCTGAACAAGGAATACATCTCCCGGGTACTGTGCGTGAACAGGGCGCAGCCGGAAACCGGCTGTAACGGCCAGTGCCATCTGATGAAGCAGATGGAGAAAGAAACGAAGAACGAGCAGAACGGCAATGCAGTGAAAGACAAATATGAAGTGGTGATCGCGCCTATACATGCACAATTTGCATTGCAGCCGTATTTCACGGTAACAGCCATCAATACAGCTTATAGCAGCGATCTTCCCCGGAACCTTAATGCCGCCATATTCCACCCACCCCGGGCCCGGGCATAAAAGGCATCTCCTTTTTTACAGACCAGACATCAATTACTACGCGCCATGGATCATGGCAAGCGATCGTAAAAGGTATCCCTTTTTTACAGATCAGACATCAATTACTACGCGCCATACACCATGGCAAGCGATCGTATGCGCTTTTTGACGCAACAACATCAGCAGCTCCGTACCCGGTGCTATTTCCCGTACCCGGCAACGGGGAGGCTTGCCGGCACGTACCCATAAAAATGAGAACATGCAACGTTTATTGATACTCATCTTATTGACCGGCATCATATTGCCCGCTTCCGCGCAGCAGCAGCTGCAGGGCCGGGTGGTGGATGCGCAGACGCATGAAGCCCTCGAGGGGGCCAGCATCACGGCCATTGGCTGTGGATGCCGCTCCGATGAAAAAGGCATTTTTACACTCCCGGCATTACCGGATTCCATTCATATCTCTCATCTCGGCTATGCCGGTAAATGCCTGCCCGTCATAAAAGACGGCAACATGATCATTTACCTGGAGCCGCAAAGCGCCCGGCTTAATGAAGTGATCGTATCCGCCGGCAGGGACAGGCAGTTCCGTACCGATGCCCCTGTAGCGATCAGTACCATCTCCACCAGGATGATCAGGGAAACGAAAGCCACTTCGCTCGAACAACTGCTCAACAAGGTCAGCGGCGTGTATATGGTGGACCTTGGCAATGAGCAGCATACCATGGCCATTCGCCAGCCGATCGGATACCGCAGCCTGTTCCTTTACCTGGAAGACGGCATTCCCATCCGCACAACAGGTGATTTCAATCATAATGCCCTCATAGAAATAAATATGGCTGCGCTGAAAACGATCGAAGTGATCCGCGGGCCGGCTTCTTCCCTCTATGGCAGCGAAGCGGTAGGCGGCGCAGTGAACTTCATCACCTCTTCTCCCGCTATATTGCCCACCGCAAAAGTACAGGCGGAAATGAGCGATCAGGGATACAAGCGTACGGACTTCAGCGTTTCCGGCACAACCGGGAAACTGGGCATATTGCTGGGGGGATATTATGCAGATCGGCGCAACGGGTATATCGATCATAGCGATTTCCGCAAGCTGGCCCTGACACTGAAGGCACAATACCAGTTCAGCGACCGTAGCAGGTGGACGAACAGCATTTCACTGACGGACTATAAAACAGATCAGACCGGTGGAGTGGACAGCGCAAATTTCTTCAGCAAGAACTATAAAAGCCTGCACACCTTTTCCTACCGCAAGGTAAAAGCCCTGCGCGTACGCAGTACGCTGGAGCATCAGTGGAACGGGCGGAACGCAACAAATTTCACGGCCTTCTACCGGAACAACGAGATCGGGCAGAACCCTTTTTATGCCATCAAAACAACGAGCGATCCCCTCAAAGCGCGCGGAGAGATCAACAGCGATGCCTTTGCCAGCTATGGCCTGCTGGTGCAGCATAAAAAACAGTTTGCCTGGAAGAAAGCATCCCTGATCGCCGGTATGAGCGTGGATTACAGTCCGGCCGGTTATTTTGCGGAGTTTATTGATGTGGACAGGGATGCCGCCGGTTATTTTACAGGCTATGCCATTACGGATTCCGTGTTGACCGATTACCAGGTTGATCTGGTGAATACCGCGGCGTACGCACAGGCGGAGATCAGCCCGCTGGAGAGCCTGAAAGTTATTGCAGCGTTGCGTTACGACAGGATGGACTATAATTTCGACAATCATCTTCCTCCTTCCGCATTCACCGGCTCTCCCGATGAGCGCAACTACTTCCATGCGTGGACGCCGAAACTGGGCCTTACGTATGATTTCGGCCGGGAGCGCGGCATATATGCGAACTACAGCGTGGGATTTGCGCCGCCGAACATTTCGGAATTGTACAGAGGCGTGAAAGTGCCGTCCCTTCGCCCCGCTACCTATAATAATTATGAGATTGGCGGCTGGTTTGCATTTGCAGGCAGCAAGGGATATGTGGATGCCAGCCTTTACCGCATGGATGGGAAAAATGAAATTGTGAGCGTGCGCCTGGCGGATGGATCTTCCGAGAACCGCAATGCCGGTAAAACCCGTCACAGCGGTGTGGAATGGAACCTGCGGTACAAACCTTTGCCTGCAATATTGTTCCGTACCGGCGGCACCCTGGCAAAGCATGATTTTGTGGAGTATGAGGACAAAGGCAATCAGTACAACGACAACCGCATGAACGGCGCGCCCGCGGTGATCACCAATACAGAGATCACCTGGAAGCCGGCATTTCTCGGCGGCATCCGCACCGGCATCGAATGGCAGCATGTGGGAAAATATTTCATGGACCCGGCCAACACCGAGGAATATGGTGGCTATGAATTGTTCAACGCAAGAATAGGGTATAGCCGGGGAGGGTTTGAATGCTGGCTGAACTGCCGTAACATCGCTGATGTGATGTATGCCACCACGGTTGAAAAAAGCGCCTTTGGCAAGAGTTACCGCCCGGGGCCCAACCGTACTTTCAATTTTGGCGTAGCTTATACTTTTACCGGAAAACAATGAAGGATATGAAGAAATGGACGGTGTTTGCCGCTCTGGCTGTATCTGTAACGGCATGCAGGCCGGCGGGTTTTTCCGGCGGGCCAGAGCTGGTATTGTCCGATACGGCGTATGATGCGTCCTGCGCTTACATGACGCGGAATGCACAGGGAGCATTGGTGTTGAGCTGGGTAGAAAGCGCCCCCGGAGCAGAAACGGGAACATTTCATTATGCTGTTTCTGCTGACAACGGGCAAACATTTTCCGCTGCGAAGGAAGTGGCAACCGCTACCGGTATTCAGCCGCATGCGGAGAATCTGCCCAAGATCATTTTCCGGCCGGATGGGGAAGTGATCGTGATGTTCGGTGTGCAAAGCAATGACCCCCGGAATAAATACGCCGGCAAGGTACTGTACACAAGTTCCCCGAACGGGGGAGCAAGCTGGCAGCCCGCCGTTCCGCTGGTCACCGATACGGCGGGTTACGATCAGCGGTATTTTGACATGGCCCTGCTGCCCTCCGGCGAAGCCGCGGTGATCTGGCTGGATAACCGCAAGCATCATCAGCAGGAAGGCTCCACCCTGTACATGGCCACTACCGGCGAACGGCCGGGCTTCCGCCGCGAACGGCAGATCGCGCAGACCGTATGCCAGTGTTGCCGCACAGCGCTGTACCTGGATGCACAGGGATCGCTGCATGCCGCTTTCCGGGATATTATCCACGACACGATCCGGGATATGGTGCATATGGTATCGGCAGACGGCGGCGAAACTTTCTCACCGCCCCGGCGCATCAGTCCCGATAACTGGGCGATCAACGGCTGCCCGCATACCGGGCCGGCAATGGTAAAGAATGCTGAAGGCCTTCATTTTGCCTGGTTCACCATGGGAAGAGGGCAGGGTGTTTTCTATTGCCAGTCGCCTGATAACGGCATTACCTATACGAAAAAAGAAAGTATCAGCGCACTGCCCACAGCAAAACATCCGCAACTGACCGCGCTGGAGAACGGAGAGCTGGTAATGGTATGGGATGAAGCAGCGGATACCTCGTCCAGCCGGATAGGCCTGTTGCATAAAACAGGGAACGGTGTAACGGCAAGATCAGGGTTTATTACGCCGGAGCGGACGCTTGCGGGGTATCCGGTGTTGAAGGCCGCGGGTGAAAGAACGGTGCTTGTAGCCTACAGGAAACGGAAGGATGACCGGGGGATGATCTGTGTGCAGCGGGTGGAGTTGTAGTGAGCGGGGGGAACGACCTAAAAAAAGGTGACTAACAAAGTAATTATTTACTTATTAGTCACCCTTCATGAAAACGATGTTTTTCAGTTGTAACCGAAAGAGTACGATTTTTCGCTCTTCCAGCTTTGACGCATGGCCCAGCGGCCATAGTTGTTCCTGCGGGAACCGTCGAGATAAAAGCTGATGAATTCTTTCCATCTTGGATAGTACAGCCGGAGGATGTACATAGTAACAAATGTTAGCATAGGGATATGGTTATAGGATGATCAATAGGCTCTTTTGACGGACCGTACCCTTTTGGTACGGGGAATATTACGTTTCGTTGATATCGTGGTATTTATGAAGGCATACGGCTCCGGGGCCGTTACCATTCCTGCTGCACATGTCAGATATATAGGCTTTCAAATATAGTTAAAAACTATAACGTGTATTATAACACTTATGTGTAATTTTTATCGCTGGATGTAATAGGCGTTGGCTTGTGCCGTTGGGGTCAGCACCAGGTCGTTGATGCAGACGTGTGGCGGCAGGGAGCAGCAGTACAGGGCCACATCCGCCACGTCTTTTGCGCTGAGCGGCGTAAAACCTTTGTACACATCTTTTGCACGGGCTTCATCGCCTTTGAAGCGAACAAGGGAGAACTCGGTTTCCGCGGCCCCGGGATGTATGGCCGTTACCTTGATGTTCCAGGGCAGCAGATCGATGCGCATCCCCTGTGTGAGCGCGTCCACGGCGGCTTTGCTGGCGCAGTACACATTTCCTTTGGCGTACACGGTCTTGGCTGCGGTGGAGCCGATATTTACGATCTGCCCCTGTTTTCTTGCCTTCATCCAGGGCATTACAGCCCTGGAAACGTAGAGCAGCCCTTTTACATTGGTATCCAGCATCGTATCCCAGTCATCGGGATCGCCTTCGTCAACCGGGGAGAGGTCCAGCGCCAGACCGGCATTGTTGATAAGCACATCCACCTGCCGCCAGTGCTCTTCCAGTGAGCCAAGCGCCTGCTCTGTTGCTTTGCGGTTACGCACATCAAAAACCAGGGGTTTTACTTTGACGGCATGGGCCTGTTCCAGCTGCTGTTGCAGTTCCCGCAGCCGCTCTTCCCGGCGCCCGGTGATAACAAGATGATATCCTGCTGCTGCGAATGCGGTGGCGCAAGCTTCTCCGAAACCGGCCGTTGCGCCGGTGATAAGGGCTATTTTTCCTTGCATATGGTGTTTTTTTATCGCACCAAAGTTACCGTTCCTTTCCTGAAAAGTTTCTCGCCGTTCAGGTCTACTCCTTCGAGTATCCAGAGGTAGGTGTCAATGGGCGCGGGGCGGCCTTTGTGATATCCGTCCCAGCCCCGGCGGAAGTCCAGCGAGCTGTGTACCAGCTCGCCCCAGCGGTTGAAGATGCGGAAGAAGTGATATTCCTGAATGCCTACGGGAATGAACCGGAAATAGTCATTCTGTCCGTCCCCGTTCGGGGAAAATGCGTTTGGTACGTAGAACTGCGGGCCGGTATAGTATTTCACATGGATGGTATCGTACCCGAAGCAGCCCTGCTGATTGCTGACGCGCAGCACGAAACTGATCTCGTCATTCCAGCTGAGGATGGGGTCGCGGACGTTGGGGTCTGTCAATCCCGTTGGCGGCCACCAGTTGTACACCTCGCCGCCCTGGCCCTGCAGCCGCAGTGTTTGTCCTCTCGCCAGGATGGTATCATTCCCGGCAAAGGGATTCACTTCGTACAGGCGGAGATTCCGGGTGACGGAGGCTTCGCAGCCCTTGTCCGTCTCCAGGTCCAGCCGGATGGTGTACACCCCGCCGTTGGGGTAACGGAAGACGGGGCGCAGCAGCATGGAGGTATCCGAACCGGTGTGTTGCACCCCGAAGTCCCATCTCCGGCTAACGATATTGCCGTAGCGGTAAGTTGAATGATCGTCGAAGTACACAGGGTCTTCCCGGCACAGCCCGCTAACCGAGAAATCCGCCCTTAATCCGGGATAATTGTTGATCCGGCCCGTGGTGCTGTCCGTGCAGGGAAGACCGGGATTTACCACGAGCTTCACAGTGTACACGCCCGTATCCGGGAAATGGTGGAAGAAGATATCCCGGCTGTCTGTCAACGTATCGGTGCCGTCGCTGAAGGTCCACTGGTAGGTAGAGGTGAAGCCGGACACGCTGTTATTGCTGATGGGCACAGCCAGCCCGAGCGTATCGTTGCAATGGTTGAGCAGTTGCGGAGTAGAGGCTACTATCCTGGTTGCACAGGAATAAACAGTGATCAGCATGTCTTTATGATGTGTACCCAGCAGCCGGCCCGTATGCCGGTCGTATTCCGAAACGCAGACGGATACCACAAATTTTCCGGAACGGTTGGGCGTACCGGTGATCAGCCCGTTATTGTCGATCGACAAAGGCGGGCTGCCGCCCAAAGGATCTCCTCCATGATATGGCGGAATATAGCTGACGGTAGTGGTGTAGGGCGGCGGGGAAACGCTTTCATTACTTCTGGCGGTATTGCTGGCGAGTGCGCTGCATAGTGTGTAGGTCAGGCTGTCCCCGTCCGGATCGGTAGCGGAATAGTTGTAGCGCAACGGAAGCCCGGAGCAGATCACCGGCGCCTCATCAATGCCGAAGTAGGCGCTGTTGTTATCCATTCTGCCGCTTTCGCTGCCGGGGATCACGGTATAAAATGTTGAGCCTTCCCGTTCTGAATTGTAGATATTGGTGATGCTTTCCCCGCGGCAGCAGCGCTGGTAGGAGATATAGTAACCTCCTGTTGCGGGTGGCAGCTCAATGGTATCCCCCTCATAGAAAGCCACTTCAAGGTAGATGGTCTGCGGCGCCAGGCAGGGGTTTTTGAGCGTATCGCGTATGGAGCGGGTGTACTGGATGCTCAGCAACTGGGGAGGCATCACCCTTTGCCCGCCGGCATTGAATATGTTGACCGGCACAGGGTTCTCGAAGTAATCCAGGCAACCCTGACGGGTGCCGCATACAAAGTCGCCGTCGCGGTATAGTTTGAGTGTGATGATGTACCGGTAACTCCCGTTAGCCATATTATACCCGACGCTCCGGTAATAAATTTCCCCTCCAATGATATGATATGCTATCACCGTGGAATACAGCAAACTGCCTATTAGTGCCAGGAAGAGAAACTTGCCCATGGGAAAGGCTTATTCCTTATAATTTACGATAAATAAAGGGATTTAGGCGTTTTGCAGGAACATAAAAAAGATCGTCAAGTGTAATGATTTCTGCGTGAAGTATAAGCAGGAAAGGGCTAAAAATGGCTTATCGTATCAGCGTGACCGTACCTCTTTTTTCCATCATTTCCCCGGCGGTGTTGGTGCCTTGCACGATCCACACATAGGTGCCGGCATCGGCCGTTCTGCCACGCACTTTGCCGTCCCAGCCGCGCAGGTACTCATTGGTCCGGAATACTTCTTCTCCCCAACGATTGTAGATGCGGAACAGCTCCAGTTTCGTGATGCCTACGGGCAGGGGCCGGAATACGTCGTTGATACCGTCCCCGTTAGGCGTAAAGGCATTTGGCACGTAGATATCGGGCCCGTTCATGAAGCGTATCCTGATATTGTCTTCGCCAACGCAGCCTTCGCCGGAGAACACCTGCAGGTAATAGGTGATGTCGTTGTTATAGGTGGTAACGGGATTGGGGATGTCCGTCCTGTTCAGCCCGTCCGGAGGCGACCAATGGTACACGTCCCCGCCGGAGGCATTCAGCTGGAAAGGCTGCCCTTTGATGATGATGGTATCGTTGCCGGCAAAGGCAGGTACAGGCGGCACAACGTTCACCGTGATGGAATCCGGTACGGCTTTGGGGCATCCCAGTGTGTCCGTCACCGTTACGATGTAGACGGTGGTATCCTCCGGCCAGGCAATGGTAGTGGCGTTACGTGGACTGGTGACGGTGGATGCCGGCTGCCAGGTATAAAAAGCGCCGCCGGCGGCATGGAGGAAAGCCTTTTCGCCGAAGCAGATCGTTGTATCAAGCCCGGCATATGCAGCGGGAGGGTCTACCGTACGGTAGCTCACGGTGTCGTCGGAATAACAGTCGCCCAACGCCACGCGCACATGGTAAGTGGCGGAAGCGGTAGGCCTGATAGTGGTGCTGCGGGTAGTGGCCACCACCTGGTTCGTATTCAGGTCCGTCCACGTAAATTCATATTCGCCGTCTGTTTCGGCTGTCAGCGTGATGGGATCGCCGGTGCAGATCGTACTGTCCGCAGCAGTACGCACATAAATGGTATCCCTGACGTCTACAAATATCTCTTTGCTGTTCACGCAGCCGCTGTTGTCTGTAAAAGTGACCTCATAAGTGGTATCTACCGCGGGTGTGGCGTATGGATTGGCGGTAAGGTGCCCGGTGATATTGTACAGGGGCGCCCAACTGAAGCTCCCGGGCAGGGGGCTTTCCGCGTGGAACCGGATGCCGTTGCGGTAACAAAGCAGGGTGTCGTTCGTGGCGGTGAACGGCGGCTTGTCGTATATCGTAAAGGTATTGGAAACGGTGCGCTCGCATCCCATGCTGGTTTGCACACGCAGCGTCACCGTATAGTCGCCGGGTTGCGTATAATGATAGGCAGGGTCGGAGTTGTTGGAGGTATCATTCGTTACGCCCGTATTCCCGAAATCCCATTTGAAATATTCTATGGTGCCGTATGTGTTGACGGAGGTATTCGTGAATTCAGTGGGTTTGGAGGTGCAGAGGCCGCTCACGGAAAAGGAGGGCGTTAATACAGGATATACCCTTACGGTGGTGTACATGCTGTCGCCGCAGCTGCTTTCCCTGTCCACCGCCAGCTTGGCGGTGTAGGTGCCGGGGTTGGCATAAGTATGCGGCAGCACATCGCGGCTCCAGGTGGTGAGCGTATCACCGTCCCCGAAATCCCAGAAATAAGGCTTGCCCGGGGTGCTGTTATTCACAAAATTGATGGTAAAGCTCTGGCAATCCTTGTATTCCTCCGGTGTGGAGGCTACCACCTGTTTCACGCAGGATTCCACCGTGAACTGGAACTCTTTTTTATTCTCGCCGATGTACACGCCGTTGCGGTATTCCTTTGCCGTCACGGTCACGATATACAGCCCGCTTCGCGGCGCGATGCCCGAGATGATGCCGGTTTGCGGATCGATGGTCACCTTGTCTCCCAAAGGCTGGGAGGCTGAGAAACTGTTGGTGTATACCACCGGAGAATAAGGTGGAGGCGAGGAATTGACGGGTTTGGGGTTGTTCTGGGTGGCGCCGCGGTAAGCCGTTGTAAAAGAATATACCAGGGAATCGTTATCCGGATCTTCAGCGGAATAGTCGTAGCTGAAGCGGTTGTTGGCGCAAACGATCACCCCTTTTTCCATGGAGAACCGAGGCCCGCTGTTCGTATCGAAGCCGTTATCCGTGCCGGGTATGGTCACGGAATAGGTAGCCCCCACGGTATTGTCCGAAAAGATATTGGCCAGGCCGATCCTCCTGCAGCAGCGCTGGAACGAGGCAACGTAACCGGCAGCGTTCGGCGGAAGCTCCACTTCCGCATGATAATACCCGATCTGGTAACAGATAAAGGGCGGGTTAACGATGCAGGGATCTACATCCGTGGCGGTATAGCGTTCTATCTTTTCCCGTCCGGCAGGCGGCAGGGTGGTGACAAAGTTACCCTGACCGGTGAAGATGGAAATATCCACATTGGCATCGAATTGTTCATTAGTGGCATCGCAACGGACAAACAGTTTCAGGGAAATGCGGTAGCGGTTATTGACACCGTTCTTGCCGAGGTAGGTATAATACATCTCTCCGCCGATGATATGATCAGCCCTTGCAGCCAGGGAAACCAGGCCCAATATGGTTACTATCAGTAAACTGCGCAAAATGTTTACACTGCCCGTTGGCAAAAAGCTATAAAATGATGGAGGATCAGGTTACTTTCCTCATATACTTCCAGCAGGCCCATATGGCCTACCTGTTCAAAAACGTGGATGCTGGCTGTAGCCGGCAGTGTTACCTGCTCCAGTATATTATTCAGCGGTATGGCTGCATCATCCTTCCCGATGAAAAACAGTACCGGTACTTTTATTTCTTTCAGGATGGCGGTGCGGTCAGGTCTTGCCATCATCGCCTCATAATAGGCGATCAGCGACGCTTTTCCAATGGACAAAGCGTTGGTAACGAAGTTTTCCACGCTTGCCGGCTGCTTGTTGCGGAAGCTTTCCGAGAACATGGTTGGCAGCGTCTGGCGGAGAAAAGCTTCACTGCCGTACTGACCGATCATCCTGATGGATTTTTGTCTCGCTTCTTTTTTCTCTGCGCTGTCCGGTTTGGCGGTGGAGCTGAACAGGCCCAGCCCTTCCAGCAGGTGCGGGTATTTCTCCGCAAAGGCGAGCGCAACATACCCGCCCATCGAATGCCCGATCATGGTTATCTGGCTGATCCCTTCTTCCACCAGTATCGCATATACGAATTCCGCCATGCTTTCAATGCTGAGGCCTTCGGCCAGCGGTGATTCCCTTGTCCCCGGCAGGTCCGGCACCAGTACGCGGTTGTACATCCGGAGGAAGGCGATCTGGTGTTCCCAGACGGAGTGGTCCTCCCCGAACCCGTGGATCAGTATTACCGGTTTTCCCTGTCCTTCAGCCCAATACGCCCCTTCCTGGTTCCCGTTATTGATTTTTTTCCACATGTCTTCTTCTGATTACCTGTAAAACAATAGTGTACAATAGCAGCAAGATACAAAAGATCAGAGGAGCTTTGGCGATGTAGCCACTGTATTTTACGTAGAACGTCAGACGGGTCTCTTTTGTTACGTTATGGGCGATAACAGCCGGTTGCCAGTATGGCTGCGGGGCTATCACATCGCCCTGGGGGCTGATGAAGCAGGATATTCCGGTATTGGCGCTCCGGGCCACCCACCTCCGGGTCTCGATGGCCCTCAGGCTGGCGTAATGCATATGCTGTTTGTGGCCCTGGGTGTTGCCCCACCAGCCGTCGTTGGTGCTCACTACCAGGAGATTGGCGCCCTGGCGCACTTTTTCCGCTACAAAATGACTGTAAACGGATTCGTAGCAGATCGCGGCGAAAACGTTGCCATGCGGCGGAGGATTGGAGAACAGGGCTACACCAGGCGTCAATCCATAGCTGCCGGTGATGCCGCCGAAATCCATGGCCAGCTTTTTCATAAAGGGCAGATACCGCATATAGGGCGTAAGCTCCACGCCGGGCACTAGCTTCGCTTTGTGGTAGATCTGGATGGTGGAGGATGTATCTATCTGGATAGCGGAGTTGAACGCATCGTACGGCGGTCCTCCGTCGCTGCGGGTTCTGGCCGTGGCGGGGGCTTCTCCGGGGAGCGGATATTGTTTGTAGGTGGATGCGCCGGTGATCAGCTTTACATCGGGGTAAAGCCGCAGGAAATTCCGGATGGCCGTGACCTCCGGCTGGTTGTTCAGTTCATGTTCCCAGGCGCCTTGCGTGAACAACGCCGTTTCGGGCCAGATCACGAAGCGGGTACCCGCCCCTGTTTTTGCCCGGGTGAGCTCCAGCAGCTTTGCCAGTTGTTCCTGCGCGGAACTCATCGAAAACTTCTCGTCATACGGATCGATATTCGGCTGTACCACCACTACGCCGATGCCCGCTTGTTTGCTGATCTTACCGTTGACGACCACAATGAATGAGATGATTATCGGAATGATCAGCAGCAACATCGGCTTCCAGCCTTCCTTCCATAGGAGGAAGGAGCCTGATCCGGTCCCCTTGCTGCGTTTGCGCCAGGCGGCATATATAGAAATGTTGACCAGCAGTACCCATAGCGATCCGCCCATGGTGCCGGTATATTCGTACCATTGCACCCATTCGGGACGCATGGCGAAAGCATTGCCCAGCGTCAGCCAGGGCCAGCTCAGTTCCCATTCCTGATGGATATATTCAAAGGCAAGCCAGTACACGACCAGCGAAAAGTAGGCGGTGAGGCGGCTATGCCGTTCGAGCGTGATCTTGTAACCCATCCAGGGAATGGTCATCAGCAAGGCATTAAATGCATTGGCGAAGATGCCGCTGGCCGGAACGGTGGTATTGCCCACCCACCAGGTGGCACCGGTGTTCCAGATCCAGAAGGTCAGAAAGCTCAGGCCAAACCATGCAGCGCGGTTGCTGACCCTGTCGGCCACCGCCAGCAGCGGCACCAGGCCGATGAAAACCAGGAAAGTCAGCGGGGAGGTGGGCCAGGCTGCCCACATGATGCCGCCTGCGATAATGCTCAGCAGCAGGGGCGGACGTTTGCGCAAGGTCTGATTCATCATTCAAATGTAAAGTATAAAAGTAAAAATAAGGGAGGATAAGGCTTCCTGGCCGGTGGCCCGGGATAAGAAAAAGGGTGTATCGGAATGGATACACCCTCTGTCCCTGAAATTAATTTATGATGAATTATCTGCTGTAGTTCGGCGCTTCCTTGGTGATCACCACATCATGGGGGTGATTTTCCCTTACGGTAGCGGAGGTGATCCTGACGAACTGGGCTTCCTGGAGGGTTTTGATGTCTTTTGACCCGCTGTAGCCCATTCCTGCACGGAGGCCGCCCACAAATTGCTGCACTACTTCGGAAAGGTTGCCTTTGTAAGGCACTCTGCCCACAATGCCTTCCGGCACCAGCTTTTTGATATCCGCTTCCACATCCTGGAAGTAGCGGTCTTTGCTGCCTTCGGACATGGCTTCGATGGAGCCCATGCCGCGGTAGGATTTGAATTTGCGGCCTTCGTAGATGATCGTTTCACCGGGACTTTCTTCCACGCCGGCAAAGATGGACCCTGCCATGACGGTGGAGGCTCCGGCTACAAAAGCTTTTACCATATCGCCGGTATATCTGATACCGCCGTCCGCGATCACCGGAATGCCGGATTTTTTCAGGGCCTGGGCGGCGTTCATGATGGCTGAAAGCTGCGGGAAACCTGCGCCGGTCACCACGCGGGTGGTGCAGATAGAACCCGGACCAACGCCTACTTTTACGGCATCGGCGCCAGCTGCGGCCAGTGCCAGCGCTCCTTCCGCGGTGGCTACATTACCGCCGATCACCTGCAGTTTCGGGAATGCTTTCTTCAGTTTTTTCAAGGCTTCCAGTACGTGAACGGAATGACCGTGCGCACTGTCCAGCGTCACCACATCCACACCAACATGCAGCAGCGCGGCGGCGCGTTCCTGCAGATCATGCGTGATGCCGAGCGCGGCGCCTACGAGCAGGCGGCCGTAACTGTCTTTTGCGGAATTCGGAAAGCTTTGCAGCTGGAGGATATCGCGATAGGTAATGAGGCCTACGAGCTTGCCCTGTTTGTTAACTACCGGTAATTTCTCAATGCGATGTTGCTGGAGGATCTTTTCTGCCTTTTTCAGATCGGTGCCTTCAGGAGCGGTGACCAGGTTGTCCTTCGTCATCACTTCACTGATCAGGCGTTTGTTGGATTTCTCGAAGCGGAGGTCCCGGTTGGTGAGGATGCCGATGAGTTTTTTATCGCCATCTACGATGGGGATACCACCAATACCGTTATCCCGCATCATTTTCAAAGCCTGCCCGATAGTGGAGTCCGCGCTGAGCGTCAGCGGGTCCAGGATCATGCCGCTCTCGCTGCGTTTCACTTTCCTTACCAGTTCCGCCTGCTTGTCGATGCTCATGTTCTTGTGCAGAATGCCGATGCCGCCTTCTCTGGCCAGCGCAATCGCAAGCCTGGCTTCAGTTACCGTATCCATTGCGGCGGATACCATAGGGATGTTGATCCTGATGTTTTTAGTAAGTTGGGAGGAGATATTGACTTCTCTGGGCAGTACGTCCGAATAGGCCGGGACGAGAAGCACATCGTCAAAGGTAAGGCCGTCAGCTACAAATTTCTGTTTGATTTTTCCCGCAGGCATATCGCAATTATTTTGGTAGTTTTCTAAATAATTGCACGCAAATCTACGTGTTTTTTATGGAATAGGAACAGTTCATTTTTTTATGTGTTGATTAATTGATATGTATTCCCGGGCATTGACCGCAGTAATGCCTGCATTTCCAGCTCCAGTAACAGACCGGGTATCCTGTTCTGCGGTATGCCGCTCCGGGCCTGTATTTCATCGATATGCAGGGGAGTATTGCCCTGCAGCAATTTCACAATAAGCTGTTGCTCTTCATTCAGATCGTAAAACAGGTGGGTTTGTGGTGCAAGGGGCTTTACCGGCGCGGCGGGCCGCCAGTTGAGCGCCTGCATGATATCTTCCGCTGAGGTGATGAGGGCTGCTTTGTGTTGTTTGATCAGTTCCAGGCATCCGGCGGAAGCAGGATCATTCGTTCTGCCCGGAACGGCCAGCACATCGCGGTGATAGCTGCAGGCAATGTCCGCCGTAATGAGCGACCCGCCGCGCTGACCGCTTTCAATCACCAGCGTAGCATCACATAGACCGGCAACGATACGGTTCCGCCGCGGAAAATTCTGCCGGTTCGGCTCTGTGCCGCTGCGAAAATCTGTGAGTAATCCGCCGTTGTGCTCCATCTGCCGCGCTGTGGCCGCATGTGTAGCGGGGTACAGCCGGTCCAGCCCGTGCGCCAGCACCCCGATGGTGGGGAGCCCATGCGCCACGGCGGCCCGGTGCGCGGCAATATCAATACCATACGCCATGCCGCTGATGATCGTTACGTTATGAGGCGCCAGTGAAGCGACCAGCTCAGTGCATACAGCAAGGCCATAAGCCGTTGGTTTCCGCGTGCCTACGATGCCCAGCATCCTGGGTGCGCAGAGGTCCGCCGAACCTTTGCAGTATAACAGCACCGGGCTGTCGTAACACTGCCGCAGGCGCTCGGGGTATGCATCATCCGTATAAAACACCGGCCGGATATCATGCCTGTTCATGAAACCGATCTCCTGGTCCACCTCCGCGAAATCTTTAAACCCGCGGATAGCGGAAGCCCTGAACGTACCAACGCCCGGTATGCGCTCCAGCTGATGCCTGCGCGCCTGAAAAATATCGGTGGCCGTTCCAAAATGAGACAGCAGCTCTTTGGCTACTACATCGCCCACCTGCGGGATGAGCGTTAATGCTATACGGTAATGAAGTTCCTGTAGCATGGGTTCGCAAACAATTTTTATTGCCCGTCAATGTACTGCATTTTCACGAAGTTTGTATCGCTTAAACAGATCATTATGCCCGCACGTTACCTGCTATTTTTCCTGTTGATGTTTACCGCCTGCAGTACCGCAAAAAGAACGGCATTGCTGCCTTACGGCCCTGCCTGGGGTGCGCTTTATCAGCAACGGGCCGCAGAGTACAAGGCGTTATGCCTGCAAGCTTATCAGCTTGCCGCTATCCGTGTGGAAGAAATGAGCCATCAGCAAACGCTGCGGCCGCGGGCTATTGTAACGGATATTGATGAAACGGTGCTGGACAACAGCCCGTTTACCGTGCATTACGCGCTGCAGGGCCGGCAGTATGATCAGGCTTCGTGGGAGGAGTGGACCGCCCGGGCTGCATGTGATACCGTGCCAGGTGCATTGTCGTTCTTCCGGTATGCAGCATCAAAAGGATTTGCGATCTATTACATCACTAACCGGCTGGAAAAGGAACGTGCCGCTACATTGCGGAACCTGCAGCGTTGGGGATTTCCGCAGGCGGATGATGAACACCTGCTGCTTTCTTCCGGTAGTTCCGATAAGGAGGCGCGCCGCATGCAGGTGGCGAAGCAATATGAAATAGCCATGCTGGTCGGTGATAATCTCGGCGATTTTTCCGATGTGTTCTACAAAGCTGCCCCTGAAGAGCGGGATGCTGCTGTCATCCGCCTGCGGCTGGAGTTTGCGGGCAGGTTCATCATGTTGCCGAATGTGATGTACGGGGACTGGCTTTCCGCGTTGTACCCGAAAGGGGCGCCGTTAAATCAGCAACGGGCGGACAGTGCGTTGAAGGCCGCGCTCAAAGGGTATTGAGCGCAGGCGCCTTTACATGCTGATCACCTTCAGTTCTGTTCGCCTGTTCTGCGCACGCCCGGTTTCGGTATCGTTGGTGTCTACAGGTTTTGTTTCGCCGAACCCTTTTGCTTTCAGCCTTTCTGCTGCAATGCCTTTTTGCACAAGGTATTGCACCACCGCTTTTGCCCGGTTTTCGGACAATAGCTGGTTGTCCGCGTCGGCGCCAACATTGTCCGTATGCCCGCCGATCTCCGCCTGCATAGTGGGATTCTCCGAGAGCAGTTTTACGAGTTTGTCCAGCTCCGTAGCGGAGGCTGGTTGCAGGGTGTATTGATTCGATGCAAAGAAGATGTTCCGCAGTACTACAACAGCATTTGCTTCCAGCGGTTGCAGCGGAATGTTTTTCTCAAACGGCTCATCTGTTCGTGCTGTTTTAAGCGAGAAGTTGTCGGAATAAAAAAGGTATCCTTTCCGGTTGACATTGAAAGCATAATCTTTCCCGGTGGGCAGCGGTACAAGAAAAGCGCCCTGTTCATCGCTGCGTATATTCGCAATGGTCAGTTCCGTTTCCAGGTCCACCAGTTCAAGTGAAGAGGCGGGAAGGCGCTCGTTGGTCTTTTTGTCATACACATACCCTCTTACATAAAGCGTGGGCAATGGTCTGGCTGCTTCATACAGTTCGAAGCTGTAGATATCCAGCGCACCGCGTGAATCCGCGCGGTCGGAGGCGAAGTAGGCGGTTTTGCCGTCTGCCGCTACGGTAAGGCTGGCATCTTCGCCGATGGTGTTGATCGGGTAGCCGAGGTTTATCGGTGTGCCCCAGCTGCCATCCGGCTGGCGGCGGGAATAGAACATGTCCAGGCTGCCATAACCGGGATGGCCGTCGGAAGCAAAGAACAGCGTTTGCCCGTCTGCATGCAGAAAAGGCGTCATCTCCCGGCCGGGCGTATTGATGGCGGGGCCCAGGCGTTCTGCTTTTTGCCATTGGCCGTCAGCTCCGCGGTGGCTGACAAAGATGTCCGCGCCGGCATCTGCAGTTTCCCTGGTGAAGTATAACGATTGTTTGTCCGGGGACAGGCAGGGCTGTGAATCCCAGTCGCGGGTATTGATCGCATTACCGATGTTTTTCGGCGTCTGCCAGCCGTCCGCTGTTTTGATGGAATAGTAGATATCGCAGCTGCCGCGTCCTTCGGGGAAGTCGCAGCCGGTGAATACCAGCATTTCGCCATCCTGTGAAATGTTCTGTGCGCCTTCATTGAAAGCGGAGTTCACCGGTTCCCCCATATCCTTTGCGGGAAGCCATTGCAGGCTGTCCCTTTGTGAAACAAAGAAATCTTCGTTCCTGCCTTTGACGCGGCGGGTGTACACCAGCGTCTTCCCATCGATGGTGGGGGAAGGGAAATATTCGGGATCGGGGGAGTTTATATTCTCTCCGAGGTTCTGCGGCTGAAACGGCACCGGTGTTTGGGTAACGGCAAACTCCATGTTCTTTTTGAATTTCAGCGAAGCCTGCGTGGGTGTTTTGGATGTTTCAATATATTCCGTGATCATGGTCAGTGCTTCTTTGAACTGACCGTCACCGGCGAGCGCTTTGGAATAGGAGAACCTTACATGTCTGACGCCTGCGGGGTCCAGTGTTTCCAGCTGGCGGAAGGCGTTCAGCGCATCGGGATATTGCCCGGTCTCCACATAGGCCAGCCCCATTTGTCCATATGCATCTACGAATTTCGGTTGTACTTTGATGGCTTCCTGCAGGAACCTGATCGCATCTTTGGGCTGGTACATGCGCATGGCGTCAATAGCCTGGTCGAACAGCGCTTTGGCCTTTTTGCCGGCCGTTTCGTAAGTGACCGTTTGTGCGGCAAGCTGCAGGCTGGTCAAGCAGCAAAGTATGAGCAGGAGTTTTTTCATAGTTGATCACTAAATAACGAATTTTTTTGGGGTTTATGATGAGTAATCTGATGATGGCTGTTTCACTTTGAGAAGATGCGATGCAATTTTTTAGATGTTTAACCACATAATACGAATGTTGTTTCGATTTCAGGTAATTTCGTTAAATTTTTAAAACCATACTTATGAGCGAAAATGTTTTGTTAACTGAGATCCTTACAAGTGTAAGGGCAATTGACAGGAAGGTTTCGGGTCTGGAAGTCAGGTTTGATCAGCTGGATGCGAAGGTGGACAACCTGGAACGGCGGTTTGATCAGCTGGAAGTAAAGGTGGAAAATCTGGAACGACGGTTCGATCAGCTGGAAGTCAAGGTGGAAAACCTCGAACAACGGTTCGATCAGCTTGAAACCAAGGTGGAAAACCTGGAACAACGGTTTGATCAGCTGGATGCAAAGGTGGAAAACCTCGATCAGCGCTTCGGTCAATTCGAAGTTTCGGTAGACGAGAAGATCTCGGCGCTTGAAGTCAACATGGATGGAAAGCTTTCTGCGATGGAGCATCGCACCGAGACTAAATTCATTGCCATGGATGTCAAATTCTCAGCGCATTTCCATGCTATCGAATCACGGTTGTACTCGATTGAAGTGAAGCTGGACAAAATCGTGGAATGGGTGCCGATCGAGAACAGCGGATTGTTGCCGCAAACCAGGAGGATTTCCTGACGAAGTGTTGTTAACCAAAATGTCTGGCGCTTTGCTTTACAGCAAGGCGCTTTTTTTATGGTACATTGATATACTTGTGTATCTGCAGCGAAATCTGCCACTGCGGATGGTCCTTTACGTAGTCGATGATCAGCGGCGTCATTTCGGCAGCGCGGCTCCATTCCGGCTGAAGATAGAGTTTACATTGTTTGCCCACCTGTGCGGCGTATTTCTCCGCCCAGGCAAAATCGGATTTATGGTACACTACGATCTTCAGTTCATGTGCCTGTTTGCAGACTTCATCCAGCGGGGCTTTGAATTTCTTCGGGGAGAGGGTGATCCAGTCCCAATTGCCGCTCATGGGAGAGGAGCCGGATGTTTCGATATGCGTCCGGAAGCCTGTTTTATGCAGGGATTTCGTCAGCCCGTCGAGGTTGTGCATCAGCGGTTCTCCGCCGGTGATAACGGCAATCCTGCCCGGGAATGCCGCCGCTTCCTGCACGATTTCCATCACCGGAACTTGCGGATGTTTGTCCGCATCCCAGCTTTCTTTTACATCGCACCACACACAACCCACATCGCATCCGCCGAGGCGGATGAAATAGGCTGCTTTGCCCTGGTGGAACCCTTCTCCCTGGATCGTGTAGAACGATTCCATGACGGGCAGGGTGGCGGTATGAAGTACGGTGTTGCTCATTTACGGTGCAAAGTTACGGAATATGCGGGACGGACAGTATTTACCGCCTGTGGAAGCCGGATGGAACAACGGTGTGTTCACGCTCAGTTCTGGTTCCCTTTCTGGGCAATGGCCGCGTGGTAGGTGTTTTTCAGCAATGCGGCAATGGTCATCGGGCCAACGCCGCCGGGTACGGGTGTAATAAAGCTGGAGCGGGGGGCTACTTCATCGAATTTCACATCACCTACCAGCCGGAACCCGCTTTTTTTGGAAGCATCCGGGATGCGGTTGATGCCCACGTCAACAATAATAGCGCCTTCTTTCACCATGTCCGCTGTCACGAATTCTGGCCGGCCAATGGCGGCAACGATGATATCTGCCTGCAGACAAACCTCTTTCAGGTTCCTCGTGTGGGAATGGGTGAGCGTTACTGTGCAGTTGCCGGGATTGCTGTTGCGGCTTAGCAGAATGCTTACCGGGGTGCCTACGATGTGGCTGCGTCCTATCACTACCGCATGTTTGCCTTTGGTATCGATATTATAGTGTTCCAGCATCAGCATGATGCCGTAAGGAGTGGCAGGAATGAAAGTGGGCAGCCCGCTGACCATTTTACCCACATTTACCGGGTGGAAGCCATCCACATCCTTGCTGGGATCGATGGTGTTGATCACCAGTTCTTCGTTGATGTGTTTGGGAAGCGGGAGCTGAACGAGGATGCCGTCGATATCCGGGTTTTCGTTCAACATATTGATATTATCGAGCAGATGCTTTTCGGATATCTGGCTGTCGAAGCGCAGGAGGGTGGAGTTGTAGCCGATCTCTGCGCAGGACTTCACCTTGGAGGCCACATAGGTCTCACTGGCCCCGTCGTTGCCTACCAGGATGGCAGCCAGATGGGGGATTTTTTTGCCTTGCGCTTTCAGTTCAGTCACCTGGACTGCTATTTGATCTTTGATCGCCTTTGAAACGAGTTTGCCGTCTAAAATTTGCATGCGCAAAATTAGGAAAATATGTTGAGATGGGAATGTGAAATAGGGGGGAGGGGCTGCAAAAAGGGGCTGCCTGGCCAGGCAACCCCCGTGCTTCATTACGGATTATACTCAAAACGTGGGAATCTATAAAAGAAAACGGTCAACATAAACGATTAGATTCTGGGTGCGGCCAGGAGGATTTCCTCATCCACCTGGTCGGCATATTTTTCGAAGTTTCTTACAAATTGTTCTGCCAGATCCTGTGCCTGTGCGTCGTAAGCGGCTTTGTCTTCCCAGGTGTTACGCGGGTCGAGAATTTCGTCCGGTACACCGGGGCAGGCTTCAGGAATGGCCACGCCGAACACTTCATGGTGTTTGTAGGCTGCCTTGTCCAACTCACCTTTCAGCGCGGCGGATATCATGGCGCGGGTGTACTTCAGTCTGATGCGTTCCCCGGTGCCATAGGCCCCGCCGGTCCACCCGGTGTTCACCAGCCATACATTAACATTGTGCTGGCGCAGCTTTTCGCCCAGCATCAGTGCATAACGGCCGGGGTGCAGCGGCAGGAAGGGCGCTCCGAAACACGCGCTGAAAGTGGATTTGGGTTCCGTGATCCCTGCTTCCGTACCGGCAATCTTGGCGGTGTAGCCGGAGATGAACTGGTACATGGCCTGGGCCGGTGTGAGCCTGGAAATGGGTGGCAACACGCCGTAGGCATCACAGGTCAGGAAGAAGATATTCCGCGGCATATTGCCGATGGATGGTTCCTGGGCATTGCTGATATAATGCAGGGGGTAAGATACGCGGGTGTTTTCCGTGATGCTTTTATCTGCATAGTTAACAGTATGTGTGCCGGGATAGAAGCCTGTATTTTCCAGCAGTGCGCCTTCGCGTACGGCATGAAATATCTGAGGTTCCTTTTCTTCGCTGAGGTCGATGGTTTTGGCATAGCAGCCGCCTTCAAAGTTGAAAACGCCGGTATCGGTCCATCCGTGTTCGTCGTCTCCGATGAGCTTGCGGTCGGGATCGGCGCTCAGTGTGGTCTTGCCGGTGCCGCTGAGTCCGAAGAAAACAGCCGTATCACCTGCTCTGCCCTGGTTGGCGGAGCAATGCATGCTCAATACGCCTTTATTGTGTGGCAGCAGGTAATTGAGAATGGTGAAGACACCTTTTTTGATCTCGCCGGTATAGGCGGAGCCGCCGATGATGATCATTCTCCGGGTAAAATTCAGTACCGCAAAATTGTGCTGACGGGTACCGTCCACGGCGGGATCGGCATGGCAGCCCGGTGCATGGATAACGGTCCATTCCGGGTCCGAATGTTCCAGTTCCTCTTCGGTGGGGCGGATGAACATGTTGTAGGCAAAGAGGCTGGCCCAGGGTGTTTCGCTGATCACACGGATATTGATCCGGTAAGCAGGATCGGCGCAGGCCTGGCAATCTCTTACCCAAACGTCTTTTTCTTTAAAATGGTTGGTTACTTTCTGATACAGCCGCTCGAAGTTTTCGGCAGAAAAAGGCAGGTTGAAGTCGTTCCAGTTTACCGAACCAGCAGTAATGCTGTCTTTTACAATAAACTTGTCTTTCGGGGAACGGCCTGT
The DNA here is from genome assembly GCF_008086345.1 of Chitinophaga sp. XS-30. Lineage (NCBI taxonomy): Bacteria > Pseudomonadati > Bacteroidota > Chitinophagia > Chitinophagales > Chitinophagaceae > Chitinophaga > Chitinophaga sp. XS-30. The sequence continues at coordinate 5,902,583 of NZ_CP043006.1, read as the reverse complement.
AAACTCTCCGGTATTCACTACCAGCGCACCCGTGTCGCTCAGGCTGCCCTGGCGGCGTGCCAGGGTTTGTGCCACCAGCTCTTCCGGGCTAAGTTGGTAATGTACATCGTTGGCGTTCTGAATGCCCAGATCTCGCAATTCCTTGAGTGTATCTCTTACACTGCTGATTTGCATAAAGAAAGATTGTTTTGGTGTATCCGCAAAACTAGGTTTTTTTTGATGTTTTCAAATTTATCAGGGTTATTGAGGATAAAAAATAGTAAAATATCCCTTATTTTCCGTCTTTTTTTAGATTATATCTAATTGCATCGATTCCAATTTGCCGGAAAATTAAAAGATGTGCTAAATAATTATTTTGTGAATTATCAGGCAGTTTGGGGTAATATACTATATCTGATAAATGGGGTAAAGCCACTGTATGGGCTGCCGCCCGGTTTTGCCGGTTGCTGATTTTCCGGTAAGTTTGAGCCCTCTTACATCGAAAAAAAATAATCCATGAAATATTTGCCGCTGGACAAGAAGATCTTTGAGAAGAATCGTGAACGATTTGCCGCCAGAATGCTGCCGGATGCCATTGCTGTTTTTAATTCAAATGATGAATTGCCCACCAACGGGGACGCGCTGCATGCCTTCAGGCAGAATTCGGACCTGTACTGGCTGACAGGCATTGAGCAGGAAGATACCATGCTGGTGCTCTACCCGGACAACCCTGATCCCAAACACCGGGAAGTGCTGGTACTCGTCCGCCCCAACGAAATGAAGGAAAAATGGGATGGTCACCGCCTCCGCAAAGAAGAAGCGCAGGCCATTTCGGGTATTCAGACCATCGTGTGGCTGGACAGTCTGGATGCTCTCCTGCAACAATGGATCCACGAAGCCGGAAATATCTATCTCAATACCAATGAGAACAACCGCCGTTCCAATTATGTGCCTGTCCGCGATTACCGTTATGCCGCTGAACTGCGGGAACGTTATCCCCTGCATAACTATCTGCGTGCCGCGCGTATCCTGAAGGAACTGCGTGCGGTGAAAACCGAAGAGGAAGTGAAGGTTATGCAGACAGCGATGGACATCACCGAAAAAGCTTTCCGCCGTTTGCTCAAATTCATCCGCCCCGGCGTATATGAGCATGAAATACATGCCGAGATCATGCATGAGTTCCTCCGCAACCGGGCGACCGGGGAGGCTTATGGTTCCATCATCGCCTCGGGGGACCGCGCCCGTACCCTCCATTACATCGCCAATAACCAGGAATGTAAGGACGGGGAGGTGATCCTGATGGACTTCGGCGCCGCTTATGGCGGGTACAATGCGGACCTGACGCGTTCCGTGCCGGTGAACGGGAAGTTCAGCCCCCGCCAGCGCGAGATATACAACGCATGCCTGCACCTGCACAACTATGCCAAATCCATCCTGAAACCCGGTATCACCATCGCAAAATACCATGAGATGGTAGGCGTGGAAGCCGGGAAGGAATTTGTAAAGCTGGGCCTGCTCACCGAAGGCGATATCCGGAACCAGGACCCCGAAGCCCCGGCCTACCGCAAATACCTCTATCACGGCATTTCCCATCACCTCGGCGTAGATGTGCATGACCTCGGCCCCTCTTTCTTCCAGCCCATTCCCGAAGGCGCTGTGATGACGGTAGAACCGGGAATCTATATTGAAGAAGAAAAGATCGGCATCCGCATTGAGAACAACCTCTGGCTGAGATCCGGCGGGAATGTGGACCTGATGAAGAATATTCCTATCACGGCAGAGGAGATCGAAGCATTAATGACAGCATAATTACCAGATAACCAGCAATAACAAAATGAAACAAATTCCAAATATCCTTACCCTATCCAACCTGTTCTGCGGAGCGCTGGCTATTATTTTTATCCTGCATGCACCGCAGTATATAGCAGAATTCAACGGAACAGAATATACCGTCACGAATCCCGCACCGGTGTACTGGGCCTCCATCCTGGTGGTCATTGCCGGTGTCATAGATTTCTTTGACGGGTTCGTGGCCCGGTTGCTGAAAGTCACGTCCCCGTTGGGGAAGGAGCTGGATTCCCTGGCGGACGTTGTTTCATTTGGTGTAGTGCCAGGCATGATCCTGTTCCGTTTGCTGCGCAGCGCCTATCTCCGGCAGCCGGACGTGTTTGATGTCTCTTATGTCAACCTGGCGCCCGCATTGCTGGTGCCCTGTTTTGCCGCGTACCGGCTGGCGGTGTTCAACCTGGATACCAGGCAGAGCGAACATTTTATTGGCGTGCCAACGCCGGCTGTGGGGTTCCTGGTAGCCTCCTTCCCGCTCATCATGCTGTATAATCCATATAATCTGGCGCATTGGCTGGAAAATATCTGGGTATTGTATGCGATCATCTTTCTGCTATGTTATCTCATGGTCAGCTCCCATCCCATGATCAGCCTGAAGTTCAAGAACTTCTCGCTGAAAGATAACTGGCCGCGCTTTCTGCTGGTGCTCGTGTCGCTCCTGAGCATCCCCTTGCTGCGTTATGCGGCCGTACCTTTTATATTTACTGCGTACGTCGGGTTGTCCATCCTCGTGCCGCCGAAGGCAAAGGTTGTTTAAAGCCTTGCTGGTAAAGGGATGTCGGGCAAACCGTTTCGCTTTTAGATAAAAAACACGTAGTTTCGCGTCAAATTTTTTAGAACGATGACATTTACTGCACATATCAACGTGATGCCGCTGAAAGAATTGCTGGACCCGCAGGGAAAAGCTGTATTGGGCGGCCTGAAAAACCTCGGCCTTGGCAATGTTCACGATGTGCGCATCGGCAAGCATATTACCCTGCAGATCGAGGCGGCATCCAAAGAAGATGCACAGCAGATCGCAGAGAACGCTTGCCAGAAGCTGCTGGCCAACCAGGTAATGGAATTTTACGAAGTTAATATCCAGTAGCGCTTGTCCAGGCTCTTCATAATTCCTTCCCCCATCGGTAACCTGGCGGATATGACGTACAGGGCGGTGAAGGTGCTGGAAACGGTAGAGCTGGTGCTGGCGGAAGATACCCGTACATCGGGCGTTCTGCTGAAGCACTACGGGATCACCAAACCTGTAACACCTTATCATCAGCATAACGAGCATAAGGTGTTGCAGCATCTGGTGCAGCAATTGCAAGGCGGCAAACAAATGGCCCTGCTCACGGATGCAGGCACACCGGGCGTATCAGATCCCGGTTTTTTATTGGTACGCGAATGCATCCGTGCAGGCGTACCGGTGGAATGCCTGCCGGGCGCCACGGCATTTGTTCCCGCACTGGTCAACAGCGGCCTCCCCATGAACCGCTTTGCCTTTGAAGGTTTCCTTCCCCCCAAAAAAGGCCGGCATACTTTACTTACGCAACTGGCCGCAGAAGAACGCACCCTCATTTTTTACGAATCTCCCCACCGGCTGGTAAAAACGCTGGACGATTTTATACAGTACTGGGGCCCGGCCCGCCAATGCTGCGTTTCCCGTGAGCTGACGAAAATGTTCGAGGAAAACAAACGCGGAACGCTGCAGGAGGTGCGAGATCACTTTGCGGAAAAAGGTGTGAAAGGAGAGATCGTGATCATTGTGGAAGGATGTTGATGAAAAAAAATTCAGGTATTTATACGCATACCCTTTTTTTTGTAGAATGAAATTTAATCCCTAATATTACAAAGTGAAGAGCCCCAATAAAAAGTTCACAGCATAAACCCCAAAAAAAGAAATACACCGTTATGCTGTGCCGTTGAAGTGATTGGTATTTGATAATTTTTAAAACCCCGTTTTTCCACAAGTTCGATAGTTGCATCCCCCAAAAATTTAAGTCAATGATTGACCAGGTCCTCAATGCAATCATTACGCAACTCAACACCTACATAGGGGCCGTAGATCCGGAAGTGATACTGGGAAACATCTCGTTTGCCGACGCTTTTCAGGATAACTCGTCCCAAAGCCTCAGCGATAAGGTCATTGCATCAGTGATCAATATCGAGCAGGAGGAATCGTTGCGTAATCTTCCCTTTCGCCGCACGGTGTACACATCCGGCGGACTGCCGCAGGGTGTTGAAAGACAGCCTGAGATTTATCTGAACATCTACGTGCTGTTCGGCGCCAACAAGAACAACTATGGCATCGCGCTGCACAGGATATCACAGGTCATCGCCTTCTTTCAGCGACGATTCGTGTTCACACCCGCGGATACGCCGGTGCTGGGTACGCTGAATCTGGACAGGATCATATTCGATCTGTATTCCACCAGCTTTGAAGAACTGAACCAGATGTGGAGCGTTATGGGAGGCAAATATATTCCCTCTGTTGCATACAAAATGCGCATGGCTGTGATCCAGGATGCTGAAGAAAGCGGAGCTGGCATCATTTCCGAGATCAACCTCAAAAGCAATCTTCTAAAATAACGAACATGAATGTGATCGCATGGCGGTATCATCCGGAGTTCAGGATCAGGATACTGATCAATGGCACAGATGGAGGTGACGATGTTGTCCTGAAGCCTTCGCCCTCGGGTGCGGAGGTGTTCAGGAACTACGGTATCCTGACCCGGCCCGTTCCCGGAGGCCTGGTGGCTTTCGTGCGTCAGCATCACAATGGTGTGAACTGGGTGCCTGCCAGTCCCATTACCATTCCCGTTGTCTTCGCCTTCCGGTTCGCTATCCGCAGTGCGCCGGATTTCTTCGACCAGGGCACACAGACCTTCGGCAGCATGATCTTTTATGCCAATAATCTCAATGCCGCCGGCGCGATAGACAGCAACCTGGCGGGGAATACGGTGCGGCTCACAGCGGCGGCAGCTGCGGGCGATCCGGAAAGGGGAGCATTAAGCACCAATGTACTCTCCGCCAGCTTCGACCCCGGTGATTTTACGGCGCTCCGGGCCGGCAGGATCGCGCCCGGCGCAGCAGTCGCATTTTCCATCAATCACCCGATAGCCGCAGAACATACCACTGCCGGTCTTGATGTGAGCCTCCTGCCCAAAGGCGCTTATGTCGTGCGCCTGGAAGGCGGCAGCCCGGTGGAGGAACGCGTCATATTCGATCAGCAGGCTATCGCCGCCAACACCGGAGGGATCATAGAAATATATAAGGATGCATGGCAAATAGCCCCGCAGCCCAGGGAATACAGTATTGATTTTTTAAGCTCATGATTAAAAATAACCGCTCATGTTAAATCTAGCAGATCTTAAAACACCCGGCGTTTATATCGACGAGGTGCCAAAATTTCCGCCCTCAGTGGCGCAGGTGGAAACAGCTATTCCGGCCTTCATTGGTTATACGCGGAATACCACGCTCAATGGTAATACATTGATCAACCGCCCGGTCCGTATCAAATCCATGGTAGAGTACGAAGCGGTATTCGGCGCCCGGCTGGAAACATTTACCGCTGTGGTGAACACTAATCCCCAGGGGCAGAACATCGTGCAAACCCCTCCCGCAGCGCCCGCCACCTTGTACCGCATGTACTATTCCCTGCAAATGTATTTCGCCAACGGCGGTGGTCCCTGCTACATCGTATCGATCGGCGCGGATACCGTGCCGGCCGCTTTACTGCATCATACGGCAGGATTGACGGCGATCGGGAAAGAAGATGAGCCGACTTTGCTGGTTTTCCCCGATGCGCTGCAACTGGCGCGCGGAGATTTCTACCAGTTATACCAGGCCGCACTGGCGCAATGTAACGAACTGAAAGACCGCTTTGCCCTGATCGATGTGTTCAACGGGCATCTCGACTACAGCGCACCGGGTGGTGAAGATGTGATAGACAGCGGAACGCTGGGCATCCGTACCCTCATCGGGAATAATTTCCTGCTGTATGGCGCTGCTTACTACCCGCAGCTGGAAACAACGCTCAGTTATAATTATGACGAAGCGGCCGTAACCATCACCGGTACACTCGATGGTGCAGCGGTGCCTGCCAATACCGTATTGCGGCTTGCTGACCCGGCCCCGGCTGATGAACCCCGTTCGCTGTACCACCGTGCGAATAAACTGTATCACGATATCCGCAATGCCATCACCGCGATGCCTATCGTGTTGCCGCCCAGCAGCGCCATTGCCGGCGTGTATGCTACTGTGGATTCCACCCGCGGCGTATGGAAAGCCCCGGCCAATATCAGCCTGCGTTTTGTGAACAGGCCCACCGTTGCGCTGGACGATGCGGGACAGGAAAACCTGAATGTGCATACCACCGGAAAATCTGTGAACGCCATCCGCACCTTCAGCGGGAAAGGGGTACTGGTATGGGGCGCCAGAACACTGGCCGGAAACGATAATGAATGGCGGTATGTGAATGTGCGCCGCTTCTTCAATATGGTGGAGGAATCTACCCGTAAAGCCTCGGAGGCCTTCGTATTCGAGCCGAATGATGCCAACACCTGGGTGAAAGTGCGGGCCATGATCGAGAATTTCCTCATCCTGCAATGGCGCGCCGGAGCGCTGGCCGGGGCAAAACCGGAACAGGCTTTCTACGTGCGTGTGGGGCTGGGGCAAACGATGACCGCGCAGGATATCCTTGAAGGCCGCATGATCGTGGAGATCGGAATGGCGGTAGTAAGGCCGGCAGAGTTCATCGTTCTCCGCTTCAGTCACAAAATGCAGGAATCTTAATCTTTAAAGCTGAACGATCATGGATTATAAAACACCAGGCGTATATGTTGAGGAACTGCAGCTGATCCCCCCTTCCGTGGCATCCGTTGCTACGGCCATCCCTGCGTTCATCGGGCATACCGCGGTTACGCTGGATACCGCAGGCGCCACGCTGATCAACATACCCGTACGTCTTAATTCGATGCTTGATTTTACCACCGTTTTCGGCGGCGCTTATGACCCGGCTTCCTATGAAGTGCAGGTAGCTCCCGGCGCCGGTTTCAATATCCTGAACATCACCCCGGCGAACGGCAGAAGGTATTACCTTTTTGATGCAGTGCGCCATTATTTTGACAATGGCGGCGGCCCCTGTTATGTGGTGACCGTGGGTAACTACACGGCTGATGTGGTCTTCGGCGACAATGTCACCGGTCTTCGCGGCGGGTTGCAATCACTCGCAAAAGTGGATGAGCCTACCCTGATCCTCTCTCCGGACAGCATGGCGCTTCGCCTGCCGGATGGAACGCCTGACTTTGTGCAGGCCGGCAATCTGCACAAAGCGATCATCGATCAGTGCGGCCGGTTGCAGGACCGCTTCGGCATACTGGATATGATGGAAGGCTACCGGGCTCCGGACCATGCTTCCACACCGGTGGCGCAATTCCGCACCCAGGTGGGCACGGAAAACCTGAAATACGCCGCTGTTTATTACCCCTGGCTGAACACCACCTACCTGAAAGAGATCCGTTTTTCACAACTCTCTTTCGTGGACGACCAGGCCATACCGGTAGCCATCCCGGACGCCACCATAGATACGATGACCGGTAATCCCGCACTGGATGCACTGGTAACGGATCTGCGCGCCAGGCGTACGGAAGAGGAGCGGATATTCTCCAAGGTAACCGCGGTAACACTCAACAGGAATAATTACAATCCCCTGGGCGCTCAGTTCGATACTCTGCGCACGGCAGTGATGGGCGCCAATACCGCCTTATTGGTAAGGCCGCTCTTTACGGCGATGATGACGTTCGTGCAGGAGCTTGCCCTTGCCTTCCGCGACCTGGAAGATGATGCCGGGAACTCGCCGGGCCTCGTGCAGCTGCTGACCTCACTGCGCGCGGACACCGGGTTGCAGGACCAGATCATCAGCCTCATCGCATTCGAAAAGAACACACATGTGATGAACTCCATTTCTACTACGCGGGTAGAAGGAGATGTAGATACCGAATACGATTCACTGGACCTGGAAGACTGGGTTGGCGGAGCTGCCATCAATACCATCGCGGCAGATACAACGGATTTTACCACACCCTCGGTTGCGCAAACGGCTCATCTGGCAGCTAATTCCCCGATCCTGCAGACGGCATTTGATGCCATCGCGCAAGCCTTTACGGCATTGGTGCAGGACGCGGCTTTCCGTACAGACCAGGCGGAAAAGAACCTGTTCGCCAAACATCCGTTCTTCAAAGCGGTGTACGAACGCATCCGGAAAGATATGAGCCTGCTGCCGCCATCCGGCGCTGTTGCAGGGGTTTATGCGGCAACGGATCGTTCGCGTGGTGTATGGAAAGCGCCTGCCAATATGAGCCTGCGCGGTGTGATTGAGCCTGCATATAAACTGACGGACCAGGAGCAGGGCTCCCTGAACGTGCATGATACCGGAAAATCCGTGAACGCCATCCGGGCATTCACCGGAAAAGGAATCCTCGTATGGGGCGCGCGCACCCTCGCGGGCAACGATAACGAATGGCGTTACGTGAACGTCCGCCGGTTCTTCAACTACGTGGAAGAATCTACGAAAAAGGCATCGGAACCTTTTGTGTTCGAAAATAATGATGCCAATACCTGGGTACGCATCCGCGCCATGATCGAGAACTTCCTTACACTGCAATGGCGGCAGGGCGCACTGGCGGGAGCTACCACGAAAGAAGCCTTCTACGTTAAAGTGGGGCTGGGTGAAACAATGACTGCGCAGGACATCCTGGAAGGCCGGCTGATCGTAGAGATCGGTATGGCAGCCGTACGGCCTGCGGAATTCATCGTGCTCCGCTTCTCTCATAAAATGCAGGAATCCTGATTTGATCACTAACATCTTAAAACAATAAGTTATGGCGAACTATCCGCTTCCAAAATTCCACTTCCAGGTTGAATGGGGTGGTGCCAGCATTGGCTTTACCGAGGTTTCGGGACTGGACGTACAGACCGATCCCATTGAATACCGCGATGGCGCAAGCCCCGAATACACGAAGATCAAAATGCCGGGCATGCAGAAGTACAGCAACATCACCATGAAGCGTGGTACTTTCCCGGGAGACAATGATTTCTTCGTCTGGTGGAATACCGTGGCTCTCAACACCATCGAGCGCCGGAACGTTACCATCAGCCTTCTCAACGAGAACCACGAGCCGGTGATCGTATGGAAAGTAAAGAACGCCTGGCCCATCAAGGTACAGTCCACCGACCTGAAAGCCGATGGTAATGAAGTGGCCATCGAAACCATTGAGCTCGCACATGAAGGGCTCGTTATCCAAAATGATTAATGCCCATGTCAGCATTCGATTATCCACAGCCTGGCTTTCACTTCCTCGTACTGTTTGAAGTGTTGCCGCAGTTCCCGAACGATGTGCGTTTCCAGGAAGTGTCCGGCCTGAGCGTGGACATAGAAATGGAAACGAAAGCGGAAGGAGGGGAGCACCGTTTCTCCCATAACCTGCCCACCCGCACCAAATACGGGGATGTGACCATGAAACGGGGCAAGTTCCTGGGCTCCGGAGTGCTGCACTGGGCCCGGCAGGCTATCGATGAATTCAGGTTCAAACCCAGCAATGTGCTGATATCCCTCATGAATGCGGATCATGTGCCGTTGTACAACTGGTACCTGATCAACGCCATCCCCAAGCGGCTGGAAGTGTCGGGCATCAATGCGGGCAGCAACGAGATCGTGGTGGAAACACTGGTGCTGAGCTACCAGTATTTCAAATACTACGACCCCATCAGCGTAGGATTGGATCTGGCAGCAGGGCTTGCTGCTTCCGCAGACATCAGTATCAGTATTTAAAACGAACAGATATGCCCATTGAAGTCAGGGAACTTGTTATCAAAGCACGGGTGGAAGACCCGCCGCAGGGCGCCTCCGGATCATCCGGCAGTGCCGGTACTTCCCCGCGTGCCGCACTCAGCGAGTGGGAACTGCAAAGGATCGTTGCATTGTGCGCGGAAGAGGTGATGAAAATTTTAAAAAGACAAAAAGAACGATAAATGCTGGACGCTTTATTCGGAGGAGGAAAACTGGCCAAGATGATCATTCAGGCCTATCAGCCGGCGGTGCCGGGGAACAGTACGCGTGTGCTCAGCAATGCGGAAGGAGACAAGTATGCCGTACAGATCAACCCCGAATCCTACTCCATCAGCCACAATGTGAACTACCAGCGCAGCGAGGCGATGGGCACTTCGGACAGCAACCCGAAGCTGGCCAACATGTCTCCCACCTCCATGGATTTCACCATCCTGTTCGATGGTACGGGCGTAGTGCCGCCGCCTGCGGGGCCGCTGGATAACATCCCCATTGCCGGTGCAGTGGCGGGCCTCTTCAGCGGAGATGACGAGTATGACGTCATGAAAGAGATCGGCAAATTCTCGAAGGTGGTGTACAACTTCGATCCGGCCAGTCACGGCCCCCGCTGGGTGCAGATCACATGGGGAAGGCAGATATACGATTGTGTGCTGATCAGCATGGCATTGAACTACAAACTATTCGATGTGAGCGGCACGCCGCTGAGGGTAGAAGCCAGGGTCACTTTCCAGAGCGCCATTGCGGATATCCTGCGGGAGAACAAGGAAGGCAAGGAATCCCCGGATCTTACCCATCAGCGAACGGTGATCGCAGGGGATACGCTTCCGCTGATGACGCACAGCATTTATGGCAAACCGGAATACTACATCGAAGTGGCCCGCGCCAACAAACTCTATGATTTCAGAAGACTGAGAAAAGGCAGCGAGATCGCCTTTCCTCCGGCTAAAAAGAAATGACCATGAGCGCAACATTATTACCGATAGAACAGGATACCAGCCTGGTGACTTACACCATCAGCATAAACGGGACGGAGATACCCTCCGGTACGCTCATCCGTTCCATCATCGTGCATACGGAAGCGAACCGCATTCCTTCCGCGCAGTTGCATATTGAAGACGGTGATGTAATGCTGATGGATTGGACTGCCAGTAATGGCGACCTGTTCGTGCCGGGTAATGAAATAGAGATCATGGCGGGGTATCATGGCATTAATGAAACGATCTTCAAAGGGATCATCACACGGCATTCTCTTCGTGCGCGCCTGATGCACACCGAGCTGCAGGTGGAGTGCCGGGACAAGGCGGCATTAATGACCATTGCCCGGAACAGTGCGTTGTATGAAGAGCAGAAAGACAGTGATATCGCTGCCTCCTTGCTGGGGAATTACGGCTTGAGTGGGGATATTGAAGATACGCCGGTGACGCATGCGGAGATGGTGCAGTACGATGTGACGGACTGGGATTTTCTGATGAGCCGCATCGGCGCCGTGGGCTTCGTTGCCATAGCGCATGACGGACAGGTGGATATCAGCAAACCTGCTGTAGCGGCCAGTACGGATACTACATTGCGTTTTGGCACCAACCTCATCGAGTTTGATCTGGAGATCGACGGCATGCAGCAATACGGAGGGGTGAAAGCGCAAAGCTGGGATCCCTCGGCCCAGGAGCTGCTTGAAGCAGAAGCGGCGGACCCGGGCTGGACGACCCCCGGAAACCTCGATCCCGCAGCGATCAGCGCCAGCGCAGGAGCCGCTGAATATATCCTGCGCCAGCCCGGCAAACTCAGTGAAGAGGAAGCGCAGAATTGGGCAGATGCCAAACTCCTGCGCAGCAGAATGGCTTTCATGTGCGGAAGGGCAAGAGTGCAGGGATTCTCCAAAGGACTACCCGGCATCACGGTAGCACTGGAAGGTCTCGGTGATCGTTTCAACGGCATGGCCTGGGTCAGTGGCGTACGGCATGAGATATCACAGGGCAACTGGCTGACAGACCTGCAACTGGGGCTAACGCCGAAGCAACATGCGGAGACCTTTACGGACCAGCCGCATCCGGCTTCCGCTTTATTGCCCGGTATCAGTGGTCTGCATACCGGCATCGTCACCGCGCTGGAAGGCGACCCCGCATCGGAATCGCGCATTCGCATAAAGATACCGGCTGTTGGACTGGATGGTGAAGGTGCCTGGGCACGCGTGGCTACACTGGATGCCGGTGATAACCGCGGCACTTTTTTTCTCCCTGAAATAGATGATGAGGTACTGGTAGGTTTCCTCGATGACGATCCCCGGCAACCGGTCATCCTCGGCGGATTGCACAGCAGTGCCAAAGCACCGCCGCTCACGGCTGCGGACGATAATCACGAAAAAGGGTACACATCGCGGAGTGGTATGCACATTCTTTTTAATGACGATAAAAAAACACTGACCATCGATACGCCCGCCGGAAATATGCTGGTGCTGGATGAAGATAAAAGCGAGATCAATATAACGGATCAGAATGGCAACAAGATCGTATTGTCCTCTTCCGGTATTTCGGTGGAAAGCGCGGGAGACCTGGTGCTGAAGGCTTCAAAGGCCATTACGATGGAAAGTGGAACGGACATGGGCCTCAAAGCCGGAACACAGTTCAAGGCCGAAGGCACCGCCGGGATGGAAGCAAGCTCCAGCGCTGTTACCGTTATCAAAGGAAGTCTTGTACAGATAAACTGATAAATATGCCTCCTGCAGCCAGAGTAAGTGATATGCATGTATGCCCGATGGTAACGGCCACAGTGCCGCACGTCGGCGGACCAGCATTGCCTCCGGGCGGTACCACGGTACTGATCGGCGGTATGCCCGCCCTGCGGATGGGCGATATGCTCACCTGCACAGGCCCCCCGGACAGCGTAGTGCTGGGCTCGGCTACCGTACTGATCGGCGGCATGCCTGCGGCAAGAATGGGAGACAGCACAGCCCATGGAGGGTCCATCGTGGCAGGATGCCCGACCGTACTCATTGGATGATAAAAAACAGATCTATGGCAAACGAAAAAGCATTCCTGGGAAGAGGGTGGAGCTTTCCCCCGGTATTCGACAAATTCGGTAAAGAAGTGATCATGCTGGAAGCGGAAGAAAGCATCCGCAGCAGTATGAGCCTGCTGCTCTCCACAGAGCTGGGCGAACGTGTTATGCAGCCGTTCTTCGGCTGGAAGCGCGACCGCTGGCTGTTTGAATCCATGACCACAACCGCCGCTACAGCCATGGAAAAAGAAATAGAAACTGCGCTGCTGATGTATGAACCGCGGGTGAACCTGAATGAAGTGAGGATACTGCCGGATGAAATAGCTGCCGGAAAGATCAGCATCCTGGTAGATTATACCGTGCGCAGCACCAACAAGAGAAATAACCTGGTATTCCCGTTCTATCTAACTGAAAAGTAAAATGACTATTACCAGTAAAAATATCTATCAGTACCTGCTGGCAACGGATGGTGTAAACCAGCCCGGACGCCCGCAGCCCGCACTGGATCCTGCCAAGGTTAAAATAGACGGCCGTTCCACAACAGATCTGCTGCGCTTCGTTTACGAACTGGCGGCGCTGGTAAGGTATTACGACCGCAATAATCTTCCGCAGGGTGACTGGAAACCTTTCTTCGATCTGCTCCGCAACAGTTCCGGCATCATTTCCGAGAACGAACTGCTGGCGATGCTTGCGGTGAAGAAGGACCTGTCACCCCACCTGGCCCTGCTGCTGGCCTTCCTGAAAGTCTACACCTTTGCAAAGGACGACCTGAATACGCTGGTCAAAAAACGGCTGGATTATTATTATGAAGAAGTGCTCCGGCTGAGAAGGCTGGCGCCTGTGCCGGACAAAGTACATGTGTTGTTCGAACCCGGCAAGAATGCACAGCCCGTACTGCTGAAACCGGGAACGTTGCTGGATGGCGGCAAAACTTCATCCGGACAGCCTTTACGTTATGCACTGGAAAGCGAGCTGGTGATCACGCATGCCGTAACGGGCATGATCCGTTCCGCTTACACTGATGCCAATGCTTCCGGCAAGGCCATTGTTTTTAAAGCGGATGATGCTGCCGTTGTGCGGAACAGCACACTTACCGCCTGGCGCCCCTTTGGTACGGCACAGCTATCGTTGCCGCCGGAATCAAGGCCCATGCAGCCGGCCTCCTTCGGATGGGCCGTGGCATCCCCGAACCTCCTGCTGGCCGAAGGCACGCGCACCGTTCGCATGAGCATTCAGCTGCGCTCCGCCAAAGGGTTTACGTCTCCCATGCTGGTGCTGACGCCTATGCTCAGTGTGGAGTTTACGGGAGAAAAAGGCTGGATCAGGGATAACATCACCCTGAAAGCGGAGCTGATCCCGGGCGTATTGGTGCAGGACCCTGAGCTGGAAAACCCCTTCACCCTGGAGCTTTCCGCTGACCTGACGGAAGCCATGCCCGCCATTACAGGATATGATGAAGCGCTGCATCAGGGGGCCTTCAGCACGGCATGGCCTGTCATGCGTGTGCTGCTGAAACCGGAACGTTACATGATGGAAGTGCTGGCAGGCTTCAAGGTAGAAAGCGTGGGCATTGAAGTGGAAGTGAAAGGCATGAAAGAGCTGGTCTTGCAGAATGACCAGTCCCTGCAGCCGTCAGACAAACCGGTGCTTCCCTTCGGCAGCGCTCCCATGGTATCCAACAACCTGTATATCGGCAGCCGCGAAGCATTCAGCAAAACGCTCACGTCTGTAAGTGTAACGCTGGAGTGGCAGGACCCTCCGGAGAGCTTTACAGACCAGTACAGCAACTACGGCAACAATCTTATCGCGCACTCCGCTTTTTCCACTGCAATGGATATCCTGTCCGACAGGAACTGGAGCACGCGCCTTGTGCATAACGAAGCCTTGTTCAATCCCTTTGGTACGGCATTGCCGCAGCAGGTAGGCGTGAACAAAAGTTCTTTCTCCACCCAAACCACTAACAGGCCTTTCCGGCGTGATCCGCAGCTGCAGCTTTCCGGCGGGTTCGATAACAAAGTGAACCAGGGATTCATTCGCCTGGTACTGACGGGTCCTACCCGCGGGGCATTGTCGAATCAACCTGCGGAAGCGCCTTTTGAAGCATTCGGACATAAAACGTTTCCGTTTGCCTATACGCAGCAGGTGATCCTGCTCAGCAAATACAATGACATCGGCCCGAAACCGGAATTGCCGAAGCCGCCGTACACGCCGGTGCTGAAATCCGTGAAGCTGGACTATACCGCGAAAGATGTTTTCAAACCCGGTGACCCCAATGGCATCGATCAATATTTCGTGCAGGATGTTTTTGGTCCGGGTGAAACGAAGAAAGATGATACGGCATTGCTGATACCGCCCCTGCCGGGCAAAGGCGCCTTATACATCGGATTGCAGAAAGCGCAGGTGCCGCAAACTGTTTCCTTCCTCTTCCAGATAGAAGAGGGCAGTGTGGAAGGTGAAGCCTTGCTGCGTTCGACGGATCTCCGCTGGAGTTACCTGGCCGGCAACCGCTGGCAGAACATTGCGCCGGCGGATATACTGGAAGAAAGCACCGGCGGTTTTCAGAAGCCGGGCCTGATAAGGGTGAACATCGGCGCCGATGCAACGGAAGATCACAGCCTCATGCCGCAGGGCATGCGCTGGCTGAGGGTAAGTGTGGACGATAACCCGGAAGGCGCGGCAGCCATCAGCAAGATCGATACACAAGCTGCACGGGCGGCGCTGGTATTGCCTGGCGGCTCTGCCGCGGGATTTGAGGAACATCTCTCTGCCCCGCTGCCGCCGGAAACGATCAGCAAACTGGTCGTGAAGGTCCCCGCTATCCGGAAAGTGACGCAGCCTTTCCCTTCCTTCGGCGGCCGCAATGCGGAAGCGGACGATGCATTTTACCGCAGGTCAAGCGAAAGATTGCGGCATAAGAACCGCGCTGTGTCCGGATGGGATTACGAGCGGCTGGTACTGGAATCTTTCCCCGAAATATATAAGATAAAATGTCTGCCGCATTCGGATACGGACCAGTCCCTCCGCCCCGGCGATGTAAGGATGGTGGTGGTGCCGGACTGGCGTAAACGCCCCACCGGGGACCCTTTGCAGCCAAAGGTGAACCTGAACCGACTGCGCGAGATCAGTGATTTCATCAGCGCCAATTACGTATCGCCCTTTGTAAAAGTACACGTCAGCAATCCGAGTTATGAGACGCTGCTGGTGGATTGTAAAGTGAGCTTTCATCCCGCATTCGATCCGGGATATTACACGGCGGTGCTGAATGAAGAGATCAAAAAATTCCTCAGCCCCTGGGCTTATGAAGAAGGCCGCGATATTGTGTTCGGCGGGAAAGTGCATGCTTCCGAAATACTCGCTTTCATTGAAGGCCGGGAGTATGTGGACCATGTAACGGATTTCGAGCTGTACCACCGTCACTACGGGCAAAGCTTCCTCGGCGGTGGTATCAGCGATATGGAAATTGCGCTGGACTTTATCATCGGCAATACACCGGAACCTACCATCGGCGGGAGCATCGGCAAAACGATCAACGTGGATTTCGTGGTCGGCGTGCCGGTAGAAGTAGCCTCGGCCACAAGGCCCGATACTATCCTGGTGTCGAACAGCATGCACCGCATTAAAGCCCTGCAAGCGGACAGCGCGGTATGTGTCGGCACACAACAGATCGGTATTGGGCAGATGATCATCGGACTTGATTTTGTACCCATTTCATAATTGCTAAAATTTTTCAATCATGCCAGAACGTAGCAAATCTTATTTAAAACAACAGTTCGGAGACGGTGAACGTCCAACGGGTGCGGACTTTGGTGACCTGGTTGATTCATTTGTCACCAAGATAGATGATGCCGTCAATGTAGATGCGAACAACAATCTCAACATTCCCGGAGGGGTGAATCTCGGTAATCCTGCCACCGGTGTGCCCGGCACGCTTCGTTTCAGCGGAGGGAATGTGCAGGTATTTGACGGCGGTACGTTCACGAACGTGGGCGGCAGCTCCGGCGCATTCCTGCCGGTGGCCGGAGGGCCAAGTGTGGCCTTCAACGGCGGTAATGTGGGAATCGGAAATTTTCCTGCAGCACCTTTATACCGGCTGGAAGTTCCGCTGGGCAATAACATCAGCGAGGCAGACCGGGTAAGGGTCGGGAGTGCGGCCATCTCCAATGGTAACGGCGCCTTTGCCACATCGGCACAGTTCAGTCATGTAGACCGGAGTCAGGGTAACGCCAATTTCGCGTTACGCCAGAACCCTGCGGGAGAAGTAAGGCTCAATGCGCCCGGTGGCCAGTCCATTCACCTGACCCTCAGCGGCACCAATACCCGTTTGTTCGTTGCGCCAACGGGGCCTGTGGTGATCGGCAACAACGCACTGCTTCCCGGAGCTACCGCCAATCATATTTTGCAGGTGAACGGGGATGCCGGAAAGCTGAACGGGAATGTCTGGACGGTATTATCCGATGTCCGCTACAAAAAAGATGTCAGGGAATTTGATGACGGGCTGGACAAGCTCATGCAGGTAAGGCCGGTGCGTTTCAAATATACCAATCTTCCGAATGCGCAAACAGAGCAGGACGAAGTAGG
Source organism: Chitinophaga sp. XS-30 (assembly GCF_008086345.1). Classification (NCBI taxonomy): domain Bacteria; kingdom Pseudomonadati; phylum Bacteroidota; class Chitinophagia; order Chitinophagales; family Chitinophagaceae; genus Chitinophaga; species Chitinophaga sp. XS-30. Next base: position 5,885,362 of record NZ_CP043006.1, on the reverse strand, counting down.
GATCATCGGGCAGGAGATGCAGGAAGTATTCCCCTACATGGTTTCCGGCGCCGGCAAAAGTGAAGAAAAGAATGGAAAGGACGATGTGCTGATGTACAACGGCAACGCCCTGACCTATGTGATGGTGAACGCCATCCAGGAGCTCGCGCAACGGGTAAAGGAACTGGAAGCCGAACTGAAAGCGGCCCACGAAAAACAATAAGCACATGAACGACGCAACCCCGATCATTGTTACACCCCCGGCCATGAAAAGCCAGGACTTCTCTTTCCTCCGTGAAGAGGGAATGCAGTTTCTGCGCTCGGTGGCTGCAGAAAGCTGGACGGACCATAACCTCCATGACCCCGGCATCACGCTACTGGAAGCGTTTTGCTATGCCATCACGGAAATGGGCCTCCGCAGCGGAATGGATATGCGGGACCTCATTGCCAGCGATATTTCCGGCCACCAGCAGGAATTATACACCGCCGCCGAAATATTGCCCGTATCACCCATTGCCCTGCGGGATTTCAGGAAAGTGCTCATCGATCATCCGCTGGTGCAGAATGCATGGCTCTTTCCCTTGAGCACGGAACCGCGGGGAAGGCTCAGCATATTGCTGGAATTTGCAGAAAACGATCTGAACAGCAATACCTTCAGCATTATCGTACATCCGCTACCGTTAGGGCAGGACTACAATATCGATCTCGCTTTTCCATACTGGGATGATGCGGATGCCGGCCCTTTTGCGGAAGATGTGACCTTCACCGGTGTAACATTCGACATGAGCTCCGGTAATGAATGGAACCAGATCGAAGGAAGCGATGCATACTTCGCCCGCATCAATGTAAGCTATCAACCTGCCGTTGGCCCTCCCGGTGTGAGGCTGTTGTGGGTAGTGGCCCAGGTGACCACCCCGATGGACAATCCGCTGACGGACCTCCCGTTCATTCTCCCGGAATTAAGTGCCAGGGTAACTTCCATCATCGATAACAGCCCGACCGATCTGGCGCTTGTACATCGTTTCAATAACCGGGTACGCGATGCCAATAATGCCATGCGCGTTGTACGACGGTATCTGAAGGACTACCGGAACCTGTGTGAAGATTTTTTTGATTATAAGGCCGTGCGGCTGCAGGAAGTAGCGGTCTCCGCGATCATCGACGTGAATCCCGGTGTGCTGCTGGAAGATCTGCTGGCCGATATTTTCTTTGCCATCGACCGGTTTATTGCGCCGGTAAATCACCTCAGCAGTCTTAGCGACCTGCTGTCCACCCACGCCCCGGACGCGATCTTCGAAGGCCCGTCAATGGATACCGGTTTTCTGCAGGATGGTGCGCTCAGTACGACTACCCTTCCTGATGTGTTGTACACCTCGGATATATTGCGCCTCATTCTTCAGCAAAGGGATCAGCGGGGGACCGACATCGTGCAGCGCGAGGATGTGAGCGCAAGGAATATCACCGCTGTGCGTAACCTGAGCCTGGCCAATTACCTGGACAACCGTCCCATCACTTCCAACGCCAGGGATTGCCTGCATCTGGTGGAAAGCCAGCGGCATATCCCGAGGCTGAGCCTGACCAAATCCCGCATTACCTTCTTCCGCAGCGGAGCGGAAGCAACATACGATCTGCAGCGCGTAATAGAGCTGGTGCAGGGCAGGAAAGCCGCGGAACTGCTGGAGGAGACCACCATGTTTGAAGATATTCCGCTTCCCGCGGGAGAACAGTTTGCCACAGCGGATTACTATCCCATACAAAATGATCTGCCGCTGGTCTACGGCGTAGGAGAAGCCGGCCTGCCGGAAACAGCCACAGCCGAACGGAAAGCGCTGGCATTGCAATTGAAAGGATACCTGTTCTTTTTCGAACAGCTGACTGCCGGGCTGGCAGGACAGCTATCCAATATCAACGCCTTCTTTTCTGCTGATCCGGACCTGGAACAAACGCTTTTTCCGCAGCCGCTTTACCACCTGCCCGAGATCCAAAAACTGATCCGGCACTTTAACCTGCAATCCGGTAACTGGGAGAATTTCCAGCAGGATGCAGATAATGGCTATGTGACCGCACTGGCACAATCTGCCGAAAGCCGCGAACAGTTCCTTGCACGCCGTAACCGCCTGCTGAATCACCTGCTGGCCGTTTTCGGGGAAGACATGTATGACACTGCCGCACTGGCCTACCATAAAGCATCCATCGTACCGGATAGCATGGGAATGCCGCTGGATGTGCTGCTTGCAAGGCAGGCAGAACAAAGGAACGCCGCTTCCCGGCAAATGATCAGGCGCAAATCCGCATTCCTGCATGATCTGCCGGCGCTTAACCGCGACAGGGCGCAGGCATACGGCAATCTGCTCTGGCGGACGGACAGGCTGCTGCAGATACAGGCAACGCCGGCCGGGTTTACCTGGGCCATCACCGATGCCGGAGGGACTGCATTGCTGCGCGGAGTGACACCTGAAGTGTCAGTAATGGCCTGCCGCAGGCTGGCCGCTGAAGTTTCCTCCCTCGCCACTATCGCGGGAAATTATGATACCATTCCCGCCGGTCCGGACCTGCGGCTGATCATCAAAAGAACGCCGGCGGACACGCAGGCCATTGCCGAGAGCATCGCCACATTTGCTTCACCCGCGCTGGCCGCCACCAGGAGAGACAATACCATACTGGTCATCACCGGGCTGTGGGTCAGCTTTGCATTGACACCCCTGGAAGAAAGATTATATCACATGCTCGGTATCGCCATAAAGGAAAGGAGAACCGTTGTACATGCCACCGCGGATTATTTCGAAGTGTTTGACCAGCCACCCAATCCACCCATCCGCAAACGTTTCAGGATGTGGGAAAGGCCGCTGTTCACCGGCGCGGAATTGCTCACCGGTCAGGTGGATTATACGGCCGCTACAGATCCGCTGGCTATTGCCGCAGCACAGGCCGGTATGCAGACGGTGATCAGTCGCGGTACAGACATCAGCAATTACGAGATCACAAACCCCGCCGCCAATATCTTCCGGGTGCTGCTGCTGGCATCCGATGGTACAGTGCTGGCCCGCGCGCCGCTCGATTATGCCACGCAGGAGCTGGCGAAGGAAGCGTTGCAGCGAATTCTGCAGCACATCTTCCGCCTGTTCAGCATGCAGGGATTTTATCTCATCGAGCATCTGCTGTTATTCCCGGTAACAACCGGCGGTACAGCGCTGAATATGACAGAGACCCCGGATGCTTATTCCTTCCAGATCAGCTTTGTTTTCCCTTCAGGGTACGGCCGGGATTTTTCCGTGCCGGCAAGCCCCCGTGTGCCGGTGCAACCGGAGGGATGGAGAGATCCGGAATTCAGGAAACTGGCGGAGCAACAGGTGCGGAAAGCCTGCCCCGCTCACATTATGCCAAGGATATTGTGGGTTGACAGCGCTTTGCCGGGCACACCGGTTGCAGCAGCCGATGCCAGCTTTACCAACTTTGAAATACAGTATCGCGCGTGGCTGTCCGCTTATCTCGCAGATGAACCGCAGGAACCAGTGATAGCGCCATTGCGCGACCAGCTCGCCCAGGTACTTGTCAATATCTATACAGCACTTGAAAGCTGATAAATGCACACCAAAGGAACACATATCATCCAGCGGCAGGTGTTTGAATTAAGCGCTGCCAGTTCAAAAATGAATTTTGAATGGGATAAGCGCGCCGCGCATTTTTTGCAGGATATCATCAAACCTTGTATAGAAGCCTGTTTTGATGAACTGTCCCCTCAGGCCAGACACCTCGTGATAGACAAACTTGAAATAGACCTCGGTGTTTTTGCTACCGGGGAGTTTGAACGCGAAGGCTACGGCAGGTTGATGGAAACGTTGCGAAAACAATTGCGGGAACTGATGGCAACGCATATGCCGGATGGCATGAATGAACTGCCGGAAGCCTTGTCTGAAACGGCATTGAAAAACAGTGAACATGTTTTTGGTGATCAGCAAAAGAAAAAGCCTTCCGTACAGCACCTTTCTGCATCAATGGCAACGCAGCAGGTGCTGCTGGGCTTTCTCGCCAGCGGCCATTTCCCCTGGTGGCACAAAATGCATGGCCATCCGCAGCATCTGGACGAACATTTCAGCCTCGCCTGGATGGAGACCTTGCAGGAACGGGGAAAGGCGATGCTGAAGGAAATACTGCAAACTTCCGCTGCGGCAAGGATCAGGCTAAGCAATCATTTCAGCGCGGAATGGATAGGCGGTTGCCTGCAACTGCTGGATATGAAGGGAGAGGAAGGAAGACAACAATACCATTTGCTGCAACCCGCAACGGCATCTTTTCCCAGCCTTCAATCCCTGTTCCGCCAGCACTTCTGGCTGATGTGGATGGAGAAGGCCGGCAGTATCAGTTTGCCGGAACTGCTGGAAGCAACGGCCGGCGGCCGGAATGCATTCAGCCGGGAAATGGCGGTAGTTGTGCTGCCCCTGTGCATTGATCATGCAATAATGTCGGCTCATATTGCCTCGCTCAGGGAATACCTGCAACAGCAAACAGCACCCGGCACAACGGAAGCAGCTGATCCCGGAAGCATTGTCGATAAACAGGGTAATATCATCGGCGGCAAAATGCAGAAGGGAAAAAAGGAAGATGATGAAACGCTTGTACAGCAGGTGCTGGCAGGCATCGCGCAACAATCTTTACAACGGAAGAAACCCGGAGAGATACCTGCGGAGGAACATGCCATATTCGTACAGGCGGCAGGTTTAGTGCTGCTGCATCCTTTTCTGGCAGAGCTTTTTCGTGAAACAGGATTACGGGAAGGAGAGGAGTGGTGTACGCCCCAAAGCCCGTTCAGGGCATTACAGTTATTGTCATGGCTGGCCTTCGGCGAAACGGGCCTTCACGAATACCGCCTGGTTTTTCTGAAGATACTGACCGGCATTGATGTGGAAACCCCGGTTCCGGCTGAGGCCCCGCTCACCGACGAAGAAATGACGGCCTGCCGGGAATTGCTGGAAGCCGTGATCAGGCATTGGAATGCTTTGCGCAGCACCAGTCCCGGCGGACTGCAGGAAGGTTTTCTGCAAAGGGAGGGAAAGCTGCTCCCCGCAGGAGATAGCTACCTGTTGCATGTGGAACCGCAGGCACAGGATGTTCTGCTCTCCCGCTTACCCTGGGGATATGCAGTAGTGAAGCTGCCCTGGATGAAACAAATGCTGCATGTTACATGGATTTAAAAAATAAAAACAAATATCATGAAGATCAAAGTCAAATGTTTTCTTCAAAAGATCAGGCCGGCAATATTGTTCCTGATCATCCTTTCTTCCCCGCTGTTGTCCAGGGCGCAGGCCCTGATCAATATCAATGCAGCAGAAGGCCCCTATGCGTTTGACCTGCCTTTTGGTGTGTTGATTCCGCCTGGCACCCCCAGAACGGTCGGTGTGCAGGGCGCCACAGCTACAGTTTTGTGGGACTACGCCTCCAAGCCTTTCGCTGTGCCGGGCTTCGTGGAAACAGCCAGAGGGTTTACCGTGAAAGGACTTACCGTGGAATTGCCCGCGGACCCCGGCGCCCCCATTTCCAGCGCCGCAACCGTGAATATTACCGGTACACCAACGGAAACAGGCACTTTCTCCTTTACACTCATCGTTACAAACGAGGATCTGTCACAAACAAGGAACCGTGAAATTGAAGTGCGCATCAGCAGGGACCTGCAGGTAGCATTGGTGCTGGATCGCTCCGGAAGTATGGGAGCGATGCTCGGTGCTACAACGCGCTGGGAAGCATTGAAAAATGCCGTGGCCAGTTTTGTGAACAAATATCAGGCGCTGAACCGGCCATCCGATCAGCTGACCCTTACGTATTTTGACACGGATGTGGTGCCCGCTTCCGCTTGCTGCAACGGCCTCACAACCGTTACGCCCGCATTGCCCGGCACGGTCACAACCGATCTGCTGGCCAACAATCCCACCGGGCTCACCAATCTCGGCAGAGGCATTGAAGTATCGCAGACAAAACTCTCCGATCCCAACAAAGGCCGCAGCATTCTCGTATTCACAGATGGGCAGCAGAACCAGACCCCGATGGTCAGCAACAACGGACAGAACATCGGCGCCACACCCATCCCCGGCAATGGTGCACCAGGCAATATCAAAATGTTCACTATCGGGCTGCACGCTCCCGGCGCAACGAACCAGATGCTGCAGAATCTTGCCGGGCATACCGGCGGCACATACAACCATACGGAAACAGGCAATGACCTGGATGCCGCATTTGATGCCGCGCTGACATCTATTCTTGCCGGTTCCAGCCCGCAGCTGATCTCCCGTAATATCACGAAGATCAATCCCGGCGGCGGCATGCAGAAGCTGCAGGAATTCCCGCTGAACAACCGCGTGGAAAAACTGCTGCTGGAATTTACATACGACAGGAAATTCGAGATACCACAGCTGGTGCAAACCCTTTATCAGATAAGGGTATTATACAATGGAGCAAACGTTACCTTCAGAGCGAAACCCAGTTTTGCAGGGAATTATACCAACAGCTTGCTGCTCACGTATTCTTTCGGTGGAGATGTGGACGTACCGCTTACTCCGGAAGGGAAATGGGAAGTGTTCATGTCCGATTCCGTGGTAAAGATCAGCCAGGTAAAACTGACCTCGCTGGCGGATGACCACTACTTCCATATGAACAGGACGCTGGGCAACCCTGCTCCCAAAGTGCAGGACCAATATCCCGTGACCATGCAACTCGACTGGCTGGGCCATCCGATCAAGAACGCTACTGTAGATGTGCTGGTACGCAGGCCGGGAGAAGACCTCGGCCACCTGCTCGGCACCAATCCTTTTGTAGCAAAACTTTCCGATGCACAGGATGCAGGATCACCGGGGCAGCAGAAATTCGATCAGCTGCTGGCCAGCGACAGCGTTTTCCGTAATCTGTTGCTAACGAAGTCAGAGAATACATTCCCGCTCACGCACAAGGAAAACGGAAAGTATGAAGGCACATTCAACGGGCTGACCGTATCCGGTACCTACAACCTCCTGTTCCGCATCAAGGCGGTGGATTCCGCTGGCGGTACCATTGAACGTTTTCATGAAGAAAGCTTTTATACCACCTTTGCCGGTGTAGACCCCGCCAAATCCTCCATTACCACCAGTATCGATAATGGCATACTGATCATGACCATCAAACCGGTCACCAAATACAAGGACTACCTGGTGGGCCCGGGCTACGGGGATGCATTCACGGTCAGCAATTCCGCGATCAAGATCGACAAGGTGGTGGATAACCAGGATGGCAGCTACGTGATCACCTTCTCCGGCAGCGTTTCCGAATCTACCACGCTCACATTGGCCGGGCAGGAGGTGCATACCGGAAAGCTGGAAGACGCCGGGAAGTCCGGTTCTTTCATCGATAAAATAAAGGCCTGGCTGGAATCTCTCGGCCTGCCGGCATGGACCATCTGGCTCATCCTCTTGCTGATACTGTTGCTGATCTGGCTGGCTGCCAGGAAAAAGAAGAAATGATCTGAATGGAACAGGCCGTACATAGAAACACAACCGCGGAAAGCAGCTGTCGCCCCAGGAGCGGCAGCTTCTTCCCGCATGTGCATGAAGGAAGCGAAGCTTTCTTCGGCAAGGCTCCGGCGAATGTTGTGCAGCGGACTGTGCATAGCGGGAATGATCATGCCGGCCGTTTTCAGTTCGATGATGCGGCCTGTACACTGAATTATGATCAGAACTGGTTTTACCAGTTCCCGTCTTCCATGAACGCAGCGCAGCAAACGGCATACATGGCCGCCGCGGAAAGCCAGGTGGAGGGCGTCTGGTCGCACAAGCATAAGCTGAAACCCGACAGCCCTTCCTGCCCCTGCCACGCCGCAGGTGTGGATGTGAATGTTGACCTGCATAACTTTAATGAAGCGCGCAATGACCGTCATGGCTATGATGTAAATGTGGAGCATTCGGCAACTTCAGGTTTTACAAACCAGCCTTTGCGCACGGTGACGCTTGCGGACACGCATGATACGCCGGTGAACCTGGGGGCCACAACACAGCAGCGGATAGCGCATGAGTTCGGCCATACACTGGGCATCACCGATGAATACATCGGCTGGGCCGCGATGGGTTTCGGGCATAGCGATACCACATCCATCATGCATTCGGGAGATGACGTCCGCCCCCGTCATTACCAGCCTTTTGCGGACCTCATCAGTAATCAGATCGAGGGATGCCAGTACCACCCGGAAGGATTTTCTTCCCGCGCACTGGTGAACCCGGTCGCGCAGCTTGGCGTTACAGGAGGACTGACCTTGCAGGAAGATCCCGACTTCATCATCGATCTCCGTTTGAGCAGAAGGCTTGGTGATGCGGATATAGCGGGACTGGTCACGCCGCGCCTTGGATTCGAAATGCTGTTCAATACCGGCGATGGCAACTTTATGTTCGGCCCTGCAGTGGACTTCAGCCTTAACCGCCTGGCGCACCCGTTGTATGTGGATATCGGCACCGGCCTGTTGTTTGATCCGGAGGACCCCGGCCGCCCCGCATCCCTGAACATTCCGCTCAGCGCAACAGTAGGCGCAAGATGGAGCGGGTTCAGCGCGGGAATCGGTTATACAGGCCTGATAGATGTACTGGGCAACAGTCCATATACCCATTTGCTCGGCGTTAATTTCCAGTTTGATGTAGAAGGCGGAGGAAGATAGCGATCATGTTTAAAACAGTTTTGTATGCATACCACGAACCTGTTATCGGATAAAATAAAAACCCCGGCGCATACCGGGAGCTTCTTTGGTGCGCATACCATGGTGCAGCCAAAGCTGTCCGTCAATCATCCGGGCGATGCACATGAGCGGGAAGCGGATGCCGTTGCGGACAGGGTGATGCGCATGCCGGAAACAACGGTGCAGAGAAAATGCGCAGCTTGCGAGAAGGAAGAAGAGCAGGCACAACGCAAGCCTTTATCGGACAACCTGACGCCGGTGAGCAGAAAGGCAGGTGATGGCGGCGGCGCCCTGCATCCTTCCGTGGAGCAATCCATTCATGCCCGTAAAGGGCTTGGGCAATCTCTCCCGAAGGACACCAGGAATTTCATGGAGCAACGCATCGGCGCGGATTTCAGCAATGTGCGTGTACATACCGATCCCGGTGCGGTGCAACTGAGCCGGGACCTGAATGCCAAAGCCTTTACTACCGGCAGTGATATCTATTTCAATGACAACCAGTACGCGCCGCATTCCGAGGGCGGTAAACAGCTGCTGGCGCATGAGCTGACGCATGTTGTGCAACAGGGCGCTTCCTCGCATGCCGTGCAGCGGGATTGTCATGATGGCGGCTGCGACAGTTGTGATGGCGGTATCCGTGATTTCTGGGTGACCTTTTATTTCAGAAGGCGCGCTACACGGGCAACCATGCGATGGCTGCGGCAGCAGATCAACGGCGCGAGAACGATCCTGAACAATTGCTGCCTGCGGCTGAAATGCGAGTTTAACTGGACGATGCTGCCCGGCGGCGGGGATTTTACATTCCTGGATGATCATGGCGGCGGTAACTGGAATTATCTCGAAGAAGCGCAGGCGCTGGGCGAAGGCAATACCTTTAACGGGAGCAGGGGCATTCCCATTCTTGTAGTGGATAATGTTGCGGATTCCGGCGGCGGTGTAACGGTAGACAGTCGTTTTGATGCCACCTACACCGGGCGTACCTATGCCGTGATCGCCGCAAATCAGCGGGATAATCCCAATACGAATTGTAATGCGCTGGCGCATGAGCTTTGGCATATTTCAAGCGGAACGGTAGGGCATGATGTGGCGCACGGCACGCTCGCTGCCTGCCAGGGGAATGGCGTAAGCCCTGAATATTGCGCAGGGCTGCGGCAACGGGTAGCGCCGCTGGGAGATTTTCCCATGCCGGCGCGTGATGGAACAGCGGTAGCATAAATAGCAGCATAATGGAAACAACACGGACCAACAGATCGATAAAGCACAATGGCAATGGGCTGACGGACAGCTACCTGGTCACCGCCCTGGATTATTTCAGGGATTTTGTGGCCGGCCGTCTCGCCATGCACCTGCAGAACGAGGCCATGGTATCACAAGGACTCCCGCCCCCGGAGCCGCATGATGAATCGCCATTTGCGCGGTTTGCACGGCATTCCGTGCCTTCACATGAGGAGATGATCGTGCTGCTGGCAACGCTGGCCCCTCACATCATGACCGGTTTCTATGACAACATCATGCAGCAGTTCCTGCCGCAGGGCGGCGAACTGCCGGAGTTTGGCGGTATCAAGGGGCAACATCAACGCGGAACATTGCCCACCGGGGAAACAGCGCTCTTCCTGCTCGCAGGCGCCGATGTACAAAAAAGGCTGTCGCTGTTGACGCTCTTCAGCGATGCCAGTTTTTTATTCCGGCATCGCATCCTGTCGCTGGAGCCCGTGCGTACAGGTGAACCCTTCCTGAGTGGCCGCCTGCTGCTGGATGCAGAATATGCGGAAGTATTCACCACCGGTAAAGTAGGATTGCCCAAAGCCGGCATCAGTTTTCCGGCGGAGCACATCACCACGCAAATGGACTGGGAAGACCTGGTATTGCCGGAGGCCGTATGGCGGCAGGTGCATGAGCTGAAAAGCTGGATCAGCCATCATGATACCCTGATGAAAGAATGGGGTATGGGCAGGAAGCTGAAACCCGGCTACAGGGTACTGTTCTACGGCCCTCCCGGTACCGGCAAAACGCTTACCGCCACCCTGCTGGGGAAATACACCGGCCGCGAAGTATTCAGGGTAGATCTCTCCATGATCATTTCCAAATACATCGGGGAAACGGAAAAAAACCTCGCCTCCCTTTTTGATAAAGCGGAGCATAAGAACTGGATATTGTTCTTCGATGAAGCAGATGCCGTTTTCGGGAAGCGCACCGGTGTAAGGGATGCGCATGACAAATACGCGAACCAGGAGGTTTCCTATCTGCTGCAAAGGATAGAAATGCATGCAGGGCTTACTATTCTGGCATCCAATTTCAGGAATAATATGGACGATGCGTTTATCCGGCGTTTCAGTTCCATCATTTATTTTCCGCCACCACGGCCCGCCGAGCGATTGCTGTTGCTGCAGCAGTCATTCCCCTCCGAGTTGAGGATGCTGCCGGATGTGGATATGGAAGCCATTGCCGCGGCATACGAGCTGACCGGGTCGCATGTGATGAACATCGTACAGTACATCTGCCTGAACGCGCTGGAGCGGAACAACCTGGAAGTGTCCCAGGCGGACATTCTCAAAGGCGTGCGGCGGGAACTGGAGAAAGAAGGAAAATGATCTTTTTACCCCTCAATATATTCTGTTATGATCACTCCCGGCATTAAAACCAAGATCATCCGTATTATCAACGTATTCGAAACCGGCACGCCGGATGGAAAATACGATGCGCTGGTCATATTCCCCGATGGCAGGAATGGCAGCCGCCAGATCACCTATGGTCGCAGCCAGACCACAGAGCAGGGGAACCTGCGTAATCTGCTGGAACGCTATGTGGCCATGAATGGCATGTTTGCCGCCGATTTTATGCCCTATATCCCCAAGGTAGGCGCCGTACCGCTGGTAGACAATAAACCGTTCAAAGACCTCCTGAAGAAAAGCGCCAGAGAAGACCCGCTGATGCGGCAAGCGCAGGACGACACATTCGAGATACTCTATTTTCAGCCGGCGCTGCATTTTTTCAATGCGGAACAGTTCGCATTGCCGTTAAGCCTGCTGGTCATCTATGACAGCTATATCCATTCCGGCTCCATTCCCGCATTCCTGCGTGTACGCTTTCCGGAACGTACGCCATTGCGCGGAGGGGATGAGAAAGCCTGGATAAAGGCATACACGAAAACAAGGCAGCACTGGCTGGCCACACATTCCAGGAAAGTGCTCCATCCCACCGTTTACCGCACCAAAACATTTCTGCGGGAAATGGACAAAGGGAACTGGATGCTGGATGCACCCGTAACAACACAGGGCGTTACTGTCCCATGATCTGAGCAACCGTTTTGAGCAAACAGCCACACACTACCCCGAAACCCGGAACCGCCAGCCCAAAGCATGTTTCCGGAACCACCGCTTCCGTTCCGGATGCCGGGCAGGCTTTCTTTTTTCCGCCCTTCGTGCAGGCAAAGCTTACCGTAAACAATCCCGGCGATCCCTTTGAACGGGAAGCGGACCAGGTGGCTGACACCGTGATGCGCGCACCGGCCGAACCTGTTTTTTTTAAACCCGCCGTGCCACCCATTCAACGGGCCTGCGAACATTGCGAAGCAGAAGACGAAAAATTACAGCGGGAGGAAGAAGGTTCGGACGAAGGCGCCGTGTTCCTGCAGGGTAGCGGGGATGGGGAACCGGTGGTAAGCAACGCCGCATCCGCTGCCATTACACAAGGCAAAGGGAAAGGCGCATCGCTTTCCGGTGATACCAAAGATTTTATGGAAAGCCGTTTCGGCCGCAGCTTTGAGGACGTGCGGCTGCATACGGACGGAGAAGCGGCAAGGCTCTCCTCGGGCCTGAATGCACAGGCTTTCACCCACGGCAGCGATATCTATTTCAATGCCGGCAAATTCGATCCCGGCTCTTCCGGAGGCCGCCATCTGCTGGCACACGAGCTGACGCATGTGGTGCAGCAGAACGGCAATAACATCCAGCGCATTCAACGGGCGCCCGAACCGCCGGACCAGGAAACCTCCCTTCAGGTGTGGAAGAATGCTGTGATCATGGAGCACACCTACAAAATGGTGTGGGTAGACCATCTTTATCCCGGTACGCTGGTATCCGGATTCATAAAAGTCGAATTGCTCAATATTCCGGCGGATGTAGCCGCGGAATTCCTGCCGCCGAACGTACCCGGCAGTCCGCAAAGCGACCAGGGCGGTATCAGTATCAGGGGGCCGGAAGAAGGGTTTGTCATAGAAGGAGAACCGATACCCGAGCAGCCGGATTACTATGAAGAAAAGGGATGGACAGGTACTCCGCCAAAGGAAGGCGAAACCGAAGGCCCCATCGGACAACCATCCGCTCCCACCGCAAAAGGGAAAGGCATCGTGCTGAGGGTCAACCGCAGGATATCCATCGTTACCCGCAACAAGGTACGCGCAAACGTCGTCATGATCGCAGATACCGATCTGCCAAAATCTTTCAGCATTTCAAAGCTGGGTGTACATGCCATTCTGCAGGAAGTACTCAACCACCCGGTCGCCAATTCATCGATCTCTTTCCTCTTCAATCATACTTATCCCGGGCAGGACCCCGACAGCGCCGATCCTATCCACGATCAGAAAGTTACTGCGCTTAACGACCTCATCGGTAAATATGCACCCGAGCTGGTGGGCCTCGATATTCCGCCGGCCCAGCAATACAGCGCCGCTATCCGCCTGATGCTCGCCCATGTGCCTTATGCCGCCATTGCATTGCAGGACAATAGCAGGAAACTGAAAGACAAGGAAACAAAGACCCTCGAAGAAGCAGAGACCCACGTCCGCAATAACCTGCGCAAACGCGATGGCATAACGGTTCAATCTCCCGACGGGAAATATCACACCTACGAGTTGACACAGATGGACCTGTTCAATATCGTCAATGAACTGCGGCTGAACGATCAGGACAGCAGGGATATGGACTGGCGGGCGATCCCCAACAAGGTGAAAGCGGAAAAGATATTCCTGAACGGCAAGGAAGTGCCTTTGCAGGATGTGGTGGATAACCTCTATTACGTAGATCCTGACGCGGCAGCCAGGGGCAGAAGAGGCGCTCCCCGGGGAGAAGCGATCATTTACCGGATGGCGAACAGCGGGTTCTATGCGCGCAAGCCGCTCCCGCATGATGAGGCCATGCAGCTGTGGAATGAAATAGACGACAAAGTGGAATTCCCCGAAAGGCTCAAAGACATCGTGAAAGTGCCGGACGGCACCTTTGTGGCGCTGTATGTAAAAGGCACCGGCGAGTACCATACCATCAACGCGGAGTACATTGAAGGGAAGCAGAAGTACATGAAGAACCTGGATTATTACGACCGGGATGTTACCGTCAAATCCGCCACAGCGCCATCCAGCGACCCGGGCGCCACACCGCTGATGCATCACATTTATCACTCCCCCGGCGGCTTGAAAATACTGCAGTACATAGAAGCGCAGCTGGACAAAGGTGTGGTGAACGATACGGATTTCCGGGATACGGCAAAGGACCGGAAACATCTGCAAAGCTCGCTCCGCCTGATCGTGATGAACAAACTGCTGAACGCCGGCAATCACCTCGCACTGGATATCATCACACAGGCGCATGCCGGGCTTTCCACCCTCGAAAATGATGAAGATGCCTTCCGCTCCCTCATCATCCGCTTCCCCGAAATGAGCGCGAAAGACCAGACCGAAACACTGACGATGCTGGGCGTAGAAGAGGCGAAGAAGGAATATTTCCGCAAGGTGCTGGCGGATAAAGAAACTGCATACCAGATCGCCTTTGGCCTGCAGGTGAAAACAGTGGGCATGGAGCCCCTCCGCTCCGGCCTCAAAACAGTTACCAAAGAATTGTCCACCGCCAAAGACCAGATCAGCAAAGGCCAGCTGGATGCTTTGCTGATAGACGGCGATTTCGGGAATGTGATCAGGGAACAGATCTACAGGCAATTCGGGTTTACCGCACTGAAAGCAGAAACTTTCCCCCATAACGATCAGACTTCCGGCATCTTCCCGACCGCTCTCTCCGGCACGGCTACCGACTATTCCGGTTTGTATGAACAGATCTATGCCAACTCCGTAGCCCATAGCGCCAATGCGGGTACGGTGATGGCCATTGCAGCCATTACGGCCATGGCGCTTGTTACGGCGGCGATCGTGATCGTTTCCGGCGGCATTGGCGCAGGGGTGGCAGCGGTTTTCTTCACGGAAGGAACGGCGGCTTTTGTGGGTACTTCCATTGCCGTTTCCGCATTGTCGATGACCGTGATGGGCGAGGCTTTCAGCCAGGCGCTGGGCGCGGCGGGCATTGGGCCGGGCGGGGCATTGGGCAGCGGCAAGGATTACTATGGCGCAGGGGAATTGGGACTGACCTTCCTGGAGAACCTGGCCATGGCCGGCATCTTCAGTGGCATAGGCCGCGTGATGAAGAACGCCGGGGCCGTTTGGCGGATATCTGCTACGGGCGGCGCTTTCATCGGCTATAGCCTGGCCCGCCGCGTGGTCACCGGCCAGGGATTGCCGGAAGGTAAAGAGATACCGCTGTTCATCTATGAGCAACTGATCACACTGGCAGCCATTGAAGCCGGCGGCGTACTGGCCAGAGGCCTTACCCAGTCCATGTACACCAAAGGGCTTTCCGTTCGGGTGGGCATCATCAACAAAAAGATCACCACACTGAGAACGGATATTACGGCCTCGCAAAGGAGCCTCGCGGAAATCATGGCGAAGGATATGCCCAACAGCCGTAAACTGAAGCACATCGGCGAACAGCGCCGGCTGCTCGAAAAATATATTTCCATTCTCGGGGAAGTAAAAGAAGCGAAAGATCTGAAAGAGGTGCAGTATGACCGTGATGTGGATTACGAGATCAAACTGGCCGAAGCTGCGCTGGAAAAGATCAAACTGATGGAATTCCAGCAGAAGGTCGGCTTCCGCCAGAACGAGTTCGCAGGTGACAAGGTAGCCTACAAGCCCGGCAGCAATGCCGTAAAAGATATTACCGACTACTACGGGAAAGATAATGTGACCGGGCCGGACCAGGATGGGATGCTGAAAGTAAAGACCCCGGATGGCAGAGAGCTTACCTTCTACCCGGAAACAAAAGAGAAACAGGTCAACCGCTCCATTCTCGAAAGACCGCCCGTAAAACTGGACCCCGGCGTGCCGCACTCCATAGAAGTGAGTTGGACGAATATCGATGCGATTCCCGGCCTCATCATTCATAAAGGTTCCAAAGCGGTCAGCTCGGCAAAGGATTTCTGGAACGAGACCGGTCCCAATATGTACGACCAGGTATATGCCGGCGAATACTATATCAAATACGATACGACCCAGGGCCGCCTCTTGCTGGGTGATGCCCAGTCCGGCCGCATTCTCGGGTTCTATCTCGATGAAGGCCGCCTCTATCCCGGTCCATATACCAAAACACTGGTAAATGACCCGATGAAGGATATGGGACCTGCCGTGGAAAAACTGCAACGCTACTTCGGCCTGAAAGACCCGAACGTACCACTCGCCGGTACATTCTCCAGCAAGGCAAGCATTGTGGCGCATCCGGACAAGACCACCACCATCCTCGGCTCTTTCACCATGAAGGACGGTAAAAAGCAGTACACAGACATGCCGCAGCTGTTCGATAACTTCGGTAATCTCAAGAATGCGGATTTCGGTGCGCGCAAAGGCGGGTTCAATGTGCTGAACGTAGGCGAAGGGTTCTATGAACCGGGCTCTTTCTTTGATAAATATAACCGCCCCTGGCTCGAAGAAGCGATCCGCCGGGACGATATATTCTACGTAGCCACGGATCCCACGCGGGAGATATTTATATTTGAGCGGGACAAGCGGACGGGAGACTGGGTGTATCTTGATCCTCCGGCCAATACCATACGCAAACGTACCGGTTTTGGCAAGGAAGTGCAGATACTCGAACAAAACGGTTATACTTACGATCCGGCAACAAAAACGTATAAAAAATAACACATGCGCAGAGGTTATGCTTCATTTCCGGACGATGTGAGGGTTATCTGGCGGGATATCATCCAGCGCTATCATTTTACCGTATTGGAGGAAGATGAGGAAGGCGTTGTATTGGAGAACGCACATACGGAGGTTGCGCTCACCATGCTGGACGATACCCTAAATGCCTCCCTGAAGGCCGGCGACCACTACATCAATGTAAAGGAATGGGTTTTTATGGCGGACAAAGCCGCATACGCAAACTGGGACAGGCAGATGCAGCAGGCCGTACAAGGGCTGCCAAGGGAAGCCTTTTTTCAGGCGTACCTCCGGCAATTGAAGGCGCTGACAGAAAAATATTTCTCCGCATTGATGGGGCAAGGCATCATCCCGCAGCATGAAAGCTATGAACGGATGGTCCGGGACCGGAAAAAAGCGGAAGATAACCATAGTCGTGCCTGGAAAGCATTGCAGAGCCTTGATCTGCAGCATCCCATCCGCCAGAAATACCTGCACGATGACCCCTCCTGGGTGGATGATATGATCCGTCTGATGGATGGAAATTAGCCGGTAAATTCACTATTTTCGCCCTTTACCAATGATCTGAATATGAGAAAATCAATATTCCCGGCCATGCTGTTGCTGCTGGGAGCAACAGTTGCAACCGCCCAGCCGGACCGCTGGCAGCAACGGGTAAAGTACAAGATGGATATCCGCATGGATGTGCAGGCGCACCGCTTTACGGGCACACAACGGCTGGAATACACGAATAATTCGCCGGACACCCTGTTCCGGGTGTACTATCACTTATACTGGAATGCCTTTCAGCCGGGCAGTATGATGGATGTGCGCAGCCAGGAGCTGGGAAAAATAGCCTTGGGAAGAGACGCAAAAGGAAATATGCGGTACGACTGGGACGCCCGTGTCAGGGACCGCATTTCAGCACTGCAGCCGGACGAGATCGGTTATCAGAAGATCAGCTCCCTGAAAATGGATGGCCGCCAGCAGGCATACCGCACGGAGGAAACGATCCTCGTTGTGGAGCTGGACCGGCCCATTCTGCCCAGGAGCAGGGTGGTGTTCGATATGGCATTTGAAGCGCAGGTGCCGCAGCAGATCCGTCGCAGCGGCCGCAACAACAAGGAAGGTATTGACTACTCCATGGCGCAATGGTATCCCAAGCTTTGTGAATATGACCGTGAGGGCTGGCATCCCACCCCTTACATTGCCCGCGAGTTCTACGGCGTCTGGGGGGATTTTGACGTGAGTATTACCATCGATAAAAAATATGTGCTGGCCGGTACCGGTTATCTGCAAAACCCGAATACCATCGGCTACGGCTATGAACAGGATGGCGCCAAAGTAGTCCGCCCACAGGGCAGCACCCTCACCTGGCGCTTCCTCGCGCCCAACGTACATGATTTCGTATGGGCCGCGGACCCGGATTACAAACACATCAAAAAACAGATAGACGGCTTCACGGCACATTTCTTCTACCAGGAAAATGATACCACCAGGCAAACCTGGCCGCAGCTGGCGGAAATGATCCCCGCAGCTTACGACTACATCAAAAAACACTTCGGTCCCTATCCTTACAAACAATATTCCTTCATCCAGGGTGGCGATGGCGGCATGGAATATCCCATGGCCACGCTCATCATGGGTAACGGCAATATGCGCGGTCTATACGGCGTATCCATTCATGAATGGATGCACAGCTGGTACCAGGGCATGCTGGCTACAAACGAAAGCCTCTACCCCTGGATGGATGAAGGCTTCACCACATTTGCAGAAGACAATACGATCGGCAATACGGTGGATTCTCTGAAAGGCCAATGGCATCTGGCAAAAGCCTACAACTCGTATTTCTCGCTGGTCAGAAGCGGGTATGAGGAACCCATGAGCACGCATGCGGACCACTACAGCACCAACTACGCATACGGCACCAGCTCCTATTCCAAAGGCGCCGTATTCCTCGAACAGCTGGGGTACGTGATCGGTGTGAAACAACGGGATGCGGGACTGTTGCGGTATTACCGCGACTGGCGTTTCAAACATCCCGATGCGCATGATTTCATCCGGGTAATGGAAAAGGAAAGCGGCTTGCAGCTGGATTGGTACCTGCAATACATGATGAACACCACCAAGCATATCGATTATTCGCTGGACAGCGTTTACCAGAACGACAACGGCAAAGCGGTGGTACGGCTGCGCAGGACGGGAGAATTTCCCATGCCGGTAGACCTGGTGGTGGAACTGGGCAACGGCAGCAAGGAAATGCATTACATCCCGCTGACGCTCATGTTCGGCGGCAAACAGCAGGAAGACCCCTCCATGAAATTTGTGGTGCATGACGGCTGGAAGTGGACGCATCCAACGTACACGGTTACACTGGATATTCCCCTGTCTGAACTGAAAAGTGTGGAGATAGATCCCGGCAAGCGAATGGCGGATATCAACCGGGGGGATAACAGGGCGGAGAGCCGGTAGGCTTTGCACGTATTTCCCGGATAAACTGAGGGCGTTTTGTGATCATATCAGCAAAACGCCCTCAGTTTTTTTGACCGGATGGGGGAATCAGCGACTGCCATGATGATGAGCGCCTTTGCGGTGTTTTTGCGGGGGCTACTGCATCAGGACAATGCCCTTTCCAGCTGCACTGCCCAGGGCAGGTCTTTCTGCTCCCGTTGCTGAAGGAGCTGCAGATGATGCTGATTGTGGCAGGCGGTGAAATACAGCAGCTCACGGATGGTCAGTTTGCCCGTCAGGGGATGGGATACCTGGTATTTATCCAGGTCATTTTCCGCCCATTGACCGAGCTGCAACAGCAGGCGGTCTTTCTGCTGATGGAACTGTAGCTGCAGTACGTGGCGTTGTGCGGCCGATGTTACCGGCGGAATATAAGGCCGGGTTGTGGCACGCCCTTTCTCCAGCGCGAGTTTGTACATATCTTCAACCTGTTCGTAAGAACGGGAGGGGAGGGCCGGTTTGCCGAAGAAACGAAGGAATATGCGGGGGAACCCCAGGACGGTATTGACGGGTTTTACGCTGCGGATGAGATGGTCCAGCTGCTGCCCTGCGGACCATTTTCCTTCAGGGGAGACCATGAAACGGTGATCTGAGAGGGTATCGGTGAAATTGGTGAAGCCGGTAAAGCTTTCAACCAGGATAGATTTGATGGTTGTTTTGTTCATAAGGTTTTTCAGTTGGAAGGTGAAAGGTCATTCGAGCACTTCGCAATGGAACCCCTGTTGTTTTACAAAGCTGATGATGAGGTGTTCATCCACTTTCATATCTACGACGCGCAGTACTTTGTCGCAATCTTCAATATCCACATTGCAGGAGCTTACGTCAAAGTTATTGCAAATTGCCCTGATAACAAGGTTCCGTTCATGGTAGGTGCCGATATTGGTTTTGAATATGCCGATCATTGCACTTGGGTTTGGGTAAAGCATAAAGTCAGGTTGCAAAAGGTTAAATTTTAGGCTGTTCTCCTTCCTTTTTATCGTCTGTGAGTTCTTCTTCCCCGGGGGATTTCCATCCCCAGCGTCCGCCAACGCAACGGGAAAAATGGTCTTTCATGCGTTCTTTTTCTTCCGGGGTCATATCGCTCATTCTGGACTCCCAGTGTTGCCGCCATTTTTTCTTTTTTTCCGCCCATCCGCCTTCTTTGTGCTTGTGGGGGAAGCCGAGCAGCAGCTTGCAGAGCAGCAGCAGTCCAAGCGCCTGCCAGAAAGTGATCACCGGCCCGGCGAAAAGCTCGGGTACCAGCCAGTTCCAAAGCATCATGGTGCCGAAGCCCAGGATGAAGGCGAATAGCGCCACCATCATAAGGATGCCAAAGACTTTCCAGACAATACGTTTCTTTTTCATCTGTTATTATTTATTTTTTTCGGGTCAGATGGGATTTGCATCTCATCTGTTCATGTTTATTTTTTCGGGTCAGATGGGATTCGCATCTCATCGTTTTAATTGTTCAACAGGTCCTGGTACATTTGCGAGAGCCTTTCCCGGAGGAAGAGCACGGCGTAGCGTTTGCGGGAGAGCAGGGTATTTACCGGTATGCCGGTTTCCGCTGCGATCTCTTTAAAGGAGCGCCCTTCCACTTCGTGCTGCAGGAACACATAACGTTGATTTTCCGGGAGTTCTTCCGTGGCTTCCATGATGGCTTCAGCCATGATCTTCCGCACCAGCGGCTCGTCCGCCTGGGCCGAGGTGTCCGGCAGGATGTCGGCCAGATACAGGGGACCGTCACCTTCCGCGGAATGCATGACCGTGTCCGAGAACCGGTCTTCCCGTTTTTTGCGGAACCAGTCAGTGATACGGTTGCGTGTCACGGCAAAGAGCCAGCCGGTAAGCGAGTCGATATCCGTGCCCAGGCGAAGATACTGGGTGAACTGGAACAGTACATCCTGGAGGATGTCTTCCGCATCGGCCACATTATCCACCCGTTTCCGGATGAAATGGAGGAGCCGTTTGCGTTCCTTTTCCACCGTCTGCCTGATGCGTTCGTTTTGTTCCGCTGCTGCCATGGATTTTTGTATGGAAAGCCACTCGTTCATCTTAATTAGGTAGACGAACCAGTGATGAGCATATTGTAAAGTTGCGGGATATTTTTGGCGAAACCGCGTTTTTTGCCGCTAAAAACCTCAGCCTCAACAGGAATGGCATATAAAGCCCGCATGACCATTACAATCACCGAAGGCTTCATCTGACCCGTAAAGCGTATATGGACAAATGAAAGTACGGGTTATTTTACGGCTACAACAAACTTCTCCTGGAAGTATTCTTCCGGAAATATCTTATGGATATTCACCATCCGGGGGCGGCATCCGCTCTCGGATATCTCCAGGTCCAGGTCGCCGCCTTTGAGGCAGATCAACCCGGATGGCCGGTCTGCCGGAGCGCCTTTTTTGAGCAGGGGCTTGCTCCAGTGCCAGAGGTCTTTCAGTGGGGCAACAGCACGGGAAACCACCAGGTCGAATTTACGGTTCCTGATCTCCTCTGCACGGGAATGCGCTGTGGTCACGTTCCCCAGGTTCAGTCCTTCGGCAACCGCCTCCACCACTTTGATCTTTTTGCCGATGGAGTCCACCAGGTGGAACTGTACTTCAGGGAAGAAGATAGCCAGCGGAATACCGGGGAACCCTCCGCCCGTGCCCAGGTCCAGCACCTGCAGGCCGTCCGGCAGTTCCGTTACCGCGGCTATCGCCAGGGAATGCAGCACATGTTTCTCATACAGGGCGTCGATATCCTTGCGGGATATGACATTGATCTTGTCGTTCCATTCCCGGTACAGCGGTTCGAGCGACCGGAACTGGTCCAGCTGCTTCGGTGTAAAATCGCTGAAATATTTTAGTAAAACCTCCATTGCTTTATTTCCACTTGCTCCTTCCTTTGTTGAAGAACAATGCGGGCGTGAAGATAATATAATATAAGAACATGAGGATATCCATCAGCCCGCTGTACCAGAACAGGTCCTTCTCGTCCAGCTTCCTGAGCGCCAGGAAGGTGATCGCGGACTGTATCAGTATCTTGCCGCCGAGGATGTACAGGGTGAGCATCAGCATGGGCGGATAGAACAGCGCTGCCACCAGCGCCGGATAGAACAGGAAATGGGAAAGGGAAAAGAGGCCCAGCAGCAGTTTATGCCCGAACTTGTAATGTTTGCCGGTAGACATGTGGCGGGTCTTTTGGGCGAACCAGTATTTCCAGCGCGTCTTCGGCTCCGAGTAGGTAAAGGCCAGCTTGTTGATGACCACGCCCACATTGCCGCCGTTGGCCGCCCGGTTCACGAACAGGTCGTCATCCCCCGAAGCCAGGTTCTGGTGCGCCGTGAATCCCTTATGCCGGAAGAACAGCTCCTTGCGGTAAGCCAGGTTCCGTCCCACACCCATGTAGGGAATGCCGGACATGGCGAAGGACAGGTATTGCAGTGCGGAAAAATACGTCTCATACCGGATCACCTTGTTCAGAAAGCCGGGCCGCTTGTAATACGGACCATAACCCAGCACGATCTCCCTGCCGTTCTCGAAGCCCTGGGACATCATGGACAGCCAGTAAATGCTGCCCGGCTTGCAATCCGCATCCGTCAGCACCACAGTATCGTACTGCGCCCCTTTGATCCCGATGGACAAAGGATATTTCTTGCCGGGGATGAACTGCGCCGGCTGCTTGATCTCGATATGCCGGTAGTGGGAATACCCCTTTTCAATAGAGGCTAGGTAATATTTGGAGTCATCCTCCGAATTGTCATTCACCACGATCACTTCATAAGAAGGCTGCTGCTGATGATGATAACGCTGCTGCAAAACCGTCGGCAGGTTTTTGGGAAGACTGCGTTCCTCGTTCTTCGCGCAAATGACAACGGAAAGCTGTTCTTCGGGAGGATGTTCCTCTTCGAACTTCCGGTTATAGAAAGCCACTCTTGAAAAGAAGAACAGGTAATAAAGCGTCTGTATGCCCGCAGCTGCGGCGAAACAGTAAAAAACGATAGTCCCCAGGTTATCTGACATAAGGGACAAAAATATATGTTTTTAAATATCTATGTAAGGTTGTGGAAAAATTAATGCCTGTATCAAAAATGAGCGGGTTAAATATGGTCCAGGATGAATTTTGGGTCAATTTTCAGTTTTATATAGATTATTTTCAGAAATTCAATATCCGGATTTCTTTTCTTATTCAGAATTTGAGAAAACTTGGACGCAGCAATCCCGAGGAAAACAGCCATTTCCTTTTGATTCATTTTCATTTCGAACATTTTCAGCTCCAGCATGCCTAAAAGCGTTTGCGGTTTGGGTAAGGAATAATGTTCATCTTCAAATTTTTTAACGGCATCGATGAATTTCTGTAATTCTTTGATATCGGCGTTGGTTAAATTGCTTTCACCCTTCTTCATCAGCCTGTCGATCTGATGCATGACCGTGTCATATTCTTTCACGGAAGAAATGAAAAGCCGGGAACCTTTTATTTTTGTTTGCATAACATTAACGATTTATGTACACGTCACCCATGTACAAATAGGGCCCGGTGGTTATAAGGTCAGGCCGGGAATACCTCCACTCAATGTCTAATATTATATACTCAAGCTACAATCGTTCTATTTTTAATCTGTCATAGTCGGCATGCGTTCCTATCCACCGGATAAAAACTGTCCGCACACTGAAAATGATCCTCGCGATCAGACGATACCTGTTTCCTCTTATATCGAAAACATAAAGATCGTTACCTACATAATCAACGCTGTTAAAGGTTTCTTTTACATCGCTAAAACGGCTCCAGTCTGCTTCACATGTTTTTCTAAACCATGCCAATAAAGCGTCTGATGATTCCGGTTGGTCTTCTGAAAAGTCGCTGAGCGCTTTTCTACTTATTATTACCATTAAAAGTAAAAGTTAATTGGAATTAATCAAACAATATCTACAAATGTAAAATATAATTTCTAAAAATGAAATTATTGCTAATTTTTTTGGCTTTTTGAAACGAGCTAACCCTCCTCAATATTCAATACCTTTGCCCCCTGAAAAATCGGCAACCTTGAATTTCGACCTGATTACCACAGACCCCTCCGGGGCCAGGGCCGGTGTGATCACCACCGCCCACGGCAGCATACAAACGCCCATTTTCATGCCCGTAGGCACCGTGGGCAGCGTAAAGGCCATTACCCAGGAGCAGCTGCGCGAGGATATCAATGCACAGATCATCCTGGGGAATACCTATCATCTTTATCTGCGCCCCGGTATGGACGTGCTGCGCGAAGCCGGCGGCCTCCACGGCTTCAATGGCTGGGAACGCCCTATATTGACCGACAGCGGGGGCTACCAGGTATTTTCCCTGGCCGCCAACAGGAAGATAAAGGAAGAAGGCGTAGTGTTCCAGAGCCATATTGACGGCAGCCGGCATCTGTTCACCCCCGAGAATGTGATGGACATCCAGCGGACCATCGGGGCGGATATTATCATGGCATTCGACGAATGCCCCCCTTATCCCAGCGAATACCGCTATGCCAAAAAGAGCATGGAACTGACGCACCGGTGGCTGGACCGTTGTATCAAACGGCTGAACGAAACCGCTCCCGCCTACGGGTATGAACAAACGCTTTTCCCCATTGTGCAGGGCAGCACCTTCCCGGACCTGAGAAAACTCTCCGCCGAAGCCATCGCCTCCCGCAACTGCGCGGGTAATGCCATCGGAGGCCTCAGCGTAGGGGAGCCGGAAGCGGATATGTATGAGATGTGCGGACTGGTAACCGCCATCCTGCCAAAAGAAAAACCCCGCTACCTGATGGGCGTAGGCACCCCCTGGAACATCCTGGAGAACATCGGCCTGGGCATTGATATGTTCGACTGTGTAATGCCCACCCGCAACGGCCGTAACGGCATGCTGTTCACCTGGAACGGTGTGATCAACATCCGGAATAAAAAATGGGCAACGGATTTTTCCCCCATCGATGAAATGAATCCCTGCAACGCCAGCCGGAATTATTCAAAGGCTTACCTGCGCCATCTTTTTGTGGCCGGTGAGTTCCTTGCCCTGACCCTGGCCAGCATCCACAACCTTTGTTTTTATCTGGACCTGGTGAAAGTGGCGCGCGAACAGATACTGCAGGGCACTTACGAAGCCTGGAAGCGGAATATGGTCCCGCAGCTGAAAACAAGGTTATAGCAACACAATGTTAAAAATTGCACACCATACAATAATATTGCATATTTGATGCTGCAGGAATGTTAGCTTTGGCAATTAAAGCCCGTCCGTTTAAATTATTATGAAGAAGATCGACTGGTATATATTTCGCAAGTTCGTCGGCACATTCATCTACTCGCTGATGATCCTGCTGGTGATCTCGGTAGTGATAGACATCACGGAAAAGATCGATGATTTCATGACGCATGACCTTTCGTTCTGGTTCGTGTTCACCAATTATTATATCGGCTTTATCCCGCATATCGCAGCATTGCTTTTCCCGCTGTTCATTTTCATTTCTGTTATTTTCTTTACTTCCAAGCTGGCCTATAAAACGGAGATCATCGCCATTCTGAGCAGCGGGGTGAGTTTCCGGCGGTTCCTGCGGCCGTATTGGATGGGCGCCATACTGTTCGCCTCCATTCTTTGGGCGGCGAACCAGTGGGTGGTGCCAGTAGCCAACCGCATCCGTACCTCCTTCGAGAATAAATACGTCAGCACCCCTAAAACAGCTGAAGCGTTGCGGGACAAAACGCTCCGTATAGATAGTGTAAGCTATATCACCTTCGGTTACTACGATCCCAATTACAAAACAGGCTCCGATTTTACCCTGCAGCGCATAGACCGGCAGCAGGTGGATTACAAGCTCCGGGCGGAAAGAGTAGCCTGGGACTCCGTGTCCGGCTCCTGGAAGCTGGAATATATTACGGAGCGGACAATTGACGGGCTAAAGGAAAACCTTACCTCCAAAGCGGATACCATCATTAAAATACCCCTGCTGCCTTCTGAACTGATCGAGGAAAAGAACCGGCAGGAAACCATGACCGCCTCCGAGCTGAACCATTACCTGGAAAGGGAAGAGCTGCGCGGCGCGGAAGGGCTCAGCGTCTATTATGTGGAAAAATACCGCCGTACCTCTGCTGCCGTTGCCGTGGTGATACTGGTGCTGATCGGGGCCATTATTTCCAGCCGGAAGGTGAGAGGTGGAAGCGGGCTGCACCTGGCTATAGGGATCGTGATCAGCGCCTCCTATATCCTCTTTATGCAGTTTTCCACCGTATTTGCCACCAAAGCGAACCTGAACCCGCTCCTGGCTGCCTGGATACCGAATTTCCTGTTCGGCCTGCTTGCGCTGTGGCTGTATATGCGTGCGCCGAAATAACCCGTATTCCCCGCTTTTTTTAGTAAAAATTGCCTGAAATAATACGTTAAATCTGCTTTCAGGGATACTGTTTATGCGATTAATCGTTACTTTTGTACATTGATCGAATTCGTTAATTTTTCTAAATCATTGCGGGAAAATGAGTTATATAAAAGAGAAATTCAAGGCAAAAGCAGATGAGCTGAGCGCAGAAGTTAAGGACCTGCTCAAGAATCATGGCACAAAGAAAATAGATGAAGTTACTGTGGCGCAGGCTTATCAGGGTATGCGCGGAATTACAGGCCTGGTGACAGAAACCTCGCTGCTGGACGCGAACGAGGGTATCCGTTTCCGCGGATATTCCATCCCCGAGCTGCGGGAACACCTCCCCAAAGCCGCCGGTGGAAATGAACCCCTGCCGGAAGGCCTGTTCTACCTGATGCTGATCGGGGAACTGCCCACAGAAGCCGATGTACAGAACCTCAGCAGCGTGCTCAGCCGCCGCTCCCATGTACCGAACCATGTGTTCGACGCCATCGAAGCATTGCCCATCTCTACTCACCCCATGACCATGTTCACCGTTGCTGTTATGGCCATGCAGACGGAATCCGTATTTGCAAAAGCCTATGCAGACGGGATGAGCAAAAAGGAGTACTGGAGCTATATGTATGAAGATTCCCTGAATCTTATCGCCAGGCTCCCCCGTATCGCCGCTTATATCTACCGCCGCAAATACAAGAACAGCGATCACATCCAGCCGGACGGGATGCTGGACTGGGCGGCCAACTTCGCCCATATGCTCGGCTACAAGAACGATGATTTCAAGGAACTGATGCGCCTGTACATGGTGATCCATGCAGACCACGAAGGTGGTAACGTCAGCGCCCACACGACCCATCTCGTAGGTTCCGCCCTGAGCGATGCCTATCTCTCTTTCGCCGCCGGTATGAACGGACTGGCCGGTCCCCTGCACGGCCTCGCCAACCAGGAAGTGATCAAATGGATACTCAGTATGCGTGAAGAGCTGGGTGGCGGCATGCCGGACAAAGCGCAGATCGAAGCATATGTGAAGAAAACACTTTCCGAAGGTAAAGTAGTACCGGGCTACGGGCACGCTGTATTGCGCAAGACCGATCCCCGCTTTACCGCACAGATGGAATTTGCCAAAAAACACCTGGCGGATGACGAACTGGTGCGCATCGTATGGCTCGTGTATGAAACCGTGCCGGACATCCTGAAGGACCTCGGCAAGGTCAAGAACCCCTGGCCCAATGTGGACGCCCACTCCGGTGCGCTGCTCGTACATTACGGACTGGTGGAATATGAATTCTATACCGTGCTCTTCGGCGTTTCCCGCGCCCTCGGCGTACTGGCCTCCCTCTGCTGGGACCGCGCCCTCGGCCTCTCCCTGGAAAGACCGAAATCCGTTACCTCCGAATGGATGAAACTGTTCGTGGAAGGTAAAGTGGAAGCCATCGCAGAATAATTATGATATACCGTTAAAGTAAATTCGCATCATCACATCATAGAGAGGGGGAGTATCAACAGCTGATACGCCCCCTCTTTGTTTGGCTTCGGGGAAACGGTTCTGTTAGCACCGCCTGTCCTCCGGAGCGGTACAGGTACCGCAACCGCCGGGCCCTTCCCGTACTTTTTGGCCGGATCAATCCTCGTACCATATCCCCCGGCTGTTGCCTTTTGTTCTGAAAATGCCGTACTTCGTAACTCGATTTAAAAACCGTTATTGACGCTCATTACCTCCATATTGCCCAATCCGATAGAATACCTGAAAGGCGTAGGACCGCAGAAGGGTGAACTGCTGCGCAAGGAGATCAATATGCATACTTTCCGGGACCTGCTGGAGTATTATCCTTTCCGGTATGTGGACCGCACGAAAGTGGAGCGGATAGGCCACCTGAGCGGATTTGAGGACTATGTACAGATACGCGGGCGCATCGTGCATATGGAAGTAGTGGGAGAGAAGAGAGGAAAAAGGCTCGTGGCCACCCTGCAGGATGAGACCGGGCGCATGGACCTCGTGTGGTTCCAGGGCTGGCAATGGATGCAGAAATCACTGCGGGAGAACGTGGCCTACCTGGTATTCGGCAGGGTGTCTCAATTCAACGGCACAGTGCAGATGGCGCACCCTGAAATGGACCTGCTCACCGAAGAGACCGCCTCCGGTAAACAGCATCTTGAACCGGTGTATTACACCACCGAAAAACTCAAAGCCCGCGGGCTAACGGCCAAGGCTATAGGAAAACTTACCCGCAACCTGCTGGAACAGCTTTCCCTCCCCGAAATAAAAGAGAACATTCCCGCCCCCGTGCTGCAACAGTTTCGCCTGATGCCCCGCGCACAGGCCTTCTTCAGGATACATCTGCCAGCATCGGAAGAAGAAGCGAAACAGGCGCAGCGGCGGCTGAAGTTCGAAGAGCTTTTCCTCGCCCAGATCCGCATCTGCCGCCTCAAAGTCAGGCGCCACAAGATCAGCCAGGGATTTGTATTCGGCGCAGTAGGCGAAATATTCAATACTTTTTATAACGATCACCTCCCTTTCCCGCTCACCGGCGCACAAAAACGCGTGCTCAAAGAGATCCGCAAAGATACCATGACCGGCCGGCAGATGAACCGCCTGCTGCAGGGGGATGTAGGCAGCGGCAAGACCATGGTGGCCCTGCTGAGCCTGCTGATGGCGCTGGACAATGGTTTCCAGGGATGCCTCATGGCGCCGACCGAAATACTCGCGCAGCAGCACTTCAAAGGCATATCGGAACTGCTGAAAGACATGCCGGTGAAAGTGGCTTTGCTGACCGGGAACATCAAAGGCAAGGCCCGCAAAGAGATACTCAGACAAACGGAAGAAGGCAGCATACACATCCTCATCGGCACCCATGCCCTGCTGGAAAAAGAAGTGAAGTTCTCTCACCTGGGCATGGCCATCGTAGATGAACAGCACCGCTTCGGCGTAGCTCAGCGCGCGCGCCTCTGGGAAAAGAACCATACCCCGCCGCACATCCTGGTGATGACGGCCACGCCTATCCCGCGCACACTGGCCATGACCGTGTATGGGGATCTGGATGTTTCCGTCATCGATGAAATGCCGCCGGGCCGCAAGCCCATCACTACCGTGCACCGCACGGAATACCAGCGCCCGCAGGTGATGGACTTCATCAAAGAGGAGGTAAGAAAGGGCCGCCAGGCTTACGTGGTGTACCCCCTTATCGAAGAATCCGCCAACCTCGATTACGAGAACCTGACCAAAGGATATGAAGAAGTGAAAGCCTTCTTCCCCGAACCGAAATACTACATCAGCATGGTGCACGGCCGCCAGCCGCAGGACCAGCGGGAAGCCAATATGCACCGCTTCGTTACCGGCGATACCCAGATCATGGTGGCGACTACGGTGATAGAAGTAGGGGTGAATGTGCCAAACGCCTCCGTCATGGTGATAGAAAGCACCGAACGCTTCGGCCTGTCGCAGCTCCATCAGCTGCGGGGCCGCGTTGGCCGGGGGGCGGAACAGAGTTATTGCATCCTGATGACCGGCAACAAGATCGGGAAGGACTCGCAGGAACGGGTGAAGGTAATGGTACAGACCAACGACGGGTTCGTGATCTCGGAAAAGGATATGGAACTGCGGGGGCCGGGGGATATCGAAGGCACCCGGCAAAGCGGGCTGCTGGACCTGAAACTGGCCGATATTGTGCAGGACCGCGCCATGCTGGCCGCTGCCAGGGAATCCGCCGAAAAGATACTGGAAGAAGACCCCGAACTGGAACTGCCTGAAAATAAACCGCTTCACGACTATCTCGCCAGCCAACGGTCAAAATCCGCATGGAGTAAAATATCCTGACCGCTTTTACGTTGTAATCCTGGATGTGCCGGCGGGAGAGGATTGATCATGAAATTGTTGCTTGCCTTTACCGAAATGTTCATCACCCGCCGGCCGCCACTCAATCTGCCAAATATCCCGGGCAAACCGTAACAAAGTGAGGTAACAAACCGTTAAAATAAGTATATTACTTTAACTGGGACAATCTTAAAAATCAGAACCGCTTGAAATCTACTCGCCCTACCGGCCTTTTCTGTGTACTGCAAGTCTGTATCCTGTTCCTGACGGGCGTGCCTGCCTGGGCGCAGGGAGGCAGCAGCAACTTTTCACCACTCGAATATATTGAGAACAAAGGCCAGTGGCCCGGCGATTTTCAGTACCGCGCGGATCTCGGTTCTGCCAGCATATTTGTAAAGAAGGACGGGTTCCGGTTCCTGTTGCTGAGCAAGGAAGACCTGATGCGCGTCCCTGAACTGAATCACGGGCATATGGAAGATTCCGCCGGCGGCAAACCGATCTATTTCCCGGATCCCGGTAATGTTAATCTCCCCGGCAAACTGCCGGCTAACGGCGGCAGCACCGGCGTGAACGGCGGCATACCGCATCAGCCCGTCAGAGGCCATGCGTACGACCTCCGCTTTCTCAATACCCTGCCGGACCCGGAGATCATCCCTTCAAAACCCGTCAGAGAGAACAATATCACCTATATGCTCGGCAACGACCGCTCCAGGTGGAAGTCTGGCATCGGTTCATATACCAGTCTGCTCTACAAGGAGTTATACCGGAGTATCGATCTGCAGGTCTATTCCGAAAGCGGCCAGATGAAATACGACCTGATCGTACATCCCGGCGGCAACCCGGACCAGATACGGTTCGCCTATTCCGGCGCTACTTCCCTTTCCCTGAAAAAGGGCAATCTGCATGTACAGACCTCCGTAGGGGAAGCCATCGAACTGGCGCCCTTCGCATACCAGTATATCAACAGTCAGCGGCAGCGCGTGAACGTATCTTATCAGCTGGACGGAACAACGGTCAGCTTCAAAGTATCCGGCAAATATGACAGCAAATACCCGCTCGTAATAGACCCTACCGTGGTATTCGCCACGCTCACCGGTTCCCGGGCGGATAACTGGGGCTTCACGGCCACGTACGACGCCGGGGGCAACTTTTACGCCGGGGGTATCGCTTTTAATACCGGGTATCCCGTGTCTACCGGTGCGTACGACAATTCCTTCAATGGCGGCCAGTTCGATATGTCCATTACCAAATTCAATCCCGCCGGCACCCAGATCATATACTCCACCTATATCGGCGGCAACGGCGAAGATCAGCCGCACAGTCTTTTTGTGGATGCACAGGGCCAGCTCGTGATATCCGGCAGGACCAACTCGGGCAATTTTCCCGTAGATACGGCTTATGGTCCCGGCGGCGGCTTTGATATTACCGTTACCAAGCTGAATGCCGCAGGCACCGGCCTGGTAGGCTCCGTGCGCATCGGCGGCAACAGCAATGACGGGGTGAACATGCGCCCGGATAAAAAAGGGCCGACCGATGTGTTATTAAGGAACTATGGCGATGATGCGCGCAGTGAAGTAGTGATCGACGCTACCGGCGCGATCTATATTGCCAGCTCCACGCAATCCACCAACTTTCCCGCCACAGCAGGCGTTTTCCAGCCCACTTACGGCGGCGGCCGTCAGGATGGGGTGGTGATCAAGCTGACACCGAACGTACGGGTGCAATGGGCGAGCTTCCTCGGCGGCAGCGCTGAGGATGCCGCATATGTGCTGGCCGTGAATGGCGGCAGCACGGTATATGTGGCCGGAGGCACCGCCAGCAGCAACTTTCCCGCCCGCCCGGGCAGCGTGTACCCGGCATTCAGGGGCGGGGCCTGCGATGGCTATATCACCCATATCTCCGGTAACGGGGCGTCCATCCTGCAATCCACTTTCATGGGCTCGGATAACAGCCGGGCGGACCAGGTGTATGGCATTCAGCTGGACAGGGATGGCAATGTGTACGTGATGGGTACTACGGAAGGCAACTGGCCCATCCAGCAACCCACCGGCACCGCCACTTTTTATAACGACAATTCCAAACAGTTCATTACCAAGTTGCGGCCGGACCTGTCTGCCCTCATCTATTCCACCACCTTCGGAAAGGCGGCGGCGCAGCCCAGTCTCTCTCCCGTAGCCTTCCTGGTAGACCGTTGCCAGAATGTGTACGTGTCCGGCTGGGGCGGCTCGCTGAACTCCGGCAATAACTTTTCCAATTCCGGCACGGCAGGGCTGCCGACAACGCCCGATGCCCGCAAACCCAGCTCGGATAACAGCGACTTTTATTTCTTTGTGATGCAGCGCGATGCACTCGGCATCCTGTACGGCACCTTTTACGGCGGCAACGGTCTTGCTGAA
This sequence comes from Chitinophaga sp. XS-30, assembly GCF_008086345.1. NCBI lineage: Bacteria > Pseudomonadati > Bacteroidota > Chitinophagia > Chitinophagales > Chitinophagaceae > Chitinophaga > Chitinophaga sp. XS-30. The sequence continues at coordinate 5,852,692 of NZ_CP043006.1, read as the reverse complement.
CATGTGGACGGCGGCACCAGCCGTTTCGACCAGAATGGCGTGATCTACCAGGCCATCTGCGCCGCCTGCGGCACCGGCAACAAGCCCCGCTTCCCCACCACGCCCGGCGCATACAACAGCGGTATCCCCGATGGCTGCAACCTCGGTGCGCTCAAGATAGCGTTTAACCTGGACGGGGTGCGGGCCGGATTGACCACGGAAGAACGGAAAAATAATTACTGCGTACCGGCTACCATCACCTTCATCGATACCACCAATGTACCGGCGCAGAGCTGGATATGGAACTTTGGCGACGGATCGCCGGAGATCACCAATGCCAGCCCCACCATCACCCATACGTATAATGTTGAAGGCGATTATACCGTGATGATGATCAAATATGACCCGGCAAGCTGTAACCTCCGGGACACCGCTTACCTGGACATCCGGGTGCGGTCCGATCAGGCTACGGTAGACTTTTCCGAACGCCGCCTGGACCCCTGTACGGAACTGAATTACGAATTCACCAACCTGTCACAGGCGCCTCCCGGCAAACCGTTCACCAACCAGTCATTCGTATGGGATTTTGGTGACGGCACACCGCCGGTTACGACCGATGGCAGCGATCAGACCCATAGTTACGCCGCGGAAGGCGTATATAATGTAACGCTGACGCTTGTGGATACGAATTACTGCAACGCGCCGGAAGTGATCACGCACCAGCTGCGTGTAGCCGCCAACGTCTTCGCCCTCTTCGAGGTGCCGGACAGCGCCTGCGTACCTTACACCGCGGTATTCGACAACACCTCGAAAGGGGGCGTTACCTTCCGGTGGGACTTCGGGGATGGAAGTACTTCCACAGATATTTACCCCACCCATACCTACACCCAGCCCGGCCGTTACCTGGTAACGATGATGGCTACGGACCCGAATACCTGTAACGTAACGGACGATACTTCCATGTATATCACCGTGTTACCGCTGCCGGTAGCAGGATTTACCTACCAGCCCGTAACACCCGTGGAGAACACGCCGCATGTTTTTACCAACACTTCTACAGGTGCGGCACGTTATTGGTGGGATTTTGGTGACGGGGATACATCATCCATGGTCAATCCAACGCACCAGTACGTCGCAACAGGCACCTACCAGGTTTGCCTGATCGCGGAAACGGAGTTCGGTTGCCATGATACCACCTGCCAGATGGTGAGCGCGATCGTGAATCCGCTGTTTGATGTGCCTACGGCTTTTTCTCCGAACGGGGACGGTATCAACGATGTATGGGAAGTCAAGAGTTTCGGGATCAGCAAATATGAAATGAAGGTCTTTAACCGCTGGGGACAGCTGCTGTTCGTCTCCAACGATCAGAAGATAGGATGGGATGGCCGTTTCAACGGCGCCATCCAACCCATGGACGCCTACGCTTATGTGCTGAACATCGAGTTCAGTCACGGGGAGCGGGTGACCAAAACGGGGAATGTTACTTTATTAAGATAGTTTGGTTATGAGAAAGATTGCCTGCCATATGATCCTGGTTTGTTGCCTGACGGGAGCTGTTTCAGCCTCCGCCCAGGACCTGCACTTCTCGCAGTTCTACAACTCGCCGCTTTCTACCAATCCTGCCAATACCGGTTTTATTCCTGATGGCAACTACCGTGTGGGGCTGAACTACCGGAACCAATGGGCTTCCATTCCGGTGCCATACAAAACCATGTCCCTCTTCGGTGATTTGCAGCTGTTCAGGGACCAGCTGAATTATGGCTGGGTGGGCGTTGGCGGTCTGCTGCTCCGCGATGTGGCCGGTACCGGCAATCTTACTTCCACCAAAGCCTACGGCTCCATTGCCTATCACCAGCTGATGGGCCAGAGCAGCCTGCTTTCCGCAGGTTTCAACGTAGGGTATGCCAATAAAAGGGTAGACCTCAACAAACTAACATTCGGTACCCAATGGAACGGCCAGTTCTTCGATTCACAGATGGTTTCCGGTGAGCCGATCAACAACTCCGCGATCGGTTATTTTGATATGCAGGTAGGTATGAACTACGCATTTTTTCCGAATGACCTGGTATATGTCAACGGCGGTTTTTCCGTACACCACGTCAACAAGCCCCGGGAAACGTTCTATAGCGGCAATAACCAGATAGAGCCGCGGTATATCGGTTTCCTGAACGCCAGCCTGAAGATGAGCGATTACATCATCCTGAACCCCGGCGCATACTATGCGCAGCAGGCCGGTTCCAGCGAACTGATGTTCGGCGGATATGCCGCCTATAACCTTTCCGGGGACGGCGACAAGCAGGTATTCGGCGGGTTGTACTATCGTGTGAAAGATGCTTTCCCCTTTGTGGTAGGCTATCAGATGAGCAATGTACGCCTCATGTTCAACTACGATGTAACATCTTCCAACCTAGCCGTGGCCAACAGCCGCCAGGGCGCATACGAGCTGAGCATTATCTATACCGGCATTTATCCTAACCGCGCATTCGGCAGGGCGCAGAGAGCTTCCCTTTGCCCGTCTTTTTAACAGGATGTTGGCTGTGCCGTTTCGCAGAAAACCGATAATTTAGCCGGATATAAACACTAGCCATGAAACGTTCGATCTTCATCGTTATACTCATTGTCAGCGCTTTGACCGCATCCGCGCAGGGTTATGTAACAGACAGTTCCCGCGGCTTTGATAAAAGCAGGCTGATGTTCGGCGGCGCGCTTGGTTTCTCCATCGGGGATTATACCTTCGTGAATGTATCTCCGCTGATCGGCTACCGTTTCTCGCCTATGTTTGCCGCAGGCGTGAATATCAATGCACAATATGCCGCGCAGAAATTCCGGGACTTTAATGGAGATGTGTTTGAACGGAACAACTATTCCATTTTTGGCGGCGGTGTGTTCGCCCGCTTTTATCCTTTCCAGCAATTCTTTCTGCACGCCCAGCCTGAATATAACAGGATCTCCGTGAAACGTACTACTTATGACGGAGAGCGCATTGTTACAAAAGATAATTACTATGCCCCCAGCCTCCTGCTCGGAGGTGGCTATGCCCAGCCGATCGGCGGCAATTCCGCACTCACCATCATGATACTCTATGATGTGCTGCAGGACAGTAATTCGCCTTATATGAACCGTCCCATTTTCTCCGGTGGCGTGAATATTGGTTTGTAGTCGTTTGCGGCGCTGTCTTTTCAGCTATACTAGTGATGCGAATACCGCACCGGTAGCGGGCTCCAACGGCGCCGTTGGTCTCCATATTTTATATTTGGTCGTTGTTGTCATCGCCTTACCGCCTTCAGGGCATGCATCCGGAGCGCTTCCGCTATTGCAGGACTCCGTTGTTCTCAACACCTGACCGCCGCAGCGCAGCCCGTTCCCTTAAAAAATTGTAGTTTAGTGAATAAAAAGAATTGCAGATGAATGAGTCTTTAAAGAACCTGAAGGAACGCGACTGGACGGAAACCAAAGCCCACTCCAGCTGGCAGATCTTCAAGATCATGGCGGAATTTGTAGAAGGGTTTGAAACACTGGCAAAGATCGGTCCCTGTATATCTATTTTTGGTTCCGCCCGTACAAGGGAGGGGAATCCGTATTATGACCTGGCCTGTGAAGTGGCGGAACGGCTGGCAACAGACGGTTTCGGGATCATCTCCGGCGGCGGCCCGGGCATAATGGAAGCGGCCAATAAAGGCGCACAGAAAGCCAACGGAAAAAGCGTGGGGCTGAACATTTCCCTGCCGCATGAACAGTATCCCAACACTTTTATCGACTACGACAAGAGCATCAACTTCGACTACTTCTTTGTACGCAAAGTGATGTTCACCAAATACTCACAGGGATTTGTAATGATGCCCGGCGGTTTCGGCACAATGGATGAGTTCTTTGAAGTAGCCACGCTCATACAAACAAAAAAAATGACCGAAACGCCGCTGGTGCTGGTAGGAAAGGCATACTGGTCCGGCTTGCTGGAATGGATCGATACGGTGATGATGAAAAAGGAAAGCAATATCCATCCGGAAGATCTGGATCTGCTGAAAGTATTTGATACGGCTGACGAAGTGGTGGAGTACTTCCGGGTATTCTACACCACCAACAAGTTGCGGCCAAACTTCTGATCTGCAGCCGAAAAATTGCGTAGGTTTGTAAAAAAAAGGGCATGGAGGTAATACCAGAGGACATTCAGGCGTTTGCAGAACGGTACAGTACCCCGGAAACGGAATTGCTTTATCGTTTGCATCGTGAAACATACCTGAAAATAGCTCAGCCTCACATGCTCAGTGGCCATTTACAGGGGCGTTTGCTGACGATGGTCAGCCAGATGATCAAGCCCCGGCGGATATTGGAGATCGGCACGTTTACCGGTTATTCGGCTATCTGTCTCGCTCAGGGGCTGACGGAAGACGGCGTGTTGCATACGATAGATGTGAATGAAGAACTGGAAGCCATGTCTTCCCGCTATTTCAAAGAAGCGGGGCTGGGGGACAAGATCGTGCAGCATACCGGTAAGGCCGCGGAGATCATCACGCAACTGGATGAAGTGTTTGACCTGGTATTCATCGATGCGGATAAAGCAGGCTACACCGGGTACTACGACATGGTGTGGGAAAAGCTTCGCCCCGGCGGTTTCATGCTGGCCGACAATGTGCTTTATCATGGAGAAGTGGTGTTGCCGGAAAGCGGGCAAAGCAATAACGCCAAGGCCATGATCCGGTTTGCGGAAAAAGCGGTGGCGGACGAACGTGCGGAAACAATGCTGCTTACATTGCGCGATGGATTGATGCTGATCCGCAAGAAACAGACCCATTAAATTCAACATATTCATGCAAGTAAAGTCATACTGCCTGGCGATCTGTATGGTGATCTGCGCCTTTACAACGGCTGCAGCGCAAAGTGTCAGCACCACACAGTACATCGACAGCTATAAGCATATCGCCATGGAAGAAATGCGCCGTTCAGGCGTTCCCGCAGCCATCAAGCTGGCGCAGGGCATCCTGGAAACCCAGTCCGGTAACGGTTGGCTGGTGCTTAATTCCAACAATCACTTCGGTATCAAATGCAAGAATAACTGGACCGGCAAGAGCGTCAACTATGACGATGATGCCAAGGGAGAGTGTTTCCGCAAATATGATTCGCCGGAGGAATCCTGGAAAGATCATTCCGATTTTCTGCGCAACAATCCCCGGTATAAATTCCTGTTCGATTATGCCGCCGATGATTACAAATCCTGGGCATATGGTTTGAAAACAGCAGGATATGCCACCAGCAGAACTTACCCGCAGCAGCTGATACAGATCATCGAGAAGTATAACCTGCAGGAATACACGACGCTGGCCATGAGCAACAAGGCGCTGCCCCAGGGTCCGGTGTTTGCGGGCCCGCCGGTGCAAAGGCCGGAGGATGCGCCCGCTGCCCGGGAATATAATGCCCCCGCAAAGGTCAATTACCCGCAGCACACGGAATTCAGGATCAATGGCCGCAAAGTGGTCTATGTAAAAGAAGGCACCGCGCTGATACAGGTAGCCAATGCAAAAAATATCCGGCTCAGCAACCTGCTTAAAATGAATGATCTGGCTACAGATGTGCCGCTGGAAAAAGACATGCTGATCTTCCTGCAGAGCAAGCATAAAAAAGGGAAGAACGATTACCACATCGTGGCGCCCGGTGAAACCCTGCACGATATTGCGCAGGCGGAAGGCGTACAGCTGCGCTGGCTTCGCAAGCGGAATAAAATGCAGGAAGGAGAGCAGCCGGCTGCAGGCGAGAAGATCGTGCTGGACGGGTATGCTTCCGTTAAACCGAAACTGGGCAGCCATTCTGTTGTAAAAGCGGATGAGCATAAAGACCTGGAACCCCGCAAGATCATCCGGGATATCCGGGAGGAAATAGAGAAAGCCGGTAACCCGCAGGCATCAACGCCCGAAACCCCGGCAGCCCCCGCCGCACCGGTGGCGCAACAACCTGCCGCCACACCGAAGCAGACCGGCCTGCCCCCGGAAATGGTCGAAGAACTGAAGAAGATCGGCACCAACAGTGGTACAGGGCAGTATCATATTGTCGCGCAAAAAGAAACACTATACAGTATTTCGAAGAAATACAACATTACCGTGGCCCAGTTACAGGCATGGAACAACCTGTCTGATAACGGTATCAGGATCGGCCAGCAACTGATTGTTCGAAAATAATACCATGACGATACAAGTACACGACAAGCGGTTTGAGCCTTACCTCGCTGAAGCCGAACTACAGCAACGTATCCGGGAACTGGCATTTGAGTTGAGCCACGACCTGGAGGGCAAAAAGCCGCTGTTCATCGCCATACTCAACGGCTCGTTCATGTTCGCGGCCGACCTCTTCAAATACCTGACCATTGAAGCGGAAATATCGTTCATCAAACTGGCCTCCTACAAAGGCACCAAATCCACCGGCAACGTCATCACCGCCATCGGGCTGGAGGAAGACCTGTACGGCCGGACGGTGGTGATCCTGGAGGATATCGTAGACACCGGCAAGACCCTCAGCCAGTTCCTCCCCCAGCTGCGCCACCAGCAGCCCAGCCAGATGCTGGTAGCCGCCCTGCTGCACAAGCCCGCTGCCACCACACATCCCATCCATATCGATTACCTCGGCTTTTCCGTACCGGATAAGTTCCTGCTCGGCTACGGGCTTGATTATGACGGTTTGGGCCGCAATCTGCCCGAGATCTACCAGTTGAGCGAATAAAAGGAGAATTATCTATCTAAATCCGGTAATTCTATCGCCGGAGAACCAATTGATTAAATATTTTCTTAATTTCATGTATCGTTGTATGAGACAAAAATAAGATGCATAAGTTCCTCATGCTGCTCCTCTGGGTATGCGGAAGTACGATGTCAGCGGCACAACAGAGAGGATGGGTCACCGGGGCGGTACAGGACAGCATCAGCCGTAGCCCTGTACCTGGCGTGAAGATCTGTATTGACAAGGATACCATCTGCGTTACGACAAATCAGTATGGGCTTTTTCGTATAGACATTCCCGATAACAGCACCCGCCTTGTTTTTGAACACCCCGGCTACAGGACGAAGATAGTGCCCCTGCAACATCACGATCGCATGCTCATAGAGTTGAGCCCTTTAACGGATCAGAAGACGGACAATTCCGCGGACATTGCCAAAGCAAAGGCCCGGGCGAGGTTTGCCCATAGCACAAACCCCAACTATGGCAATATCGGCATGGGAGCCGTCACATTCTTTGATGAAACCTACGGCAAGCTGTATGAAAACAAATTTGTGGAAAGCGCCAAAAGCCGTGTCTCCTCTTTTGCGATCGATGTGGACAGGGCTGCATACAGCAACATGCGGCGTTTTGTAAAGCTGCGCAAACCCATTCCCGTTGATGCCGTGCGGATCGAAGAACTGGTCAACTATTTCCATTACAGCTACCCTTTACCGCAGCCAGACAGCCTTTTTGCTATTTATTCCCATTATACGGAATGCCCCTGGAACAAAGATCACCAGCTGCTGCAGATCGCCGTGCGGGCACAGCAGATTGAAATGGACAGCCTGCCTGCGAGCAACCTGGTATTCCTGATAGATATCTCCGGTTCCATGGGCACCTATAACAAGCTGCCCCTGTTGCAGGCAGCCTTCCGGGTGCTGGTGAGGAACCTGCGGCCGCGGGACCGGGTGGCCATCGTGGCCTATGCCGGTACGCCCGGATTGGTATTGCCCTGCACCCCCGGACACCAGAAAGAGAAGATCCTCAATGCCATCGATTATCTCAGCGCGGGAGGCGCCACAGCCGGGGAGGCCGCCATCATGATGGCCTACCAGATCGCGGAAGAGAATTTCATACCCGGTGGCAACAATCGCGTGATCATGGCCACAGACGGGGATTTTAACGTGGGGCAGACCAGTGACCAGGATATGGAAGACCTCATCATGCTGAAAAAAGAAAGCGGCGTATTGCTTACCTGCCTGGGCTTTGGCATGAAAGATTACAAGGACTCAAAACTGGAAGGCCTGGCCAGCAAAGGAAATGGCAACTTCGCCTATATCGATGACCTGGAAGAAGCCAACAAGGTGTTTGCCCGTGAATTTGGCAGCACGCTTTTCACCGTGGCGAAAGACGTACGGGCGGAGGTGGACTTCAATCCCGCCAGGGTAAACGCTTACCGGCTGATCGGGTATGAGAACAGGATATTGAAGGAAGATAACAGCAACGGGGAAAGGATCGTAGGCGGCATCGTAGGCTCCGGGCATTGCGTGGTAGCGATGTACGAGATCGATCCCGTGCTTCCGGCGCAGGAAGGCATGCTGGCGGATGTAAAAATATGGTACCGGCAACCGAATGATACCATGCGGCATTACCTGCAGCGGCCCGTTCCCGGCCGCCCGGCCGCATTTTCCGCAGCTTCGCCGGATTTCCGCTTTGCCGCCTCCGTAGCCCTTTTTGGCATGCTCCTGCGCAAATCGCAATACAAAGGAGAAGGAAATGTGCGGATGGTAACGGACATGGCTAAACGGTCACGGGGCCCGGATAAAGAAGGGTACCGGGCGGAGTTCCTCAAACTCATCAAACAGGTAAAGAAATATACGGACTGGCTGAAGTAGACAGGCCATTATTCCGTTTGCGCAACAGGTGTTTTCCATCCAAAAGTACCCGCCAGCATTCCCGCTATACTGCATCCCAGGCCAACGAACAAAGGCGGCACCGTTGTTTCCGCGGCCAGGCTCAGCAGGTAACCCGCTGTTCCCGCGAGAATAGACAGGATAGCCCCCGCTTCATTCGACCTTTTCCAATACAGTCCGGCCGTCAGCGGCACAAATAACGATACCAGGCTCAGCACCGAGGAAGAGGCCACCAGCTCGTAGATATCCTGGCTGCTCAGCGCCATCAGCATGGACAGCGCGGAAACGATAACAACGGACAGGCGGATGATGCGAAGGAATTTTTTATCGGTGATATTGGAAAAGAGCGGGCGGATGATGTTTTCGCCCAATACTGTTGCCGGGGCCAGGATGGCGCCGCTGGTAGTGCTCATGATAGCGGAGAGCAAAGCGCCGAAGAACAGCACCTGCAGGAACAGCGAACCGTGCTGCAATACGAGGTTCGGCAATATTTTCTCATGGTCCTGCATCAGCGCGGGATAGAGTTGCTGTGCGCACAGCACGATCAGCAGGGGCATCAGGCCTATGACGAGGTACATGGCTGCGCCGATGAAAGAAGCATGCTGCGCCACCCGTTCGCTCTTGCTGCTCATCAGCCGCTGGAACACGTCCTGCTGGGGAATGGAGCCAAGGCCTATCGTGAGCCAGGCCGCGGCATAGTGCATCCATCCCTCCCAGGTACGGTCCGGGAAGAAGCGGAAGGTGCCCTCCGGCGCACGTTCCACAACTGTTTGCAAACCGCCCGCATCCTGCACCACGCTCCAGGTGATCACGACGATACCGGCTACGATCATGATGGTTTGCAGGAAATCCGTGACGGAAACGGACCACATGCCGCCGGCATAAGTATAGGCCATGACGATCACGCCGCTGGCGATCATGGCGATCACCGGGTCGATGCCCATCACGGTATTCACCACAATGCCCATCGCAACGATCTGTGCCGCTATCCAGCCGAAATAGGAGGGGATCATCAGCAAGGCGGAGATCACCTCGGCCTTGCGCCCGTATCGTACTTTGAAAAAATCGCAAAAGGTAAGCAGGTTGCTGCGGTATAATTTACGGGCATAAAAAAGCCCCACCAGCAACAGGCATAATGCCGCGCCGAAGGGATCTTCCATCACGCCCAGTAAACCGTGCTGTGAAAATTCGCTGGTGGAACCGAGCAGGGTCTCCGAGCCGAACCAGGTGGCAAATATCACGCAGGTGCTGATCCCCAATGGAAGGCTGCGGCCCGCCACCACAAAGTCGCGCGCGCTCTTCACTTTGCGCGCCGCCCATTGCCCGATAAGCACGGTGATCAGCAGGTAAGCCAGGATAAATCCGGTAAGCATGCGGGAAAATAATAAAAACAGTTCACATCATAATGATGCTGGCAAAAGCGCATCGGTAATGCCTGCAAAAAAACTATTTCACGATCCGGAAACAATGCCGCAACAGCTTGCCCTGAAAATCGAAAGGCACGGTCTGCGCCGTAATGTTCCGGATGGCGGATGCTGCGATATTCGCTTCATCCAGCTCAAACCGGCGGAGGTTGTTGGAGAAGTAGATCACGCCGTCTTTGCGGGTAGCCAGCAATACTTTGTTGATCAGCTCCACATGGTCTCGCTGGATGTCCAGGAAATCCTTCATGCGCTTGCTGTTGGAAAAGGTGGGCGGATCAAGTATAACCAGGTCGTAAGTATTCAGCTTCAGCTCATCCAGGTATTGCAGCACATCGGCGTGTATGTATTGATGTTTGGCAGGATCGAAAAGACCGTTCAGCCGCATATTGTCTTCCGCCCACTGCAGGTAGGTTTTGGATAGATCGATGGATGTGACGGTGGCGGCGCCTCCCGCTGCGGCATACACGGAGAAGGAGCCGGTATAGCAGAAGAGGTTCAGCACCTTTTTATCCTTCGCTTCTTCCCGTACCATGTGCCGTGTGATGCGGTGGTCGAGGAAAAGGCCGCTGTCCAGATAATCCGACAGGTTCACCTTGAATTTCAATCCATCTTCCTGCACGATCAGCTCTTCTTTGGAGAAGTCCAGCTTTTCGTACTGGCTTTGCCGGTCCTGTTTACGTTGACGGGTACGAAGGTAGAGATCGTTGCGGGATACTTCCAGCACTTTGGCGATCACATCGAGGCTGTTTTCCAGCCACTGCTCATATGCTTCGTCATCAAGGCCGTGCTGGCTGCGGTATTCGGCCACATACACCTTGTCCTCATACAGTTCGATGATGAGCGGGAACTCCGGCAGGTCGCGGTCATATAACCGGAAGCAGGTGATCCCCTGCCGCTTTGCGGTTTTGCGGAGGTGTTTCAGCACTTTCGCCAGGCGGTTCTCGAACATCTGGAATTTGTCGGACATGGGAGCAAAGATAAGCGGATTGAAATGTTGGGCAAAGCGGTAATCTGTTCCAAAAGGAATGTGGAAAATACGAGCCGCTGCGGCGGTTAGCGGGATAAAAAAAGGCTGGCCTTTTTTGGGCCAGCCTGCGTATAGCTTAACTGAAAATATCTCTCACTTTTTCGAAAAATCCTTTATCGCTTTTTTCGGGATTGGGTTTGAAGTTCCCGGAGTCCTGCATTTTTTCCAGCATGCTTTTTTCGTCCGCGGTCAGCGTTTGCGGTGTCCATACATTCACATGAATGAGCTGGTCGCCTTTTTCGTAGCTGTTCACGGCGGGGAAGCCCTTGCCTTTCAGGCGGAATATCTTGCCGCTTTGGGTGCCTGCGGGCACTTTGATCTTGGCTTTGCCGTCGATGGTAGGTACTTCGAGCTGTACGCCGAAGGCCGCATCGGGGAAAGAGATATGCAGGTCGTATGCCACGTTCAGCCCTTCGCGCTGGAGGTCGGGATGCGGTTCTTCTTCGATGAGAATGAGCAGGTCTCCCGGTGAGCCGCCTCTTTCGCCGGCATTGCCTTTTCCGCTCATGCTCAGCTGCATGCCTTCCATTACGCCTGCGGGGATGTCGATAGATACGGTCTCTTCTCCGTACTGACGGCCTTCTCCTTTACAGGTGGTGCATTTATTGGTGATCACCTGGCCTTCGCCGTTGCAGGTAGGGCAGGTGGTAACGGTCTGCATCTGGCCGAGGAAGGTCTGTGTGACTTTGCGTACCTGGCCGGAGCCCTGGCAGGTGGTACAGGTCTGGAATGCATTCCTGTCTTTTGCGCCCAGCCCGTTACAGGTAGTGCAGGTGACATGTTTCCTTACCTTGATCTTTTTATTGGCGCCTTTGGCGATCTCTTCATAATTGAGCTTGATCTTTACCCGGAGGTTGCTGCCGCGGGTACCTCTGCCCCGGCGCTGGCCGCCACCGGAACGTCCACCGCCGCCAAAGAAGCTGCCAAAGATATCTTCCCCGAAGATGTCCCCGAAATTGGAGAAGATATCATCCATATTCATATGGCCGCTGCCATATCCACCGCGGTTACCCACGCCGGCATGCCCGAAACGGTCATACTGCGCCCGTTTGTCCGGATCGCTCAGCACTTCGTAGGACTCAGCCGCTTCCTTGAATTTTTCTTCCGCCTCTTTATTGCCCGGGTTACGGTCAGGGTGGAACTGCATGGCTACTTTGCGGTAAGCCTTCTTGATCTCATCCTGCGAAGCAGTTTTGGAAACCCCGAGTATTTCGTAATAATCTCTTTTGGTGGACATGTTCTTATACACTTGTAAAGCCCACTCACCGGAGCGGGCCGTTATTTGATATCAACAATAAATAGCTGTCACATCGTCATTTACCCACGACTACACGGGCATGACGGATGATCTTGTCATTCAGGTAATAGCCTTTTTGCAATACGTCCAGTACCTTGCCTTTCAGTTCGTCGGCAGGGGCAGGGATCTCTGTGATGGCATCATGCAGGTCGGCATCAAATTCCTGCTGAAGGCTGTCCATAGGCTTCAGGCCTTTAGCCTGCAGCACGCTGTGCAGCTTGTTGAAAACAAGCATTACGCCGTCTTTCAGGGCATTCACATCCGTAGCGGTATCCATCTGCTTGGCCGCTCTCTCCGAATCATCCAGCACATCCAGCAGGGCAATGATCACCTCTTTGTTGGCGGTATTTATCAATTCGATACGCTCTTTGGCGTTACGTTTCTTGAAATTGTCAAAATCGGCATTCAGCAGGAGGTACTTCTTCCGCAGCTCGTCCAGTTCCGTACGCACTTTTTCCAGCTCACTTTCCTCGGGCAGGGCATCATTCAAATGGGTAGATCCGCTCTGGTTCTCGTCTGCATTGATATTCGGGATAAAATCCTCCGGCTGCCCATTTGCCTGTATGTCTTGATCTTTTTCTGTCATGATAGTATAAATTGTCTGCAAAGGTACAACGGACAATAATTTTGCCAAGGCTGACGGACGGGACAATTTGGCAGGATTCGGCAAGATCGCCGGAAAGCGTACCTTTGCGCCTGCGAAATGAAATACATGACAAAGGTTTTTCTTAAAAAGAAGATACAGAACAGGGTTTTACTGGGCCATCCCTGGATTTTCGGCAATGAAGTGGGCCAGGTGGAAGGAGCGGTCAGCCCCGGTGATATCGTGGATGTGTTCACCCATACCGGCGTATTTGTGGGCCGGGGATACATCAACCCGCAGTCCCAGATACTGGTGCGCCTGCTGACGCGGGACCGCAACGAGGAGATCAACGACGCTTTTTTTCTGCACCGGCTGGAAAAAGCCTGGGCATACCGGCAAAAGATCGGGTATGTGGAAAACTGCCGCCTGGTGTTCGGGGAGGCGGATGAACTGCCCGCCCTCATCATCGATAAATTCAACGACTACCTGGTCATTCAGACGCTGGCATTGGGTATAGACCGGTGGAAACCGGCTATCGTGGCCGCGCTGGAAAAAATATTCTCACCCAAAGGCATCTATGAGCGGAATGATGTGCCGGTACGGGAACTGGAAGGTCTGCCCCAGCAGAAGGGCTTTTTAAGCGCGCCTTTTGATACCAATATTATCCTGAATGAGAACGGTCTCCGTTTTCATGTAGACATTGAAAACGGGCAGAAAACCGGTTATTTTCTTGATCAGCAGGACAATCGCCGGGCCATTCAGCATATTGTAAAAGGGGCCGATGTGCTGGAAGCATTCTGTTACACCGGCACTTTCTCCTGCCATGCCGGGCATTACGGCGCTAAAAGCGTGCTGGGCCTGGATATTTCGGAGCATGCCGTAGCCACTGCCCGCCGGAACGCGGAGCTGAACGGGCTGCAGGATACCTGCAAATTCATTGCGGTCAATGCATTCGATCAGCTGAAGCAATGGACGAAGGAAGACAGGAAGTTTGATGTGGTGATCCTGGACCCGCCGGCCTTTACCAAAAGCCGGGAGAACATCCAGAAGGCCATTACCGGTTATAAAGAGATCAACCTGCGCGGCATGAAACTGCTCAAACCCGGAGGTTTCCTGGTCACCGCCAGCTGCACCAACCTGGTAGATCCCTCCCTTTTCCTGGAGATCATTGACATGGCTGCGAAAGACGCCCGCAAGAAGTTGCGGCAGGTCACTTTCATGACCCAGGCGCAGGACCATCCGATACTCTGGAATATTGAAAATACGACCTACCTGAAGTTCCTGATCGTGGAAGTGCAGTAACGGAGGCGGACAAGCTGCCGTTTCCGTGACGGGGAGCATATTTCAGTTGATTATTTCGTATCCGCAATGCCACTGACCGGGGGGATCCATGGGGATACTACGGTTATGCAGTGGGTGATCTCAGGGCCAGATGGCATTATCCACCCGGTTTGCCCATAAAAAACGGGTGCATCAGTTCCTGACGCACCCGTTTTTTTATATGAGGATCGTAAGACGATCTACTTGACGACATTGAATTTTCCCGATTCCACCAGCGTTCCATCCTTGTCCCTCAACTGGAAAATATAAATACCGGGGTAGTAATTATCCAGGTTTACCTGGGTACGCTGGCTGATATTCTTGAAGTGGTCTACTTTCTTCCCGAGGAAGTTGTAAACAATAATTTCATATTGTTTATCGTTATTACGCTGGAGTTCCAGAAATATCTTCGTGGATGCGGGATTGGGATATGCTTTAATAACCTTACTCGCACTATCGTTTGACAGTGGTTTTGTGCTTTGGGACCACGCCGGAGCGGATATGGTACAGAGCGCAATAAATAAAAAGAGAGTAAAGTTTTTCAACATAGTATCCAAAGATAACGATTTTTTTAAATATTAGCCAAATGTTTTTGGTTTTGATCCTATTGTAAATATAACAAACGGTACGCCAAATATTGTACAGCGGGCCTTGTTTTTTTGAAATATTTAACGCTTTTTAACATTCGGCTAAAAACTTGGACAAACAACACTATTGAGTGTTGAATTGCGGCTGTTGAGAAAGCTCTTGAATACCATCGACAGTTCAAATCCCCCCATGGCCTGGCTGGCGGTCCGCAGCCGGGAAACATTCACATCATAGCTTACCCCTATTTCATAAGTGCCCATATCCAGCCGTACCATCGGCACCACCGCGTCATTCCACCGGAAGAACAGGCCGCCGTACATCCCCCGGTCAGATTCCAGTCCCTCATCCATCAATCCGTACCCGATCATGGCCCCACCGATGTACTCCTGGTAAGCGCCCTGGTGCAGCTGGTTGTAATGGGCGATCACCTTTACCCGTTCGGAGACGGGAACGGTAATGCCGAAGTTGATGCTCAGCTTCGGGTCCAGCTCCACTGCCTCATCATTGTAAAACGATACTTTCGGGCGGTTGAAGTGGTAATAGGCTGCGCCGATAAAGTAATTGGTGGCTTCTCCCAGCACGCCGTTATAACTCATGCCCACGCCGGCATCCCAGTAGGTGTACCCGATCTTTGCCAGGCGGCCTTCCTCTCCGGTAGGGGAATAGGGGTCGAACCGGCCATTGGTGTACTGGTTGTTGAAGGTCAGCTGGGTGGGATCGAACTGGCGCTGTACGATGCCGCCCATAAAACCCAGGGACAGGAAACTGCTTTTATCTTCACTCAGTGATTTATGGTAATTGATGGCCGGCAGTATCTGCACGGATTGCAGGCGGGAAGCGCCCGCCCGGTCATAGGTCAGCTGCATGCCGGCGGTAACGTGATCGCTGTAATTGCCCACGGGGAATTTCATTTCGCCGCTCACCGTTCCCGTCTGGTACGGAATGGTCACGCTGTTCCACTGGTTGCGGTACACCGCCTGTATCCGCATATCGCCGTTGAAAATGCCAATCAGCGCGGGATTGCGCAGAATAGGCGTTTCAGCGAACTGCGACAGGTGAATATCCTGCGCGGCGCCCTCAAGGGCCCCGCAGCAACAGCACACCAATATCGCAGCCTTCCACCTGTTTTTCATGCTTTTCAGCGTTTTCATGTTGTTATCGTAATAAAGTTACATTGCCTTTTAAATGAAAAGTCTCGTTGGAGTCGCAAAGCAGCTCCACCATGTAGATGTACACATCCGCCGCCAGTTTGTTCCCTTTGAAACTGCCGTCCCAGGCCATGCTCATGTCCTCTACATTGAAATTCTCCCGCCGGAACACTTCCTGCCCCAGGCGGTTGTATATCCGCAGTGACTTCACCGTACGGATGCCCTTGCCGCGGGGATAGAAGATATCGTTCATACCATCACCGTTAGGGGAGAACGCATTGGGGAAGAACACTACGCTCTCGTCGCAGACCAGCTTGATGTTCAGCACATCCGTGCGTTTGCAGCCCTGGTCATTGGTCACTTCCAGCGCATAGTCCATGGACTGGCGCGGGGTGGCGAACGTTTCCGCACAGGTGGCGCAATCGAGATAGGTAGCGGGTTTCCACTCCAGGCTCACTACATCGCTGCTGTACACGGGCGACAGCTGCACCACGCTGCCCACGGTCACCACCTGGTCTGCCCCGGCATTGACGGTTGGCACCGGTTTCACTTCCACATCGATCTGTGCTGTAGCGCCCGGGCAGGCTGCATCATTGCTGGCGCTGACCGTGTAAGTGGTATTGGCGGTGGGGGTTACTACCGGCAGGGCGGTATTGGCGCCGATGATCGTGGCATCCGCCGGCGTCCAGCTGTAAGCCGCGGCGCCATAGGCCCGGAGCTGTGCGTTCATGCCGCTGCAGATGGCGGTATCCGCGCTTACGGTCAGGTGCACTTCCGGTACTACATTGATCCGTACTGTATCGCTGACCATGCAGCCGTGTGTGTTAACAGCGGTGGCTATATAGGCGGTATCGATCAGCGGGCTTACCACCGGGTTGTCGCAATTGAGGCAACTGATCTGGTAAAACGGCTGCCATTGAACGGCTGCATTGCTGATGCCCTGCAATGTCACGCTGTTGCCTTCACAGATCTTTTCCTGCGGCGTTACAGCATGCATGACCGGCGTGGGGCGGACGGTGATCTGGATGGTCGTGGAGTCCACGCAATTGCGGGCATCCGTCACCACCAGCTTTACGGGGTACACGCCGCTGGTAGGGTACACCGCAGGCGCTGGCTCCTGGCCGGAAGTGCGCACACCGTTGCCAAGGTCCCAATGCCATTCCGTCAGCGGGATATTGGGCGATGGAATGGAAATATCTTCAAATGTCACGGGTTGCCCTTCGCAGGCATTGCCAGATACCGTTAGCCCCGCTTCGGGTGCAATGACGGTCAGGTGGTTTTGCTTGATGATCGTATCAGGACAATAGGCGGGGTCTTTGTAACGGATGATGAGCATATCCGTGTAGACGCCGGTGTTATGCACGGTTTTAAGGATGTCTTCCTCCGTGGTGGCCAGCACGGAACCGTCCCCGAACCGCCAGTCGTATGTGTCTACCAGGGTGTTGGGCACATGCACCACGCCATAAGGCACCTGGCTGCTCCGGCAGATGGTGCCAACGCCGGTATGGAAATCCGCCGTGAATACCTGGATGGTTTTAAAGAGCGTGCTGACGCATTGCTGCGCCGCGTTCCGCACGGTGAGGCGCACAGTGTAGGTGCCGCCTGTGGTATAAATGTGCTGCGGGTGGATGCTGTTGCTCAAGGGGCTGCCGTCATCAAAGTCCCATTCGTAGGTATCGTCCGGCGAGCCGGTGGAAATATTGGTGAAATCAAAGGCCATTTTGTTATCGCAGCGGCGCTGGAACGTGAAATCCGCTACCGGGCCAAGATTGGTGAGGTTCACCGCGGGGGCGTTGGTGTAACACCCGTTGGAGCCCGCTGCCATTTGTATCGTAACGTTACCGCCTGCACGAAAAATGTGGTTGATGTCGTATGCCGTTCCTTCCTGCGTTGTACCGTCCCCGAAGTCCCAGCGGTAGTGATCTGCATTGACGGCAGAGGCCAGCAGGCGGGTGCTGGTACCGGCGCAGTCGTCTGTGCGGGTGGCGGTGAAGGTTACCTGCTGCGGCGGTGTGCCGGTGCTCACCATTTGGGGGAAAGTACGGGTGGCGGTGCATCCCTGCTGCGTGGTCACGCTCAGGGTAACATCGTAGCTGCCCGTGGCGGTATATTGGTGCGTAATGGCCGGTAGCGCGGTATTTCCGGTATGGCTGTCCCCGAACGTCCAGGCATAGGCGGCTACCGGATCATTATTGATGGTGGCAACACCGGCGCTGAAGCTGGCATCGAAGGGGATGCACCCTTGCAGGCCGGTATTGCTGACCGTTATCTCCGGCGCTGCCAGCAGGATGAAACCTTCTTTCCTGAGGGTCTGCGCGCAGCCGTTGGCGTTAGTAACGGTAAGGCTCACATCAAAAGTGTCGATACCGGTATATTGATGCTGCACGGTGGCTGCGGAAGTGGTCACCGGGGGCGTACCATCCCCGAAATCCCAGGTCCGCTCCACACCCCCCGGCGTCAGGTCCGTAAAAGTTGCCGTATAGGCCCCGCAGGCATAACGGTTATTCACCGTAAAGTCCACCACCGGTCCGGGATAGATCGTCAGGCTCTGGCTGACGCTGCTGGTACTGCCGGCATACCAGGCGGTCAGCGTAACCGTTACCGGGCCGGGCGTGTCAAAATGCACCACAGGGTCCGGCTCCCGGGAACTCCTCCCGTTCCCGAAATCCCAGACCAGGGAAAGCGGTGTACCGGTACTCGTATTATGGAAGGTGACTGACACAGGTGAACATTGGTTTACAGGTGTAACATCATAAGTAAAAGCCGCCTGCTGCGCCTTCAGCATGGCGGGCGACAGGAGCAGGCTCAGCACCGCCAGCAGCTTCCTGCCATGCCGTATGCACAGGTCTTTCATATGAGGTGCAGGGATGTGGGACATTTCTTCAGGATATGGAATACTATAGGTTAAATATATTTCAAATTTATAATATTATTTGGATATAACCATCATTTACCGCAACAGCGTAACATTTCCCTTCATCAGCATCGGTTCATTATTGTCACAGGTCATCTCCGCCGTGTACACATATACGTCCGGCGCCAGCAATTGTCCGTTGAACCGGCCGTCCCAGGCGCAGGAGGCATCGTCCGCATTGCAATTGATCCTTTCAAAGACCAGTTGCCCCCAGCGGTTGAATATCTTGAAGGACTTGATGTTCCTGACACCGCGCCCGCGTATGTAGAAGATGTCGTTCTGCCCATCTCCGTTTGGACTGAAGGAATTGGGAATGAATATATTGCTGCCTTCGCAGACGAGTTTTACCGGCAGCAGCGCGATGGACGTACAGCCGTACTGGTTAGTGGCCGTGATATTGTAGGTCACATTTTCGCGCGGTGTGGCGATGGGGGCGGGGCAATCGGCACAGCTGAGCCACATGTCCGGGTACCATTGCCATTGCACGATATCGGGACTGCCGCTCACGTTCAGCAGCAGCTCAGTGCCGGTGGGCACTACCCTGGCCGGCCCCGGGTCCAGTTCAGGGGAAGGGTGTACGGTCAGCAGCACATCCGCGGTATCCGTAAAGCAGGCATCGTTGCCATAGCCCACCACGCGGTAGCTGGTGGTGGTGGAAGGGCTGGCCATCGGGCTGGCGATATCGGCGCGGCTCAATCCTGCAGCAGGTATCCACTGGTAACGCACGGCCCCGTTCGCATGCAGCTGGGTTTGCCTGCCATCACAGATCACGGCATCCGCAGCGCTCACTTCAAAGGGGAGGGACACGGTAACCCGCGCGGAGTCACTCCGGATGCAGCCAAACTGGTTGATGGCCTGCACGTGATAGGTGGTATCTGTTGCGGGGCTGACTACCGGGTTGGCGGCGGTGGCATCGGAAATATTATAGTTCGTCCAGGTGAACTGGGCAGGGCTGCCGTTGGATAAAAGCTGCAGGTCGTCACCGAGGCATAGTACGCTTTCCTCCGGTGTGACGTTCAGCACCGGCAGGGGATTGATATTGGCGGTGGTTTGCGCCGTATCCGGACAGGTGCCGTTGGGATTCCGGATCACCAGTTGTATATCATGCGTGCCCGGCTCCGTGAAATTCAGCTGCAGCGAAGTGCCTGTGGCATTATTGACGACATTGTCCACCAGCCATTGCCAGCCGGTGCCGGGCAGGTTTTTGCCTTCAGAGCCGGTGATGCGGAGCGGTTCCCCGAGGCAGACGGGCATCACCGGGGCAATGGCCGATTCCGGCCTTGGCTCCACCGTTACCTCCTGCGTGACCTCATCTACACAACCATGCACACTGGTTACGATCAGGCGGGCCTGATAGGTGCCAACGCCGCTGTACAGGAAGGCGGGACTGGCTTCGCTGCTCACATCGTCCGTCCGGCTGTCGTACCCGAAATCCCACTGATAGGTATTCGGTTCGTCATGCCGGGTGTTGGACATGCTGGTGCTGTTATTGGTAAAGAAAACATATCCAAAGTCGCAGGCCTGGCTGGCATCGATGGTGAAATCTGCCCTCACTTCGTCTACGATGATGCTGTCTTCCGGGCCCTGGGCAGGCACCCGGCAGCCCTGATCATCTTCCAGTACCACACGCGGGTAATACACACCGGCCTGCTCGTATTTGTAGGTGAATGAATTGGTCGTTGTCGTGCGTACGGTACCGTTATCCATGTCCCAGATATACCGTACCGCATTGTTGGACACGGCATTGAGCGTCACGTCATGCGGAAGGCAGCCGATCCGGGGCAACATGGTACGGGTACCTATCGGGCCTTTGATCACCACTTCCCCGGTAGCCGTGCTGACGCAATCCCCTTCGGAATAAACATTGAGCGTAACGGCAAAGGTCCCCGGCAGATTGTACACATGGGAAGGCGCCGCAAGGTCCGAGCGGCTGCCATCCCCGAAGTCCCATACCGAGCGTTCATGACCGCTGCTGGTGTTGGTGAACTGTACCAGGATGGGCGGGCATACCGGCAGATCGGCCGGAATAGTGAACCGCGCCTGCGGGTCAGGTACACGGATGTAATCGTTCTTCACGATCGTTTCCGTACAGCCGATATCGTTAGTAACGGTGAGGGACACCGTGTATTCACCCGGCTGCGTATAAACGGGCTGTGGATTGGGCGCTGTGCCGGTGGCGCCGTTGCCGAAGTCCCATGCATAGGTCAGGTTGCTGCCCGTAGCATTGTTCCTGATCAGCGTCGGCTGGTTCATACAGGCCACCGGCGCCGCCTGAAACTCTGCGGTAACGCCGGTTACCGGTACCGGGCGTGTAATGGCGGCCTCACAACCGGCATCGTCCCGCACGAGCAGCCGCACGTTGTAAGTGCCCGGCTGCGCGAAAGCATGTTCATAGTCAACCGGTCTGGTCAGCGGGGATTCCACAGGTGTGCCGTCCCCGAAATTCCAGGCCCACTCCGTAACGCTGTAACCATTGGCGGAAACGGACTGGTCAGTAAAGGCGATATCGTCGCCATCGCAGTTGCGGCCGGAGAAGCTGAAATTCGCGGTGATGCCGTTTACCTGGATGTTCAGCGTATTGGCGTTCACGGGGCAGTTGAGGCGGTCCCTTCCCGAAAAAATCACCGTATAGTTGCCCGGCTGATCGTACCGTTTGGAAATATTGGCGCCGCCCTCCGGCGCGTAAAATCCGTCTCCCCAGGTCCATTGCCAGTACACCATGTTGGCTTCGTTCATGCCCGTACGGGAGAAGGTAACGGCTTCCCCGGCGCATATCTCGTCATCATCCACACTGATCACCGGCCTTTCATCGATCACGCTCACATTCATCATCACCTCATGGTCGCAGCTGCCGTTGCTGACAAAAAGCCTCACCTGGTACTCCCCGGTGGAGGCGTAGGTATGGAGCGGGGATTGTTCCGTAGAGGTATTGCCATCCCCGAAATCCCAGCGCCAGCTGCGGAAGGTGGTGGGGTCAGGACCGAAGTCGGACGCATCGTTGAACTGAACATTCAGCCGGTTCACACAATCCGGCGTGGTGGTGAAACGGGCGATAGGCGGATATATGGTAATGAAATCGGGTTTATAGAGTGTTCTTCGGCAGCCGTAATTGCTGACCGTAAGAAAAACGTCATGCAGCCCTGTTTGCTGAAAGATGTGAGTAGGGTTCTCCTGTGTCAGCACCGCGCCGTCCCGCGGAAGGGACCATTCCCATTCGGTGCCCGGGGGCGTGGAAAGGTTGGTGAAGGTGACGGGGTCGCTGGCGCAGGGGGCTTTGGGGTTCGCATCGAACTCTACCACCGGTATTTCTCCGGCACGAACATTCATCTGGGCGGTGACCTGGCAGCCGCCGGCCACTACAGCGGTCAGCCTTACGGTGAAAACGCCTTGTGTAGTGTAGGTGTGGGCGGGGCTGGGAGCGGTGGAAGTAGTGCCGTCCCCGAGGTCCCAGCTATAGGAAACGATCGGGCCGCCGGCGAGCATGGTGGCGCCGAAATTGGTGTTCAGCGGAATACAGCCCTCTTCCTCTGATGCCCATAATTGCATCCTCGGCTGCGCGATGCGGATGTAATCCGGCCGTGTTACCGTCGCCTCGCAGCCAAAGCTGTTGGATGCGGTAAGCGTTACGTCATATTCACCGAAGTTGTTGTAGGTGTGTGATGGATTGGCGGTATTGCCGGTGGTGCCGTCTCCGAACGTCCATTGCCAGGCGGTGGCATTGGTGGTCTGTGCGGAGAATTGTGTGGTGAAGGGAACAGCGCAGCCTGCCGGCGGCGTGGCGATAAAATCCACTTCCGGCGATTCGTGCACGGTGATCGTTTTTGTAATGGTTTCCATACATCCGGGCAGGCCGGAAGTAAGGGTGAACGTGTAATCTCCCGGCGCCGGGAAATAATACAGCAGGTCTGTGGCAAAACTGGTGCTGCCGTCAGGGAGCGTCCAGGTGGAAAGTGTGGGCCTGGGCATCGTGGTGTTCTCCAGCAGTACGTTCGTACCGGAGCAGGGAGGCTGCAGCGGCTCAAAATCCGCCCTGGTGGTTTCAATGGTCACGTAGGACTGCTTTGTCACCACGGCTTCGCAACCCTGGGCATCCCTGGCCGTGAGCGTAACGGTATATCTTCCTTCCTGCTGATAAACGTGTGTGGGATGCTGAATGGTGGAAGTATTGGCCACCCCGGAAGACGGGTCCCCGAAATCCCAGCTGTACGTCAGCCCGCCCGGCCCGCTGCTCATGAAGTTCACGGTCAGCGGCGTAACGCAGCTGCTGGCAACATCGGAGGTGAAATCGATATTCGGCGTCTGGCCGACATTGATCAGGTTCGGCTGCGTCAATCCATTCGTGCAACCATGACTGTTGGTCACGATCGTGGAGATGGAAAAGCTGCCGCCAATGGTATAGGTATGCGCGGGGTTCGGCTGGGAAGAGGTGATCCCGTCCCCGAAATCCCACACTACGCTGGTGATGGTGCCGGAACCGGGAGTGGACTGGTCTGTAAACTGCACATTCAGCGGCGTGCAACCCTGCTGCGGCGTTACGGAAAAGGCGGCTACGGGATTGGCGTGCACGGTCACCGTATGGGTAACGGACCTGGGCCCGGAAGGGTAGGTGACTGTTAATACAACGTTATACGTGCCGGGAACGGTAAAGATCTTGTCCGCATCGCGGGTGGTGGCATTGGCGCCAAGCCCGAAATTCCAGTCATACGCCGTACCGCCGGCATCGGAAGTATTGGTGAATGAAACGGTCAACGGGGCGCATCCTTCCGTTCTGTCTGCCGTAAAACCAACGGTCTGGGCGAACGCAGTATTACCCGGCGCAGCAAGCACCAGCGATATGGTCATGGTAAAGAGCCACTTAAGGCTCCTGAGTAGGTGGTGGTTCATGGAATGGTTATAGCACAGGTATATGGGTAAATATGCTCCTATCTTAATACTCCATAAAATTAATATTTAAAAAACAATTATCTGTCTACGTTAACATAATGTTTTCAAGCGGTTACCTGATTTATTATTTATTTGCCTCCCGGGAGGATTGTTTTGCATTTCATAATCAATGCATTTAACCCCCTTATTGAGCTAAAGTACAAACAGAGATCAGGTATGCCTGCATTAGACAAAGGTTATTGGAACGCACGCTACGAGCGGGGCGAAACGGAATGGGACTTGGGAGAGGTTTCCCCTCCGGTAAAAAGCTATATTGATCAATTGCCCAACAAACATCTTCGTATATTGATCCCCGGAGGAGGGAACAGTTACGAAGCCAGGTATTTATGGGACAATGATTTCCATGATGTAACGGTCCTGGATATTTCATCTGTGCTGATAGACAAGCTGAAGCGTGAACATCAGCATACCGGCATCAAATTCGAAACGGGCGATTTTTTTGAACATGAATCAGAATATGATCTGATCATTGAGCAGACTTTCCTCAGTTCACTGGACCCTGCCCTCCGCCAGGCCTATGCACGGCATATGTACGATCTGCTCTGGCAACAGGGCAGACTGATCGGCGTACTGTTCAACCGCGAGTTCGGTGAATCCGGCCCCCCCTTCGGCGGCAGTATCAAAGTGTATCGCCGGATGTTCGAACCCTACTTCCATTTCAAGACCTTCGCACCCTGCCATAACTCATTTCCCGCGCGCCAGGGCAAGGAAGTATTCATCAACTTCCGGAAACTGGATAATCTTTCCAAAAGGCGGTAGCTTTGCCGTATGAACAGAATATGCTTATTCGCTTTTGTAATGCTCACTTGGGTGGCAGCAAAGGCGCAGGAGAAGGTTTCACCGGATGCCTTTGAAAAAGGTATGCACAAGCCCGGCGTACAGCTGCTGGATGTGCGCACTGCG
The DNA here is from genome assembly GCF_008086345.1 of Chitinophaga sp. XS-30. Taxonomy (NCBI): domain Bacteria; kingdom Pseudomonadati; phylum Bacteroidota; class Chitinophagia; order Chitinophagales; family Chitinophagaceae; genus Chitinophaga; species Chitinophaga sp. XS-30. The sequence continues at coordinate 5,827,968 of NZ_CP043006.1, read as the reverse complement.
GAAGAGTTCAGGACAGGGTATCTCCCCGATGCCCTGCAGGCGGATTTTACCAATAAGGAAGAGTTTTTCAGCCGTATCCGGCATGTGGACAAACACAAGCCCGTTTATATTTACTGCCTGAGCGGCGGACGCAGCGCCGCTGCCGCAAAGTGGATGCGCAGCAACGGCTATACGAATGTGGTGGAAATGGAAGGTGGTATCATCTCCTGGAAGAAAGCCGGGAAAACGCTGACCGGTAGTGACAAGAACCCGCAGATGACCATCAGCGCATACGCATCCGCCGTCAGCGTTAAAGGATGGGTATTGGTGGATGTAGGCGCTGCCTGGTGCCCTCCCTGCCGGAAAATGGAACCGGTCGTACAGCAGCTGGTCAGCGACAAAAAACTGAAACGCGTGAATGTTGACGGCGGCAAAGATGCTGACGTGATGAAAACAATAAACGCCGGCACCCTGCCTACGTTCCTGTTGTATAAGGATGGAAAGGAGGTCTGGCGCAAAGAGGGGCTGGTGACCATGGAAGCGTTCCTGGCGGCGATGAAATGACGGTTATGCCGCTAATGCATGCCGGAAAATATCTTTTTCGGAGATCGTAATCCCCAAAATCAGCCTTTTTTGGGGATCATAATCCCCAAAATCCAACTTTTTACCCTCAACCCAGGTTGTAGATCCCCCCGAATTTCTCTTTCGCATAATCCAGGAAATAGCGGAATTCCAGCTTTTCTCCCGTTACCCGTTCGCATAATTCATTGGAAGTATAGAACCGCCCGTGTACATGCACCTGTTCACGCAGCCACTGCAAAAGACGGTCGTAAGAACCGGCCGCAATGTTGTGCTCCAGGTCAGGCACCTGCTTTTTAGCGGCGGCGTAGAATTGCGCGGCGTAGAAGCTGCCGAGGGAATAGGTGGGGAAATAACCGAAGCTGCCGTGGGACCAGTGGATGTCCTGCAGCACGCCCCGTACGTCGTCCGGCACTTTTACCTGCAGGAAATCGCTGTAGTACCGGTTCCATATGTTCCGCAGGTCCTTTGTTGCGAGGGTGCCGCCGATCAGGCCTTTTTCGATCTCGTAGCGGATCATCACATGGAAGTGATAGGTCAGCTCGTCCGCTTCCGTGCGGATGAGGGAAGGCTGCACGAGGTTGATAGCATGGTAGAAGTCACGGATAGGCACGGCCAGCAGGTTGTGGCGGAAAAGGCTTTGCAGGTGGCCGTAATGGTGCTGCCAGAAGATAAGGCTCCGCCCTACATTGTTTTCCCAGAGGCGCGACTGGGATTCGTGGATACCGAGGCTGGCGGCTTCTCCACAGGGCAGGCCGTATTGTTCGGAAGGCAGGCCCTGCTCATAAAGGGCGTGGCCGCCTTCATGAATGCAGCTCCAGGTCATATTGCCCAGGTCTTTTTCATCAATGCGGGTAGTCACCCTTACATCCTGCGGGGAAAAGCTGGTGGTGAAGGGATGTTCGGACACGTCCTGCCTGCCGGCATTCATATCGTATCCCATCGCCTTGAGCAGGTTCAGCCCGAACTGCCATTGCAGGTCTTTCGGGTAATGAAGGTGCAGGAATTTATTGTCCGGCACCGGTTGCTGCGCGATCTGTTGCAGCAGGGGCAGGAGGGAGGTCTTTACATCGCTGAACACTTTATCCAGCATCTGCACATCCGCCCCTTTCTCGTATTCATTCAGCAGGGCGTTGTAAGGATGCCCTTTGTACCCAAGTATATCCGCTTCCCTTTTTTTCAATTCCACCATCCTGTTCAGGGAAGGCTCAAAGGTCTCGAAGCTATTCTCCTTGCGGGACTTGATCCAGGCATGGTAAGCGATGTTGGTGGCGATAGAAATCTCCGCCACGAACGCGGCGGGATATTTGCGGTTCTTTTCGTAGTCTTCGAGGGAAAGCGCTACATTTTTCTGTTGTACGGAGTCCAGGTCACCCCGCTGGCGCAGCTCCTGCAACAGGTCGCCTAGGGCCGGCTCGGTGAACAGTTCATGGGCAATGGTACTCAGCGTGGTCAGCTGTTGTCCGCGGAAAGCGGCGCCGGCGGGAGGAAGATAAGTTTCCTGGTCCCAGCCCAAAACGGCCATAGCATTGCGGACATCGGCTATTTTCTGCATCTTCGCGCTGTATTCTTCGTAAAGCGCCGGGGTTGATTTTTGCACAGTCATCGAAACAAATTTATTTTTACAAATCTATATTAAGTTATGATCATCCGTGATATTATACAAATACTGGAAACTTTTGCCCCCTTGCCATACCAGGAATCCTATGATAATGCCGGCCTGTTGTTCGGTAATGCCGGTATGGAGGTGAAGGGAGTACTGCTCACCCTGGACGCTACGGAAGCTGTGCTGGATGAAGCGATCGAAAAAGGCTGCAACCTGGTGATCGCTCATCATCCCATCGTTTTTGGAGGGCTGAAGAAGATCACGGGCGGCAACTACGTGGAAAGGGTGGCCATCAAGGCCATAAAGCATGATATTGCAGTATATGCGGCCCATACGAACCTGGACAATGTGCGGGGAGGCGTCAGCGCCATGATGGCGGAGCAGCTGGGCCTGCAGCAAACGAAAGTGCTGGCTCCCAAAAAGGAACTGCTGCGCAAGCTGTTCACTTTTGTACCGGTGGCGGATGCGGAGATCGTGCGGGCGGCTTTGTTTGCCGCCGGCGCAGGCCATATCGGCAAATACGGGGAATGCAGCTTTTATCACGATGGTACCGGCAGCTTCAAAGGGGCTGCCAATACGGACCCCTACGTGGGCAAACCCGGAGAGCGCCACCTGGAGCCGGAGACCAAGATCGAAGTGATCTTTCCCGCCCACCTGGAAGACCGGGTGGTACGGGCCATGCTGCAGCACCACCCCTACGAGGAGGTGGCCTACGATATCGTGAAACTGGAAAATGAATACGCAGAGGCCGGATCGGGCTTGATAGGCACCCTGCCGGAGGAAATGCCGGAAATGGACTTCCTGCGGCTGGTCAAAGAAAGGTTCCGGACCGGATGCGTGCGTTATACCCCAATGCGGGGGAAACCGGTCAGGACCGTAGCCGTTTGCGGAGGGGCAGGCAGTTTTCTGCTGAAAAAGGCCAAAAGCGCCGGAGCGGATGCCTATGTGTCAGCCGACTTCAAGTACCATGAATTTTTTGATGCTGAAAATCAATTAATTATAGCAGATGTGGGACATTTTGAGAGCGAACAGTTCGCAGTGGACTTATTTTATCATATATTGACGGAAAATTTCCGTAATTTTGCGCCTCTAAAATCTACCATCAATACAAACCCGGTAAATTATTTATAATACATGGCTACTGTTAAAGAATACAACGTCGAGGAAAAACTGGTTGCTGTACTGAAGCTACAGAAAATCGATTCCAAGTTGGATGAAATCCAGATCCTGAAAGGGGAGTTGCCGATGGAAGTGCGGGACCTGGAAGACGAGATTGAAGGCCTTAATCACCGCCAGGCGCATATCGAAGACGAGCTCAAGAGCATCACGGACTTTGTGGCGGCCAAAAAAGCGGCGATCAAGGAAGCAGAGGCGCTGGTGAAGAAATACGAGAAGCAACAGGACAATGTAAAGAACAGCCGCGAGTTTGAAGCCATTTCCAAAGAAGTGGAAATGCAGAACCTGGAGATCAAACTGGCTGAAAAGCATATCAAGGACGCCAATGAAGAAGTGAAAGAGAAAGCACGCATCCTGGAAGTGGCCAAAAAGGCGGTAGCCGATAAGGAAACCAACCTGAAGCACAAGAAAGGCGAACTGGAAAAGATCATCAGCGAAACTGACAACGAAGAGCGCGCTTTCGAAAAGCAAAGCGAGGAAGCCCGCACCAAGGTAGACCCCCGTTTACTGCAGGCATATGAAAAGATCCGCAAGAACTATCGCAACGGTCTCGCTGTGGTAACCGTGATCCGCGATTCCTGCGGCGGTTGCTTCAACGCCATTCCCCCGCAAAGGCAGGCAGAGATCCGTCACCGTAAAAAGATCGTTGTATGTGAGCACTGTGGCCGTATTGTAGTGGATAACGACCTCGAAGCCACCGTAACGATCTGATAAACGCTGCTGACAGCAAACTATTTTGAAGAACTCCGCGCACTTCCATTGCGCGGAGTTCCTTATTTTTGCCCCTATGCGTTTTCTTTTCGTCATCACGCTTTTTTTCAGTATATCCGTTAACGTAAGTGCGCGGCAGAAACACTATGATTTCAACGCACGTTGCCGGGAAGCTTACGATGCGGTCATGCAGCTTCGGCTGGATGCCGGCAGGGCGCTGCTGGAAGAAGAGAAAAGATCGGACCCCGACAATCTCATTCCCTATTTCATTGATAATTACATCGATTTCTTTACGCTTTTCTTTAATGAAGACCCGGCGCAATATGCCCGCCAGCGCAAATTCCGCGCAACGCGCCTGGAGCTTATGGCCGAAGGGCCGAAGGGATCGCCCTATCATCTCTATACGCAGGCCGTGATCAAATTCCAGTGGGCCATGGTGAAAGTGAAATTCAGCGAGAAATGGGATGCCACCTGGGAGATCCGCAAAGCCTACTTCACCCTGAAAGACAATCAGAAGAAATTCCCGCAGTTCCTGCCCAATAATATGATCATCGGCTCCATGCAGACCGTCTTCGGCACCATCCCCGAAGGCTACAAATGGATCACGAATATCCTTGGCCTGCGCGGCAGCATCAAACAGGGCATGCAGTTGCTGCAAAGCGTGATAGACAGCAACGATCCCACAGCTGCGATCTTCCGGGAAGAATCCTATTATTACTACTGTTACCTGAAACTGTTCATCGAGAACAAACCGGAACAGCTGTGGCAGTTCATCCGGCAGAAACAGCTGGATATCCGCAACAATTACCTCTTTGCGCTGATGGTGGCCAATCTGTCTCTGAACGACCAGAAGGCGGAGCAGGGTATCAGGATACTGACTGAACGCAATCACAGCAGGGAATACGCAACGATACATTATCATGATTATGTGATGGGGTTGTTGAAGCTGGAGCGGCAGGATGCGGATGCCATCACTTACCTGGAACGGTTTGTACGCGAGTTCAGGGGCAAGTTCTACGTGAAAGAAGCCTTGCAACGGCTGAGCTGGGCCTATTATCTGAAAGGGGATGCGGCTACCGCCAGCAAATACCGGGCGATGGTGCTGCAGCGCGGCAACCAGGAAACGGATGCCGACAAGCAGGCACAGAAGGAAGCGAAGAACGGCAAATGGCCCAATCCCTTACTGCTGCGCGCCCGGCTGATGAGTGACGGGGGATTTTATCAACAGGCCCTCAACCTTCTGCTCGACAAACGCGCAAACGACTTTGCTACGGTGGAAGAGAAACTGGAATTTGCTTACCGCCTGGCCCGCATTTATGATGAAATGGGGCAGGATGACAATGCCATCAGATTGTATGAGACCACGGTAAAGCTCGGCAGCAACCGCCCGGAATATTTTGCTGCACGGTCCGCCCTGCAGTTGGGATATATCTATGAGAAGTCCGGGAACAGCACCAAAGCAAGGCAGTCCTTCCAGGCCTGCATGGATATGGAAGGGCATGATTATAAAAATTCCCTCGACCAGCGCGCCAAGTCGGGCCTGCTGCGCCTCGACGGGAAATAGGCGCCCCGGGGCCGTCGCGGACAGATGAAAGGTGGAAAAATAGTGACCGGCGTTACGAATTATATTAAGATATTGCACAAGGATTTTTACATCTTATGTTATACCGTCTGATCATTCAGAATTATGCGATAATAGACCACCTGGAGATTGATTTCGCCGGGAACCTGAACGTGATCACCGGCGAGACCGGGGCGGGCAAATCTATTCTCCTCGGGGCGCTCAGTCTTATTCTCGGAGAAAGGGCAGACCCCGGCGTACTGTTCGACAAATCCCGGAAATGTGTGATCGAAGGCATATTCAAGGTAAAGAAGAAGCAGGTACAGGCTTTTTTTGAAGAACATGAACTGGATCTGGACGAGCAGGTGATCCTGCGCAGGGAGATCAGCGCAGCCGGTAAATCCCGGGCCTTCATCAATGACACTCCTGTCAATCTCGCCCAGCTTTCCGCTTTAAGCCTGATGCTGGTAGATCTGCACCAGCAGTTCGATACGCTGGAACTGGAAAAATCCGGTTTTCAGCGCGAAGTGGTGGATGCTCTCGCTGCTCACCAGGACCAGCTATCCGCCTATACCCGCCGTTTCCATGAATACGCGCGGTTGCAGCGGGAACTAAAAGAACTTTTGCAGCAACGGGATCATGCTAACAGGGAATCCGACTACAATAAATTCCTGCTGGATGAATTGCTGGAAGCCGACCTGAAGGAAGGGGAAATGGAATCCCTGGAAGCCGAACAGCAGGCGCTCAGCCATTCCGAAGAGATCAAAGGCACGCTCACCCGCATTTATTTCCAGCTGAAAGAAGACGAACAACCCGTTCTGCAGCAGCTGCGCCAGTTACAGGCATCGCTGCAGACCCTCTCCGGTTTTCACCGGGAAGTGCCGGCGCTGGCGGAAAGGATGCAATCCAGCTACCTGGAGCTGCAGGACATTGCCGCGGAAATAGAACGCCTGAACGATGGCCTGCAATACGACGGGGAGAAAATGGAGCAGCTGAACGAACGGCTGACACAGCTATACAAGCTTCAGAAGAAACATAATGTACAGAAAACGGAGGAACTGCTGGCCATCCGCGATCAGCTGCAGGCTGCGCTGGATAATGTGCTGAACCTGGATGAACGCCTGGTTGCGCTGGAAGAACAGATTGCCGGGCTGGAAGCTGTACTGCAGCAGGAAGCCGTGCTGATCTCTCAGCAGCGGCAGGCACAGCTGCTGCCATTTGAAGAGAAAGTAAATGCCCTGCTGGCACAGGTAGGCATGCCCAATGCCCGGATAAAAGTGGACCTGCGGCAGGCGCCGTTGCATGCACACGGGCAGGACGCCATCGAGTTCCTGTTCGATGCCAACAAGAGCAACCAGTTCGCGCCGATCCGCAAGGTAGCATCAGGCGGTGAGCTGAGCAGGCTGATGCTTTGCATCAAATCGCTCGTAGCCCGCTCCGTGGCATTGCCCACCCTCATCTTTGATGAAATAGATACCGGTATTTCCGGAGAAGCCGCCAAACAGGTAGGCATTATCATGAAAGAGCTGGCCCGCGGTCACCAGGTGATCTGCATCACCCATCAGCCACAGCTGGCCGGGAAAGCGGATGCGCATTATTTCGTGTACAAGCAGATGGAAGGAGAGAAGGTGAGCACGCATGTACGCCTGCTGACGCAGGACGAACGCATAACCGCCATTGCACGGATGCTGGGAGGCGAAAAACCAACCGCCGCGGCAATGGAGAACGCCCGCGAGATGGTCGCCCAATAATAGTATTCATCATACATATATTTCGATTTTCGACTTTAACTGCTAAATTTGCCCAAATTTTAATCAATGGCTCACAACTTATTACAAGGGAAGAAAGGGATCATTTTTGGCGCGCTGGATGAGAATTCCATTGCCTGGAAAACAGCTGAGCGCTGTGTACAGGAAGGTGCGGAGATCGTGTTGACCAACGCCCCGATCGCCATGCGGATGGGTGAGATCAACAAACTGGCTGCCGCCTGCAATGCCCCGGTAATACCTGCCGATGCCACCAGCCTGGAAGACCTGAATAACCTGTTCACCAAAGCCATGGAACATTTCGGAGGAAAGATCGATTTCATCCTGCATTCCATCGGCATGAGCGTGAACGTCCGTAAAGGGAAACCCTATACCGATCTGGATTACGACTTCTTTCACAAGGGGCTGGACGTGTCTGCGCTTTCCCTGCACCGCGTACTGCAAACCGCCTATAAACTGGATGCGCTGAACGAATGGGGTTCCGTAGTGGCGCTTACCTACATCGCCGCACAGCGTATTTTCCCGGACTACAGCGATATGGCCGATGCCAAATCCCTGCTGGAATCCATCTCCCGCAGCTTCGGATATCACTACGGCATCAAAAACAAAGTGCGCATCAATACCATCTCCCAGTCTCCCACCCGCACCACAGCCGGCAGCGGCGTGAAAGGCTTTAACGGCTTCATCAGCTATGCGGAGAAAATGAGCCCGCTGGGCAATGCCTCGGCAGATCAGTGTGCGGACTATACCGTTACCCTTTTCTCCGACTATACCCGGATGGTGACGATGCAGAACCTCTTCCATGACGGCGGGTTCTCCTTCACCGGCATTTCTTACCCGGTCATGGAGCAAATGGAAAAAGAATAACAGGGATACTTTCCTTAACAATAAAAAAAACCGTCATGGAAATTCACTTACCATGACGGTTTAATTTTTTCAGTCACAAAAGCATAGGAGATCTAACCGGGGATACCAATCAATATTCGTCTTCATTAAAGAAGAAGTCGTCCTGAGACGGGTAATCAGACCAGATATCTTCTATCCCTTCGTAAATTTCTCCCTCATCCTCCAGTTCCTGCAAGTTTTCGATAACTTCGATAGGTGCACCGGAACGGATGGCATAGTCTATGAGTTCGTCTTTTGTCGCCGGCCATGGAGCATCCTCCAGGTACGAAGCTAATTCTAAGGTCCAGTACATCGTATATAATTTTTACTTTTCCAAATTTTCGCAAAAGTATTATTTAATTTGAAATAAACAACTATTACTATTTTAAAGGCTCAATTGTTTATCCGGATATGTTGATTGCTCGCAATGTTACCAAAAATTATTCCAACCTTGAAGTGCTGAAAGGAGTGGATATTTCTGTCAGTAAAGGGGAGATCGTGGCCATCGTGGGATCGTCCGGAGCCGGTAAAAGCACCCTCCTGCACATCCTTGGCACGCTGGACGGCCCCACGGGGGGAGATATCCGGATCAACGGGGTGCAGACCCGCGCTTTGCATGGCAGGAAGCTGGCGGATTTCCGCAACCGCCATATCGGCTTCATTTTCCAGTTCCATCACCTGCTGCCGGAGTTCAACGCCCTGGAGAACGTGTGTATCCCGGGCTTTATCGCCGGCAAAAAGAAAAGTGAGGTAAAGGAGAGGGCAGCCTTCCTGCTGGACACCCTGGGGCTGAAAGACCGCCTGGATCACCGCCCGAAAGAGCTTTCCGGAGGGGAGCAGCAGCGGGTGGCCGTAGCCAGGGCCCTGATCAACAATCCGGCGGTGATCATGGCGGATGAACCTACCGGTAACCTCGATTCGCAGAACGCCCGGGAGCTGCACCAGCTCTTCCTCCGGCTCCGCGACCAGTTTGCGCAGACCTTTATCATCGTTACCCATAATGAGGAGCTTGCTACCCTGAGCGATCGCCAGCTGGTTATGAAGGACGGCCGGATCGTCAGTGAAACCGGTTCCGCCGGCTGACCGTTATTTCCCCGCAGAAGGTTCCCGGCGAATACCGGATTTCCCCACAGAACGTTCTGCAGCAACTCCCGGATTTCTCCGCAGAAAGTTCACCGCAACTCCCGGATTTCCCCGCAGAAAGTTCACGGCAACTCCCGGCGAAAGCTCGCAGCAGCACAAAGAAGTGCGCAGCAGCCCAAAAAGGAGCCGGAATGGCAGTCCTTCCCTATTTCCCGAGGCATACTGCCAGACTGTCTTTCCAGTAGGGGATCGTTATCCCGAAGGCAGCTTTGATCTTTTCCTTGTTCAGAACGCTGTAAGCGGGCCGTTGGGCCGGGGTGGGGTACTGCTCCGAGGTGACGGGAGATATGCGGCAGGAAGCGCCCGTAAGGGCCTTTATGGCGATGGCGAAGTCGTACCAGCTGGCTACCCCTTCATTACTGTAGTGGTAAATACCCCCGGCCGGCTCCGGATGCTGCAATATGGTGAGGATCACCGCCGCAAGGTCCGGCGCATAAGTGGGGGTGCCCACCTGGTCGTACACCACATTCAGGCTTTCCTTTTCCTGCATCAGCTGCTGCATGCGCAGCACAAAGTTCACCCCGTAGCGGGAATACAGCCAGGAGGTGCGGATGACCACCGCATTGGGATGGTAACCCAGTACCGCGGCCTCGCCTCGGAGCTTGGAGGCGCCGTAAATGCTTTGCGGGGAGGTTTCGCTGGTTTCCGTATAAGGCCGGTAATGCCGGCCGTCAAACACATAATCCGTGGAAATATGAATGAAGGCGCTGTTATGCTTCGCGGCGGCTTCCGCCAGTATCAGCGGCGCCTGGAAGTTGAGCAGGAAGGCGGCTTCCTCGTCCTCTTCCGCTTTGTCTACCGCCGTGTAGGCCGCGCAGTTGATAACGGCATGAACGGGCTGCCGCGAAAAGAAGGCTTCCACAGCTTCCTCGCTGGTAATGTCCAGCGTATCCTTGTCCGTGTACAACAGCTGGAATTCAGGATATTGACCGGCGATAGCCTGCAGGGCGTTGCCGAGCTGACCATTGGCGCCTGTTACGAGAATATTTTTCATGGTGTTATGACTTGTAAACAAAATTGTGCCTGCAATCCGCCAATACCGGCAGCAGGGTGTCCTTTTCCGAAACAATGGCCTCCGTCAGCGGAATGCCCCAGTCGATCTGCAAAGCCGGATCGTTATAGATGATGCCGCCTTCGCTTGCTTTATGATAGAAATTATCGCATTTGTACATCACTTCCGCGGTTTCGCTCAGTACGGAATACCCGTGCGCGAAGCCTTTGGGCACCAGCAGCTGGCGTTTGTTCTCCGCGGATAATTCGATCGTATATACTTTCCCGTAAGCGGGGGAACCGGTGCGGAGGTCCACCACCACATCCAGGATGCGGCCTTCCAGGGTGCGGATCAGCTTGGTCTGCGCATACGGCTCCTGCTGGAAATGCAGGCCGCGCAGCACACCGTAGGAGGACCGGGCCTGGTTATCCTGCACAAACACGATGTTTACCCCTTCTTCCCGGAAGGTATTGGCGTTGTAGCTTTCAAAAAAATATCCCCGGCTGTCCCCGTGCACTTTTGGCTCGTAGATCAGCAGGTCAGGGATGCCTGTTTCAATAAATGGCATGCTGGTTTGTTTATCGCTGTTGGTACTGTGTCTCGTAATATTGCTGGTAGGCGCCGCTGGTGACGTGCTGCAGCCATTCTTCATTGGCCAGGTACCAGTCCACCGTTCTTTCCAGCCCTTCTTCGAACTGCAGGCTTGGGGACCAGCCCAGTTCCCGGTTCAGCTTCGTGGCGTCTATCGCGTAGCGGAGATCATGCCCGGCGCGGTCTTTTACAAAAGTGATGAGTTTTGCGGAAGTGCCCGGTTCGCGGCCCAGCTTCTCATCCATCACTTTGCACAGCAATTGTATCAGGTCGATGTTCTTCCATTCATTGAAGCCTCCGATGTTATAGGTTTCCCCGGTACGTCCGTTATGGAATATCGTATCGATGGCCCGTGCATGGTCTTCCACGAACAGCCAGTCGCGCACGTTCTCGCCTTTGCCGTACACCGGCACGGGCTTGCTGTTTTTGATGTTGTGAATGGCGAGGGGAATGAGTTTCTCCGGGAAATGATGAGAGCCGTAGTTGTTGGAGCAGTTGCTCAGCACTACCGGCAGATGGTAAGTATGATAATAAGCCCTTACAAAATGATCGGAGCTGGCTTTGGATGCGGAATAGGGGGAGCGGGGATCGTAGGCCGTATCCTCCGTGAAGAGGCCTTCTTCTCCCAGGGTGCCGTACACCTCGTCTGTGGAAACATGATAGAAACGTTTGTCGGCCATATCGTCTTTCCAGTATTTGCGGGCGGCATTGAGCAGCACGGCAGTGCCCAGTACATTGGTACGGATGAAGGCCAGGGGATCAAGGATGGAGCGGTCCACATGGCTTTCCGCCGCCAGGTGTATCACCCCATCGAACTGGTATTTTTCAAACAGGGCGTTCACTGCATTTTCGTCAACGATGTCCACTTTCTCAAACCGGTAGTTAGGCTGGTCTTTGATATCCAGCAGGTTTTCGAGGTTACCGGCATAGGTGAGCGCATCGCCGTTGACGATCAGGTAATCGGGGTATTTGTTCACAAAAAGCCGCACGACGTGTGAGCCGATAAAACCGGCGCCGCCAGTGACAAGGAGTGTTTTTTTCATGAATGAGGATGATTTTCAGTGTTTTATACTTCCGGCTGCAAATTTCCAGTTTGCAAAGCTAACAAAACGGGGCGGGATTGACCAAGTGTTATTTGAGGTTCAGGAAGATAGGGCCGCAAGCGCATTACTTAATATAAAATTCACACGCTTTTCTTTTTTGTTGGGCAAAGAGATATAAATTTTGTACAAATGCCCGATCTGTGAAGCCATCCGTTTTCATCATTGTTCAACTCTGTACATTCCTGTTGCTGCAAAGTTGTGCCCCGAAAGAGCAGCTTCCGGAGCCGTACCCGGTGGACAGCCTGGGAAAGATCAACCGCTGGATACTGGACAGCATGCGTACGTTCTATTACTGGGATGAAGCGATCCCCGCCAAAACAGACGCTTCCCTTAGTCCCGGTGAATATTTCAAAAGCCTCCTTTCGGGGGAAGACCGTTTTTCCTGGATCAGCAATCAGGCGGATGTGCTGCCGCCTTCATCCACCTATCATACTTATGGTTTCCACTATGCCCTGGTACAGCCGTCAGGGTATGAAGGGTACATCGGGGTGGTCATGTATGTGAATGGCGGCGGTGCGGCAGCCCGTGCAGGATTGGAGCGGGGCAGCTATTTCATAGCCGTCAACGGGGAAAAGATGCATGCGGGGAATGTGGAACAGGTGCAGGAATGGCTGCAGGCCCCGGAAGAACTGCAGCTGGTCACGGCCAACGGCTCCTGGTCCCCGGCGGACACGGTGACCCTTTATCCCGGCTATCTCGGTGAAAACCCGGTGCGCCTCACCCGCACCTTCCAGTCCGGCGGCATCACCACAGGATACCTTTATTACAATGCATTTGACGAGCGTTATGACGACAAGCTCCTGGAGGCATTTGCGGCACTTAAACAGGCCGGCGCCGGTGAACTGATCCTTGATCTCCGTTACAATACCGGCGGCAGTGTGGCCGGCGCGGCAAAAATGGCCGGCATGATAGCGGAAAAGCTCACGGCCGCGGAAACCTGGGCCATTTACGAAGGCAACCACCGGCAGGGCAAACGGGTCAACAGTCTGCAGGCGGTATTGAACACTTCTCCCGCAGCAGCCGGTAAACAATATACCGCGTTGCAGCAGCGACGGCTTCCGCTGCAGCGGGTATTCATACTGGCCACCGGCGCTACGGCGTCCGCGGCGGAAATGGTCATCCATAACCTGAAGCCCTTCATTCCGGTGATACAGATAGGAGAGGCCACTACCGGAAAGGATGAGGCCAGCTTTACGATCACGGACCGGCGGGTGCCAAAGCAGGTGGAGTGGACGCTGCAACCCATCGTGTACAAATTGCTGGATAAAAACGGGCAGGGTGGCTACAGCAACGGGCTGCAGCCGCAATTTCCCGTCAGCGAAACCGCCACGTTGCCGCTGGGCGCTTTCGGCACGGGAGAAGATCCCCTGGTGCGCCAGGCCCTGACCATCATCTACGGCCCCGCATTCCCCGGAGTCCCGCAGGACCTGCGCAAAATTCCGGTACGCACCATTTTCCGGTCCGCCACCAGCGCCGCTGCCACCGCAGCACCCGTACAAATCATTGACGTTGAATAATTGTTGTGTATGAAACAGCTTGCAGTCAGCATAAAGGAAGGGGACCGGTCAGCTTTTGACAGGTTCTACCATGCCACCTACCCCAAAGCCATGGCTTACCTGTCAAAGATGTTGTTCCACCGGAATGCGCAGGACGACATCATCCAGGAAGCCTATATCCGCCTGTGGCTGCATCGCGGGTCTGTAGATGAAAACCAGTCCATCGAATCCTACTTCTTTACCATTCTGCGGAATACCATCTTCAATTATCTGCGCAAACAGGCGGTAGACCGGAAACGTATGCTGGAACTGGATACGGAGGATGAAACGCCCTTCCGCCAGTATGCGGTGAACAATGCCATGGAAGGCCTGTATGCAAAAGAGTTCGCATCAAGCTACCATGCCGTGCTGCAGAAAGTCAGTCCCGTCCGCCAGCGCTGTTTCCGGTTGCACCGGGAGCAGGGTATGACCTACCGGGAGATCGCCTTGCAGGAGGGTATTCATATCCGTACGGTAGAACGGTATATCAGCGATACCCTGCAGTTCCTGCGGGAGAACCTGCTGGCCGGTCACTACCTTGTTTGTTCCCTGCCCTCATGCCTGATGACGTTCTACCTGGCTTAAGCCATTCCTTAACATTCAGATAATATACTTTTCTGCGGATACCCCATGCTGTGATGTGTATTATGGGTATGGACCGCAAGATCATACAAAGATGGCTGAACGGGGAGCTGAGCCCCGGGGAGGAAGCTGCATGGCTTCGCGCGATGGAGACTGCAACGGAGGAGGATATCGCAGCGCTTTTCCCGGAAGAAGAGTGGGAGCATACCACCCCCATGCTCGTGGATGCCCGCCGGCAACGCCGGTCGCTCAGCGCCATCCACGCCGCCACAGGGGCCGCTGAAGCGCCCTGGTGGAAGCGGAACGTTGTCAAGGCCGCCTGTGTGGCGGGATTGCTGGTGCTGGGCGGATATCTCATCAGTCAACCGCGCCTCAGCCGCATGGTGGCGGAGGCAAAAGACCGGAAAACGATCGTTACGGCGGACGGCGTCAAAAAGATGATTACCCTGTCGGATGGCACACGCATCAGCCTGAACGGCGGCAGTGAAGTGGACATACCCGAAACATTCACGGCAGACGTACGCGAGGTCCGGCTCGTTAAAGGAGAGATATTCCTGGATGTGGAGCAGGATGAACAACGCCCGTTTATAGTGACCTCCGGGAAAGTGAAGATACAGGTACTGGGCACTTCCTTTAATGTCCGGGGATACAGCGAGGAGCAACGGACCGTGGTATCGGTGAAAACGGGCAAGGTGTCCGTTCATGCCAGGCAGGGCGGCCGGGAAATTGTACTGACGCCGGGCGTGCAGGTAACCTTTGACGATCGCAAGGTTGCCTTCTCCCAGGCTGTGCTGAAGGAAACCGGCATGATCGGCGGATGGAAGAACAATGAACTGGCCTATGAAAACGAGCAGTTGAAAGATGTTTTCCGTGATCTTGCCTATAACTACGGCCTGCGTTTCGAGGTACGGGATTCATCTGTGCTGAATAAACATGTGAATGCCATTTTCATCAAGCGCAGCCAGGAAGATATTATCAGGATACTCGGAAAAATGGCGGATTTCAAATACAAGGTCAATAACAAGGATATCATCATCTATTAAAATAAAACCGGCTTGCCTGCCGGCAACAAGAACACACAAGCATGGAGAGATTTACAAAAATTTCCCTCTTCCGGAGGGAGCGGCCTTGTTATGGCTTTTTTACAACGGTCCTGGCAGTGATACTGACACTATCCTGCACCACCCTTACCGCCCAGTCTGCCCGGCGCCTCAATGTTACCCTGCAGGAGGCCCCGCTGCAGCAATTGTTTGACCTGATCCGCAGGGAAACAGGATTTGTCGTGAATTATGTGAAGGAGGAAGTAGATGCCGATACAAGAATATCGGTGGATGTGAAAAACGTCAGCCTGCGGGAGTTGCTGGCGCAGGCCTTGCAAACCACGGGGTATGTGACAGAGATAGATGGCAATATCATTCTCGTTAAACGGCAACAGCAACAAACGGCCCGGCAAACTTCCGGCACCCTCTACGGCCAGGTGCTGGACAGTCAGTCCGGCGACCCCGTGATCGGCGCTACCATCAAAGCCGGCAACACCGGCACCACCACGGATGTAAAAGGAGAATACCGCCTCCGGCTGCCTGCCGGTACCTACACCATCAGCATCAGCTCCATCGGTTATGCCTCCAAGCAGGTGCGGAGCGTGGAGATAAAAAGAGATGCCCTTTTTCAGCTGGGCATCACCCTGGCGGTGCAGAAAGGCACACTGAAGGGCGTGGAAGTGGTGGCTTCCGCTAGAAGTGAATCCATTGCCGCCCTGTACACCCGCCAGAAAAACAATGTAGCCATCAGCGATGGCATCAGCGCGGAACAGATCCGCCGTACGCCGGACAATAATGTGGCGCAGGTATTGAAACGGGTAAGCGGGCTTACCGTGCAGGACAATAAATTCGTGACTGTGCGCGGCATGAGCGAACGGTATAATAACATGCTGCTCAACGGATCGTCGCTGCCCAGTACAGAGCCTAACCGCCGCAACTTCGCATTTGATATCATTCCCAGCAACCTGATCGACAATGTGGTGGTGAACAAAACCGCCACGCCTGATCTGCCCGGAGAATTTACCGGCGGCCTGGTGCAGGTGAATACCATTGATGTGCCGAAAGAGAACTTTTTGCAGGTAAGCGCCGGTACAGGCTGGAACAGCATCAGCACCGGAAAGGATTTCTACAGCACCCGCCGCATGAACAGTGATTATGCCGGCACGGCAGGCGATGGCCGCCGCTGGTTCAGGCACGGATGGGATGCCGGTACTTACCAGCAATACATCAATGATGCGGACTTCACTTCCGCTGCTGCCATGAATGCAAAAGTCCCCAACAACTACGGTCTCTATCAATATACCGCCAAACCCATGCAGCAGTACCAGTTATCCCTGGGCCGCAGCAAGCAGTTCAATGCCGGCAATACCCTCGGCCTCGTGCTGGCCGGCAGCTACCGGCATGAAGAGAATATTGAGGAATACGATGCCTGGTTCCGGCAAAGCCCCACCATCGTGAACGGCGCCAGGGAATACAACTTCATCACTGCCATGGGCGCCATCGGCAACCTGGCCTACCAGGCAAAGAACCACAAGATCTCCTGGCGCAATGTGCTCAACCGCCGCTTCAGCCATGTGAATATAGACCAGCTGGCGGAAGACAAAGGAATGACCGGCATGCATCGCGAATACATCTCCATGGTGGAAAGCAGCGATCTCCTGCAGAGCAGGCTTGAAGGCGAGCACGTACTGGGTGCGCGCGGCATCAGGCTGCGCTGGTTCGGGGATATGGCTTCCGTTGAACGGGAACAGCCGGACACCCGCTACTCCTCAGGTCTCATTGAGGGGTACGACAGCCTTACCGGCAAGGAACTCCTGAAATACAATTACATCCGCACCGCATCTTCCACGATCAAAGATGGCGGCCTGTTCGCTTCCTGGATGAAAGAGAAAAGGAAGAACGCGGGGCTGGACTTCACTTATCCCTTTACCTTTCTCGATCGCACACAAAAGATCAAGACCGGCTACTGGGGCACCTTCCGGGATGCGGACTATGAACAGGTGTCCCTCGCCCCGATGCTCAACACAACCCTTTACGGCAATGCGGAAGGGGACAAGTACGGTTACGGGAAACCGGACTACATGATCTTCACCCCCGAAAATTTTGCCTCCGGCCTGTTCTACTACCAGCCGGTGACCGTTACCGGCCTGAGCGCCGGGGATTATTACAAGGGCAAACAATCCCTGCATGCGGCTTACATCATGGCAGACCTGCAACCGCTGGAGAAACTGCGGGTGATCGGCGGCGTGCGGATGGAAGATAATACGATGGACGTGACCAGCGTGGTACGGCTGACGCAGGGTGGTGTGCGGAATGTGGATTCAACGGTGCGGTACCGGGAAACGGAATGGCTGCCTTCCGTGAACATCATCTACAGTTTTTCTCCAAAGGTCAATATACGCGCGGCTTACAGCAAAACCCTGGCCCGGCCTGATTTCCGTGAACGGGCGTCCTACATTTACTATGATTTCAGGATGCGGCAGTCCGTAAAAGGTGTTACCGGGCTGAAGGCCAGTGTGGCGAATAATGCCGATCTCCGTTTTGAATGGTATCCCCATCCCGCAGAAGTATTGTCCATTACCGGGTTCTACAAAAAATACGATAACCCGGTGGAGCTGGTGTCTTACAAGCAATCGGACAACAAGTACAACCTGTTTTACTTCAACCTCGTGAATGCGGAAAACATCGGTTTTGAGCTGGATTACCGGCGCTCTTTCGGTTTCATCCGGCCGTCCTCAAAGCTGCTCAACAATCTTTACCTCAGCGCCAATTTCGCTTACATGAAAAGCACGGTGACGTATGATGCGGTGAATATCCAGCGGGTACAGTCGGGCCTGGAGCCGCTGCCGCCGTCCGATTCATCGAAAAGCGACCGGAAAAGGCCGCTGCAGGGGCTTTCTCCTTACATCATCAATGCAGGCCTGTCTTACCAGGGCAGCGTGATCGGGATGAACATCACCTACAACAGGTTCGGGCGCAGGGTGCTGTTTGCCGGGATAGATGACTATGATGATACTTACGAAAATCCCCGCGATCTGCTGGACCTGCAGGTAAGCGCACGCCTGCTCAAACAGCGGATGGAGCTGCGGATGAACATCAGCGATCTGCTGAACCAGTATTATGTCGAGTATTTCAATAAACGCCCCGATACCCGGCCGCCGACAGACACAGCGCCGGCCGATAATGCAGACGATCCGAAGGGTTTCGGTTACAACGCTGCCACAGACTGGCGGCACAAGCAGACCAGGAAGGGCACGAATTATTCCTTTACGGTCAGCTACAGGTTTTAAGTTAATTCATCATCATACCCAAATTTCCAATTGTTAACTTTTTTATGAAAACACTTTTTATGAAACAACAATCATTGCTTGTTCTCTCAGTAGCATTACTTTTTGCTGCATGCCGTAAAGACGGTAAAAATGAACAGGCCGAGATCCGTGACCTGGATGCTTCCAGCAGCACCGTTTCCGCCTGTGGTTTGAATTATGGCCCCGTAGATCTGCCGGATATCATCAGTGGTAACCGCACGTTGTACAAAGACACGATCTACCTGCTGGATGGCAAAACCTGGGTGAAAGGTGGCGCCCTGACGATCCAGCCCGGCACTGTTATCCGCGGTGTGAAGAAAACATTGCCCCAGGATGCATCTGCCCTCATCATTACCCGTACCGCTACGATCGAAGCGCCCGGTACCGCTTCCTGCCCCATCATCTTTACCTCCAACGAAGCCTCTCCCGCTCCCGGCGACTGGGGTGGAGTAGTGGTACTGGGTGATGCGCCTATCGCAACACCCACTGGCGTTGCGCAGATCGAAGGGATCGATCCCCCGGGTGTGCCTTCCGGTCTTGATTTCACTTATGGCGGAACAACAGCAGGCGATAATTCCGGTACACTGCAATACATCCGTATTGAGTACGCCGGTGCTGTAATTGAAGAAGGCAACGAACTGAACGGCCTTACCCTCGGCGGTGTAGGCTGCGGCACTACAATGGACCACATCCAGGTACTGCGTGGCGCAGATGACGGCTTCGAATTCTTCGGTGGCGATGTGAACGGTAAATACCTGTTCTCTTATGCCAATAACGACGACCAGTTCGATTTCGACTTCGGCTACAAGGGCAATCTGCAGTTCATCGTATCCATCATCAATCCGAGTGTGGAGTATGCTGCAAGCAATTCCAACGGCATTGAAAGCGATGGTGCTTCCACTCGTCCCGTGATCTCCAACATGACCATGGTGGGCGCCAACAACTGTACCGTGTCCACAGCCAACCAGCTGCTCAACGGCGTGCGCCTCCGCAACAATTCACTGGCGGTGATCCGTAATTCCGTGATCTACGGTTACCCCACCGGTATCAGAATGGAAAGCGCTACCACTATCGCATCGCTGGATACCAGCATGCTGTGCGGTACAAATGTGACCAAAACTTACCTGTTTAACAACAACGTGCAGGCATGTGTGACACCGTTCGCCACATTTGTTCCGCACTCCAGCACTACTGCTGAAACTATCGCAACACTGGGCCTGACCAACGAATTCCCTGTGAATCCGTTGCTCTATTTCACCACTGCTGCGTTAACCCCCAATGCTGCGGCTGCCAACACCGGCACACAGTACTGCGGCCTGACACCGCTCAACTGCGGTTTTACATATGATTCCCTGACGATGAAAGGTGGTGCTGTAACCCCTGCCGGTGTAAACTGGATTCAGGCTGGTTATGCTTCAGGCAGCGGATGGATCAAGATGCAGTAATCATCCGAGTGGTGATGAATTAACTGAATACAGGGCAGGTACTTGCCTGCCCTGTACTTTAAACAGAAAATATCCGAACATGCATAAAATCAACATTGCTTTTTTCGCACTCCTGGTGCTTTTGACCGCCTGCCAGAAAGAAGGCGTTTTCCAGGAACAGTTACAGTACGCAGACGTTACCATCAGCTGGGCCTACAACCCCAACCCGGGCGTGCCCTATGCCGTTGAACTGAATGGCGGCCTGCTCACAGACAGCCTGATCTATAATGATCCGGAAGGCAGGCACAATATTATCATGAAACGGTTTGCACTGACCGCCAACAGTGCGCATCTTGTGGTGAAAGAAGGAGCGGAAAAGCTCGTGATCCTGGATACCATGGTATCCGTTACCAATAAAACCGCTTTGCGGTTATTGCAATTGCAGCCAGGCGGGCAACCGGTGGTGACCAGCGGCGAGGGGGAAGCAGAACCTGACCCCGAGAGCCGTGATATGACGAAGCTGCAATTGATCTACATGCACCCGAAATTTCCGGATTCCATCTTTGTGGATTTTTTCGGGTTCAACATGGCAACATGGGAAATAGACACACCTTATATGCAGCGTTTCCTGCTGAAGCGGGGTGTGTTCAGCGAATACAAATCTTTCCGGTTTATACACGGGATGAATATGGCCTTTTTTATGGACGTGCGGGATGCCGCTACCGGAGAAATGATACATGGATATGATATAGATGCCTTCCAGGGATTCGTGAGCAGCATCTCGAATTTTACCGGCAAGCCCTTGCCCGATGCCAAACTAATGACCGCGATCGTAGACTGGGGAGAAGAAGATAATCCTAATGCTCCCAATATAGCTTATGACTATGCCCTGTTCTTCCAGAACTGGTAATTGTTAACCCGCCCCCGTATAAAAGCAAAAGGGTGTTGCCTCAAAAGTAATTTGACGGGCTGAGAACCGCGTAAGCGAAAACTCTTCCCATCAGGTACCTGAATAAAAACCAGGTAGCATCACTTTTGAGGCAACACCCTCTTTTATTTGGGCCGCTGCCGGTGTTGGCAGCCGTTTAAGCGATTAGCCCCTTTTTTGATGATTTTCTCTCGTTTGCAGTATTTGCGCCGCAGCGGGATTATTTCCCCAATGCTTCCCTGAAGTAGTCGTAAGTGATCTTCAGCCCCTCTTTTCTGTCCACTTTCGGTTCCCAGCCCAGCAATTGTTTTGCTTTGGTGATGTCCGGCTTGCGTTGTTTGGGATCATCTTTCGGCAGGGGATGGAACACGATCTTCTGCTTTGTGCCGGTGAGCGCAATGATCTCTTCCGCAAATTGCAGCAAAGATATTTCCGCCGGGTTGCCGATGTTCACGGGGAGGTGGTAATCACTCAGCAGCAGGCGGTAGATGCCTTCCACCAGGTCGTCCACATAACAGAAAGAGCGGGTCTGCGAACCATCGCCAAACACGGTGAGGTCCTGCCCCGTAAGCGCCTGGCTCATGAATGCCGGCAATGCGCGGCCGTCATCGAGGCGCATGCGGGGACCGTAGGTGTTGAAGATGCGGATGATGCGGGTATCCACGCCATGGAAATTATGGTAGGCCATAGTGATGGATTCCATGAAACGTTTGGCTTCATCGTACACACCGCGCGGGCCTACGGGGTTCACATTGCCCCAGTACTCTTCCGGTTGCGGATGTACGTTCGGGTCGCCATACACCTCGGAAGTGGATGCTACCAGTATGCGGGCTTTCTTTTCCTTGGCGAGGCCGAGCAGGTTGTGCGTACCGAGGGAACCTACCTTCAGCGTCTGTATCGGCATTTTCAGGTAGTCGATCGGGCTGGCGGGTGAGGCGAAATGCAGGATATAATCCAGTTCGCCCGGCACATGCACGAATTTCGTTACATCATGATGATAGTATTCGAAATTCTTCAGCGGGAAAAGATGCTCGATGTTTTTGATGTTGCCGGTCAGCAGGTTATCCATCCCCACAACACGAAATCCTTCCTTTATGAAGCGGTCGCAAAGATGTGAGCCGAGGAAACCGGCCGCACCGGTGATCAATACACGTTTATTCGTCATAGTAAGGGATTAGAGGGTTGAAGGTTTACGGCCTACGCTTTCGTAGAAGAAGCCCAGTTCCTGCATGCGCGGTACTTCGAAGAGGTTGCGGCCGTCGAATACCACTTTTTCTTTGAGGGTGTCCGCAATTCTGTCGAAATCAGGTGTACGGAACACGCTCCATTCCGTAGCGATGATCAGTGCATCGGCCTTGTCGAGCGCGGCGTACTGGTTTTCCGCATAGGTCACCTTGTCACCGATCACCCCTTTAACATTGGCCATGGCTTCCGGGTCGAATACGGAAACGGTGGCGCCTTCTTTCACCAGGGCGTCGATGATATATAAAGCCGGCGCTTCGCGGATATCGTCTGTATTGGGTTTGAATGCCAGGCCCCACAGCGCGAAGTGCCTGCCTTTCAGATTGCCTTTGTAATAGGCGCTGATCTTCGGCAGCAGGAAGAGTTTTTGTTTCTCGTTCACGTCCATCACGGCATCCAGGATGCGGAAGTCGTACTGCACTTCCTGGGAGGATTTCACCAGCGCCTGCACATCTTTCGGGAAGCAGCTGCCGCCGTAGCCGATGCCGGGGAAGAGGAAACGTTTGCCGATGCGGTCGTCGCTGCCAATGCCTCTGCGTACCATATCCACGTCCGCTCCCAGCTTTTCGCAAAGGATGGCGATCTCGTTCATGAAGGATATTTTGGTGGCGAGGAAAGAGTTGGCCGCGTACTTGGTCAGCTCGGCGGATTTCTCATCCATATAAATGATAGGGTTGCCCTGGCGTACGAACGGAGCATACAGGTCGCCCATCACTTTGCGCGCCCTTTCGGAAGAGGTGCCGATCACTACACGGTCGGGTTTCATGAAGTCTTCCACGGCAACGCCTTCGCGCAGGAACTCGGGGTTGGACACCACATCGAATTCCACTTTGGCGCTTTTCAGCACCGCCGCATGTACTTTGTCTGCCGTGCCTACGGGAACGGTGCTTTTGTCCACGATCACCTTATAGTCCTGCATCAGTTCGCCCAGCTGGTCTGCCACGCGGAGGATGTAGGAAAGGTCAGCGGAACCGTCTTCTCCCGGAGGAGTGGGTAATGCCAGGAAGATCACCTGTGCTTCACGGATGCCCTCTGCCAGGTTGATCGTAAAATGCAAACGCCCTTCTTTCAGGTTACGTTCAAATAACTTTTCAAGGCCTGGCTCATAGATCGTGATCTGGCCGGCGGAGAGCTTGTTGACTTTGTTGATATCAATGTCTACACAAGTAACATCATTGCCTGTTTCTGCAAAACAGGTTCCGGTAACGAGTCCTACGTAGCCGGTTCCTACTACGGTAATTTTCATGCGGGGCTTAGTTTAAAAATGATTTAACTGATTCTATGATGTGATTTAGCTGGTCGGTATCCATTTCCGTATGTATCGGCAGGGATATTACTTTGCCGGTCAGGCTGTCTGTCACCGGCAGATGTTCTTCCAGGTCTGTCATGCCCGCGAACATTTTCTGGCGGTGGGCCGGTACGGGATAATAGATCATGGCCGGCACCTGTTTTTCCTGCAGCCATGCCTGTAACTTATTGCGGTCCGCGCCTTCCAGTTGCAAAGTATATTGGTGGAACACATGCAGCTGGTTGGGGGCCTGGTAAGGGGTGACGATCTGCGGGATATTGGCAAAACCCTCGTTATATGCTGTGGCTACGGCCCTGCGGGCGGCGATATATTCGTCCAGCAGTTGCAGCTTGATGCGCAGCACTACGGCCTGCATCGTATCCAGCCGGCTGTTTACCCCCACTTCATCGTGATAATAGCGCTGGGATTGGCCGTGATTGGCTACCATCCTGATCTTTGCGGCCAGGGCATCGTCATCTGTGAAAAGCGCGCCGCCGTCCCCATAACAACCCAGGTTCTTGGAGGGGAAAAAGGAAGTGCAGCCGATATGCCCGAAGGTGCCTGCTTTTTTGGTGATGCCTGCTTTTGTGGTATAATGGCCGCCGATGGCCTGTGCATTGTCTTCTATGACGTACAGGCCATGTTGCCGAGCGATCTCCATGATCGGCTCCATATCCGCGCTGTGGCCGTACAGATGTACCGGTACGATGGCTTTTGTTTTGGGTGTGATGGCCTTTTCTATCGCTGCCGGGCTGATACAGTATGTTTTTGGATCAATATCCACGAACACGGGTTTCAGGCGCAGCAGGGCGATCACTTCCGCTGTGGCAATGAAGGTAAAGGAAGGGGTGATCACCTCGTCTCCCGGCTCCAGGCCCAGGGCCATCATGGCTATCTGCAGGGCGTCGGTACCATTTGCGCAGGGGATCACATGCTTTGTGCCGAGGTATTGCTCCAGTTCCCGGGAAAATTGCTGCACCGGGGCGCCATTGATGAAAGCGGCGTTTTCCAGCACTTCCTGTATCGCTGCGTCTACCTGCGGTTTAATTTTACTATACTGGCGTTTGAGATCCACCATCTGAATAGGAACCATCGAGGATATCTTTTATTTTAGAGTCCGCAAATTTACAAAAATTGGGATAGGCAAGGGGACTATCTTTGTCAGGTATTCTATTTATTGAGTTAAGTATCAATTCTGTGGGTTTATCGATCTTGTTTTACAATTTGGGAATTCGCCTCTATAGGGCGGCTGCGGGCTTTGCCGCTGGTGTTGGCAATAACAAAAAGGCCGTTTTATGGCTGGAGGGGCGCCGGAATATGTGGCCCGGGCTGGCAACGGCCATGGAGGGGGACCAGCCTGTGGTATGGGTGCATGCCGCGTCCCTGGGGGAATTCGAGCAGGGGAGGCCCGTGCTCGAAGCCATCCGGGAGCAATATCCCGGCCACCGCATCCTGCTGACCTTCTTTTCCCCTTCCGGATATGAAGTGCGGAAAGACTACCCTGGGGCGGATTACGTCTGTTACCTGCCGCTGGACACCCCGGAGAACGCCCGGCGCTTCCTGGACCTGGTGAAACCCCGGCTGGCCATTTTCATCAAATACGAGTTCTGGCATCATTTCCTGTCCGGTCTGAATGCCCGCAACATACCGGTGCTGCTCATTTCCGGCATTTTCCGCCGGGACCAGCCCTTTTTCCGGGTCTATGGCGGCCTTTTCCGGCGGTTGTTGCAGGGAATGGACCATCTCTTCGTGCAGGATGAGGATTCCCTTACCCTGCTGCACAACATCGGCATCCAGCACGTTACGCTCGCCGGAGATACACGTTTTGACAGGGTATGGGCCCTGCGCAACAATCCCGTGAGGTACCCCAATGTCCGGCGCTTCCTGCATACGGACAATGTGCTGGTGGCCGGCAGCACCTGGGAGGAAGACGAGAAGCTGCTGGCGGAATGGTGGTATAACGGCGGCCGGCAAAACCGCCAGCTCATCCTTGCCCCGCATGAGATCAGCGAAGCCCGCCTGAAACAGATCGAAACCTTGTTCCCCGATGCCGTACGTTATTCCGTATGTGGACAAAGCACCCGGGATGCCGTGCTGCTGGTCGATAACGTGGGGATGCTGTCCGCCCTCTACAACTACGGGCGTATTGCCTATGTGGGAGGAGGTTTCGGGAAAGCGGGCATCCACAACCTGCTGGAACCGGCGGCCTATGGCAAACCGGTGATCATCGGGCCGGTGTACCACCAGTACCATGAAGCCAGGATGCTTGTTCAGCTCAAAGGCGCTATGGTAATAGATAATGTGGAGGGGCTTCAGCGGAACATTGCGGCGCTGCGGGACGAATACTACTACCGGCAGACGGCGGAGATCAATACCCGTTTTGTGGAAGAGCACCAGGGGGCTACCCGGAAGGTGATGGATTATATTCAGGAAAAAGGCTTCCTGACGGTCGTGCAGGAATAGCGTTTGCCGGCCGGGAGATGGATAATGATCAGGAAAAACGCTTTCTGACGAGCGTGTAGAACTGTTTCACCAGCGGATCACTTTCTTCCCAGCCCAGTTTTATCTTCAGTTCCCTTTCGATCCAGTTTTCCGCTTCCAGCAGGGATGTGCTTTCGTTGATGGTCTTGACAGACCGTTCGTACATCGTTTTGTCGCTGCGGAAAAGCTCCTGGATGAACTGGAATTTGTCATTGATGCCGATGGCCTCATTCAGATTTTTTATGCCCATGCCGCCCGAGCCGGTCTGCCAGTTCCACTTTCCCGTTGTTGCGCAGGGCGTCATTGAGGGAGGGGGCACTTTTGGAGATGAGCTCGTTCAGTTCCTTGCGGATGCCGGTAGGCGCATCTGCGGCTGGTTTGTTGCCTTGCGCCTGGCTCGTTTTCGGAGCTTCAGCGGGGGATGACGGTGACTGGCCGGTGTTATAGTCTTTATCAGCAGGCGGAGCCGGTTGATGCGGTGCATGCGGATGCATGGCATTGCCGGTGTTGTTATAAGAAGGTGTTGACGGCGGTTGTTGTTGCGGCACGTACGGATGTTCTGTTCTGCCGGTGTTATGGGAAGGCGGTGTAACCGGTTGTTGTGCTGCCTTGCCAGCGTCATGATCATGACGGGAAGCAGGTACCGGCGGTTGTTGCGCCGTTCCGGCGTTATGATCGTGATGGGAAGACGTGGCGGTATGCAGATGATCAGGCTTGTGCACAGGCGTTTCCTGCTGCCGTTCCTGCGGTGGGTCGAACAGTGTTGCGGCCTGTTCCTGCGGACGGGGTTTCACCGGCACTTTGTGCTGCGCATAACCGTTCTGCGTGGCCATATCCTGTGAAACAGCAGCTGCATTCCCCGCGGCGGGCGCAGGCGTATGCGCAGGTAAAATGACCGCTACATGTCTGTGCCCCTTCGTTTCCTGCTGCCTTTGCAGATTGCGCTGGTGGAGGATCTCCGCCTGCAGCAGCTGCGTGTAGTAGGAGATGGTCTGTAAACCCGCATCGGAATTTTTCAATTCCTGCAATTTGTCAATTAATGCACTTATCTTTTCCATGCCTTAATTGTTAACGTCATCTGGTAGAAATTATTTTAATTGCACTAAGTTATACTATTTTAACAATTTAATAATCAAAATACTATAATATGTTTATTGAACCTTCTCTTACAGGAGGTCGCAGAGGTTGGATAGAGGTGATCTGCGGTTCGATGTTCTCCGGGAAAACGGAAGAACTGATCCGCAGGCTTAAACGCGCGAAGATCGCGAACCTCTCTGTGGAGATATTCAAACCGGCTATGGATGTACGGTATGATGAACAGAACATCGTATCGCACGACGAATCAAAAATACTCTCCACCCCGGTGGACAGCTCGCAGCAGATACTGTTGCTGGGGCAGGGGGTGGATGTGGTGGCGATAGACGAGGCCCAGTTCTTTGATATGGAATTGCCCAATGTCTGCGATCAGCTGGCGCTCAGCGGTATGCGTGTGATCGTGGCGGGGCTGGATATGAATTTCCAGGGCGAACCCTTCGGCCCCATTCCCAACCTGCTCGCCAAGGCGGATTACATCACGAAGCTTCACGCCATTTGTGTGCAATGCGGCAATATCGCCACGCATTCCTACCGGACGAGCGCTGACAAAAATATGGTGCTGCTGGGAGAGAAAGACCTGTACGAGCCCAGGTGCAGGCATTGTTACGAATATGTACGGTGACCTTACCGGTCAACCTCCACCTTTACCTTGAAGGTGAACTTCTTTTGCGTGATATAGCTGAAACATACCACCAGTATGGTTGTCAGTATCTTTGCAATGGTCGGGTAAAAATGGCAGACCTCCACAAAGAATTTCATGAATATATAGTTGAAGAGCAGGCAGATGCCCACCAGTATGAAATACCGGATCAGCTGTACGCGCCCGCGAAGGTTGGATTCGGAGAAAACAATGTATTTGTTCAGCAGAAAACCCGTAGGAAAGCTGACAATAAAGGCCATCAGCACCGCCGCGATATGCGGACTGATCGTCAGGAAAGGCAGATGCAGCATTTCCTTGTTCAGGATGAAGTTGTAGCTGATAAAGAACAGGAAGATATCCAGCAGCGTATTGCCGCCGCCGCAGGCCAGGTAGCGGAAGGTCTGGAAAGGCATTACCCGGGAGAAAGGCTTATAAAAGAAGGCCAGTATGTTAAGGATCAACTGCTTCATTGCTGATTTGAACGCGGCAAAGATAAGCCCTTCACGCTAATATGAAAAGATTACGGTATTTTTTAACATACTATATATGATAATATTTGCTGTTGGGCTGCCGTATCCCTAGCCCCAGGTGCTGATTCCCGCCTCCGTGGGTATGAGTTCCTTAACGGCTGCCGGCCGCGCCTTAAAAGGTTCTCCTTTTTTTCCATTGCGACCTGGCCCCCCGGGCCTCCTGCGGGGCAACCGCCTGCGCCACGGGCGTTGCCTGCTGCCAGATCTGTGCCGCTAGTATGGCCGCTGCCCTGGCAGCATCTTCATCCGTTGTTTCCAGCGCCTGCGGCGTGAAATATTTGTTGATGAAATTCGTATCGAACCGGCCGCTGATAAAAGCTTCCTGCTGTAACGCCCATTTGCCGAAAGGCAGTGTGGTGCGGATGCCGGTCACCCGGTATTCATCTATCGCGCGTATCAGCCGTTCCCTGGCCTCCTCGCGGCTGGAGCCCCAGGCAATGAGCTTGGCGATCATGGGATCGTAATAAATGGGGATCTCCATGCCCTGCTCATACCCATCGTCTACCCGCACGCCGTACCCCTGGGGGCGGATGTAGGTATGCAGGGTACCGGTATCCGGCAGAAAGTTGTTGGCCGGATCTTCCGCGCAGATGCGCAGCTCGATGGCATGGCCGTTGATCCGGAGGGATTCCTGCGTGAAGGAGAGCTGCTCGCCCCTGGCAATACGTATCTGCTCCTTCACAAGGTCCAGCCCCGTGATCATTTCCGTGACGGGATGTTCCACCTGCAGGCGGGTATTCATTTCCAGGAAGTAGAAATTGAGCTGCTCGTCTACCAGGAACTCCACAGTGCCGGCGCCATAGTAGTTACAGGCCCTGGCCACATCCACTGCGCATTTGCCCATGGCTTCCCGGATGGCCGGCGTAAGGCAGGAGGAGGGTGCTTCTTCCACCAGCTTCTGATGGCGCCGCTGAATGGAGCATTCCCGCTCAAACAGGTACACGCAATTGCCGAACTGGTCCCCCAGCACCTGTATCTCTATATGACGCGGAGCGCCCACATATTTCTCGATAAAAACCGCATCATCCCCGAAAGCGCTCAGCGCCTCGCTTTTGGCCAGGCGGATCTGCTCCTCCAGCTCACTTTCCTGCTGCACTACCCGCATCCCCTTGCCGCCGCCGCCTGCGGACGCTTTGATGAGGATCGGGAACCCGGTCTTCTTTACCACTTCCCTTGCTTCTTCCACGCTTCGCAACGGTGTTTCCGTGCCGGGGACCATCGGTACGCCGAACTGCTGTGCCGCCTGCTTTGCGGCCAGCTTGCTGCCCATGATCTCGATAGAGGCCGCAGCGGGACCGATGAACGTTAACCCTGCATCCGCCACCATCTGCGCGAACCGGGCATTCTCACTCAGGAAACCGTAGCCCGGATGGATCGCATCAGCCCCCGTTTCCCTGGCCACGGCAATGATCTTGTCTCCCAACAGGTAACTCTGGCTGGACGGGGCCGGACCGATGCACACCGCTTCATCTGCATACTGAACAAAAGGCATCAGCCGGTCGGCCTCAGAAAAAACAGCTACGGTAAGGATGCCCATTTCTCTTGCCGAGCGCATAACGCGGAGGGCGATCTCGCCCCGGTTGGCTACTACGATTTTTTTCATAGGGGCTAAAGTTAAGGGATTTAGATTTTTCCGGCGCTGTAATAGTATCTTTGATCCCGTGAAAACGAAACCTGTCTCCCGGATCATCGCCCTCGTTAAAAAAGACCTCCTGCTGGAATGGCGGCAGCGCCACGCGTTGTTCGGCATCCTGCTGTATGTGTTCTCCACCGTGTTTGTGATCAACCTGATGGTGAAAGAGCCGGAGGAAAATATCTGGAATGCCATGTTCTGGGTGGTGCAGCTCTTCGTTTGCGTGAATGCCGTGGCTAAAAGTTTCCTGCAGGAAAGCCGGGGACGCTTGCTGTACTATTATTCGCTGGTTCATCCGCGTTACTTCATCGCCGCAAAACTGATCTATAATGTGTTGCTGATGATGTTCATGAGCGTGATTTCCCTGGTATGCTGCATCCTGTTCCTGGGCAATCCCATCATTCACCCCCTGTATTTCCTCGGTGTTGTGCTGCTCGGCGGCATCAGCCTGTCGCTCTTGTTCACAATGCTGGCGGCTATTGCGGCCCAGGCCAGCCAGAATGCCGCCCTCATGGCCATTATGGGCTTCCCGCTGGTAATGCCCATCCTGATGCTGCTGTCCAATATCTCCCGGGGCGCCCTCACCCCGGTGGTACAGCCGGGCCTGCCCGGCATGTTCCTCCTCCTGGGAGGGATGGATATACTGGTGATCGCCCTGGCGCTCATCCTTTTTCCTTACCTCTGGAAAGAATAGACCTGGCCTGTCAACTGGGCGGATCATACCAAAAATACCGGATCAGTATAAAGCAGAACTGATATGTATTACTGCAAACTGTCCAGAAAACTGCTGAAAGACTGGTTGCTTTCCAGCCCCAGTTTTTTCCTGATCCTGTAACGCCGGATCTCCACGCCCCGCACAGAAATGTTATGCAGCTGCGATATCTGCTTGGACGAGAAATTCAGGTGCAGGTACGCACAGATCTTCAGATCGCTTTGAGACAGGTTCGGGAATTTTGTTTTCAGTTTCTTCAGCAGATCGTTGTTCACTTCATCGAAATGCGCGGCAAACTCGTCCCAGTTCGCATTGCTGCTCTCCGCGCTTTTTACCAGCGCCATCAGCTTCTTCATTTCGTGTTCGCTGTCACTGGCGTGGTTCAGCCTGGACACCTGGTCTTTCAGCTTGCTCAGCGTGTCGGTATTTCCCGCGAGACGCAGGGTAGCGCTGGCCAGCTCCTTTTTTTTGAGCGCCACTTCACTGGCCAGTTTCTGGTTCTGCAGTGCTATGATCTCCTTCTCATTTTTCTCCAGCTCCAGCTGATGGATATATTCCAGCTGCCTTTTTTTCTCATCGAATTTCCGCTGCTGCCGGATCAGGGTTCTCTGGTGTTCCCGGGTCAGCAGGTAGAACACGGCGATGATAATAGCGGCGTAACCTGCCCAGGCCCAGGCGCTTTTGTACCAGGGCGGGCTGATGATAAAGGCGTATTCCAGCGCTTCGGATTCGTTATGCAGGTTGTCCCGCGCCTTTACCGCAAAGGTGTAGCTGCCTGCAGGCAGATTGGTATAGTCTTTTTCCGTCTTGTTGCTCCAGGCGGACCATTCCTGCTCATATCCTTTCAGCCGGTAGCTGTATTCGATGACGTTGGCCGAACCGTAGGCGGGAACGCTGTATTCAAAATGGAAGGCATTGAGCCGGGGAGGAAGCGTGTGTATCTCCAGCTGCTTCGGTGAAGAGGCCCCCGCGCCGCTTTTATAGAAGAAGCCGTTGGAGAGCACGCTGTCTGTTTTCCCGATGGCCTTTGCCTGGTTCAGGAACACCGTCAGGGGGCGTTTCTGGGAAACATATTTTTTAAAGTTGATGTGAATGGCCCCTTTTTCAGAACCGATGAAGACGTTCTCCGGGTTATACGGATAGATATTGTCGAATTTCGAGAGGATATGCGCTTCCACCTCCGGAAAGTAGGTGATAGCGAAGGGGCGCTTTGTACTGTCCGTTGTATATCGGGCAACGCCTACCTTGTTGCCGCTGCAAAACCAGATATTGCCTTCCGCATCCTCTTTCATGTACCGGATGGCCATTCCGTCGAAGACGGAGAGAAAGGAGCAGGGCACAAATTTCCCGGCATCCTCATTGAACTCGTAAATTCCTGATTCCGTGGAGAATACCACCCGGTTCTTTATCCTGAAAACGTAATTGTTGAAAGGTGAGGGAAGCCCGTCGGCTGCGGTAAAGAGCCGGCTGGTGTACTGCATGCTGTCCGGCGAGAGGTGAAGGCGGTATATGCCGCGGTAGGGGTGCGATGCCCAGATGTTCCCACGCTGGTCCAGCACCAGAAAACGATAGGAGTCCGACAGGCCCTTGAGCCTTCCGGCATATTCGAACCGGTTATCTTTGAAGCGCAGCAGGTCTATCCCCCAGTAACAGCCTACCAGTATATGTTGTACCGGGTAAACGGAAGACAGGGGCAGGAACTTCCATGAGCCTGTACCTTTTGAAATAGGGACGGCCACCTCGTCTTTGATGAGCATGGCACCCTTGTTATGGGTGACCAGCAACTGCTGGTTCACTTCTTCCAGTTGCCAGGCCTCGCCGTGATCGCTGTTGCGGATAAGGGAAAAATGGCTTTTCAGCAGGCCGGGGCCGGCGTTGTTGCCGGGAAGGGGAGCTGCATAAACGCCATTGGAGGTAGAGAGGTAGAGCTTGTTGTTGAAGATCAGGGTGGAATAACCGATGACATCGCTGACAATATCCGGGCGGATGTATTTGATCGGGGAATTATAGTTGATAAATGCTACCGCATTATCAACGCCTGCCCAGATATTTTTGTCTTTATCAACAAATAATGAGGTTACGTTGTTATTTTGAAGACCCTCGGCCACTGAGATCCGCTGGAGCAGGCGGTGACCGGCATCCCTGATCAGGCATCCTTCCAGCGCTGTGGCCGTCACGTATTCCGAATCATTGACCGGTAAAGTGAGCGGGGTGTACATGTCTTTGGCTGGAATTTGCTGTACGCGGCTGATGACATTTCCGTTCAGCGAAAAAGATACATTATTTAGCGCGGCAATACTACAATCACCATTTCCGGTTGGAAGAATGGAAACCACCATCACGTCTTGCAGTAAATGGCCATTTTCAAGGGGGACCCATCGGTTATTCCGGTATTCCAGCAGGCCGTTATCCCGGTCCTGCGCAAAAAGCCGGTTCCCTGCCTTCCCCAGAAAATACCACTCCTTTGTAGGGAGATACACCTCGATCCGTTCATTGTCCAGTTTGAAGATCCGGTCTGTAATACGGAAAAAAACGGATTTGCCGAAGATGACGGTGTTCCAGACATCCGCGAACTCCCGGTATTGCGGGGGAAGCAGCTTTTTGAGAGAGGTGTACCGGAGCGTGTGATTACCGCCGGTTTCAAAATACCCGATCTCATCCTGCCCGCCGGCGTAAATCCGGTTAGCGGAGTCGATGGCCATGGAACGGAGAACGGTTTTGTTCGGAAGAGGGAATAGTTTCCAGAAGCTGCCGTTGAAAGTGACCAGTCCCTCATCATTGGCAAAATACATCATCCCGTTACTGTCCTGATTGATATCCCAGGTACGGCTGCCTCCATGATACAGCGCCTTGTGATAGTTGACGACCAGGGGAATACCGGGCGTGTTTTGAGCAATGGCATAGCTGGCTTGTAGCAGTAACAAGGCTGAAATGATCAGCTGTTTTTTCATTTTGGACCTGATGTGGTAATGATGTAGTAATGATGTAACCTGAATTTACTGGAAAACAACGGTTTGGAAAAATATGATGTGGAAATGATGTAGTGAAATACGGCTTGTTTTCTTCCCGGACCGGTAATTTTGAAGGATTGTTTGGTTCCGCTTTCTTTAAGTTCTAAAAATAAATTTCCGCGTATGAAAAGATGTTTCCGCAGCTTCTTTATTTCCCTGCCCCTTTTATTGGGGATACTGGCATCTGCGCATGCCCAGGACAGGACTGTGAAAGGCAGTGTGTCGAGTGACAAGGGCGGCCCGGTAGCCGGCGCAACGATCGTGGTCAGGAATACGCCCGGGATCGGGACCATTTCCTCCGAGACCGGGAACTTCTCGCTTACCGTGCCCGGTTCAGCCGATTCCCTGGTGATCTCCGCCATCGGATTTATCAGGCAGACCGTTCCCATCTCTGAAACCATCAGCATTACTTTGGCATCATCCGGAGGTTCCAGTCTTGATGAAGTGGTGGTGGTAGGGTATGGCACCCAGCGCAAAGGGGACCTGACGGCACCCATCACCACCGTGAACACCGGGGAAATGCTCAAACGTACCACCTCCACGCCTATGGAAGCCCTTCAGGGCAGTGTTCCCGGCATACAGATCGTGAGCAACGGCGCCCCCGGCAGCTCACCGAATGTGCGCGTCAGAGGGATAGGATCATTCAATAACGAAAATCCGCTGTATGTGGTGGACGGGATGTTCGTGAATGATATCAGCTTCCTCAATCCTAACGACATTGCTGAAATGTCCATCCTCAAAGATGCCTCCGGCGCAGCTATTTATGGTGTGCGAGCCGCCAACGGCGTAGTGCTGATCACGACCAAAAAAGGCCGCTTCAACATGAAAACCCGTGTGACCTATAACGGTTACGTGGGCGTACAGGTACCCACCAATGTATTGAAAATGGCGAATGGTGAACAGTTCACCCGCTTCGCGCTGGAGAGAAGGAGCGCCCGTGACAGCGGTACGGTCAGGGAATCGGTTGCCCGTTATGGCGGCACTGGCCTGAGCCCCTCCACCAGCACGGACTGGTATGATGAACTGCTGAAAAAGCAGGCCCTGATCACGAATCATGGGGTGGACCTGCAGGGCGGTAGCGAAAAGGTGTCGTATGCCATGGGTTTCAACTACATGTACCAGGATGGCATCATGGAAGCCCGCAACAGCTTCCAGCGATACAATGTGAGGTTGCAGATGGAAGCCAACCCGTTCCCCTGGCTGAAAGTGGGCTTTACCTCCATTCTGACCAATTCCATCACCTTCTCGCCGAACAGCGCGGCATTCTCTGATGCCTTCTCCGCATCCCCGCTGTTCCCCGTGTATGATGAAAACAACACCAATGCATTTCCCGTAAAATTTGCAGCGCCTTCCGTGATAGGCCGGGATGATGCCAATCCGGCAGCGTCCGCTTATTATAATTATAACCGGTTAAAAAGCTTCCAGTTGCTGCCGAGCATATATGCGGAAGCCTCCGTTTGGAAAAACAGGCTTACTTTCCGCTCGCAGATCAACCAGCTGTATGCTTCCGGCCACCGTGTCACCTACGGTGAAGAACGCAACCTGGGCCCGGGCAGCGCAAGCATCATCCCGTCCAATCTCCAGTCTACCCAGGAACGCAATACCAATTATATCCTGGATAACCTGCTCACCTACCGGGACGGCAGCGGGCGTCATCACTGGTCGCTCCTCCTGGGCCAGTCTGTACGGGAAGAACGATGGAGACAAACATGGGTGTCCGCCAACAACGTTCCCAATGTAGAAGAATCCTGGTACGCCGGACAGGGCATAAGGGACCAGAATGGTTATAATGAAGATGGCAGCCGCAACGCAGGCTTGTCCTACTTCACCCGCGGCACCTACGACTATGATGAAAGATACTTGCTGACAGCTACTTTCCGTGCAGACGGCAGCTCCAAGTACCAGACCAAGTGGGGGTATTTCCCTTCCGTAGGCCTGGGCTGGGTGCTCAGCAAGGAGAGCTTTATGCAGGATCAGAAAATATTTGACTTCCTGAAGATCCGTGGCAGCTGGGGTAAACTGGGTAACGACGGGGTAACCGCGAACGCAGGATATGCCATTGTGAACACCGGCGCCGCCAACTCCGGTGTGTTTGGCAGCACTGCCGCCGCTAATGGCGATTATGTGTTCGGCTATACGGTAGACCGCTTTTTCACGGACATTACCTGGGAAGTGGTGACCGAATGGGATGGCGGTGTTGACTTCGAGATGTTCGGCAGCAAGCTGCAGGGTTCCGTCGATTATTACCACCGCACCACCAGCGATGCCGCATTCGACCGCCCCTTCGGGTTTACCTACGGCAGCATTTATGGTAACTGGGCGTCCATGGTCAACAGCGGGTGGGACGTTTCCCTGAGCTGGAGAGACAGGATCGGTGATCTGAACTTTACCATCGGCGGCAACTTCTCTACGTTGAAGAACAGGGTAACAGACCTGGGCTCGCTGCCCAGTTTAAATAGCGGTGTATTCCCCTTCATTGCTGAATTTCCCAACAGGATACAGGTGGGTTCACCGCTCCGGTATTTCTACGGGTATGAATTTATTGGCGTGTACCAGACCGCGGACGAGATCGCCAAAGATCCGGTAGCCGCTGCGTATAATGCTACGGCGAGCGCCAAGATCCAGCCGGGATGGCCGAAATATAAAGATCAGGATGGTAACGGCGTACTGGATAATGCGGACCGTGTGAACATCGGCAATTACCTGCCGACCCTGAACTATGGCTTCAACCTGGCGCTGAATTACAAGCAGGTAGATTTCAGCATCTTTTTCCAGGGCGTATCCGGTAACAAGATACTGAACCTGAACCGCGGCAAGCTGTATAAAGCATCCAATTCCCTGAATGTTGACGCGGAATTTGCCAGCAATATGTGGACGGGCCCGGGATCTACCAATGAATACCCTTCCGCGCAGGCTGTTGCAGACTCCTGGTTCAAGGTAGGCAATTCCTTCTTCGTGGAAAACGGGGCCTATCTGCGCATACAGAACATCCAGGCAGGGTACACTTTCAATCTCGGTAAAGAGAGCGGGTCCGGAAATATCCGGGTATTCGCTACGGCAGACAGACCATTTATTTTCACTAAGTACAACGGTTTCACTCCGGAGATCACCGGACCGGGTTACGATATGAATGTGTACCCCATTTCGGCTACCTACAGCTTTGGTGTAAGAGCAAGCTTCTAGCCGGTGTATTAAATAGTGGTTTATCAAAAGCAAAAAAAATATTCGTATGAGACCATACATGCAAATAACAGTTCTGTTGATCACAATTGCCGTGCTGCCCGGCTGCTCCAAGTTCCTGGACCGGCCACAGGAAAACGAGGCGCAGGCCACCAGGATAGATTATGCCAATCTCAGCCTGATGTATCAGCCGGTATCCGGGGTGTACAGCACCGCTACCAGGGGTACCTTCGCCAAATGGATCAGTGTGACGATCAGGTCTGTCCGCAGTGACGAGATCGAACCGGGGAATGACGATGCAGGCCAGATGGCTATCCACAACTACCAGAACAATGTAACGGTGAAGAGCTACTGGGGCATCAATGATATGTGGATCAGTTTATATGGCGTAGTGTTGTCCGCCAACAGCGCCCTTGCAGAGCTGACCCAGTTCGGCAACAACATTCCGGCAGGCGATGCCGCCAATCAGCAGCTCCTGGCCCAATACCAGGCAGAAGTCAGGTTCTGGCGCGCACTCGGGCATTACTGGGCTGCCCGGTATTTTGGGGATGTGCCCGTTCTGGGTGAGGAAAGCAACGACCCGAATGCGTTGAGCAATGCTACCAAGACCAGCAACGAGGATGTGAAGCAACATGTGATCGAGGAAATGGACTTCTGCATCGCCAACCTGCAGAATGTGCGCCCGAATGCAGCAACACCCGTTGGCGCTGTTACCCGTTACACGGCGCTCATGCTGAAAGCCAAAGCGGCGATGGACCTTGCCGGGAATGACAATGCAAGCCCGTACTGGGATGTGGTGCTGGACTGTACGAACACGATCATGACGGAAGGCGGTTTCTCGCTGTTTCCCGACTATTACCAGCTATTCAAGAAGCCCGGCAAGATGTCCAATGAATCCATACTGGAATTTCAGTATTCAGACTTTGGCCAGGCCTCGGGAGACATCGTAACCTCCGGCGGGGCGAATGAGCTGTGGGGGAATTTCTTCCTGTTCCAGGGCCCGGAGAATACCTACGGTATGCCTATCTCCGGCTCGGGCTGGATGGTGCCTACCCAGAAAGCCGTTGATTTCCTGGAAGGCAGGAACGATACGCTCCGGCTCCGGACCACCATTCTGCACTGCGGCGTAAACGGCGAACCGGGCACAACGGCATTTACGCCCGATGGAGACCCGGTTTCCGGCAATGTTGCCCGCAAGAAGTATTTCAACGGCAAGGCATATCTGCCCTCATCGCAAATGACCACCGGCCGTGTGGATTATTATGGCGCCAATAACAACGTGCGGGTTTTCCGTTATGCGGAAGTGCTGCT
Organism: Chitinophaga sp. XS-30; assembly: GCF_008086345.1. NCBI lineage: Bacteria > Pseudomonadati > Bacteroidota > Chitinophagia > Chitinophagales > Chitinophagaceae > Chitinophaga > Chitinophaga sp. XS-30. The sequence continues at coordinate 5,789,937 of NZ_CP043006.1, read as the reverse complement.
GATGAATGCCGAAGCAAAGGTCCGCAAAGGACAAAACGGGGATGCGCCGTTCAATGAAGTGCGTTTGCGCGCCAAACTGAATGCCATCAACGGCGTAACTTTGCAGAATGTGCTGGACGAACGCCGTGCGGAGCTGATCTGCGAATGGTGGGGGGAGCGATTCAACGATCTGTTGCGTACCGGCCGTGCCGCTGCCGAGCTGCCGGGTTTTGTGGCAGGCCAAAGCGAGTATATGCCCATCCCGCAGGAGCAGGAAGACAGGAATTCCAATCTTCGTAACTAGTTCATATCAGGTTGACGCGGTATAGCGGTTGCCCGGTTTGCCGGGCAACCGCTATACGTTTTTTAATGAAAATCGCCCGGCAGTATATGTTTTTCAAGTATCCGCGACGCCGTTGGAAGAACATCAAAATCGGCAAATTCCTTTGTGGTTAACGTTAAATCCTGTAGGTTTGCCACCACATATTTCAATTAGAACAATGGCTAAACATTGGTGGAAAATCCTCAGCGTAGCAATCCTGCTATACGTCATCATCGGAGGTTTCAGTGTAAGGGTGCCGTCCATCGGCAATAACCAGCAGGCTGCCCGCAGTATCTTCTTTCACCTGCCCATGTGGATGAGCATGTACACCCTCTTTTCGATTTCCGTGGTCAATTCCGTATGGTACCTTGCCACGAACGATCTGCGCCGGGATATCCGTGCATCCAGCGCCGCCAGCATCGGGGTGCTCTTTGGTGTGATGGGCTTCCTGACCGGTATGTTATGGGCCACCTACACCTGGGGCGGCACCATCGTGAACGATCCCAAACAGATGACCACCGCCATCGCCCTGACGATTTACCTGGCCTATCTCGTGCTGCGGCTGTCGTTTACGGACCTTGACAAAAGGGCGCGGGTCTCCGCCATCTTCAACGTCTTTGCCTTCGCATTACTGGTCCCGCTGACGTATATCATCCCGAGAATGGTGGAATCCCTGCATCCCGGCAGCGCCAGCAGCCCGGGTTTCAGCTCCGCCGATACGGAAGGGACCATCAAAATGGTGCTCTGGCCGGCCTTCATCGGATGGACCCTGCTGGGCATCTGGATCTATACCCTGCGGAACCGTTATAAAAGACTCGTTTTAAAAAATATCCTTCATGGCTAAAAGACTCAGCTATTTACTCTTCATCTGCCTCTTCTTTACCTTTACGGCAGTATTCGGCCAGGAAGCCGTTCAGCAGCAGAACACCGAAACCGGGCCGGTAAATGAATTCTTCCGGAGCGAAAGCAAAATATACGTGGCAGTAGGCGTACTGGTGATCATCTTTACCTGCATCGTATTGTACCTCGCCAGGCTGGACCGCCGCATCAGCAAACTGGAAAAAGAATAATACCACAACATAAACCAACCTCGCCAAACACACCAAAACAACATACATAAACCGTTTTTTATGGCTAAAGCAAAAGTGCCGGCGCAAGAACAACACTATAGTTTCTTCCAGAGCGTGGCGGAGAGCTTCGATAAAGCTGCCGCGTTCACCAAATGGGAAAAAGGCGTCCTTGAACAGATCAAGGCCTGTAACGCCGTTTACCGTATTAAATTCCCCGTGCGTGTCGGTGACACCATCGAAGTGATCGAGGCATACCGGGTACAGCATTCCCATCACAAACTCCCCTGTAAAGGCGGCATCCGTTTTTCAGATGAAGTGAACCAGGACGAGGTAATGGCCCTGGCCGCACTCATGACCTACAAATGCGCCATTGTGAATGTGCCTTTCGGCGGCGCCAAAGGCGGTATCAAGATCAATCCCCGCAACTACACCCCCTTCCAGTTGCAGGCCATCACCCGCCGTTACACGGCGGAACTGGTCAAAAAGAACTTTATCGGCCCCGGCATCGACGTACCGGCGCCCGATTACGGCACCGGTGAGCGGGAAATGAGCTGGATCCTCGACACCTACATGAGCCTTCGCCCCGGAGAAGTGGACGGCCTCGGTTGTGTGACCGGCAAACCCCTCAACCAGGGCGGTGTGCGCGGCCGCAAGGAAGCTACCGGCCTCGGCGTATTCTATGGCCTGAGGGAGCTCTGCAACGTAAAGGAAGATATGAAACGCCTCGGCCTGGAGCCCGGTCTTGAAGGAAAGACAGTGATCGTTCAGGGCATGGGGAACGTGGGCTATCACGCCGCCAAATACTTCCACGAAGCCGGCGCCAAGGTCATCTGCCTGATCGAATACGATGGCGCCATCTACAATCCAAAAGGTATGGACCCGGATGCTGTGCTGAAGCACCGCAATGAAACCGGCTCAATCGTCAACTTCCCCGGTGGAAAGAACCTGAAAAAGAATACAGACGGCCTGGAGATGGAATGCGATATCCTCATCCCCGCCGCCCTGGAAAATGTGATAGACGGCAGCAATGCCCCCAGGGTGAAAGCGAAGATCATTGGCGAAGCTGCCAACGGCCCAATTACCCCGGAAGCGGATGAGATACTCGCCAAAAAAGGCGTGATCGTGGTGCCGGACATGTTCCTTAATGCCGGCGGTGTAACCGTTTCCTATTTCGAATGGCTCAAGAACCTCAGCCATGTCCGCTACGGACGCCTCGGCAAACGCTTCGACGAGAATATGAACATCCATATCCTCAGCACCATAGAAGAGCTGACCGGCAAGAAAGTATCGGAAAAAGAAAGGAAATTCATTGCCCACGGCGCTGATGAAGTGGACCTGGTGTATTCCGGCCTGGAAGAGACCATGCACACCGCTCTGCACGAAGTGCGCGAGAAATTCATGGAGCATAAAAAGATCAGGGATATGCGCACCGCCGCATATGTATGCGCGATCGACAAGGTAGGCGCTGCATACGACCAACTGGGCATCTTCCCCTGATCGTTGACGATAATCACAAAAACGGCCTGTGTCATATTTGATGCGGGCCGTTTTGCTTTACAATTCCCTTACCGTTGGCTCCTCCCTTATATCCGGGTAACCCGGCAATGATGGCTCGAACTCCCATTTCCCCTCCTCGGTATTCATTTTACAGCACCAGGTATGGCTGCCGTTGGTGATCACCAGGTAAGGCACCGGCAATGCCATATGATAACGCACGATCTGCTCCAGCACGGCGCTGTTCAGCGAAATCCCCATTTCCTTGCATTCCACGATCATCCAGGGCTCCGCCTCGCGGGTGTACACCACAATATCGCAGCGCTTGCGAAGCTCGCCAAGGTTCATTTCCTTTTCAATGCTCATCAGCGCGCCGGGATAGTCCATTTTCTTCACGAGATAATTCAGGAAGTTCTGCCGTACCCATTCTTCGGGCGTCAGCACCACATATTTTTTCCGGAAAGGGTCGAAGATCAGTTCCTGCCCGTTGGTGGACGTGATCTTGAAGTCGGGTGGCGGAAACTGGATATTGATCATACTGTAAAGCTAGGGCGTTTCGTGAAAAAACGGTAAATTCACTAGTCAAAGGCTGTCACTGACGTTCATCTGCAAAGTACATGCCGTCAGCAAAAAACCGGAATGCAAGGATGAAAACAAAAGAAGATATAGTAGCGAACTGGCTTCCCCGTTATACCGGCGAGAAGCTGGAGAACTTCGGTTCTCACATCCTCCTGACCAATTTTACCAACTACGTGATGATGTTTGCCCAGCAGAACAATGCCAAGATCGTTGGGCTGGACCGTCCCATGCAATGCTGCACCGCAGGGGATATCACCATCATCAATTTCGGGATGGGCAGCCCCGGCGCCGCAACGGTCATGGACCTGCTCAGCGCCATATCCCCTAAGGCTGTACTGTTCCTGGGCAAATGCGGAGGGCTGAAAAAGAAGAACAACATCGGGGACCTGATATTGCCGATTGCCGCCATCCGCGGGGAAGGCACCTCCAATGATTACTTCCCGCCCGAAGTACCCGCCCTGCCGGCCTTTGCCCTGCAAAAAGCCATCTCCACCACCATCCGCGAATACGGATGCGATTACTGGACCGGCACCTGCTACAGCACGAACCGCAGGGTATGGGAACACGATATGGACTTCAAAAAATACCTGGAACGCATCCGCGTAATGGCCATAGATATGGAAACCGCCACCATTTTCTCTGTAGGCTTCTACAACAAGATCCCCACCGGGGCATTGCTGCTGGTATCCGATCAGCCCATGGTGCCGGAAGGGGTTAAGACCGAGGAAAGCGATAAAAAGGTGACCACGGAATACGTGGAACGTCATCTGAAAATAGGGGTCGATTCCCTGCAGAACCTCATTCACAATCACCAGACCGTTAAACATCTGCTCTTTTGAGTGCCAATCCCCTCGTTTCGATCCGCCAGCTGGAAGTCACTTTCCGTACGGAAGGGGAAACTGTTACAGCCGTCAATAACATTTCGCTGAACATTATGCCCGGCGAAATACTGGGCATTGTGGGGGAGTCCGGTTCCGGCAAATCCGTTACTGCGCTGAGCCTGATGCAGCTGGTACAGGCCCCCGGCAGGATCAGCAATGGCAGCATCATCTATCAGCCTCCCGGCGCCGCGGCAATTGACCTGGCGAAAGTTCCCCCGCTGCAGATGCGTAAGTACCGCGGCAGCGAGATCGCCATGATCTTCCAGGAGCCGATGACCTCGCTGAACCCCTTGCATACCTGCGGAAACCAGGTGGCGGAAGCCATCCGGCTGCACAGGAAGGTCAGCACCCGGGAAGCGCGTAAACAGGCTATTGCCCTGTTCGGAAAAGTGCGCATCCCGCACCCTGAGCAGGCCTATGATAAATACCCCCATGAACTTTCCGGCGGTCAGAAACAAAGGGTGATGATCGCCATGGCCATCAGCTGCGGCCCGCGCCTGCTGATCGCCGATGAACCCACCACCGCGCTGGACGTTACCGTGCAGAAGACCATCCTGGAACTGTTGCTGGAATTACAGCGCGAAATGGGGATGAGTGTGGTGTTCATTACCCACGACCTCGGCGTTATGGCCGAGATTGCCACAAGGGTGGCCGTCATGTACAAAGGCCAGATCGTGGAAGAAGGCCCTGTGCAGGATATCTTCCATCGCCCCCAACATCCTTATACGCGTGGGCTGCTGGCCTGCCGCCCGCCGCTGGAGAAACGCCTCCGCCGCCTGCCGGTGGTGAGCGATTTCCTCAACAGCCAAACAGGCGTGGAGGAATTTGTCAACACGCTCGAATTGCCCGACGCGGAAATGGATGCCCGGGAGGCCGTTTTATCCAAACGCCCGCCGCTGCTGAAAGTGGAAGGCCTCAGCACCTGGTTTCCCCAACGGCGGAACATCCTGGGCAAAGTAACGGCATGGACGAAGGCGGTGGACAATGTCAGCTTTGAGGTCAGGGAAGGGGAAACCCTGGGGCTGGTAGGGGAGTCCGGCTGCGGGAAAACCACATTGAGCCGTACCCTGCTCCGCCTCATAGAACCAACTGCCGGTAACATCTACTATAAAGGAAAAGACTTGCGCACCCTGTCCATGGCAGATATGCGGGAGATGCGCAAACACATACAGCTGATCTTCCAGGACCCTTATTCCTCGCTCAATCCCCGCCTCACAACGGGACAGGCCATCCTGGAGCCCATGCAGGTGCACGGGCTGTACGGGAATGACCGTCAAAGGAAAGAAAAGGTCATGGAACTGCTGGAAAAAGTGAACCTGCGCCCGGAGCATTATCACCGCTATCCCCACGAGTTCTCCGGCGGGCAGCGGCAGCGCATCGTGATCGCAAGGGCCCTGGCGGTTAACCCGGAGTTCATTATCTGCGACGAATCTGTATCCGCGCTGGACGTCAGCGTGCAGGCACAGGTGCTGAATCTGCTGGTGCAGCTGCAGCAGGAATTTAATTTCACCTATATCTTCATCTCCCATAACCTGTCCGTTGTGCATTTTATCAGTGACAGCATGATGGTGATGAACAAAGGCAGGATAGCGGAGATCGGGCTGGCACGAAAAGTGTACCATCAACCGGAATCCGGGTACACACGGCAACTAATTGCTGCAATACCAGGGCGTTAGCATATTTTTTGACGGTCTGTATAATAATGCGTACCTTCGCAGCCTTTAAATTCATTCATACCGTAATATGAAATTATCACAATTCAAGTTCGATCTCCCGCTGAACCTCATCGCACAGCACCCTTCCAAGACAAGAGACGAGAGCCGCCTGATGGTTGTTAACCGCGCCACCGGCAAAATAGAGCACAAGGTTTTCAAAGATATCCTCGGGTATTTTAGCGATAAGGACGTCATGGTAGTGAACAATACCAAGGTATTTCCCGCAAGACTCTATGGCCGTAAAGAAAAGACCGGTGCGAAGATCGAAGTTTTCCTGCTCCGTGAGCTGAACAAGCAGAACCGTCTGTGGGACGTGATCGTAGACCCGGCGCGCAAGATCAGGGTAGGCAACAAGCTGTATTTCGGAGACGATGAAAGCCTGGTAGCCGAAGTGATCGATAATACCACCTCCCGCGGCCGTACCATCCGCTTCCTGTTCGAAGGGAATGATGAAGAGTTCAAAGCCGTGCTGGACAGCCTGGGAGAAACACCGTTGCCCAAATACATCAAGCGCAAGCCTGAAGATGAAGATAAAGAGCGTTACCAGACCGTTTATGCCAAGTTCGAAGGCGCAGTAGCCGCTCCTACAGCAGGCCTGCATTTCAGCCGGGAGCTTATCAAACGCCTGGAGATCAAAGGTGTGAAATTCGCCGAAGTGACCCTGCATACCGGCCTCGGTACTTTCCGCCCCATTGAAGTGGAAGACCTCAGCAAACACAAGATGGATGCCGAGTATTTCCATATCGACGAATATGCCGTGAAGATCGTGAACAAGGCGAAAGAAGATAACCGCAAGATATGCGCCATCGGCACCACTACCGTACGCGCCGTGGAATCTTCCGTGACCGCGCAGAATCATCTGAAAGCAGCAGAAGGCTGGACGAATACCTTCATCCACCCTCCTTATGATTTCTCCATTCCCAATGCGCTGGTGACCAACTTCCACCTGCCCAAAACCAGCCTCCTGATCATGGTCTGCGCCTTCGCAGGATACGATCTGATCATGGAAGCCTATCAGCAGGCCATCAAAGAGAAGTATCGTTTCTTCAGCTACGGCGATGCCATGCTGATCATCTGATATGCCATCTCCCGCAAAAATAGCCATCATCGTAGCCGGCGGTTCCGGATCAAGAATGGGCAGTACTACGCCCAAACAGTTCCTGGAGCTGAATGGCAAACCCGTGCTGCATTATACGATCCGGGCCTTTATGGAGGCTTATGAAGATATGCATATCGTGCTGGTGGTACCGCCCGCGCACCGGGGGAGCATTGGCGCTGTGCTGGCTGCTTTCGGCCGGCCGCCTTCCGTCACTATAGCGGAAGGAGGGGAAACACGTTTCCACTCCGTAAAGAACGGATTGCAATTCGTCAAACAGGATGCGGTGGTATTTGTACATGATGGCGTACGCCCGCTCGTATCTCCCGCGTTGATCCGTACCTGTTATGAACAGGCGCTGCTGAAAGGAAGCGCCATTCCGGCCATTCCGCTGAAAGACAGCATTCGTGAAGTAGATACTGTGGGGAACAATGCCGCGGATCGCACGCGTTTCCGCATTATCCAGACGCCGCAGACCTTCTTGTCGGGTTTGCTGATACCCGCATTCGACCAGCCTTATGATCCCCTGTTCACAGACGAGGCAACCGTAGTGGAACGCTCCGGCCATGCCGTGCATCTGGTGGAAGGCGAGGAGCAGAATATCAAGATCACCAGGCCGCAGGACCTCGTGATCGCATCCGCTTTCCTGAACGATAGCTTACGCTGACTGTCCCCTCCCGATCTTTTGCAATATCTGATGGGCCGCTTCCAGCGCCTGGAACCCGTCGATCACATTTACGGCAACCGGTTTGTTCTCCAGTATGCTGTCCCGGAAAAGCTCCAGCTCCATACGGATGGCATTGGATTGCTTGATCTCCGGATTATCGATCGCAATGGTCTTTTTACCGGCATTTGTGGCGATATCGAGTGTGAATAAACCTTCGTCTTCCGGTTCCTTCAGTTTGATGATCTCCGTTTTCTTGTCCAGGAAGTCGATACCGATGTAGGCATCTTTCTGGAAAAGGCGCATCTTGCGCATTTTTTTAAGGGAGATACGGCTGGATGTGAGGTTGGCTACACAGCCGTTATGGAATTCGATGCGCACATTGGCAATATCAGGGGTGTCGCTCATCACGGCAACGCCGCTGGCGGAGATGCGGCTGATGCTTGATTTCACGATGCTCAGCACGATGTCGATGTCGTGGATCATCAGGTCCAGGATCACGCTGACATCCGTTCCCCGCGGGTTGAATTCCGCCAGGCGGTGAACTTCGATGAACATGGGCTTCAGATCATAACCTTTCAGCGCCAGGAATGCCGGGTTGAACCGTTCCACATGCCCCACCTGGAATTTGATATTGGCTTCCTCCACCAGTTTTACCAGCAGCTTTGCCTCGTCCATGGTATTGGTCATGGGTTTTTCCACGAATACATGTTTCCCGTTCCGGATCGCCAGTTCGCACAACTGATAATGTTGCGTGGTCGGCGCCACGATGTCAACGGCATCCACGGCCATCACCAGTTCTTCCGCGGAAGTGAACCGTTTCAGGTTGCCATATAATGTTTGTACTCCTTCGGCATTGGCGTCACTCGGGTCGAAATAGCCGGTAACTTCCACATCTTTCATGGTAACAAGCTGGGATAAATGGATCTTTCCTAAATGACCAACACCGAACAAGCCGATTTTTAGCATAAGTGGATATGTTTTTTAAATAAATTCCAGCAAATGTAACAAAAGCGAAGGTTATTACTTTATATATTATCTCTATATTGCTGCCAATATAACCCATGCGATTTTTTCTCATATTAATCCTTCCCCTGTTATGTGCGGTGAACCGAATATCGGCTCAGGCCTGCACGCAGTTAGGGCAAACGCCTCAGAGCGCTTTCCCCATCTGCGGCACCAAAGCACTGAAGCAGGCTTCCGTTCCACTTTGCGCGGGAAGGTCCATTCCCCTGCCTTCCTGCAACAGTAATACGGACTACCGGGATGTAAATCCCTACTGGTACAAGTTCACCTGCTACGAAACAGGGACGCTGGGTTTTACCATTACCCCGAACGATCTGAGCGATGATTACGACTGGCAGATATTTGATGTTACCGGTAAAGCCCTTAGCGAGGTCTATACTAATCCCGCCATCCAGGTGGCCGGGAACTGGAGCGCTATAGCCGGCGCTACGGGTGCCTCCAGTGCCGGTACGCGGCTCATGGCCTGTGAGGGATACAGCGAGCCGAAATGGAGCAGCATGCCCACGCTGCAGGCCGGCCGCCAGTACCTGCTGATGGTCAGCCATTTCACGCAAACACAAAGCGGGTACGAACTATCTTTCGGCGGCGGAACGGCCAATATCACTGACCCGCTGGCCGGCGCTTTTGTGCATGCCAAATATCATTGTCTTGATAACCGCATTACCGTAAAGCTCAACAAGAAGTTCCAATGCGCTACTATGGCCGGCGACGGGAACGAGTTCGAACTGGTGGGCAGCAATGTGCGGGTGATAGGCTCCATGGGCGTGAACTGCAATTCCGGTTTTGATATGGATTCTGTTGTGCTGTACCTGCAGCAACCTCTTCCCGCGGGGAACTATAAAGTGCGGGTGGTAACTGGCCGGGACGGCAATACCATGCTGGATGCCTGCGATAATCCCATCCAGGCCGGCCGGGAAGTGGACTTCACCGTGCCCGTTCCCCAGGCGGTGCCGTTTGACAGGATATCCGCCATCGGATGCGCTCCCGGCAAGATCATGGTTTATCTTTCCAGTCCCGTACTGTGCAGCTCCGTGGCGCCCAATGGCAGCGATTTTCGCCTGAGCGGCACAGACGCCGGTATGGCTGTTGTGAATGCCACTACCTTCTGTAATAATCAGCTGACCGACAGTATAGAACTAACGCTGAATACCCCGATCTATCATGAAGGGGATTATGATATTGACCTGGTGCAGGGGAGTGATGGCAATACGCTGATCAGCGAATGCGGTTTGCAGACCCCGCTGGGAGACCGGGTGAGCTTTTCCACGAAGGATACGGTAAGTGCGGCATTCTCTTACCGCGTGGAACTGGATTGTGTGTATGACAGGATATTCCTGGAACATGATGGGGCAAGAGGTGTAACGGACTGGCAATGGTCTTTCGAGGATAATACTGCTGCCGGTGGCAGAACCTATGAGAAGGTGTACACGGTATTCGGCCAAAAGACCGTACAGCTGGAAGTGACCAATGGTGTATGTTCCGCGCAGCATACGGAACAGATACTGCTGGATAATGAGCTGAAGGCTGCTTTCGTCATGTCTGCCGCGGTACTTTGTCCGCTTGATATGGTGACCTTTACGGACCAGAGTATTGGCCATATCGTTTCTCACCGCTGGGATTTTGGTTTCGGCAATGGCTCCCGCAGTGTGAACCCCAACCCCTTCCGTTATCCGATCGGCAGCCGGGAGCAGACTTATGAAGTGCGGCTTATCGTCGAAGACGATCTGCATTGTTTCGATACTGTTGTGCAGACCATTAAAACGGTGCCTACCTGCCGCGTGGCCGTGCCTACCGCTTTCACACCCAACAACGATGGCACGAACGACTACCTGTATCCACTGAATGGTTATAAAACCGCCGATCTCGTTTTCCGTATTTATGCGCGGAACGGGCAACTGGTGTTTGAGTCACATAACTGGCTGAACAAATGGGACGGTACCATCAACGGTTCCCCGGCGCCTGTGGGTACCTACGCCTGGATGCTGGAATATACGGATACGGAATTCGGTAACCGGGTATTCCAAAAAGGTGTATCCACCTTGTTGCGTTAGCACCCGGGCGTTATTCAGGCTTCCTGCCCAAGCATGCCATCATCTCTGAAGCTCATGTACCCCGTATCTGATATGATCACATGATCCAGGACCTCGATATCCAGGAGCCTGCCGGCTGCTATGAGCCTGTTGGTCACACGGAGATCCGCTCTGCTGGCATTTAAAGAACCGGAGGGATGATTGTGCGCCAGGATCAGGCGGGTGGCCCTGAGGCAGAGCGCTTCCTGGAAGATCATCCTGGGATCTACGGTGGTGGAGGTAAAGCCGCCGGTGCTGATGCAGCTGCAATGCAGCACTTTATTGGCATGGCTGAGGTACAGTGTATAGAAGCTTTCGTAGCATTGGTCTTGCATGAGGGGGCGCAGCAGGGAAACAATGTCTTCGCTGTTCCGGATCACCGGCCGCCCGGGCGGAACCGCGCATTGTTTGCGCCGGGCCAGTTCCATGGCTGCCAGAATGGTGACCGCTTTGGCCTGCCCCACGCCCCTGAAGCCCATCAACTGCCGTACATCCATTTTGGCCAGCTCAGCCAGGTTGTTGCCGGCACTGAAAAGGATCTCGTTGGCCAGGTCTATGGCTGATTTGTTATCCTGGCCGGTGTTGATCAGGATGGCCAGCAGTTCTGCATTGGTCATGACCTTGGCGCCATTCCGGATGAGCTTTTCCCGCGGACGGTCTTCCTCCGGCCAGTCACAGATTGGTGGTAACACCCGCTTCTCCGGCGAAATGTACGTGGATATCGGTGGTAACAATGATGTATTCGCTCCCATAACCCAATTCATTTCCACAAATATACAAAAGCTAATTTGTTTAGCAAATTTATCCCAAATTTTTTAGCAATTTCCCCGCCCCGATTTTTTTTCGGCATATACCATATAAAGTCATAGTTTTGCAACCTCTTTTTCTACAACATGAATCCAACTGTAAAAATCTTCACAGGAAACAGCAATCCCGCTCTGGCCGAACGTATCGCAGCCAGGTACGGTAATCCGCTGGGTAAGGTGAATATCCAGAAGTTCAGCGACGGCGAGTTTCAGCCGGTTTTTCTGGAAAGCATCCGCGGGGACTATGTGTTCCTCGTTCAGGGCACCAACGCTCCCGCCGATAACCTTATGGAATTGCTGCTCATGATCGATGCCGCCAAGCGTGCATCGGCAGGGTATATTACAGCGGTGATCCCGTATTTCGGTTTCGCGCGGCAGGACAGGAAAGACAAGCCCCGGGTGGCCATCGGCTCCAAGCTGATCGCCAACCTGCTCACCGCAGCGGGAGCCAACAGGGTGATTACCATGGACTTGCATGCACCGCAGATCCAGGGATTCTTTGATATCCCTGTGGATCATCTGGACAGCTCGGCGATTTTTATCCCCTATATCGAGAATCTGAAGCTTAAAAACCTTACCTTTGCGTCCCCTGACGTGGGTTCTACCACCCGCGTGCGTGAAGTGGCCAGCTATTTCAGTGCTGAAATGGTGATCTGCGACAAGCATCGTAAACGGGCCAATGAAATTGCGTCAATGGTGGTGATAGGGGATGTGACGGACCGGGATATTGTGCTGATAGATGACATCTGCGATACTGCAGGTACCCTCACCAAATCGGCAGCATTGCTGATGGAAAAAGGAGCCAGGAGCGTAAGAGCGTTCTGTACGCACCCGGTCTTCAGTGGCAAGGCTTACGAGAACATTGAAAATTCGGTGCTGGACGAACTGGTGGTATGTGATACCATCCCGCTGAAACACGAAAGTCCCAAGATCAAAGTGATCAGCGTGGCAGACCTTTTCGCCGTAGCCATCCGCAACATGCACGAGAACAAGTCCATTACCAGCCTGTTCGTGCACAGTCAGCGCCGGTTATCATAACAACGTGTATTTTTTTTATTCATAAATGTTTAAACAATGAAAACAATAACCATCGAAGGAGAGCTCAGGAGCGAATTCGGCAAACAAGCCACCCGCCTGCTTCGTTCTGAGCAAAAAGTGCCTTGTGTTATTTACGGGGGTGCAGAGACAGTAAGTTTTTCAGCTGCTGCTACTGCTTTCAAACCACTGGTATATACACCGGACTTCCAGTTCGTTGAAGTAAAAGTAGACGGCAAAACTTTCCGTTGCATTCTGAAAGACATGCAGTTTGACGTTGTAACAGACGAACTGACGCATGTGGACTTCCTCGAACTCGTGGAAGACAAGAAAGTGGTAGCCTCCCTGCCGCTGAAGACCATTGGCCAGTCCATCGGCGTAAAAAGCGGCGGTAAGCTGGTAATAAAGCTGAAAACACTGAAAGTGAAAGCGTTGCCGAAAGATCTGCGCGAAAACCTGGAAGTGGACATTACCAACCTGGACCTGAACGAGAACCTCCGGGTATCGGATGTAATAGCGGACGGTATCGAGATTCTCAATCCTCCCCGTATCCCCGTTGCTTCTGTAGTGATGACGCGTCAGCTGAAGCAGGAAGAAGCGGCTGCCGAAAAGGAAGCCAAGAAAAAATAAATTGGCAAAGAATTATATCAAGGGCCCGGCAGTTATTTCAGCCGGGCTTTTTATTTTTGGTATCCCGATTGGTGTTTAAACGGGATCAAGTACCAGGCATATGAAATTTCTTATCGTCGGATTAGGGAACATCGGAGCGGAATATCAGCATACCCGTCATAACATCGGTTTCGATGTGGCGGATGCACTCGCCGCAAAGCACAACGCTCCTTTTAACAACGACCGGCTGGCAGAGGTGACCACCATCCGGTGGAAAGGCCGCATCATGGTAGTGATCAAACCCACTACCTATATGAACCTCAGCGGAAAGGCCGTGAAATACTGGATGGACAAGGAAAAGATCACTGCGGAAAACATGATGGTGATCGTGGATGAACTGGCACTGCCGCTGGAAACCATCCGCATCCGCCCCGGTGGCAGCGATGCCGGGCATAATGGCCTCAAAAGCATTCAGGAATCCATCGCTACCAACCAATATCCCCGTTTAAGATTCGGCATCGGCAATGATTTCCCCAAAGGAAGGCAGGTTGACTATGTGCTCGGTAAATGGAGTGCGAAGGAAGAACCGGTCGTTTTGCAGAAGATCGGCAAATGTGTGGAGATCATCGAAAGTTTTGCCACCATCGGACTGCCCAGGACGATGAACAATTATAACAACCTGACTTTTCCATTATAGAAGTAAATTGTATATTTCGTGCCTGAATATGCCCCTGCGTTAAAAAATGCTATAGATCATGATCCGTGTACCATTGATCGTCTGTAATTCATAATTGCATCGTCAATCAGCATGATAGGACGTACAATGGACAATGTATTGTGGACTATGGGTGAAACCATAGACTTTATTAACCTTACAAAAATACACGCATTATGAAAATTATCTGCGTTGGAAGAAACTATGCCAAACATGCAGAAGAACTGAAGAACGAGGTGCCCTCCGAACCCGTGATTTTCATGAAACCAAAGAATGCCCTCCTGCAAAACAACCATCCATTTTATTATCCGGAGTTTACGGATAATCTGCATTATGAATGCGAACTGGTCTTGCGGATATCGAAGAACGGGAAGCACATTCAGGAGCGCTTTGCCTCCAAGTATTATGACAGTATTTCGGTGGGCATCGACTTCACGGCGCGGGATCTCCAGGAAAAACAAAAGGCCAAAGGCCTGCCCTGGGAAATAGCCAAATCGTTCGATAATTCTGCTGTCGTCGGCAAATTCATCCCCATCGAGGAAGGAACGGATCTGAAGGACCTCAATTTCTGTCTTTACAAGAACAAAGAGATCGTACAGCAGGGCAATACCGGCGACCTCCTGTTCTCGTTCGACAAGCTGATCGCCCACATCTCCCGCTTCTTCACCCTCAACATCGGGGACCTGGTCTTCACCGGCACTCCGGAAGGCGTGGGCCCGGTAGAGATCGGAGATTCACTGGAGGCTTTCATTGAGAACGACAGCCTGCTGGAGTTTATGGTGAAGTAGGCTTTATAGAACGGCAAGCCTGTACGCAATGCACAGGCTTGCCGTTTTAATGGCCTGTTTTCAGAATTTACCCGCGAACTTGTTGCCGTATAATTCAATCAGCTTCTTGTCCATCCATGACCCGCGCATATTCCTCGTTACGATCTTCCCGTCAGGCCCTATCAGCACACATGTTGGAATGCCGTTGAAGTTATACAATCTGGACAGCTCTCCACTGAATGCCTTCAGGTCAGACACCTGCAGCCATTTCATCTTTTCCTCCTCCACTGCCTCCAGCCATTTTTCCTTGCTGTCATCCATCGAGATGCTGATCACTTCAAAACCTGCAGGATGGTACATGTCATATACCTCTTTGAGATGTGGAATGTCTGCCCGGCAAGGGCCGCACCAGGATGCCCAGAACTCCAGCAGCACATATTTTCCCTTGCCCACGTAGTCGGACAGCTTTACCGGCTTCCCGTCCTTGTCATGGAACGAAAAATCCGCATACTGGCTGCCGGTAGCTGTTTTGCTGACCCTGGCCACGGTTTCTGCAAGGCTTTTGCCGGCAGGTGAGTTTTTGATATCGCCGGAGAAGGCATTTTGCAGCTGGCCGATCTCTTCTACGGAATAGGATGACATGTTCTTTTTAAAGGCATTTACCGCCACATAAGAAGAGGGGTTGTTTTTGATGTAACCGGCCACATAGTCCAGCACAGCCTGTTTAGCCAGGTCTATATTTTCAACGGTGGCAATCCCTTCTGAAATGGGCCCTTTTTTCTTGTCTTTACCGGGATTCAGGTATTGGATATACACATCAAAGGCTTCACTTCTCTTCTTTTGCAGCGCATCGTACGTTTTATTGAACTGCAGGTACTGGTTGTAAAGCGGCGCCCCTTCCACCTTCACCCGGGAAGCATCAAATTTGTTTGTGTACACGTCCAGCTGGGTATGGATGCTGTCCAGCTCCGCACTGAGTTTGATGGCCCTGTTTTCAACGAACAGCGGGATCAGGGGTTGCCATGGGCGCCTGTCCTGTTCCGTGGGTTCATTCTTCATGATCGTGATATCAAACAATTGGGGGTAATCTACTTTGCCCCGGAACTCGAACCGGCCGTTTTTAATGATGGTGCTGTCTACCAGTTTGGGGTTTTCGGTGGAGCGGAGGAATACTTTTTTTCCTTCTCCGTTCCCTTTGATATTCCCGGTGATGGTGTAGTCCTGTGCCAGCCCGTACAGGCATGGCAGCAGGCAGAGCGTAAAAAATACTGTGTGTTTCATCTGTTCAGGTTTAATTTTTACGGGTCAGATGAAGCCTTTGATGATTAAAATGATCATTTTAATCATCAAAGGCTTCATAATGGTGTGTTTTGATTATTGGCGTATCCTGATGCCGTCAAGGCAAAAGTAAGGCGGTGTGCGCATATTCCCCGAGCCATCGGTATCCGATGAGGAGAGGCGGAAGATGATCTTGTCCACCGTACCCAGCGCGCTCAGGTCCATTTTATACCAGTCGCCCAGGATGATGTTGTACGCCGGCAGGGCTGGGTCTACGTTCGTACGGATGGCCAGCCAGAAATCCACTTCGCCCACGGATTTCTCCGCGTTGAAGCCCTGTGCGGTCAGTTTTACAAAACCTTTTGCGGTGGCTTCAGCGGCAGCGGTGGAATCTGCGGCTACCTGTTCGTCAGATTTGCCAGCGAGCCTTGCGGCATCCGCTGCGGCAGTTCCAGCCGCACGTTTGGCCAGTGTTTCCTGTCCGGCGAGGCTGATCAGGGTGGCACCACCGGGACCGGGCAAGGTGAACCTGCCATAGCGTTCGGTGGAGGTATTGGAATTGTTTGGATTCCTGACCTTTGTTCCGCTCATGTCATAAGCCTGCGTGGTGGGGTTGAGCGTACCGGAGAATGTGGAGCCGTATGTTTCCAGCAGGTAGTTATAAGTTGTATTGGCTACGAGAATGTGCTCTACTACAGCAGGCCTGTCCAGCGTAATGGCGGCGTCATCATCTTTCACGCTGGCTACTACATAGTTCCCGGTATAGTTGGGCCGTGTGGTGTACACGCTGAAAATGCAGGAATCTATCGCAGCTTTCACCTGCTCCGGTGTTACGGTTGCCGGTGCGAAGTCCGGGCTCAGGTTCCAGGGGTAGGAGCGCCAGTTTTTGCCGGACATGGCAAATCCCGTAAACGAGCCGTCCGGGTTCTTTTTGGTGTTCAGCGTCACCCTGCCGCTGCTGGCATTCCCGGCCGAGAACGGGCCGTCCGGTATAACGAAAGAAAGTTCGCCGGGCTCCAGCTCTTCAAAGGTGATATCATGCGGAACAGGCACTGCTACACCTTTATCCTCCTTTTTGCAGGCAAAGAGAATGGCGGAGAGGAGTATGACAGAGAGAAAAGAATATCGCTTCATGGTCGGTTATTTTAGG
This sequence comes from Chitinophaga sp. XS-30, assembly GCF_008086345.1. Classification (NCBI taxonomy): domain Bacteria; kingdom Pseudomonadati; phylum Bacteroidota; class Chitinophagia; order Chitinophagales; family Chitinophagaceae; genus Chitinophaga; species Chitinophaga sp. XS-30. Next base: position 5,772,682 of record NZ_CP043006.1, on the reverse strand, counting down.
TCAGCATTTTGTGTCATTTCCGGATTGTTGATGATCTCGGCATCAGGTATGGGCCAGCACATCCGGTTTTCTTCCAGCGGTTTTGCATCCTTGATGGTGACGATCCAGGGTTGCCCGTTGTTCTTGAAACGTACAGCCGCAAAGAACTCGCTGCCATTTTCGAGGCACAGCTCTATGAATATCTCTTTGAAGATCATGTTCATGGCATCGTTGATATCGGCGGGTACAAGGGCAGGCAGCGCGGGTGTTGTTCTTCTGGCCCGCATTTCATTCACCGGAGCAATGGCGGCGGCGGCGGTAGCGCCGGTTCTGGCCAGCAGTTCCGCTTTCATCAGGTACAGCTCCGCAAAGCGGAAATAATAGGCGGCATATTTCTCGTCTGTGGGACTGGTGTTCCTGCCGGCGTAAGAACCGAGCCTGCATACCTTTTTGAAAGTGTGGTTGAAGGTATTGTCCCAGGTTTCCGGTGAGCGTACGGGGCCGGTAGCTACGTCCCAGCGGGGATCGGCCTTGAACCAGTCCACCCCGTAACGCAGGCCCGCGGTGAGCGTACCGCCCACGGGCAGCGGCAGTTTGTTGCCGGCGTACACCAGCCCGTAGGTATAGTAGTAACCTCCGGAGGAAGTTCTGGTGCCGTTATCTTCCAGGTATCGTACAAAGAGGTTCTCTTTAGAATCCCAGGCGTTCCGGTATATGTCGTTCATATCCGCTTCCATGGCAAAAGAGGCGGGATGGTTCGTCAGTACATCGTTCACCAGGTCCAGCGAGGCTTTCAGGGCTACCTGGTCGTTCTGGTAACCGCCCCGGTAGAGGAGGAGTTTGGCCTTGAGGGCCTGGGCGAATTGTTTAGACACATAACGGGGTGAGCTGATATCATGCAGACTGGCGATGGCGGCGTCCAGGTCCTCATAGATCTTCGCATAGCTTTCTCCTACGCTGATGCGTGCGCGGCGTACATTCTTCAGGTCCATCACTTCATCGCGATACAGCAATCCGTCCGGATCGGCATCGTCTGACCACCAGTGGCCGTAATTCCAGAGCAGGTTGGCGTGGACCCAGGCGCGGAGGCACCTGGCTTCCGCGAGCATGGCATCTTTTTCTGCCGCGGAAATAGCGGCTGCCGGTAATTGACTGATACCAGCAATTGCAAAGTTTGCCGCGTTCAGGCTTTTATAGAACGCCTGCCAGCAAGCCGTGTTGCCACCCGAGGTCTGGCTGTACTCCATGTTGTAATCTCCCTGCACATAGTTCATGAAGCCTGCTTTGGAAGCATGCGCGCCAAACAGTGCGCCGGCCCAGTTATCGTTCTGGAAAGTGGCATAGATGCCGCCAATGGCAGCTTTCGCTTTGGATGCGCTGGTGATGGCGTTTTCGTCTGTCAATGCATGGATGGGCTTTTCATCGAGGAACTTTTCGCAGGATGAAAGGCCGGCAAATACCGATACGGTCAATATAAAGTGTATTATCTTTTTCATCTGTAATCAGCTATTTAAAAGTGAACCTGGCTCCGAGATTGAAATTTTTGGCGGAAGGATAAAAACTGTTATCTACGCCCATACCTGTTCCGATGGCGGTGGAAGACCAGTTGCCTTGCGGATCGAACCCGGGGTAACGGGTGAGCGTGAAGAGGTTCGTGGCCTGGAAGGTAATGTCCACTCCCTGTATCAGGTAATCACGGAATATTTTAGCCGGCAGGCGGTAGCTGGCATTCAGTGCATTCAGGCGCACATAAGAGGCATCGTGCAGCCAGAAATCGGAGAAGGTGGAGTTGCCGCCATCCCCGTATTGCGTCATCCGCGGCATGGTAGCTTCCCACGGGCTCAGCAGTGTGGCGCTCTTGCCCGCTACCAGGTTGCTCTGGTTATAGTTGCCCACATAACCGGCATCTTCCATCGCCATCGACCACAGCCGTTTGTTGCCGTAAGAATAGGTGAAAGTGGTATTGATCATCAGGTTGCGGAAGGTCAGCGTGGCGCCGAAACCGCCGAAAAATTTCGGATCGGCGCTGCCTAACGACACTTTATCATCATTCGTGATCACACCGTCTCCATTCTGATCGATAAAGAGGAGGTCGCCGGCATTCTCCAGAGAATTGCGGTAGAATGTTTTACCGCCGGTCGCGCTTCTTCCCTGCAGGGCAATGATCTCTTCCGCCGTCAACACCAAGCGGTTTGCCGTCTGAAAACCGTACCAGATACCGGTACGCTGGTTCTCTTTCACGCTCATATAAGGTGTATAGCTGTTGGGGAAGAGCAATTCCTTGGTAATACCGTTGATCTTCAGGATGGTGTTGGTATTGCGCGAAGCGTTGAAGTCCAGGGTAAACGTGAGGTCGTTCTTCTTGATCACATCTACATTGATATCGAACTCGAACCCTTCATTTTTCAGCGATGCCACATTGGAGGTAATGCTGCTGAAGGAGCTGCTGGGCGGAAGCGGGAGGTTGTAGATCAGCTGGTCCGTATGTTTTCTGTACATGCCGATGGTGCCGCGGATACGTTCATCCCACAAGCCATAATCCAGGCCGAGGTCCGTCATCCTGGTCTGTTCCCACTGCAGGTTGGCGTTGCCGATGCTGCTGGGGGCGATGGCGGGTTGTTCGTTGTAGCGGGAGGAGCCTACCCCGGTGATCCAGTCGTAATTCCCCAGGTTCTGCGAGCCTGCCGTACCGGTGGAAGCGCGGAGCTTCAGGTAGGAAACGATTTTCTGTACGCGCGGGCTTTTCATGAATGCTTCTTCGGAGATCAGCCAGGCTATGGCACCGGAGGGGAAGAGGCCCCAGCGCTGGTCCGGACCAAAGCGGGAAGAACCATCGCGGCGGATGGTGCCGGAAATGATATAGCGGTCATTGTATTTGTAGTGGGCGCGGGCGAACTGGGACACGAGCGCATTGGCTGTATACTCTTCTTTCAGCGCGCCGCGGGTGGCGCCGGAGGTGAAATCGTTGAGGATATCATCATCGGGGAAGTTGGTGGCATTCATCTCATATCTGAGCCGGCTGTACTTTTCCATGGAAAAGCCTGCCAGTGCGAGGATGTCGTGCTTACCAACATTTTTCACATAGGTGAGGGTATTCTCCCAAACCTTGGTTTGCATTTTAGGGTTTTCCCATGTTCTGCTGCCGGTGGTATTGAAAGTGCTGCCACGGCGCATATAGGTAAGGCTCTGGCTGTTGGCGTAGTTGGCGGTGAAGGCCGTTCTCAGCAGCAGGCCGTCCAGGATGCTGAGCTCCAGGAAACCGGTGCCGTTGAATGTTTGCCCGTTGCCGTTCCGGGTATTGAGCAGGGTGGTGTACGGGTTCTCGGTGTAGGCGTCGCGGGTGAAGAGCGAGCCATCGGGATTGTAGGGCGGGATGTCCGGCCGTACTTTCTTCAGTACGGTGAGCATATAATCCTTGTCATCCGCTTTGCGGGTAGCGCCGTTCATGTTCAGCCCGAACTTCAGGTTGTTGCGCAGCTTGGCTTCCAGGTTGATCCTGCCGCCATAGAGATTGCTGCCGCCGGATTTCACGATGCCATCCATTTTTGTATTGTAGAGCGATACGAAATAGGAGATATTGGATGTGCCGCCTCTTAGCGACAGGTCGTATTGCTGGGAGAAGGGGTTCCTGGTCACTTCTTTCATCCAGTTGGTATTGCCTTCGTAGAAGGCGCCCGGCAGGGTTTGAAAGCTGTTGACATTGTATTCGCTGCTGTTCAGGTTAAAAAAAGCCTGTTCATCGAGATAGAGGCGGGTGAAATAATCGAATGCACCGCGACCATAGGCTTCCATGCGGGCCGCTTTATCCGCGAAATAGATGTACTCCGGCGCTTCCATGTATTTGTACCGGTTGAAATCCTGTACCTGCATGCCAACGCGGGTAGACAGTTCGATGGTGGGGCGCATACCTTCTGCACCTCTGCGGGTGGTAACGATCACCACGCCGTTGGCTGCCCGCGACCCATACAGGGCGGTAGCTGATGCATCCTTCAGGATGTCGATGCTTTCCACATCGTTGAGGTTGAGATTATACAGCGAGTTGGTGATATTACCCGAAGTGTTGGTGGAATAATCCGGTACGCCATCGATCACCCATAGCGGCTGGTTAGTGCCGGAAATGGAAGAGGCGCCGCGGATGATCACGCTGATGGGGGAGGTAGGAGAGGCGGACTGGATAGCCACATTTACGCCGGATACCTTTCCCTGCAGCATGCTCTGTATGGTAGCGCCCATCGGGGCATTGCGGATCTCTTTGGTGCCCAGGTGCGCCACGGAGCCGGTGATGTCTTTCACTTTCGCGGTACCATATGCCTGTACAACAACCTGGTTGAGCGTGCTGTTATTTTCGTCCAGCACTACGGTGAGCTCCGTGGCATTCCCGATGGCTATTTCTTTTGTGCTATAACCGATGAAGGAGAACTGCAGTACGGCTTTCTCTTCAACATCCAGGCTGAAGCTGCCGTCAGCGGCGGTTACCGTACCGGTCTGTGTGCCTTTGATGCGGATGGTTACGCCGGGCAATGGTTTGCGGGAAGCGTCGGTCACCCGGCCGCGTATCTTTTTTTTCTCCACGGTCACCAGCGGGAGGATGCTTTCCGTTTTCTCCCGTATGATGATCGTGTTGCCGCGCAGGGTGTAGGTCAGCGGCTGGTCTTTGAAACTCTTGTCCAGCACTTCTTTCAGTGTGGCGTTCTTTACATCTATCGTTACCGGTCTGGCATTTTTCATCAGCGCGGCATCATATACGATGTCGTATATCCTGAGCTTGCGGATGGCGAGAAAAACATCTTCCAGCTGCGCGTTCTTTTCGGACAGCGTGATCTTTTGCGCAAATCCCACGGCATGTACCTGGAAAATGGCGAAGAACAGCAGCACAGTGGTTAATTTCGTGACAAGTGGTACGGTTGCAGGCATACGGGATCGCCTGCCGGTTGGCAAGAAAAGTCTACGATACATACTTGATAGATTTGGTTTTTGATTGTGTTCTTTAAAACAAGTCGATGATTTAGATCTGGCCAGTGTCTAAAACCCTATAGTCTCATGTGTTGATGCATGTTCACCTGCTGATAATAACCTTCCTGTCTTCGATCCTGAAATGTACTGTCCCGGTCATTTCCATGACTTCCAGTACTTCAGACAGGTTTTTGGAACGTGATACTATTCCGCTTAAAACTGTCGCCGGCAAAGGTTTTTCGTACACCGGTTCAATATTGTACCAGCGTGCCAGCTTGCGCATGATGCTTTCCAAAGGTTCTTCGTTCCATATAAAGTAGCCTTCTTTCCAGGCCATTACTTCTTCCAGGTCGGCAGACCGGATATTCATTTTGCCAGAGGGCAGTACGGTGCATTGTTCTCCCGGGCTGAGGATATGCGATACCCGGCTGTCGTTCGTCAGCCGTACGCGGCCGTCGATCAGTGTTGTGCTGGCTGCGTCTTCCTCTTCGTAACAATTGACATTGAAGCGTGTGCCCAATACTTCCACGGTCTGTCCGGCGGATGTTACCCGGAAGGGCATTCCGGCGTTTTGCGCTACTTCAAAATAAGCTTCACCGTTCAACTGCACTGTACGGTCTTTCCCCGTGAAGCTGGAAGGGTATTGCAGTGAGGTAGCGGCGTTCAGCCATACCTTTGTGCCATCGGGCAGGGTGAGCTGGTATTGCCCGCCCCGCGGTATATCTATCCTGTTGATATGTACGGTTTCCCCTTTATTTCCTTCGCCTTCGTATATCAATTGCCCGTTTGCCGTTTTGCGGATATTCGTGCCGCCTTCTTTGGCCAGCAGTCCTTCCGCGGAATCGTCCAGCAGCAATTGCTGACCGTTGGCGAGCGTAAGCACCGCCGCATTTTTGCCGGGCGCTACGTCATGCGTTGTAACGGCCAGCACCGGTTTTTGCTGGCTCTGCCGGTACAGGAACAGGCCGGCGGACACCAGTACCAAAACGCTGGCGGCCACCGCCGCGATGCGCCAGGGTGATATGCGCCGTACGCGGGTTGCCGTCATACCTGCGGCAATGTTCTCCCATACCCGCGCATGGCTCTCCGCTGCGGGAGGCTGCGGTACACTGTTCAGTAAAAGGATCATCTCCCGGGCTTTCTGCACCTGGCTTTCCTTTTGCGGGTAAGTGGCCAGCACTTTTTCCCAATAAGCGTTCCTTTCTGCTGTCGGGTATTTCACCCATGCTACAAACTCCTCATCATGCAGAAAGTCTGCTGTTGTGTACTGATCGTAAACATTGCGTATCATATATTCATAACCCTGGTAATAGTATATACACATGGATGCCCGCTTTTTACCCCATGACAGCGAAACTTTTTTTTACCGGCCCATGAGCAGGAGGAAAGTGAGCAGGGCCATATGGTCCCTGAGATGGTCCAGTGCGCGGTACACCAGCTTGTAAGTAGCTTTGGGGGTGATGCTCAGCACATCGCTGATCTCTTCATAGCTGAGGTCTTCATAATATTTCAGGTAGATGACCTCGCGCTGGCGGTCCGTCATGGTAGCCATGGCCGCCTGGAGCTGCCGTTTCAGTTCCGCTATGTGCTCTTTTTGCATCAGCACTTCATCCTGCCCGATCTCGAAATTGAATTGGAGCGGGTCTTCCTGCTCCGGCATGGCTACGGTTTCCGGCAGGTTCCGGAGTTTGCGGGCCAGCACGCGGCGGAAAGATTTGTAGAGGTAGAATTTGACGGAAGGAGCGGGGCCGATGGATGCGCGGTTGCGCCATAGTTTGAGAAAAAGGTCCTGTATGCTTTCCTCTATTGCCTGGTGATCTTTGGTGAACCTGCATCCATAGCCAAGCAGCCCTGCATAATAATGATCATACAGTGCCCGGAATGATGCTTCGTTGCCATTTCTGTAGGAAGACCAGATGTCGGTGTCAGCCATAGATACATTCTTCTCCATCCGCATTAATTGTCCTTGCCGGTCATAACAGCGTGGCCGCTGTTTTTCTGATGCTATAAAAATAATATTTTAAAAATACAGGATGGCTTTTTTTTGAATGGTATAATGGTTTTTCGCTGATAAAGCAGGCATGCGGATCAGTTCAACAAAGACTGATGCTGTTGGCAGGTAATATTATTTTCAGGGGATATTATTATAGATCACATCCAGTATCCTCGTCAATTCATTATAGTCCCCTTCCGAAAGATTGTTCCACCCCGTTTTTCGCATTTCCAGCACCACGGGCCGCACGTCCTTGTATTTGTTGATGCCGGCCGGAGTGAGTTGCACGAAAACTTTCCGGCGGTCGTCCGTAGAGCCCTGCCTTTCCACCAGCTCCTTTTTTACCAGCAATTCAATGATCCGGGAAACCGTGGTGATATCTTTTGACGTGAGCCGGGCCAACTCGTTGTGGGTGATGCGCTTGTGTTTATAAAGATTCTCTATCAGCAGCCACTGGTCTACCGTAATATCCTTCTTCAGGGCATCAAAGTTCTTCTGCCAGTAGTTCCGGATTTTCTTGAGCGTAGCATCCAGCTTAAAAAAAGATGGGTTACTAACGAAAGTATCGTGCATATTTACTTAATTTGCAGTAGCAATAGTTGCTAGAGCAACTATTGGTTGATAACACCAAAACAGTATTACGTGGTTAAAGATAATATAAGCGTTCCGACTTTGGAAGCAAGCATTACTCACCATGTACATGATACGGCATTCCGGGGCCTGCTGCTGCAGGCTTACCGTATCATGTGTATTGCCAGGAGCCTGGCGGACAAGTACGAAGCCAACCGTTCCACCTGCCAGTATGTGCATTCCACTTCCTCCGGCCATGAGGCGATCCAGATCGCGGCCGGCCTGTTGCTGCAGCCATGGGATTATGTGAGTCCATATTACCGGGACGACAGCATGCTGCTGGCCATGGGCTTCACGCCGCGGGAGCTGATCCTGCAACTGCTGGCCAAAGGGGAAGATCCCTTCAGCGCCGGCCGTTCCTATTACAGCCATCCCTGCAGCCGCCAGCCCGGCAAGCCTCTCATCCCGCATCAGAGCAGCGCTACCGGCATGCAGGTGATCCCCGCTACCGGTATGGCGCAGGGCGTGCAATACCTGGAGGAGTCCGGCTTGCTGCAGACCACCGAAAAACCGGTGGTGCTATGTTCGCTGGGAGATGGCAGCGTTACCGAAGGAGAGGTGAGCGAAGCCCTGCAGTTCGCCGTGCTGAAGGGCCTGCCCATTATCTACCTGGTGCAGGACAATGAATGGGGGATCTCCGTGAGCGCAGACGAAGCCCGTGCGATGGACGCCTATGAATATGCCGCCGGGTTTAAAGGGCTGGAGCGGATACGGGTAGACGGGAGCGATTTCGAGGCCAGCTATCACGCGATGGAATCCGCTATCGGCTATGTCCGCTCCATGCGGAAACCTGTTCTTGTGCATGCCGCAACGCCCCTGCTCGGCCATCATACCTCCGGCGTCCGCCGGGAATGGTACCGCAGCGCTGAAGATCTTGAAAAACACGCGTCCCGTGATCCCCTGCCACGCCTGAAAGCATTCCTGTTACAGGCAGGCGTGGATTTTCTTGACATAGAAAAAGCGGAAGCCGAAGCGCTTTCGCTGGTTGATGATGATTTTGACGATGCGCTGAACAGTGCCGAACCTGATCCTTCCACGGTGCAGGACCATGTGTTTGCGCCCACTCCCGTTACCGAAGAGCGCGGCGAACGCGCACCGGCCGGCGGCGGCAAGGTAGTAATGGTGGATGCCGCGCTTCATGCCATTGAAGAGCTGATGCAGGAGCATCCGGAAGCCATCCTGTTCGGGCAGGACGTTGGCCGCAGGCTCGGTGGCGTATTCCGCGAAGCGGCCACGCTGGCAGAGAAGTTCGGGGACCATCGCGTATATAACACCGCCATACAGGAAGCCTATATCATCGGCAGCACGGCCGGGCTGTCCGCAACCGGCGTAAAACCGGTGGTGGAAGTGCAGTTTGGCGATTACATCTATCCAGGTTTCAATCAGCTCGTCAGCGAAATATCCAAAAGCTGCTATCTCACCGCGGGCAGGTTCCCGGTGCAAACGCTCATTCGCGTACCGGTGGGCGCGTACGGTGGTGGTGGCCCTTACCATTCCGGCAGCATTGAATCCACATTGCTCAGCATCAAAGGCATCAAAATAGCTTATCCCTCCAATGCGGCGGATCTGAAGGGCCTGATGAAAGCCGCGTTCCACGACCCCAATCCCGTGATCATGCTGGAGCATAAAGGGCTGTACTGGAGCAAGGTGCCGGGTACCCAGGAAGCCATGACCATAGAGCCATCGCCGGATTATATTTTGCCCTTCGGCAAAGGCCGTGTGGCATTATCCGCGGAAGCGGGAGACAGTATTGGCGTGATCACCTACGGCATGGGCGTGTACTGGGCGAAAGCCGCCGCCGCGAAATTCCCCGGCCGTGTGGAGATCGTTGACCTGCGCACCCTACATCCGCTGGATGAAGAGCTGATCTATACCACCGTCCGCAAACACGGCAAATGTCTGCTGCTCACAGAAGAACAAGTGAGCCATTCCTTCATGATGAGCCTGGCCGGAAAGATCTCCGCCGAATGCTTCAGATACCTCGATGCGCCGGTGATGACCATCGGGGCGATGGACCTTCCCGCTGTGCCGCTGAACAAAAGGCTGGAGCAGGAGATGCTGCCCACCGCCGGGAAGGTGGAGCAGGGTATGGCGGCGTTGCTGGCGTTTTAAAGCTTTTTCCCCGCATCTTTCTTTGGTCAACTACCCCCTGTGACCGGGGGCACTGCTATCTGTTTATACGGATGACAGGGGGATATTGGCATGTGTTCACCTATCGTCTATTCAGATTTTAGATACTGTTAAAGCAGAGATAAAGCACTTCTCGTATAAATATACCTTATAGGTACTTCAATAGTACTTTAACAGTACCTTATAGGTACTTTATCTACGTGACACGAGCGGATGGTGGCGCCTTTCAGGCCTTTTGTCGGGACTGTTTAGTAACCCTTGTTTACGATTATGCAGGTTTTCAACGGCCTGTCAGTTCAGCGCCCGTATCCGTTAACCCTTCTCCCTCTTTTGTAAATCCGCTGACCGCAGCCCGGGCGCAGCGCTATACTTTTGAGCCATCAAACCCAAAAAACTGAATTTTATGAAACCTTCAACCCCAGTAAAATTACTTGCCGCCGTGTGTTTCGCGGCAAGCCTCAGCATCACCTCCTGCAAAAAAGGAGAGTTGATACAGCTGCCGCTTCCGATCAAGTCGAACGACAAAGTGTTCAAATCGGCCATCTTCAAACAGAAACTGCAGGAGCAGCTGGTTGGCGCCCGTGGTTACCAGTTCGTGATCACGCACAAAGGGCAGGTGTCAGACACTGCTGCATTCGGCATCGGTTCCGTTAATGGAGACCGGTCAAGTGTGAATGCCTTCGTAAACATTGCCAGCGTAACGAAAACGCTCACGGCCATCACCGCGCTGAAGTACCTGGATGCCTTTTCGATCGACAATGAGATCGGCCCCTGGCTGCCTTCATCCTGGAACAGGCATGCCGATGTGCGGAAGCTGACCTTCCGGCAATTGCTCACGCACACCTCCGGTATACGTGGCAGCGGCACCAGCTGGAGCAGCCTGATCAGCACCGCCGGCGCAAAGATCGATTCCCCGAAGACGTATGCGTATTCGAACATCAATTTCGCGCTGTTCCGGGCGATGATCCCCAAGTTGCATGATTCCATTACCTTCCGGAACCAGGAATATGATTTGGGAACCACGGCATTTCAAAGCTGGATGAGCGGCGAATATATCCGCCTGGTGCAGGCATATGTCATCTCCAGATCAGGCATCGGTCAGCGTGGATGCGCACCGGTGGCCGGTCGTACTTTCCAGATGCTGAATGAAGCACCATCCCGGCTGAACGGGGTATCTCATACCGACTGGACGGAGTTCTGCGGTGGCGGCGGTTTTGTGCTGACCACAATGGATATGTCCCGCGTGATCACTTATCTGGCGGAGAAAGATATCATCCTTTCCGATAACAAAAAGCTGCTGATGGATACGTATCGCCTGGGCTGGAACAGGGTATTTCCCGTGGAAGGCGGAATGGCATACGGCCATGGCGGAGCGCTGTATTCCGATGTAAATCAGAGCGACAGTCTGGATGTGGGCGATGTAGGTCTGCAGACGCTTATTATGAAGTTCCCTGCCCGTGTGCAGCTGGCGTTATCGATCAATTCTGTGGATAGTACGTGGAGGAATACGAGTGGTATAGTGAAGGCGGCGTTTGATGCTGCATGGGTGAAAGAGTAGAGGCGTATGCTTGAAGACAGGAGGGCGTTCCGGGAGGGACGCCCTTTTTTTTGTGTGCCGGAAAATGAGATGTTTCTTTTTGAATGGGGCTTGTAGCAGCTGTATAGAGAATGGTGAATTTTAATATATACAAACCATCTATATATGAATCTTACACAAATATGTTATTCGCTACAATAGAAATTTATACTATCTTGGATTCATACCTCAGCCTAAATAGCTTAATACAATCCCTGGTTAACTTCATTATTCGGAAATTTTAGCCATAGACATTGTTGAAATATTTCACGTTATCTGTTTCGTTCCCTTTATCTCTAACTCAAATATGAATGTCGATGAGTAAAGAAAAATCTGGTTTCTTAAACCTCGCAAAGAAAAGTTTTGCAATTATATCTGCGGCACTCAGCACCTTATCACAACTTAAGGCAGAAACTCCCGTAAATCATCCGTTGATCAATGATGATAGCGACTTGAATTTTCTGGAATCGCACAAAAATGTGTTGAAACCTCAGCTGGTATTAAAACTTAATTTGGCCAACCCCGAGAATAGCCTGGTGCTTATGCACAGATCGCATAGTTCGCATCGATCCCATTCGTCGCACCGCTCGCACAGTTCACATTACTCATCGTCTTATAGTACCAAAAGTAAATCCACTCCTTCCCCGGCACCCGCTACAAACTATGTTCCTTCTTCTTCTGGTTCACCCGCTAATAAATCCAGCAAGAGTAGTACTACCAATACGAAATCTACTATCAAGCCTCTATATACTGTGCCTAATAGTTCAGCTACTTCCGGCAGTCAGCCCTTAAAAAGTTCAGGGTCTGCAATACCGGAATCTGCTGTTTTGAAACTGGGTGACAGAGACTTGAAAAAAGGGTGTGAAGGAAAAGATGTAGAGGAACTTCAGCGGTTACTTGCTGTTGTGAAAAAAGACATAATTGTCACGGGTTATTTTGGCAATCAGACCGAAGGGATTGTCATTAAATTTCAGGAGGCCAATGATCTTAAACCGAATGGAATAGTAGATAAAAAAACGCTTGATGTACTCAAAATTAAGAATTATGGAGTACCAAATAAATGACAATATCCTTAAAATTAAGATCGATGGGGGAGCATATAATGAAGCCGTAATTCATAAGTGCTTCTATTGGTATTGCAGGGACTTTAATGTTGAGATCGATAAAAAAGACGGGTTTTACGATATTCTTTTTTCACCCAGGAATGGAGTAAATACTTTTGAAGTTCCGGAGTTAATCGAAAGAATAAAGCAAGACCTGATTGATTTCAAGTTAAGAGATATTGTAACCTCAGAGACGAGGACGATACGCGAACTAATAATAGCTAAAGCATTTGCTAATTTTGAGATAGAGGAATTTCCCCAAACAAGTGTTTCAGATCCGGTTGGGTTTGATCCCCAAAATATTTAAGGATGGTGAAAATTGCCGACCCCGTTCATGAAAAGAAAACCCGAAAGTTCCAGGACCTGAATTATTATAGCTCAAAGCATCAATCTGACTATTATCTATTACCATTCAGATTTCATCGGATTTCCGAAGAAAGAGAGGTGATGGTCAATGAAATAGGAGATTGTCTGATTGTTCCGAAAGGAACCGCTGCTCGTGTAATCGAAAGAAACGTTTGTGTGGCAGATGATCCGGAACTATATGGAGATTTGATAGCTAACTTTTTTATCTCCACAACACCGGTCCCTGAATTGCTGAACGTATTGTCTACCCGATATCGGACAAAGAAGTCTTTTCTGGACAATTTTACTTCGCTTCACATTTTCGTTATTAGTCTCCGGTGTGAGCATACCTGTCATTATTGTCAGGTATCAAGAGTTACCAGTGATAAGCATATGTATGATATGAACCAGTATCATATAGATGAAGGTATTAAATTAATGATGCAATCACCCAGTCCATATGTTACAATGGAATTTCAGGGGGGAGAGGCTCTTTTGGCATTCGAGAATATAAAGTATGCTGTTGAGAGAACGAAGCAGGAGGCCATCAGGTATGAAAAAACGATAACTTATGTTATCTGTACAAATCTTGCTCCTTTGACAGATGAGATACTAGTTTATTGTAAAGAAAACAATATTCTTATTTCCACGTCACTTGATGGCCCGGAGTTTATTCATAATAAAAACAGGCACAAACCCAATAATAATAGTTATCAATTGGCAGTGGATGGCATCATGAAATGCAGGTCTGTGCTTGGCGAAGACAATGTTTCCGCATTGCTTACAACTACAAACCTCTCTTTGCAATATCCAAAAGAAATAGTGGATGAGTATGTAAACCTCGGGTTCAGAAACATCTTCCTTCGTCCGATAAGTCCTTATGGATTTGCAACCAGAAGCGCAACAAAGAACAAATATGACGCTTCTCTGTTTTTGACGTTTTATAAAAAAGCTCTCGATAGAATCATAGAATATAACCTTAAAGGGTATTTTATTCGTGAAGATTATGCCAGTATCATTCTTAAAAAGATGCTTACTCCGTTTCCTGTCGGGTACGTTGATCTTCAATCTCCGGCTGGAATTATTAATAGCGTGATCGTGTTTAACTATGATGGCAAGATATATGCGTCTGACGAGGCAAGAATGCTGGCAGAAATGCAGGATTTTACTTTTCAGTTGGGGGTACTGGGAGAACATTCCTATAGCGAGATATTTTATGGAGATAAAGCTTCCGGCCTTACGGCAGTACTCGCTAACGAATCCCTTGCCGGTTGTGCCGATTGTGCTTTTCAGAGCTATTGCGGTGCCGATCCGATATACAATTGGGCAACGCAGGGGGATATGTACGGTCATCGGCCTACAAGCTCTTTTTGCCAGAGAAACATGGAGATAATACGATACATAATTGAGTTGATGGATAGCGATAAGCGCATTGAACGGATATTCAGAAACTGGATAACAGGTAAAAGCTGATGATATTAAAAACAAAAGGGAAGCCCTGGAGGATTGATGAGCCTATCATCGGGAGAGTGGCATTTGATGCTGCCGATGATGCGGAGATACTAATCGTTCAGGATATTGTTCCTGACGATCTAAGGCGTTATAAAGCGATACTGACCAGTCATGATATTGATACATCTATTGATAAAGCGGCAGTATATGCAATACCGGGTTTTGGTCATCTTTCAGCTGGGGATATTGTAGTGGTAAATTCCGATGGAGTAATTAATACACAATACAGGATCGATTCGACTCATAATTTCTTGTTATTTACGGAAAGATGCAATAGCAATTGCCTGATGTGCTCTCAGCCACCGAGGGATAAGGACGATACGGGTTACTTCTATAATATCTACTCGCAGGTCATACCACTTATTCCCAAAGAATGTGCTGAATTGGGCATTACAGGCGGAGAGCCAACCTTATTGGGGGGACTTTTTTTCAAACTGCTGGAGCAGATTCAACACCAATTGCCGGATACGGAAGTTCATTGCCTGACGAACGGACGATCTTTTGCATGGGATGGTTTTGCGAAGAGGCTTGGTGACATGTCATTTAAGCGCCTGATGTTAGGAATTCCTCTTTATTCTGATTTTAATTTGTTGCATGATTATGTTGTACAGGGAGATGGAGCTTTTGAGCAGACGGTGCAAGGGCTATACAACCTGGCAAAGTATGATGTCCGGATCGAGTTACGGATCGTATTGCATAAGCCGACTATCTCCCGACTGAATAAACTTTCGAAGTTCATATACAAGAATTTGCCTTTTGTTGAACATGTTGCGTTTATGGGACTGGAGAATCAGGGTTATACACCTCATAACTTTGACAAGTTGTGGATTGATCCGGTTGAGTATGGCGATGATCTGGCGGAGGCAATGATGTACTTGTCCGATCATGGAATGAATGTTTCCTTATATAATTCACAGTTATGTGTAACGCCGGAGGAAATTTGGCAGTTCTCCCGAAGGTCAATATCAGACTGGAAGAATATTTATCTCGATAAATGCGAGGGTTGTACTGTCAGTGAAGAATGTGGCGGTTTTTTTAGCTCTAACCTTGTAAAACATAGTTTGGGTATAAGGGCATTGAGATAGTGGAGATTGGGTGCACTAAGAAACTCTAGCATGCTGCCTTGTCGGCCTAAAAAACATATTAAATCATGGCATTATGAACATGGCGGAAATAAATTCAATTGTTGTCGTATTTATCGGCATGGTGCTTTTTGTTGTTATTCAAATTATTATAATAAGATGGGTTTTGCGGATTAATGATATTGTGTTTTATCTGGATAAGATCAACGAAAAGCTGTATAAGTTACTGGATGAAAAAGGGCTGAATGAAAAATAGGTAGTGGGCAACCTGCATTCAACTATCACCACCCTGCCTCCGCACCAACAACTCCCTCGCTTCCACATTCAACGCCTCCGCAATCAAAAACAACGTCTCAATCGAAGGTTGCATCCGGTTCGTACACCATTTGGACACGGTGATCCGGCTAACCCCCAACGTTTCCGCCAGCCAGTTATTCGTCCGCTGCTGCTCTGCCAATACCGCTTTTATCCGGTTGAAAACTTTTCCTTCCATGTTGCCTGAAACACTAATTAATATTCAATATAGTATAAATGGAAGAAACAAAAATGTAGAATTAGTTAGCCTAATAACTTAATTAGTAAAATTATTAAGCTATATTAGTAGTGTAATTGTATAATTTATTAACTCAATACACTAAACAACCATCACCATGAAACCATCCTTCCACTTCTCATTCCTCTCCGACGCAGAACAGATCACTCCGCAAACAACCCTCCAATCCTTCTGCCACCGGAACTCCCTCTCAGACCTCCGCAAACTCCTCCACACCTGGCTCTCGGAAACCCTCTCCGCGAACGACACCATCTATGACGATACCCACCATCGCGCGGACCTCCTGTATCTCTACAATGAATTACACCGGCTTCTCGATACCGTATTCCTCCAATACGATCAATAATTGCATCCATCAGCAGAGCATCACCACCCCAACCCCAACACTCCCCCCAATCACACTCGCCACCGCATCCCAGAAGTCGTAATGCCCCCATCCCGTAATTAACGAAAACAACTCAAACCCATAACTGATCGCCACTACAACGGCCATCGCTATTAACAGGGCCAGCATCTGCTGACCGGGGAACAGGAACATCGCAGCGGCCATCAGCACAGCTCCCATAGGTATCCCCACCCAAAAATGCTTCCATTTATCCGGCGCTATTTTCTTCATACCCCGAAATATACTGTAAAAATTCCCCGCGGAAAATCACAAATTCTCTATCTTTCCATTTCATAAACTTCAAATCAAGCCAACAGGTATCAACCAAAACAGGACAGGAATGAGTCATTCTCCCGATGCACAACTGGTGCAGCGTCTCAAGGATGGTGATTTGACCGCATTCGATGCGCTCTTCGTAAAGTATTATAAAATGCTTTGCGTGAACGCGTATTGGTTCCTGCAAAACGACCAGGAGGCCAAAGATCTTGTGCAGACCTTCTTCATGGATATCTGGGACAGAAAACTCTACCTCCGGTTCAATGAAAGCGATATCAAAGGATACCTGCACATGGCCGTGAAGAACCGATGCCTCAACCTGCTGAAACAGCAGAAAATGCAGGACGTGCATCACGAGGCCTTCACCCACCTGCAGCAGCAGGACGCGGAGGCGCCGGATTATTACAACCGCCTTCATACCTCCATGAAGGACCTCTCCGGCCACAAAAGAATGGCCGTACAGATGGTGTACATACAAGGCAAAAGATACCAGGAAGCAGCGGAGGAAATGGGCATCAGCATCAATTCGTTAAAGACCCACCTGAAACGGGGATTGCAGTTTTTGCGGCATGCAGTGCATAAAATAAAAGAGTAAATGGAGCAACAGGAAAAAATATTCCAGTTATACATTCAGCGGCTGTCCGGCAACCTCACGCCGGACGAAGAGTCCTATGTGCAGCGCATGCTGTCGCAGGACGAAGCGTTCCGGGAAACCTGGGGCGCACTGGAATCCCGCGGGCGCTCCATCGGCGCGGGCGATTATGTGCATTCCATCGATCCCGAAGCGGGGCTGCAGGACCTCAACCGCCGCAAGCGCGTCCGTACCCGCAACATCCGCATTAACCTCGCCATTGCGGCTTCCCTGGCTTTGCTGGTAGTGGCCGGAACATTCTGGCTCACCCGCCGGCAGCCGGTATCGCTCCAGCAATTCGTAGCGGCGGCGGAACAGCAGAAGCAGCAGGTCCAACTCGTTACCGCAAATGGACTGTCCGTTTCCCTGAACGGGGACAGCGCACAAAATATCCAGCTCGGCAACGCCACCATCAACGCCCATAACGGCTCGCTCAACTATACCGCCGAAGGCACGGACACCGCGCAGAATGTGCTCACGGTGCCGGCTGGTGAACAATACCGCCTCGTGCTGTCAGACGGCACGGAAGTACACCTGAACGCCTCCACCCGCCTGCGCTTCCCCTTCCATTTCGGGAAAGGCAACCGGGAAGTAACGGTGGAAGGAGAGGCCTTTTTCAAAGTGGCCAAAGATCCCGCCAGGCGCTTCATCGTGCATACACCGCATACGCAGGTGCAGGTGTACGGCACGGCCTTTAATGTTAATACTTACCAGCCGCAGGAAAGAACATCGCTCGTGGAGGGCAGCGTATGGCTGCAGGCGGCCAACGGGCGGCGCTCCGAGCTGAAACCGGGCTTCCAGGCGGCTTACAGCAACGATAAAGGATTTGATATGCTGGCTTTCGATGCGGATGAAGTGCTCTCCTGGATGAACGGCGTATATTATTTCCACAAAATGCCCGTCACCACACTGGCAGTAGAAGCCTCCCGCTTCTATGGGGTGCAGTTCATCCTCGAATCGGACAAATTCTCCGGTATCGCTACCACCGGCCTGATGGACAGAGCTAAATTATCTGAATTCCTCACAGACCTGCAGGTCACTGCCGGCGCGGAATTCCGCTTTGGAGACAAAGCCATCTACCTGAGATAAAAAAAATTCATCACCCCTGTCACCCGTTTCCCCTGAACCGTTGTAGTTAGGCTGAAACGCTTTTGCTTTTTATCAACTAAAACAATTTTCCGCATGAGAGAATGTATGCGCGATTGTCTGCTATCTGTGCGCAGCATAGCAGGTGCTATTGTATTCCTGCTCACCTTCCTTCAAACAGCCGCGGCGCAGGACAAAAAGCCCTCGCTGCAATCCCCGGTAACGCTCGCCGGCGAGAATGTTTCCCTGCTGCAGGTGTTCAGGGCCATCAAAAAACAAACGGGCTTCACCCTGGTGTACAACAACCAGCTGCTGAACGACAGCGAAAGAATGCGTGTCAGCTTCCGCAATGCAAAATTGCAGGAGGTGCTGGACTTTGTGCTGAAAGACAAGAGCATCAGCTACGAAGTGCGCAGCAACCGCATTGTGCTGGACAGAAAGGCGGCTCCGGCCACACCGCCGGCTCCCGCGCAGGAACTGCCCAAACCGCAGACCGGCGTGGTGAAAGGGCAGGTGATGACGCCGGACGGCACACCCGTTCCCGGCGCTTCCGTTGCCGTGAACGGTACTTCCCGTGGCGTGGTAACGGATGCGCTCGGGGTTTTTACCATCAATGCCGCCCCGGACGAGGTGTTGAGGGTGTCTATGGTGGGCATGAACCCGGAAGAGATCAGGGTGGCCGGCCAGAAAATAGTGAAGGTGACCCTCAGCATGAATGTGGACAAGCTGGATGAAGTGGTAGTGGTGGGCTTCGGCAAACAGAAAAAAGTAACAGTGACCGGCGCTGTGTCTACCGTGAACATGCAGGACATGCAAACGCCGGTGCGCTCCCTCACCAACGCGCTCGCCGGTAAAGTGGCGGGCGTCATCTCCATGCAGAGCGGCGGCGGTGAACCGGGGTACGATAATCCCAATTTCACCATCCGCGGCATCGGCACCTTCCAGGGCAGCACCACACCGCTGATCATCGTGGACGGCGTACAACGCGATGATGTGAACAGCACCTACGGCGGCGCGTTCAACAACATCGACCCGGAGGATATTTCCAGCATTTCCCTGCTGAAAGATGCTTCCGCCACGGCGATCTACGGCGCCAGGGGCGCTAACGGCGTACTGATCATCACCACCAAACGCGGTGTGGCGGGCAAACCGAAAGTTGCGGCCAAAGTGGAATCGGGCTTCAACGGCCTCACGCGTATGCCCGAAATGCTGGATGGTGTTTCTTTCATGAAACTCTACAACGAGGCCAGGGTAAACGATGGCAACGCGCCGGCTTATTCCGATGAAGTGATCGCCAAAACGGCCAGCGGTCTCGATCCCTATCTTTACCCGGATGTGAACTGGGTGGACAGGATCTATAAAGACTGGGCTTCCATGACCAATGCCAACGTGAATGTGAGCGGCGGTGGAGAATCCATGCGCTACTACGTGTCCATGAGCTTTTACAACCAGGACGGTCAGTATGATGTGTCTAAAGTGAACGGCTACAATCCCAACCTTAATTTCAAACGTTATGATTTCAGGAGCAATGTAGACCTGAACGTTACCAAAACAACCACCCTCGCACTCAATATCGCTGCCATGCTGGTGGACAGCCGTTATCCCGGCTCCAGCGCTGCCGACATATGGTATAATACCTATTCCACCAACCCGATCGCATTTCCGGTGCAATACCCGGACAATATGTGGGCAGGCCCGCGCAACAACGGCGGCAGTAATCCTTTCAACCTCGTACAGAACAGGGGATATTCCACAGAGTTCAGGCCTTCCGTACAGTCTGTGCTCACCCTCACGCAAGACCTTGGCGTGCTCACCAAAGGCCTCACCGCCACGGGCCGCTTTTCTTTTGATACCTACGGTACTTTCAACAACAGCCGCACCGGCGATAATTCCCTATGGTACGCCGGCTCCCGCGACGGAGAAGGCAACCTGGTATTCGAACAGGTACGCAACGGCACGGATGTGCTCGGGTATTCCGCCTTTTCCGTTGGTGAAAGAGTGATGTACCTCGAAGGAAATATCAACTACGACCGCTCTTTTGGCGATCACAATATCGGCGCACTGGTACTGGGTACTATGCGCAATCGCGTATTGGGCAATGCCGGCGATCTCAAACTCGCCATCCCGTATCGCAACCAGAGCCTGGCCGGCAGGGTTACCTATTCCTACCGGGATAAATACCTGCTGGAAGGGAATGTAGGCGCAACCGGCTCCGAGAACTTCGAGAAGGGCAACCGCTGGGGCGTATTCCCCGCAGTAGCCGCCGGATGGGTGATCTCCCGGGAAAGTTTCTTTGCGCCGCTCAGCGGTACCTTCAGCCTGCTGAAAGTACGCGGCTCCATTGGTACAACAGGTAATGATATTATAGACCAGAACCGTTTCGGTTACCTCACCTATATCACCACCGGCGCCAACGGTATCCAGTTTGGTTCTTCCCCTGCGGGTTACGGCGGCGTTGCGGCTGATGTGATCGGTACCGAGAACCTTACCTGGGAAACATCCACCAAAACGAACCTGGGTATAGACATCGGGTTGTGGGATAAACTGAATATTACGGTAGACATCTTCAAGGATAACCGTACGGATATCCTCATCGATCGCCGTTCTATTTCTTCCGTTGCCGGTTATGAAGGGCAGCAGATATTCGCCAATATGGGCGAGATGGAAAACAAGGGGGTGGATGGCAGCATCGAATACATCACCCGCATCGGAAAAGATATCAGCATCCGCCTCTTCGGCAACCTCACCTATGCCAGGAATAAAATTCTCTTCGCGGACAATCCTCAAATGCTGTATGCATACCAGCAATATGAAGGCACTTCCTTCGGGGAGTTCATCGGTTACCGCCATGCCGGGCTGTTCATTGATGCAGATGATGTGAACAAAAGCCCGGAACAGCTGAGGGCTTTATTTCCCGGTGATATCAAGTACCAGGACCTGAGCGGTGATGGGGTGATCAATGCCAATGACCGCAGCTACCTGGGTAAATCCTCTTTCCCGGTTTGGTCGTACGGCTATGGTTTCAATATCGGCATCAAACGGTTTGAAGTGTCCGCCCTTTTCTCCGGTGTGGCCGATGTAGGCATTATGGCGAATGGTCAGGCTATCGATCCGCAAAATGGTGCGGCATTGGGTGTAGGCGTGGTGCCTTTCACCGGCATCGGACAGTATCCCGCCAACGTGCTCAGCATCGCCAACGACCGCTGGACCAGCGAAAACCCGCGCCAGGATGCTTATTATCCCCGCCTTACCATCACCAATCAAAGCGATAACAACTACCAGCAAAGCGACTGGTGGCTGAAAGATGGCAGCTTCATGCGCCTGCGGCAGGCTTCCCTCGGCTATACCATCATTACACCGGAAATGAACCGCAAAGGCATCAGCAGCCTGCAGGTATATGCCGCCGGCACTAACCTCCTTACTTTTTCGAAGTTCAAACTCTGGGACCCGGAGCTGGGCTCCAACGGCGCGAACTATCCTTTTGCAAGGACGATCACGGTAGGCATGAGGGCTAATTTCTAATCAAGTTTAAAGATCATCGTATGAACATGCATAAATATCTCTTACTGGTCTGTGTGACGATTTTGTTTTCCTGTCATTACCTGGATAAAAAACCGGATAACCTGCTGACGGAAGACCAGATATGGCTGACGAGAGCCCATGCGGAAGGATATCTCAATAACATCTACAGCTACGTATATAATCACGATGGGGGAGACTTCTCCACCATGGGCGCATCCGATGAGGCGTCCGTATCCATCTCCACGGTGAACGTGCGCCAGATGGTGGGCGGCAACTGGAGCGCTTCCAGCGGGTACTTTTATAACTGGGGCAATTACTACGCCGCTATCCGCAAATCCTTCGTTTTTGAACAGAACATAGACATGGTGCCGGCCAGCCAGATCAGTGACGACCTGAAGGCGCAGTACAAAGCGGAAAACCTTTTCCTGCGCGGGTACTACTACTGGATGATCCTGAAACAATACGGCCCCTTCGTAAAAGTAACGGGCCTGATCAACCAGGATGCGGATTTCTCCGAATTTCCCCGCGCGCCTTTCGATACCTGTGTGGCTTACATCAATCAGCTGATGGACCTGGCCAAGCCGGGCCTTCCTTCCCGCTGGGAAGTCTCCAGCAACCTCGGCAGGCCCACCAAAGGCGCCTGCATGGCCATAAAGGTAAAAACGGCTATGCTGGCCGCCAGCCCGCTGTGGAACGGCAATCCCGGATTTGCTGACTTCGAGAATAAAGATGGTACCCGACTGGCGCCGGCTACAGCTTCCAATGAAAAATGGAAGGTAGCCGCGGACGCTGCCAAAGCGCTGATCGATTCAGGGTTCTATAAACTCTTTACCAACCTGGATAATGGCGGCACTACCTTCGATCCCTATCTTTCTGTGCGCGATATTCACCTCACCAACTGGAACGATGAGATCATTTTTGCGAACGTAGGCTGGAGCCGCTGGGGCTGGACGAAATGCGTGTCTCCCGGTCCGGGTGGGTACAACATGTACTGCGCCACCCAGAACATGGTGGATGCATTTGCCATGAAGAACGGCCGCACCATCGATGATCCGCTCTCCCAATACCAGGAAACCGGCTTTGCCCAGAGCGGCGCTCCGGAAAGCTGGGGCCACCGGGAGAACGACTGGAACATGTATGCCAACCGTGAACCGCGCTTCTACGCCAACATCCTCTACAACGCCAGGCCGGTAGTACCTGCGCTGAATGCGGACGACCGGAATTATTTTTCTTCAGATAACAACATTAACGGTCAGGGCCGTACGGAGTTTTACTACAACGGCAAATCCGGCCAGCGCTCCGCGGGCAGCAACAACATCACGGGATACCTGCCGCTGAAACGGGTGAGCCCCAACAGCAACATCCGTTACGATGCCGTGTCCTTTCACGGCCCCTGGATACTGCTCCGCTATGCGGAAATACTGCTGGATTATGTGGAGGCGCTCAATGAGCACAATCCCGGTCATGCGGATATTGTTACCTATCTGAACATGGTGAGAACGAGGGCCGGCCTCCCCGGCATAGAAACCCTTTATCCGGATGCCGTTGGCAACAAGGAAAAGATGCGGGAGCATATCCTCCGCGAACGCCAGGTGGAGCTGTGTTTTGAATCGGACCGTTACTACACGCTCACCCGCCGCCTCATGCTGGGCCAGCCGAAGTACCAGGCCATCTATGCGCTGGATGTGAACGCGAATGACAATGGTCTCGGTTTCTCTTTCACGGGTCTTTATACCCGCAAGCTGTACCAGCAAAGGTATTGGGACGATAAAATGTATCTCTTCCCCATCCTCCAGGGCGATATCGAGAAGAACAGGGCTTTGGTGCAGAACCCGGGATGGTAATCGATTTAATGACAATTTCAACTTATTGATATGATCCGAATCATTTGCAGATACTTCATACTCGCGGCATTGTTCCTGGCGGGATGTAAAAAGGATGATACGCCTTCCCATGTGCCCGGTGCGCCGATGACCATCAGCGAATTCATGCCGCTGCAGGGCGGCGGCGGCACGTCCATCCTCATCAACGGCAGCAATTTCAGCAGCGATACCGCACAGCTGGAAGTGACCATCAATGGCAACAAGCTCGCCATCACCGGCGCCAACACTCACCAGATCATGGCCGTGGTGCCAAGCAAATGCGGCTCCGGCAATGTGATCGTGAAAGTGGGCGGCGACGAGATCACCAGCACCACCGTTTTCAATTATATGTTCACCCGCAGCGTCAGCAATTTTGCGGGCAGCGGTACAGCGGGTTTTGCCAATGGAAAGGGTAACGAAGCACAGTTCAATTTCAGTGGCGAAGCCTGGTACAGAAGCAAAGGCATTGTAACGGACGATGACGGGAATGTTTTTGTGGCGGACCCGGGCAATCACTGCATCCGCAAGATAGACAGCGCGGGCAACGTGACCGTTTTTGCCGGTGATCCCAACAATGGCGGGCATGCGGACGGGCAGGGACTTTCCGCCCGGTTCAGCCTCCCTTATGATCTGGCAATTGACAACGACCGCAACCTCTACTGCGTAGACCCGGGCAACTGGGATATCCGCAGGATCTCTCCGGACGGCACGGCTACCACCATCGCCTGGGCCAGCCAGGAACCCTGGAGTGTGGCGGTGGACAAATCTACCGGTGATGTGTATTACCTCGGCACTGTCAGTCCGGCTAACGTCTACAGGGTTACCCCGGAAGGCAGCAGCGAAAGCGTGATCTCCGGCCTGAATTATCCCGCGGGGATGGACTTCGATAATGAAGGCAACCTCTACATCGCCAGTAACGGCGATCATACCGTTACGAAGTTTACCAAAGCTACCTGGGCGGCCGCTCCTGTTGCAGGTGCGGCGGGTGTTGCAGGGTTTGAGAACGGCGAGGGCAGCGCTGCCCGGTTCGCTTTTCCCTGGGGCCTGGCGGTTGACGCAGATGGCAATCTCTATGTTGCCGGTAACGGTACCTGGGATGGCGGGGCTTATAATCCCGACCAGAGCATCCGCTTCATTTCGGCCGGCGCATGGATGGTGAGCATCTATGCCGGCAGCGGCACTGCGGGGTATGCCAATGCCATCGGTGAAGCGGCGGCTTTCAGCGCACCCGGCGGCGTGGCGGTAGACAAGAATGGTGTGGTGTATGTGCTGGACAAGAACAATAACCGCGTAAGAAAAATCATTTCAGAATAACACAGATACGGACCATGCAATTAAAACTCATCATCTTCCTGTTGGGGCTTTCTTCCGCTGCCTGCAGCAAAAAGAGCAACCCCGGAGGCGGCGCACCGGATACGAGGCAAAATGTTTTTTATGTATCCGCTTCCGGCAACGATGCGGCTGCCGGTACCAAAGATGCGCCATTGGGCGGCATCAACACGGCCCTGGGCAAAGCGGCGCCGGGAGATACCGTGATCGTCAGGGGCGGCAGGTATCACGAAAAAGTGGCTTTCCCCCGCTCCGGCCGGCTGGATAAATACATCACCCTCAAAGCCTATCCCGGTGAGCAGCCTTTTATCGACGGAACGGGCCTGCCCATCACCGGCAAGGAAGCGCTGGTGACCATCCGTAATGCCAGTTACATTATCTTCGAAGGTTTTGATGTATGCCATTACACCAGCAGCACGCCCTGGGTGAACATCAACGGCATTGTGGCGGATGAAGGCTCCAGCCATCTCATCATCCGCAGGAACAAAATTTATAATATCGAGCACAACGTTGCCGCCACGGACGGCAGGAGCGGGCATGCCATTGAGATCATCGGCAATACGGCCACGGTAATGACGGACATTCTCGTGGAAGACAACGAGATACACGACTGCAATACCGGCTACAGCGAAAATCTGACCATCAACGGGTATGTGGATGGATTTATCATCCGCCGGAACAAGATCTACAATGCAGAGAACATCGGCATCGATGCGGCCGGAGGGTATGCGGCCAACCCGAACCCCGATTTCAATTATGCCCGCAACGGCCTGATCACGGAAAATGAATTGTTCGATATAGATATGACCACCGGTCCCGTTGGTCCCAATCACGGCCACGGCGCTATCGCCATTTATGTGGATGGCGCGCGTAATATTATCGTTGAAAGGAACATGGTGCGTGACTGCGACAGGGGCATCGGCATCGTGAGCGAAACGGATGCATATCCCACCAGCAATTGTATTGTGCGGAACAACATCGTGACCGGCTGCTACCGCACCGGCATTTATCTCGGCGGCTATCTGGGATACACAGGCGGCGGCACCCGTAACAGCTATGTGGTGAACAACACCTTGTACCAGAACAACCGGGAGAACGGCGCTTTTGGTGAGATAGAAGGCGAGTTGCGCCTGACGGAGCATTGTGTTGATAACGTCATCAGCAATAACCTCGTATATGCAAGACCGGTAGACCTGCTGGTGCATAAATACACCAATACCGGCAGCGGCAACGTCATCAACAATAACCTGTATTTCACTACCGGTACCCCGGGATGGATATGGGACAGCACGAACGGAGCGCCTTATACCGATTTCAGCGCCTGGCAGGCCGCTACGGGTATGGATGCCCAGTCGGTTTACGGCGCGGACCCGCTGCTGGCTGCAGACTTTTCCCTGCAGGCGGGTTCTCCGGCCAAAGATGCCGGCGTAGTGATCAGTGCGGATGTGCAGGGAACGATGGATTTTAAAGGTCAACCGAGAATAGTGGGCAACAAGATCAGCATCGGGGCCTGTCAATAGCAAAGCAGCCGTTTAAAAAGCCTGCAAAGGCAGGTGTTACTCTTTATTGCAAGAGGTTGTATCATAGTAACATATGGTGCAGCCTCTTTTTTGTTTTCAGATGCCGGTACCGGACGGTATGGAAATTGTTACCTCTTTCGGGTACACCAAACCAGGTATCATGATCACAAAGCAAGCTACGTTATGGTCGTTTTGCTCCCTCGCCGCGGGAATATTCCTCTCCTGCGGGAACAATGCGCGGCAAAATGAACGGTCTTCCGGCGCCGGCCTGCCCGTGCAGCCGGATTCCGTGGTGCAGACCACCGGGGTTGTGCCTCCTTCGGTAAGTACGGATGAGCAGCGCGTCCGTACCGTATTTGCGGCCTTCCGGCTGGCTGTGGAAGGCGATAACCGGGAGCTGGTGAAGGATTTCATGCATTTCCCACTCCAGACCTCCGGTGCGGAATTGAAAGCCAATGCCTTTGACCGGGAGTATGAAAAGCTGTTCAATACGGAAATAAAACGCGGCCTCTCTGCCATGGATGAGAACAATTTATCGGCTGCCGCCAGTGGGGCCGGGCGTTACAAAGATGTGCAGCAGGATGCGGAGGTGTATGAATTGTCCGTTCCCGGCAGCGGAAAGAACGGTGGTGCGGTAACGCTGGTTTTTGGCAAGGTGGAAGGGGAGTACAAAGTGGTGGGGTATTACCGCTGATAAAACCGGGGAAAGCGCGTGAAATGGCGGCATTGGGCTTGCCGGATGAAGTTTGGCATCAACGGGGGTATTCCCTGTTAAAACGGGCTGGCGTCCTTGCGCAGCTGTTTGAGATGTGCCGGTGATGTGCGGGGTATTTCTTAGAAAAAAGGCTGACCCGTTACTTTGCCGAAGTAACAGGTCAGCCCGGCAGGCGATCGTTTCGCGGAATGGCTTTGCACGGCTGTGCGTGACTATTTCCCGAGATGGTCCGCATACCAGATCATCGCTTTGCTGATGAATGCGGCATAAGCGGGGTCAGCTTGCCCTTCGGGCGTTTGGGTGTAGCGGCCATCGTCCACATACAGCTTCGCCAGCCCCTTGTAGGCTTCGGGAACATTCTCGCAAACGGTATTGCCCCAGAACTTCAGGATCAGTTCGTAATGCCGGTGTATGACGGTTTGTACCCGCCTGTCCGCCACATCCAGGTGCATCAGCGCCCGGAGGTCTGTACTGATCCGGTCAAATTCCCCTTTCATTTTGTTCAGCTGCGATTTGTCCAGTTTGCGCAACTCCTGTTCCCCGTTTTCCACAGTTTCCCGGCCCCATTTGGTGATGGCCTCGTCGCGGTAAGTATTGCCTTTGGGGAATCCTTCATATAATTCTTCATTTGTTAACATAACAGGTCCTCCTTGCAGTTTTGAAATGGTTTTGTTAATAGTTTCCAGTAATACGGAAAGCCTCCTGCGCCGTTCTTCCAGGGCATGTTGATGGTCTTTGAGGGCCTGCAGTACCTCAAAGCCCGGGTCATCAAGGATCTCCGCGATCCTTTCCAGCGAAAGGTCCAGCTCCTTGTAGAACATGATCTGCTGCAACCGGAGCAACTCGCTTTCGCCATACAAACGGTACCCGGCCGTGGTACGGTCCGAGGGTTTCAGCAAGTCCAGCCGGTCGTAATGATGCAGTGTGCGCACACTCACCCCCGCCAGCTTCGCCAGTTGTTTAACGGTGTAAGTACTTTCCATAAAACAAAGGTAGGGTATGACGTTACGTCAGGGTCAAGCGAAATGGCGACTTTTTTTCGGGGGGCTGCATTTTTTTAACAGTGAATGGGGGTAAACCGTGCTCCGGAGGGGTATGTTCCTGTTTCATCTATCGCCGGAAAACCGCCCGGAACTGCGTCTTTGAGCGATTGTTGCTGCATTTTGGCAGGGGAGTGGTAGGAACTGTCCGATGCAGGTATTAATTTACGTGTCAAAATAACCAGGTCAGCGATGGAGCCGGGAGGCTCCATTCGGCCCGTAAAAAATGAACAAATGAAAAGTTACACCTTATTCTTCCTGTTATGCCTGTTGCTCAGCCGTTTTTCGCTTATCGCCGGTGACGGGCAGGGGCGGGAATACTACCAGATCAAAATATACCATCTGAAATCCGCCGCCCAGGAACAGCGGATCGATAATTTCCTGCAGAACGCTTATCTGCCTGCCCTGCACCGGGCGGGTATCCGGCATGTGGGCGTGTTCAAACCCGTCAGGCAGGATACGGCGGACCTCCGCGTGTATGTGCTGATCCCTTTTTCCTCCCTGTCTGCCTTCGATGCGCTGGGGGAAACGCTGGGGAAAGACCAGGCTTACCGGCAGGCCGGGAAGGATTATATTGACGCACCTTATAATAATACGCCTTACGCCCGCCTGGAGTCCATTCTCCTGAAAGCCTTCAGCGGTAATCCGGTATTGACGCCCAATACGCTGACAGGGCCGAAAAGCGAAAGGATCTACGAGCTGCGCAGCTATGAAGGCCCCACCGAGCAATATTACGAGAACAAGGTGAAGATGTTCAATGCCGGCGACGAGATCGGTATTTTCCGCAAACTGGGCTTCAATGCCCTGTTCTACGGGGAAGTGATCTCCGGCAGCCGCATGCCCAACCTGATGTATATGACCACTTTCAAGGACCAGGCAAGCAGGGATGCCCACTGGAAAGCGTTTTCCGCGGACCCCGACTGGAAAAAGCTCTCGGTCATGGAAGAATACCGGAACAATGTATCAAAGAACGAGCAGTTCTTTCTCCGGCCGGCGGAGTATTCCGATCTTTGACGGGGAATATTTAATGATTTTGTGATAAAATATAGCATAGAGATATTGTCGTAATTGGATAGTTTTACTACCAGGCATGTATTTTTTTGCTGAAACCTGAAATCACTTTATGCAGCAGGAGCGTGATGATGATGGCTTGATGATACCCACCGCGCAGATATTTCATGAATATTATTCGGCGCTGGTAGGTTATGCCTGCAAGTTTGTGGACCTCCATACCGCGGAAGACCTGGTGCAGGACGTTTTCATTCAGGCCTACGGAAAGCTCCCCCATAACCCCCGCAGCTACCTCTTCCGCAGTGTGCATAACAAGTGTGTGGACTATTTCAAGCATCAGGCGGTGCACCGGCGTTTTGTGCAGGACAGCCTGCTTACACAGCAGGAACTGGAATTTTATCACCCGGATACCGGTCACCCGAGCCTTTTGGAAGCCCCCGATGAGCGCAGCGTATGGGAAGCCATCGAACTGTTGCCCCCAAAATGCCGGGAAGTGGTCAGGCTCCGGTACATGGAGGGCCTGAAGACCGCCGAGATCTCCGATGCCATGGGCATCTCCTCCCGAACGGTGGAAACACAGCTATATAAGGCCATGAAACAGCTCCGCACCATGATCCGGAAGATCAGCATTTTCTTTGTCTGGATTTTTTTTTGATTTCACGTACGTAGTTTTTATATCCTCATCGTCTATACAATTGAAATGGCAATTTTACCTGAAAACAGCGAAATGGATTACAACCTTTTGGTGAATGTCCTGAACGGAACGGCAAGCACGGAAGACGCGGCATTTGTAGCGGATTGGGTGCGGCAGTCGGACGCCAACCGGGAACTGTATTTCAGGGTAAAGGACATCCTGGACCTGGAGAAGGCTGCTGAAAGGCAGCTGGATGTGGACGCACGCTGGCAGGAAGTGGCCGCCCAATTGCCCGGCCGGCGCAGGCAGTGGTGGAAATATGCCGCCATGATAGCCGTACTGGCCCTGGCGGGAGGCGCCGCCTTTTACTTCGGCATGCGCAAAGCCGCGCCGGAATTGCAGGTGACGGTGACGGACAAGGCCCCGGCACAGCTCAAAGTGCTGCCGGATGGCACAAAAGTATGGGTGAAAGGCGGAAGCACCCTGTCTTACCGCCCGGCATTCGGGAAAAAAGACAGGGAAGTATGGATTACCGGTACCGCCTATTTTGATGTGCAGAAAGAAACACTGCCGTTCATTGTGCATACCGGGCAGCTCGAAATAACCGTACTGGGCACCGCATTTACGCTGCATGAAAATGCCGTCATCGTGGAACAGGGCAAGATAAAGGCAAAGGCAGGAGACCGGGAAGTGACCGTCCGCCGGAATGAAAGGACACGGCTGCAGCCCGGCGGTGCACTGAAAACCGATAACGTGAATGCGCAATTGTTCGGCGCCTGGAGAGACGGGGATTACAGATTTGAAAATACCTCATTAAGAGAAATAAAGGAAGTGCTCACCAGCAATTACGGGTATGAAGTGGAAATACTGCAGCCCGAAGCTTTTGAAGGCACTGCCATCAGTGGACGAATGGTCATGGAAGACGAAAAAGCAGTGAAAGAAGTGTTGGCAGCAATGCTGCATGCACGCATCGGGAAAATCGGGAACAAATTCATCATTCAACCAAAATAACCAAAGAACAGAATAACCAAAATCCAAACAATTCCATTTTACAATTTCAGCTAACCTAACCAAAATTTACGTTATGAAATTTGGATGTCTACGGCTATGCCTTAGAGTAGCCAGTGTATTGCTATGCATGCAGGCCACTGCAGCGGAAACACTGGCGCAACAACCATTAGCGAGCGCAGGTTCCCTGGCCCAGCAACGCAGTACGCGGGAAAAAGGCGATACCAGGATGATACCCCTCAAAGATGCGCTTGAAACGATCTTTCAGAAATACAAACTCCGCGTGGCGCACAATGAAAAGTACACCAAAGACGTGCGTGTTTCCGAACAGCTGACCAAAGAGCCCCTCAGCCGCATCATTCCTGCCATGCAGCAGGCACTGCAGCCTTACCGGCTTACCCTGAACCGCATCACGGATGCCCAGTTCATCATTGCCCCGGCCGCGGAAGCGCCGCCCCGCAATACCGGCAGCGCGGCCGCCAAGATAAGGGTGTCCGGTACCGTGAAAGACGAACTGGGCGGTGTTATCATCGGTGTAACCATTCGGGTGCCAGGCACTACCATTGGCACGGTCACCAACCCGGAGGGTTTTTATTCGATCGAAGTGGAACCTACCGATACGCTGGAGTTCTCCTTCGTCGGGTACGAGACCCAGCGGCTCAGCGTACGCAACAGGATGGACCTGAATGTGGTGCTGGAAGCAAAGGAAGGCGGCCTGAATGAAGTAGTGGTGGTGGGCTTCGGCGCACAGAAAAAGGTCAGCCTCGTGGGTGCGCAATCCACCGTACGCCCGCAGGAGCTGAAGCTACCCGCGCGTAGCCTGATGAATGCACTCGGCGGCAGGCTGGCGGGTATTGTGTCCGTGCAGCGAAGCGGGGAACCGGGGTATGATGGCGCGGATATCTACATCCGTGGTATCTCCACCTTCAGCTCCAGCCCCCAGGGCCCGCTGATCATCGTAGATGGTGTGCCGGACCGTTCCATTACAGATATCGACCCCGAAGATATTGAGTCATTCACCATCCTCAAAGATGCATCCGCCACCGCCGTGTATGGTACCCGTGGTGCGAATGGCGTCATCATCGTTAATACCAAGACCGGCCGCGCGGGCAAACCCCAGATCAATGCGGAATTGACACAGGCCATCACCCGCTTCACACAACTGCCGGATTACGTGGATGCCCCCACTTTCATGCGCCTCTACAACGAGGGACTGGAAGCCCGGGGCAGAACGCCTACCTATTCCGAAGAACAGATACAGAAACATATCACCGGGGAAGATCCCGATCTGTATCCGAATGTGGACTGGTTCAAAGAGATATTCAATGAATGGGGGCTCAACCGCAAAGCAGGCCTGAACGTGCGCGGCGGCTCCGATTTCGCCACTTACTACATCAGCGCCAACTATTATTCCGAAACCGGGATGATGAAAAGGGATGAACAGCAGTCTTACAACTCCAATATCAAACTGGACCGCTTCACATTTTCCACGAATGTGGACGCCAGCATGACCAAGACCACCAAGATAGAACTTGGCGTGAACGGGTTTATCATCAACAGCAATTATCCGGGCATCGGTACGGGAGACCTGTTCAACCTTGCCTCCCAGGTGCCGCCGCATATCATCCCCCCGCAATATTCTAACGGGCAATGGCCGAAGATCCCCAGCGGCGGGTTTCACAGTCCATACCGCAACCTTACCCAAAGCGGTTACGCCACGGAATACCGGAACAACATCCGCACCAACCTGCGTTTGAGGCAGAACCTGGATTTCGTTCTCAAAGGGCTGTCGCTCACCAGCATGTTCGCTTTCGATTCCTACAGCTGGAATAACCTCAACCGCAAACGGAGCGTGCAGACCTATATTGCGGAAGGCCGCAATCCCGATGGAACGCTGGATACGCGGCTGGTGGAAGCCGGTTCGGATGTGCTGGGCTATGAAGGCTCCCGCGGCGGCAACCGCCGGTTCTATACGGAAACAGCCCTCAACTATGCCAACAGCTTCGGCAAACACGATGTATCCGGTTTGTTGCTCTTCAACCAGTCCGACTACATCAACGGAGACGCTTCCGATCTCGTGTCCTCCATTCCTTTCCGTATCCGCGGATTGAGCGGCAGGGCCACTTACGGGTACGACAACCGGTATTTTACGGAACTGAACTTCGGCTATAACGGATCGGAGAACTTTACGCCCAAAAGGCGTTATGGTTTCTTCCCGTCCTTCGGCGCGGGCTGGGTAGTCTCCAATGAACAGTTCTTTGCATCGCTGCGGGAAGCCATCCCGCACCTGAAGTTCCGTTATACTTTCGGTATTTCGGGCAACAGCAATACCGGGGACCGTTTCCTGTTCATGACCCGTATCAACAGCGGTACCGGCGGTTACCAGTTCGGTATCCCCGGCAGCACGCAGAACTACGGTTCAGGATTTGAAGAAGGGCAGGTAGGCTCGGATGTAACCTGGGAAACGGCAGAACGGCAGAACCTTGGTTTCGAGATCAAGCTGTTCAAAAACAGGTTTTCCCTCATCGCCGATGTATTCAAGGAATACCGTACCGGCATACTGCTGCGCCAGAACGATATGCCCTATGCATCCGGCTTTACCAGCGGCAACATTCCTTATGGCAACGTAGGCATCACCCGCAACAAGGGGATTGACCTTACACTCGAATACAATCACTCCTTTGCCGAAAATTATTATGTAGGCTTCCGTGGCAACTTCACCTATAACAAGAACGAGAACGTGTCAGACGGTTTGCCGCCATGGCAATATCCCTGGCTGAACCGTACCGGTCATCCTATCAGCCAGCGTTTCGGATATGTAGCGGAGGGGCTGTTCCAGGATTCTGCGGACATCCAGCGTTCGCCCACCCAGGCGGGTGATGTACGCCCCGGCGATATCAAATACAAAGACCTGAACGGGGACGGGATGATCAACAGTTTCGACCAGCAGGCGATCGGTTACGGCGCCATTCCCAGGATACTGTATGGTATCAACCTGAGCGCAGGCATCGGCCGTTTCGATCTCTTCATGTTCTGGCAGGGCGCAGCGATGGTGGACTTCATGTATTCCAGCGGCCACAGTACCGAACCCTTCTTTGAAGGCCCCACTATCGGCAACCTCTATACGAATGCGACCGACCGCTGGACGCCGGAGAATCCCGATCCGAATCCGTTCTATCCCCGTTTGTCCACCCGCTCGGACGTTACCACCAACTATTACACCAGCACCTGGTGGATGAAAAGAGCGGATTATATCCGCCTGAAGGAATTGCAGTTGGGATATAATTTCGGATTGAGAAGCCTGAAAAGATTCGGGGTGAAGAACATGCGGATGTACGTGCAGGCCACCAACCTGCTCACTTTCTCTCCCTGGAAGATCTGGGACCCTGAACTGGGCGATGGCCGCGGCACGCGGTATCCGCAGCTATCGGTCTTCAATCTTGGCTTACGTGTAAACTTCCAATAAAACTGTACGATCATGATCAACGCTATATATAAAAGACTTATTCCGCTGATGCTCGTTGGTTTGCTGCTGGCTACCTCCTGCCGGAAAGGTTTCCTGGATACGGTGCCGGATAACGTGACCACACTGAAAGATATCTTTACCAACAAGGCGATGACCGAACAATGGCTGGCCCGTTGTTATTCCATCATGCCCAGTATGTGGGACCAGCCCTACAATAACGTATGGAGCGGGCAGACCGATGAAGTGGATTACGCATGGGTGCAGCCCGGCATCAACTCCGGCGCCATCACCCCGGATAACGCCAGTCCGAATAACTGGAATCCTTATTACCAGACCATCCGCCAGTGCGCCATTTTCATCCGGGAGGCAGGGCAGAATACGGAGATACTTGAACAACCGAACGGGGAGGAATTGCTGAAACAGTACATCGCTGAAGCCCGCTTCCTCCGTGCTTATTATTACTGGCTGATGATGAAGCAATACGGCCCGGTGGTGCTGATGGGAGAGGATCCGAAAGCACCGGAAGAAGACTTCCAGATACCGCGCAGCTCCTGGGATGAATGTGTGGAATATGTATTGTCGGAAATGGATAAAGCCTATACCGATGTGCCGGTAGTGCACCTGAATGCCGGTGGCGGAGGAGTGGACAATACGCAGACCGGCAGGATCACGAAGCCGGTGATCTCCGCCGTGAAGTCGCAGGTGCTGTTATTCCACGCCAGCCCGCTGTTCAATGGCAACACTGATCTGGCCGACTTCAAAAATTATGACGGGAAACAGCTCTTTAACCAGACCTACGATCCCCAACGCTGGAAAGCAGCGGCGGATGCGGCGCGGGAGGTTATCAACCTGAACCGCTACGAATTGTTCAAGGTAGCGAATGCCGATCCCTTCCAGGCCGCATTCCTCTCTTACCGCAATCTTTTCTTTGACGGATATCCGAAAGAGGCCATCTGGATACGCTCTTCCAGCGCGGATGGCCACTGGGAAAGGCATGTAAGTCCCCGTGCATCCAATGGCAATGCCTGGAACGGTATTGCCGTTACACAGGAAATGGTGGACGCCTTCCGCATGGCGGACGGGAAATCCATTACCGATCCGGCAAGCACTTATTCGGAAACAGGATTTACCGCCACCGGCACCAATTTTTATGTAGACGGAACTTATAACATGTATGTAGGGCGTGAAGCCCGTTTTTATGTGAATGTTACGTTTAACGGCGCAACCATTCCCGTGGTGCCGGATGCCGCATATTCCCGCGTGGAATTCTTCTTTACGGGCAACAGCGGCAAGAACGGCGCTCCGCGCGACTGGCCAAGCACCGGATATACCGCCCGCAAGAACGTTCATCCTACCACCGATTTCCGGAATAACAAATATGTAGGCCGTCCCGCTATGATGATCCGCCTGGCGGAGATCTACCTGAACTATGCGGAAGCCTTGAATGAGTACAGCCCCGGCCATGCCGATGTGCTGTTCTACCTCAACGAGGTCAGGAACCGTGCCGGCCTGCCTTCCCTTACCGGCGGCAGCCAGGAAGAACTGCGGAAGGAGATCCGCCTGGAAAGGCAGCTGGAGCTGATGTTTGAAGGGCACCGTTACTGGGATGTGCGCAGATGGAAAGTGCCGGAAAGGCCGGAATCCCATCAGGGCGGACAGTTCCACGGGATGAACATCGAGAAGGGCACATTCCTTTCCGACCCCGAGTTTCATCAGCGCACCGTGGTATTTACACGCGCACAGTGGCAACCGAGATATTATTTTTATCCTGTACCCCAAAGTGAGATAGACAGGAACAAACAGCTGGTGCAGTTTCCCGGCTATTAGCTTGTATTTGTTCCGGTATATGAATGGGCGTGCCTTTTGCGGCACGCCCTTTTTTTGCGCCATGCCGTAGACAGGTCGTTTTTCAAACGACGTTCATGCCCGTTTTTATTTTTGATACTTCTCCCCATTTGCCCGCTCGCCGCGAAATCTGCCCCCGGATAACGGAGTGTTATCATTTGTTTGTCTACATAAATGAACACGTTATGAAGCCGGGCATGATCAGCATGATCATTTTTATCATCGGCGGCGGGGTGTTCGGTCCTGCTGTGAGGTTCATTCCCATGATCGCAGCCGAAGCCGCCCGCTGGGCGCAGCCCGTCAGCATGCAGCAGGTGAGGTTCGAAGCCTCCGCACTGGGTGGTGATGCCGGATTGTATGGTGCGGCATATCTGGCGTTGACGGCGGGAGGACCTGACCTGTAAAAATTTAATATGTGCAGATGATGAAGGGAGCAATCATATCTATATCGAAAGAGAAAAGTGCTTACAACAAACACCTGGTGTTCTGGGCGGCCTGCACCGGTCTGCTGCTTTTCGGCATTACGCTCATTACGCTCGGCGCCGTAGTATTGGAACTCCGCGCGAAATTCGGGCTGGATGGTGTAGCGGCAGGTACGCTCTTTTCCATCATGCCCATCGGCATCCTCGCCGGTTCTTTATTGTTCGGCCCGATCTGTGACCGGTACGGATATAAACTGTTGCTGATACTGGCTTCCCTGGGGCTTTGTGCCGGTTTTGAAGGCATTGCCTATGCCTCTCACACGGCGGTGCTGAAAGGATGCATTTTTGTTTTCGGATTATCCGGCGGTATCATCAACGGAACAACCAATGCTGTGGTGGCCGATATCAGCACACGCGGGAAAGGGGCATCACTGAGCCTGCTGGGCGTTTCCTTCGGCATTGGCGCACTGGGCATGCCGCAATTGCTGGGCGCCCTGCGGGGGTATTTTGAATGGCATGCCATCGTGGCCGCCATCGGCTGGGTGGCCTTTACCCTGGGGCTGCTGTACGCTCTCAT
The DNA here is from genome assembly GCF_008086345.1 of Chitinophaga sp. XS-30. Taxonomy (NCBI): domain Bacteria; kingdom Pseudomonadati; phylum Bacteroidota; class Chitinophagia; order Chitinophagales; family Chitinophagaceae; genus Chitinophaga; species Chitinophaga sp. XS-30. The sequence continues at coordinate 5,735,497 of NZ_CP043006.1, read as the reverse complement.
CCGTTTCCCGCCCGCCAAGCAGCAAGGCACCCGGCTGTTCGCGCAAAGCGGAAAAATGTTCAGCGATATCACCCTGCTGCTCATCGGTTTTTTCCTGTTCTGCCAAAGCAGCTTCGAGGCCATCATCAATAACTGGACGACCACTTACCTCACCGCAGGAGGCCATATGGAGGAGCATAGCGCCCTGTATGCCCTGTCCCTTTACGTAGCCGGATTGACCGTGATGCGCCTGCTGACGGGCAGCGTGTTCAGGACCGTGTCGCCCCAGCATATGCTGCTGATCTCGCTGCTGCTGATGCCGATGGGCATTCTGTTGCTGCAGGCCGGCGCCACATTCGGCTGGTCCGCTCTCGGCCTGATCCTGCTGGGAGCCGGACTGGCAGGAGGGTTCCCCATCATGCTGGGCTTTGTTGGCGAGCGGTATGCAGACCGGTCCGGCACGGCCTTCAGTTTTGTACTGGTGATCGCGCTCACGGGGAATATGCTGGTCAATTACATGATGGGGCTGGTGGTGCAGCACTATGGCATTCAGTACCTGACCACCGTAGCATTTGCGGAATGGCTGGTGATGTTGCTGCTGTGCAGCCGCATCGTCAGAAGATTGAAATGATCAGATCATCAAACATATGCCTGCAAAACAATGGTTGAACAACGTCAGGAAGGAAGCATCATGCCATCTTAAAATTCTCGGCAATGCACATTATTGCTGATCCTCTTTTCTTCTAAAGTCCTTGATAGTCTTTCCATCATAACGATGCACTCCTTTATGGGGCCCCAGACCGCCAAACCAAATACTTCCATCGTCAGCTTCCAAAAGCCCCAAAAAAGCCGGTGGTCCTGATATAATTTCAGTTACAGCAGGCTTTTTGTCGTACAGGGACTTGTGATCATAACGGGAAAGCGACCAGGCCTGCTCAATACCAGGAGGTTCATCTGCACCGGTGGTCCAGATGTTTCCATTTTTATCCTCGATTATAGCATAAGCACCCTTCTGCGACACCTTAGTAAAGGTGCTGCCGTCATAACGCCAAAGACCATTATTATCGCCGAACCAAATGTTTCCTTTTTTATCTTCGATTACTGACCAAACGTTTTTAAACGCTTTGCCATCTTTGTCTTTTAATACGGTAAATGCTTTTCCATCATAAAAACAAGGCCCGTCCAATGTGGCAATCCATAATTTCCCGGTTTTGTCTTCTATGATAGCCCTGGTGCTATTGTTGGGAAGGCCGTCTTTCGTTGTGAAATTTTGAAAGGATTTCCCGTCGTAACGGCTTAGCCCATTTCCGCCGAACCAAATATTGCCCCCTGTATCTTCATAGATAGACATAACCATGTTATTGGCAAGTCCCTCCCTGGTTGTAAAATGTTGAAAGGTTTCCCCGTTGTAATAATATACCCCTGAGTCTAGAGAAGCGAACCAAAGATTTCCGCGCCGATCTTCCAGAACATCCCAGAATCTGTGCGAACCTAGTTTGCTTGTGAGGTTGGTAAAATATTTTCCATCGTATCGAAAAACATCACCAAATGCGGTGGTGTTCGAGCCAGCAATCAAAATGTTACCGTTTCTATCTTGCTTTATATTACGAATCATTATGTTGGGCCCGTAGGAAGTGACGATGTCTTTGGGTTCGGAGTAGCTATTATCTTTCGGCAAGTTTGTTTGGTTCTGTCCACAGGAAGTGTGAAAAACAGACATCAGGAACAAAATATAGATGAGTATGTATTTCATGGTTTTTTATTTGCTCAGCAACCGCCTTTGCGAGGGGCACGTTTAAAAATTACTTTACGATCCCGTTCTACATATTCGCCCGATACTATCGGGTACGAATACTTTGGCGCGTACGATACGTGATGGCTTCTCAGAATTATTTTGTCGTTAACTTTCAGGCTATGTAATTGCTCAAGTTGAGACTTTTCCGGCTCAAATTTTACAATGTAATCGACACCATTAATCCTGGCCATCACACCGAAACCTAATCTTGATCCTGGCGGAAGAGAAAGAGAGGTAATAACAGCCTCCATGTTGGTAAAAGCACTTAAATGCTTCCTTATTTTAGCAGCATCGGCATATACCTTTTTACCTTCGGGAGACGCTTCCCATTTTTTGAACTTTACACCCTCCGGGGTAGCTTCCCATTCTTTCCGTTCGGCTTCCTTTTCAGCAGCTGAAGGTGGCTTGGGGACTGATTTTTCAGAAGTTTCATTTTTGATTTCGCGATTGGCGAATACTAGTCCGCTTACCACAACCAGCGGCAAGATCAGCGCATAAATAACTTTTTTCATATTTTTTGTTGGTTTAATTAACATAGATCTATTTGTTGATTTGCGGGTAATGAATATTGTTGCCATATCATCCAGGACCTGTAATGGTCCATTACCACTAATATGCCAACCACTATCATTTGAGAGGTCGCAACAGCAGTGCACCGATTTTATACAGCAGAACTAAAGGTGTTGCCGGGGTGTAAAGGGCGCAGGAACGCGCGGGCAATGTGATGCCTTAACGTTTCAGCAGGCGTTGTACTGGCAATATGCAGTTTTTAGCATTCCTCCTGCGGCTTTCCGATGTTCATGGTCTTCAGCAGGGCGCCGGGCAGTACGGGAGTATATTTTTCGTTGATGTTTGATGGCTTTTTGGGAGACGATATTGTTTTGCCGCTTTTCACCGGTGCTGCCGCGGCCGGACCCTTGGCGGGTTTGTATGGTTTCGGTGCAGGCACGGGTTTTGGAGTTTTGATCACCTGCGGTTCATAGATGTGGGCGGAATCCGGTGCGTAGACTTTTATTTTGCGGTTGACCGGATCTGTCTTATATCTTACAGCGAAAGAATCGCGGCTGTAAACGATCCGGGGTTTCGGTGATACTTTTTTGGGCGTATAATTGAAAGCAACGACACGGCTGGCGGGAGAACTTACCTTGTACACCTTATGGGCATGGGAAACGACAGTGTCCGTGTGTATATAGATCGTTTTTACCTCCTTTTTATTCACCGTATCCAGCCTGATCACCCTGACATTCCTGCCGGGAGCGGTATCGATCCGCACATCAGCCGAAGCATTTGCATTGGTGTTTACGGATATGTTCCGGCTGAAGGAGACATCGGTATTCGTGTTGACATCTGTATTGGCATTCACATTGATGTCGAATACGGTATCGACCTGGACGCTGATATCCGGTGTTCCGTTGTTCAGTACGATGGTCTTGGTCACGCAGACCGGGTTGCCGGCGGCAGGCTTTTTCTGTACAAATAGGGAGTCCGTCTGCAATACAACCTGCGTCCGGGTTTGTTTTTTCGGCGGAATCGTATCACACATCGCATCCTGCGGCACAGGCGCTTCCGGAGTTATCTGTTGTTCCTGCACCGGCATGAAGCTGAAGGCGGTAAAAGCGAGTATGCCGAGCATTAATATTGATCTTTCCATGATGCTGAGTTTTTTGTTTTCGCGGGTAAGAAGGCGTTTGACCCTGTTCAGGAGGTGTTGTTGTTTGCCCATGAGGGCCATGCCCAGGCTGGCTTCCGCTGATCTTTCCTGGAAGGCGATGAGGGCATGCAGGTAGCTGCTTTGCTGGCGGGTGTTTGCCATCACGATGTCGTCACAGCAAGCTTCTCTTTCTTCCCGCAGGAGGGCGGATATCCAGCGCAGGGCGGGGTTGAAGAAGAAGATCGTATCGGCCGCATGCTGGAGCATGTTCACGAGGTAATCTTTCCGGCGGATATGTGCCAGTTCGTGCAGGAGGATGGTTTCCACCTGGTCAGCCGGCAGCTTTGCGAGCATGCCCAGGGGGACGAAAATGCAGGGTTTGAGGAAGCCGAGGGTGAAGGGCACCTGTGCCATCGCCGTTTCGAACAGTTGTACGGGTTTTGACAAGCCCAGCTGCCCCGAGAGGCGTTGCACCTGTTCAGCCCATTGAAGGTCAGCCGGCACGGCCCCCTGGCGGATGCGGCGGATATGGTAGTATCCGCCCATCAGCCTGCAGCACCTGAACATGAAAACGATCAGCCAGACCAGCATGATGAGCCCGGCATGGTCGTTCATATAATTCAGGAGGATATCACCGGGATGCGTCACAGGAGGAATGGCGGAAGGAGCGGCAGCGGTGATGTAATGGGAGCCGGAAGCGGCAGGCGTTCGTTGCGGAACGCCCGCTTCGAGGTAAAAGGTAAAACCCGCAGCTACCAGGGATAGCAGAAGGATGAAGCCAAGAAGGTTGTAGCGGGTGCGCGCGGCCGTACGGCGGGTAAGCATCAGTACGAGGCCCGCCAGCACAGCGGCGATCATGCCCTGCCAGAGGGAGTGCAGGAAAGTTCTGCAGACAGCCTGTAATGTTTCATCGGAGATCCATTGCATAGTGCGGGGATTTATAGTTATTTATCCATTTTTTTCAGTAGTTCCCGGATGGCGTCCAGTTCCTTTTTGGAGGTCTTTTTGTTGCCGAGCAGCTGCATCATGAGGCTGCTGGCGGAGCCGTTGTACATGGTATCCACGAACCTGTCCAGCAGATGACCTTTGGTGGAATGTTCTTCCACAGCGGAGCTGTAGATATGTTTCATCCGGCTTTCGTCACGGTTAAGCAGTCCTTTTTCCACCATGATCTGCATGAGTTTGAGGGTGGAGGTGTACTGGACTTCCCGTTTTTGTTCATTGAGGATGTCGTTGACAGCTCTGACGGTGGAGGGGCCGTGTTGCCAAAGCACCTGTAATATTTCCAGTTCCGATTTTGTTGGTTCCGGGTTATTTTCTCTGGTGATCTTCTTCATGATGCTAAGGTAGGAAACTTTTCGTACGAAACAAATATTACCTTTTCTTGATAATTTGGGGGGGCGAGAGATACGAGGTTTGGAGGTGCTTTATGGGCAGTAGGGCTTGTGGCTTGGGGGATGGGGCGGAACGGGTGCCGGGACAGGGGTTTGCGGGCTGTGTGGCTTGTGTGGGCTTGGGAATGGGGTGGTATGGTATTTTGGGTTTTATGGCTTGCTAAGGGTTTGAGGTTTTTTGGGGCTTGCTAATGGGGCGGAGCCGTTGGGCAGGTGGGATGGTGGGGAGAAGAGAGTTTTTGCGGGTGTGTGGGCTTTGGAGTGCCTGCGCAGGTGGGGAGGCATGGGAAAATGGTTTTAGGGCCTTTGGGGCTTTGAGAATCTGGCGGGCTTGGATGCAAGTGAGGCTGGTGGGCGGTCTCGGGTACAGTAGGGGAGGCGTAAAACTTTTTTCCCCGGAAGGTTTGACTTTTATTGTTTTAGCCTGTATCTTTGCACTCCCAATTTGGAAATAATGGCGAGGTAGCTCAGGTGGTTAGAGCGTTGGATTCATAACCCAAAGGTCTCGGGTTCAACTCCCGATCTCGCTACAAATTCTAAAAGGCTTTCAGGTAGCCGCTTGGTAGCCTTTTCAAATTTTGGTCATCTATTGACTTTGTCTGCTAAAGTCTAAGACTTCCACTCATTGCTGAGACTATTAAAAAATTCAGTATCAGATGTGTAGATGGTAAGAAGCTGCATATTTTCGCCAAACTGGATAATAAGTAGTCCTGGCCCCCAGTTTTTGATAAGCAAGCCGATTTGCTGCGGCGTAACGAATTGCACAGATCCGGAAAGTTCATGTCCTTCAAGTGAACCTGCAAAAGATTGTCCCTGACGGGCATCTGGCAGGCCAAGTGCTCTCCAGGTAGCATCTCTTTCCAGTTTTCTGTGGGCAACGATCGTCCTGCGCGTGCTGATCGGCTGGTGTTCGAGCATGAAACGTAAATGCTCAATAAAGGAAATCCATCCCTCTGTAATCGTTTCGTAATAGTTATCTTCCGGGGTACCGTCTAGTGGCCGGCGGACCAGTTGTAGTGCTGTCTTATCGTCCTGAGCGGTTAGAATGAAAGTATCGCCACCATTCACTGAAAGTCTGCGCCGGGTCGCATCGGACACGCCTTCTTCCCGAACATTTGTGAAGAAAATTTCATTTATTTCAGCCTCCAGGCCGGAATAATTCCATCCAAACCAACGGGCAAGTTTTTCTCTTTCACGAAGCGCTTTCCATACATCCTCAATAGAAGCCTCGATAATGGTAGTAATTACCGGTGTATTGTTTGAAGATTTTGCAATGTTCATTTTGTTCCTCCTTTTAAAATTATTGGATTGTAGACCATTGTAATAACCAAAGATACTGTTTTATACATGCGGCATAGAAAAACGTCAGGTAGTGGCCTGAAAGCCTTTAAAGGAAGTATGTTACGGATCAAGTCAAGTTCCTGGGACACCAGTTTGTTACTGCACCTTATTCCGGGGGTAGCAGCTGCTCATGCCATGATCAGTATCCGACCGCTGCCTTGCGGTGAACTGCTCATCCTTGGTTCCGTGACTGAAAAGCGAAGGATAACCCAAGGGTACGTGGACATGATGCGGAGATGGTCTGAAGCTGGTGCGGGTTTGAAAAAGTTCGGTGAGGGGAATATATGGGCAATAGCAAATGCTCCACAAGGACTGGCGCTTGCGGGAAAATTGACTGGAAATATAGTGTGGGAGGGTCTGACGTTCAATGGATGGGTTGCTTAACAAATGTATCCTCTGGCGGGGAATGGCCTATTCCCGCTGGATGACTAGCGGGGTTGGGGAAGTGTATGCGAAGGCTGCCGCCATTTTCTGCTGATGTGCTGATACTGCCTGCCGCTGCTGTAATATCCCCGCTTGCTGGTATCCGGGTTTGTGGAAGACCTGCCTGGTCTGCGGCTCCTGCACGGAAATAATATCGGCGGCGAGGTATTTCCGGTTAAAAGAAGCCCTGCTGCTGCACATGCCTCTTACCTGCAGAGTTATCATCAGCGTTCCCTTGCCGGGCACATCCACGTTCAGCGCCGCGCCTGCAAATGCTTCGCGGGTATCCAGCACGATCATAGCGGTTTCCGTACCCGTTACCCGGCGTTCCCCGAAATGAATACGGGTGGCGATCACTTTTACCTCCAGCGTGGCGATGCCCCTGAACTGCGGCAGCGCTTGCGGAGGAATATGCAGTATCCCGTCCTCAGAGAACGTTGGTGCTACGGTAAAGAAACGGTCTGTTCCCGTGTGCTGGTTGAAGCGAAAGCCTGCGATGGCGCCGGTGTTGCCGATACCGCCTTTGATGATGGTCTTGTTGAGGCGGTTGATATGCCCGCCATCGCAGCGAACATCCAGTTCACTGGCGAATGCGCTGCGGATCAGGCGGCCTTTGCTGCTGGCGGCGCCGAAGCGCTGCGCGGCACGGCGGGTGGCAGTCGTCTGCCGGACGGTTTCCGGCATGCTGCGGAAGTAGTGTTTACCGTCCCGGTAATAGCCGATCATATTGCCGGCCTTACCCGTGAAGGTAAAGAAGGAGGTTTGTTTTGCCATTGGATACGGTATTTGTTAATATATAAATATAACACTTTTTGAAGAAAACCAGATAGGGAAGTTGATGATTGTCAATGGCGTATAAAGGCAACGCAGCGATATTGGATAATTTCCCGCTTTTCAGCTTGATCCTAAGTTACATGGCAGGCAACTTCTTTTGTCCAATGAATCGTTTTAAGTTTTTTCATGTACATTGTAGCTGCCGTTTCATTTATTACGGATCCGTACAGTACACGCGCTGTTTGTTTTGATCAGCCCACCAAGATGCAATGTTTAACTACAAGGAAATAACAACGCCAGACAGGATTAAGAATTACATCCATAAATTTTGGATACTTGATCACTCAAACGGCGTTTTATACAGCGATGCAAGATATGCGTTGCCTAACGGTTGTTTCACGCTTGCTTTTATTGATGGGGAAGGATTGATTTTAGAAAGAGGGAATAGCGCTACAAATATTAAAAGTGGTATATACCTTGTTGGCCAGATAACCAAACGTCTGAAAATTACGGTCAGGCCCCGTTCCAAAGCTATTATGGCGCAACTAAGCCCCTGGGCGCCAACATTGATTACCAAACTTCCTCTACATGAGTTGACGGACAAATTTGCAGAACTTGACCTTGTAAATAAAAAACTGCATAAAGCTTTTAGCAGTATAGATAGTTCAGATGAGCATTTACTGATCCAAAGGATCTATTGTGAATTGGAGAATTATCTTTATGAAACGAACGACTCTTGCTTTATAAGAAATGTTATCAGTGCATTTACGGCTAGCTTACCAGCAACACCTTTAAAGATTTCTGATATAGCTGCTGATGCCGGCTACTCAAAAAGGTATATCGAGAAAAAATTCAGCCTTGCCATAGGACTCTCACCAAAAGAAATGTATTCTATTTTGCGGTTACGCAATGTTGTAGATGCATTAAAGCGTCAAAACAACAAGTTTTCTTTAACGCAACTCGCCCTGGAATTCGGTTATTTTGACCAATCGCATTTCATCAAGATATACACTGGTATTATGGATAGTTTGCCGGGAAAATTTGAAGTAGAAGACTATATCTTGCCATTCAATGACTGATTGCCCGTTCGCTTTTTTACAATTTTAACGGGTTGAATTGGTTTAGTTTTGCAACTATTAATTGTTTTCAATGGCACATCTTGTAAAAAAAGCATTTGGCAATATGCTTATTATTTGTCTTGGCTTGCAACTTACATTTAATACATGTATCGCGCAAAGTAAGCTCGATACCCTTACTGCAGAACTGAATAGTGCATTTATCCGGGATAGCTTATACGGACTATCAGTAGCACTGGTGAATGCTAATGGCATTGTTTACCAAAAAAACTTTGGGTTTGCTGATATCAAAAATGGTATACCATACAATGCAAATACCATTCAGAATATTGGATCGGTCAGCAAAAGCCTCATCGGCATTGCTATAATGAAGGCAATTGAACTTGAGTATTTTACGCTGGAAACAAATATTAATGACATCCTGCCGTTTAAAGTTATTAACCCGAACCACCCAGACGATATTATAACCATAAGGGAACTGACAAATCATACATCGGGCATTATTGATAATGATAGCATTTATCCCAATAGCTATAAATTTTACCCTGCCTTGAGGTCGTATGACAAGGAGTTGATGGGATGGATAGGTACAAAAGGCTATCAGGAAAAAATTAAAGACGCCAACATGAAAGATTTTTTTTACAATTACCTCTGCAAAGAGGGAAAATACTACAGCAGAAAAAATTTCAGTCCTGATAAAGCGGGAAAAACGTATGCTTATAGCAACCTGGGGTCTGCATTGGCCGCTCATCTGATAGAAATTAAATCAGGTACCTCCTACGATAAATTCACTACGCAATATATACTTGAGCCGCTCAAAATGAATAACTCCGGCTGGTTTATAGATGCTGCACAACTTAAAAGTCATGCACGGTTATATTACAACCGGGATAAAGATTTTCCTTTATATTCCTTGTTGACTTACCCTGATGGTGGATTGAGAACTTCCTGTAATGATTTGAGCAAATATCTGATGGCAGTAATAAAAGGGTATAACGGCGACGTATCCTTATTAAGCAATGCGTCATTTAAACAGATGTTTTCTCCAATGTTTACCGAAGCCGATGCGCCTGAAGGTCTCAATTTTAAGAACAGGAACAAAGGTGTTTTTTGGAATTTATATAGCAACGGAACTATCGGACTTGATGGTGATGATCCAGGTGTAAGCGCTTATCTTTTTTTTAATCCTGCTACAGGTTTGGGGGGATTATTCCTCAGCAATAAATTTATGGATGATAAGAAGGATATCGTTGAATTGTTGGTAAGGGCAACATTTGACCTATGAAAGTAAGCACGGCTAATCGATGAATGACAATGCAGGAACCCCGATTGGGTAATAACACATCGATCACCCTCCCCAAACCATTGCTCCTTAGATAAAGAAATAGTATTTTGGATGACATAATTCCACGTTACATGCATCAAAGACTCATTTCTTTATTCGCAATGGCGCTACTCGTATTGGTATCTATCTCCACCAGCCTGGCCCAAGATATAACCGTCATCAAAAAACGGGTGGTGGGCGATCTGCTGGAACCTTCCGTAAACCAGACCGCCATCACACAACTGGTAAAAACCGTTCAGCCTGATGGCTCCTGGCCGGGTATCAACTACAAAGATGTTTCCCGCACAGGCTTTCAACATAAAGACCATCTGGAGAACATGCTATCGCTGGCCAGGGCTTATAAAAAGCCCGGCTCTCCGTTCTTTGGAGACCCTGCCGTAAAAAAGACGTTCTCGGCAGCGCTTGATTTCTGGCTGGCAAATGATTTCAGGGGTGACAACTGGTGGTGGAATGAAATGGGTACACCAAACCTGATGATCAATACTTTACTGGTAATGGACAGCAGCCTCACGGCGAAGCAACGGGTGGAAGGATTGAAGATCGCCCGCAGGGCAAACCTCGAAACCTTTGGCGCCCGTCCAGGTGGCGATCTTATGCCGATTGCCGGCATGTTGGGAAAACAGGCATTATTCACCAACAATCGGGATACCCTGCAACGGGTCATCAGGGTAATGGCCGCAGAAGTCAAGATCACTACGGACAGAGGGATCAAACCCGATCTGAGCTTTCACCATCGTACAGATAATGTGACCTCCATCCTTACCTATGGCAGCAACTTTGCCGGTTCTTTTGCCTATTGGGCTGCAAGGATCCAGGGTACGCAGTTCTCTTTTCCCGAAGCAGCGATGAAACTGATCGTTGATTATTACCTGGATGGCATTTGCCAGTCGCTCATCTATGCTACATATCGTGACCCCGGCGCTATGAACCGGGATATCAGCCGGCGAAATGCACTAGGAAATGCAGACATCAGCCTGCCGCAAAACCTGCTGACCGCTACCAGCTACCGGTCTGAAGAGCTGAATACTATCCTCCGTGTCCGCAAGGGGGAAATGAAATATAACCGCACACGCGACCGCTATTTCTGGTACTCGCATTATTATAGCCATCAGCGTCCCGATTACTTCGCATCTGTACGGATGCACTCTGCACGTGCCAATAATATGGAACAACCGCACAACGAAGAAGGGATCAGGAACCATCACTACGGCGATGGCTCCCTTTTCATTTCACGGACTGGACAGGAGTATTTCAACATCTTCCCCGTATGGGACTGGCAGAAGATCCCTGGCACTACCATCCTCCAAAAGGAAGATGTGCCGCATTGGAAGCAGCTGGCTAAAAAAGGACTGACGGATTTCGCCGGTGGTGTAAGCGATGGTGTATATGGTGTGGCGGCGTTTGATTTTGCCAGTGTGCATGATCCGCTCAAAGCACGTAAATCATGGTTCTTCTTTGATAATGAAATAGTGTGCCTGGGTGCAGGTATCCATGCAGACACTGCTCTGCCTGTGTTCACAACCATGAATCAATGTTTGTTGAACAAGCAGGTGATCGTAGGGGCGAATAACAAAAGCAGTACATTGAAAACAGGTGACCACAAACTGCCGGGCGTGTCCTGGGTCTACCACGACAGCGTAGCATATATCTTCCCACAACCTGCCAGCCTCAACATCATCAACAGGGAGGCGATCGGTAACTGGCGGCAGATCAACCACCAGGCATCGGCTACAACGGAAACTGTGCGGAAGAATGTATTTGCCCTTTGGCTGGATCATGGCGTACAACCACAAAATGCCGGCTATGCATGGATTGTAGTTCCTGCAATAGATGCCGGGTCTGCAGCCGCGTATAGTAAAAAAACGCCTGTGAAAATCCTTGCAAATACCGCAGAACTTCTGGCCGTGCAACAAAGTGACCTGCAAAGAACAGGCATTGTTTTTTACAAAGCAGGATCTGTAAAGATCAATGACAAGCTGACACTGGCGGCTACAGCGCCTTGCATTGTAATGGTCAAAGCGAATGGTGCAGATGCTGCTGCCATAGCGGTAGCAGACCCAACTCAAAAATTAAGCTCACTGCAATTAAAGTTGAATGAACGTATTATAGATGTGGTCTTGCCCAAGGGTGATAAAGCCGGGAGCACCGTCATTGTACAATAGACAAAGTTGTGATTGTTAATAAGGTAACATCGCCCGCGATCCTGCTTTTTATATTTCATCTAAGGTGCTTCATTGCCCGGATAAATTATTTTCCCATATTTCCCCGCATGAAAGTCCCGATAGGCATCGGCAATTTCAAGGTGGCTGTTCATCACAAAAGGCCCCTCTGCAATAATAGGTTCTGTATAAGGCTCTCCTCCAAACAGGATCACATCTACTGCCTCCTGCAAGCTGTTGCTGATCTCTATCTCCCCGGCATTTCTGTCAAACTCTACAAATTCGCCGGCTTCAAATACCGCATCGTTAAGGGTGGCAGCCTGGGTAGGCAAAAAAGCGGCTACCTCTGTCTTATCCGCTATATCTATGGAAAAAGCGGCCCCCGCTTCCAGATGGATATGATATAGAAATTGCCCGGAGTAATTGGGGATTGGAGAACGCAGGTCTTCATAGTCCCCTGCAATGACCTTTATCCAGCCGCTTTGTCCGTTCAATGTTTTACGTGGCACATCTTTTCCTTCAATGGCCAGATATTCGGGCTTCTCGGCCTTTATCTTTGCCGGAAGGTTTATCCAGAACTGGAAGGCATGGGTCAGCTTGCTATCCGTTTTCGAATCGTAATTCAATGTTTCGTCGTGAATGATCCCGTTACCCGCTTTCATCCACTGCACGCCACCGGAATGTACCTTGGCATGGTTGCCGGCACTGTCAAAATGTTCGTCTTCACCATTGATGATATAGCTTAGCGTGGCTATGCCCCTGTGTGGATGCGGACCTGTGCCGCCGGTATTTATGGCGTGTTGAATTTTGGGTGCAATATGGTCCAGGAATACAAAAGGACCGACTGCGTCCGCATACCTGTTTGCCAGGATGCGGTAAATAATCATGTCGCCGATATCGGCCCTTTGCCCTTTTGTGGAAAAACTGGTTTTCTTTTTCATGTGCCTGGTATTTGATGAGATCACAAAGTAAGGTTTATCAATGTCCTGTCGAAGCAGTTGGAGGAGGCGTAGCAAGAAGTTGAAGTTCCCATGCAAGAGCGACGGCACTTGCACCGCCATGCTCGAGCACAATTTCACCAACGCCGGCAGTCGTTTCTTCGCGTGCCCAGTCGCGTTGCCATTCGCCGAGCACGGCCATCCAGTTGATTGGAACTGCTCCGGCCTGAACCATACGGCGAACAGCCATATCATGCGCTTCCGCAGTAACACCGCCCGAAGCATCGGTAACGATGAATACCTCATAACCCTCACCGAGCGCCTGGATTGCGGGCATGGCAAGACATATCTCTGTGTAAAGCGCAGCGAGGACAAGTTGCTTTCGGCCGCTTTTCTTCACGATGTCCGTAACATTGGCATCTTCCCAGGTGTTGATAAACGTGCGGTTGATCGGTTTCTGTTCAGGAAAAACATCCTGCAGTCCTTTAATAATATAACCCCCTCTTTCTTCAATTACGGTGGTAAGAATTGTCGGCACCTTGAACAGCTTTGCCGTTTTGGCAAGACCGATAACATTGTTGATGATCATCGTGGGTTCATGGCTGTTAAGGTTGGTGAACTGATAGGGCTGATGATCGATCAGCACCAGGATACTATCTTCCGGGCGAAGCAGGCCCTCAAGCCCTGTTTTGGGTTTCTTTGACATCGGGTTGAATTTTGAATGATTAATAAGCGCAAAATTGCAGGAAAGCAGATGCTGAAAACGATGACAAATGATAAAAAAAAGCGTTGATAAATGTTAACGTACCGGAGCGGTGGTTTCCGGGAGAATGCTGAAGGACTGCGATTAATCCGGTCGGACTACCTGAGGGGACCGTAAAAAAAATTAACTTTATACCGGACCTTGTCAATTATTCAGCAAGATGCATGAAACATTATTTAAATATTTAAATGAGCATACTTCGTCACCGGTTTCAGAAAGCGAGCTTGAATTGCTTAAAAATGCCTTCTCTCCGATGAAAATAAGAAGGAGGCAATATTTTTTGAAGGAAGGAGAAGTATGCAAGCATTTTGCATTCATTGTGAAGGGGGCCATGCGGCAATACAAGGTCGATGACAAGGGAGTAGAACATGTCGTGCACCTCGGGATAGAGAACTGGTGGGTGGGCGATCGTGAAAGCTGGGTGATGCTCTCACCGACAGCTTATTGTATCGATGCCTGGGAAGACAGTGAACTGCTGCTCATATCAAGGGAGGATGCCGTTAGACTGCAGCATGAACTCCCCGCCTTCAGTGAGATGACACGGTTGCTTGACGAGCGGAACAATATTGCGAACCAAAGGAGGATAACTTCCTCGATCAGTGCTACTGCCGAAGGACGGTATAGTGATTTTGTTGATTGCCATCCCGATTTCCTGCAACGTTTCCCCCAGCATATCATCGCGTCATACCTGGGTATTACTAAGGAAACACTGAGCCGCATACGCAAGCAGGCTTTGCAAAAATAAGGGCGCTTTTCGGGCGCCGGGTTCCGGGTGGTCAGGAAGGTGGTGATCTTTTAGTACCGTCGCATCAGGCAACTGACTTCTCATTTAGCGGCCGGCGGCTTCAAGGCAGCGGGAGACCAATGCTTGAAGAACTGCAACACCGCTTTGCTGCTATGGCCCTTTCCCTCCTCCAGGTACGCTGAGTTCTGGGTATGGATCCGCTCTCCCTTGCCATCAAGGATCACAAATACGGGGAAGCCGAAACGCTCCGGATGCCCAAGTGATGCAAAAACAGCTTCGTTTTTGTTTTCCTGGCTGTAGTTCACATGCACGACTTCATAGTTTTGTTCCAGGTAGTTCCTTAACGTATCGTTGGATTTAACCAGTTTATCGAAGGCGATGCACCAACCGCACCAATTCCCTCCCATTTGCAGGAATACATGCTTGCCGGCAGCAGAAGCTTTCTTTACTGCGGCCTGGATGTCTGCCCGGGCATCTGCATCCGGATGATAGAGTTGGGGTTGGGTGCCTGTTTGGGCAAAAACCGCGGTGCTGCATAAGAGCAGGCCGCAGAGCAGGAGCGTTATCTGTTTCATGATGGTTGATTTTCAAATAGAAGATAATGAAAAATGCGGATTTTGCGTTATTTCCATGAATAGCTACGGGTAAACGACTTGAAACCTGCTGAATACGGCCTCTTCGCCGGCAGCGCCATTGAAGTGAAGGCCCATCCTGGGGCTTCTGTCCCACGGAGGCAGAAAATCAATAGACACAGGTGTAGCTGGCGTCAATACCTGCCACCCGGCCCCCTGCCTGAAGGAAGCGACTACCTGATCGCTCACTTCCATTCTCAGTTCCACGGCTCCTTTTTTGCTTATGGGCAACGATGCCAGCAGGGTACGTTTGTTGTCCTTTACTATCCAGTATTCCACATTCCCGCCTGACACGCCTACCCCTATCGCCGCATTGGCGTCGCCATATATTGCCAGGCCTTTCAAAGCATCGTTTTTATTCACTACAGTTGCCTCCATTGTATAATGCTGCGATGCGGGGCGAACGGTTAGTACCATACCCGTTATGTTGCCGGGATGAATGCTGCCTGACAGGTACAGCTTGCCTTTCGATTGCCGCACAACAGGCGTGGAATTCCGGAAATCCCATTGCCAGTGATTTGCCGGAACTTTTTCTTTGAAATCATCTTTAATATTGGCGGAATACGCGTCTCCTGACAATTCCCGGAATACCGGCCAGGTGTTTGTACCGGGCCATGTTAATCGGGCCAACATACCCTGACGGCCGGTAAATACGGTAGAAGACTTGTTATAAGCATGGTACAGGTAATAGCAGGCACCATCCGGCGCTGTAACAAAAGTGCCATGGCCGGAGCATTTCCATGTTTTGTTTTCCCCGAGAGCCGGATTGCCGGCATAGTTCACATACGGCCCCTGTATGGAGGAAGACCTGGCTATCCGCACATTGTAATTGCATTCCCTTCCGCAGCAATTACCGGCGGAATAGAAAAGATAGTAGTAGTCGTCTTTTTTAAGGATGCTTTGGCCTTCTATTCCCATACCGGTACTATCTTTCATCAGTGAGAAGGGAGCGCCCTCCAGCCTGAGGCCGTTGGCCGACAGCTTGCTCCCCAGCAGTTCTATCGGCCTTTTATCCAGCCCATAGGCTTTCCAGGTGATGTACAACTGCCCGTTATCATTAAAAACAAAGGCATCGATCGCTTCCTTGCCATGTTCTATGATGATCCCATGGTCCGTAAAGTCCTTATCGGGATGCCGGGATGTAGCAACGCCAATGCAGGATACATTATCTGTTTTGCGGCGCGCGGTATAATAAATGAAGTACGTATCGTTATGATAAAAATACTCTGGCGCCCAGAAAGATGTTGAGGCCCATTCCGGCGCCTTGCTGAACAGATAGCCGGTTTGTTTCCAGTTCTTCAGGTCGGCGGATGTAAAAATCGGAAAATGAGGAGCCCATTCGGAGGAGGTGCCAACAGCAAAATATCGATCGCCTTTCCTGATGATGGAAGGGTCCGCAAAATCGCCCGGGATTACGGGCTTGATGCTTTGGGCGCTGAGGCTGCTATAGAGGGTGCATAGGCAGCACACCCATTTAACCATGTATTTCATGGGTACATGATACGAATTTTTAAACGGTTTTACTACTGTTGGGCTAACCGTATCTTTTTCGAACAATGATTAATTAGCTATGTTGTCCGGTAAAGACACTTCAAGGTTTTTGGCCAGTTGTGAAGCGTTTAAAAATGCAGAATAATACGTTGTGTAACCATGCAAGTTTAATATTTCATGTTAAATTTGCATGGTTTATAAAAGAATATCGGCCATTTATGTGGACGATCAAAAGAAAGACGATTAAAAGAAATATAGACGGCGGGGTTATCTGTGCTGCTAATTTCGTTTCGAAACACCCCTGCCTTCAACCGCTCACAACCAATCCTGCTCCTCAAGCGCAAATATCTCATCAATTCTGCAATTCAGCACACTGGCTATTTTAAACGCCAATACCGTTGACGGAACAAACCTGCCTGCTTCAATCGCAATAATAGTTTGCCGGGCCACTTTCACTTTTTCGGCCAGTTCCGCCTGGGTTAAATCTTGCCTTGCCCGCTCCACCTTTATCGAATTCTTCATTCCTTCTCATTTAAAGTTGCCTGATGCTTCAGGTAATAGAAATAACCCGTAGCGATCACCAATGTCAATGCCAGGAACTGGTACGCGGAAATAGAGAGAATGATGTCATGCGCCCGTTTTAACCGCCAGTTGAGAAAGACGTAATTATAAAGATGGGTGAGGGAAAATGCCACGATCACCGCCATCGCCAGCGCTTTGAACTTCAGGCTGCGGATCATCTCATCATCGGTCTTCTCCCGGGAAAAGAATATAAAAACCAGGCCCCAGCTCAGCCCTACCGCTAATTCGTTGAAGTCGTAAATTTCCTTTTTATGGTATTGCAGGACGAAACTGATTATACCGGCAATAATGATCAGTACCCCCAGTATTTTCGTCCAATAGGAGTAGGGGAAAGAATTGTCTTTCATAAATGTAATGTTTTCATTACCAAATGTAATGCATAGATTACATTTTGACAAGTTTTTACGGATTTTTCCGCAGGCGTGCTATTTATAACAATACCCGCATGCCCGCCTTTTCCATTTACGGCACAACAATAAAGCAGGCTATCTGGCCCGGATCGGATATCTGGCGGTTCTTTAAGAATGATGTAAAGGAGATTGCTGTTGATCCCGACTCCGGCTACCGGAATATACTGGTGGTTATCACAGATGGATATATTTACCATGCTGATTCAAAAGACAATGACGGTAACCGGTACGCCTATATTTTGCCGGACCTGTTCGGGAAATATGGATTGAGAAATGATAGCAGGTGGGAGGAACGAATGGAAAAGCTTGATTTTGGCCTGATCTGCAAACGGTCGGACCTTCAGGCACTTGAGGTGCTGGTGCTGGAGGTTTCGCCTTCCGGGAAGCACAGGAATGACGAGGATATTATTCGCAAAATAATGGACAAATGGTTTGCAGAGATGAAAGTGAAGCGATGGAAGATTGTGAACAGTGATTTGCCTGAGTTCACCAGGCAGCGGGTGGAAGGTTTTTTTCAGGAGCCTGTTGTGGAGTGATGCTGGCAAAATAGTTCGTTCCAAATGAAAAGCCGCCCCAAAATTGTTTTTGAGGCGGCCTTTCAGACTTCACCGGCGTCCGGGCGGGTTAAGGCAATGTGCTCAGATTCACCGAAGGCGGTATGCCGGTGGCGGTCCTGGTGAAGGTGCTGCCATAGGCTGTATAGTTGGCAAAGAAGCCGCCGTTCTGCAGGTAGAAACTGCCGGATTCGAGACCGCCGGCATAATCGCGGCGCTGGTCGTTCGTGCCGGTGGCGTCTGTAGTGAAACGGCCATTCACCAACTCTATCCAGGTGCCGCTGGTGTTGCGGATCCATTGATTGTTATACCGCACTTTGCGGCCAAGGTATCCCCTTGTATCGAGGAAGTTTTCCAGGAAAGAGTGCGCTCCGGTGTAGTAGGATACGGTGTTGGGCCGCTTCCAGGTGGCCAGGAAGCGCCAGGAGCTGTTTTCAGGTGTGTAGATCCAGGAGGAATAGAGGGTGGCGCCGGTGCCGTCCGGTTTGATCTGTGTGAGGAAACGGTACGTGGTGCCGGTTTGCCAGTTGAAAAGCAGGTAGCTTTGCCCGCCGGTGCCTTCCCCGCCGAAGGTATTGTCTACCACGCCAGGCCCTTTCCGCACGAGGGTCGTGGTACCGGTCTTCGGGTCCCATACGGAGAACAGTATTCTTCTTTCGGTAGCGCTGTTGACCTGTATCCCGAAATAGCCGCCGGAAAAACCGTTGCTCATGAAGTAGGAACCGATCTTGTCTTCTCCCGCAGGCACGGTCATTTCATTATAGAACCATTCGGCGGTATTGCCGGAAGGAATGGTGTAGCTCATATGCACGGAGGGGCCGCGGCGGCTCCAGTAATAATTGGCGGCATCATTGGCATAGGTCACATTGTTCGCTGTGGCGGCGCCGCTGATGATAATGTCTGACACATCGCCGAAGTAACCGCCCGTACGGCTGATCCCCTGCAGATCTACCTTCACATATCCCGCCGCTGAAATATTCACGGAACCGATGGAATAGGTGGTGTAGCTGTTGCCGGTGATGGTCTTGGTAAAAGCAGTGCCATTCACTGTAACGCGGATGTTGCTGGTGCCCGAGGGCACTTTCACGCGGACGGACACATTGAGCGTACCGGTGAGCGCCAGCCTGAAATACACACTGGTGATGCTGCCTGAGTTGGTCCAGTTACCCAGCCCGTTGGCGGTGATCACTTCCGGTCCGCCGGGAGCCAGGGTGGTGACGTAACCGTTACCGGCCAGTGGCACGGAATAGCTGGAAGCGGGCGGTACAACGGAGAGTGCGTCGGCTGCTGCGGGCTCTCCGGCCGATGCGGCCGGGGTGTCCTTGTAACAGGAGTAGAGCAGGGTACATAGGATCAGTGCGTAACTGCTCAGGAACTTGTTGATTTTCATGATTCTGGTGTTTTTGGGTTTGATAAAGAGTAGCCAATGACGCCGGGTTCGATCACATAAAGGACAACAAGGCCGCCGGAAAGGGGCTATAAGGGGAGAATATTGATTGCAGGGGCAGGGCCGGTGCGGCGGTTGTCAGGTAATGGCCTGCCTTCCTGCCGGGGTTCGGTGGACGGATGGCGTTTGTGCCTGACCGTAGTTCCGGTGCTGTTTGGTGGCAATTATGTTTCTCCGATTAAATCTATAGGTTAGTTGATTTCTAATTTTATACTGATTTTGGCCGTTTCAATGATTATAATAGTTATTTTTAGCGCATTTATTGATTATTGTATAATTTTTAGGCAATTATGTTGAATAATATTCAAATTTTGATTTTTAGTTTGTAGGTTTGCATCACTGTTTTGATAAGAACATTGTGGGATGATGGAACTGGCAGACATGCCCTCTCGTCTCGGGGGTGAGGATCACGGGATAAACCAGGGCATAATGAGCTAACCATTTACTTTTTTGTGCCAGGGCTAACCGCCTCGTGCAGGTTCGAATCCTGCTCCTACAGCTAAAGAGGGTGTATCATGTCCGATACGCCCTCTTTTCATTTCGGGGCCTGATACCGCACACCAATTCTTTCTTTTGTTATAACTTGTGCCTGTTCGTCAATTATATCTCCTTCTATGAAAGCAATTGTTTACACCAATTACGGTTCTCCCGACGTCCTTCAGTTAACATCAGTGGAAAAACCGGCTGTAAAAGACGATGAAGTCCTCGTAAAAGTCCATGCCGCATCTATAAACTCCTGGGACCGGGACCAGCTGCTGGGAAAGCATTTCCTGGTGCGGCTGATCGGCGGCCTGCTGAAACCGCGGCACAAGATACTGGGGGCCGATATCGCCGGCAGGGTGGAAGCTGTTGGCCGTAATGTGACCCAATTCCAGCCCGGTGATGAGGTGTTCGGAGATATCGCGGGAAACGGGTTTGGCGGTTTTGCGGAGTATGCCGCTGTTCCACAGAAGCTGCTGGCCCTAAAATCGCCGGCAATGACCTTTGAACAGGCTGCTTCCCTGCCCCAGGCCGGCCTGCTTGCTTTGCAGGGGCTTCGGTATGGCGGTGCGGTACAATCCGGACAAAAGATATTGATCAATGGCGCGGGGGGCGGTGTGGGCACCATCGCCTTACAGTACGCAAAGTTATGCGGCGCTGAAGTCACCTGCGTGGACCTTGCTGAAAAATTCGATCTGCTGCGCTCGCTCGGCGCCGATCATCTGATCGATTATACAAAGGAAGATTATACCCGCAACGGCCGTCAATACGACCTTGTATTGGATGTCATTGCGCACCGGAAAATAGCCGATTACAAACGGGCGCTGAAACCCGGCGGCACTTTTTCCATGATAGGCGGTTCAATGGGAGGGCTGTTGCTGCAGCTGATGCTTTTCGGGCCGCTGCTCTCCAGGTTCGGGAACAGGAAGCTGGGCATAATGGGATACCGGCCGGACAGAAATGACCTGGAGCTGCTTAACCGGCTTTTTGAAGAAGGCAGACTCTTGCCGGTTATCGACAGATGTTATCCCTTGCATGAGGCGCCGGATGCATTCCGGTATTTTGGAACAGGGCGTATGAAAGGGAAAATCATTATAACGATATAGCTATCGCTATTCACCATCCGGATCAACAACATCGGTCTCCGCAACACGGCCTACCTGTCCGTCTTCCAGCCGCACTTTTATCCCTCTTGAATGATAGGCCGCTGAGGTCAGGAGATCTTTCACGATGCCGTACGTCAATTTGCCGCTTCGCTGATCTTTTTTCAGGATAATAGCCACCTCCAGCCCGGGATAAATGTCTTTTCTATACTGGCCATTCATATGATTGCTGTTTTGTCGTTGCAAAGTTATTGAAAGAAACATTCAAAAGTCTGATCAGCATCCGATAGTAAACAGCTGTCAGACAATAAACCCCATCACCCTGCGTTAAACCTGTAGCGTCATTATCATTTCATAAACAGGCATCCATGCGTTTTTTCGTTCAGATAACAGCTGTTGTATCTTGCGCATTGCTGATGTACAGCTGTGCTACTGTCAGAAGCGCATTCCACCGGAAGGAACGCCCGTATCAGCCCCCGAGGATAGGTGCTGAGCATCGCTTTGAAGACGGGTTGCGCAGGCAGAAGAACCCGCAAAACCTCTTCAGCAGAAAAGAGCGGAGAGAGATGGAGAAGATGGGCATGCTCACCAGTGAAAAAGATCGCGCCGCCCCGAATGAACGGATCACACCCATGCAGGCAGACAGTATGCTGACCGGCAAAACAAGGGATACCACCCGCACTGCCATCGACAGCACACAAACCATACCCGCGGATACCACCGTTCCCCGGCCTGCGGACACAGCCAAAGGACAATTCTAGCCAATACACCCTTCGGATGGCTTTCATCACTTGTTCATTAACAGCAACGAACAGTTGCCTCTGTGCCCGGGATATTTCCCATCCATCGCACGGTTTGTTCGCTGTCCTTCGAAAGAATCTTCCAAACTCCGGGCTATTCTGAAAAACATTCGTACCTTCAGCGGATCACCTTGCCTGACGGCTCCTTCATTCCCTAAATCATTACTTATGGCAGACCTCGAAGAACAAATTGCATATTATACTTATCTATT
This sequence comes from Chitinophaga sp. XS-30, assembly GCF_008086345.1. Lineage (NCBI taxonomy): Bacteria > Pseudomonadati > Bacteroidota > Chitinophagia > Chitinophagales > Chitinophagaceae > Chitinophaga > Chitinophaga sp. XS-30. Next base: position 5,713,403 of record NZ_CP043006.1, on the reverse strand, counting down.
AAAGAAACACTGGAAAAAAATAGTCATCGGAGTATTTGCACTGGTCCTTATACTCACTTCCGTCCGTACCGTTGGTCCGGAAGAAGAAGGCGTTGTGCTCAATCTCGGGCAATATAGTCGTACCGTCAGTCCGGGACTGAGTTTCATTGCTCCATTCGGTATTGAGAAAATGTTCAAGATTCCAGTGCAAAGGCAGCTGAAACATGAGTTTGGTTTCCGTACCACGGGTATCAACCGTTCCTCTGAGTATTCGAATGCGGACTTCAGTATTGAGGCTTCCATGCTCAGCGGTGATCTCAATATGGCCGATGTGGAATGGGTGGTTCAATACCGGATCGTCAATTCTTTCCAATATCTTTTCAAAGTGAAAGACCCGGAACGCTCGTTGAGAGATATGTCCGAATCAGCCATGCGTAAAACCGTAGGGGACCGTACCGTTAATGAAGTACTGACGGTTGGGCGGCAGGAAGTGGCGACCAATACGGAAGTATTGCTGCAGGAACTATGTGACGAATATCAGAACGGCATCCGTATCGACCAGGTTGTACTGCAGGATGTGAATCCGCCGGCTTTGGTCAAACCATCATTCAACGGCGTAAACCAGGCACAGCAGGAGCGGGAAACGCTGATCAACAAAGCGGAATCTGAATATAACAGCGTGATACCAAGGGCCAGAGGTGAAGCAAGGGAAACGATACAATTGGCCGAAGCTTACGCTTTGAGCAGGGTAAATGGCGCTACCGGCGATGCATCCAGGTTTGATGCCTTGTACACCGAATATATCAAGGCGCCGGAAGTCACCAAAAAGAGGATCTACCTGGAAACGATGGAAAGACTGCTTCCGAAGATCGGGAACAAGGTAATCGTTGACGAAAAGGGGAACAATGTATTGCCATTGCTTAATCTCGGCGGAAAGAAAGCACTCGTATCACAATAATTGCATCCAGTTAAATCATCAACATGACACGAACGAAACTAATTATATCAGGTATTCTCATATTGATCGCGTTAATTTCCATTTCCGGTTCCGTATTCATTCTTGATGAAACGGAACAGGCCATCGTTACACAGTTCGGGAAACCTGTAGGGAAACCGCGTGTTACACCCGGTGTGAATTTTAAACTGCCCATCATCCAGAAGGTAAAGTTTTTTGATAAACGCTACCTTGCCTGGGACGGTGATCCGAACCAGGTGCCTACGAAGGATAAGAAATTCATTTATGTGGATACCTATGCAAGATGGCAGATCACCAATTCCCTGCAATTCTTTATCCGGCTTAACGATGAAAGATCGGCCCTGTCACGGCTTGATGATATCATTGATGGCGAAACCCGGAATGCTGTGGCATCAAACGAACTGCTTGATCTGGTGCGGTCCACCAACCGGAAACCGGAAATAGGTGAAGCATTTCTGGAGCAACTGGAGAACCTCGATTCCATTTCTGTGGGCCGGGATAAAATCGAAGCCCTGATCCTGAGAAAAATAAACGAAAGAACATCCGATCTCGGGATCAAGATCCTTGATTTCCGGTTCAGAAGGGTGAACTATGTAGAAGAGGTGAGGAAGCGGGTGTACGACAGAATGATCAGTGAAAGGAACAGGATTGCCGAGCAATTCAAGTCGGAAGGTCAGGGAGAAGCGCTGAAGATCCGGGGCGACAAGGAGCGGGACCTGGCGGAGATCCAGTCTTCTGCCATTAAAGAAGGCCAGGTGATCAGGGGAAAAGCGGATGCGCAGGCTACGGCTATCTATGCTGCCGCCTATAACAAAAGCCCCCAGGCCAGGGAGTTATACAGCTTTGTCAAATCCATGGAAACGCTGGAAAGATCGCTGGACAGCAATACAAGCATCATTTTGACGACCGACAGCGAGCTGTTCAGATTCCTGAAGAAGCCCTGAGGGCGGGCTTGCCTAAAACCCCGGAAGGGACTGGTCCGGATGCTGCATCCAACGCAGCAGACCCTGACCTGAAAGGGATCAATTTTATCGCGCCTGTACAGGCCCGGTATTTCCGGCTGGATATCACATCGCGGGTAGCCGGCAACCGGGTAGGGATAGGAGAGTTGAACGTTATGCAATAGCCGGTTTATACCGTTTTTTATTTGGGGTGGTGCATCAAAAGGCAGATGCATCACCCTTTTTATTTACTGCTGGCATGCATAAAATAAATTGCGTAGCTTAATGTGATGCAGATCATGATCACCCGCTACCGCACAATATGTTTTCTCTGCCTGCCGGTACTGTTCTTCTCCTGCCGCAGCGCTTACCGTCTTCCGCTTCCGCCCCGGCCGGCCGATGCGGTCACCGGTACGGCATTCTACCGGCAGATAGACAGCATGGTATGGCATACCCGGGAGCCGCTCGCGCTGCACGAGATACTGTCCGGCAACATCCCTGACTTCCTGAGAAAATTTGTGCCGGTGCATACGTCCGTAACGGACAGCAATGGCAAAAAGATCAGGGCCACCTGGTATGTGGCGCCGGACTATCTGGCCATTGGCGGCAACGACGATTTTGTACGTTTGCCGTTAACACCCATGACGGCGCAGCGGATAGCGGACAGCCTGCAATGCTTTCTGCCCACCCGCAAAATGGTCAGCGATATCTGGCAACAGGCGGTTGTGCGGCTGGAACCGGTGCCGTTGTATGCTTTCCGGGACAGTGCTATTATCTTCCGCCATCATCACCTCATCATAGAAGGCCAGCGCAAAGGGAGAAAAGGGCTGATAGCAGGGATCAAAAAAGATGTCGTGCTTAGCGGAAAGGTCTCCCGCGATCCCAGGCCCAACCGGGTAGCTATTTACGGCTGGCACAAGTCAGACGGCAAACCCATTCAGCCGTTGTACACCGGGCATGTGAACTGGTATGTGGACTATAGCCACGGCATACGGCTGGTGTACCGCAGGATCAGGGTGGACGGCCGCTGGATGGACTATACGGAGGTGCTGCAACACCCGGTTTATAAAGCGTTGTTGTGCGATGAAGAGGTTTGTGATTTTTTCCGGTATCCCGTCCAACCTTAATGCCTCCCCGGATTAGGGGGTTGTATCACCGTCCAAATACCCGTACTTTTATGTTTATTCCACATAACCCCTCGCATGCTCAGCAGATCACTGACCATTCTTTGCTTCTTTTTCTGTGCATTTCTCCGTGCGCAGGAGCCGCAGCTGGTATTCTCCCGATTGTCGGTACAGAACGGCCTGTCGCACAACAAAGTGAATTGCATCCTGCAGGACAAAAGAGGATTTATCTGGATAGGTACAGAAGACGGGTTGAACCGATTTGATGGAAAGTACTTTACCCTTTTCAGGAATGATCCGCGGGATACATCTACGCTCTCCGGCAATATTATCACGGCATTGCTGGAAGATGAAGAAGGTGTATTGTGGATCGCAACGGCGGATGCCGGTTTGACGCGGTATGACTACCGTCTTCCTGCCGCCAGGCAATTCCGGCAGTACCGGCATATCCCGAAAGACACCAGCTCCATTCCCGTCAATATCATCAATGCCATGGTGCAGGACCATGCAGGGTATCTCTGGCTGGCCACCGGCGGCCAGCGGGTACTGCGTTTCGATAAGCGTACGGGGCGGTTCACATCTCCCGTACCACGGGGCACCCGCTACGCGCTGGCCCTGACAATTGACGACAGGGATACCCTCTGGGTAGGCCGCCAGGGAGGGGGGATACTGAAAGTCAGTACCCGCGACCTCGGCTACCGGATGGATGACCGGTATAATGACCTCTACGCCGGGCTTCCCCATGCAGCGGTCAGTTCCCTGTTCAAAGACAAACGGGGCAATATCTGGTTCGGCTCCTGGGACAAAGTGCTGTATCATGTTGATGCGGAACAGCGAAGGGAACAAGCTTATGCCGCTCCGGCCGACGAGATACTGGCCTTTGCAGAGGATACCGCCGGCAGGATATGGATGGGCGGGAAAAGCAGCGGACTGACGATCTTCGATACCCGCGGGAATACGTACAGCCATTTCCGTTATGACCCCGCGCGGGAAGGCACTATAGCGGATAACCGGATCAACTGCATCTACCAGGGGCGCGATGGCCTTGTATGGCTGGGGACCAACCGGGGCGTAAGCATCTGCCATCCCGGCAGGCAACCGTTCACACAACAGTTCCTGGACCCTGACGGGAAGGAACTGAAGATATACGACCTCCGGTCTGTGAACGGAGATCTCTGGGCCGGTACAAGCGATGGGCTGTATGTCAGGAAACCTGGCAGCAGCAGCTTCCGGCATGTTCCGCTGATTTATAAAGGGCAACGGCTGGCCGTTTCAAAAATTTTCCGGGATGATGACGGCATCGTCTATCTCGGCACCAGCTTTTCCCTGTTCCGCTGCGATCCCCGGGATTTTTCACTGACCCTGCTGCCCGGCACTGAAAAAGATCCGGTCATTCATAATATCATCGACTCCAGGATCACATCTATCATCAAAGATGAGATAGCGGGGCACCCCGCACTGATCGTTGTGCCATACGGGCATTACATTGCCTGGTACGATCTCGTCACGCGGCGCTGGACCTCGCGGGCAGACTCGTCCGCCGGAATCATCCGCCGTTTTAACCTGCAGGACCACCTGATCCGGAAGCTGTACAAAACCGCCGCCGGCCGCATCTGGATGGCCACCGGAAAAACCGGCCTGGGGGAGTGGCAAAAGAACCCTCATCCGTACCTGCGTTATCACCGCAACGATCCCTCCGCCCGTGGCACCCTCAGCAACAACAACGTGTACGATATCGCGGAAGACGCCCGGGGTTATCTTTGGGTCAGCACTTATGGCGGTGGATTGAACCGCTTCGATCCTTCATCCGGAACATTCACCCATATTGCCGCATCCGCCAATCTGCTGGAAGGCCTCCGGCTGGATGCACAGCAGCATATCTGGATGGTCAGCAACGGCCTTCTCCATAAATATGATCCGGCACGGCAGCGGTATTCCGTTTTCCGCCTGCCGGATATCGAAAGGTCCGGCGGTGTGAGCGGCAATATATTCGGGGATGCGGAGGGACGGATGTATGTGGCCGGGAATAACTATCTCGTAGCCTTCCGGCCGGAAGATATCGGTGAAGATACCGGTTACCCCGGTGTTTGTTTCACGGATTTCCGCATCTTCAATACTTCCTTCAGTGAATACCTGCTGGAAAAGGAGATCAGGCTTCCATTCAACAGGAATTATTTTACGTTCGTTTTTTCCGCGCCGGAGTTCATACAGCGCAATACCAGCTATGCCTACATGCTGGAGGGTTTCGATAACAGCTGGACAGAAGCTGGTGACCGCAATTTTGCCAGCTATTCCAATCTGCCTGGAGGGCACTACACACTGAAGGTGAAGGCCAGCAACAGGAAAGGTGATTGGGGCGAGACGTATTCGGCCATCCGCATACACATCATTCCGCCATTCTGGAGATCATGGTGGTTTTTCCTGCTGTGTGCTGTTGCCGTAGCCGCTGCTGCATATATGGCGTACCGGTACCGGATCAATGTACTGCTGGAGAAGCAGGCCATCCGTAACAAGATTGCGCAGGACCTGCATGATAATGTTGGTTCTACCCTCAGCAGCATAGGAGTGTACAGCGAGGTGGCGCAGATCTATCTGCAGCAGCACAAGACGGCGGACCTCCGCAGTACACTGGAAAAGATCCGTGATACCTGCGGGGAGATGATCGGGGAACTGAGCGATACCGTCTGGACCATCAACCCGCGTAACGACCATATGCACACCATCCTGCAAAGAATGGATTCCTTTGCCCGGCCCTTGCTCACCGCCCAGGGCGTGAGCTTTCACATGCATTGCAGCGCCGGTGTACAGCACCTGAACCTGGAGATGACAAAGAGAAAGAACTTCTATCTCATTTTCAAGGAAGCGGTGAACAATGCCCATAAATACGCGCAATGCCGCAATCTTTGGGTGGAAGTGGCGGAAATAAAGGGAGCGCCCCGCATGCTGCGCCTGGAGGTGAAGGATGATGGGCAGGGCTTTGACCCGCAGCAGATGGGGAAAACCAGTACGCTCTCCGGCAACGGCTTGCAGAACATGCAGCGCAGGGCTGCTGAAATGCAGGGGAGTTGCACGGTCACCAGTGTTCCCGGTGCGGGCACCTGCCTTACATTAACATTCCCTATCCCCTGATTTGGGGATGTTATTCCCGTTAATTTAACGGAACTTTATATAAACAACCAAATCTGTCCATGAGCCTGCGGATCGCCATATTCGATGACAACAAGAATATCCGGGAAAGCATCGCCCTGCTGCTTTCCACCGCCCCCGAATTTGAAGTCGCGGGCTCCTTTTCACATGTGCTGGATTGTGTGGAGGACGTGCGGGAATGCCGCCCCGATATCATTCTGATGGACATCGAAATGCCGGGCATGACGGGTATAGAGGCCGTTGTGAAAATAAAAAGAGAATTCCCGCAGATACAGATACTCATGCAAACTGTTTTTGAAGATGATGACCGGGTATTCGATTCGATCTGTGGCGGCGCTTCCGGTTATATCCTCAAAAGCTTCCTGCATACCCGGCTCCTGGATTCCATCCGGGAATTACAACATGGCGGCTCCCCCATGAGCCCCTCCATCGCCCGTAAAGTGCTGGGCAAAATGCAGACCGTGGCCGCTCATATACGCCCGGAAGTAAAAACTGATTACCAGCTCACTCCCCGCGAAAAAGAAGTGCTGGCGGCATTGGTGAACGGCCTGAGCTACAAGATGATCGCCGCGGAGCTGTCCATCAGCTATGAAACCGTACGCTCCCATGTAAAAAAGATTTACGAAAAATTGCATGTGGCTTCTCTCACCGAAGTAGTGGCAAAAGCCATTCATAACCGCATTGTATAATACCGTTCCAGACGGTAAACTTATCTACTCCCCGCATTCGGGGATACAGATTACCTGCTTGCGGGATTGCTACCCTTTGTTCATGAGGGTAGCTTTGCATTATTGTTGACTTCAAATGAACACCATGCAAAATCGTGATTTTCTGCTGCTGGCCATTGGCCTGGTCAGCTGCCATTTTTCTCTGGGTCAGGCTACGGTCGGGGCCGGACAGGCCGGCGGGCAGCCGCCCGTGATAGCGCCGGTTGTCAAAACCATCAGCCTTCCTGCGGGAGTGGATATACAATATGCGGAACAGGGCGCAGCCTCGGGAACGCCGGTGATCTTTCTGCACGGGTACACAGATTCCTGGTACTCCTATGAGCAGGTCATGCGCCATCTCCCGCCGTCAGTACACGTTTTTTCACTCTCCCAGCGTGGCCACGGCCTGTCCTCCCGTCCCATTAACGGATATGCTCCGGCGGATTTCTCGGCGGACCTGGCTGCTTTCATGGACCAGTTGCAAATTCCTTCCGCCATCATTGCCGGGCATTCGATGGGGTCGCTCATCGCGCAACGTTTCGCGATCGATCATCCTGAAAGAACAAAAGGACTGGTACTGGCCGGGGCCATCGCCTGCTTCAGGAACAATCCGGGCCTGCTGGAGTTTTGCGAGATCGTCAAACAACTGAAAGACCCAGTTGATTCGACATTCGTCCTGGAATTCCAGAAAAGCACACTGGCCAGGGAACTGGATCAGGCCGAGCTGGACCGTTACGTTTCCGAAAGCAGGAAAGTACCCGCAAGGGTATGGATCGAAGCCATAAAAGGAATGATGCCTGCAGATTATCTGCACGAGCTGAAAAAAGCAGATTTGCCTACCCTCATCGTTTATGGCGGCAAAGACGTGATCATTCCGATGAGCGACCAGGAAGAGCTGGCAACCGCCATCAGGAATGTGAAATTCATCACTTACCCCGATGCGGGCCACGGTGTCCACTGGGAAGAACCGGAACGCTTTGCGGAAGATCTGCTTGCCTTTATAGAAACGCTGAACACCCAGCTTAAATAAATACACGTCATGAAAATTTATCTATTACTGACCACTTTGCTGACACTGGGCATCTGGAAGGCCATCTCTTCCAGGGAAGTGCCGGCGGCGAAGAAAAGGACCTTTATTTACTGTGCCCCGTCTTTTGATCCGGATATCTGGAAGAACGGTGATGCCCCTTTGCTGAAAGGGCTGGGCAACCTGCATTACAAGATCACTACGGGTTCAGACAGTGCGCAAAAGTTCTTTGACCAGGGGCTGGCGCTGACCTATGGTTTCAACCACGGCGAGGCATTCCGGTCTTTCCGGACCGCCCTGAAACATGATTCCACCTGCGCTATGGCATATTGGGGAATAGCGATGGTGCTTGGCCCGAATTACAATGTTCCACTAAACCCCTCCAGCCTGGCGGACATCAACGAAGCGATCGGCAACGCCGTCAAATACTCCGCCGGCACAACCCCGAAGGAAAAAGCGCTCATTCATACCATGACCGTCCGTTTCCCGCAGGAAGAAGTGGAAGATATCGCCCCATACTACGAGGCTTATGCACAGGCGCTGAAAGAAGCGCACCTGCAATATCCGGAAGACATGGATATTGCTTCCATCTATGCAGATGCATTGATGAACCTCCATCCCTGGGACCTCTGGATGAAGGACGGCACCCCTCAACCCTGGACCCCGGAGATACTGGCAGTGATCGAAAGTATCCTGCAGAAAGCGCCATCGCACCCCGGAGCAATGCATTACTACATCCATGCCACGGAAGCATCGAAGCATGCCGAAGTAGCATTGCCGTACGCTGATAAACTGCGAACGGCGATGCCCGCCGCAGGGCACCTGGTGCATATGCCTTCCCACACCTACATCCGTACCGGGCAATATCACAAAGGTGTGGTGGCGAATGAAAAGGCGTCGCAGGCAGACAGCACCTATATTGCGCAGTGCCGCGCGGAAGGGTTCTATCCCCTGGTGCTTTATCCGCATAACATCCATTTCCTCGCCGCCTGTGCATTCCTGGAAGGCAGCGGCCAGAAGGCGCTGGATGCCGCCAGAATGGTGTCCCGCAAAGCCGACAGGAAATACCTCGCGGAGCTTGCCGGTGTACAACATTTCTATATCATCCCTTTGTATGTGATGGTACACCTGGGCCGCTGGGATGAAATATTGCAGGAGCCGCATCCCGGAGAGCCGCTGCTGTATCCCTCCGCCATCTGGCACTATGCCCGGGGAATGGCATACGCCGCCAAAGGCGATCTGCAGGCTGCCGGCACAGAAATGAAAGCGCTGCAAAAGATCGCTGCGAAAGATGAACTGAAAGAACTGTCTGTCTGGGACATGAATACCGTGGAAGACCTCGTGAATATTGCTGCTTACAACCTCGAAGGAGAGATAGCAGGGCACAAGGGCGATTACGCAACGGCAGTGGACCGCTTTTCAAAAGCGATCGCTATAGAAGACCAGCTGACCTATACAGAGCCGCCGGACTGGTTTTTCTCCGTCCGCCTCTCGCTGGGCCACTGGCTTGTGAAAGCAGGGAAATTCGCGGAAGCGGAAACCGTATTCCGGAACGACCTGGAAACGTTCAAAGAGAACGGGTGGGCGCTGAAAGGATTGTTCAACAGTCTGAAAGGGCAGGGGAAAGATGCTGAGGCCAGGGCCGTTAACGCCCGGTTTAAAAAAGCCTGGCAATGGGCCGACATGAAAATAGAAAGTTCACGAAAATATTGATCCGCTCCTCTAAAGCCGCGAGTCATCAACCAGAAAAGCGCAGCCGTTACCTCAAGGCACAGCCTGCCGGTAACTTGCATCCACCCCAAAAAAGCGGGCCGTATCCGGAAGGATGCGGCCCTTACTTAATTTTATCCAAAAAAAGGCGGCTATCCGTATCACCGCATAACCGCCCTTTCCATCATCCTTACTTCCTCTCCGAAACAAACATCCCCGGGTACACCACCCCATCAGCCTGTTCCAGCCGAACCCCCAGCAATTCCGCCACAAGCGGCGCAATATCTTCCAGCCCGATCTCCGGGTACACGCCGTGTTTGCTGAAGCCTGCCCCGCTGCCGATGAATCCGGTGCGGATTTCGTCGAAGTCGGAGAAATAGCCATGTGCTCCGCCGGGCGCGGCGCTGAATACAGGTCCGTCCGCTGAATTATTGAAACGGATGCCCTGTTTCCCCGTGAGCGCCAACGCTGCTTCCGGGTTTGCACCCGCTTTGTCCAGCTCACTGCGGTCCAGTATCCGGAAAAGCGCCTGTTGCGCCGGGGGAAGCGCGGCCAGGATGTTCCTGACCTGCTGCAATGTCTGTTTATCCTTCGGATCTTTCAGATGCAGAAAAGCCGCACCGCCGGAGGAAAGAAAAGTGGCTTTCCAGTTGCCGCGGTCCGCTGTCTTGCCGGTCAGTCCCGCCTGCTGCAGCCATACGTTCGGGGAGATGCCCGTATGGGTGTCAACAAAACCATGATCGCCGGTAATGATCACTGCAGTGCTGTCCCTGATGCCTGCTTTGTCCAGTGCTTCCAGTATGGTGCCAATGGCATGGTCTGCAGATGCTACGGCGATCCTTACGCCCTTGCCTTCCCTTCCTTCTGCATGCTGGGCGCCATCGGTACAGGGAAGGTGTACGGCCGTCAGGCGTGGCTTGTATTTTTTGATGATGTACGCGGTCATCCTCGCAAGGTTCTCATTCATGCCGTTATATTTCAGGCTGAGGTCGTTGGCTTCGAGTTTACCCGTGGCAAATTCCTGTACTTCCTCAAACAGTCCTTTTGGTGTAGCATGTTCACTGGTAGCGCCTCTCCGGTCGCCGGGCGTGGCGGACGACCAGGTTTCCGGGAGGTTGTAGGTGATCGGCGCTCCGGTGGATACCGGCCAGGATACGGCCGCGGAAGCAAGACCGGCTTTATGCAGAACGTCCCACAGGGTCTCCGCCTTGATTTCCTTTGCTTCCATATACCAGCGGCCTGTCTGGCCGCCCGGCTCAAAGGGGGTATTGTACACGATGCCGTGCTTCCCCGGCATCACGCCGGTGATCAATGTGGTATGTGAAGGATAGGTGACCGTAGGGAAAACGCCTCTCACCCCCTGGGCATACACGCCATTCTGCAGCATCTGCTGCATGTTGGGGGCTGGCCAGGAAGGGTCCAGGTAGAAATCCGGGCGAAACCCGTCTACGCTCACCAGTACCACGTATTTTGCTTTCTGCGCAAATACAGGTATGGACAGAAGGAGTATGGCGCAGTATAGAAAGATCTTTTTTTTCATGAATAGTGTTTATTGATGGATGAATGGGAAAATTTCCGCAGCCAGTTTGTTTGCTACGAGCACTTTGTTCATGTCGTATGCCATGGTCACGATACCGTTGTCCTTGTCATAGGTAAAGTCATCCATGCCGCGGTTCAACGGGATGAAAGCGGGAATCTGTGCTTTGATATGCTCCGGCAGGACGTGGCTGTTATTCAGCTGTTCCGTCTGCGATACCGGGAGCCGTATGCCGAGGTCCTTCATCCGCCGGCCTTCCGCCATGAATATTTCCTGGCGCAGGCGGTACAGGATGTACAACACAGCGTCCTGATCGGTAGCGGCATCAATATCGGCAGCGGTCACCATGGTCCCGGAAACCGTATATGCCTTTACGTTACCTGCTTTCCTGTCGAGCACATAATTGCTGCGGGGCGCATCCTGTGCGTCGAATTTCACCTGCACGGCCGTCAGGGGGTAATCTGTACGATTGCCGCCGTTACGGGTTTCTTTGCTGTCGTCCAGCATGACTACCGGCCGGAGGGCTACGATCTCCGTCAGCATATCTTTCAGCGTCTGCCGGGCGGCGGGCAATTCATTCGCCGATGCCTGTGCTTCTGCAATGATCAGCGCGGCTTCTTCCGCCTTTGCGATCGTTACCGGCTTCTGGTCCCCACTGGCAAGGCCGGTGTGATAGTACTTGGGGTCCAGGAAGTCCAGCCGCGGCAAAGGCGCAAACTCATTGTTGACGGAGGAGAAAAGAAAGGTCTGCATATCATTCGAAACCCCGTTGATACCATCATATTTTGCCTGGCGGAGCAGGGTTTTATTCCCCGATACTGCTGTAGCAAATTGTACGGCATTGGCGGCATTGCCTTTGGCATACCAGGCCCGGGCTTTCAACAGGATATACGCATCCTTCTCGTTAACATCGGTGGTCAGCCCAATGGCTTTATCCAGATTTTCGATCGCGATATCCAGGTGACCGGCCGGTGTAAGCACCGGACCGGTGCTGCTGCCCGGTAATGCCACGAATAGTTCGCCGCTGAGCAGATGTGCGAAGGCCTTGCTGAAATAGATCTCTGCGGAATCATTGGCTGTAGCGGAATGGTCTGCCGGCAGTACCTTTTCCAGCCCGTAGTCTGCCATCTCCCGCAGGCGTTGTATATGCACCTGGAGGTTATTGACATCCAGATCAAAATAATCGATCTGCGGAATGTCGAATACTTTGCTGCTTAATGTGCGGTTATTGAAGTAGTTGTCGGAAACCAGCTCTGTGCTCACCACTACCTGGTTCATGGTGAGCGCCAGCTGCCGGCGCAGCCCGTTCACCCAGCTTTTGGCCGCATCCGGATTGTCCAGGTACACCTGGTCGGTTACGTTCGGATTCAGAATATTGCAGGCGCTGGAAGCCATAACGGCCGCCAGCAGGAAATATGCGAACAGTTTTTTCATTTTTCAGCGTTTAAAAGTTAAACCTTAGTGATCCCAGGAACTGGCGGGGCGCGGAATAGGTGGCGTAGGAAATGCCGCCGGTGGTAGCGCCGCCTTGTCCCTGTGCAGCACCACTGATGGTGGCCTCGGGATCGAAGCTGGATGAAGTGAAGTTGAGGGGATTGACCACCATCACACCTACCGTAAGGCTTTTCACAGCTTTACCCAGCAAGCCCTGCTTTACGGCGTAGTTGGCGCCGATCGTTCTTACTTTGATGAAATCGGTTTTTTCCACGAACATATTGGTGAAGTTCAGCCAGTTGGTGCGTTTGTTCTTGTCGATCTCCGCCTGGGGGATGCCTTCATTATCCGCACCATAGTTGAAACGGAATTGCCTGTCGAAGGAATTGGCATAGGCGCCTTTCTGGTAATCCGCACTGGCATAAAGATCGAACTGCTTGTAACGGAAATTCAGTCCCATGCTGCCAAACAGATCGGGAATAGTGGTGCCGAGGTTCTGCTGCGCGGTAGTGCTCAACAAAGTGCCGTCGTCACCAAACACTCCGTAGTTGCCGCGGAGGAAGCCTATCGGGTACCCTTCCTGCACAACCGTCTGGATCGTTCTTGCACTGAACCCGTTGATATTGAAAGGAGCTACACCGCCTGAGCTGAGCACCTTGTTATACAGGGTATTGACAGATGCATTCAGCCGCAGGGTAACATCCTTTTTTTGAATGGCGATAGCGATGATATTGAACTCGAATCCTTTGTTCAGGATCTTCCCGACGTTGTACAACTGTGATTGCGATTGCCCGGTGGAAGGGGTGGGCGGTACATAGAACAGGGCATTACGCGTAGTGGAATGATAGTATCCGGCGGACAGCAGGAACCTGTCATGATGAAAGCCCAGCTCCAGGCCGCCTTCGGCGGTCTGTGTTTTCTCCGGCTTCAGGTCCTCATTCCCGGGTTGCCCGAAAAATGCCGCCTGTTCGTTCTGATAACCCTGGAAGGCAATGGTGCGCTGATTAGTGAAAGCTGTTGGCAGGTTGCCGGCAACACCGAAGCTGCCGCGCACCTTGGCGGACGAGATCACGCTGGAAATGCTTTCGAACCAGGGTTCCGCAGAGGGAATATAGGAGATGCCTGCTTTGGGATAGTATTGAATGCCGATATTGCTGCCGAAAGCAGGGTTACCGTCTCCTCTCAATCCAAGGTCGAGGAACAGCTTGTTCCGGAAGCCGATATTTTCCTGGATATACATGCCATAGTTCACGATCTCGATATAATATTCATCACTTGTTCTGGTGGCGGCATCACGGATGGTGCGCGCGCCGTCCCGGATATTGCTGCCGGTGTAGGCGATCTGCTGGTCTTCGTTACGGAAGAGCTGCCCGCCTGCCGTGGTGATGAAAGAGAAGTCTCCGGCCTTTGCTTCGTACTGGCCGTTCAGCTCCAGTGTAATACCCATATATTTCCGGTCTGCATTGGTGATGCTGCCCTGGTCTTTTACATTGGTATTGGTGGTAAACGAAAGGTACTGATTGGTCTGGATCACCTGGTTCTTTTGCACCCGGTAGTCGATCCCGCCGGTAGCTTTGAACACCAGGTTTTTCAACGGCATATATTTGAACACCTGGGAGGTCTGGAAGCGTTTTACTTTGATGCTGTTGTCCTGCAGGCGCTCTGCTTCGTTCACATACGCTTTCATTTGCGCAAAAGCCTCTTCCGACAGGGTGTCTATCACCGGGTTGAACCTTGGGCCGGTAATGGAGGATGCGCCGCTTTCAGCAAACCAGAGGCCCGTGTAACCACCCTGGTTACCGTTCCGGTTGCGTTTGAAGGAGTTGCTCACGAAAGTAAAGGAACTTTCATAGGTGATCTTGCTGCTGAGCGCTGCCCGGAAACCGCTGGAGAAATCGATGCGTTCGTTGCGGTTCTGATCATACAGCTGCACGCCCTCGCTGTTGCTGTAATTGCCGGAAAAGCTGTACCCGAAATCGCCTTGCCCGCCATTTACCGCAATGTGGTGCTTCTGGTACATCCCGTTCTGGAATAACAATTCTTTGGTGCGGGAAAAATGCAGGAAATCCGCAGTAGGCGTTTCAATACCCATTTGCGTCTCGAACGTGAGCGAAGTTCTGTCCGACCCGCCTTTTTTGGTGAAGATCTGGATCACGCCGTTGGCGGCATCTGATCCGTAAAGGGTAGTGGCCGCTCCGCCGTTGATGTATTCTATCCTTTCAATATTGTCGGTAGGGATATCCGCTATCGCGCTGATGGCTGCGCCCTGGGCACTTCCGCCACCGAGGGCGGACACGGTGTTGAGATTGTCCATCCGCACACCGTCCACATAAATAACAGGAGTAGAGTTCACAAAAGCGGAATTCACCCCTCTTGCCCGGATCAATGAAGTGGCGCCTGCCTGCCCGCCGGTAAGCCTGATCTGCGCATTGGGCAGTTTGCCCTGGAGCATCCGGTCTATCCTGCCGGATGGCGCTTCGTCCAGTTCCTTTGTGCCGATACTGACCACATTGGTGGATAATCTTCTTTTGCTGATGTCCAGCCCCTGGCCTGTTACCACCACTTCATCAAGGCCCAGCCGGTCCGCATCCAGCATAATGCTCCTTACCTGCGATGCATTTGCCCGGGTAATGGTCAGTTCCTGCCTTTTGTAGCCGAGGTAATAAACAGCCAGTATAATTTCATCCTTTCCCTGCGGGAACCGGATTGAAAAAGTGCCGTTCGTACCTGTAGCCGTACCGGAGGAAGTTCCTTTTATACTGATGCTTACGCCCGGTAAAGCTTCTCCGGAGGCCCTGTCCGTCACCTTTCCGGAAATCACCAGCTCCTGCTGCCATAATATTTTCTCGGCAGGCAATACTTTATTCAGCACAATATATTTTTCCGCGATCTGCCTGGCGATCACCGGGTAACCTGCCAGCAGGTCGTCCAGTATATTGCCGACAGGCTTGTTCACCGCGGAATAGCTGATCCGGCTGCTGTCAGGGATATTATCCCGGTTGTAACCGATCACGAATGAAGATTGCTGCTCAATGAGCGTCAGCACATCTTTTAACAAGCCGTTCCTTACGTTGAGGCTTATTTTCTTTTCGTACATGGACTGTCCGGTGCTGGTAGTGGCGAAGGACAACATCGAGGAAAATAATACCAGAAAGGTGGTGATTCTCATTTTTAGCGAAAAAAGAGGTTCGAGCAGGTTGCAACAACCTGCAAATTTTTTTTGCATCTTTGATATGTTTTTAATGTGACTGGAATCCGTTAAAAATGCTGTCCGTTAACCGGACAGGTCCGCCGGAAGTGCTGCAAACGCTTCCGGTTTTTTTATTCTTGCGTTATGGTCTCATCATTAGCTTGTCCTTTTTTTGCGTGAATAATTATGGCACCATTTTGTTCTGTATAAGTAGTTCCGGTAAGACCGGAAAGTATGTTCAGCACTTCGGGCAGCGGCTGCCGGTGGAAGCTGATCCTGTAGTGGCCTTCATCGTGACCGCTGACCCTGACCGGAACGTTGTACTGGCGCTCCAGTTCTCCGGCAATTTCTTTGAGTGAACTGTTCCGGAAGTTGAGCATGTTGTTGCGCCATTCGCCGGGAAGGCTGGCTCCGGTGTTGCTCAGCGCTACTTTCCCGGATGCATGGTGATAGGATAATTGCCGGTTGGCGGTGAGATTGCCGGAAAGCACTTCCTGCCGCCGGAGCACTTTTACGCCGCCACTGGCCATCGTGATGTGCCATTCTTCCTGGTCCGGGTACGATCTGATATTAAAAGAAGTGCCCAGTACAACAGTGGAGATATCACCGGTATGAATGATGAACGGATGCTCAGGGTCAGCCGCCACTTCAAAGAAACCCTCACCGGAAAGCCTGATCAGCCGTTCCTTTTTGCCGTAGTTTTCCTCTATCGTGAGTGTTGAACCGGCATTGAGATATACCTGCGAGCCATCCGGCAGCGTGATGCTTTTCCGTTCACCGAAAGGTACTGCTATCACCTGCGCTTCCTGCCGGGGAGACGATGCGCGGAATGTATATTGATATAATCCTGTACATACCGCTATCAGCAATGCTGCCGCTGCAGCGATCCGTAACCGCATTCCGGAACGCGGGGCGGTATGATGGAGGATACCGGCCATGACCTCTTGTTGCAGCGCACTTTTGTAATGCGGATCTTTCAGCTTGTCTTCCGTTTCCGCTTCGGAGAATGCTGCATACCAGCGTTCCACCTGACGGGCTTCATCTGCGGTGGCAGTTCCGTGCAGATACTTTTTCAGAATGGCTTTTAGCTGGCGTGAAGAAAGGCGTTCGTTGTCCATAACACCGTATATATCACGTAGCCGGCCCGGCTGTACTGCTGTTTGGTGTTAAGGAATTATGAAGAAGAATATGATCAGCAAAAGATCTTTTTGCAGGAAAGCCCGTAAACGGTGCAGCGTAAGGGAAATATTGTTCCTGACGGTTTGTTCGGATAAGGAAAGCTGTGCGGCTATTTCCTTGGTGGACAGCTGGCCGTAGCGGCTGAGGCGGTAGGGGAGCTGCAATCTTTCCGGCATTCGGTCCAGTTCGTCGATCACCTGTTGCTCCAGTTCTTTTGTTTCCAGCATTTCCAGTGCGGAGCCGGTGGACTGGTGCAGCAGGAGGCTTTCCAGCAACGCCTCGTTGCAGATGGTTTGCTGCGGACGGCTGAAATAGTTGATGATGGCATAACGGGCGGCTTTGAAAAGATAAGAGGCTATTGTACCGTTAGCATCGGTGTATATCGTTTCCCTGCTTTTCCAGGCGGAGATGAAAATTTCCTGCAGGATGTCTTTTGTATCTTCTTCATGGCCTATCCTTGCGTGAATATGCCTGTACAGCCCCTCCCAGTACCGGTTCACCAGTGCGGTGAATGCGAGTTGGTTGTTCTCCCTGATGAGCGCGATCAGCCGGTTGTCTGGAAACTTGTCCATATCAGCAGCAAACTTACCGGTTGGATGTAAACTGAATATTAAATCAGGCTACCCGTTTTCCACACGCTGCAAATTTGTTGCGGGGACGGGGAGGTTGTGCAAGGATAGGACGGCCGTTATTCAACCTTCCAGCATCCCCCGGTATTTTGCGGTGGCTTCTTTCGATATCTCGGGCCAGGCTTCCAGCGGAAAAGCGGGAACTTTTTTACCATCTGTCACATAGGCAAGCCGGTCCAGATAGCCATGCCAGCCGGGAGCAGCGTCCGGGAAATGCGCCGGGTCCACCGCTGTTTCGGTGAAGACAAGTCTGGTGGTGTTTTCTCCTTCTTCAAATAGCTCCCACCGTACCGTATTCTTGTCACCCCAGGTATATTCCAGCAGGCGTTGCGGCTCCAGCGCGATGATCTCACCTTCCACTGTCGTCATCAGCAACGTAATGCGTACTTTGCCCCCCGGGCGCAGGTCCATTTCGGCCTCACCACCAAACCAGCGGGCAAGTAGCTCAGGCTTCGTGATCGCTTCCCATACGCGCTTTACAGGATGCCGCAGCACCCGCTCAAAACGTATATCAAATAAATGATCTTTTCTGATGAAAGTACCATAGTGACCGGATAGTTCAAATACAGGGAACTGTCTGTGCCATAACGCAGCATATAGGGCGCCTACGTGTTTTTCTTCCGGTGATGGCCCGTTTTGTGGAGGGTAGGGTTCGGTTCTGCCGGCTATAACTTCGGCAAGATGGTCCAGCATTACATGCCAGCCGGTTGGTACGTTGATGGCGTATTTCTCTGCAAGCCTGCTGTAAGTCAGCACCAGTTTTGTATGGGAAGGGCCTTCGGGGAAAAGTTGCCAGGTGGCCAACTCATCCGGACCGTCATCATTCAGCCACACAAACTCAAATAACCGCTGCGGTTCAATACGCTGGATGCGGCCGTAGGTTTCAGTATGATGCTCGTCGGGGAAACGCATGGTCATTTTCCCACCCGGTGTAAAATCCATTTCCACTTCCAGGAACCATACCGCCATTTTAGCCGGGTCGGTAATAGCTTCCCATACGGTTTTGAGATCAAATGGAAAATGTCTTTCAAACTGAACGCTGTAACCATCAGCGTTTAATTGTAGATGTCCGGGTGTAGCCATAAAAGAATAATTAATATGAAACCATATGGTTACAAATGTAAACAAACCTGATGATTTTACAAATACCCGGTGTTATTTTTAATTGCTTCCGGGATACGTTTCCCGTGGGGTACCGCCACCGGCCGTTTTATTGTCAGGGTCCAACGGAGGAACCGAGCGGTTGATCAGCTTGTCATCCCCCTTCCTTTTCTTTTTAACGCCCTGAATGGCGATGTAGACGCCGAGCAATACAACTATGGCTATAACAGCAATAAGGATTTCCTGCATGGCAGATCGTTTTGGTTATCTTTCTTCAACAGATACCATGCCCGAAAGGCTTTGATCGTATGGCAGCATCAGGAGCGGAGATAAAAAAATCCCGGCAACCAGCGGCTACCGGGATTTTTTCTGAAATGCTTTCTTACAGCGGTCTTGCCGCTACCCCTTCAAAGGTCATTTTCACCGGGATGATCTTTCCCTCTTCATCAAACTTCATCACATCCACACATGTTTCCCGTTCATTGGCGCCTTTTTTCCCCAACGGGCGGCGATGGTACACAATGTAGTATTCGTCCTTGCCCGGCACCTGGATCACGGAGTGGTGACCGGCGCCTGTGGCTACGGTTGTATCCTGCTGCAGTATAGTGCCGATGCGCTCGAACGGGCCCATCGGAGAATCTGCGATCGCATAGGCTACCCGGTAGTTGGGGCCGCCCCATCCACCTTCAGACCACATGAAATAATATTTGTTGTTACGGATGAACATGAAGGGGCCTTCCACATAACCCTTTGGCGTTACTTCCTTAAACGTACTGCCATCTTCAAATGGAATGAAACCGGAAAAATCTTTCTTCAGATGCCCGATGTTGCAATGCCCCCATCCACCGTAATAAATATAATATTCTCCGTCTTTATCGCGGAACACGAACTGGTCGATAGGCTGGGCGCCGTTCACGACCTCATCGATAAGCGGTTTTTTCAGGTAGTCTTTGTAAGGGCCGCCGGGCTTTGATGCCACGGCTACGCCGATGCCGCCTTCTCCTTTTTTATGCATATCATTCGCACCAAAAAAGAGAAAGTATTTTTTACCTTTTTTGATGATGGCAGGCGCCCACATCGCGCGGTTCGCCCATTTCACACGCTGTGTATCCAGGATGCGGGAGTGCTTCGTCCAGTTCACCAGGTCAGGGGAAGAAAAGGCATCAAAGAAAACCTGTTGCTCATAAGGCGCGGAATACGTGGGGAATATCCAGTATTGTTTGCCGAACACAATGCCTTCCGGATCAGCGTACCATCCCGGGAAAACCGGGTTGCCAGCCGTTTTCTTTTCCTGCGCCCATCCCGTCATGCTGCATGCCAGGAGCGCGATAAAAATCCATCTTTTCATCCGTTTGTTTTTATTTTTCATCCGGGGATGCCACGCCTGCCGCTACCGGCGACCGTGGCATCCCATCGTTTTTATTTTGCCCATTTATCGTCCATCACCTTGATGAAATATCCACCCACTACGCTTCTGGCCTGGAAACCGATCTTTTTGCCGTTTGTTGTTTCATGCCAATCGCTCAAAGGTACGCGGTCCGGCGTTTCTTCCATGAATTTATACACCGGATCGGTCAGGGCCTTGAAGTGTGCGGGGTTGTTATCAAGACTGGCCGTCCACAATATCCAGTCGGATTTGGTGTAGGTCTTCCTGCTGTCCAGCGGCAGGCCGTATGGCTGCTGCTTTTTAAGGTAATAGGCCATTTCCTTGTCATACACCGATTTCGGGAAGAGCTGCAGGTGCAGTATCCTGTCCCATACCAGGTTGTATTTCTGGCTCCAGGTGTTCTTGTTATCGAACGTCAGGGCATAATGGTCGCCCGCATCTGCCAGCTGCTGCCATTTTGTGGCCATTTCTCTGGCAATGGCTGCATATTTTGCCGCCGTGGCCTTGTCTCCCAGCATGCCTGCCATCTTCGCATAACCGCCAACGCCAACAATGGCTTTTATGGAAAGGTTCGCGTTACGCGCAAGATGGCCCGCGAAATCGTCCGTACAGAGCTGGTTGGCGGGATCAAGCCCTTCTTTCACCAGGTAATCCGTCCAGGTGGTCAGCGTTTTCCAATGCTTGCGCGCGTATTCAGCATTGCCTTCCGCCTGTGCAATGGCCGTGGTGAGAATGATCAGGTTGCCGGATTCTTCCACCGGCATATCTTCTCCATAAGTCTGGCCGTTAGCCAGCGGGTATGTGCCGAGGTCATGCGCCGGGAAAGGTTTTTTCCATTTGCCGCTTTCGCTGTAATAGAAGATGCCGTTCAGCATGCCTTTCAGCAGATCCGGATTATAGGCGAGGTAAAGCGGAGCGGAGGGATAGGTAACATCCACCGTATTGATGGAGCCGTTGCTGTAGTTTTCTTTTGAGAGGAAGAGGATCTCTCCATCAGGACTTTTCAACAGGGCATGTGCCGCAATGCTCTGGCGGTATGCGGCAACACAGAGTTTGGCATAGTTTTCACCGCCTGCCGCTACGGCATCCTGGTAGATCTCCTTGTCCTGCGCCGCGCATTTTGCCAGCACGCTTTTATATTCCTGGTGCGCCTGTGTCAGCACTTTCTCCATAGTCGTGCCAGGCTCCATGGCCCACCATGATTTCAGGTTTTGTCCGAAGTACTGGATGCCCAGCACATCATCGTATCCCAGCATCACAAAAGCCTCTTTGGCCGTGTTGCCGGTTTTACCCAGATCGAATACGGTATTCAGCATGAGGGACCTGCCGCTGTTTACCGCAGTGGCCTTTGTGTTGGAGGTGAATTGCTGAATGGATGCATGTGCGTTGCCGATGCTTTGTTTCACCTGTGCGGAAGCGGGCGCCGCTACGTGCAGGTAACCCCAGTCGATACGCAGGTCATCCCCTCTTTTCTGTAATACCGGCTGTTCTTTTGTGCCGGTTTTCAATACCGTCAGCTGACCGGAAGCATATTTTTCCGCGGTGACTTCCTGGGACGGCATATTTACAGCAATATCCGAGGATGCGCCGAAATACAGCTGCACCGCATGTGCTTTGTTATTGTTCGATTTTGCGGAGAAAGAAACGTAGGATACCGGCCTTGCCAGTACATCCAGTTCTTTGATCAGCAGGGGGGATGTGAAAGTAAGGGAAAGGTCCACATCGCCGCAGGTAAATTCGTAGGCAGTTTGGGTAGCCGTAACATTTACTTTCCGCTGGATGGCCTGCAGTACCGGCTGGCCGGAGCTTTTCAGTTCTGTGCTGAGGCCCGCGTCCAGGTGCTGGCCGCCTGCGGTGTTCTCCACATGGATGGCCATGATGTTCCTGCCTTTTTTCAGTTTGCTCCTGATGGCATCAGTCACCGGGATATAATCAAAGCGGTGGTTCCAGCCGCTATGCGTGTAGGCCAGCTCACCATTGAGATATACTTTGATATTATCATCATGCTGCAATTTGAGATACAGTTTTTCCGGTACGGGACCGTTCAGGGTGAATGCTCTTCTTACCCAGAGATTCCTGCTGGTCCAGGGAGTTTTTGCCGTACGCTTGTCGTCCCCGAAAGGTGCCGCGCCTTTTTTCCACTGGCCATCGTTGAATGATTCCTTCATCCAGTCACCCGCCGGTTGCGATTCCGTGTAGCTGAATTCGTAAGGCTTTTCATCGGTTGTGGCCACAAGGGTGTTCAGCGGTCTTTCTTCCTTTCCGAGGAAGCGGTAGTTTTTCCCATCCACTTTAAGGATGCCGATCATGGAATGATTGGTGCCCGTCCAGTGCCGGGTGGGAGCCGAGTTCAAGGTGTCCCCGAAAGACCAGATGCACCAGTAAGGGTTGTGGGTGATCAGCGGATAAGCCGGTAATTGCTCTACCTGTGCAAATGCAGCGGGAGAGATCAGCAGGCATGCGAATAGTTTTTTGACATTTTGCCAGTTCATAGCGTAGTTGAATTTTGATATACTGTTTACTGTAAGGTGATATCGGATATTTTGCGCAGCATCCATACCTGCATTTCCCCGGGCCCTCGATTGGCCCAGGCATAATAAGGAATAGCGGTGATCTGCTGCCGGCTGGTCTGTATGGAAATACCGTCCGTGCCCGGTTTCACCACCGGCGCTTCGCCCTGGATCTTTACCACGCCATTGAGCAGCGCGGGATCATAACTCGTGGAAAACTGCACATCGTCCGTCAGCAGGATGTTGCTCACCCTTCCGCCGTTATCCGGATGTTCCACGCAATACACGAGCGGGCCGCGCTGCAGGGCAACCCTGTTCCTGTTTTCTTTTATGCTGTCTGTCGCCAGCACACGTTTCACATCCATCGGCAGTTCCAGCTGCACCACATCGCCTTTCTTCCACTCCCGTTCCATCGTGGCATATCCCTGTTGCATGGTGTAAGCCGCAGGCTGGCCGTTAATGGTCAGTGAAAAAGTTTTTTTGAATGTGGCAAGATAGAAATAGGTGCTGCCGGGAGCGGGTTCATGCTGCGCCCATCCGGGAATGCGTACCATCAGTTTGCTTTTCATCCGGCGTTCCGGGGATATATGAATGGTCACGCCACCTTCCCAGGGATAGTTCGTTTCCTGCGAAATATGCACCTTCCCTTTTTTCAGCGGGATGGTGGTGTTGCTGCCCACAAAGAGATTGACCAGGATGGCTTCGTCTGATTTTGCATAGATGTAATCGCCAAGGGAGGCGATCAGCCGGGAAATATTGGAAGGGCAGCAGGCCGTGCCGAACCATTCGCTGCGTTCATGTTTGCCACGGGAAGCCAGTGGATTGGCATAAAAGAAACGGTTGCCACTCAAAGACAGACCGTCCAGCGCGCCGTTGTAGAGGCTGCGTTCCAGCACATCGGCAAATTTCGCGTCACCGGTCAGCAGGTTCATCCGCTGATTCCAGAACACCATCCCCACGGAAGCGCAGGTCTCGCAGTAAGCGCTTTCGTTCGGCAGATCGTAATCCACCGTAAAACCTTCATTGTGCGAAGACGATCCGATGCCTCCGGTGATGTACATATTGCGGTGCACGACATCCTCCCAGATGCTTTGCATGGCCGGGAGGTAAGAAGGGTCGTTGTTGACGGCGGCAACGTCCGCAATACCGGTGTAGAGGTACATGGCCCGCACCGCATGCCCCCTGATCTCGCGCTGGTCTTTCACCGGCAGATCGTCCTGGCAATACTGCGGGCTCTTCCAGTCGTCCCATATCTTGCCCACACCATGGCCGTGCCCCCGCTGTTGCAACAGCCAGTCCGCCAGCCCGAGGTATTTTTCATCCTTTGTGGTGCGGTAAAGTTTAACAAGGGCCAGTTCTATCTCCTGGTGCCCGGTCACCCAGGGCTTGCCCGGTACCCGGAAATACCGGTCGATATGATCCGCAAAACGGATCGCCACATCCAGCAGCGTTCTTTTTCCGGTAGTATTATAATAGGCAACGGCTGCTTCGATGAGATGACCGGCGCAGTAGGCCTCATGTTTCTCCATATCTTTCCAGCGCTTGTCGAGTCCCGTCAGCGTATAATAAGTATTGAGATACCCGTCCGGTTCCTGTGCCGCTGCGATCTTGCTGATCCATTCATCCGCCTTTTTTTCGATGGCGGGGTCCGGATGGTTCTTGAGGGAATAGGCGATGGCTTCCAGGGCTTTGTACACATCGGAATCGTCGTAATACATGCCCTCGTGCTTTTCGCCTTTTTTCCGGGCGGCCCGTTCAAAATTATCGATCCGGCGGGTTTTCACTTCCGATTGTTCGATGCATACGGGGATGGTGACCGTAGCCACTTTTTCCAGTTTGGGCTTCCAGAAAGCGTCAGTGATCTGCACCTGCGAGAAGTTGACCGGATCTGCCTGGCGGACAGGTGCCTGGGCGGTTGCCTGACCGAGGGCCAGGGCGCCCAGGGGGATGAATAATAATTGCTTCATGACTGTGACGTGTCTCTTTATTTTTTTTATCAGTTTTTCATAGGCTAAATCGATTTAGCCAAGTGGAAAAAGAAAAGATATTGCAAATTATCTGTTCTATCCTGCCAATATACACAATTGGTAAAAATAAGGGTATAAAGGACGCTTTTTATTTTTTGAATGAGCAGTGGTGTGCCGGGAGGTGAGCTTGTCCGGTTCATTGCAAATGAGGATAGGGGGAAATGATGCGATGTTGCCGATGCTTCTATTGGCTATACGGGAAAATGGTGCGATAATAATGGAAATAGGAGGTATGGCAATGTTGCCGGTGCTTCTATTGGTTATTCGAGGAATGGTACGATAATAATGGAAATAGGGGGTATGGCAATGTTACCGGTGCTTCTATTGGTTATACGGGAAATGGTACGATAATGGAAACGCAAGAGACTGCACTTTGCAGCTGTGCAGGCCTTGTTTGCACCGGGAGAAATTGCAGAGCGCTTTTGAACCGGAAAACCAATTGTATCAAATGGCTGTTACAATATCCGCTTTCAGGTCGCTCAGCATGGAATAGAGCCCGAAGTAAGTACGGTTGATGTAGAGGGAGTGCCGGCTGCCGCGGGCTACTTTGGACTCGCGCACTTCCTTCAGGTTATACAGGTAATCCATATAAGCATAGATCTCATTGAAATACTCCTCATCGCCAAAATCAAAACGGTCTACCGTAAAGGGCAGGGTCAGCAGGCGGATCATTTCCTGGAAGAGGCCGGAGAAGAAAACGATCTCTTTTTCCGTATCTGAAGGATGGATCATCTCCAGATTGGTATATATTTCTTTGCGGCGGACCTCGTCTTTCAGTACTTCCTTGTCGGTCAGCAGAAAATAATTGACGTAAAAATCCTCGGGGATCTCTTTCACACATCCGAAATCGAATATGCCCACGGTGCCGTCTTCCCGAAGCAGGAAATTGCCGGGGTGAGGGTCTGCATGCACCTGTTTCAGCTGGTGCACCTGGAACTGGTAGAAGTCCCACAGCGCCTGTCCGATCCGGTTCCGTACTTCCTGCGAAGGATCGGTGAGCAGGAATTCTTTCAGGTGTTTGCCATCGAGCCAGTCCATCGTAATGATCCTGTCGGACGACATTCCGGGATAATAGACGGGGAAAACAAGATTGGGAATGTGCGCGCAGCGGGCGGACAGATCCTGGGAGCGGCGCAGTTCCAGCGCATAATCCGTTTCCTCAAGCAGTTTGGATTCGATCTCCTCGAAATATTTATCCATATCCACTTCATTCATGCCTACAATGCGGATGGCAAATGGTTTGACGAGGCGGAGATCCGATTTCACGCTATTGGCCACACCGGGATACTGTATTTTCACGGCCAGCTGTTTGCCGTCTTTCACGGCTTTATGCACCTGCCCGATGGATGCGGCATTGGAGGCCTTCATATCGAACTGGTCATAGAGCTGGGAGGGTGATTTGCCAAGTGTTTTGATGAAGGTGTTCACTACCAGCGGACCGGAGAGGGGCGGCGCACTGTACTGGCTCATGGCGAAGCGTTCCGTATAGGCTTTGGGCAGCATGCCTTTGTCCATGCTCAGCATCTGCGCCACTTTGAGCGCACTGCCTTTCAGGTTGCTCAGCGTATCGTAGATATCTTCCGCATTTTCCTGGTGAAGCGCGTCTTTGGTGATGGATGGGTCCATCAGCCTGCGGGTATAATGTTTGATATAATTGGTGCCTACTTTCAGGCCGGTGGTCACAAACCTGCCTGCCCTTTCCACTTTTCCGGTGGGGATATTCGTTTGTTCCTTCATGTTATTGTTGTTCCCTGCTTGTCTTATTTCCTGGCAAGAATGAATTTCCCGAAATCCAGCAGGCTGTCCAGCGTGTTGGAATGTATGAGCTGAAAGCTCAGGTTCACGGCTTTTTCGATCGCCGCATCGGTCATCTCAAAATTGACGCTGGTATCATCGCTCCAGTATTTCAGTACAAACAGCGCCTGCATCCAGAAACCATGTACATACTGATCGGAGATATATTTCCGCTCTTTGATCTCGGAACTGAGGTACCCTTCCCGGATAAGGTTAGCGGCATAATCGTAAAATGCTTTTTTGAAAGTGGACAACTGGCGGAACTGGGAACCCGGGAACTGGAAACGTTCTTTTTGCAGGAGGATGTAACTTCTGTCCTGCTTCAGCTGCTGCACCCAGAGAAAGTAAAAGGCCAGCAACTTTTCCTGCGCGGAATATTGCTGATAGGTTTCATCCTCATGTAACTGGTCGATCGTGCGCTGGAAATAGTCCAGCCAGACATCGTTCTCAACGCCTTCCATGGAACTGTAGCATTCGTAGAAGGAGTCTTCAGGAACGTCCAGTATTTTGCAGAGCGCGAAAACAGAAACGGGTCTTTTGCCATTTTCCAGCCAATAGCGTTTGTATGCTTCGCGGATAGGTTGCTTTTCCATAATAGCTCCGTTTTAGTGGGTGAATAGCGGGGTACTGCAAATTTACGCCATGCGGGGTTACGAGGATCAGCTGTACCGTATTGTTTTGTTAAATATTTGCCAAATGCAAAACGGGTGCGCCGGTTGCCCGGTTCACCCGTTTTGTGTTATTCCGGCCTGATCAATCAGGAGGCAGCTGCCACTACCGGCGGCTGTTGCGTCTGTTTAGCCATAATCTGCCGGTTCAGGAGGTACATCATGACGGTTGTGATGGCAAAAGCAACGATCATCACATACCCTAACCGGTCGTAATGCAGCAACGCCCCGCTTGAGGTCTGCACCACTATTCTGCCGGCCACAAAAGCGGCGATGCCGCCGGAAAGCTGCTGCAGGGAGGAGTTGACGCTCATAAAGGCGCCGCGGTCATGCATCGCAGGCATGGAGGTCATAATGGCCTGGGAGGGGATCACCCGGCCGAAAACCCCAACGAACATGATGCCGCTGATAATGATAGCCATGTAAAGCGGCGTAATGCCCAGGTTGGTATAAATGTACACCATCACGGCCGTCAGCAGGCTGGCTGCATAGAACATGTTCGCCTTGCCGAATTTGTCGCTCAGCTTCCCGATGATCGGGCCCAGGATAAAGGAAAGCAGGCCGCTGGCTACAAAAAGGATGGTGACGTCCGTTTCGGAGAGGCCGAGGTTGTGGCGGGAGAATGTGCTGCCGAAAGGCATCATCATATATCCGCCTACCGTCAGCACCATGGTGGTGCCGAAGGCCAGGAAGTAATTGCGGTTGCTGAGCGTATGGAGCAGGTGCCGGAAGGCGTTCTTGTCTGTTTGCCCCGTGAGGTGGCCGGTGATGGGTTTTACATAGACCATCATAATGATGCCTATCACTACGCCGAATATCCCGATCATCCAGAAAGGCGCATGCCAGGAAAAGCGGTTCGCCAGTTCCCAGCCGATGGGGATGCCCACCACCTGGCTCAGGCCAAAGGCCATCTGCACAAAGCCCATCACGCGGCCGCGTACTTCCGGAAGAAACAGGTCCGCAATGATGGCCATCCCGATGGCGCCCATTACCCCTCCGAAAAGACCGGTAATGATGCGCGCGCCCAGCAGGAACAGGTAGCTGGGGGCCAGGGCGCAAAGGAAAGTGCCGGCCACAAAACCGGTGTAAAAGACCATCAGCATCTTTTTCCGGTCAAACCTGTCCGCAAACCCTGCGGCCAGAATGCCCGAAATGCCGGCGCTGAAGGCGTAACCGGAAACAACCAGGCCGAATTGTTCCGTTTTGATGTTCATTTCCGACAGGAGGATCTCCCCGAGCGGGTTCAGCACCATAAAATCCAGGATCACCGTGAACTGCAGCAAAGCGATCAGGGCGATCATGAATACCTGGTACCGGGTAAAAAGCCTTTCTTTCTTGGGTCGCATGGTTCGTTATTGTTGTTTTAATTTAGTCCGGCAGTTCTTCACAATGGAATCCCGCACTGGTAATATTTTTAATGATATCTGCCGGCGGGATGCTTCGGGATTCGATGCGGAGCACCTTGTCCGTATCCTCACGGTCCACATTCCAGCGCAGGATACCGGGCATCTTGTCCAGCACCGCGCTTACGGGCCGGAGGTCTTTCTTGAACCGGATATTGGTACGGAAGATCAGCACTTCCACACCCGTTTCCATGGAGAAGCCATTGTTCATAAAAAGCGGTTTTAAGGTTTCAACGCTTTCAGCACAAGGGAAAGCGTCTGTTGCATGGTTTCGTCGCTGAATGCATATTTCTTGTGCCCCCAGCTGCCTTCCTGTGTATGGAATTTGATCAGCTGGTAGAGCGGGGCAAAGGCAACCGACCAGAATACCTCAAACGGGAGTTTGATCAACTCCTTGCGTTCCAGTGCATTATGGTGGAATCGCCCCATTTTTTCCTTGAAGGTCTTGTGCAGCTCTTCAAAGATCCGGTCGTAATGCCGGGTATAGCGCATTTTTTCGATAAACTGGGTCTCCAGCGGATACTTCAGGAAGTACCTGGCGCGGTTGCGCCACTGGATGTTCATGCCTTCATCAAAGCTCATGTCCGGGTCAAAATCCTTCATGCTTTCTTCCAGCATATGATTGGACGCCCGCAGGGTCACCTGCATGATGAGGTCTTCCCGGTCTTTGTAATAGATGTAGATCGTGGCAGGAGAAACGCCGGCGGCTTTGGCCAGTTTATTCACCCCGAAACCGTCAAGCCCCTCATGCACAATCATTTCAATGGCTTTCCGGTAGATCAGATCAACCTTGTTCTCATCCCTTGTTCGCATAACGTCCGCAAAGATAAATGAGCGATCGCTCATTTATAAACATTATTTGATGAATGCGTTTTATCCATGACAATAGCTGTTGAACGGGAAGGCCTTTTTTCCCGTTCCCGCAATTTTTTTTCCCGATTCGAGCAAGGTTTTTCCTGCCCCGGTCGCATCTTTGCAACTCACCCTGATCAGGTAAAATGAAAAAAATAGTAGGGAAAGTACACCTCTGGCTTGGATTGACCTCCGGGCTGGTGGTTTTTGTGATTAGTGTTACGGGATGCATACTGGCTTTCGAACAGGAGTTCAAAAGCATGTTATTCCCGTATCTGCATGCGGAAGTGCAGGAAGGAAAGGAACCGCTTGCCCCTTCCCGGCTGATAGCGATAGCCGGTAAACATATTACGGACAAAGCGCCCAACGGCGTCAGTTACCCCGGTCCGGGCAGAAGTGCATCCGTTATGTATTACGGTGCGGACCCCGATTATTATTACCAGGTTTTTATGGACCCCTATACCGGAAAAGTGCTGAAGGTATGGAGCGAGGAGGAAGATTTCTTCCATTTTATCCTTCATGGCCATTTTTACCTCTGGCTGCCACCGAAGATCGGGCAGCCTGTGGTGGCTTCGGCGACGCTTGTTTTTCTGGTGATGCTGATATCCGGACTGGTCCTCTGGTGGCCGAAGAACAAAGGGGCGGCCAAACAGCGGTTCTCCATCAAATGGAATGCAAGATGGCGGCGGAAGAACTACGACCTGCACAATGTGCTGGGCTTTTATGTGATGATCATCGCCATGGTACTGGCGCTCACCGGTCTCGTCTGGGGCTTTGAATGGTTCAGCAATGCCACTTATTACGCCACTACGGGAAAATCCCTCAAGGACGTGAAAATTCCGGTATCCGACACCACCGGATATACCACGGAAGCCGCCAGGGTTATGGCGGTAGACCGGGCCTGGGCAGGTATTCAGCAACAAATGCCGGAAACCGCCGGCATGTTCGTGTACACGCCGCAGACCAAAGCTGAGGCGCTCAACATATTCGTTAACCTTCGCCCCGGCACTTATTACAAAGGGGATAATTATACTTTCGATCAATACACCCTGCAGCCACTGCAGGCTACCGGCCCTTATAGCGGCAAATATGCAGACGCCGGAGCGGGGGACAAGCTGCGGAAAATGAATTATGATATTCATACCGGGGCTATATGGGGACTGGCCGGCAAGATCATGATGTTTTGCGCCAGCCTGATATGTGCCAGCCTGCCCATTACCGGAACCATGATCTGGCTCGGGAGGAAGAAAAAGCAAAGACAGCAGCAAAGATCTGTACCGGTGGCCAGCGTTCGCCCCGAACCCGTATTGAGTTGATTACTAATGCTCCATAATTGGAAAGGGCTGCCTCAGTGCAGCCTGGCCGGTTGCGTTCAGCGGAAACGTAGTGTTTTTACTGGCTGTCCGAAAGACCGGATATACTACGCAGGAGGCCGTCCTTTGCAACCTGGCCGGTTTGCGTTCAGTGGAAACGCAACGCTCTACCGGGCTGTCCGAAGACCGGATACATTACGCAGGAGGCAGTCCTTTTAGCATTGGGGAATTTGCCTGACTGTGCTTATTTTTCGCCTATGAAAAACACAACCGCCGAATATTGGAAGCAGCAGCTCCAGCTTACCAGTCATGTAGAGGGTGGCGCTTTCCGGGAAACTTACCGCGCGCCGTTAACGATCGGCCATCAGGCATTGCCTGCAGGCTTTTCCGGGCCACGCAACGCATCCACAGGCATTTATTTTTTACTGGAGGATGGGGACTTCTCCGCTTTTCACCGTATTGCCGCCGATGAGATGTGGCATTTTTATGACGGGACCACGCTGTATATTTATGAGATCAGGCCGGACGGGGACCTGCAGGTACATAAACTTGGCCGTAACCCGGAGCAGGGGGAACAATTGCAGCTGGTGATCCCGGCGGGCAGCTGGTTTGCCTCCTGTGTGGAGGAAACGGGCGGTTTTGCATTGGCAGGCTGCACGGTGGCGCCGGGCTTTGATTTTGCTGATTTTGAACTGGCGGACAGAGCGGCGCTGTCTGCCCTCTTCCCGCAGCACAAGGGGCTGATCGCTTTGCTGACAAGGTGAGGGGGTGTTGACGAAATAGTTTCCAAATATTATTTTGATGAAATAAATCATCTATATTTGTTCTTTTGTAGTACAAAACTTGGAATCTATGGTTAACGGAATAAAACCCCTTTCCTCCAAATCGATGGCTGAGCGTGTGGAGACAAGCCTCAGAGAATATTTCGCCAGGGAGTCTTTCAAACCCGGAGACCCCCTCCCCACAGAATTGGAACTGGCAGCTGCGTTAGGAGTGAGCCGGAATGTGGTCAGAGAAGCATTGAGCCGTTTTAAAATGTTAGGGATTATTGAAACGAAAAAGAAGACCGGCATGGTCATTTCCAATCCTGATATTGTAG
Source organism: Chitinophaga sp. XS-30 (assembly GCF_008086345.1). Taxonomy (NCBI): domain Bacteria; kingdom Pseudomonadati; phylum Bacteroidota; class Chitinophagia; order Chitinophagales; family Chitinophagaceae; genus Chitinophaga; species Chitinophaga sp. XS-30. The sequence goes on along the minus strand of NZ_CP043006.1, from coordinate 5,681,669 downwards.
GCACCTTTGAAAAGGTACTGAACCCCGAGATCATGGATGAGGCTACCCTGCAGGACCTGTTCGAGCTGCGGCTGGTGCTGGAAACGGGTATTGCCGACCTGCTGTTTATCCGCAAGACGAAGAAGGACCTGGATGAGCTGGAAGAGATCGCCGCGAGGGAAGTAAAAGGCAATAATTTCCGCATCAGTAATGAGATTGCCTTTCATGGAAAACTCTATGAAATGACGGGCAACAATACCCTGAAAAGATTTCAGACCTTGCTGCTGCCTATTTTCGGCTATGTAATGAAACTGGAGAACAAGAAATATATCTCCGGGAAAGTGACCCATCAGGGGCTGGTGAAGATACTGCGGGAAGGGACGCCGGAGGAATTCAAGCAGGGAATGGTATCTCACCTGCAACCGCATTTCGACCGGGTCAGGAAGCTCAAGAAGCCCTGAGCGGCGGTGTCGGACGTTCGTGGAGCTGTATGGTATGGGAGCGGCCGGGAGCCGTTGGGGAAGGGTATTTTCAATTATCATGCTGTTAAACCTGCCCAACCAATCTTATGATCGCGCAAAGCGTATCAACGGTTCGAAATCTCCGCGATCTGCTGCGCGCAACGCGGCAAGATATAAAGCGCGATATTCATTATGGCTGACAAGATTCTGCCGTCCCCAAGTAAACACCTCTCCGCCGAAAATCTTTTCTATTATCACATCTGCAATCAGGCGCGAATGCCGCCCGTTTCCATTTGCAAAGCAATGGATGCTGACGATGCGGTGCTTGAAGCGAATGGCGATTTCATCAGAGCCGTATATATTATTATCCATCCAGTATTTGCAGTCATCCAGTAAGATGCGCAATTCGATACCGATCTGGTATTTATCCACTCCGATATTCTTATTCGAGTTTCTGAATGATCCGGCCCAGCGCCAAACCTCACCCAACATTTTTACATGAAGCTCCTGCACGAATGCTTCGGTCAGAACTTCATTAGCAGTGAATTTCTTGCGGCGCTGAACGGTCCACCGGATCGCTTCTTCGATGTTGCGCTGCTCCACTTCATCCAGTTCACCCCTTGTGGTGACGGATGGAATAAGCAGCCCTTCTTTTTCATCTTCATCGAGCGGGGTCTGTCCGTCTTGGTATTCAACCGCTAATCCCATAATTTTTTTGGTTCGCGTTTAAGTTCTTCCATCATTTCTTCCACGGCCTGATTCAGCCGCACTGAACTGTTTTCTTGATCTTCCAGCTTCATCGTTGTGGAAGTACGATAAATGATTTTAAGCGCCAGCTCACGGGCATGCCATTCGATCATCTTTTCCAGCGAGCCGTCTTTCGGTAAAAAACCGTAAACCAGTGTCATATTCAAGGCTTCCCCCGCTTCCCTTAAGGATTTGAGTGTGATAGAACCTTCTTTCTCACGGGTTTCGACTTCGAGTACGCTCTGCGGTGTCATCGACATACGTTTGCCGAGTTGCCGGAGTGACATTTGCAACGTTTTGCGAATCGTGCGAATCCAGCCATCTTGCGGCATAGAGAAGCCCTGCAAGGGCTGTAACCCTTCCATTTTCTTATCCAATTGCCGGATGACCAATAAGCTGTTTTGTAGTTTCATAAGGCTATGCCCTTAAAATTATTACACAAATATAAGGTAATAGCCTTAAATATCAATATTTATTTTAAGGCTATACCCTTAAAATAAAATTGACAAAAACCGGGGCTTATAAATCCCGCTAATCCGAAAAGTAATAGAAGGTAAGCTTCGATAGGACAGTAGAGAATGAAGCGGCGGCTCCACACATTTTTCTATTTCGGTCCTAATAGCTGCTTCCGGTTGTTTCATTTTTTGCGCGGCCGTTATGCTGTAACCGAACACGGTTATCCATCCACAGCCACCCATATCCACATCAACCTCCACCGCCGCATCTCCATCCCCCTCCAAATAAAAAACACCTAAAACTTTTGATTTTTAGAAACAATACCTACATTTGTTATGTAGAACATAACTACTAATTATCATAATTCTTCCGTTATGAAATTCACATACCAATCAACAGCGGGCTGCTCCCTGCTGGCAGCAGCTTTATTCCTGCTTCCCGCCTGCACTAAAAAGCTCGAGCAAAATACCCGGATCGGCCTGGAAGATGAAAGTATGTCTGTAGTAGCGGCTGCCGCAGCACCCCAATCCCATTCTTATCTGAAACTGTTCGACGGCGGCCCCTCCGGCCAGCATTCCTTCAGAATACCTTCCATCGTTAAAACCAGGAACGGTACCCTCATCGCCATGTGCGAATGCCGGCGCTGGAATAACTCCGACTGGGGAGACATCAACGTCGTGTTCAAACGCTCATTCGACAATGGCGCCACCTGGACGCAGATGGGAGAGATCGCAGCTTCCGGGAACGGTACCTGGGGAAACCCTACTTCCGTGTACGACCCTGCCCAGGGCTCCAACGGAAGGGTATGGGTATTCCTCTCCTGGAACGACGGCACCCACACCTCCATGAGCACAATAGATAGCTGGGGAGACAGAAAAGTATATTCCTGCTATAGCGACGACCACGGCGCCACCTGGTCTGCCCCGGTTGACAGAACATCCACCCTTCTTCCTCCGGGCTATGCCTGGGACGCGATGGGCCCGGGCATCGGCATCGTCACACAGTTCAACAACCCGGGAAGGCTCATCATCCCGGCGCTCAGACGAAATATCTATAGCGACGATCACGGCGCTACCTGGCAATATCAGCTGATCCCCGGCGGAACGGATGAAGGCACCATCATAGAACGCATGAACGGTACACTGATGCGTAACGACCGCCCTACTACCAGCCAGTGGGAAGCGTCCAAACGCAGAAGGATCTCCACCGGCACCATCGAAGGCGGTTTCTCCAGCTTCACCTCAGACGGCACATTGCTGGACCCTAAATGCCAGGGCTCCATCCTCCGGTATAATACCGACAGCCCGAACCGCATCGTTTTCCTCAATTCCGCCAGCACCGTCACCCGCGGGAAAATGAGAGTACGCATCAGCTATGATAACGGACAGACCTGGCCCATCAGCCGCCGGATATACGACTGGCTGACCGAAGCACAGGCACAGGCGCAGGGCAAAGGCGGATACTCCAGCATGATCAAAACGGCGGACTATCACGTCGGCGCACTGATCGAGATCAATGAAGATACCGGCAACAACAGCACCAGCCATCGTTCCATAGAATTTCACAAATTCAATCTGCCCTGGATGCTCAACGGCAACCCGGAACCATAACATACTATCGCTCAACCGCGGATAAACACCAACATCCGCTGCATAAAACGAAAAACAATCCATCGCTGATATTTTCATTTATAAACATACTGAGATGACATTATTTAGATTTTGTTGCTTCTTTCTATTCCTCTTCGGAATGCATGAATGCTACAGCCAGACCCCGGGATTTACTGTCCGCGGGAGTGTGCGGGACTCGGCTAACAATGAACCCCTGATCGGCGTGAGCATCTCCGTCAAAGGCAATCCCACCAAGGGGACGGTCACCAATTCTGAAGGGAGGTTCAGCCTGCAGGTAGCTACCGGGAATGAGGTCCTGCAGGTCAGAATGATGAACTATGCCACAAAAGAAATCCCTGTCAACAAAGTGGCGGAGCATAACATCGTGCTGTCCGAATCGTTCTCCGAACTGGGGGAAGTGCTGATCGTGGGGTACACGGAACAATCTACCAAAAAGAACACCGCAGCCATTTCCAGGCTGGATGTGGCGGAGCTGAAGAACAATCCCAATCCTAACCCCGTGCAGGCACTGCAGGGGAAAGTTGCGGGCGTGTCCATTCCCATTACACAGGGCCAGCCGGGCATCGGCGCTACCAATATCATTATCCGCGGCGGTACCAAACCGAATGTGTATGGTTCCGGCCTGGGCAATAACAACGGCGCCTCCGTAGGCGCTTCTGAGGGGAGCAATCCGCTCGTGGTCGTGGATGGCGTGTTCAGATCGATCAACGACGTGAACCCGGATGATATCGAATCCATGCAGGTCATGAAAGATGCGGCTTCTACCGCTATCTATGGCGCGCGCGGCGCCAACGGCGTTATCGTCATCAAAACAAAAAGAGGTAAGCTGAACTCCCGGTCCAGCATCACACTCAGCCACAGGACCACCTGGGAAACACAGGCCCGGGACTACGACTACCTGTCCGCCGAGGAATACCTCCGTCTGGCACGTATCACCGTGGCCAACACTTCCGATAATATCGACAAGAACAATCTGCTCTACAACGGCGGTTTTTCCGCCGGCACCCGCATCTACACCAGGCCGGGCGACTACGGGAAAAACGTATATCTCACGGCCCTGTACGATAACATCATGCAGGTGGAAGGGGCCGATTATGTCAACAATCTCCTCGCCAACGGATGGCGGGTAATGGACGATCCCATCAATCCCGGTACCAAGCTGTTGTATGCGGATAACAATTATCAGGACATGCTCTGGAAAACCGGTGTCAGCAACACGGAGAACGTTACGCTCAGCGGTGGTACGGATAAAGCGGATTATAACTTTTCCATGGGGTACACTGACCAGAAAGGCATCCTGGTGGGAACGGCCTACAAACGTTACAATGCACTCGGCAACTTCGGTTACCAGGCTTCCGAAAACCTCAAGCTGGATTTCATGGTGAACTACCAGCAGGTGAAGCCCAACTATGTTGATGCCTACCAGAATGACCTGGTAAGGGGCGTCCGTATTACGCCACTGATCAGGATATTCAAGGATGACGGCAATCCGGCGCCGGGAGAGTTGTACACTGTAAGGAACCGCTTCCACACCCTGAAATATGACGAAATGAGGACCAGCACCGAAAGGATGGTCACCCGGGTAGCGGCGGACCTGAAGATCATCAAAGGGCTGCATTTCAAACCTTCCCTTTCCTATGTGATCGATGATTATACGGAGCTGTTCATGAGAAAAGCCACGCCGCAGGACGAGATACAACCTTCCATGCAGCGTTGGAAAGATGACTACACCAACAACTCCCGCCAACTGATGATAGACCAGGTGCTGCAGTATGATTTCAGCGTGCAGAAAGACCACAACTTCTCCGTGCTTGCGGGTGTGAATTACACCAGAAATACCAACCACGTAAAAGATATGGGCTCCCAACGGGCCACCAACGACTACATCTTCACGATCGATGAACCCACTACCACCAATATCAACGGATCTGTATTCAGCAATGTGGTGGATTTTGCGACCAACCTCGGAGAAACAAGATCTGCCAGTATGTTCGGCCAGTTCAGCTACGATTATAAAATGAAGTACCTGCTTGGTGGTTCACTGCGTTATGATGGCTTCTCCAATTTTGCGCCTGATAATAAATATGCCTTCTTCCCTTCACTGTCCGCAGGCTGGAATATCGACCGGGAAGATTTCTGGAAGCCCAATAATGTGGTGAGCGGCCTGAAGCTCCGGGGCAGCTGGGGCGCCGCGGGCCTGAGCGGCCTCAGTCTCGCTGATACCTACGGCCGGTACTCCGCAGTGAGCTACGGCATGTATGCGGGCATCCTCCGTTCCGGGTTGTCCAACCCCAACCTGGTATGGGAATCCACCGTTACTACGGACCTGGCGGTGGATGCATCTTTCTTCCGGAACAGGATCAACCTGTCCGTTGATTATTATAACAAACTCACCAAAGACCGGCTGACATCCAAGCCGCTTCCCTCGGAATCACCGTTTACCTCCATCGCGTATAACAACGGAGAGTTGCAGAACCGCGGCATTGAAGTGGCGATCGGCGGAACGGTGGTACAGACCGCTTCCTTTAACTGGCATGCCAATTTCTCATTTGCCTTTAACAGAACAACGATCACCAAACTGCCTGACAACGGCCGTTTAAAGAACCGCCAGGGCGGGGATATTGTTTTTGACAAAAATACCGGGAAAGAAATGGAAGCGGGTGGCCTTGCCGAAGGGGAACGCCCTTATGCCATCTATGCTTATAATGTGCTCGGGGTATTTGCCTCGGATGAAGAAGCGGCGGAGTGGAACTCCCGCATCAAGGATAACCTGGCTTCTCCGCAAGGTATCATCGTTGGCAAGAAAGGGGGCGACTTCATCTTCGAAGATGTTAATAACGATGGGGTGATCGATTCGAAAGACCAGGTATTCATGGGCTACCGGAACCCTGATAAAATGGGCGGTATCCAGAACACCTTCACCTACAAGGGATTTTCGCTGCGTGTGAATGCGGATTATGCGCTTGGCCACCTGATCAGTAATGGCGCGCTGGCCCGTTCTATGGGGCAGGGCAGGGCTTTCAACGAAGGCGCACCTTCCCAGGCTTTAGGTTCGGATGTATGGAAGAATCAGGGAGATCAGGGTAAAAAGTACGCGCGTTTCTCTTTTGCGGACTATGATTTCGGGCAACGGAACTACCTGCGCAACGGTTCTCTGGGCAATAACAGCAGCTACAATTCCGATGTATCCGTGATGTTCGAAAAAGGCGACTTCCTGGCACTGCGCGAGATCACGCTGTCATACGATTTTCCTTCCGCCATTACCAGCAAGTTCAGGGCCACGGGGCTGAATGTGTTTGCCAGCGTTTACAACGTAGGCTTCCTTACGGCATACCAGGGGCTTAACCCGGAGATCTACAGCGGTTTTGATCCGGGTGGATATCCCAGGCCCCGCCAGTATTCCCTGGGTGCAAATTTGAAGTTCTAGAATTTTGGTTATTAAAACAGAAGCGATATGAAGCGTCTTTTTTTAAATATATTGATGGTGGCCTTTTCGGCATCTGTCATCTCCGGATGTGATGCCATACTGGATGTCAAACCGCAGTCCAGCATCACAGAGCAGGTTTTTTTCAAGAATGAAAGCGATTTTGAACCGAACGTGGTGGGCATTTACACTGTATTGCGCAGTCTTGCCAACAACGTAACATATGGAACGGAAAGAGGGGAAGAATTGATCTCCGCCTCCAATTCCAGGTTCACCGTAGCCTGGTCGCATACGTTGTCTCCTTCATCAGGTGCTATTAACTATGCGGAATGGTATCGCGGTATCGGGCATTGCAACCTGCTGCTGGACAAGATCCAGGACTTTTCTTTCAGTTCCAATCCCGATCTGAAAAAGAAGATATTGGCAGAAGCCTATGCACTGAGGGCATTCTTTTACTTCCATCTGATCAGGGTCATTGGTGATGCACCGATCATGCTGGAGGCGGTAGTGGATGAAAATGTGCCGTTGCTTTCCCGCTCACCGGCCGCCGATGTGATGGAACAGATTCAGCTTGACCTGGATGCATCGATAGCACAGTTCACATCAATGACCCAGTTCTCGAAAAGCAGTTATCCCTCGAAATACCGTTTTGCCTATGGCTCGGTACAGGCATTGAAGGCGGATGCTTTGCTGTGGAGCGCGAAAGTGCTGGGCGGCGGAAATGCCGATCTTGAAAAGGCGATAACGGCGATCAACGAGATCGAAGCTACCGGCCTGGACCTTAATGATGATTTTACTGATGTATCCGGTGTAAGGGCGGCAGGCAACAAAGAAGTGCTGATGGCGGCCTATTATCAGCGGGATGAAACTCCGGGCGGCAACTACGCGAAAAATGCACTGCCCTTCCTGTCCATCGTTCAGGGAGCGCTGAACCTGGACCAGATCCCGTATGCGGTTTCCTCAGGTAACGGGCAGGGCGCTTACCAGATCAGTCCGCTGTCCAGATCATTATTCACTAACCCGGCGGACAAACGTATTCCCGGCACCTGGGTGTTGGAAATGCAGGCCACCGGCCCTAAAGTTTCCTGGATCACCAAATACCCCGGCACCAAATATGCAGATGACCGGATACCGGACAATGACCTGATCCTTTACCGCCTGGCGGATGTGTACCTGATGAAAGCAGAAGCCTATGCTGCAATGTCCGATATCCCCAATAGCGTGGAATACCTGGATAAAGTAAGGGATCGCGCGGAAACAGGCGCTTACACCGGCTCTATGAATAAAGCTGATGTGGAAAGAGAAATACTGAACGAACGCGGCCGCGAACTGTTCTTTGAGAACAAGCGCTGGTTCGACCTGGTACGGTTCCACCTGGGCGGCACCATCGATGTGTACACCTATGTGCCCAACCTGGCGGGAAAGACCACACCGCTGTTCTGGCCTCTGAACACCACTGTATTTGCGAATAACCCGAACATCGGCCAAACGGACGGGTACTAAAAAAAGAAAGTAATCATGAAGCAATCCGGTATAAAAAAACTCATTTCTCTTTTACTGATCTTTCATGCTGCCAGCGCATGCAATGATGATAATAATGAACGTATTTTTCCCAAACTGGAGGCGCCCGGCTCGGTGTTGCCCCACGTTTTTCAGAAAGGAACGGAGGGCTACAGCTGCTTCCGCATCCCGGCTATCGTGATGACGAAGTCCGGCACACTGCTGGCTTTTGCGGAAGGAAGAAAGAATGATTGCAGTGACGAAGGTGATATAGACCTGGTGCTGAAACGCTCCGCTGATACCGGGAAGACCTGGAGCAAACTCAGCGTTGTATGGAGCGATGGGGAGAACACCTGCGGCAATCCCTCTCCGGTGATCGACCAGGCTACCGGCAAGATCCATCTGCTGATGACCTGGAACAAGGGTGAGGATGATATCGGAAAGATCAACGCCGGCACCAGCGTTGATACGCGACGGGTGTACCTGACCGCTTCTTCGGATGATGGGCTGAGCTGGGATGCGCCCAAAGAGATCACTTCCACCGTGAAACAATCCAACTGGGGATGGTATGCCACCGGCCCCTGTCACGGTATCCAGGTTGCCGAAGGTCCGCATAAGAACAGGATGATCGTGCCTTGTGATTATATTGAGGTAGGAGCGGGGAGAAGGGGTAACTCGCATATCATCTATTCTGACGATGCCGGTGCATCCTGGGAACTGGGCGGTATTGTTCCGGTAGTGCCCGGCCTGAACCCCAATGAAAGCACCATTGCGGAGCTTCCCGGCGGTAAATTGATATTGAACATGCGGGTAGGCAACAATAACAATCAGCGTTTATCCAGCACGAGCACAGATGGCGGTATGACCTGGACACCACCCGTACAGGAGCCTTCGCTGACAGACCCCGTTTGCCAGGGCAGCTTGCTGAACGCCACCATCAATGGAACGTTCATGCTGTTCTTTTCCAATCCTGCCAGCACCACCCGTACCAGTATGACCATCAAATTGAGCATGGATGAAGGGCTGACCTGGAGCAAAAAGAAACAGGTGTTCAACGGCCCTTCCGCGTATTCAGACCTGGTATTGCTGTCCGACGAAAAAGTAGGATTATTCTATGAAGCAGGCGTAGGGCATTATAATGGAGGCATCGCCTTTAAATCCGTAGCGATCACTGATATCAAATAAAAAGAGCATGGACATGGAGCACAAGAAATTTTTAGCGTTATTCTTTTTTGCCGCAGCATTGATCGGGCAGGCATGCCAATCCACAAAGCATGCGGCCGGCAGTACTGCGGAAGAAAGCGTGGTGGTCTTTGAGCCGGACAGTGTGTACGCCTCCGCAAGGATACCCGCGCTGGTGATGACAAAAAAACAATCCCTGCTGGCGTTTTGCGAAGGCCGGATCGGCAGCGCGAGCGACTGGGCGGATATGAACCTCGTTATGCGCCGGAGCACGGATGATGGGAAAACCTGGAGCAACATCGTGATCATCGACAGCAACAAGAAAGCCCCCGTGGGTAATCCTGTGCCGATCGTTGATGACAGGGGAACCGTACACCTGCTGTACCAGAAGGATTATAATGAAGCGTTTTACACCTTTTCCACCGATGACGGCCTTACCTGGTCTGCCCCGGTCAATATTACCCAGGTGTACGAAGATTTCAGGCCGCGGTACGACTGGAAGGTGCTGGCCCCCGGTCCTGGTCATGGCATTCAGCTGCAGAACGGTAGACTGTTGTCCGCCGTATGGCTGGCAAATTCCGCCAAGCTCACACCAAGGAGAAGCCATCATCCGTCCTGTGTAACAACCATCTACAGCGATGATCTGGGAAAGACCTGGAAGCTGGGTGAAATGGTAGCGGACAATTCCCCCGAGATCGCGAATCCCAATGAAAGCATGCCCGTGCAGCTGCCGGACGGCAGAGTGCTGCTCAGCATCCGTAATCCCTCGCCGGTAAAAAGAAGGGCCTTCAGCACCAGCAGCGACGGGATCAGCAACTGGAGCCCTGCAAGGTTCGAAGAGGAACTTTTTGATCCGGTATGCATGGCCAGCATCATCAGTGTACCGGCCGGCAAAAAAGGGCAGCAGGCTTTGCTGTTCATTAATCCGGATAGCCGGGACATCGAGAAAACCCCGCGGAAAAATCTCACCGCCAAACTCTCTTTCGACAATGGCGAAACCTGGCCGGCGCAGATGGTGCTGGATAGCGGCGCCTCCGGTTACAGTGATGTGGCCGTGGGGAAGAACGGGCAGGTATATTGTTTATATGAGACCAATACCAATGGCAACAAAGGATTCAACTACAGTCTCGTGCTGAAGAAATTCAACGTCGGGCAGTTACTAAAAAAATAGAAAATAAACATGAAGACAATGCGTATTAAAGGATTGATAGCTGCGACATTCAGCACATTTAATGAAGACGGTAAATTGAATCTGGCCCTCATCCCCGCGTTGGTGGAAAAGCTCCTGCAGGACGGGGTTAAAGGCGTTTTTATCTGCGGCACCAATGGCGAAGGTCCCAATCTTACGATAGAGGAGCGGATGCAGATCGCTGAAGAATTTATAAAAGTGGTGAACAAGCGTTGCCTGGTGCTGGTGCATGTGGGCCATCCCTCCATTACAGAAGCGAGGAAGCTGGCGGCACATGCGCAAAAGATCGGTGCGGACGCCATTTCCGCGGTTGCGGCCTTTTATTTCAAACCGCGTTCTGTGGAGAACCTGGTGGATTGCATGGCGGAGATCGCATCGGCAGCCCCGGAAATACCCTTCTACTACTATCATATCCCCGTCATTACCGGCGTAGCAATCGATCTGCTGGAATTTTTAAGGCTTGGCGAAGAACAGATACCCAACCTGGCCGGTATCAAATATACCGCTTCTACCCTGCATGAATACCAGGCATGCCTGAACTACAAAGACGGCAAGTTCGACATCCTGTACGGATATGATGAACTGCTGCTGCCGGCATTGGCAGTAGGCGCGGAAGGCGCTATCGGCAGCACCTATACCTTTGCGGCGCCGCTGTATCTCCGGGTGATGGAATATTTCCGGCAGGGGAAGATCGCAGAAGCGCGCCAGATGCAGTTCCATGCTGTAAGAATGATCCAGTGCCTTTCCAGGTACGCACCCATACCCACACAAAAAAGTATCATGAAAATACTGGGCATGGACCTCGGCCCCTGCCGCCTGCCACTGACGAACCTGTCTGCCGCCGAGCAACAGGACATCAGCAGCTACCTGGATGCCATAGATTTCAGGAATGTGCTGGAGGCCGCTTCATCAGGGCTGACACCGGCCAATGGAACCGTTACAAGCAATATGCAAGTCTGAAGCAATAAACGGTGAATTGACCGGTTGTTTTCATCCGGTTGCTCACCATTAAAAATTATAACGGATGAAGCCGGCACAAAGGCTCCATCCGGCCCGTAAAAATTAAAACTTAAACGGATGAATCCGGCATGTTTGGCATAATCATTAAACACACGGAAAATGATTATGCCAAACATCTGAGGCTCCATCCGGCCCGTAAAAATTAAAACTTAAACGGATGAAAAGATTTTTTTGTATTCTCGTATGCCTGTTGAACATGATCCATTTTTCCTGCAGGAAGGATAAGACTTCTGCAGATGCCGCTATCGGGGAAGTGATCTTTGAAGCGGAGAAAGTGGAGATCAGCGCCGGGGACAGCATCGTCTTTAAAGATCTGACCGCGGGATATGTTACAAAATGGAAGTGGACGTTCGAAGGCGGTGCGCCGGAATCTTCCGCTTTATCCAGTCCGACAGTGGTGTACAGCACGCCGGGTATTTACGAAGTAACACTGGAAGTAATGAACAGCCATACGCAGAAAGTGCACACCTTGAAAGAATACATCAACGTCGATTATAACCGGGTGAAGGCGGACTTTTCTACGGCGGCGGATGTTGTCTTCAACGGGGAAGCAGTTACTTTCAAGGATTCCAGCAGCGGCGGGCCGGTGTCCTGGCAATGGGAATTTGTGCCGGTAAGCGGCGGTGCTGCTATTACTTCCACGGAACGTAATCCAGCCATTACATTCACCGATACAGGCTACTATAACGTCAGCCTTACGGCTGCCAATGACAAGTATTCAGACCAGGTGACGAAGAACAATTTTATCCGGATACTGGATGCCAGTTCCCTCAGCGCTGATTTCACCGCGGAACAGTCAGCCACCTACACCGGCGGTTCCATTCAGTTCAAAGATATTTCCATCGGCAACATCAACAGCTGGGAATGGACGATCGAAGGCCCGGAGAATTATACATTGACCGGCCAGCACCCGGTACAGACCTTCAATACGGCGGGGCGGTACAAAGTGACCCTGGAGATCGCCAATCCGGCGAATACTGCCGTCAAAACCGTGGAAGATTACATTCTCGTTATACCGGGTGCGGACCTTGCCGCGTTCTTTCCCTTTAACAGCAACATAGCCGATGCGGGCCCCAACGGTCTTTCTACCAGTACCATTGGCGGAGGTGTGACTTACAGCGGGGCAGACCGTTTCGGGAAACAGGGCAATACCGGCGTCTTCAGCGGAGCAACCGGTGTACTGGTAGCCGATGATGCCGCTACGAATTTCGGAACGGAGAATTATTCCATTTCCTGTTGGGTAAAAACATCGCTGACCAGCAAGATGATGATCTGGCAGGAATCCGGGAAAAACGGAATGAACGACAATCAAACCTGGCTGCGAATAGGGGACAATACCACAAGTCGCCAGACAAGGTTCAATGTGGAGGATAACACGGGATCGGCTTTTGTGAATCTGGGCGCGCCGGCAAAAGTGTCCGATAATGCCTGGCATCACATGGTTTGTGTAAGACAGGGCCAGACCACTTCCGTATATATTGACGGGCAACTGATGGGTTCAGCCAATGCCAGCAACCTGAAGACGGTATCCAACGGGCAGGATTTCAAGATCGGGTTTCAGGAGGGCGCAACGTCCAACTCCTCTTTCTTTAATGGTAATATAGATGATGTGATCATTTACAGGAAGGCACTGAGTGAAACGGAGATCACTGCATTATTTAATTTATAAAGTTTTCGTGAAGCAGATATCTTTTTTAATATTGATTTTTTCATCCTTGTGTATGTTGGAGAGTTGTATGACGCATACGGAGGCAAAGTATCACTGGGGTACTTTGCCTCCTGTACCGGATAGCACCGGTTTTGCAGGATCGTTTGCAGGTATTTCGAATAATGCGCTGATCGTGGCCGGAGGGGCCAATTTCCCGGACGGAGGAACGCCCTGGAATGGCGGAAAGAAAACCTGGTATGACCAGGTATTTGTACTGGAGCAGCCCGGCGGCCCCTGGAAAGTAGCGGGAAAGTTGCCCCGGCCTTTGGGTTACGGTGTTTCCATCACAACGGCCGGCGGCCTCTTGTGCGTCGGCGGCAGCAATGCGGAAGGGCACTACCCGGATGCTTTCCTCTTGAGATATGCCAACGGGGAGATCGCCATAACCGATCTGCCTCCGCTTCCTGTTCCGCTGGCAAATGCAAGCGGCGCGATGACGGACAGTTGCATTTATATTGCAGGGGGACTGAGCGCACCGGATGCCACGGAAACGGAGCAGGTTTTTTATATGCTGGACCTGAAGGAAGCGGAACAGTTGCGCGCCTGGCATTCCCTGCCACCCTGGCCCGGCCCTTCCAGGATGCTGGCGGTGGCCGGTTCGCTGGATAGCGCATTCTACCTGTTCAGCGGGGCGGAATTGCAGAAGGGAAAAAGAATTTATCTGAAAGATGCCTACCGCTATCATCCGGTCAGCGGATGGGAGAAATGTGCGGACCTGCCCCGTGCTGCGGTGGCGGCGCCCACACCGGCGTTCCGGTATAACGGCCATATGCTGTCCGTCTTTGGCGGAGATACAGGAGAGGATGCGGACAGTGCGGCTGTGCTCCGGGAAAAACATCCCGGCTTTGCCGATGATATCATCGCCTATGACCGGGAGGAAAATAAATGGGTGCAGCAGGGGAAGGTCCATACCCGTATGGAGGAAGACGCTGTTGCACATCCCAACAACAGCATATGGGCGCCGGTCACAGCTCCCGCTGTAGTCTGGAACGGCATGCTGGTGATTCCCGGTGGAGAGGTGCGCCCGGGTACAAGAACGCCTAATGTTTTAACCGCAGCTGTTGCTGCGCCATAAATCAATGGAGGGATCCACGATCATGAAAGACAAGAAATATTATCCATGGTTAGTCGTTGCTTTGCTCTGGTTCGTAGCCATGCTCAATTACCTGGACCGGCAGATGCTCTCCACGATGAAGCCTTCCATTGAAGGGGACATCAGCGCCCTGGAAAGCGCAACCAACTTTGGCCGTTTAATGGCGGTGTTCCTGTGGATATACGGCCTCATGTCACCTATTTCCGGTATGATCGCGGACAAGCTGAGCCGCAAATGGCTGATCGTAGGCAGCCTCTTTGTATGGTCTGCCGTTACGCTGCTGATGGGGTTTGCGCAGAACTTTGAACAGCTTTACTGGCTCCGGGCTTTAATGGGCGTGAGCGAAGCACTATATCTCCCTGCGGCCTTGTCGCTCATTGCGGATTATCACGGGTCAAAAACCCGTTCCCTTGCCGTGGGAGTGCATATGACCGGGCTGTACATGGGCCAGGCACTGGGTGGTTTTGGTGCTACCATTGCCGCCGCATATTCCTGGCAGGCCACCTTTCACTGGATTGGTCTGCTTGGTGTGGTGTATGCCGTTGTGCTGATACTTTTCCTGCGCGAAAAACGTCCGGATGCCCCGGGCGTTGCGGACGGCGGCAGTCGTGAGAAAGTGCCGCTTTTCAAAGGGGTGAAGGGCTTGCTCACTTTACTTCCCTTCTGGATCATCCTGCTGTATTTCGCTATCCCCAGTTTGCCGGGATGGGCGATCAAGAACTGGTTGCCGACACTTTTTGCGGGCAGCCTGCATGTGCCGATGAGCGAAGCCGGTCCCATTGCAACGGTCACTATTGCCATATCCTCGTTTATTGGCGTCATCGTTGGCGGTACTATGTCAGACCGCTGGGTGCAGCGCAACGTCAGGGGCCGGATATTTACCAGCGCCATAGGACTGGGATTGACCATACCCGCTTTGTTTTTACTGGGCGTAGAACAGTCCACTTACTATCTCGTAGCCTCGGCGTTTTGCTTCGGTTTCGGTTTCGGTATGTTCGATGCGAACAATATGCCTATCCTTTGCCAGTTCGTAGCCGCGAGGTACAGAGCTACGGCTTATGGGCTCATGAATATGGCCGGCGTTTTTTCCGGTGCATTCATCACCAACTTCCTCGGCAGATCTTCCGATGCGGGTAATCTGGCACGGGATTTTGCCTGGATGTCTGTTGTGATCATTGCTGCGGTCGGCATGCTGCTGATATTCCTGAAACCGAAGGTGAAAGACTTCGGGGAAATTGTCGCGCTCCGCCGCGATCTCCCGTGAAAATCGTTTTAGCAGGACCTTCCTGTTGCTAAATTTTAGCAGGGTAGCCGGTACATTTTATTTGTTAAAATGCTGTTGGAGTGGTTGAAATGTCGTATTTTTTCCACTTCTATAACAGTATTTTATCATTGCATTCCGTCTACATTATGATCAGAAGAAAATTCTTGCAACAATCCGCGTTACTTTCCTCCGCAGTACTCCTGCGCCCGGTATTGTCCTGGGCAAACACTGCTGATTTTCCTGTTGTGCGTATTCCCGCAGCGGAGCGCAAATTCCGCAGCGAAGCTGTTGAAAAAGCCATCGCCGCTGTAAAAAGCAAAAGCGGCAACCAGGAACTGGCCTGGCTTTTCGAGAACTGTTTCCCGAATACGCTGGACACCACCGTTGAATATGAAATGAAGAACGGCCGCCCGGATACCTACGTGATCACCGGAGATATCGATGCCATGTGGCTGCGTGACAGCACCGCACAGGTATCGCCGTACCTGCCGCTGGTAAAAGAAGATAAGGACCTGCAGCATCTGATAGCCGGTGTGATCAACCACCAGGTAAAATGCATCCATAAAGATCCTTATGCCAATGCCTTTTACAAGGACGAGAACAAACGCGGCGAATGGGCCACGGACCTTACCGACATGAAACCGGGCATTCACGAGCGCAAATGGGAGATCGATTCCCTTTGTTACCCGATCCGCCTGGCCTATCAATACTGGAAGATCACCGGCGATACCGCACCTTTCGATACCGCCTGGAAAGAATCCATAGCGCTTACGCTGAAAACATTCCGGGAACAGCAACGGAAAGACGGCCCCGGCCCTTATCACTTCCAGCGGAAGACTTCCTGGGCAACGGACGGCGTGCCGCTGGCGGGCTACGGTTATCCCGTAAAACCCGTAGGTCTCATCTGTTCTTCGTTCCGCCCAAGCGATGATGCCACCATCTATAACTTCCTCATTCCCTCCAACTTCTTTGCAGTAATCAGCCTCCGGCAGGCAGCGGAAATGCTGCAGGCGCTGCAGAAAGACGCCGCCCTCGCCGGCGAATGCCGTGCGCTGGCCACCGAAGTGGAGAACGCATTGAAACAATACGCTGTAGTTACCCATCCGCAATTCGGAAAGGTATATGCATACGAAGTGAACGGCTTCGGCAGCTTCAACCTCATGGATGACGCCAACGTGCCAAGTCTGCTGTCCCTCCCGTATCTCGGCGCCATAAAGCCCAATGATCCGGTATATGCGAACACCCGCAAACTGATCCTTTCTTCAGAGAACCCTTTCTTCTTTTCCGGCAAGGCCGCAAAAGGGATCGGAAGTCCGCATACCGGTGTAGACCGCATCTGGCCCATCAGCATTACCATGCAGGGGCTGACCAGCAACAACGAAGCAGAGATCCGTCAATGCCTGCAGACCTTGCAGAAATGCCATGCCGGCAAAGGTTTTATGCATGAATCTTTCCATCAGGACGATCCCGCAGAATTCACCCGGTCATGGTTCGCATGGGCCAATACGCTGTTTGGAGAATTTGTCTGGAAGGTCTTCAACGAAAGGCCGCATCTGCTGAAATGATCACATGATCCGGAATAATTTTTTTTGAAGGGCTGACCACATCACGGTCAGCCTTTCTTCATGTATTTACTAACGCCATTCACGGGCTAACAAAACCGGGATCAGTAGAATGAAAGGCTACCGGCTGATATGCGCAGATATCACCGCAGACTGGCTCCGGATCTTCCGGGCCGCAAAAAAGAAACTGGAAATTGAATGGATCATAAGTATGGTTTTACGGGTAAACAATTTGCTTAAACAGTCAACAAAAACAACAGTGCAATAATAAGTATTTCCTGCTAAATAAATTCTCATTTTAGCAGAATTTTTATCAAAAAATAAGGAATCCTAACTAACATGTATATACGCTTATTGGCCGGGACCTGCGTCCTGTCATTCTTCCGGCGGAATTGAATTAATTGCTTATTTTTATTCATCTTAATGTACCAAATTCCCTTATGGAGAATAAGCCAAATGCCTATTTCATCACCCGGTGGCAATCCCAGATAAAAAAAGGACTGTTCGAATATATCATTATGCTGCTCCTGCAGAAAAAGGAGCGGTACGGATATGAGCTGATCAGCGAGATCAAGCAGATGGCGGACATGGATATTGCCGAAGGAACGATCTACCCCCTGCTCAGCCGGCTTAAAAAAGAGAAGCTGGTGGATTCCCGATGGGTGGAGATGGATGAAGGTGTTCCCCGGAAATATTACAAGCTCACGGAGCTTGGCAATGAATATCTCGAAACCATGTATCAATACCTCGGTGAGCTGATGCAGGCCATCGCAGATCTGAAAAATGTGTAAATGTCGCAGCAAATGAACGGTCAAAAGAAATATATCCTCTCCCTCGATCTTGGTTCCAGTGCAGCAGGCGCTGTTTTATTTTCCCGACAGGGCCAGGTGGTCATGCAGGTGCAGAAAGAATATGAGAAATATTATCCCCAACCCGGCTGGATAGAAGTAGACCCCAACGAAATATGGTTCACCATGCTGTCCGCCATCGAAGAGCTGATCGGACGTGCAGGGATACAGGCAGCGGAAATAGCGGGCATTGGCATAGCCAGCCAGCGGGAAACCACTGTGATCTGGGACCGCAGTTCAGGAGAACCTGTTTATAATGCGATCCAGTGGCAGGACCGCCGCACATCCAAACGCTGCGATGAATTCCGGTACCAGGGCTTTTCCAGCCTTATCCGCCGGAAGACAGGTCTCATCCTCGACGCTTATTTCTCCGCCAGCAAGATATCCTGGATACTCGATCATATTAAGGACGGCCGCATTCGCGCGGAACAGGGCAAACTGGCTTTCGGTACCATCGATGCCTGGCTGGTATGGAAGCTTACCGCCGGTAAAACGCATGTGACCGATGTAACGAACGCTTCGCGCACCATGCTCTTCAATATACATACCCTGCAGTGGGATGAAGAGCTGCTGCGCCTTTTCAATATCCCGCATCAGCTGTTGCCTGATATCTGCTCCAACAGCGAGATCATTGCGGAAACCGAACCTTCTATCCTGGAAGCGGTTATTCCCATAGCGGCCATGGCCGGTGACCAGCAGGCCGCCCTTTTCGGGCAGATGTGCCTGGAGCCGGGCATGGTGAAGAACACTTATGGCAGCGGATGTTTTGCCCTCATGAATATTGGGTCAAAACCCATCATTCCGGAACAGCAGTTGCTGACCACCGTAGCCTGGCGCATCGGGGGAGAGGTGACCTACGCCCTTGAAGGCAGCGTTTTCGGCGGCAGCTCCGTATTCCGCTGGATCCGCGATGGCCTCGGGCTGATAGAATCAACAGCCGAGATAGAAGCCCTCGCCCAAACGGAGCCGGACAATGGCGGCGTGCTTTTTGTGCCTGCTTTGTCGGGTTTGGGAACACCGTACTGGGACCCCTACGCCCGCGGCATGATCATCGGTATCACCCGGGGCACCACCTCCGGCCATATCGCCCGCGCCGCCCTCGAAGGGGTAGCGCTCGGTATTGCCGATGCACTCGAGGCCATGGAAAAAGAAAGCGGCCGGGCCATCACCGCCCTGCGCGTTGCCGGAACTTCTGCCACGTATGAGTTTTTCATGCAGATGCAGACCGATATCCTCGGATATCCCGTCATGCGCCCGAAGGTAATGCCCGCCAGCGCTACCGGCGTGGCCTACCTGGCAGGACTGGCCACCGATTTCTGGACGATGGAGGAAGTCAGGGCCCAGTACACCATTGCCAGGGTCTTTGAACCGAACCCGCCCGCCCCGGGACAGACCGTGCTGCGTGAAAAATGGCAAAAAGCCATCGCACGCGTGAAGAACTGGGACTTTTAGCCAGTAATCAATCCGTTAAGGATATGCATATGACACAAATAACCCGTGAATAGCAAAAAAATCCATGTATTTTTGCGAGTATCGGAATGCGATGTATATTGTATAATAATGCTTGAACATAAGAGACAATGAACCGTTCAGAACAACTGGGAACTATCGAAAGGCAGCAGGACTGGGATGTGATCGTTATCGGGGGAGGCGCTACCGGCCTCGGTGCGGCACTGGAAGCCACCACAAGAGGGTACCGGACACTGCTGCTGGAGCAATCTGATTTTGCCAAATCTACCTCGAGTAAAGCCACCAAACTGCTGCATGGCGGCGTCCGTTATCTCGCCCAGGGCGATATAGCGCTTGTCAGGGAGGCCAGCATAGAAAGAGGCCTGCTGCTGAAGAATGCCAAACACCTTTCCCGCAACCTGTCCTTTATCATTCCCGCCTATAGCTGGTGGGAAGGTATTTACTATACCATCGGACTGAAACTGTACGACTGGATGGCGGGAAGGCTCAGCCTTGGCCGTTCCGTGCACATCTCCAGGAAGAAAACACTGGAAAAACTGCCCGGCCTGAAAGCAGACCGGCTGTCCGCCGGTATCCTGTATCATGATGGGCAGTTCGATGACGCCCGGCTGGCGGTGAACCTTATGCAGACCATCTTCGAACAGGGCGGTGTGGCGCTGAATTATATGAAAGTAAAAGCCCTGCAGAAAAACGGCAATGGCCAACTGTCCGTTGTGACGGCGGAAGACGTGGAAACCGGCAAACAATACACACTCAAAGCCAAAGGGATCATCAATGCCACAGGTGTTTTTGTGGACGATATCCTGGAAATGGACAATCCCGATATCAAACGCAGCATAGTAGCCAGCCAGGGCGTGCACCTGGTGCTGGACCGCTCTTTTCTGCCGGGAGACAATGCCCTCATGATCCCCAAGACCAGCGACGGCCGCGTGCTGTTCGCCGTGCCCTGGCACAACAAGATAGTGGTGGGCACCACGGATAACCCCGTAAAGGAGATCAGCCTGGACCCTGTGGCCATGGAAAAAGAGATCAACTTCATCCTTTCCACCGCGCAGCAATACCTCGCGCACCCGCCATCCCGCAAAGACGTGAAAAGCGTCTGGGCCGGGCTAAGGCCACTGGCCAAGCCGGAGAAAAGCGAAAAAACAAAGGAAATATCCCGCAACCACAAGATCATGGTATCGCCTTCCGGCCTTGTGACCATCCTTGGCGGCAAGTGGACGACCTACCGGAAAATGGGGGAGGACGTAGTGGACAAACTGGAGCAGGTCAAACAATGGCCGCATAAACCTTCCGTTACCCGCGAGCTGCCCGTTCACGGATCGGCGGTAAAGATCGGGCAGGATGACCCCTTATATTATTATGGGTCTGATGCGGCTGCCGTTAAAGCATTGGGAAAGGAAGTGCTGAGCGAATCCCTCGGGATCACAGATGCCCAGCCGGTATGGGCAGTACGTACGGAAATGGCTTTCACCGTGGAAGATGTGCTGGCCCGCAGGACCCGCGCCCTGTTCCTGGATTCGGACGAGGCGGTGCGCATTGCGCCGAAAGTAGCGGCCATCATGGCGGGAGAATTGGGGAAAGACAAACACTGGGAAGAACAACAGGTACGTTCGTTCCGGGAGCTGGCCCAAACGTACCAGTTGTCATAAGTGATCTACATCCATTTAACTTTTTCATCAAGAGGCTTCAGGCGCCGTCCGGGGCGTGGGGCCTCTTCGGAATATCCGAGATACAGGAAGCCCAGCACTTTATCCTCATCACGCAGCCCGAGGTAATCCTGCATGGCCGGCGTATAGGTCATGCCCCCGGAGCCCCAGTACACCGCTATCTGCTGGTCAGTTGCCGCGAGCCAGATGTTCTGCACGGCACAAGCCACCGCCGCTATCTCTTCCACCTCCGGGATCTTGGGGTTGCTGCCGCGTTTCATGCAGATGGCGATCACATGGGAAGCCAGGTCCCCCTGCGTTTGCAGCTTTTCATAATTGCCGGGTATGTAACTGGCCGCCGGCGTATAGGCTTTATACAGCTCCGCATGATCTGTACAGAACGTTTTCACCTTGTCCCCGCCGAATACGGCAAAATACCAGGGCTCGGTCAGCCCGTGGGTCGGCGCCCAGTCCGCCAGCTGCAAAAGCTCCTGCACAACAGCATCATCGATCTTCTTTCCGTTCATGCTGGTAGGCTTCACCGTCCGGCGAAGCTGTATGATCTCCTTTATATTCATATCAGTTTTTGTTTCAGTGCTTCCGGCAGCCTGGCCACCTTCCGCTGTTCATAATCGAAGCAGACCATGCCGGTCTTGGCTTCCGCAATAACGCTGTTTTTTCCGTCGCGCACCGTGCTGATACGGTAAAACAGGTCAAATCCCGCACTGCTCAGTTCATCAGCGGTTATCTCCACTGTAAGCTGGTCGCCGTAGAAACCCTCACCTTTATACAATACCGCCAGGTCCGCCATGATCATGGAGGTGCCGAAGGCATCCAGTTCCGTGCAGCCGATGGAAGCGAGGTATTGCAGGCGGGATTCATGAAGGATGGAAACGATCGCGTCGTTCCCCACATGCCCGCCGTAGTTCACATCGCCGATACGTACCGGGATGATACAGGAGAAACCGTAGGCGGAGGGCATGTCTATTTTAACTCTTGCCATGCTGTTGTTGTTGTAAAAAATCGATGAGTTTCCGGAATGCCTTGCCGCGGTGGCTGAACTGGTTCTTTTCCGCAAGGTCCATTTCAGCAAAAGCTTTGGTGCTGCCTTCCGGCTGGAAGATCGGGTCGTAACCGAAGCCTTTGCCACCTTTGCGGGCGGGGAGGATGCTGCCTTCCGCGATCCCTTCGAACTGGTATTCCTGTCCTTCCAGAATGAGGGAGATCACCGTTCTGAAGCGGGCTTTCCGGTTGGGCTGGTTTTCCAGAAGCTGCAGCACTTTGGTCATATTGTCCTCCGCGCTTTTCTGTTCTCCCGCATAACGGGCGGAAAGCACGCCGGGTTCGCCGTTCAGGGCGTCAATTTCCAGGCCGGTGTCTTCGGAAAAGGAGTTTTTGCCCGTCATCCGGTGGATGGTGGCTGATTTTTCCAGGGCATTGGCCTCCAGGGTGTCATGCGGTTCGGGTATATCGATATCGATGCCTGCTTCCTGAAGGGTGACGATGTGAAAGGCATCGCCAAGCATGGAGCGGATCTCCCGGACCTTATTGTCATTATTCGTAGCAAATACTAGCGTCATAGCCGCGCAAGTTAATCAAATCCCGAAAAGTTGTTTCAATCCCTGCCATAAACGGCCTTTGAGCTGCTTGTCGGTTGCAATCAGTTGCAGGTCATCTGAATGGACGGCCACCACCTGGCCGTGTGTTTCCGGCAGATAGGGTTGCATTGGTGGCAAACCCAGGATGGCAGGGGGAATGGCGAAAATGATGCATTGCCTTGCGGATACGGCCTGCTGGTAATCTGCCAGGGTAAGGCCGGGATAAAGCGCAATATTGATCAATGCAACATCCTGCATGCCCAGTTTGCATGCATTCAATATATTGGCGAGGAGATTGAATAATTCGTCGTTCAAATACGCTTCGCTTTCATTTTGTATCAGCAGCAGGATGTTTTTTTGATTTTCGCCTAAATATTTGACTTTAGGCAAAGCTTTTGCCACCGCGGGTTGCGCCCTGTGCTCCTCCGGGATGATAGGCTGGTCGTACATTTGCGCCAGCAAATAGGGGTCCAGCTGAAGTCGGTCAAGGCTCATAAATATATAATTAATGATTAATACAACGGTCCCCATGTTGGGGAAAAAACGTTTATTTGCGGATCGTCCGGAAGGAACGGTACCTGCTTGGAAAATGTAAAAATATTGAGATAAAATTGATTAACCATGATGGCAGTTGACTATCCCGCCGCTAAATCTGTAATAATGGAAGAAGCGATGAAGAAGATTAAGGTAACCAGGACCCCGAAAAGCCGGCTCAGCGAGGTGGACTTTAATAATCTGGTGTTTGGTAAAAAGTATGCGGACCATATGCTTGTGGCCGATTTTGATGGAAAAGAATGGAAGAATGCGGAAATTCTGCCTTTCGGGCATCTGAGCATCAGCCCTTCCAATGCCGCCTGGCATTACGGGCAGGCGATCTTTGAGGGCATCAAGGCTTACCAGGACCAGGAGGGCAATCCCATGATCTTCCGTCCATACGACAATTACGCCCGTTTTAATATCAGTGCGGAAAGAATGGGCATGCCCGATGTGCCGGAATGGCTCTTTATCGGGGGCATGGCCATGCTGGTGGACCTGGATCGCGGCTGGGTGCCGGGCAATCCCGGCTGTTCCCTCTACCTGCGGCCTTTTATGATCGCAGCAGACGAGTTCATCGGGGTACGGCCTTCCGATACCTATAAGTTCATGATCATCAATTCCCCTTCGGGGCCTTATTTCAACAAGCCTATCCACCTGCTGGTGCAGGACAAATATATCAGGGCCTTCCCCGGCGGGGTAGGCTATGCCAAAGCCGCGGGCAACTACGGCGGGACCATGTACCCCACCATGCAGGCGCGTAAAAAGGGGTACGACCAGATATTGTGGGTGGATGGAGCCGAACATAAATACCTGCAGGAATGCGGTACGATGAACGTATTTGTGGTCATCGGGAGCCGCGTCTTTACGCCGGATCTGACCAATGGCACCATCCTGGCCGGGGTTACCCGTATCAGCGTGATGGAGATACTGGGGGATATGGGGCTGGAAGTAGTGGAAGGGCCGGTATCCATAGATGATGTGGTGAAAGCCTGGAAAGACGGCAGCCTGCGGGAAGTTTTCGGCACCGGTACCGCCTCCAGCGTGGCGTATGTGGAGCAGCTGGACTATAAAGACCACCAGATCAGGCTGGATACTGCCAAATATGATGTTAGCGCAGAGGTCATCAACCGGCTGGATGCGATCCGCACCGGCAAGGCGGAGGATGACAAAGGATGGAATTTTAAAATTTAGGGTAATATTATATTAATAGTGATAAAAGGCCTTCCGCGGGAGGCCTTTTATTATTTCTGAAAAGTATATATAAGTTGCTTTTGATCAGCAATACGCCGGATCAACGCCGGATCATCTCCACCTCATATCCATAGCATACCCATGGCATACCCATAGCATACCCATGGTATACCCATGGATACAAAAGTCCTCCGCTGATATTATCTTTGCGGGTATGACCATTTCAGTATTTAAAGATACCCTGAGGAACGATCATCCGCCCGCCGGTCTCAGCCCGGTGCTGGAAGCCATGTGGTGGGACGGGAAGGGGAACTGGGAGCGATCGCATGATATTGCGCAGGAGATACATTCGGCCGCAGGGTCCTGGGTGCATGCTTATTTGCATCGTAAGGAAGGAGACCGACACAATGCAGCCTACTGGTACGCCAGGGCGGGCAAAGTGATGCCCGGGGGAAGCCTGGATGCGGAGTGGGAGCAGATGGTGACCGTGCTATTGGGAGAGAATGCAGGATAAGCCTGCTTTTTTTGGAAATTTTCTTTCCTACAATTTTGTATTCTAATTAGTAAGTGATACCTTTGCCCTCCCAAATTCCCATAATGGGATATCCGGGCCAGATTATAAACCAGCAGAAAATAAACTAGGTAAGAATGCCTACTATACAACAATTAGTAAGAAAAGGAAGAGAAATTATCCGGGCCAAATCCAAGTCCAGAGCATTGGATGCTTGTCCGCAGCGTCGTGGCGTTTGTACCCGTGTGTACACTACCACTCCGAAGAAACCGAACTCTGCTTTGCGTAAAGTTGCCAAAGTGCGTCTGACCAATAAAGTGGAAGTTATCGCGTATATTCCAGGTGAAGGCCATAACCTGCAGGAACACTCCATCGTACTGATCCGTGGCGGAAGGGTAAAAGATCTGCCGGGCGTACGTTACCACATCGTTCGTGGTTCCCTGGATACTGCTGGTGTGAAAGACAGGAAACAAAGCCGTTCCAAATA
This sequence comes from Chitinophaga sp. XS-30, assembly GCF_008086345.1. Classification (NCBI taxonomy): domain Bacteria; kingdom Pseudomonadati; phylum Bacteroidota; class Chitinophagia; order Chitinophagales; family Chitinophagaceae; genus Chitinophaga; species Chitinophaga sp. XS-30. The sequence goes on along the minus strand of NZ_CP043006.1, from coordinate 5,656,162 downwards.
CGGTACCAAGAAGGAAAAGGCCAAGAAATAACAAATTATAAAAGTCGAAATTTTTCAAATAAATGAGAAAGCAAGCTGCGAAAAAATTACCACTGGCCCCGGACCCCAGGTTTCAGGATAAACTGGTGACCCGTTTCGTGAATAATATCATGGAACAAGGAAAAAAGAGCATTGCCTATAAAATTTTCTATGATGCCGTAGACCGCGTAAGCGCTCAGACGAACGAAAACGGTTACGATATCTGGAAAAAAGCATTATCCAACGTAACGCCTGCCGTAGAAGTACGCAGCCGCCGTATCGGTGGTGCTACCTTCCAGATCCCCGCGGAAGTTCGTGCGGACAGAAAAGTATCCCTCAGCATCAAATGGCTCGTACGTTACGCAAGCGAAAGAAACGGCAAGAGCATGGCTGAAAAACTGGCCAACGAGATCATCGCTGCCAGCAAAGGTGAAGGTGCCGCTTACAAAAAGAAAGAAGATACCCACCGTATGGCTGAAGCTAACAAAGCTTTCTCCCACTTCAAAATATAGCATATTCCCGCTTCGGCGGAATAGATATAATTTCCGAACATCTCCGGTCTTTCCGGGGATGTTCTTGTTTTGTCCCTACCCATCTTTTCCGGTTGCAGGGAAGCTGGTGGGAAAGCCTCCAATAAAGAAGCCGCCTCCCTGGTTTTATCAACCCATGAAGACGGCTTTTTGCATTGAAGCTGTTTATACATTGCGGGCCTTGTCCGGCCAGAGACGTTTTCGCACTGGCCAGACATCGCCCTGCTCTTATTTTACATTGACCAGCACTTTGATCATGCCTTCGCCGGAACGGAGTTCCTGCAGCGCCTTGCCGATCACCTGGCCGGGTTTTACCTTTTCGGGGTCTGCTTTCATGGCATAACCCGGTTTGCCGGAAGTCACCAGCATATCGCCCCGTTTGATGGGCCCGCCTTCGTCACAAACTTTGGTGGGGATCACGCCCACAACGCCCATCGGCACCTGGTGGTCGATATTCTCGTCAATACCCGCTTCCGTCAGCAATACGCCCGGTTTGGTAGCGTACACACCGGCAACGAGGCTGGAATAGGGAGTGCTGGATTTCTCCATCATCCTGTCCGCATCCGTAGCGATCACCAACACATCTCCCGGTTCATACGCCGCTTTTCCCCCGCTTACATCAAAGGACTCGGCAATATCTGCTCCGCTGTTCTGGGTACCGTCGTTGAAAAATCCCCTTCCCGCCTTGTTCACCCTGGCCACGTTAGTGCCACTGCTTTGGAAAACGGCGATGTTGCCCGAAGCGCCTCCGTGGTTGGCCAGCAATGTGGATCCTGTGCCAGTGGTGCTGATATGGACAACAGGATTGGTATTACCGGTGTTGAAGTTGGCAAAACGGCCGGCACGGCCTGATCCGAAGTTGGGTATCCATCCATAAACGGCATTTCCGCTGCCGTCAGCGCTGGCTTCCACGCCATCCCCACTTCCGCCTGCGTTAGCGGTGACGCCGTTGCCGTTACCCTCCGTAAGGGCCAGAACAGCCGGGCCGTTGCCAGCCGGATTGGAAGCATAGAACAAGCCGGCATAACCACCGGTGCCGGATGACAGGCCATATACGCCCGCCGTTCCGAAATTGGCGAAGATGGAATTTACTTCACCTTTTACCGCCGGGGAAGTGCCTGTAGTCCTGTCTACCTTGAAATTGCCGGCTATACCGTTCCCTACAGTGGTCACAGTGATTGCGTCGCTGGTACTATTCTCGTTGAAGATATTGAACCGGCCCGCGCGGCCCGTTGCGAAAGTAGGTACCCAGGCATACAGCGCGTTGCCGCTTCCGTCTATATTCGCTTCTATCGCATTGCCGTCCTTTCCCGCATTAGCCGTGATGGCATTGCCATTGCCCTCCGTGATAGACACCAGCGCCGCGCCGTTACCGTTTACATTGGAGGCATGGAAAAGCCCGGCTAACCCACCGGTACCGGAAGAAATACCAAACAGCCCCGCAGCCCCGAAGTTGCCGAAGATCGTTTTTACTTCCCCTCTTACGGCCGCACCTACGCTATTGGTATTGTTCACGAGGAAGGAAGCGGCATTGCCCTGTGTATTGTCCGGGATATTACCGTTGCCGTTTGTTTCCACTTCCAGGGTATTGCCGGTGGTATTGGTCTGATTAAGGTTCTCGAAACGGCCGGCCCTGCCGGTGCTGTTGTTCAGACCTACTTGCCCGAGTACACCAACTCCGGTGCCGCTGGTATTGGTTGAAATGAACCCGCGCACACCATATCCTCCTCCATCATTCCGGCCTACAACCGCCCCGGCAATATCACTTGTTGTACGGCCTACCACCGCTTCACCGCCGCCGTTGTTATCCCCGATAATACCGGCTGAAGTTTGCGCGCTGGTAATGCCGTGCACTGCAAAACCGGAGCCGGTAGAGCTGCGAACACCTGCTCCGTTGCCGGATGAAGTAACGTTGATGACCGTGCCATTTCCCACGGTATTGGCTTCCAGTACATGGTTCGCATTGGCATTGTTGAAAATGGAGATGCTGGCAGGAATGCCGTTATTACTGGTGGCCGTAAGCCCTGTACCTGTATTGCTGTTGGCATACACGCCTGTGCCGCCTCCTGATGAATTGCCGTAAATGCCCAAACCGTTAGGCGTTGTACCGTAAACGCCCCATCCGGAACCCGCTTGGGAGCCCCATACGCCAACACCCAGGCCGCCTGTACCGTTATTGATGCCCCGCACAGCGGAAGAAAATCCGCCGGGGCTGGTGGAGCTCACAATACCCCTGATCGCGCTGATACTGGCTGTAGCGGTGTTGTTCACGCCTTCCAGCGATGTGCCGTCACCATCATTGGTAATGGAAAAAAGCGTGGCTGCATTATTCTCCGTAGCGCTGTAAGGCAGGGTGAACGTTCCGCCTCCTGCATTATCTGTGGCAGGAGCCCAGCTTGTTCCATCGAATTTCAACACCTGCCCGGCCGCTGGCGCTGCAGCGGATACCGGTATGGCCTGAATTTGGGCGACCGTGGGATCGGGGTATGTACCGCTCAGATCTCCGCCGGCAGGCGCTCCGGCGATGGAACCCGCAGGCCCTGCAGGGCCGGCAGGTCCAATGGGGCCAATGGGTCCGGCAGGCCCAACCGGACCAACAGCTCCATCCGCACCCGCCGGTCCAGCGGGACCAATAGGGCCAGCAGGGCCAACGGGACCCGCAGGCCCAACGGGACCAGTCGCGCCATCAGCACCGGCAGGTCCGGCGGGACCAACAGGGCCAGCCGCGCCAACAGCACCAGCAGGTCCAGCTGGCCCAACGGGGCCAGTCGCGCCATCAGCACCGGCAGGTCCGGCGGGACCAACGGGCCCGGCAGGGCCGGCAGGACCAACCGGTCCAGCCACCCCGTTCGCCGCAAATTGTGCAAACGGCACACTCATCAGCTGGGCAGTACCGAGGTCGGCATACCCGCTGCCGGGGTTCACTTCCACCTGGATGTACTGGTTGGCATCGCCCCAGGGAACGCCGGCAAAGGTACCCGTCACCGGGGTGCCGCGCCCGATCTGCAAAGTGAAGAGGCCGAGGTTGTTGGTATTGGCATTATGTGTTTCCTGGTATTGAACAGGGCCGGCAGCCGCGCCGCCGCGAATGGTAAAACGGACCGATACCGCCTTGTTGGCGAACACGGTGCCGTTGGCATTCCGGGCAACAGCCTGGTAGTTGATGCCGGAAAGCCCGTTTTGTGCGAAAGTGTCCTGCAGCGACAGCAACAGGAGGAGTATAACCGGATATAGTATTTTTTTCATTGTGCTCAGTTTTTAGGTTTGGGGGCTGGCTGACCGTTCTCCGATCCCTGGTCAGTATTGGGGATTTTGATCTTTGCCCTGGCGGCAGCATTATCCTCCTCAACGGCTTTGGCCGTTTCGGCGCTGCTGAGCGCGGAAGGGAGTTGCCGCTGCTCGGGGGCCACCTGAAGGGCTGTGGCAGGGGCTGCGCCTGATAACCGGGCGCCGCTGCTTTTCAAAAAGATCAGGTCACGCACCGCCCTGGGGCTGGTAGCCAGTGCCTGGGGCGGTTTTACGGAGTTGGTCTTGCCCGCAGCCTCCAGGCGCGCAATATCCTGCGCAAAATCCGGGAAAAGCCGGTCCCGGCCTTTTTTGGAAACATCATGGGTCTTTTCGGGAGACTGGGCATGTACGGATACGAGGCCCGTGAGTACAAGAATGACTATACAAAGAAGTGTTTTCATGACTGTTGACATTAAGTATAAGTATGAAATAAAGAAGGTCAGTTTTCGCCGAACCGGGGGCTGTACATCAGCGTGAATCGCAGGCTCTTGCGCTGCAACAGGCTGGTGCCGGTAGGCATGAGATAAGCCATATCCACCCGGAAGCCGGAAATATTCACGCCAACGCCTGCTGCAAAATGCTGGCGGTTGCCCTTGTTCGGATGCTCATAGAAATACCCCGCCCGCGCAAAGAATTTGTGCTGGTAAGCGTATTCCATGCCGCTGCCGATCGTGAATTCGCGGATCTCCTCGCCGAATCCACCCGGAGCATCTCCGAAGGAGGAAAAGATGGATTCCACGATACCGCGATCAGGGTCCCGGCCGCTTTCGATCTCGTCCGTGGGGAAGCCGCCGGCATCCAGTTTGTACACCGGGGGAGTGGGTACCAGTAATTTGTTGATATCCACCGCCAGGGAAAACTGGTGGTCTTCCGTATGCACGAAAGTGTAGCCGCCGCCAATCCGCAGATTCATGGGAAGAAAGGTCTTGCGGTTGTTATCTTCCGTGTATTTCAGTTTGGAGCCGATGTTGGTAAAACTGATCCCCCAGCTGTAGCGGTTACCGTATTCGATATGGTCCGCATAATTCTGGTAGTACAGTCCCACATCCCCGGCAACGGCCGATGCTGGTTTTTGTACCAGGCCGTTGTAGGTGCCGGAACCGAGTTCGCTGCGGATATAGCGCAGCGATACCGCCATGCCCAGGTGTTGCCCGAGTTTTCGGGCATAAGTGCCATCTATGGCGTATTCCCGGGGGCGATACTGCTGCAGTTCCATACCGTTATCGTCCCGGAAAGTCACCTCCCCGTGGTCGAAGTACTTCACGGACAGGCCAACGCCTTCCCGGTTATTCCAGCTTTTGAAGGCGGAAACGTAGCCCATGTGGGTTTTGCTGTCATTCAGGTCCCACATCCAGGGGGAGTAGGATGCGCTGACGCCCCAGTCCCCCGCGAACGGGATCTTGGCAGCATTCCCGAAGAGGGCATTGGCATCCGGCTCAATACCCGTCACAGCATCTCCCATTGCGCTGCTCCGCGCATCGGGATTGACGAGCAGGAATGCTGCGCCTATGTTCATAGGCTGCTGCTGCGATTTCTGGGCAAATAGCGGATGTATGGCCAGGATGCAGCAAAGCATGCACAGCAGGTGCTTTTGCTTCATGTGTAATGATTTTTGGATTAAACAGAGGGTGCTTTACTGTACGATCAGCTTTTCCGTTCTGACGTGCCCGTTCACCTTGATGATGACCGTATAGATGCCCGCCGCCAGCCGGTCGACCGGTGTGGGAATGGTCACCTTCCCGGGGCCGAAGGGCTTGATATCCTGGAAGATCACCTGCCCGGCCGTGTTCACGATCATATAGACGACCGTGGCCTCCGTCAACAGGTCAAATTCCATTTTTACCGTCGTCACGGCAGGATTCGGAAAAAGCATGAAATCCAGTATGGGGCTGGCTCCCTGTGTAACAGGGGGCAGTACTTCAGGCTGCTGGAAGCCCTGGGTAAGCATGATGCCCCCGCTGAGTGTGGTGACCATCGTTTCGCCGATGGTAAAGTCGAAATTGACCGCGCCGGCCGGGCCGCTGCCGCCGCCGGAAGCTACAGCCTGCCGCACCAGTACCAGCTGCGATCTGGCCGGAAGCCAGGCCATGGCCAGCATGATGGCAGGTAACAGGAGTTTTGTAGAATAATGGTTCATGAGAGATGGGTTATGTGATGGTTATGGAATGCATAAAAATAACAGGAGAGCCTCATGCCTTCAGCAGTACTGCTGAGCATCAGATGGGTTCATTCTCGACAAAAGAATGCTTATCACGGACAATACTTTCCCCTCTCCGGGAGAATCTCATTTTTGGCTTCCCCAGCCGGTTATTATCAAAGTTTTCTGGATACTTGAAATGCTTATGGGTTCAATTAGCTCAAAGACAACATAAAGATATATAAAAAACGATGCGGACAAAGGCTTTCAGGGCTTGATTTCATTTCTGGCGGTTTTTGAAGGATGAGCGGTAGAAAATCTTTCCCGCCCGGCAGCACATGATTTAACAATTTCACAAATAATTCCGGCTTTATTTATTGATGGAAATAGATTACCTTTGCCCCCCAAATTGCATTACTTATAAGTCATTTTACTTTTATGGCAGACTTAAGATTTCAAAGAAACTTTGGTATTGCGGCGCACATCGATGCCGGTAAGACCACTACCACAGAGCGTATTCTGTATTATACAGGAAAGACCCACAAAATCGGTGAGGTTCACGAAGGGGCAGCTACCATGGACTGGATGGCCCAGGAGCAGGAGAGAGGTATTACCATCACATCTGCGGCTACTACCTGTTTCTGGAACTTCCCGACCTTGCAGGGCACAAGTACGCCTGATACCAAACAGTATAAATTCAATATCATTGATACCCCGGGGCACGTGGACTTTACCGTAGAGGTGGAGCGTTCACTGCGTGTACTGGATGGTCTGGTGGCATTGTTTTGCGCCGTATCCGGTGTTGAGCCCCAGTCTGAGACCGTATGGCGCCAGGCTAACAAATACAAGGTGCCCCGTATCGGTTTTGTGAACAAAATGGACCGTTCCGGTGCGGACTTCCTGAACGTGGTAAAACAGGTGAAGGAAATGCTCGGTGCGAATCCTGTTCCGCTGATGCTCCCCATCGGCGCTGAAGATAACTTCAAAGGCGTGGTAGACCTGATCACCATGAAAGGGATCATCTGGGATGAAGCCGGCAAAGGCGCAACCTTCGAAGAGATCGAGATCCCTGCGGATATGCAGGCGGAAGCTGAAGAATGGAGAGCAAAACTCGTGGAAGCAGTAGCTGACTACGATGACAAATTGCTGGAGAAATTCTTCGAAGACCCGAATTCCATCTCCGAAATTGAAATTCATGAAGCGATCCGCAAAGCCACTATCGATATGGCGATCATCCCGATGCTGTGCGGTTCTTCCTTCAAGAACAAAGGTGTGCAGAAAATGCTGGACGGTGTTTGTCGCTACCTCCCTTCTCCGATGGACGTTGAAGCCGTAAAAGGCGTTAACCCTGATAATGGAGAGGAGATCGAACGTCACCCCGACCCGAAAGAGCCTTTCGCAGCCCTGGCGTTCAAGATCGCTACCGACCCGTTCGTAGGCCGTCTGGCATTCTTCCGGGTTTATTCCGGCCGCCTGGACGGTGGTTCATACGTACTGAACACCCGTACCGGCAAGAACGAGCGTATCAGCCGTATCATGCAGATGCACGCTAACAAGCAGAACCCGATCGACTTCATCGAAGCCGGTGATATCGGAGCTGCTGTTGGTTTTAAAGATATCAAAACAGGGGACACGCTCTGCCACGAAGATCATCCGATCGTACTGGAATCCATGTCCTTCCCTGAACCGGTTATCCACATCGCTATCGAGCCTAAAACACAGGCAGACGTAGACAAAATGGGGATGGCCATCGCCAAGCTGGTGGAAGAGGACCCTACGCTGAAAGCAAAAACAGATGAAGAAACCGGCCAGACCGTATTATCCGGTATGGGTGAGCTTCACCTGGAGATCATCGTAGACCGTATGCGCCGCGAATTCAAGGTGGAAGTAAACCAGGGCGCTCCCCAGGTAGCTTATAAAGAAGCATTGACCAAACCGGTGGAACACCGCGAGGTATTCAAGAAACAAACCGGTGGTCGTGGTAAATTCGCCGATATCCAGGTGGAAATAGGCCCTGCTGAAGAAGAATGGCTGAAAGAAAACGAAGGCAAATCCTTCCAGTTCGTGAATGATATCTTCGGTGGTGCTATCCCCAAAGAATTCATCCCCGCGGTACAGAAAGGTTTTGAACAGTCCATGAACAATGGTGTGCTGGCCAACTTCCCGCTGACCAGCCTGAAAGTCCGTTTGTTCGACGGTTCTTTCCACGCAGTGGATTCCGATGCCATGTCTTTCGAGCTTTGCGCCAAGCAAGCCTTCCGTGAAGCCGGCAGAAAAGCGAAACCCGTACTGCTCGAACCTATCATGAAAGTGGAAGTGACCACACCCGACCAGTACATGGGTGATGTGACGGGTGACCTTAACCGCCGCCGTGGTATGCTGGAAGGTATGGAGTCCCGCAATGGCGCACAGGTGATCAAAGCCAAAGTGCCCCTGAGCGAAATGTTCGGTTACGTAACGCAGCTGCGTTCACTGTCTTCCGGCCGCGCTACCTCCATCATGGAGTTCTCTCACTACAGCCCTGCACCGAACAACATCGCTGAAGAAGTGGTGGCAAAGGTAAAAGGTAAAGTGAATGCCTGATTAGCACAAGTTGATAGATAGAATAGAAAGGCCCTCCGGATTCCGGGGGGCTTTTTTTATCGTGTAACTTTTACGGTTGTTTTCCCGTTTAATCCCAAACCTCAAATACCTCAACCATGCATTTTTACAGATCTATGCCCCTTTTATTCGGCAGCCTGCTATTGGTAGCCGCCTGCCGCAAGTCCACCAAAGAACCAGATCAGCCCCCTTTCCAGCACCGCTCCCTTGGAGAAGCGGAAGTGAAGTACCTCAAACCTTTTAGTCTTGATATCAATGAAGAAGGCGAAGATGAAGTGTACTTTACCGTCGGGCTCGTTAACGACACTGAAGGCACCCATGCACGATTTTACGCTGTTTCCCTGGTTTCCGCCAAGATCCTGGCTGGGGAAGATTCCGTGGTGAAACTGGATAAAGGCGGGATGCTGCCCCTCGTTCCGGATTATCCGCGGCAGTGGAACAGCTACGCCAATTTCATGTGCGAGCTGCTGCTTCCCGCCGCCAACCCCGCGGACACCACCTGGCGGGGCGCCTGGGTGGCTGCGGACAGGAAATACCTGGGCGTTCAGTTCAGGGAAGGGGATCAGGAATACATCGGCTGGGTATCCGCCTCCATAGATACTGCCGGCGACCGCATGTTGCTGCATGAATGTGCCTGGCGGCCGCTGAAAGCCGGGGCGATCAGGGCCGGGGACAAATAATAGCTATAGCATGCCGCTGCAGCCCGTAACCATCATTCCGGCTTGCTGATCTCGATGATCTTCGCATTATTCTCATCCGTGCAAATGTACACCCTGCCTGCCGGGGAAACACAAAGGTCCCGCAGCCGGCCGAAGGCGCCGGTGAAGTAGTTCTTTGTGCTGGCAACGGTTTGACCGTCTGTACTGAGCTTCAGCTGGTACAAGGTGGTATTTTTCAGGCTCAGCAGCAGGAGAGAGTTTTTCCACTGCGGAATACGGTCGTTATTGTAGAAGTCCAGCCCGCATAAGGCAAAGGTCCCGTTGCCGGTAGACCAGATCGGCTCTTTTATGTTATTGGCCGTGCAGAACACCGTCTCTCCGCCATTGCAGGGCCCTTCCACGGTCGGCCATCCGTAGTTGCGCTGTTTTTCGATGATGTTCACCTCATCTTCCACCCCCGCGCCATGCTCGGAGGCATACAGTGTGCCGTTCACATACACCAGCCCCTGGGGGTTGCGGTGGCCTATGCTCCAGACGGGACTGCCGGGATAGGGGTTGTCAGCCGGAACAGTGCCATCAAGGTTCAGCCGCAGTACCTTTCCGCTCAGGGATGCCGGCAGCTGTGCATTGGAAGCCGTATTGGCATCGCCGGTGGTGATGAAGAGCTTGTTATCCGGACTGATCACCAACCTGGAGCCGTTATGGATACCCGCAGCGGGAATGTTGTCAATGATCACCGCAGGGGAGCCCAGCGCACTGTCGGCATACCGGTACCGCACCACTTTCTCGCGGTAGCCATTGTCGCTGTTGTAATTGTAGACGATGTACACATCCGGCGTTTGCCCGAAATCCGGATGCAACACCATGCCCAGCAGTCCGCCTTCGCCCGTGGCTACCACATCCGGGACAGTCAGCAATGGTTTGACAGTGCCCGTTTTGGGGTCTACGCGGCTGATCCTGCCGTTCCTTTCCGTCATCCAGATGTGATCATCAGGCCCCCAGAGGATCTCCCAGGGGCGTGAAATACCCTGGCTGACCACCATCCTTACGCTGTCCGTCGGCCAGTCGGGGTCCTCAACAGGAGGATTATTTGTATTCTTTTTACAGGAGAAGGCCATGCATAAAAATGCCAACAGGCAGGCAGATATGGTCAGTGGTTTCATGGGAGCGTTTTTAAATAGGGATCAAATTTGCTGCCATGTTAAAAAAAAACAGGCGATGCATGCAACTTTTTTTTGAACCGGATGTTAGTTGGTATGTTTATTGTATTCATAATCAGTCGCTTCCTGTTTACCCCTCCTTACCTGTGAATGTCCGGAGCAGTAACATCAAAACAAATCATATGAGAAAAATTGGCTACTTAACCCTTGTTGTGACAGCAATGCTGTTTTCCACCACATCTTATGCGCAGACCGAGAAAGGAAATATGATGGTAGGGGCGAACCTTGGTAATATCGGGGGCACCTTTCAGGATGGAGGCAGCAGGTTTAACCTTAACCTCACGCCCAAGCTGGGCTGGTTCATCAAAGACGATCTGGCGATAGGCGGGGAGGTGAATCTCGGACTTGGCACCGGGAATGACCGGACTGATATCAGTTACGGCATTGGCGCCTTCGGTCGTTATTTTATCAAGGATAAAAGCATTGAGGTATCTAAACGGGCCCGCTGGTTCCTGGAAGCCAGTGCTGGCATCAACGGTGTGAATACCAAGTCTGGAGATGTAAGTACCAATACCAACGGCCTGGGCATTGGTTTCGGCCCCGGTATCGCTTATTTCATTACGCCCAATGTGGGGCTGGAAGCGCTGTTGAAGTATGACCTTACGGTAGGTTTCGGCAGTTCCACCACGGCGCACCGCGTAGGGTTGAATGTCGGTTTCCAGATCTATCTGCCCACGGCAAAAGCGAAGCAGATCATCCGGGAAGAGGGCAGAAGGTAATTAGTTAGTTTCCTACGCAAACGATGATAGAACGGGTTTTGCACGTCTTCGGACGGGTGAGGCCCGTTTATTTTTTCCGGCAGTCATGGCGTCATTGTTTCGCTGCTTTCGGTGTTTCAAACGAGATCACCAACTGGTGCCTGGCCGTGACAGGTTTACCATCCAGCTGCGCCGGTATCCATTTGGGCATTTTTTCCACGATCCTGATGGCCTCTTCTTCCAGTCCGTATCCGATAGCGCTGCCAATGGTAGCAGCATTGTCTACCCTGCCGTTGGACATGATCAGGAATTCCACGATCACCGCACCGCCGATGCCGGCGGATCTGGCTTCAGGGGGATATTGGAGGTTTCTCCGGATAAAATAGGCCAGGGCTTTACCGCCGCCGTGGTAGCGGGGGAGCCTGCTGAGTTCCGGGGCCGGAACATCCAGGGGCTTGCGCATGCTGTTGGCCAGGGCTACTTTTATGGGGATCGTGAGATTGAGGGGAACGGGTTTGTAGTTCAGGAAGCCGGGTTTCCATCTGGGCATCCGGTGGAACATGCTCAGCACTTCTTTGTCCAGCTGCCGGAAGCCCGGATACCGGATCCTGGTGTCCGCCACGTTACCATTCTCGTCTACGGTGAAGTCCACATACACGGTGACGACCGTATCTTCCCGCAGGCGGATGTAGGGAACGTTCAGGTTGGAGGTGAGCCAGCGTTCCAGGTTGGCCTGGCCGCCGGGGAATTCCGGGAGCACGTCCGCTTTGAGGGCCTCCACGCCGCGCTGGAATTCTTCCTCCATTTCCGCCGGGGTCAGCGGTCTTTCGGTGGAATCCTGGGCAAAAACCGGGAAGCCGAGGAAAAGTAATATGAGGGCAGGGAGAAAGCGCATAGACGGGCGGTAACCTATTGGAAACAAGTATTTTAAACGATTTTCGTACCTTGCCATGACCATATAAAGCTACAGGAAGAACGGCATAAAGTCAATATAATCCAACAATCTCCAGAAATATACCCCTAAAATGTTTGCTGTAATTAAAATAAAACATACCTTTGCCCTCCCAAATTGTAAGGGGTAAATTAGAAGAAGTTCATTGCATATGTCTCAGAGAATTAGAATCAAGCTGAAGTCCTACGATCACAATCTGGTTGATAAATCGGCCGAGAAGATCGTTAAAACCGTGCGTAACACGGGTGCCGTGGTAACAGGTCCTATTCCTTTACCTACAGAGAAGAAAATCTTTACGGTACTGCGTTCTCCGCACGTGAACAAGAAAGCGCGTGAGCAATTCCAACTGTGTACGCATAAGCGTTTGTTGGACATTTACACATCTTCTTCCAGAACCGTAGATGCGCTGAGCAAGCTGGATCTGCCTTCTGGTGTGGAAGTGGAGATCAAAGCGTAGTAACAGAAAGGACATCGGCAGGGTGGGCATAAGGCCCGCCTGTGGTGTTTTATGACGACAGCAAACAACAGGTTACGCCTTCTGGGTAACCGCCCAATAAACAGTATTTAAACCGCTCATCCTGAGGATAGCTAGAGATCCCTCAGGCGCTGGGCTAAATCATATAACAAATGAAAGGTATTATTGGTAAAAAGATTGGTATGACCAGCATCTTCGAGGCCAATGGAAAGCAGACAGCCTGCACCATTATCGAAGCCGGTCCCAACGTTGTTTCCCAGGTGAAATCCCAATCCACCGACGGGTATGACGCTGTACAGGTAGCATTCGGTGACAAGAAAGAAAAGCACGCTACCAAAGCAGAACAAAATCACTTCGCAAAAGCACAGACCTCCCCTAAACGTTACGTAAAAGAATTCCGCAATCCTGACGCTGCCGTGGCTAAAGCCCTCGGTGAAACCATCACCTGCGAGATCTTCGCTGAAGGTGAGGTTGTTGACATTGTAGGCACTTCCAAAGGTAAGGGCTTCCAGGGTGTTGTAAAACGTCACGGGTTCAGTGGTGTGGGTGAAGCTACCCACGGTCAGCATGACCGTCAGAGAGCGCCCGGTTCCGTTGGCGGTTCATCTTATCCTTCCCGTGTTTTCAAAGGTATGCGCATGGCCGGTCAGATGGGTAACGAAAGAGTGAAAGTGAAAGGGCTGAAAGTGCTGAAAATATTCCCTGAGAAGAATTACATCCTGGTAAGTGGTTCCGTTCCCGGCCACATTGGTTCAATCGTTTTAATCCAGAAATAGTATGCAACTAGATATTTTAAATATAGAAGGTAAGAAAACCGGCAGGACCATCGAGCTTCCTGAAGAGATCTTTGGTGTTGAACCGAACAATCACGTGATCTACCTCGCTGTAAAGCAATACCTGGCTGCACAACGTCAGGGTACGCACAAGGTAAAGACCCGTGCTGAAGTGAAAGGTGCTTCCCGTAAACTGCACAAACAAAAAGGTACCGGCGGTTCCCGTAAAGGTAACATCCGTAACCCGCTGTATAAAGGCGGTGGTACCATCTTCGGCCCCAAGCCCCACGCTTACGACATCAAACTGAACCGTAAAGTGAAGGACCTGGCCAAGATCTCCGCACTGTCTGCGAAAGCAAAGGAAAACAGTATCATCATCGTTGAGGATATCAACCTGGATACTCCTAAAACCAAAACTTTCGAGAGCATCCTCGGTAAACTGAATATCAACGTAGCCGGCAAGAAAACCCTTGTGGTACTGCCCGAATATAATGATAACGTTTATCTGTCCCTCCGCAATATCCCTACCGTTGACGGTACGGTGCTGAGCGATGTGAACACTTACGAGATCATGAACAGCAACTACGTGATTTTCACGGAAAGCGCAGCAAAGATCTTTACAGAAGAGCCTGCTGACGTAGTTGAAGCGTAACAAATTTAAAATGCATGCGGGGGATGTTGGATCGGATCCCGTAACAAATATTAATTAAGATGAAACTGTCTGATGTTTTAATCAAGCCGGTGATTTCAGAGAAAGTAAACAAGGCAACTGAAAAGTTCAACCGTTTTTACTTCATTGTTGACAAGAAAGCCAACAAACTGGAGATCAAAAAGGCAGTGGAAGACTTCTACGGCGTAACCGTTGCGGAAGTGAATACACAGGTGATGCCCGGCAAGAACAAGACCCGCTTTACCAAAGCAGGCTTTATTTCCGGCCGCAAGCCTTCCTACAAGAAAGCCGTGATCACACTGGCTGCAGGAGAAACCATTGATCTGTATGCTAACATATAAGTGCCGTTAGCGGTGTAAGCCGTTAACCTGGATGTATATGCAGATCAACTTATAAATAGTCTATTAAATCATTTTGAATTAAGTAGAAAATGGCACTGAAAAAGTACAAACCGATGACAGCCGGTACCCGTTGGAAAATCGGCAATGCGTTCGCAGAGCTGACCACCGACACCCCGGAGAAGGGCCTGCTGGCCCCCGCTCCAAGAACCGGCGGCAGGAACGTGCAGGGTAGAAGGTCCATGCGCTATATCGGCGGCGGACACAAGAAGCAATACCGTATCATCGACTTCAAACGGGACAAGATAAACATCCCGGCTACGGTTAAAACGATCGAATACGATCCGAACCGCAGCGCATTCATCTGCCTGCTGAGCTATGCAGATGGTGAAAAACGTTACATCCTTGCCCCCCAGGGCCTGCAGGTTGGCACCACTGTTATCAGCGGTCCCGAAGTTGCGCCTGAACTGGGTAATGCATTACCGCTGAGAAACATGCCTTTGGGTACTGTTGTACATAATATCGAGCTGCAGCCGGGTAAAGGCGGCGCTATCGCACGCAGTGCCGGTACCTATGCACAGCTGAGCAACAAGGAAGAAAAATACGCAGTACTGAAAATGCCCTCCGGCGAATTGCGCAAAGTGCTGAGCACTTGTATGGCAACCGTAGGGACCATTTCCAACTCTGATCACGCACTGCAGTCCATCGGTAAGGCCGGAGCCAATCGCTGGAGAGGTATTCGCCCCCGCAACCGCGGTGTAGCGATGAACCCTGTAGATCACCCGATGGGTGGTGGTGAAGGCCGTTCTTCCGGTGGTCACCCGAGATCAAGAACTGGCAAATATGCGAAAGGTCTGAAAACCAGGAAATCGCATAAGAGCTCGGATAAACTGATCATTACGCGGAAAAACGGTAAGAAAATATAATAACGCTTAACAAGTTTCTTTCCCGTTGATACCGGGGTTGAAATCTTAAATAAACAAGAATATGGGTCGTTCCATTAAAAAAGGTCCTTACGTAGACTTCAAATTAGAGAAGAAGGTAGAAAAACAGAATGAGGGCACCAAGCGTACGGTTATCAAAACCTGGAGCCGCCGCTCTACCATTACTCCCGACTTTGTGGGCCATACTTTTGCTGTGCATAACGGTAACAAGTTCATCCCGGTTTACGTAACCGAGTTCATGGTGGGTCACAAACTGGGAGAGTTTGCACCTACCCGTAACTTTAAAGGACACGCTAACAAGAAAATGTAGTCATCCGTTTTAAAGTTTCCCGTTTTCGGTTCAGGAAAGAGAACATCGGAAGTACGTTGGAAACAGCAGGACCGGAAACTGTAACAAGAAACTTATATAACACAGAAACAAATAACAATGGAAGCAGTAGCTAAGCTGAACAATAATCCTACCTCCACCCGCAAAATGCGTTTGCTTGCAGACCTGATCCGCGGCATGGAAGTAGAGAAAGCTTTGAATATTTTGAAATTCCATCCCAAACACCCGAGCACTCCGCTGGAGAAATTGCTGCTCTCCGCAGTGGCTAACTGGAAAGTGAAGAACGAAGGAGCCAGGGTAGAAGATGCCAACCTGTTCGTCAAAACCGTTTTTGTAGACGGCGGCCGTGTTCTCAAAAGGATGCGCCCTGCTCCGCAAGGTAGAGGTTACCGTGTGCGCAAAAGAAGCAATCACGTCACCATTGTTGTAGATGGCCGCACTGAAGCCCCTCAGCAATAAACGAACGAACTGCAGGAAAAAAATATATTTAAACTCATAGACAAATAAAACCAGAACATGGGTCAGAAAACAAATCCTATTGGTAACAGGTTAGGTATCATCAGAGGATGGGACTCTAATTGGTATGGCAGCAAGAAAGACTATGCAGCCAAGCTGATCGAGGATAACAAGATCAGGACTTACCTGAATGCACGTATCAACAAAGGCGGCATTTCACGTGTAGTGATCGAAAGGACGCTCGGTAAGCTCATCATTACCATTCATACCTCCAAACCTGGTATCATCATAGGTAAAGGCGGTAACGAAGTGGATCGCATCAAGGAAGAACTGAAGAAGCTGACCGGTAAGGAGGATGTACAGATCAATATCCTGGAGATCCGCCGTCCGGAAATAGATGCCACTATCGTTGCGGAAACGATCGCAAAGCAGATCGAAAGCCGTATCAACTATAAACGTGCGATCAAGATGGCGATCGCTACCGCGCTGCGTATGGGTGCGGAAGGGATCAAGGTGAAAGTAGGCGGCCGTTTGGGTGGTGCCGAGATCGCCCGTTCAGAGGAAATGAAACAAGGCCGTGTGCCCCTGCATACTTACCGTATGGATATCGATTACGCATCCCTGTTCGCATTGACCGTTTACGGCAAGATCGGTATCAAGGTGTGGATCTGTAAAGGTGAAGTGCTGGGTAAACGTGATCTGAACCCGAACGCCGTTTCCGGCAAGGAAGGTGAAGGACGTACCGGCGGTGGCCGTGGCGGTGATCATCGTGGCGATCGTGGTGGAGATAGAAGGGATAACCGTGGTGGCGGAGACAGAAGAGGCGGTGGAGACCGTGGTCCCCGTAAATAATCACTCAGCCCTTGAAAATATCATTTAAACAAACTTTTTAACAACATAAACGATGTTACAGCCCAAGAGAACGAAACACAGGAAGATGCACAAAGGCCGCATCAAAGGTAACGCAAAGAGAGGCGCAACCCTTTCTTTCGGTTCATTCGGCCTTAAAGCATTGGAACCTAAGTGGATCACGGACCGTCAGATAGAAGCTGCACGGGTGGCGCTGACCAGGCATATGAAGCGTGAAGGTAACGTGTGGATCCGTATTTTCCCCGACAAACCGATCACTGCTAAGCCGTTGGAAGTGAGGATGGGTAAAGGTAAAGGTGCTCCAGACCATTGGGCAGCCGTTGTAAAGCCCGGTCGCATCCTGTTCGAAGCAGACGGTGTATCCATGCAAGTAGCCAAAGAAGCTATGGAACTGGCCGCACAGAAACTGCCGATCAAGGTGAAATTCATAGTGCGCCGCGATTACGTTGCTTAACAGCCGCTTCGCGGAATTTAACAAAACCTGATAACCAGAACAAAACTTAAACAAATGCCTAAAGCAAAACTGGATCTTAAAGGCCTGAATGATCAGGATCTCAAAGACAAACTGTCTGAAGAGCAACTGCGCCTGAAAAAGATCACGTTCAGCCACGCGGTAACACCGATCGAAAATCCCATGAGCATCCGCTTCATGAGAAGGGAGATCGCCCGCATTCAGACTGAACTGCGCAAAAGAGAGCTGGGATTCTGATCCCTCAACAAGGAAAGGGAGCGTAATGAAGCTGTCGCCAGCAATTCAATAAACAATTCAATAGCCTCCGGTCCGGAGGCCCGGAAGTAAAATAACTTTCAAAATGACCGAAAGAAAATTAAGAAAAATCAGGATCGGCGTCGTATCCAGCAATAAAATGGATAAGACAGTTACCGTAAACGTTGAACGTAAGGTGAAACACCCGATCTATGGTAAGTTCGTAAAAAAGACCACCAAGTTCATGGCACACGATGAAAAGAACGAGTGCAGCATTGGTGATACCGTAAGGATCATGGAAACACGCCCCCTGAGCAAAAACAAATGCTGGCGTATGGTGGAAGTGATCGAAAAAGTAAAGTAATTATTCATTTGTTTCAAGCTGCCGGTAATTATAATGACCTGCAGCCGCTGCTAAAACAATTAACAAACGTATTACGATGATACAACAAGAATCAAGGCTGAACGTAGCTGATAACAGTGGTGCCAAGGAAGTGCTCTGCATCCGCGTACTCGGTAACTCCGGCCAGGACTATGCAGGTGTGGGCGACAAGATTGTGGTGACGGTGAAAGATGCCATCCCCGGTGGTGGTATGAAGAAAGGTACGGTAACCAAAGCTGTTATTGTAAGAACAAAGAAGAAACTCCGTCGCCGTGACGGTTCTTACATCCGCTTCGATGACAATGCCGTTGTATTGCTGAATAACGCTGATGAGCCCCGCGGTACCCGTATTTTCGGTCCGGTTGCCCGTGAGCTTCGCGATAAAGGATACATGAAGATCATCTCCCTGGCACCTGAAGTGCTTTAAGGTAGTGAAACGTAAGAAGTAAAAGATTAAGAAATTAGATAATTGAAAGGAGTGATGGAGATGAAAAGTAACCGGAAACGCCTTTCAATATTTACTTTTTAGTTTTTTGCTTTTTAAGCGTATCTTTGCAGCCCGTTTTAAAAACGACATAAAATAATAATCAAGCGAAAAGGGTTTTCGCTTGGCGTTTTAAATAAACAAACAGATGAAAACTAGATTTAAGCCTAAGTTCAACATTAAGAAAGGCGACCTGGTTGTGGTAATTGCCGGTGATGACAAAGACCGGACCAAGCCCCGCAAGGTATTGGAGGTGATTATCGACAAGTCCCGTGTATTAGTGGAAGGCGTTAATATCATCACCAAGCACACCAAACCTTCTGCCCAGAATACCAAAGGCGGTATTGTCAAGCAGGAAGCGCCTATCGCTATCTCCAACGTGATGTTGTGGGATGCAAAGGCTGGCAAAGCTACGCGCGTAGGACGCCAGAGAGAAAACGGTAAAGTAGTTCGTATCGCTAAAAAATCAGGGGAGGTAATCAAATAATGGCAAACACAACATATCAACCCAGACTGCAATCCAAATACCGCAATGAAGTGGTGGCTGCTTTGCAAAAGAAATTCAACTATAAAAGCACCATGCAGGTGCCCCGCCTCACCAAAATTTGCCTGAACCAGGGCATCAACGGTGCGGTTGGTGATAAAAAGCTGGTGGATATCGCAGTAGACGAAATGACCCGTATTGCCGGTCAGAAAGCTATTGCCACCATGTCAAAGAAGGATATCTCCAACTTCAAACTGCGTAAGAACATGCCCATCGGTGCGCGTGTGACCCTGCGTGGCGTGAACATGTACGAGTTCCTGGACAGGCTGATCTCCGTATCCCTGCCCCGTGTGCGTGACTTCAAAGGCATCAGTGAAAAAGCTTTCGACGGCCGTGGCAACTATACCCTGGGCGTTACAGAGCAGATCATCTTCCCGGAGATCGATATCGATAAAGTGACCCGCATCACCGGTATGGATATCACTTTCGTAACCACCGCCTCTACCAATGAAGAGGCTTATGAGTTGCTGAAGGAAATGGGCATGCCTTTCAAGAATATCAGAAAAGAAAACTAATATTAATATCTATCATCAATTATGGCAAAAGAATCCGTAAAAGCCAGACAAAGAAAGAGAGAAGCCATGGTAGCCAAATTTGCTGAAAAGCGCGCTGCGCTGAAAGCAGAAGGCAACTATGCTGAACTGGACAAACTGCCCAAGAACGCTTCTCCCGTTCGCCTGCATAACAGATGTCAACTGTCCGGTCGTCCTAAAGGATATATCCGTCAGTTCGGCATGTGCCGTAACATGTTCCGCGACATGGCACTGGCAGGCAAGATCCCTGGTGTAAGAAAAGCCAGCTGGTAAGAACAGGTCCGGCAGGCAGACATTTAATTGATTCCTTTCTATATCGATTGGATATCGCATTGTACTCATTTAGCAAATTTTTTTAAACAATGGTTACTGATCCAATAGCAGATTTTTTAACACGCATCCGTAACGCCCAGATGGCAAATCACAGGATCGTGGAAATCCCCGCTTCAAAACTGAAGAAACGCATTACCGAGATCTTGTACGACAAAGGTTATATCCTGAAGTACAAATTCGAAGAGGACAAGAAACAGGGCCTCATCAAGATAGCGTTGAAATACGATCCGCAAACAAAGGTACCGGCCATCCAGGACCTGCAGCGCATCAGCCGTCCCGGTCTGCGCCAGTATTCAAGGCCTGACGGATTCCCCCGCGTGAAGAACGGTTTGGGCATCGCTATCATCTCCACTTCCAAAGGTGTAATGACCGATAAGGAAGCTAAAGTGCAGAATGTAGGTGGCGAAGTAGTTTGCTTCGTTTATTAATAAATTTTTATCCCGCCTTGCATAAAGGCGGGATTATGGTATATCTGACAATTAAGCGTTCTATACGGCGCTGAACACGGAGTACCGGAATCACAACAATTAAACTGACTGATTATGTCACGTATAGGAAGAGCTCCTATTAAATTGGCCAGCGGTGTTACCATCAGCGTATCCCCGGCTAACGAGATCACGGTAAAGGGCCCCAAGGGTGAACTGAAACAGATGATCGACCGCGATATCAAAGTGGAAACAAAGGATGGTGAACTGATTGTCAGCCGCCCTACCGACCAGATCCGCCATCGCGCCATGCACGGTCTGTACCGCGCATTGATAGCAAATATGGTGACCGGTGTGACCGAGGGGTTCAAAAAACAGCTTGAGCTCGTAGGTGTAGGT
Organism: Chitinophaga sp. XS-30; assembly: GCF_008086345.1. Taxonomy (NCBI): domain Bacteria; kingdom Pseudomonadati; phylum Bacteroidota; class Chitinophagia; order Chitinophagales; family Chitinophagaceae; genus Chitinophaga; species Chitinophaga sp. XS-30. The sequence continues at coordinate 5,635,399 of NZ_CP043006.1, read as the reverse complement.
TACAAGGCTGCGAACCAGGGGCAGTTGCTGGACTTATCTTTGGGATATTCGCACAACATCATCTTCGAAGTGCCCAAAGAGCTGAAAGTAGCCACGGTTACTGAAAAAGGCCAGAATCCGAAGATCATGCTGGAAGGTATCGACAACCAGCTGCTCGGCCAGGTAGCCGCCAAGATCCGCAGCCTGCGCAAACCGGAGCCGTACAAAGGTAAAGGTGTTCGCTACAGCGATGAAGTGGTACGCAAGAAAGCAGGTAAATCTGCCGGTAAATAATAACAGGTTATTCCGGGCCGCCTGATGGCCCGGGCTGAACTGAAACCGGATTAGTAAATAACACAGGGTCTTTATCCTGAATATAGTCCCGGCAGCATCGGGACCTTAAATACACTTAGTAATGAGTACAAGAACAGACAGAAGACAGAATATCCGCTTCCGTATCCGTAAAAAGATCAGCGGAACTGCACAAAAACCAAGGCTGGCCGTATATCGCAGCAATGGTGACATCTATGTGCAACTGATTGACGATACCAATGGCACCACCCTGGCCTCCGCTTCTTCCCGTCAGAAGGATATTGCAGCGCAGCAAGGTACCAAGAGCGAGAAATCAAAGCTCGTAGGTGCAGCGCTGGCTGTGAAGGCCGCCGCGCTGGGCATCACTACCTGCGTATTCGACAGAAGTGGTTACCTGTACCACGGCCGCGTAAAAGCAGCTGCCGATGGCGCACGCGAAGGCGGACTGCAATTCTGATCCCGGGGGATTGGGCATATAAACAATCTGATATCGTAATTCTTATTAAATAAAAATGGCAAAGAATTCATTCAATAAAGTAAAAGCTGGTGATCTGGAACTGAAAGAAAAGGTTGTAACGATCAACAGGGTTACCAAAACTACCAAAGGCGGACGTACCTTCAGTTTCTCCGCTCTGGTTGTGGTAGGTAATGAAAACGGCGTCGTTGGTCACGGCCTGGGTAAAGCCAAGGAAGTGCAGGAAGCCATTACCAAAGGTATCGATGATGCCAAGAAGAACCTGATCAAGGTTCCTGTTCATCAAGGTACTATTCCTCACGACCAGCTGGCCAAGGAAGGTGCAGCCAAGGTGCTGATCAAACCGGCTGCTCATGGTACCGGTGTGATCGCTGGTGGTTCCATGCGCGCAGTGCTGGAAAGCGCCGGTATCACCGACGTGCTGGCAAAATCCCTGGGTTCCGCTAACCCGCACAACGTGGTTAAAGCTACATTCAAAGCTTTGGGCATGTTGCGCGAGCCGATCCAGATCGCAAGGACACGCAGCGTGTCTATGAAGAAAGTATTCAACGGTTAAGCACCTGGTTCCAAATCCCCGTTCCGGTGCTTCGCGCCGGGGCACGGTATTCCTAATTGGAAATATATAAAGCAAAATGGCAAAGATTAAAGTCACTCAGGTAAAAAGCGGTATCGATCGTCCGGAAAAGCAGAAACTGACGCTGAAGGCCCTTGGTCTGAAGAAGATGAATGCTTCCGTAGAAGTAGAAGCGACCCCCCAGGTACTGGGTATGGTGCGCGCCGTGAACCACCTGGTAAAAGTGGAAGAAGTAAATGCATAATGTAGAAATATTATTTTTACATTTGGCATCTTACATTTTTGAATTATCATTGTAAAGCGAGCGGTTGATTTCCGCGTAAGTAAAACAATTCAAAGCTATGAACTTACAGAATTTAAGGCCCGCAAAAGGCGCCGTACATAAAGAAAAACGTCTTGGCCGCGGTGAAGCATCCGGTAAAGGTGGTACCGCTACGAAAGGTAACAAAGGTGCTCAGTCCAATACCGGCTATTCCAGCAAAAGAGGTCATGAAGGCGGTCAGATGCCAATTCAGCGCCGTCTGCCCAAACGCGGGTTCATTCCGATCGACCGTACTGAATATAAAGTATTCAACGTTGGTCAGCTGGATCAGATCATAGAAAAATACGGGCTGCAGGAGTTCTCCCTGGAGAACCTCTACATGAACGGCCTGATCAGCAAAACTGCCAAGGTGAAAGTACTGGGTCATGGTGAACTGAAAAGCAAAGTAGCGCTCAAGGTAAACGCGATCAGTGAAAAGGCAAAGCAGGCTATCGAAGCAGCTGGTGGATCAGTAGAACTGGTTTAAGAAATTACGATAGAAAAGGCGCCTACGGAGTAGTGCGTCTTTTCGGATTTTACACGCTCTATTAAACTCTTGTCTTCCTGTGAAGAAATTTATCGAAACCATAAAGAACATCTGGAGCATCGAGGACCTGCGTAAACGCATTATCACCACGTTGCTGCTGGTACTGGTGTACCGCGTCGGTTCCTATATCACCCTTCCCGGTCTCGATCCCAATGCCCTGGCTAATTTCTCCGAGACTTCCCAGCAAGGTATCCTTGGCCTGTTTAATATGTTTGCCGGTGGTTCGTTCTCCCGCGCATCCATTTTCGCCCTGGGTATCATGCCCTATATCTCGGCGTCCATCGCCATTCAGCTGCTGACGATCGCAGTTCCCTATTTCCAGAAATTACAAAAGGAAGGTGATAGCGGCCGCAAAAAGATCAACCAGTACACCCGTCTGCTCACAGTTGTGGTTACCGCCTTCCAGGCGAGCGCCTATGTGGCCTATCTCAGAGGGCAGTCAGGCGGTGCATTGATCCCTGAATATGGTAATTTCATGTTCTGGCTCTCCACCACCGTAGTGCTCACCGCAGGTACTTTGTTCGTGATGTGGCTCGGTGAAAAGATCACAGACAAAGGTATAGGCAACGGTACTTCCATCATCATCATGATGGGGATCCTCGCCCGTCTTCCCGAATCCCTGCTGCAGGAGCTTTCGCTCAAAACAACAGGTGCCGGCGGCGGATTGCTCCTCTTCCTGATAGAGATCGCATTCTTTATCCTGATCACCATCGGCCTTATCCTGCTGGTACAGGGTACCCGCAAGATACCGGTGAACTACGCCAAACGCATCGTCGGCAACAAGCAATATGGCGGTGTGCGCCAGTTCATTCCCCTCAAGGTGAATGCAGCCGGTGTAATGCCTATCATCTTCGCCCAGGCCATCATGTTCATTCCGGCAACGGCTATCGGATTCGCCACACAAAGCGAAGGGGCCTCCGGGTTCATCCGCATATTCAGCGACCATACCAACCCGTATTATAATGTGATCTACGCGGTGCTGGTAGTCGTGTTCACGTTCTTCTATACCGCATTGATCTTCAATCCTACGCAGATGGCGGACGAGATGAAACGGAATAACGGCTTTATCCCCGGTGTAAAACCCGGAAAGGCTACCGCTGATTATATCGGCGCCGTAATGGACCGTATCACCCTTCCCGGCGCGATGTTCCTCGCCCTGGTCGGCATCCTTCCCGGTATCGCTGCCGCAGCAGGTATCAACAGTGCTTTTGCCACCTTCTTCGGCGGTACTTCACTGCTTATCATGGTAGGTGTGATCCTGGATACCCTGCAACAGATAGAAAGCCAGTTGCTGATGCGCCATTACGATGGCCTCATGAGCTCCGGCCGTATCAAAGGCAGGACCACCCCCGCAAACGCTTAGTAGAACAACATTCAATAAATTCATTGCAACAGCCATCGGGACAGCCTCCTGATGGCTGTTGCCTTAAATGGCAGTAGAGTCATCCGGATTTATTAATTTCGCAGGTTATGATCCATTATAAAACAAAAGAGGAAATAGAGCTGATCCGCCAGAGCGCTCAACTGGTCAGTGCCACACTGGCGGAAGTGGCCCGGCAGCTGAAACCGGGCATGAGTACCCTGCAGGTGGATGCCATAGCCGAAACCTTCATTCGTGATCACGGAGCGGTGCCCTCCTTCAAAAATTACAAGGGCTTTCCCGCCACATGCTGCATTTCCGTAAATGAAGCCATCGTACATGGTATTCCTGACCAATATATCATCAAGGAAGGAGATCTTGTTTCTGTTGATGTGGGGGTGTATAGCAACGGCTTTCATGGTGACAGCGCATATACATTTGCAGTAGGGGAGGTGCCGGCGCATGTGCAGAAACTGATTGCCGCTACGAAGACCGCCCTGCTTAAAGGTGTGGAAAAGGCCGTGGTGGGCAACAGGATCGGAGACATCGCCTATGCCATACAGGAGTATGTGGAAAAAGAAAGGGGATATGGTGTTGTACGGGAGCTGGTAGGGCATGGCCTGGGCCGTAACCTGCATGAGGACCCCCAGGTCCCTAACTACGGGCGCCGCGGCAGCGGGGCGGTATTGAAAGAAGGGCTGGTGATAGCCATAGAGCCGATGGTGAACCTCGGTACCCGGGAAGTGGAGTACCTGGAGGATAACTGGACCGTAGTGACGAGGGACCGCAAGGTGTCCGTGCATTTCGAGCATAATGTGGCGGTAGCGAAAGGGAAGCCGGATATATTGTCCACCTTTGAGCCTATCGAAGCGGCAGAACGGGAGAACCCGAACCTGACAGCAGCTTTGTAAAGGGCGCGGATTTCCGGGGTAAAATGCCTATCTTTGCATTCTACTTGAAAAAACTGAGTTACCCGGAGAATTTCCCTGTATCGGAATTTCAAAATAATTCACTTTGTAAAGTTTTGATAATGAGGCGCTTTCGAAAGGCCGCTTGGTGATTTTCGAAAGTTATCCACATCATTGTGCTTTTTCAAAGATAATTTGACGTAATTTTTTCAGTTTAATAAACTTTTGTGGTATCTTTGCATTCCTAAAAATTTTTATGGCGAAACAGGCACTCATTAAACAGGATGGTATTATTCTAGAAGCCTTATCAAATGCGATGTTCCGGGTAAAGCTGGAAAACGGTCACGAGATTCTGGCGACCATTTCTGGGAAAATGAGAATGCACTATATCCGCATTCTGCCCGGTGACAAGGTGGGGGTTGAGATGAGCCCTTATGATTTGAGCAGGGGTCGTATAATTTTCAGGTACAAATAAGCCAAAAACGCTGACAGATTTATAACATTTGACTCATGAAAGTAAGAGCTTCCATCAAGAAAAGAAGTGCAGACTGCAAAATTGTTCGCCGCAAAGGTAAACTGCTGGTGATCAACAAAAAGAATCCCCGTTTCAAGCAACGCCAGGGTTAATCTGCATTTTACACATTTAAGAATTATAAATTAAACAATTGATATGGCACGTATAGCCGGTATTGATCTTCCTAAAAACAAAAGAGGTGAAATTGGTCTGACTTATATCTTCGGTATTGGTCACTCTACCTCACAGTATATCCTGGAGAAAGCAGGCATAGATCTTAATAAAAAAGTGAAAGACTGGAACGACGACGAACAGGCCGCCATCCGGAATATCATCAACAGCGAATTCAAAGTAGAAGGTCAGCTGCGTTCCGAGGTTCAGATGAACATCAAGCGTTTGCTGGATATCGCCTGCTACCGTGGTCTTCGCCACAGGAAAGGTCTGCCGGTTAGAGGTCAGCGTACCCGTACCAACAGCCGTACCAGGAAAGGTAAGCGTAAAACGGTTGCCGGCAAGAAGAAGGCGCCGAAGAAATAGTAAATTCCCTTTGCAGGTATCCCTTCATCCAGATCCGGGAACAGGCAGCATAAAGGGTTTTTATATCAACAGGGATTTGGAATTTCATAGTTGGAATTATAACGAATTATGGCAAAAGCAACTAATACAAAAGCTGCCGCTAAAAAGAGGGTAGTAAAGGTAGATAACTACGGGGATGTACACATCTCCGCCAGTTTCAACAACATCATTATCAGCATTACGAACAAACAGGGACAGGTTATTTCCTGGTCTTCCGCCGGTAAAATGGGCTTCAAGGGTTCCAAGAAGAACACGCCTTATGCAGCTCAGCTGGCCGCTTCCGATGCTGCCAAAACTGCTTTTGACGCTGGTCTGAAAAGAGCAGACGTATTTGTAAAAGGTCCCGGCGCCGGCCGTGAGAGCGCTATCCGCGCCATCTCTAACTCCGGCATCGAGGTAACCCTGATCAAAGATGTGACGCCGCTGCCCCACAACGGTTGCCGTCCTCCCAAGAAAAGAAGGGTATAGTCAACGCATTTATCGTACGAATTGTCCTTACAATTAAACATTTGTATGGGATAATTCGTATTTGTAATGTATATTTTGATATATTTATTATTCACGAGTGGGTGTACGATCGAATTTTAAGATTTTTAAATGAGCGTACACCGGAACTTAAAAATCTGAACCAGATAACATGGCAAGGTACACAGGTCCAAAGACCAAGATCTCCAGAATCTTTGGAGAGCCGATTTTAGGCAACGGAAAGTATTTAGGCAAGAACAGCAACCCTCCCGGTCAGCATGGCGCACAGCGCAAGCGTAAACAACTGGGTGAGTATGCGCTGCAGCTGAGAGAAAAGCAAAAGGCGAAATACACTTACGGTCTGCTGGAAAAACAATTCCGCAACCTGTTCGATGAAGCGAACCGCAGAAAAGGCGTTACCGGTGAGGTACTGATCAAACTGCTCGAAGCCCGTCTGGACAATACCGTGTTCCGCATGGGTATCGCTCCGTCCCGCCCCGCTGCCCGTCAGCTGGTGGCACATAAACATGTGACCGTGAACGGTGTGGTAGTGAACATCCCCTCTTACCAGTTGCAACCGGGTGATGTTATCGGCCTGAAAGACAAGACTGCCGGTAATACTTCCCTGACCAGCAACATCCGCGGAAAGAATCCGAAGTTCAGCTGGCTGGACTGGAATGAGAAAGATATGAAAGGCGTGTTCATTGCATATCCCGAAAGGGAAAGCGTTCCGGAGAACATCAAGGAACAGCTGATCGTAGAATTGTACTCCAAGTAATACATTATAGCCACCAGCCGGTGGCTATAACCATATAACTAAACATTAGTTAAAACTCATAAATCAAGCATATCAATGGCAATTCTTAATTTCCAAAAGCCTGACAAGATCGTTTTGCAGAAGTCAACAGACTTTGAAGCTCAATTCGAATTCCGTCCATTAGAACCAGGTTACGGTGTGACAATTGGTAACGCGCTCCGCCGTGTACTGTTGTCTTCTCTGGAGGGCTATGCCATTGTGGGAATAAAGATTGAAGGCGCCGATCACGAGTTTGCTACATTGAAAGGGATTACGGAAGACGTTACCGAGATCATCCTCAACCTGAAACAAGTACGTTTCAAGAAGATCGTTGAGCAGGAAGTAGGCAGCGAAAAGATCCAGATCTCTATCAAAGGTAAAACAGAGTTTCGTGCGGACATGATCGAGAAAGCGACCAACTCTTTCCAGATCATGAACCCTGAACTGCTGATCTGCACCCTTGACCCCTCTGCAAAGCTGGATATCGAACTGACCATCGGCAAAGGCCGCGGTTATGTTCCGGCTGAAGAGAACAGGCCCAAGGATGCGATCTTTGGTTACATCGCCATCGACTCTGTATTTACACCCATCAAGAACGTAAAGTATAGCATCGAAAATACCCGTGTTGAACAGAAAACGGATTACGAGAAACTGATCATGGAAGTGATCACCGATGGTACCATCCATCCGGAAGAAGCCGTGAAACAGGCATCCCGTATCCTGATCCAGCACCTGATGATCATCACCGATGAAAATATCAGCTTCGATACCAAAGACACCGAGAAAGAAGATGTAGTGGACGAACAGACCCTGCAGCTGCGCAAGATCCTGAAAACCCCGCTGGAAGATCTGGACCTGAGCGTACGCGCATTCAACTGTCTGAAAGCCGCCAAGATCAACTCCCTGAGCGAACTGGTACAGTATGAACAGGAGGAACTGATGAAATTCAGGAACTTCGGCCAGAAGTCACTCAGCGAGATCGAACAGGTGCTCGGCGAAAGAGGTCTGCACTTCGGTATGGACCTGTCCAAACTGAAACTGGACGAAGAATAGTAACAGTATAACTCAAATCACGGCGGCGGCATGCTCCCGTGATTTGTATTTTATAACAAGTACCTTGTAATTCCTGACACGGTGCAAGGGAACACAAACAAACATAGTCATGCGTCACGGAGTAAAATTAAACAGGCTGAGCCGTACTTCCGCTCACCGTAAAAGCCTGATGAGCAATCTCGCGATTGAACTGATCAGCCACAAACGTATTCAAACCACCCTCGCAAAAGCAAAAGCACTGCGCGTTTACATCGAACCGCTGTTGACCCGCGCTAAAACTGACGATACCCACAACCGTCGTATCGTATTCAGCTACCTGCAGGATAAAGAGGCCATCAAGGAATTGTTCGGCGTGATCTCTGAAAAGATCGCCAGCCGTCCCGGTGGTTACACCCGTATCATCAAACTGGGCAAACGTGTTGGTGACAATGCTGAAGTAGCCCTGATCGAACTGGTGGATTTCAACGAGATCTACGGTAAATCCGCTACCGAAGAGAAAGCACCGGCTAAGAAAACACGCCGTGCAGGTGGTGGCAAGAAGAAAGCAGAAGAAAAAACTGAAGCTGCAGCTCCCGAGGCACCCGCTGCCGGAGAAGTTCCTGCTGCTGAATAGTTTTCCAAAACTGATTATATTTGAGGGATGGCGTGCCAAGCGCTATCCCTTTTTTTATCCCTGTAAACCCGGAACATGTACTCCCTGAAATGTAACCACTGCGGCCATGCCAACGCCCTGAAGTCCGAATACGTCACCTTTTGCGCATCCTGTTCAAAGAAAATGGCCAATAACTATTCCGACTGGAAACTGCGGAATCCCGCCGGAGATTTTGCATCCTATTGCGAAGCAGTGGGTGTCACTGCAAATGAAGCGGCCGGGGGAAAGTCGGTGAAAAAGAAGCGGTTTTACTGGGATCGCCGGAAAGTGGTGATCGGGGTAGCCGCTATATTGGTATCGTCCATTGCAGGTCTGCTGGTAGAAAGAAGTGTAAAGATGTTTGGCGGGAAAGTTCCGGAGGAATGGATGACCCGGGAATGGAAGCCTTTCAGCACACCCCGGGGCATCGCGGAATTCCTGATCCCCATTGAATTGAAATCCTTCACGTTGCCTTTCCCGCCGGAAGCGGCACAATTTCTGGCATGGGCGGAATCTTGCCAATCAGATTCATCCATGCCAATACAAGTTCTCGCCAGTGAACTTGAGTACCGGCCGGAAGTCCAGGTATCCCTGCAAGGGGGCGCTGACGGTGGGATCAACGCTGCCCGGAATAAACCGGGGATAAGCGATTTTGATTATGAGGAGGTGGATGTAGAAATATCAGGGCAAAAGGCGATTCGCCAGTCAGGGAAATACAGGGTACGGCTTTTCCAGCGTTGTTTTTTCAGAAGCATTTATATTCTGAAAGAGCAGCATCTTGTGCAGGTGGTGGTAATATATGCTGCGAAGGATGCCGTGGCGGAAAAAGTCGCCGAACGGATAATTAATTCGGTCAAGTTGAAGAATATATAAAATAAAATTATAATTTAGCGATATAGTCACCAAGCCTGTATCCTATGTATTACCTCAAATGCGGCCATTGCGCAGCTTACAGCTCATTAAAATCTGAATACATTACTTTTTGCGACCATTGCGGGAAAAAACTGCCGGTTTCGTATGCCGACTGGAAAGCACGGCATCCCCGTGAGGATTTTGACGCCTTCCGGAAAGCGGAGGGTATCTCCGCCGCTGAATACCAAGCCATTATGAAGAAGCAGTACCGCAGGGCTTTTGATATGCGGAAGACAGCTGCATTGATCACGGGCCTGGTGGTGTTGCTGACGTTCAGTGCATTGGGTGCTTATTATGGCCCCGCGCTCGTCAAAATGCTGCGGGAGCCCGCCGTTTCGCCGGCATTGCTGGAAGCCTCCAACTGGCGGACCTTCCGGGGGAATGTGATCAGACTGCAGACCCCCTTCTCGCTTTCCCCGGTCAATGCCCGGGAAACGCCGGGCATGCGGATCAAGACGTTCAAAGGAGGCTCAAGGGCGGATGGCCTGGTCATCCAGATGCAGGAAGCCGTTCATCTTTCTGATCCCGACATCGAGCTGGCGTCTGCTGCCGGTGAACTGGCGGAAATGCTGAGCAATCTCCCCAATACCTCCCGTTTCACGATGAAAGAACAACTGTTGGATGTCTCCGGCCAGCGCGCCATCTGGCAGCACGGCACTTATGTCTATCAGCAAACCGTGGAAATGGAGTTCAACAGCCTGGTGGTAGTAAAGGGCGGAACAAGAGTACAGGTACTGGTGACCCATCGGGGGCAGGACCGGAACGGGAGGGAGGTGGCCGGGAAGGTCATGCAGTCCGCCCGTTTGAATTGATCATAATTTTCTGCTCAAAATTCATCTTCATGCCCTAACTTTGCACAGTTTTAACCGTTTCTCCGGGAACATAAAAAAAGAAAGGGTAAGAAGAAATGCCGCAAACCACCAGATCCACACAGCCAGCCATACTGTTGTTAGAAGATGGCACCGTTTTTCATGGTAAAGCGTTCGGGAAAATAGGCACCGCAGCCGGTGAGCTTTGTTTCAATACGGGTATGACCGGCTACCAGGAAGTTTTTACGGATCCTTCCTATAAAGGCCAGGTGCTGATCATGAACAATTGTTACGTGGGTAACTACGGAACAAAAAAAGAGGATGTGGAAAGTAGTGATGTGAAGATCAGCGGACTGATCTGTAAAAACATCGCATACAATTATTCCCGCAAAATGGCGGATGAATCCCTGGAGCAGTTTTTAGCCGGGAATAACCTGGTGGCTATCCACGAGGTGGATACCCGTGCGCTGGTATCGCACATCCGCAGCAAAGGAGCTATGAATTGTATTATTTCTTCCGAGATACTGGATGAGGCTGAACTGAAAGCCAGGCTGAACAAAGTGCCGTCTATGGAAGGGCTTGCGCTTTGTGCGGAAGTGTCTACAAAGGAACCCTATTTCGTGGGTGATCCCAATGCCGATATCAGGATAGCGGTGCTGGACAATGGCGTAAAGCGCAATATGCTGAAATGCCTCTCTGAGAAAGGAGCGTACCTGAAAGTACACCCGACAGCTACTTCCTTTGAGGAGTGCGAAACCTTTCAGCCGCATGCTTATTTCATTTCCAACGGTCCCGGTGACCCGGCGCCGCTGGCCTATGCGGTAGATACCATTAAAAAAGTACTGGATGCGGAGCGGCCTTTATTCGGCATCTGTCTCGGGCATCAGCTGCTGGCCATGGCCAACGGTATTCCCACTTATAAAATGCACCACGGGCACCGCGGGTTGAATCATCCCGTGAAAAATCTGCTGACCGGCAAATGTGAGGTAACTACCCAGAATCACGGTTTCGCCATTGATGCAAAAGCGGTGGCGGCATCGCAGAACGTGGAGGTAACGCATATCAATCTGAATGACAATTCGGTGGAAGGCATCCGTATTAAAGGTAAGCCGGCGTTCTCCGTACAATACCATCCGGAATCAACACCCGGCCCCCACGATTCCCGCTATCTATTCGATGATTTCTTTACAATGATAAAGGCAGACATGAAAAAAGTGAAAGAGAAGGCAGCAACCGCCTGATCCTGTTCTCTGATCTTCTTATAAATAAGGAACGGTCCCGAGGAATCGGGACCGTTTGCATTTTAAAATTCCACGTTATGAAAACTAGCGTTAAGGTATTGCAAACACAATACCCCACCCTTGTCTTTTCATTACAAAGCAATATTAGGAAAAAAATGGATTGTCAACTGCCGGCATCTTCGGGAAATTTTCCCGTAATATGCAGGCGATCAACCTGCAATCGGTTGGAGTGGGGAAGAAGTTGGGAGATCAGGAAAAAAAAATACGGCTCTGTGAACAGAGCCGTTTGCCTTTATAAATTCCACGTTATGAAAAACTGATACAAAAATATGTTATTTAGCTAAAACGTTTTAGTTTGTCGCCGTCTTTTTATCTGATGTTTATAATGCAAAGGTCGCGCCATTTTCCCATTTGTCAAAATTATACAAGTTAAATTTTTGCTAAGCAGGTTTAGAATTTTGTTCAACATGTATTGTAATTTTTACTATTTATTCTTTTCAGTTCCTTTGCGTATCAATTACACAGTAAAAGTAGGGAATAAATTTAAATTTCAAAACTCTATTTCATTAAAAAATGCGGTTTACGGTTAAAATAACTCATATAGAATTTATTTTAATGCAAATATCGGGTATTGACAAGGCTTACGGCCGATCTTTTTTGAAATATGATTTTTGTCATGTTTTTAAAGGGTAATGTTTTTTTAACATGAATTTGTCGGTTTTTTGCTGAATTGATATAACAACCTTTCCCGTTTTCTGCTATTCACTGCCTGATTTTAACAAAAAGAGCATCGGGATCTGCTGTTTTCTGCCAGGTACGAATTTCAACAACTATAGCAATTCTGCATCAGTATGGCCGCCAGTGTGGGCATCTCTTAGGGTAAACCCGCTACAGTATTAATATTCCGCGAAAAATACAATGCTGCAGAAAAAACATTGTCGTGTTATAAGCGTTATCACGCCCTTCTTTATTGTTCTCCGGGTGTTACTTTTAGATGAACAGATATTTTTAACCGGCTGTATCAGCGAACTCGCGTCATAAGACGTATACGGAGGCGTTTTCCACGGTTCCCTGCCGTATCAGCAGGAGCGCTCATAAAATGTATTGCATTCAGATGAATAAAAGCGCTCTCGCCAGCGGTCATCGCCATAGCACTTCATGGCCGCATTGCGCCGGATCAGCCGCAGAAAAAACGTGGAGCCGCTATTGTTTGCCGGGGTACACCTCCAGCGCTTTTGCCAGTACCTCCATGGCGCTGGCAATGCTTTCCCTGTTCAGCACATAGGCCAGCCGTACTTCCTGCAGTCCAAGCCCGGGAGTGGCATAAAAGCCGGTAGCGGGAGACAGCATAACGGTCTGCTGCTCATAAACAAAGGATTCCAGCAACCATTGGCAGAACCTGTCGGCATCATCGATAGGCAAACGCGCAATGGCGTAGAATGCGCCGCCCGGATTGGGGCAGTACACGCCCGGGATCTTGTTCAGCAGATCTACCAGCAGGTCGCGGCGGCTCTGGTATTCAGCCTTGATCCCGTCGAAATAATCATCCGGAAGATCTACCGCCGCTTCAGCAGCGATCTGTGCAAAGCTGGGCGGGCTGAGGCGCGCCTGGGCGAACTTCATGACGGAATCCAGTATGGCGCGGTTATGGGTCACAATAGCGCCGATACGGCCGCCACAGGCGCTGTACCGCTTGGAGATAGTATCGAATATCACCACATGGTTTTCCATTCCGCTCAGGTTCAGCGCGGAAATATTCTGGCCATCGTAGCAGAATTCCCGGTAAGCTTCATCTGAAAAGAGAAAGAGGTTATGTTTGAGGCAGATATCTTTCAGTATTTCCATTTCGGCTGGACTGTACAGGTAGCCGGTAGGGTTATTGGGATTGCAGATCAGGATGGCCCTGGTGCGGGGGGTGATGAGCTTTTCAAAATCCCCGATCGGCGGCAGTGCAAAACCGTTATCGATGGTGGCGGTCACCGGCACTACTTTTACGCCGGCTTCCACGGCAAAGCCGTTGTAATTGGCATAGAAAGGTTCCGGGATGATCACCTCGTCGCCCGGGTCCAGGCAGGCCATAAGGCCAAACAGGATGGCTTCGGAACCGCCGGTGGTAACAATGATCTCCGTGTGGTCTACCGTGATATCGAATTTTTTGTAGTAACCGGTCAGCTTGCGGCGGTAGCTTTCATTACCGGCGCTGTGGCTGTATTCCAGTATGGTGAATTCGGATTGCCTTACCGCGTCCAGTACAGGCCTGGGCGTTTCAATATCCGGCTGGCCGATATTGAGATGGTAGACTTTTACTCCTTTCTTTTTTGCGGCTTCCGCATAGGGTACCAGCTTCCGGATGGGAGAGGGCGGCATAACCTGTCCGCGTTGACTGATGTTGGGCATTTGGTTAGTTGATTTTTGCGAAGCAAAGGTAAGGCAAGTGAGTGCATTACAACAAAAAAAGCCTCCTGACCGCTGATCAGGAGGCTTTTTTTAAGCTTTTATAATTAGTTCTCTACCGTACCGGTGAGGATCAATTCTTTTTCCTGGTCTACTCCTTTCAATTTGAGATATACCGTTTTGGTCGGTTTGCCCACCGCATTCGCGCTATAAGTGGCGGTGATCTTGCCCGATTTGCCCGGCAATACCGGCTCTACTGTCCAATTGGGCACAGTACAGCCGCAGCTGGCTTTCGCCGATTCGATCAGTACGGGCGCCTTGGATATGTTGGTGAACTCAAATGTTACCGTAACAGGTTTGTTGAATTTGGTGGTGCCAAAATCAACGGTTTCTTGTTTGAACTTCACTTTCAGATCAACGGCATTGGTTGAACCTGAACCCTGGGCCTGTGCCCAAACGGCAGTGGTTATCAGCAAACTTGCAAATAGGGATAAGATAAACTTTTTCATCTTTGTATAATTTGGTTTTAAAACGATTTGGTTAAAACAGTATGGTCAACTGTTCAAATTTAATTTTTACGGGTCAGGTGGAGCTTTCGATGATTAAAATGATCATTTCGCGGTCTTATTAATGGCAATCTTAATCATATCGGCTTCCTGCCAGTTTACAAACAAATTTACGGCCAAAATCCGAGCCGGAGGTATTAAGATATTAAAAAATTCTTAAAAACTTAATTTATTTCCGGAAACGGTATTGGGATTTACCCATTCATCATTTTCCCCTACATTTGTGCTTTAACCAGGTACAGCATGATCGAAAACAACGAATTAGCTATGAATATGCAGAGCCAGTTATCATTTGAAGAGTTCCGGAAGGAAGTTTTAAGTGATTTCAGGCAAGCCTGTATCAGCAGGGAAGTAAGCTTGCTGGGTCGCCGGGAAGTATTGACCGGCAAGGCAAAGTTTGGCATTTTTGGTGATGGAAAGGAAGTGGCGCAGATCGCGATGGCCAAGTATTTCAAACCGGGTGACTTCCGTTCGGGATATTACCGGGACCAGACCTTTGCTTTCGCCAGCGGCATTGCTACTGTGGAGCAGTTTTTTTCTCAGTTATACGCTGATCCGGATATTACGAACGATCCGTTTTCCGCCGGGCGGCAGATGAATGCGCATTTTGCCACGCCCAATGTGGATATGGAGGGTAACTGGCTGAATATCGCCGGTATGAAGAATACGGCGGCGGACATGGCGCCCACCGCGGCACAGATGCCCCGGGCGCTGGGACTGGCCTATGCGTCAAAGCTTTTCCGGGAACTGCCGGAGCTTGAGCAGTACAGCCATCTTTCCAACCACGGCAACGAGGTGTGTTTCGCTACTATCGGTGATGCCTCTACGAGCGAAGGGCATTTCTGGGAAACCGTCAATGCCGCCGGCGTTCTGCAGGTGCCATTGGCCATATTTGTCTGGGATGATGGGTACGGGATCTCTGTTCCCCGGAAATATCAAACCACAAAAGGCTCTATCAGCGAAGCGCTGGAAGGGTTCAGAAAAAACGGGCATTCCAACGGCATAGAGATATATAATGTAAAGGGATGGGATTACGCCGGGCTGTGCGAGACTTTCGAAGAAGGTATCCGCAAGGCAAGGGAAAACCATGTACCGGTACTTTTTCATGTGGAGGAGATCACGCAGCCCCAGGGCCACTCCACCTCCGGTTCGCATGAACGGTATAAAAGCAAGGAGCGCCTGGCCTGGGAAAAGGAATTCGACTGCAATGTAAAAATGCGCCAGTGGCTGCTGGAAAACGCGCTGGCCGAAGAGTCGGAGCTCCGGGCCATTGAAGTGGAAGCCAAAGTGATCGCACAGGAAAGTCGCAAAAAGGCCTGGGATAAATATATTGCGCCCATCCGGGAGCAGGTGCAGGCATTCACGGCTGTTTGCCAGTCCATTTTAGACGAAGGGCGGGGAGACACGGAATATGTAGCGCAGCAAATGCGCGAACTGGCCGCCAACCGCGAGCCGCAGCGCCGGGATATACTGAAGGCCGCCGCAGGCATTCTGTTCAAACATCCGCGCAACTTTTCCGAAGCGATGGACGGTTTGCAGGTTTATTACGACCAGCAGCTGGCCGCGGAAAAAGAGAATTACAATACTTTCCTTCATGCCACCGGCCCGAATTCCGCACTCGAAGTGCCGGAAGTGCCCGCTATATATGCGGATGATGCGCCGGTAATGAACGGATACGAAATATTGAACCGGTATTTCGACCAGCTTTTCAGCGATCATCCGCTGGTGTTCGCATTTGGCGAAGATGTAGGCAAAATAGGGGATGTGAACCAGGGGTTTGCCGGTTTGCAGCAGAAACATGGAAAAACACGTATAGCCGATACCGGTATCCGGGAGCTGACCATCATGGGACAGGGGGATCGGTATGGCCTTGCGCGGGCTCCGGCCTATCGCCGAGATCCAGTATCTGGACTATCTGCTTTACGGGCTGCAGCCGCTCAGCGATGATGTAGCATCGCTGCAATACCGCACCAAAGGCACGCAATTCTGCCCCATTATCGTCCGTACCCGTGGTCACCGGCTGGAAGGCATCTGGCACTCCGGCTCACCGATGGGCATGATCATCAACTCCCTGCGGGGGCTGCATGTTTGTGTGCCGCGGAACATGGTACAGGCCGCGGGCATGTACAATACCCTGTTGCAGGCAAAAAGAACCGGCTATCGTGATTGAATCGCTTAACGGTTACCGCCTGAAAGAGCGGCAGCCGCAGAACCTGAAAGATTTCACCGTACCGCTGGGCATCCCGGAAGTGCTGCACAGCGGCTCAGATATCACCATCGTTTCCTACGGGTCCACTTTACGGATCATTGAAGAGGCAATGGAAACGCTCGAGCAGATGAATATTTCCTGTGAACTGATAGATGTACAGACGCTGTTGCCTTTTGATATTCATCATGCCATACTGGAATCGCTGAAGAAGACCAACCGGATCCTCTTTGTGGATGAAGATGTACCGGGTGGCGGAACAGCATATATGTTCCAGCAGGTGATGGAAGTGCAGGGCGGTTATCGCTGGCTGGATGTAGCTCCGCGTACACTGGCGGCACAGGCGCACCGGCCGGCGTATGGAACAGACGGGGACTATTTTTCCAAACCTAATGTGGAGGATGTTGTGAAGCTGGTAGCAGACATGATCAGGGAGTAGCCTCCTCAGCGAATTTTTAATCAAGGAGCGCCCCCTGTATGCATTACAGGGGGTGTGTTGTTTTAGCGATCATAAGACATATATGGAATACAAGGATTATTACAAGATACTTGGCGTGGACAAGAA
Organism: Chitinophaga sp. XS-30; assembly: GCF_008086345.1. Taxonomy (NCBI): domain Bacteria; kingdom Pseudomonadati; phylum Bacteroidota; class Chitinophagia; order Chitinophagales; family Chitinophagaceae; genus Chitinophaga; species Chitinophaga sp. XS-30. Next base: position 5,618,215 of record NZ_CP043006.1, on the reverse strand, counting down.
AGCCAGCGCCGCAGATATCAAGAAAGCATACCGCAAGCTGGCCGTAAAATACCATCCGGATAAAAATCCGGATGACAAGCTGGCCGAAGAAAAGTTCAAGGAGCTGAACGAAGCCTATGAAGTGCTGGGTGATGAAGAAAAACGGAAGAAATACGATGAGTTTGGCGAAAACTGGAAGTATTACGAACAGGCCGGCCAAAACACAGGTGATTTTGACTGGAGCCGCTGGCGTGGGCAGGGCGGTGGTCAGCAGCAGTATGAGGATGTATTCGGTGAAGGAGGACAGTTCTCTGATTTCTTTGAGCATCTGTTTGGCGGCGGTTTCCGGAGGAGCGGACAACAGCAGGGGCGTGCGCGCAACCGCAAGGGGGCAGACCTGCATGCCAGCATGCAGGTGGCGTTGGAAGATGTATTCACCGGCGCCACGAAACAGATAGAGGTCAACGGTCAGCGCCTCAATCTCAAAATAAAGCCCGGTACCTACCAGGGGCAGGTGTTAAGGCTCAAAGGCAAGGGATATCTCGGGAGAAACGGTGGAGAAGCCGGAGATCTGCTGCTGGAGATAGGTATCGCAGCTGATCCGAGGTATGAACTGAAGGGAAAGGATGTGCACCTGGAATTGCCGCTGGATCTCTATACCGCTGTACTTGGCGGAAAGCTCCCGGTGGCGGTACCGGGCAGTACTTTGCAGCTGAGCATCCCCGCAGGAACGGATGGCGGCCGGTTGTTCCGCCTCAAAGGGAAGGGCCTGCCGGCGCCGGAAGGCAGCGGGGAAGCGGCCGGGGATCTCTACGTCAGGGTACGCATTACGGTGCCTCAAAACCTGTCGGAGGAAGAGTTGCAATTGTTTACCCGTTTATCGAAGATGAGGAAGTCGTCATAACAGCCCGTTAACAGGTCGCAATGAAAGCCCGCGGCAGTTCAATACAACTGCCGCTATAGATATGTCTGTTCATTTAACAATGTAAATAATTGTTTTTTAACCACTTGTTTGTTCATTTTTCTGTTCTGTTCATTTCCTGTTCATTATGCATGCCTGGTTGTACCCGAAAAGGTTATGGTATATCTTGCAGTTGTATCCATGATACATTAACAAGGAATAAAATTGCTTAGACGGTTCAAATAGGCTGAAAATGGAGGCCGTTCTCAGTGAGGCGGCCTCTTCAGTTTACCATTACGATGTATAATATCATGGCAGATATTTTTTTCTTTGAGATAGAGATCATGTAAATTTGCGTAACGGAGTTTACCATTATCCGTTCAATCAGGTTCAGCTTTGGTTCCTGTTTTCATTCTCCTGTTAGCTTTCCATATTCAAACCGTTAGCCCGGCCTCAGGCCACCCGCCATAGATATATGCATGCATTAGACATTTGAAACATAAAAGTGCAACTGCGCGCCATTGTCTAATTAATTCTGTATAGCGTTAAAGAGCCTATTATGGAAACAAGATGTATCAGATGCAGCAACATTGTGCATTCACACAAAAAGATTTCCGAGACACGCTGCAAGTGCGGCGGACAATTACAGCGGATGCGGTTCATCCGTTTGATAGAAGGTATGCATCCGCTCGGCAAGGAACATAACATAGAGCTGAACGGGAAATTGTGTTATGGGACTTACCGTTCTGTGTACGGTAATTTTATCATAGACAGGGTGAACAATACCTTTAAACGGGTGGATATGTCATAGGGGACTTCCATGGGTATTCCGGCGGCATTCCTCAAAGGCTGATACGGCGTAATGGCAACGGTGCTACGCTCATGATGTTTGCGGGTGCCGCCTTCAAAGAGTTGCTACAGCGTACTGACAACAGGCATTGCAGTGACAGCTCATGATGTTTGCGGGTGCCGCTCCGGAGATGCCGGCGGGATAAGGAAAAGCACGGCCTTAACGCAGATATAAAACAACATGCCTGTTGAACAGGCATTGCATATCTGGCCGAATCCTGTAAATTTATCCCTTATCATCTTCAGACCCATGAAAATAGTTGTACTTGACGGCTTCGCCCTTAATCCCGGTGACCTCAGCTGGGAGCCTTTAAAAGCACTTGGCCAGGTGGAGATATATGACCGGACACCTCCGGAACAGGTCGCGGAACGTATCAGGGACGCCGCCATCATCCTCACCAACAAAGCCATCGTGAATGCGGACGCCATCCTCGGCTCCCCATCCCTGCAATACATCGGGGTAATGGCTACCGGCTACAATGTTGTGGATGTCAAAACAGCCACTGACCAGCGTATCGTAGTCACCAATGTTCCCGCATACAGCACTGCTTCTGTTGCCCAGCTCACATTTGCACTGATCCTGGAATTATGCCAGGGCGTTGGCCTGCATGCGGAAAGCGTCAGGAACGGTGAATGGGCCGCCAGCAAAGATTTCAGCTACTGGAAAATGCCGCTGAATGAATTAAATGACAAAACGCTGGGCATTATCGGTTTCGGGCAGATAGGGAAGGCAGTCGCCCGCATCGCACTGGCCTTTGGCATGCAGGTGATCGTCAGCCATAAACACCCCGGAGCGGGACAGGATGGAGGGTGTGAGATTTACAGACCAGGCCAGCTGTTTCCGGGAATCGGATATCGTTTCCCTGCATTGCCCCCTCAACGAACAGAACAGGGAATTTGTCAACACTGCCTTGCTGGCTACTATGAAACCTTCCGCATTTCTTATCAATACCAGCCGCGGCCCCCTCGTCCGGGAAGCAGACCTGGCCGCCGCGCTGAATAACGGCGTAATAGCAGGTGCGGGGCTCGATGTGCTTTCCGTTGAACCGCCGGACGCGGACAATCCCTTGCTCACCGCAAAGCACTGCCTGATCACTCCGCATATTGCCTGGGCCACCATCGACGCCCGGAAAAGACTGATGGATAAACTGGTCAGCAACCTGAAAGCGTTCCTGGACGGCCGGCCGGAGAATGTGGTCAACCGCTGAATGGACAAGCAAGCCTGGCAGATACAGGCAAAAAAAGCGGATGGACATTGATGCCCATCCGCTTTTTTATATGTTGCCGGTAATTATTTCAGATTGTGGAACACCTGCTGCACGTCTTCGTCCTGCTCCAGCCTGTCGATCAGCTCCAGTACTTCTTTGGCCTGCTCTTCACCCAGTTCCACGGTTGTGGCGGGTATTCTCTGCAGATCTGCACTGATGGGGGTGATACCTTTGTCTTCCAGCGCTTTCGCCATATTGCCGAATTCCGTGAAAGTGGCGCGGATGATAATATTCCCTTCACTATCTTCCCCGATCTCTTCCAGACCGAAATCGATCAGCTCCAGTTCCAGTTCCTCCAGGTTCTGCCCCTCATTTTTGATCTTGAACACACCGAGGCGGTTGAACATGAAGCCTACCGAGCCGCTGTTGCCGAGGCTGCCGCCGCATTTGTTGAAGTGCATGCGAACATTGGCAACGGTACGGGTGGGATTGTCCGTTGCCGTCTCTACCATCACGGCTACGCCATGCGGCGCATATCCTTCGTACACGACTTCTTCATAATTGGTTATATCCTTGCCCATGGCACGTTTGATGGCGGCCTCCACACGGTCCTTCGGCATGTTCACTCCTTTGGCGTTCTGATAGCAGCGGCGCAGGGCAGGGTTATTGTCGGGATCAGGGCCGCCTTGTTTAACGGCGATCGCTATTTCTTTCCCGATGCGGGTGAATTGTTTGGCCATGCGGTCCCAGCGGGCGAACATGGTATGTTTTCTTACTTCGAATATACGTCCCATAATGAATTGCAAATTGTCACGACGGACAGCAGTATCCGTCAATTCGGGTGCAAAAATATTAAATTCTGCCGATCATCGCGTTATTCTGTAAACAAAAGGGGGAGACCCAAAAGAAAAACGAAGGCTTTGAGGATGGCTGAAACGATAACAGGTCTCCATCAGGTACCAGCATAAATCAGGGCTGACCATTACTTTTTGGTCAGCCCCGTTATACGATGTGATCAGGTATTATTTTTCTTTATTCAGCTTGCTGTTCTTCCGGCTGTACGTAAAGTAGATCAGCAGCCCCAGCGCCAGCCATACCGCCAGCCGCAGCCAGCTTTCATTAGGCAGGGAGTACATGAGGTACACGCAGACAACAACACCCAGGATCGGTACTACCGGTACAAAAGGCGTTTTGAAAGCCCGGGGAATCTCCGGCATTTTCTTGCGCATGATGATCACGCCGATGCACACCAGCGAGAACGCGAACAGGGTGCCGATGCTCACCATATGCCCGAGGTCGCTTACCGGCACGAGGCCCGCAAAGAGGCTCACGAATACCATGAAGAAAATATTGGTTTTCCAGGGAGTGCGGAACTTGGGATGCACATCGCTGAAGAATTTCGGTAGCAGCCCGTCGCGGCTCATGGAATAGAATACACGGCTTTGCCCCATCAGCATCACCAGCATTACCGAAGTATATCCCGCCAGGATGGCCACGATCAGCCCCGTTTGCAGGAAATCGTATCCCGTTTGTGCGAATGCGGTGGCTACCGGTTTGGCATCTCCGGCAAACAGTTTATAATTGAGCAGCCCCGTCATCACATGGGCGAACAGCACATATAATATGGTGCAGACCACCAGTGAGCCGAGGATACCGATGGGCATGCCTTTTTGCGGGTTTTTGGCTTCCTGCGCGGCAGTGGAAACCGCATCGAACCCAATGAAGGCAAAGAACACAACAGCTGCGCCCGAGGCAATGCCCGTCCAACCGAAGTGCTCGTATTGACCGGTGTTGGCAGGAATGTAAGGTTCGTAGTTGGCAGGGTCTATATGGCTCCAGCCCAGAATGATGAAAACCAGTACTACGGCTACTTTCAGGATCACCAGGAAGTTGTTCATCCCGGCGGATTCCCTGGTGCCTTTGATCAGCAGCAATGACAGCAGCAGTACGATGATCACGGCGGGCAGATTGAATATGCCGCCTTCAACCACGGTGCCATTGCTCATGGTAACGGTTTCCCAGGGGGATACCGCCAGCTGATGAGGGATATGGATGTCGAATTTTTGCAGGAACTCCATCAGGTAGCGGGACCAGCTTACGGCAACGGTAGCGGCGCCGAGGGCGTATTCCAGTACCAGGTCCCACCCGATGATCCAGGCAATGAACTCGCCCATGGTGGCGTAGGAGTAGGTATAAGCACTGCCGGCCACGGGGATCATGGAGGCAAATTCCGCGTAACACAGGCCGGCAAAGGCACAGCCTACAGCGGCAAGCACAAAGGAGATGGTCACTGCCGGCCCGGCATTTTCCGCCGCGGCAATACCCGTCAGTGAAAACAGACCGGCCCCGATGATGGCGCCAATGCCAAGTGCCACCAATGCCGGAGAGCTTAACGTCCTTTTTAATCCCTTTTCTGAATCAGATGCTTCATTTAATAATATCGACAGAGATTTTTTTGCGAAGAGTCTACTCATACGATGATAAGGTTGTGGTTGATATTAAGCGTTGTTTAGATTTTACAGATCGTCAAATATAGTATCTATATCGGAAAGGCATATGTTTTATTTTACCAGTGAAGAGCGCGCTAAATGCCTGCTGCTATTGGGCAGTGACGTAATTATGACCGGTTTTGATCAAGAATTCTGCGGATTTTGCAGCGAGAACCTTATTTTTGAGCGATTTTTTACACAGGGAGGACCAGGGCTGGTATTGTTCCCTGCCTTTCATTTAACTAAACCACCGCTATGACTAAAAAGCAGGCTGCCCTTATTGCCCTCATTCTCTTTACTTTAGTAGCTATCCTTCATACACTCGATCACTTTAACCTGGTGGGTATTGCCGGTCCTGTGCTGATGGTAGCCCGCTGGATAGCGGTTGCCGGGGTGGTCTGGTTTGCGGTAAAGAAAAGGTCGCTTACTACCTGGATACTGGTAAGCATGGTGATCGGCGGTGAACTGGGGCATGACTATCCGGGTATTGCCGTACAGTTCCAGGTACTCAGCAAGGTTTTCCTCCAACTGATCAAAACCGTGATCGCGCCGTTGCTTTTCGCCACGCTGGTAGTGGGTATCGCCGGTCACTCCGATATCAAGCAGGTAGGCCGGATGGGCTGGAAGTCGTTATTATATTTCGAGATCGTTACCACCATCGCCCTGTTCATCGGTCTGGCCGCCATCAATATCAGCAAAGCGGGAGAAGGTATTCCCATGCCGCCGGAAGCGCTGCATGAGAAGCTGCCGGAAACAAAACCGCAGAGCTGGCAGGATGTTATACTGCACATATTTCCGGAAAATATCGCCAAATCCATCTATCATGGCGAGATATTGCCCATCGTGGTATTCAGCGTGATTTTCGGGATAGCATTGCTGCTGGTGAAAGACAAGTTCAGGGGGCCTATGCTGGGTTTCTGCGAGAGCCTTTCCGAGGTCATGTTCAAGTTCACCAATATCGTCATGTATTTCGCGCCGGTGGGGGTGGGGGCGGCCATTGCCTATACCGTTGGCCACGGCGGCCTTTCCGTACTGGGGAACCTGCTGCAGTTATTGATCACCTTATATGTTGCCCTGTTTGTATTCGTATTGCTGGTATTCGTACCGGTAGCACTGATCATCGGCCTGCCGATCCGTCGTTTTATCAAGGAGATATCCGAGCCCGTATCGATCGCTTTTGCTACCACCAGTTCTGAATCCGCCCTCCCCAAAGCCATGGAAGCGATGGAAAGAATGGGCGTTCCGCGTAAGGTGATCGCTTTTGTGATGCCTACCGGATATAGCTTCAATCTCGACGGGTCTACACTCTACCTCGCGCTGGCCTCCGTTTTCGTGGCACAGGCCGCCGGGATACAGCTTTCCATCTGGGAGCAGCTTTTAATGGTGTTTACCCTGATGCTGACCAGCAAGGGCGTAGCCGGCGTACCGAGAGCCACGCTGGTGATCATCCTGGGCACCGTAGCTTCTTTCCATCTACCCGTATGGCCGGTGTTCCTCATCCTCGGCATCGATGAGCTGATGGACATGGCCCGTACTTCCATTAATGTGATCGGCAACTGCCTGGCTACAGCCGTGATCGGCAAATGGGAAGGGGAAGTGGATTTTAAAGCCCTTCCGCCTGAAACAAAGGCCTAGCAAGGGTTTATCAAATATTTAACTTCGTCTTGACATATAATGGCCTATTTTTAGGCGTTCTAATTTTTCATTTCACAACAGCATGGATCAAATTATTGAGTTTTTCAAGCATTTAATCAACCCCGAGTGGATTATTAACAATGGCGGATTTTACCTGATCCTGGCTATCATCTTTGCAGAAACCGGGTTATTCGTAGGCTTTTTTCTGCCCGGAGATTCTTTACTTTTCATTGCCGGCATTTACGGGGAAAAGCTGGGCGAGAGTTTTTTCAATATGCCCCTGCTGGTCATCATGACCCTGATCGCCACCACCGGTGTGCTCGGGAATATGGTGGGCTACTGGTTCGGCCGGAAATCCGGTCCTATCCTGTTCAAACGAAAGGATACTTTCTTCTTCAAGAAAAAGCATCTCTGGCAGGCGAAGGAAGTATATGACAAATATGGCGGCGGCGCTATTTTCGTTGCCCGTTTTTTACCTGTGGTACGTACCTTTGCGCCGATCGTAGCAGGTATCGTGGCCATGGAAAGGAAGAAGTTCATGTTCTGGAACATCATCGGCTCCTTTTCCTGGGTATTTTCCATGATGCTGGCGGGGCATTATCTGGACAAAGCTTTCCCCACCCTGAAAGACCACCTGGAGTGGATCATTGTTATCATCGTGGTGATTACCACTATACCGGTGGCGGCCAAATTTATCTTCGGGAAATCCACCATTCACTCTCATTTTGACGAGTTCGGCAACCCGATAGAGCAACCGGTCAAACAGGAAGAAAAAGAATCATAGATTTATTTTCATATTTTTAGGAAGAGACGCACGAAAGGCGTCTCTTTTCCGTATCAACCAAACTGTCTGGCACCCATGAATTCCACAAAGCCCGTCAAACTGCTGAACGCAGCCGTGATCGTAGCATCACTGGGTTACTTCGTTGACATTTACGACCTGCTGCTATTCGGCATTATCCGTATCAAAAGCCTGACATCACTTGGTCTCAGCGGCCAGGAGATCGATACCGTGGGCATGTGGCTCATCAATATCCAGATGACGGGTATGCTGATCGGCGGTGTTATCTGGGGGGTGCTGGGCGACAAAAAAGGGCGCCTGTCTGTGCTGTTCGGTTCCATTCTGCTGTACTCGGTGGCCAATATTGCCAACGGGATGATCAGCGGAGACAATGCCATCGGCTGGTATATGATCTGGCGTTTTGTGGCGGGGCTTGGGCTTGCAGGAGAGCTGGGCGCGGGCATTACGCTGGTATCCGAGATCCTTCCGAAGGAGAAACGCGGCCTGGGCACCATGATCGTGGCCAGTGTGGGCATCTCCGGCGCCGTAGCGGCCTACTTCGTGTCGGAATACTTTGGGGACAACTGGCGGGTATGTTATTATATCGGCGGCGCGCTGGGCCTGGCCTTGCTGATCCTGCGGGTGAGTGTGGCGGAGTCCGGCATGTTCAATACCATAAAAGAACGCAACGTGAGCCGGGGAAATTACCTCCTGTTCTTTACCAGCCGGGAGCGGTTCTTCCGTTATCTGAAATGCATTCTCATCGGCCTGCCTACCTGGTATGCCGTAGGCATCCTGGTGACCTTTTCCAATGCGTTCGCAACAAAGATGGGCGTACAGGGAAACATCGATCCGGGCAAAGCTATTATGATCTGTTATGCGGCGCTGACGGTGGGGGATTTTGCCAGCGGGTATCTCAGCCAGCTGATACGAAGCCGGAAAAAGGTGTTATATATATTTTACACGCTGCTGTGCGGCGCGGTGGTCCTGTACTTCAATGCGCACGGCGTTAGCGCGGCGGCGTTTTACACGATATGCGGACTGATAGGTTTCAGCGTGGGTTTCTGGGCGATATTCGTGACGGTAGCGGCGGAACAGTTCGGCACCAATCTCAGGGCCACTGCCGCTACAACAGTCCCCAATTTTGCGCGGGGCCTGCTTCCCCTGATATCTATCGTATTCGGCGGCCTGCAGACGGCTTTCGGACTCAGCTATCTGCAAAGCGGGTTTGTTACCGGTATCCTTTGTATCTGCCTGGCCTTTGCGGCTGCGTTCATGATGACGGAAACTTTTGGCAAGGACCTCGATTATGTGGAAGAAAGCCCGGGTCAGTAGGCATCCAGCATCTTGTCCAGCAGGCGGTTCAGCTGCACAACTTCTTTTTCGTTCAGGTTGTCTTTCAGGGTGCTTTCCAGTATGCCGATCTGGTCGTCAATAACACGCAGCAACTCCAGCCCCTTTGCGGTGATCATCACGTCTACCGCGCGGCGGTCCATTTCACTGTTTTTCCGCTCTACAAGCCCGGCCTTGCGCAGTCTTTCCACAAGGCGGGAGACATCGCTCATCTTGTCCAGCATCCTTTCCTTCAGCGTGTTGATACTGGCGGCTTTCGGATGCTGACCGCGGAGGATGCGCAGGATATTGAACTGCTGCATCGTGATGTCATATTGTTTAAAGAACTGCTGGTGTTTTGATATGATCCAGTTACCGACGAAAATGAGGCTGATCAGGCCTTTGTGGTGCTCACTGGTAAACGTTTTAATGGAAATCAGCTTTTCGATGTTAGACATAAATGGTAAGAAATATTGCGCAATTTACGTGATAAGATCATATTAAACACCCTGCAACGTATTCATGCTGTTGCGGTTATTGTTTGATAAACTCCAGTTTCAGCTCGATGTTCACCATTTTGTCCACTACCATGCCGCCGGCTTCGGTCATTTTGTCCCACTTCAGGCCGTAGTCAAACCGGTTAAGGTAGGTGTTGGCTTTGAAGCCTGCCCGTTGGCGGCCTTCGCTGTCTTTTGCCGTGCCGCCGTACGCAACGTTGAATTTTATGCTTTTGGTTACGTCACGGATCGTCAGGTCTCCTTCCATCAGGTATTTGCCGTCTGCGGTCCTGGTCAGCGCCGTGCTTTTAAAGGTCATTTCAGGGTATTGCTCCGCATTGAAAAAATCGTCCGATCGCAGGTGGTTGTCCCTCGGATCGTTGCCTGTATTGATGCTGGATACCACTATGGTAAAATTGACACGGGCATCTGAAAAATCCGGTCTGGAGGAAATGATCGTGCCATCAAAATTCCTGAAACTGCCATCTACTTCCGAGATCACCAGGTGTTCTACTGAAAAATTAACGGATGAGTGATCCCTGTCTACCTTCCATGTTGCTGCCTGTGCGCTCACGCTCAGGGGGCTGCATATCCATGCCGCCAGCAGTAGCGTTTTCATGATATGGTTTTTTGGGATGAGATGTAATACAGCAATGCTCCGTTCCAGCGGTGTGATTGACAAACTGTTAGCTCTACACGATGATAAAGTTACGAAGAACCGCCATATAAAAAGGTCAACCCGGTTGTAAGGCGAATATTTTTTAGCCGGCATCCGGCTGCTGGCCCGGCCGCCGTTGTGTCACTCCCTTCAGCGCATTGTTCGCTACTGTTCGCACCAGAAGATGGATTCTACTTTCTGCACGCCGTTCTCGGGCGCTTTCTGTACCACTACTTCAAAGTTGATCTGCCCGGCCAGGGCGGCATAGCTGCTGCCGGGGTGGAACATCTGGCGGATGGTGAGATTGTACCGGCCGTTGTTCATGGGCACAAAGAGGTCCGACCGGTGCATGGCGGGTATCTTGCGGTCCTCAAACTGGGCCGCCAGGGTAAGGTCTTCATAATTGGTGAGGTACAATCCGCCGGTGGTTACGCGGATGATCTTCTGAAATTCACGGAAGGCCTGCTGCGGGGAAGGCTGCTCCACGAATTTAACCGACCAGTCGCCTTCCATGCCGGTGCCCCAGATGATGAGGGTTTCGTTGTTCATGGCCTCGGTAAAATGCTGCTTCAGGTCATTAAAATGCCAGTCCCGTTTTACAAACGAAGGGTATTTGTCCGCATTCACAATAGCGGAGAAACCCGAATCATCCGGAAGTTTGTAGGTAAAGGCATATTTAAGGTAGAATGGCATGCGTCTTCGAATTAATACTTAATATCTAATATAGAGAATTTCCAGATATATTAAAATTAATTGTACTGAATTTCAGGGGATTTCCGGGGTTGACAGGGAAGGTATTGGCGAAAGAAGGGGGCGTACCGTTTGACTGGTGCGCCCCCTTTGTACATATCGGTATTCCCTTAGGCGGGTGTTTTCATATTGTCCAGTACTTCCATTACTTCTTTCACATGTGTGGCGGAAGTAGCGAGGAGTGCCTTTTCATCGCTGTTCAGGTTCAGCTCGATGATCTTTTCGATACCGTTCTTGCCGAGTACAACGGGTACGCCGAGATAGATGTCTTTCAGGCCGTATTCTCCGGTGAGCCATGCGCAAACCGGGAAAATGCGTTTTTCATCTTTCAGGATGGCTTCCACCATTTGAGCGGCGGCAGCGCCGGGAGCATACCATGCGGAGGTACCCAGCAGGTTCACGATCTCGCCACCACCTACTTTGGTACGCTGGATGATGGCTTCCAGTTTGTCTTTCGCTACCAGGTCTGTCACCGGAATACCGGCAACGGTGGTGAAGCGGGGGAGGGGAACCATGGTATCGCCGTGGCCGCCCATGAGGATGGCCTGGATGTCTTTCGGGGAGCAGCCGATCTCGTCTGCCAGAAATGCGCGGTAACGGGCGGTATCCAGGATGCCGGCCATGCCGAACACTTTGCTGCTGTCCTTCTTTGCATTCAGGAATGCGCAGTAGGTCATTACGTCCAGCGGGTTGGATACTACGATGATGATTGCGTCCGGGGAGTATTTGGTGACGTTCTCCGTTACGGATTTCACGATGTTGGCATTGGTAGAGATCAGGTCGTCACGGCTCATGCCCGGTTTGCGGGGCAGGCCGGAAGTGATCACCACTACGTCGCTGCCGGCGGTTTTGGCGTAATCGTTCGTTACACCGGTAACCTTGGTGCTGTAATAGTCAATCGGCGCCTGCTGCCATGTGTCCAATGCCTTTCCTTCCGCAGTGCCTTCCTTGATGTCAAGTAACACCACTTCCTGCAGGAAATCCCTGTGGGCCAGTACGTTAGCGCAAGTTGCACCTACATTGCCGGCTCCTACAACAGTAACTTTCATCGTATCTGAATATTTTAATAAGGTGAAGAATTATTTGGAAAACAAAAGTAGGATATCGGATCGTGAATTTTCCGATATTCCCGTAAAAATTCCGGTTTTGCCGGAGGCCGGCCAGAAATTTACAAGTGCTTTAACAAAGTTTCGAGTTTAACGGTACCTTCGTAGTCTGCCACCAGTTTGTGCTTTTTATCATAGATGTACACGCCGGGGAAGTTTTCCAGGTCGTAATAGTACACGATCTGGCGGGTTGGCTCGGCTGCCATGATGATCCCGGGGTACTTTCCGATGTTGTACTGGTCGTACCAGGCCTTCATCCGGTCCGGCTTGAAAGGGGTGACCATCAGCAGGGTAGCCTGTTTGAATTTGTCGATGTTCTGAAGGATCTCCTCCGTCATATGAGCGCAGTGATCGCATTCCACGCTGAACAGGAAAACGATCACGGGCCGGTTGCGGGGAAGATCATTTTTGGTGATGACATGGCCGTCATACAAAGTGAGCGGGGCGGGGGAGATGATCGAATATTGCTTGTACGGAGGAACAGCTGTGGTGGAATTGGTGTTGGACTGGGCCTTCAGCAAGGCAGGCAGGCATAAAAACAGGAACATCCATCTTCTCATCATTATATTTTTTATTCGTTAAAGTGATATGCAGGTCGCCATTGTTCAGCTAAAATTATACCGCTTTTAAAGGAAATCCGGTAAGTTTTGTTTGTTCATATGCGAAAATTTTTACTTTTGCAATCCTAATGTAAATTTTTAACTTTAAATCAATTGACCTTTTATGGCTTCCACTGCAGATATCAGAACAGGATTGATCATTAAGCTGGATAACAGCTTGTATTCTGTTGTAGAGTTTGGTCAGAATAAAACCGCCCGTGCCGCGGCCAAAGTATGGGCAAAATTGAAAGGGGTTGACAATAGCCGTTCAATAGAGCATACCTGGAACTCCGGCGATACCATTTACCCCGTGCGCGTGGAGAAAAAAGCTTTCCAGTTCCTGTACAAGGATGAAAGCGGATATAACTTTATGGACAAGGAGAGCTTCGAGCAGATCGTTGTCAGCGAGCAGCTGATAGATTCCCCCCAGTTCCTGAAAGACGGGGATGAAGTGTCCATTTCCATCAATACGGAAACCGAATTGCCCATGGGCGTTGAGCTGCCGGACAAGATCGTGCTGAAAGTAACCTACTCCGAGCCCGGTATGAAAGGCGATACTGCCACCCGTACCCTGAAACCTGCCACTGTTGAAGGCGGCGCTACAGTCATGGTGCCCCTGTTCGTGAATGAGGGAGAACTGATCCGTGTGAACACCAAAACAGGTGAATACATCGAACGCGTAAAAGAATAACCATATACTTTCTTTTCTATCACCGAGAACCAGCAATTTCTAAAACCAAAAACTGTCTACATGGACTTTAAACAGATTCAGGAGCTGATTAAGATGGTCAACAAATCCAATATCAGCGAACTGAGCATTGAGCAGGACAAGTTCAAGATTACAATAAAACAGAAGGAAAACGAAGTACAGCAGATCGTAACAGTACCGGCAGTAACTGCGGTTCAGCCAGTAGTGGCAGCTCCCCAGCCCGTTGCACAAGCCGCTGCCCCCGCAGCTGCTCCTGCTGCTCCCGTTGCCAGCAACCTGCTTACCATCAAATCCCCCATGATCGGCACTTTCTACCGCAGCGCGGGCCCGGATAAGCCGCCGTTCGTAAATGTGGGCGATGATGTAACATCGGGCAAGGTGGTATGTATCATTGAAGCCATGAAGCTGTTCAACGAGATAGAGAGCGAAGTGAGTGGAAAGATCGTGAAGGTGCTGGTAGATGACGCTTCTCCTGTGGAATACGATCAGCCGCTATTCCTGGTAGAACCGTAAACACTTTGACAGGGTAAGGTTGTAAGGTTGCTTGCAACCTTTTTCCTTTAGTTTCTTTAACCTATAAGAAAAACATGTTCAAAAAGATACTGATCGCCAACCGTGGCGAGATTGCCCTGCGGATCATCCGTACCTGTAAGGAAATGGGCATCAAAACGGTGGCAGTATATTCTACAGCGGATAAGGACAGTTTGCACGTCCGTTTTGCAGACGAGGCCGTATGTATTGGAAAACCGCAGAGCTCAGATTCCTACCTGAATATCCCGCACCTGATGGCGGCTGCAGAGATCACCAATGCAGACGCGATCCATCCCGGTTACGGCTTCCTGGCGGAAAATGCCCGTTTTGCAGAGATCTGCGGCGAGCACGGCATCAAATTCATCGGCCCCACTCCGGAAATGATCCGCAGAATGGGCGATAAAATGACCGCCAAGGAAACCATGATCAAAGCCGGCGTACCCGTGATCCCCGGCTCCGAAGGCCTGCTGGAAAGCGTGGAACAGGCCAAAACCCTGGCAAAGGAAATGGGCCTGCCCGTTATCATGAAAGCCACTGCCGGCGGCGGCGGTAAAGGCATGCGCGTGGTATGGGACGAGAACGAGATCGAGAACGCCTATACCATGGCCAAAACAGAAGCCAAAGCTGCTTTCAGCAACGATGGCATTTACATGGAAAAATTCGTGGAAGAGCCCCGGCATATTGAAATCCAGATCGCGGGAGACCAGTATGGGAAAGTCTGCCACCTCAGTGAGCGGGACTGCTCCATTCAGCGCCGTCATCAGAAACTGGTGGAAGAATCACCTTCTCCTTTCATGACGCCCGAACTGCGGGAAAAAATGGGGGAAGCCGCCATCAAGGCAGCCAGTGCCATCAATTATGAAAGCGTAGGCACCATCGAGTTCCTGGTAGACAAACACCGCAACTTCTATTTCATGGAAATGAACACCCGCATCCAGGTGGAGCACGGTGTAACCGAAGAGGTGATCAATTTCGACCTGATCAAGGAACAAATCAAGATCGCCGCCGGTATCCCCATTTCCGGGAAGAACTATACACCGCAGATGCATGCCATCGAGTGCCGCATCAATGCGGAAGACCCTTATAACGACTTCCGCCCGTCCCCGGGCCGCATTACGGTGCTGCACACCCCCGGCGGTCATGGCGTGCGTGTGGATTCGCATATCTATGCCGGCTATGTGATCCCGCCGTACTACGATTCCATGGTCTCCAAGGTCATTGCAGTAGCGCAAACCCGGGAAGAAGCCATCAATACCATGGAAAGGGCACTGAGCGAGTTCGTGATCGAAGGCGTGAAAACCACTATTCCGTTCCACCAGCAGCTGATGCAGGATGAGAATTTCAGGAAAGGGAATTTCACCACCAAATTCACGGAAACATTTAAATTGCAGTAACATTTCAGTGCAGCGTAAGGCTGAACTGCGATCAGCAACGATGACAAAATACTTTACAATAACGCAAAGCCTCCGGTACCCCCGGAGGCTTTGCTTATGCCATATTCACCCAAAGGTCTGACACAAGGAGAACACAAGCTAAACGTTTAGCGAAAGCCGGTAAAATAATACAAAAACAGGCCGCCTGGAAAAGCGACCTGTAAACCTTAAAACCTTGAAAAATTATGGTATGTATGCTAATGAAAAACTATTGGATCGATTTTTTATCGGCTTTGTGCTTGCGCATGGCCCTGATCTGCTCCCTTTCCTTCTTCTTCCATTCATCGTAGCGGGCATATTTCTCTTCCCCTAATGTTGTCCTGATCTTTGTCAGCCTTTCATCGTTGAGTTTCTTCATTTCTTCCGTCCGCTGTTCCTTCGTCATTCCGCTATTGCTTCTTAAAGCTACGGCTTTGGACTTGAAATCTTTGTTAATGGACATCAGTTCTTTGCCTTCCGTTTCGCTCAGCCCGATCTCTTTTAACGCGTCACTGCCATTTTTCTTGTGCATGCCCCTTTTATGGCCATGTTTCATCCGTTCAGCGGCGGCGGTGCGGTTATGCTGCAGTTTGGCGAACTGTTCCGCATCCAGCACGGATTTGAGCTTTTCGGTACGTTCGGTGCTCAGGGCATCCAGTTTGCTTTTCCTGTCTTCCCGGCTCAGTGCCTGATCCTTGCGGATGTCCTGCATGCCGGTCATATAGGATCTGTTTATCTCTTTTACCTGTTTATCCTGCTGTTCCGTCAGTTGCAGATCCTCCAGCGGCTTCACTTTCTTCTTTTCCTGGGCAAATGCTGTACTGAGCGCGCCGGTCAGGAAAAACAACATTAAGATCCTTTTCATAAATATCTGTTTAGAAGATAGACTGGCGGAAATATCCAGGGTTTAACGGAGGGCAAAAATAAAAAACCCCCGGTGAATACCGGGGGCCATCATACACCAAAACAATCTTACGGTTTTTATCGCAAGAAAAGCAGCTCTCTGTACTTGGGGAGACCCCAGATTTTGTCATCTACCAGGAACTCCAGTTTGTCGGAGTGGTAACGGATCACATCAAAGTACGGTTCTTTGATCTTCTCGCAGTAGTCGATCGCTTTCTGACGGCTGTCTTCCAGCTTGTTCGCTACTTTACGCGCTTCGATCATAGCCTGTACGTTCTCACTGATGACATTGATATGTTCAGATATCTTAGTGGCAATTTGCAGTTGCGCTTTATACGCATCTTCTTTCAGTCCTACTTCTTTCAGACCTTTAATGTTGGTCAGCAGCTCGTTCTGATATTTAACGGCAGCGGGCAGCACATGGTTGGTAGCCAGGTCGCCGATCACGCGGGCTTCGATCTGCACTTTTTTCACGTAGTCTTCCAGCAGGATCTCGTGACGGGCATGCAGTTCTTTTTCGTTGTAAACGCCGGTGCTGGTAAACAGTTCGGTCGCTTTTTTGCTCACCATGGCGTCCAGGGCCTTCGGTGTGGTTTTCACGTTCGGGAGGCCGCGTTTTTCCGCTTCCTTGGTCCACTCTTCGCTGTAACCGTCGCCTTCGAAGAGGATCTTCTCGGAATCAACGATGTATTTGCGGAGCGTCTGCATGATAGCGATCTCTTTCTTTTCGCCTTTTTCGATCAGGCCGTCCACTTCTTTCTTGAACTCAGCCAGTGTTTTGGCCATGATGGAGTTCAGTACGGTCATTGCGGAAGCGCAGTTTGCGGAGGAACCTACGGCGCGGAACTCGAACTTGTTGCCGGTGAAGGCGAACGGAGAGGTACGGTTACGGTCGGTATTGTCCAGCAGCAGCTCCGGAATATGGCGGTGCAGGTCCAGTTTCAGGATCGCTTCGTCCTGCTCGTCGAATTTGTTATTCACACGGCTTTTTACTTCCTGCAGTACTTCATACAGGTATTTGCCGGTAAATACGGAGATGATAGCCGGGGGCGCTTCGTTGGCGCCCAGGCGGAAGTCGTTGCTCGGAGAAGCAATGGAAGCACGCATCAGATCGGCATAATCATGTACGGCCTTGATGGTGTTCACAAAGAAAGTGAGGAACATCAGGTTGGTCTTCGGTGTTTTACCGGGAGCCAGCAGGTTAACGCCGGTATCGGTAGCCAGTGACCAGTTGTTGTGTTTACCTGAACCGTTGATGCCGGCAAAAGGTTTCTCATGCAGCAGCACTTTCAGTTTGTGGCGTTTGGCCACTTTGCTCATCACGTCCATCAGCAGGGAGTTGTGATCCACTGCAATGTTCACTTCTTCGAAGATGGGAGCGCACTCGAACTGTGCAGGCGCCACTTCATTATGACGGGTCCTTAAAGGAATGCCCAGTTTGTAGGATTCTTCTTCGAAGTCGCGCATAAATGCATATACGCGCTCGGGGATCGCACCGAAGTAGTGGTCTTCCAGTTGCTGACCTTTGGCGGGAGCGTGGCCAACAACGGTACGGCCGGCAAGCACCAGGTCAGGACGGGCGTTAGCCAGACCTTCGTCGATCATGAAATATTCCTGTTCCCATCCAAGGGTAGCAGTAACTTTGGTAACATTCTTGTCGAAATAGTTGCACACGTCAACTGCCGCTTTGTCCAGTGCGGACAATGCTTTCAGCAGGGGCGCCTTGTAATCCAGGGATTCGCCGGTGTAAGCAACAAAGATAGTAGGGATGCAAAGCGTTTTGCCCGCGCCCTGATCAATAATGAAAGCAGGAGAGGAGGGATCCCATGCAGTATAACCGCGTGCTTCGAAAGTAGCGCGGATACCACCGTTAGGGAAGCTGGAAGCATCCGGCTCCTGTTGTACCAGCGCGTCACCGTCGAAGGTTTCGATGCTGGAACCATCACTTTTAATCGTGAAGAAGGAGTCATGTTTTTCAGCAGTAGTGCCGGTAAGGGGTTGGAACCAGTGGGTATAGTGGGTTACGCCCTTTTTCATGGCCCAGGATTTCAGGCCTGAAGCGATCTGATCGGCCATCTTACGCTCGATCTTATTACCGCCCTTGATAGAGTTCATCAGGCTCTTGTAAGCCTCATCACTCAGGTGTTCACGCATTACCTTGCCATTGAACACATTGCTCCCGAACACGTCAGTGATCTTACCATTCAGTTCGGGCTTAACTTTGAAATCTACGCCGGTAACTTTCTCCAGCGCTTGAAAGCGTAACGATTGCATGATGTGGAAAATTTTTTACAAAAGAACGCCAGTTTGAGGGAAAATGCAACATCTTTTGTTGTTTTTGGTCAAAATATTCCATTTGGCCCGAAAAAACCTGATATTTTTAATTTTTGAGTAAATATCGATGACTTGAAGGTCGGAAATCTGATGTATTTAAAATAAACTAATACGTATATCGGCATATCTTTTCCGTTCTTGTCAATTGATAGAAAACTATGTAGTTTTGCATCTTCTTTTTAAACCTTCATCGATACATGCAAACTACAGTTGAAACCGCCGAGCAGTTAGGACTCACCGCAGACGAATTCGAACGTATAAAGACCATCCTGGGCCGCACGCCCAATTTTACAGAACTCAGCATGTACTCAGTTATGTGGAGTGAGCATTGCAGCTACAAGAACTCCATAGTATGGTTGAAGAGCCTGCCCCGCGAAGGTGGCCGGCTGCTGGTAAAAGCGGGAGAGGAGAATGCCGGCCTTGTAGATATCGGTGATGGCTGGGCCTGTGTATTCAAGATCGAATCGCACAACCACCCTTCCGCGCTGGAGCCTTTTCAGGGAGCGGCCACGGGGGTGGGTGGCATCCACCGCGATATATTTACCATGGGCGCCCGTCCCATTGCAGCGCTGAACTCTTTGCGCTTCGGTAATATCAAGGACAAAAAAACACAGCATCTGCTGAAAGGTGTGGTAAACGGCATTGGCCACTACGGCAACTGCTTTGGTGTGCCCACCGTTGGCGGCGAAGTATATTTCGAGGACTGCTACAGCACCAATCCCCTGGTGAACGCCATGAGCGTTGGCGTGCTGAAGGTCGGCACCATGGTGTCCGCCACATCATACGGTCCCGGTAACCCGGTGTTCATCGTTGGTTCCGCTACCGGTAAAGACGGTATCGGCGGCGCTTCCTTTGCTTCGGCCGACATCACGGAAGAAAGCGCGAAGGACCTGCCGGCCGTTCAGGTAGGTGACCCCTTCCAGGAAAAGAAACTGCTGGAAGCCTGCCTCGAAGTGGTAACGACCGGTGCACTGGTAGGCATGCAGGACATGGGCGCTGCAGGCATCACCTGCTCCACCGCGGAAATGAGCGCCAAAGGCGAACATGGCATGAATATCCACCTGGATAAAGTGCCCACCCGCCAGGCGAACATGAAAGGATGGGAAATGCTGCTGTCCGAAAGCCAGGAGCGCATGCTCATAGTGGTGCATAAAGGCCGCGAGAAAGAAGTGCTGGACATTTTCGATAAATGGGACCTGCACTGCGTGCAGATCGGGGAAGTTACCAAAGAACCCGTACTGCGTTTTTATATGAACGGGGAACTGGAAGCTGAAGTGCCGGCGGAAAGCCTGGTATTGGGCGGCGGCGCTCCCCAGTACCACCGCGCCTATGTTGAGCCGAAATATTTCGGGAAGATAAAGGCATACGATATCCAGGACTATCCGGATATCACCCAGGCAAAGGTCATCGCGGAAAAGATCGCCCAACTGCCGAATATAGCCTCCAAACGCTGGGTGTACACGCAATACGACAGTATGGTAGGTACCGCCAATGCCAGCACGAATGCCCCCAGCGATGCGGCCATTGTGCTCGTGAAAGGCACCCGCAAGGCCCTGGCTGTTACAACAGATTGCAACTCCCGTTATGTATATGCCGACCCGCATGCGGGGGGGCAGATAGCCGTAGCCGAGGCCGCCCGCAACATCGTGTGCAGCGGCGGCGAACCGGTAGCCATCACCAACTGCCTGAATTTCGGCAATCCCTACGACCCCGAAGTGTACTTCCAGTTCGTACATGCCATCAAAGGCATGGGAGAAGCCTGCCGCAAGTTCAATACCCCGGTTACCGGCGGTAATGTGAGTTTCTACAACCAGTCCCCTGACGGCCCGGTGTATCCCACGCCGACCATCGGCATGCTGGGCGTGCTGGATTCCATGGACCAGCGCATGACCCTCGGCTTCCGGCAGAAGGGAGATATCATTTATCTCGTTGGCCGCAGCTATAACGATATCAGCAGCTCCGAATACCTTCACAAGCTGCTGGGAGTGGAATACAGCCCCGCTCCGCACTTCAGCATGGAAGAAGAGTTCCAGCTGCAGCAAGCCATTACGAAACTGATAAAGGCCGGCCTTATCCAGTCCGCCCACGACGTTAGCGAGGGCGGCCTGTTCATTACCCTGCTGGAAAGCGCCATGGCCGGCAAAACCGGTTTTGACGTGACCACCAACAGCGCATTCCGCAAGGATGCCTACCTGTTCGGAGAAGCGCAAAGCCGCGTGGTGGTGAGCGTTAATCCGGCAGACCAGGAGAAATTCGAGGCACTGCTGCATGGCCTTGTAGATGCATCAGACCATTCCGTGCGGTACGAAAGAATAGGTACCGTCACTACCGAAACCCTCGTGGTGGACGGTGAGGATTGGGGCGCTGTGGAAGAATGGAAAGGTAAATATGATACCGCATTGGAGAATCACCTGTGATCAGATCACTGTAAATAGCAAAAGCAGCCCCTTCCGGCTGCTTTTTTTTATGCATGCAATAACCCTTACGTGCATGTTGAACCGGTTGTTTCCGTCCCCGTAATGGCGTTTACGGTGAAAATCAAAGCAGTGTGGATAACTTTTGTGAAAGAATGTGCGGAGCGGCTATTTCAATTGTTAATGGATTGTGTGAATCCGTGCCCGAAATTGTTAATGAACGATATCGCCGGAAAGTCACGATAGTGCTATTTTTTCGCTTTGCTTCCATTCGCGAATTAAGCTAAATCGGGCAGGATCAATGCCCCCCGGGAAAGTGGACAGCATGATCGTATCGAAGCTTTTCAATGTATTTTAACACCGCGTTAACAAAATACAACATTAGTGTGATGGCAGATACGTAGAACTACGTTACTTTTGGTTAACATTGAATAACGAGAATATTGTTTCGAGAAAAGCAGGCGCTGTGAGCAGGCGCTATCTTTGAATCCCCTTACGACATTTATTAAAACTGACTGATATAAAGGTATTTGTGGAATCATGGTATTCCATGTTCTATGATGACCTTAACTTTTTAGATTACCATGTCCTACTGAACGATCGATTCTGAGATCATGTATTACACCTAGTGAAAGAACGATTTGTTTGCCAGGGCTGACTAACCATCAGCCCTCTTTTTTTATATATCCTTTTCCGGCCCGCCAGGGTACCTCCCGTCTGTAATTTTTCCGCAAAACCTGCCAGCATTTACCGGATGCCACCATGCGCGTTTCGTATATTTGAGGGCCAGGTAATCTGTACAAATGAATAACCAGATCATTTCATACAACAACAACAGGATCATCCTCTCCCACGAAAGAGAGAAAAAGGTGATACTGGACATATATCCCTCAAACCACCTTCTCACCTATATCAGGGAAGGCATGTTAAAAGTAAAGCAGGGCAATGCCGGGAACTGTTTCAAAAAAGGGGAGTTTGTTCTCTTCAAAAAATATACCCCCGCGACCATTACAAAAACCTGGGACAACGGAGATCTTAAATTTTCGAGCATTGTTTTTACTTTCCAGGAGGACATCGTTACCGATGCGCTGCATCACCTTCGATACCCATCCGCTGCCAACCAGGGACCGCTCTCTGAAAACATCATCGGTATAGCGCCCAACCCGGTTTTAAACCATTTCATCCGGTCATTACAGCCGTTCTTTGAAGCGGAACTGGAAATGGACAGCCAACTGGCCCGGTTAAAGACAACGGAAGCGCTGATAGGCGTCATTCAGGCAGATGCGGCACTGGCGCACCAGTTGGCGCATTTCTCCGTCAAGAGCAATGCGGACCTGTTTCAGTACATGAATTTCCATTACCTGGAAAACAAACCGCTGGCCGAGTTTGCCAGAGGATCCGGGAGGAGCATTTCCGCTTTTAAAAAGGATTTCAGGTCCACCTTTAATACCACCCCTGCCAAATGGTTGAAAAATAGACGATTGGAGCATGCTTACCGGTTGTTGAGCACTACCCGGCGCAAAGCCTCGGAAGTTTACATAGAAAGCGGATTTGAAGATCTGGCGCACTTCAGCAAATCGTTCAAAAGCCAATTCGGAGTTAATCCATCAACGCTCAGCAAGTCCTTACAGACAAGTAAATAAGACTTTCCAGACAAAGCCCCCGTACCCTTTCTCCATAGCTTTATGCCGGAATCAAAAATGTATTCAGGTATGAAGACTATTTTAATCACCGGGGCCGGCTCCGGTTTTGGAAAACTCCTCACAGAACAGCTTTCCGCCCGATCAGCGTATAACATTATCGCGTCAGTGCGCAGCATCGGCGATCTCGGCCATGGGGTAGAGGCCCACCTCGCGGGACTTCCCAATGTTTCACTGGCGGAGCTTGATGTCACCAGCGATGAACAGGTCGATAGCATCACCAGCCGGATATTGGAGCAATACCAATCGATCGATATCCTGGTTAACAATGCCGGTGTTTTCGGCGGCGGATTGCTGGAAGCGCATAGCATAGCACAGGTCCAAAAGCTGTTCAATACCAATGTGTATGCTCCCCTGCGTTTGATGAAGGCTGTTTTGCCCGCTATGAGGAAGCAGCAGGAAGGGTTGATTATCAACCTCTCCAGTATGCTGGGCTTCTTCTCCATCCCGTTAAACGCCGTGTATTGCGCCTCAAAATTTGCACTGGAGGCTTTGGTGACAGGATCATATGCCGAGCTTATTCAGCAAGGGGTGGAAAATATACTGGTTGAACCAGGTTCATTCCCCACGGAACTCTATCAAAAAGCCGGAATAAAGGCGGATCTGCCCGAGGTAACCCGCGCGTATAATGGAATGGCGGAACAGATGGCGGAATATGCCAATAATGCGGTCTATCAGGCCATCCAGGAGAAAAAGCCTGATCCCCGGGCTGTAGTGGGCAAGATCATTCAGCTTATTGACATGGAAAAAGGGACCCGCCCGTTGAGAAACCCTGTAGATCAGATATCCGGGGAAGTTTTTGCCCGGAAAGTAGCGGATGACCTGTCAGCACTGGCGCAGCAGCAGATGAAAGCCTACGGATTCTGATACGCGGTTAAAAATTCTTATAAAAAGATCAAGATGAAATTATACGTTTTATATGCCGGAGATATCATTTGCAGGGATATTTCCCAACTCAATGATGGTTTTCCGGATAAAGGAGAGATCGAATTGGCAAACCCTGTTTTCCTGGTACAACATCCCAAAGGCTGGCTCCTGTGGGATGCGGGATTATCCGATGAATTGGTGCACCGTCCCGAAGGGGTAGAGGCCTGGATATTTCATTTAAAGATGAAAAGAACGGTGCTGGAGCAATTGCACGAACTGGGAGTAGCGCCTGATGATATCGATTATTTTGCTTTCTCGCATGTGCATAATGACCATACCGGAAATGCCCGTTACTTTAAATCGGCCAGGCTGATAATGCAGGAAAAGGAGTACGACCTCGCATTTCATCAGGAAAAAAAGCCGCATAATTTTGGTGATTACGAAGTGTTGAAACAATCGGAGGCCATCAAACTCAATGGTGATTTCGATTTGTTTGGCGATGGCGCCATACGGTTTATTTCCACTCCCGGTCACACACCCGGCCATCAATCCCTGCTGCTGAAATTAAAGGAAACCGGTTATGTACTGATCTCCGGGGATATAAGTTACTATGCGGACAACTATCAGAAAAAAGGCGTCCCTGTGTTCAACACCAATAAGGAGGACAGTCTGGCATCAATTGAAAAAGTCGGGAAGCTGGTGGAACTCTACCAGGCTCAGTTGTGGATACAGCACGACAAAGCGCGCTTTGATACCCTGAAGCTTTCTCCCGAATATTATCAATAAACCCTGATATTAACTTTTAACCCTTTGTTCAAAACAATAAAATGGGAACAACAGCATTAAAGAAAGTCATCAGTGAAAAATATGTCCATGGAGCGTTTAATGAAACTGATCTGGAGGCATTCAATAGCATTTTCCATCCCGATTTTTCCATTATCAACATTCAGGAAGACGGGTCGTTCTTCAGGTTCACGCGGGATATGTGGGAGGAGGTGCTGAAACAAAGGCTGGAAAACAAGGACTTTGACTATTCTTCCGTTGCATTTGTACCCGTATTTAAAACCGTGGCAATTGCCGGAGACAAGGCTCATGTGATGCTTGAATTGCTGCTTGACGGGAAGGTCGTGTACACGGATTTTCTGCTGCTGATCAGGATAGGTGGCGAATGGAAGATCGTTTCGAAAATTTATCATGAACATAAAGCGGGATGAAAGCGATAGCATATCTTCTATTGCCAGCGTTCATGTGGGGACTTAATTTCCATTTATTGAAAATACTGCTGGCTGATGTGCATTTTATCGAAGCCGGGTTCTGGCGCTATTTGTTTGGAGCAGGAGCTTTATTCATATGTGTAAGAAAAGCAGGGTTGACCTGGAAAGGTTTTGTGCAAAATTGCAGCGGCATTTTAACAGTTGGTGTGCTGGGGTTATTCAGTTTTAATGTACTGTTGTTTTGGGGAATGAAATTCACTTCATCCATGAACGCATCGTTGATCGTTAGCCTGAGCCCCTTGGCTACCCTAGGCCTGGCGTATATTTTCCTCGGAGAAAAAATAAATTCCCGGCAGGCATGGGGAGCGTGTTTTGGAATGATCGGCGTACTATACCTGCTTGCAGGGGGTAATTTAACAGCCGTGAAGAATATTATTTTCTCCAAAGGAGATCTGCTGGTGTTGTCAGCCATGCTTCTGTCCGCATCTTATCATATTTGGGTAAATAAGTACGCTTCAAAGTTGCCCAATGGTCACTTTACGTTGCTGACCAGCCTGGTGTGCCTGGTTGCTTTTATGATCGTTTCCCCTTTTTTTACTGGTTTCCACGCTGCGGATTACGGCAAGAGGTTCTGGATAGCTGCGATCGTCCTCGGATTTGCCGGAACAGCATTGACCTATGCTTTATGGAATAAAGGAGTTGGAGAGTTTGGTGCCGGCAGGGCCGGGGTTTTTATGAATATGGTTCCCCTTTCAACGGCGGTAACGGGGATGATGTTCGGAATAGAAATAGAAGGTTTTCATATTATTTCCGGCATATTGATACTGACCGGGTTGCTGATATCGCAACGGAGGGCGGGGGTGGCAGTACCGGGGAAAACCGGTTGAACCGGGATGGCGGGGCGAATATATGGCATGGGCGTATCGATCATTTCGATACGCCCATGCTCTAATAAAAAACTTATACCATAGGAATTTCCGCTACGGCGTAAACTTTCTGGTCCAGTTTTGCTTTTGTTTCTGTGAATGCCTGCAGCGTCAGTGCTATTTCTTCGTCCGAATGCGCGGCAGTGGGGATCAGGCGGTAGATGATCTGTCCTTTGGGTATCACGGGATACACCACGATGGAGCAGAAGATATGATAGTTCTCGCGCAGGTCCAGGCACATGGCAGTGGCTTCGGGAATATCTCCCTGCAGGTAGATGGGCGTTACCGGTGAGTTGGTTTTGCCGATGTTGAAGCCTCTTTCGCGGAGGCCTTGCTGCAGTTTATTGACATTTTCCCAGAGTTTTGCTTTCATTTCCGGCTGCTGGCGCATCAGCTGCACCCGTTTGAGGTGGCCGATCACGATGGGCAGGGGGATGGATTTGGCGAAGATCTGGGAGCGCATGTTGTAGCGCAGGTAATTGATGATCGCTTTTTCGCCGCTCATGAAGGCTCCGATGGAGGCCCCGGATTTGGCAAAGGTGTTGAACAGCAGGTCGATCTTGTCCTGAACGCCCTGTTCTTCCCCTGTACCGGCGCCGGTTTTGCCCATTGTGCCGAAACCGTGGGCATCGTCTACCAGGAAGCGGAATTCGTACCGGTCTTTCAGCGCGGCGATCTCTTTGAGTTTGCCCTGGTCCCCGGCCATGCCAAATACACCTTCGGTTACGACGAGAATGCCGCCACCGGTGGTTTTAGTCAGTTCAACGGCGCGTTTGAGCTGTTTTTCACAGTCATCGATATCGTTGTGCTTGAACACATAGCGGTGCCCCTGGTGGAGCCGCAGGCCATCGATGATGGAGGCGTGGCATTCGGCATCATAGACGATCACATCCCGGCGGTTGCAAATGGCATCTATAGCGCTCATAATACCCTGATAACCATAGTTCAGGAGGGTAGTGTCTTCTTTCTGCATGTAGTCGCTCAGCTCCTTTTCGAGTTGCTCATGATAATTGGTATTACCGCTCATCATGCGGGCGCCCATGGGTGCAGCCAGTCCGAAGTCCGCCGCGGCCTTCGCATCGGTCGATCGTACTTCGGGGTGGTTCGCCAACCCCAGGTAGTTGTTCAGGCTCCAGACGATCTTTTCTTTGCCCCGGAATGTCATGCGGGGGCCGATCTCGCCTTCCAGCTTTGGGAAAGCGAAGTAACCGTGAGCCCTGTTGGAGTGTTCCCCGATCGGACCCATATGCTTCAGCAGTTTCTCGAATATGTCCATGTGATAATTAAAATGAAATTAAAATTTGCCCACAAAGGTATTAAAATATTATTTTTTGTAAACTTAGGTTACTTTTACCGATCTTTTTTTTCTGTCTTGAAAGAGAATGTAAATTAAGGAACAAACCAATAGTTTATATGAGCCGTATTAAATTTCTGACTGTCACCTTACTGATGTTGGGATCTGCCGCTTTTGCACAAAAAGCCGGATCTGCCAACGGAAAGGGCGCACAGGCGATCAGCCGCCCCAAACTGGTGGTGGGAATGGTCGTAGATCAGATGAGATGGGATTATCTTTACCGCTACGCTGACCGTTACACCAGTAACGGGTTCAAACGTCTTTTGAATGAAGGATTTTCCTGTGAGAACACTTTCATCAATTACATGCCTACTTACACCGCCTGCGGCCACACCTGCGTATACACCGGCTCCGTTCCCGCTGTTCACGGGATCACCGGTAATAACTGGTACGACAAATTGCTGGGCCGCAGCATGTACTGCACGGAAGATACCAGCGCCCGTTCCGTGGGAACGCCATCCTCCGCCGGAAAAATGAGCCCGCGCAACATGCATGTGTCCACCATCGGGGATGAACTGCGCCTGGCCACCAATTTCCGCAGCAAAGTGGTGGGGATTGCGATCAAAGACCGCGGCGCCATTCTGCCTGCAGGCCATAGCGCCAATGCTGCTTACTGGTATGACGGATCTACGGGTAACTTCGTTACCAGCGACTATTACATGAAAGAACTGCCTTCCTGGGTGAGCGATTTCAATGCACAGCGGCTGCCGGCAAAATACCTGTCGCAACCCTGGAATACCCTGTATCCCATTGAAACATACAAGCAAAGCACGGAGGACGATAAACCCTATGAAGGCCGCTTCAGAGGGGCGAAAAACGCCGCTTTCCCGCATGTGCTGGCAGGCACCATGGGCGACGGTTTCGGTGTGCTCGCTTCTTCCCCTTACGGGAACACCTTTACGCTGGAATTTGCCAAAAAGGCGCTGGATAACTATGCGCTCGGAAAAGGCGACTTCACGGATTTCCTGGCGGTGAGCCTGTCTTCCACAGATTATATCGGTCATCAGCACGGCCCTAATTCCATCGAGATAGAAGATACTTATCTCCGGCTGGACAAGGACCTGGCGGGTTTTTTCAGTTACCTGGACCAGCATGTGGGCAAAGGGCAATGGCTTTTCTTCATCACGGCGGACCATGGCGTGGGCCATGTGCCGGGTTTCCTGGAAGAGAAAAAATTCCCGAACGGCATCTGGAAAGGCAGCGGCATGATGAAAACGCTGAATGAAGCAGTACAAAAGGAGTTCGGTGTGGAAAAAGTCCTCACCGCTGCATATAATTATCAGTTCACCTTCGATCAGCAGAAGCTGAAAGCTTCCGGCAAGGCCGAAGAGATCAAGGCGCTCATCATCGAGGAATGCCTGAAATATCCCGGCGTGTCCAATGCGTTCGACCTGCAGAAACTGGGCGCTCAGGCTTTACCTGAGCCGCAGAAAACCATGGTAACGAATGGCTATTACCCGATGCGCTGCGGCGATATTATGGTGGTGCTCCACCCCGGGTGGCTGGATGGCGGCGCCACAGGCACCACGCACGGCCTCTGGAATCCCTATGATTCACATATCCCGCTGGTATGGATGGGCTGGGGCATTCAGAAAGGCAAATCCAACCGCACCATGGGGATGACGGATATTGCGCCCACCATTGCGGCGATGCTTCGCATACAAATGCCTAATGGCAACGTTGGTCATGTGATCGAAGAAATAACCAAATAATTGCACGGAATAATACTTGTCAGGGGCTGGCCATTATTTTTTGGTCAGCCCCTGATTTATTCGGGTGCCTGATGAAGACCTGTCTCCGTTCAGGCAATCCTCAAAGTCTTCATTTTTCTTTTTGATCAGCCGCTAGTTTACAGACACTTGCGCAGGGCTTTATGCAATAAAAATAATTCACTTACATTTGGATGATGTCTGCTGTAACGTATCATACCGGGAACAGGATCGCCACCATCACCCTTAACCGGCCGGACAAGCGCAATGCGCTCAACGGCGAGGTGGTGCGCGCATTACGGGAAGCTTTTGCAAAAGCGGAGGCGGATGAAAACGTAAAAGTGATTGTGCTGGCAGCGAATGGCAAAGCCTTTTGCGCAGGGGCGGACCTGGAATACCTGCAACAGTTGCAGCAAAACAATTTTGAGGAGAACCTGGCCGATTCACGGGAGCTGATGCTGCTGATGCAGGAGATCTATACCCTGGAAAAGGTCGTGATCGCGCAGATAGAAGGGGATGCCATTGCCGGAGGTTGCGGGCTGGCCACCGTAGCGGACCTCAGTTATGCCGTACCCACGGCAAAGTTTGGTTATACCGAAGTGAGGATAGGGTTTGTGCCGGCGCTGGTGAGCGTTTTCCTGGTGAGGAAAACAGGCGAGGGAAGGGCCAGGGAATTGCTGCTGACCGGCGGGCTGATCACGGCGGAACAGGCTGCGGCGTACGGATTGATCAACGGGATTGTTCCCGCCGGAGATATCCGGGCTTTTGTGGACGGTCTGGCGAATGACCTTTGCCGGGATGCATCCGCCAACTCCCTGAAAGTCACCAAGCAACTGGTTCGCACCGCACTGGATCAGTCCCTGACGGAAGCACTGGAATCAGCAGCACGCATCAATGCGGAAACCCGGCAGCACCCGGACTGCCGCAAGGGAATTGGCGCCTTTTTGGGCAAGTCAAAACCAGCGTGGTAGCGGATTTAGCACATTTGGCACAGAATTTTCACACATACCTATGAATTAACTGAAACCATTATGCGAAAATTGTTAAGAACAGGGGGATGGCTGATGGTGCTTTTAACAGGCCTTAGAGCGCCGCTATTGGCCCAGCGTACCGTTTCGGATGCCCGGATCACCTATACCATCGAAATGCCGCCTGAGCAGCTCCAGATGGAAGCTATGCTTGCCGGCAGCCATATGGTGCAGTACATCCGGGGAGACCGCAGCAGAATTGACATGACTTTCAATGTGGTGAACTACATCTATCTCATTAATGCCAGGGAGCAGTCCGTCATCACACTGATGGATATCCATGGCGACAAATACCTGATCCGCAGCGACCGTAAAGCGTATAAAGCGGAGATGAAAAAATATGAGGCCACGCAGTTTACCGACCAGGAAGAGGTCCGCGAAATAGCCGGCTACAAATGCCGCAAGGCTATCGGTAAAATGGAAGACGGCACAACCTTCGAAGTATTCTATACCATCGACCTGGTGCCGGAGAACAGAGGCTATAACAGCCGGTTTGTGAATTTAAAGGGCATTCCCCTGGAATATGAGATCGTTATGCGGGCTGGCTCCAAAATGAGGGCGGTGGCTACGAAAGTGGACCTGAGCCCCGTTCCCGCATCGGTATTTGATGTGCCGGGCGGGTATAAGGAGATCACCGCGGAGGAATTGAAAAAGATCAGGGGTTAAAAATATAAAAACAAACTGCCTCAAATTGACCGGTATCCCATCTGGCGTAACGCATTGTAACGCCATTAGCGGATCAGCGGCACAATTTGAGGCAGTTTTGTTTTTACCTGAATCGAACATTCCCGAAAAATAAATGATTGCCCGGCATCCGTCATAAAACGGTCCAGATAGGGAGAATAGGTTTGTACCCTGATCTCTTTCCTTTTTACATCCACCGTCAGTATCCGCAGAAATCCGTTCCCGCCGTTCTCCGACCCTTTTACGCCCTGCTGGTAGTTCGCCAGCATCTGGTACACTTTATTCCCATGTTTGCCTTCACTGATCAGCGTACCCGTTCCGCCATGCAATACGTGGCCGCTGAAGACCATCAACACGCCAGGGTGGCGGCTGACCAGCTTTTCCCACATCTGTTCACCGTTATTCGGGGCTTTGGCCCCGGTGTCTTTCCCCAGCCCGTAACCCTGCGGCAGCCAGCTGTCTCCTTCTCCCATTCTCGTACTGTCAGAATACATGTACGCATGGGTGTTGATGATCACCAGGTGGCGCGGATGTGCGGCTATAACAGTATCGGCCCATTCCAGCACTTCGTTGCGTGGCCCGAATTCGAGTGATAATACCAGCCATTTTTTTCCGCCGCCGGAGAAAGTATGCCAGGTATTGTCCGTTTTCCCGGGTTCGAATGCACCGCCGAAGTGGGGCAAGCGACTGTAATGATCATAGGGGAAATACCGGTTCAGCAGCTCCGAATCCCGCACGTCTGAATTGCGGCCGAGGTCGTGATTGCCCGGCACGAAGGAATAAGGCACCTTGCCGTCCATTTTTTGCATGGCGGCGCGGGCTACTTCCCATTGGGCGGGTACATTGTCATCGGTGATATCTCCCTGGTGCAGCACGAAGGCGATACTGTCCGCCTGCCGCGCGATCCATTCCGTTTGGGCATGAAAGATGGCAGGATAAGCGCGGCTGTAGCTTTGTGTATCCGGCAGCAATACAAGGCGGAAAGGTTTCGCGGCGCAGCCGGAAAACATGATGAAAAGCGGAAGGAGAAGTAAAGCATAGCCCGGGCTTTTTTTTGCCCGGGTTATGCTTTTTGGAAACTGTTGGATCATATCTATCGTTTGCAAACTATGGAAGCGTGATGGTAATGGTTTTGCTGTAGTTGAACCGGTTATTGGCATTGGCCGTTCTGGCCGCAGCTCGGATGTAATAGGTCTTGCCGGTTTCCAGCGCTTTGATGGTATCAATATAATTTTCCGCCAGTATTGCTTCATCACTGAGCGGGGAAAGGTTTGTAGCCGCCTGTTTCAGCCATACCGTGTTGTTCACGGTAGGGATATGGGAGCAGAGGGCTTTTCTTTCCATGATCTTCGGCCCGGCGAGGCTGCGGGAGATCTTGTACCGCACGATGATATTGTTGCCGTTATATGCTTCTGCCGTAGCGTTCAGGTGAAGGTAGGGAATGATATTGAAGTTCACTTCCGTTCTGCCGGAAACGGTCACGGTGGCCGTATCGGTCAGCGGGAAGAAAGCCCCTTCTATCGGCATCACCTTGTAGGTAGCGGGGAAAACATAACCCCGTTCAAAACTGCCGTCCGGTTTGCCGTGAAAATTCTGTACAGCAACGTTGGGATTGATATAATCCTGTTCTATGTAGCGGATGCGGAAACCGTTCGGTTGTTCCGTTTCGAACGGTTCATCGCTGGTCTCGTCTATCAGCCGGCCGTAAATGGTGCCGGTGGGCGGGTCGTAATTGTCCAGGTCGGAGCATGCGCCGAGCAGCATCCATATCCCGCATGTTATCAAAGCAAATATTCCTGTTTTCATCCGTTAATATTTTATTTTTTTACGGGTCAGATGACATCGAAGATGCATCGAGCCCAATAAGATTTAAACATACTCGAGATAAACCTCGCATTAACATGATTCGGTGTGATAAAATGTATCATGCCAAGTTTCATCCTGATGATCTGCTGACGGTTTAATAATTCGGATTCTGCTCCAGGTTTGGGTTTTTTTCTCTTTCCCCGTTGCTGATCTTTTCATAGTACATCCTTGCGTGGAACGTTTTGGCGTAGCCCACGGGTTTTCTGCGGAAGATGTAGGCGTTCGCATCCAGGTCAAGGTAAGGGAGTATGGCGGAAAAAGAGGTGTTGTTCAGTACCTGGTCTGCCAGTCTCCAGCGGCGCAGGTCCCAGTAGCGGTGGCTCTCAAAGGCCAGCTCTACCATCCTTTCATGCCGCACCCTGTCGCGTGTCACTTCTGCATCGTTGAGCAGCCGGATGCCGGCCCTGTCCCGGATCTCGTTAACGGCCCATTTGGCGGAAGGAACGTCATTCAGTTCAATGGCCGCTTCTGCATAATTCAGCAGCACTTCGCCCAGCCGGAGATCGATAAAGGCCTGGGTGGAGGTCCAGCCACGAACGGTAGAGCGTTCATAGGCCGGGTTCATGTATTTTTTGATGTAGAACCCTGTTTGCGACAGCTCCGTTCCGCCACCAATGCCGTTCAGCCCGATGATATGGATGGTGCCGTTCACGTTATCGATCTGGTGGGTAGCAGGATTGTAAAGCGTGTTGTAATTTCCCGCCGTCACTTCCGCGCCGCCGTCGATCAGGCCGGCCCGCACTTCGATGGCGGTTCCGCGCCAGTCCGCGAACGGATGCAGGATGGTGGCGAAGAAACGCGGGTCTTTGTTTGCGAAGATATCCACGGGGTTGGCATAGTGAATGGGATTACCGCTGTTGTCCACAAGCTTCAGGGTGCCGGGCGTACCATCCACATATTCGAAAGCTTCGCACATTTCCAGTGTGGGGCCTTCCCTGGAGCCGTAGCCGTCAGGTGAACGGACCGCAAAGGGCAGTCTCCACAGGTCGTAAGAATGCGCTTTTTCAGGATATACGAAGTATTTGGCAAAGATCACTTCACTGTTATTCTGGTCCAGGAAAAGCTGCTGGAAATTCTCCGCTTTGTCCGGCCGGCCGTTGTAAAGTGCGTAGCGGGTGTCTTCCAGTACTTTTTCCGCGGCATTGAAGGCGGCTGTCCAGTAAGTGTTGGCGTCACCCGGCGGAATACCTACAAGGCCATCCAGGTCCGGAGTTCCGTATTTTGCAATAGATGCCGCATAGATCATGGCCCGGGATTTCAGCGCCCATGCCGTGGTTTTGTTGGCTTTACCTTTTCCATTCACGGCAGGCAGCAGTTCCGCGGCTTCATCCAGTTCCTTCGCAATAAAATCATAGATCTCCTTTTCCGTATTGCGCGGCACCTGTAAAGATGCAATGTCGCCCGGCGTGAATTGTTGTACCTGTGTGATCAGGGGAATACCGCCATAACGTTTTACCATGCCGAAATAGTAGTAGGCGCGCACGAACTTCGCTTCGCCCATGAAGGTGTTTTTGGCGGTGGTGGAAAGGTTGGCGGATGGCAGTTTGGAGATCAGGTTGTTGACGTTGCGCACACCATTGTAAGGCCAGTAGGATAGCCATTCACCATTCCCGATGGTGGTCTGCGCATCACCGGAACTGGCCAGTGCCTCTTCCGTAAGGTGGCTCAGGAAAGTACCGGAGTTCCATACGTTGAAACCCGCCCGGGGGCTGAAGTTGAAGTCCTCAACCGGCAACAGGTTGTACAGGCTTGCCATATAGGCTTCCACACCGGATTCACTTAACAGTATCTCATCTTCCGGCAGAATGTTGAACGGACTTTTGTCCAGTATTTTCAGGCATGACTGGAACACTATGCAAAGCAGCAGTGTGAAGCCTGCCAGTCTTGTTTTATTTTTCATCCGTTTATTTTTTATTTTTTTTCGGGTCGGATGGAGCCTCGGATGTTTGTCATACAGAGCCTCCGTGATCGCGCCCTCAGAGTGAAATGTTTACACCAAAATTGAAGTTCCGGGTGATCGGATACAGGGAACTGTTGTCCTGCGGCGTTTGTTCCGGGTCGATGAATTTGATCTTCGTCCAGGTATGCAGGTTGAAGCCGTTCACATACACGCGCAGGTTCCGGATGCCTGTTCTGCCCAGGATGCGCTGCGGGAAGGTATATCCGGCCTCCACACTTTTCAGGCGGAGGAAGGAAGCATCCTGCAGCCAGAAATCGGATACCTTGTAGTTGGAATTGGTGGTGGTGCGGTAAGCCGGGTATTTTCCGGGCACCCATTCGCTGTTCTTGTCATTCATATCGGCAAGATGCCATCTGTCGTTGAATATGGCCAGGCTGTTCCTGCCCCAGCGGAGCGGCGTCTGAAGGGCGCCGCCGTATATCACATCGAAGTTGGCCGCACCCTGCATCAGTATGGAAAGATCGAATCCCTTGTAGCCCGCATTCAGCGTGAGGCCGAAGGTGTATTCCGGGAAACGGTTCGGGCTGGCGTAACCGGAGGTGGCGGTGGTACCGCGACCGATGGGCGTTTCATCGCCGCTGTCTATCACGCCATCATTATTCACATCCAGGTATTTCAGGTCGCCGGGGAGGAGGTAGCGGTTGCCGTTGCCATCCTGCACGGGAGCATTGTAGATCTCGTCCATTGTCTGGAAACGGCCGATCACGCGGTAGCCCCAGATGATATTGTTCCATCTTTCGTTGGGATTGCCGCGCCAGTTGTCGTATGCATTCCCCGGCAGCGCTCTTTCTATATAACGGTTCTTTGTGCGCGCATAGGCCACATTCCCGGTTATGCTTAGCTGCACATCGCGGATCTTGCCCGAATGGCCCAGCGTCAGTTCGTAACCGCGGGTAAGGTCGCTGTTCAGGTTTTCCTGCGGCAGCCCTGCGCCTACAGTGCCTGGCAGTGTGAGGTTACGGGTGGCCAGGAGGCCGGTACGGTGTCGCTGGAATACATCGAACTCGAAGCGCAGTTTATTCTTCCAGAGGCTGCCTTCCAGCCCGATGTCCGTAGTGGTTGCTTCGAACCAGGTGAGATGGTAGTTCGGCAGGCGCTGGAATCCGAGCCCGGAAACAAGGCCGTTGTTGAAATAATAGTAGCCGCTGGGATAGGAGAACCCGTCCACGAACTGGAAGCTGGATGCCGCATCGTCACCCATCTTGCCCCAGGAAGCGCGCAGCTTCAGGTTGTCTACAAAGGTTATGTTGTCCCGGAAGAATTTCTCCTCCGATATACGCCAGCCTGCGGAAACGGAGGGGAAAAAGCCCCAGCGGCTGCCGGCCATGAACTTGGAGGAACCATCGTAACGGAATGCATATTCCAGCAGATAACGCCCGTCATAATCGTAGTTCAGCCTGCCTATGAGGCCGAGGTTCGCATCATCAATGATGGCGCCTGCATTGGCCGTGGCCTGTTGTGTGGAGGGATCGCCGGCATAAAGCTGGTCAACCTCCAGCACAAGATCGCGGCGGGCCGCAAAATTATCACCGGCATCGGTCCGCAGCTCGTACATCAGCAATCCCTTTACGCCGTGTTTATTGAAATTGCGTTCGTAGTTGAGGGAGGTCTGCACCAGGTGTTTGTAGTTCAGCCCGTATTCCTGGCGGAGATACGAGGGGCTTTGCATGTACGTTGGCGTATAGGTATCATTCACCTGGTCGTATGTGTACAGCGGATATTTCTTTTTGTAGGTTTTTACGTTCCGCGCCAGGTTGTAGTGGCTGTACAGGAATCTGGCTCTCAGGCCGGGAAGGTATTCCGGTGTATAGTTCAGCGCAAAAGAACCCTGGAATGCCCTGTTCTGTGTACGGATGTAGCCGGACATGGCGGTAGATGTGATCGCCAGCGGGTGCGTGCCATCGGCCACTGCGGCGTTCAGGTATTCCGGGTTGTCGTTGGCATAAACAGAAAGGGTAGGGATTTGCATCCACATGGATTTGAACATCAGTACCCTGTCCTGCGTACCGCCCGGCTCGTTCTTTTCATCAAAGATCCCGTCTACATGCAGTTCCGCTTCCAGGTCTTTCCGGATCTGCACGGAGAGGTTGGAGCGGAAGTTGTACCGTTTGTAGTTCAGGTCGCCTGATTTCCAGATGCCCATCTCATCGAAATACCCCAGGGATACGAAGTATTTTGTTTTTTCGGTGCCGCCGCGGAGGTTGAGGTTATGCTGCTGCTGGGGGGCAAATTCCTGCAGCGCCAGTCCCTGCCAGTCCGTGCTCTGCTTTGCGCCGCTGGCATATTCATTGATATCGGCATCGGAGAAGGGAAGGGCATCGCTGCGGTTGTTGATGATATTGTTCAGTTGCACATTTTCATTGGTGAGCGTCATCCAGTCCACCGCATTGCCTACTTCGGGCGTGCTGGTTACATTGGCCCATCCGTACACGCCGGAGTAGGAGATCTCCGTCTTCCCGGCAAGGCCTTTTTTGGTGGTCACCAGTATCACACCGTTGGCGGATTTTACGCCGTATATGGCGGCGGATGCGTCTTTCAGCACGGAGATGCTTTCGATCTCGTTCGGATCTATCTTGTTGAAGTCCGTCCGTACCACGCCATCCACTACGATCAGCGGGCTGCCCATGCCCCGGATGTCGAAATAGGATTCGTAGTTCCCCGGTTCGCTGGTGCGCTGAACCACGCGCAGGCCGGGTAATTTGCCGGCGAGCATATTGGTGAGGTTGGACTGGGTGGATGTTTTGAGTTCCTTTGCATTGATGGCGGAAACGGCGCCCGTCATGGTCGCTTTTTTCTGTGTGCCGTACGCCACTACGACTACTTCATCGAGCGAATCATTGCTTTCGCTCATGGTGATGTTGATCACCCTACGGCCTTCCACTGCCGCTTCCTGTGTGGTAAATCCGATGAAAGAGAATTCCAGTATGCCGCCTTCGTCGGGCAGGGTCAGGGCATACCTGCCGTCTTCGTCCGTGGCCGTGCCTACATTTGTGCCTTTCAGCTTTACGGTAACACCGGTCAGCGGCTCACCTGCGGCAGTGGTTACCCGCCCCGTGACGGTCAGCCTGGGCTCGGGTGTTTCCGTAACCTTCGACGGCAATTCCCGCAATATCTCCGGTACACTTCGGATAGCGTCCCGTGCCCGGTTCAACACAATGCGGTCATCCACCACCGCATAAGAGATGCCGATCGGCGTCAGCAACCTGTCCAGCACAGCGGAAAGCTTGTCCTGCTGCGCCCGGATGACCACCAGCTGCCCGGTTTCAATAATACTTTTACTGTAGACGAATTTCACATCCGCCTTTTTCTCCAGTGCGTCCAGGGCATCCTGGAGCCGTAGTTGCCGTAAAGACATGTCAACAGGGCGGTTCAATACCGATTGCGCTTTGCCCGATTCTGCGCAAACAACCCCTGTCAGCATTACGCTTAAAAACAACTGACTTATTGTGATCCTCATAATTTTACGCCAGTCAATAGAGGTTTGTAAATAAAATTTCATAAATTAGGTTTGTTTCTTTTGAGAAAATGAGACAATACACCCCCGTATCATCTGTTTACAGATGACCTTACCAGGGGGAGTTACCCGGATTAGAAGTGCGCGACCACTTCTAATCTTTTTTTAGCGGAGCATGGATCGATTAATCATTCATAACGGTTTCATTTATTGCAGTTTTAAAAGGATGTTTTCATCGTCTATCTCGTAGCTGATATTCAGGGACTTTTCCAGCATTTCAAGAATAGCCGGGAGATTCTGGTCTGTAAAATCCGCTTTGAGCAGATAGTCGTTCAGGCCGGGGTCCGCGGTGCGGACCTTCACCCCGAAATGTTTGTTCAGGGCAGCCATGACTTCACGCATGGATGCATTATCGAATGACAGGCTGGCCTTTTGCCAGATGCGCAGTTCAGCCTGCCTGTTTTCCGTTTTTTTCAGTTCTTTGGTTTCTTTCAGATAAACGGCCTGCTGGTTAGGCAGCAGTGTAATGCCCGGGGAGCCGTTTTTCCGGCGGGTTTCCACGGATACTTTACCGGTGGCTACCGTTACTTCCGTAGCGGGTGCGTTGTCATGCGCCCTGATGCGGAAGCTGGTGCCAAGTACCCGGGTTACGGTTTCGCTGCTGTAGATCACGAATGGCCGGTCGGGATCCGGGCTTACGTCAAAGAAAGCTTCCCCGCTCATGCTGATCTCCCTTTGGGTGAATGCGCTGTCATATTCCAGCCGGGATCCGGGGCTCAGCCAAACGCTGCTGCCGTCCGGCAGGGAGAGGTAACGGATAGACTTCGTGAGATTGGTCACCATCAGCGGGGCCTGTACACGGATCGTTTCTATACCTGGGGGGCTGACCTGGTACAGCCCTGCAAATCTTACAATCCCCAATAATAACACGGCTGCTGCTGCGGCATATGCAAAAATGCGGATACGGCGGCCCCGGCTCCTGCGGGAGTCCGTGATGCGCGACCGGATGCGGTTCATCATCTGCTGCTTTACCTGTTGCTGACTGGCATGCGGCAGCTCCTCCAACAACCCGCTTTTTTCCTCAAAGGAATCGTACCAGGCAAGTATGAAGGCTTCTTCTTCGGGGTCACAGGCTCCATTCAGATATTTTTCCAGGAGCGCAGGGGATATTTCCTTTTTCATGTTCTTCAGACAGTTTACATGAATAGAGTCGGCATAAATACCGCGAACCCCTACTATGGGAAAAATGATTAGTGCGCACATCAATTAATTGTTAATTTCACCTTGTCCGGCAGGATGAAATTGAAAATATTGTGGTTAACCGCTAGTTTTGAAATTCCACAGAAACTAAAGCTGTTATGCGGAACCGTTACAAAATTTCGGATGAAGCGCTACTGGAACTGATGGGTCAGGGTGATATTTCTGCGTTCGAGGAAATATATAACCGCTATTGGGCAGAATGTTTTGCTGCGGCTTACAAGAGGCTGGGGGCCAGGGAGGGTGCGGAAGAGACCGTGCAGGATTTTTTTACCAGCATGTGGAGCAACCGGCATACCCTGAAAGTGCATACTTCACTGAAGGCTTACATGCATACCTCCATCCGTTACCTGGTGATCAGCCAGATCCGCAGGGAGATGGTCAGGAACAGCTATAGATCGGCCCTGAAAGTGACGGCTAAAGACTACGATAATTCCGCTGAAGAAACCGTGATGGTCAAAGACCTCCGCTCCAGTTACGAGAGAAGTGTGAGACAGCTGCCAACCAAATGCCGGGAAGCATTCGAATTAAGCCGGAAAGCCTATAAGAGTAATAAAGAGATTGCCGCTATTATGGGGATCTCTGAAAAAACCGTGGAAAACCATATCACGAAAGCGCTGAAGATATTGCGGGTTGGGCTTACGGACCTGACGACCTGCCTGGTGTTGTTGTTTTTCCAATAAAAAAGCGCCCATTCAAGGCGCTCTTTACAAAAAATCTCTTTTCAAACTATAATTAACCTTTTCTGAAGGGCAATTTGATCTGCACCTGGTGATACCGCATGGTGGGCTCAGGCGTCTGAACACGTACATTAACGTTGTAAGGAACAACGTAAGTAACGTTACCTTTCTTGTAAGTCATTACAGACTTGACATTTACGGTATTTTTGGAACTCAGGTTGAAGGAGGTCT
The DNA here is from genome assembly GCF_008086345.1 of Chitinophaga sp. XS-30. Lineage (NCBI taxonomy): Bacteria > Pseudomonadati > Bacteroidota > Chitinophagia > Chitinophagales > Chitinophagaceae > Chitinophaga > Chitinophaga sp. XS-30. Next base: position 5,578,198 of record NZ_CP043006.1, on the reverse strand, counting down.
TCAATACACCGCTGGCAATAAACCCGGCATCAAGGCTCAGGTTTGTCTTGGGCATTGTGGTATTGGTGGTAAGGTTGAAACGGTTTTCCGTTTTTTTAACCTTGTCATCATTATTATCATCAACACTAAAGCCCGGATCATTGGCTTTCACGCTCAATGCAAGCACGAATAAAGCACTTACCATGAGGCAAGACAATGAAAATCTTCGTTTTATGTTATTTATCTTCTTCATTGTACTGCAAATATACGAAAAAATTATCTATCATAACGGAATCTTAATGCAAAATACAAACTTCTCTTAATAAAATGTTAAAAAATACATAAACGGTAAGCGGGTGGCGGTTTGGTGACAGCCCTAAAATCCCATATATTTACAGTAATGAATCACGACTTCCCATCATTTAATGAGTTTAACGAGGATTTTGAAGATTTGAGGGACTTGCTTCAGCAATTTGAGAATCTAAAGGAGGGACGCTCTCATTCCTTTCTGGATGAGGATTCCTTTGAACAGATCATCGACTATTATGATGAGCATGATGAACTGAACAATGCTCTTCAGGCGGTGGAGATCGCCATTGAGCAGTTCCCCTTCTCCTCCGCCCTGCTCCTCAAGAAATCAGCGTTGCTTATTGAGACAAAGAAATACCGGGAGGCCCTGGCCTTACTGGAAAAGGCCGCGCTCCTGGATAGCAACGATATCAATCTCTACATACTCAAAACAGATGTGTACCTGGCCATGAACCAGCATGAAAAGGCGGCGGCGCTGCTGGAAGAGCAGATCGGCATGTTTGAAGGGGAGGACCGTACAGACCTGCTGCTGGAACTGGCGGATGTATATGACGACTGGGAGGAGTTCGAAAAGGTGTTCGATTGCCTGAAGATGTTGCTGGATTATGATGCAAATAACGAGGAAGCCCTGCACAAGATCTGTTTCTGGACGGAATTTACCGGCAGAAATGAGGAAAGCATCCGGCTGCATACCCGGATCATCAATGAACATCCTTATAATCAGCTGGCCTGGTTCAATCTGGGTACGGCATATCAGGGCCTGAAACTCTATGAAAAGGCCGTTGACGCCTACCAGTATGCCGTAGTGATCGATGAAAAATTCGATTACGCCTATCGCAATATGGGCGATGCGTATATTCACCTGCGCAAGTACAACGAAGCTATTGAAGTGCTGCAAAGGCACCTGGAAGTAGCCAAGCCGGAAGATGTGATCTATGAGGCCATCGGGCATTGCTACGAAAAAATGCGCAAGTTCACACAGGCCCGTTACTACTACCGCAAGGCATCCCACCTCAGTCCGAATGACGACAAGCTTTACCTCAAGATCGCGAAGGCGTATATGACGGAAGAGAACTGGGAATGCGCTATCAAGTCCCTCCAGTCCGCGCTCCGCATCAACAAGCAAAGTGTGGAATACAATGTAACCATTGGCCAGTGCTACCTCCAGGTTGGGAGCGACAAGGAAGCGCTGGTGTATTTCCTGAATGCCGTGCGGCTGCGTCCCAGCAGCGCCCAGGCATGGAAAGAACTGGTCCGCGGCCTCTATGTGGCCGGGCATGTGGAAGAAGCCCTCACCCAGCTGGAAGCTGCGGAAGCCAAGATCGGGCGGAAGCCGGTATTTATTTTCTACAGGGCCGCCATGCTGATAGCCATGGGCAGGACAAAAGAAGGGCTGCTTCACCTGGAAACCGCGCTGCAACTGCATCCCAGGCAGGTGAAGAAGCTGGTGGACCTTGATCCGTCCATCCTTCAGCATACCAGCGTGGTGGAACTGATCAGCCGGTACAGACGGAAACGTTAAAATTCACTTTCTAAAAGATTACTTCTTATTTTTGCGGCGGTTTTCTAAATTGTTCAACATTTTAAAAAAAAGGCCAACTTAACCAATCCGATTACAGGTAGGCATAGCTTTGTATGTTAGTTTGGTGGAAATGACCATTAAGAAGAATAAAACCGTGCAAAATGAATTTTAATCTGACGCAAATTCCTGAAAGGACCACCAAGCCCCGGGCTCATGGATTGACCATGGTCATGGACAAAGGCTTGAGCGTAGAAGAAGCAAAGAACTTTTTATCTGCTTCATCGCCTCACGTAGACATTATCAAGCTGGGCTTCGGCACCTCGTTCGTAACGCCCAACCTCCGTCAGAAAATCGAATTGTACCAGTCGGCCAACATCCCTGTTTACTTTGGCGGTACTTTGTTTGAAGCCTTCCTGATCCGCAACCAGTTCGATGAATACGTAAAAACGATAAAGGATTACGGGATCAGCTACATGGAAGTATCCGACGGCTCTATCACCATTCCGCATGCTGAAAAATGCGGGTACATCGAAAAGCTGACCAAACATGGACTGGTGCTCAGTGAAGTAGGTTCAAAAGATGCGGAGCATATCATTCCCCCCTATAAATGGATCGAGCTGATGCGTGCAGAACTTGCCGCCGGCGCCACTTATGTAATCGCCGAAGCCCGCGAAGGCGGTAACGTAGGTATTTACCGCGGTTCGGGTGAAGTAAGGGAAGGCCTGGTGCAGGAGATACTCACACAGATCCCCGCTGAAAAGATCATCTGGGAAGCGCCGCAGAAAGATCAGCAACTCTATTTCCTGGAACTGGTAGGCTGCAACGCCAACCTCGGCAACCTGGCCCCGAATGAGATCATTTCCCTGGAAGCCATGAGGGTAGGCCTTCGCGGCGATACCTTCCACCTCTTCCTGGACAAAGCATAATATATCCATCCGGCGGAACACCGGGGATATGCGCCCTGTGTTCCGCCTGTAACAGCACACCATGCGATTATTCGGTCTCATCGGCTTTCCGCTTTCCCATTCTTTTTCAAAAGGCTTCTTTACAGAGAAGTTTGAAAAAGAAGGCATCACAGGATGCCGTTATGAAAACTTTCCCATTCCGGAGATCGAACAGTTTCCCCGCTTATGGGAAGAAACCCCGGGCCTTGAAGGCCTGAACGTCACTATTCCATACAAGCAGGCAGTGATCCCTTTCCTGGATGAGCTCAGCGAAGCCGTAAAGGAGATCGGGGCCGTGAACTGCATCCGCCGGCAGCATGGCCGCCTGAAAGGATATAACACCGATGTGATCGGTTTCCGGCGGTCGCTGGAGCCCCTGTTGCGCCCTCATCATACCAAAGCCCTGATCCTGGGTGCGGGCGGCGCCGCAAAAGCTGTAAAGTTCGCACTGCGGCAACTGGGCATTACCTATACCGAAGTGAGCCGCAAATACACAGATGGCACCATTGGCTATGAGGCCGTTACCCCGGAGATCATGAAAACCCACTCCCTGATCGTCAATACCACCCCCCTCGGCATGTACCCGGATATTGCCGATGCTCCGCCGATCCCTTACGATCTGATCAGTAAAGATCATTTGCTGTACGACCTCATCTACAATCCGGCTGAAACACAGTTTTTGCAGCACGGCGCTGCGCGTGGCGCGGCGGTGAAGAACGGGCATGAGATGCTGGTGCTGCAGGCGGAGGCATCCTGGGAGATATGGAATGAAGGGTAGATCAGCAACCACTTTTATCTCTCCGCTTCCGGCCGGATCATATAGTACATGCACGTCGTAAAGAAATTCCGCACAAAAGGAATGCCTTTCATCCATCCGAATTGCTCCCTGGGCTGCAGCTTGAATTTATATTTGTAGATGGGGTTGATGAGATAATATTTACGCTGGGTGATATCGAATCCCGCCGCTTTCACGACCTTCTCGAACCGCTCGATGGAAATGCCTGTATCCACCAGCTCCATCAGCTCCCTGACCGTTCCCTCATGCTCCCCGAAGGCCTTCAGCAGGCCGCGGTACAGCGGGCGGGGGAGAAGGTGGATGTACGGCAGGAAGCTCAGCACCTTGCTCTGGCAGATCTGCTGGTGCCCGCCGTGCGGCATATACCAGGGCGGGAAACCGAAATACACCTGTCCGCGCGGGGAAAGCAGATTCTTCAGGTAGGCGACCAGCTTGTCCTGCTCCGGAATGTGCTCAATGGCATCTTTCAGGATGATGAGATCAAAGGCATGCTGAAACTCGCCGAAGAAATCCACATCGTAGATGTTTTTGGCGATCAGCTGCAATTGGCCATTATTGACATAGTCACCCAGAAAACCGGTGGCGAGCGCGATGCGTTCCGGGAACAGGTCAACACCCACACAATGGCAGCCTTTTTCCAGGAAAGGCGTCAGTACCCCGCCTTCGCCGCAACCGATCTCCATTACGCGCAGTCCGTTCATATCCGGGAATTCCTGCGCAATGAAGGGCAAAACGTAATTCCTGGAATTCTCTACCTGCTGTTGGTAGCGAAGGGTGGCATCCGAATGTTGTGGTAGTGACATATGGTTCTGAAAATTCCGTGAAAATAGAAATTTTTTTCAAGTGTCCGCATTCGCGGCCGGCAATCGTTAAATTTGGAACAGTTTTAGCAAAATGAAGATCATGGTAAAATGGATGATGTTGATGTTGTGTTCCCTGCCTGCCCTGGCGCAGCAGAAGGAAGTGGCGCGGATAACAGCAGTATTTGATTCCGCCGCGGTTGCGGAGTTGTACAGCAGTACACCCATCGGTCTGGAGATCAGGTACACGGACAGCAGTGTCCGCCGGACCAGCGGGCTTTTAAAGGGAGATTACAGCTGGAGCAGGATAAAGGTTGAATCGCCGGACGGCGAATGCCGCAACGGGGTACTGCGTTTTTCCAGGAACAATATCCGGCCGGACAATTACCGTATCCGCCTGCTGGTAAGCCTGCAGGACGAGCCGGGAAACAAGCAGCACGAAGTTGACCTGCAGTTGCCGTTCCTCACTGCTATCCGCTTCCGGCATTATACGGACAGCCTGAAACGCGGCATTCATTTTTACCTGAATGTGGAAGGGATCTACAATACAGGGAAGATCTACCCGCTGGATACCACCCGGGTGCGTTTATACGCCAGCGAGGGACGGATCATCGGGCAGGACCTGCTGATACCGCAGGAAGACAGTGTTACCAAAGCTATTTCCGTCAGTGCCGTGTACCGTGGCAACCGGGAGATCAATGCGGCGTCCGTCATCCCCGTGAAGCAGGGTGCGGATGACGAATCGCTCATTATCGAGAATGAAAAGGACCTTTACCGGAAACCGGCCAAAAAGAAGCGAAAGGAATAGCGGAAGATCGCCACGCGCGTCTGCGACTTACTCCTTTAGACCCAGGCCCCGCTTGCAAAATCAACAATTCAACTATAATATTTGCAAATTAATATCCATTGATATACCTTTGCAGTGGCAAGTCTTATACGACCAGCTCCTGCTGAACTCCCCCAGGACAGGAATGTAGCAAGGGTAGGCGGTTGAAGCGGTGCGATATAAGTAACTTGCCATTTTTTATTTTATGAATGGCCGAAAGTTCTTCCCCCTTTTTTTCAGAACCAGTTTGATGTTTGTTTAAATTGCCCGGAGCTTCTTTCGGACCAGGGGTACAAATGCACGTTTTTGAACTTAAACAATACTTAATCTCTCTTTATGAAATTCTTTATAGATACAGCAAACCTTGCGCAGATAAAGGAAGCGCACGACCTTGGTATCCTCGACGGTGTTACGACCAACCCTTCTCTCATGGCGAAGGAAGGTATTAAAGGTGAAGCTGCCATCATGAAACATTATGAAGCCATCTGCGAAGTGGTAGAAGGTGGCGATGTGAGCGCTGAAGTGCTCTCCACCGATTACGCCAGCATGGTGGAAGAAGGGAAGAAACTTGCAGCCATTCACCCGAACATCGTGGTGAAGGTGCCCATGATAAAAGACGGCGTGAAAGCCATCAAATGGTTTACTGACAACGGTATCCGTACCAACTGTACGCTTGTGTTCTCCGCAGGTCAGGCCATTCTGGCGGCAAAAGCCGGCGCATCCTACGTATCGCCGTTCATCGGGCGTATTGACGACGGCAGCTGGGATGGTGTGGAACTCATCGCGCAGATCGCACAGATCTACAGCGTTCAGGGCTTCAAAACGGAGATCCTTGCAGCTTCCATCCGCAATGCCCTCCACATTGTAAAATGTGCGGAAGTTGGCGCCGATGTATGTACCTGCCCGCTGGACTCCATCCTCGGCCTGCTGAAACATCCCCTGACGGACATTGGCCTGGCCAAGTTCCTGGAAGATGCCAAGAAAATGTAAACGAAACAACAGGAAAAGATATAAGAGGGCTGCACCAAAAGACCGGGGCAGCCCTCTTTTTATAGTGCCGTGCCCCCGTGGCCACGGTATTTTTTCCACCATTGACGCCCGTTCCGCATTTCTTTTTTACTTTTAATTTTTTATTTTTTACATTTTCTTCCCTATCTTACTACCTCGTAAACCTAGGTACCACGTTAAACAATATAAGTACGAATGGAAGCACAATTCATTATGGCCCTGGACCAGGGAACCACCAGCTCCCGGGCGATCATTTTTGACAAGGAAGGAAACATTGTAGCCGTAGCCCAGAAGGAGTTCAGACAGATCTTCCCTGAACCGGGATGGGTAGAGCATGATCCCAACGAGATCTGGTCCACCCAGGCAGGCGTTGCCGCCGAAGTGATCGTAAAAGCCGGTACCAGCGGGGACAATATCGCGGCCATCGGCATTACCAACCAGCGGGAAACCACTATTGTATGGGACCGTAAAACAGGCAAACCTTTATATAATGCTATCGTGTGGCAGGACAGGCGTACGGCTGCCTTCTGTGACGAACTGCGCAACCGGGGGCTGGCGGAGGACATCCGTTCCCGTACCGGGCTGATACTGGATGCTTATTTTTCCGGCACCAAAGTGAAATGGATACTCGATAATGTGGAAGGCGCCCGCCAGCGCGCTGAAGCCGGGGAACTGGCATTCGGCACGGTAGACACCTGGCTCATCTGGAACTTTACCAAAGGGAAATTGCATATCACCGATGTGAGCAATGCCTCCCGTACCATGTTGTATAATATTCATACCCAGCAATGGGACGAAAGCCTCCTTGAACTGATGGGCATTCCGGCCAGCATGCTGCCGGAAGTACGCGCATCCAGCGAGATATATGGCCATACGGAAGCTACGCTTACCCCTTATGAGATTCCCATTGCGGGCATTGCCGGGGATCAGCAGGCAGCATTGTTCGGCCAGATGTGCATTGAGCCGGGCATGGTAAAAAACACCTATGGTACCGGTTGCTTTATGATGCTGAATACCGGTGATAAAGCCATTGAGTCCGGCAACAATCTGCTGACGACTATCGCCTGGCGCATCGATGGTAAAACCCAATACGCGCTTGAAGGCAGCATTTTCATCGGCGGCGCCGTAGTGCAATGGCTGCGGGACGGTCTGGGCATTATCCGCCATTCCGCTGATGTGGAAGCATTGGCGCTGTCAGTCAAAGATACGGACGGGGTGTACCTGGTGCCTGCCTTTGCCGGCCTTGGAGCGCCGCATTGGAACCAGTATGCGCGGGGCACCATTGTTGGGATGACACGGGGCACAAAGGATGCTCACATAGCCCGTGCAGCGCTGGACAGCATCGCTTATCAGACCATGGATGTTTTAAAAGCGATGGAAGCCGATGCCGGGATGAAGATCGCGGAACTTCGCGTAGATGGCGGGGCAACGGCCAACAACCTGCTGATGCAGTTCCAGGCAGATATTATGGAAACCAACGTGGTACGCCCGAAGGTGACGGAAACGACCGCTCTTGGCGCGGCTTACCTCGCCGGCCTGGCCACCGGGTTCTGGGACAGCATTGAGACCATCCGCAGCCAGTGGAAGGAGGATGCGCGTTTCGCACCGGAAATGGAAACCTCCAAACGGGAGCAACTCACAAAAGGCTGGGAACGCGCCATCCGCGCTGCCAAAGTCTGGGCCGAACAATAATCCATCTACACGCTACTAAAAAACTGATATAAAGATGTCCACATTCCTGGCAGAAATGATCGGTACCGCATTGCTCGTCCTTCTTGGGGATGGCGTTGTGGCCAACTGTATATTGAATAAAAGCAAAGGGCAGAACGGCGGATGGATCGTGATCACCATGGGCTGGGCCATGGCCGTATTTGTCGGCGTATTTGCCGTAGGCGCTTACAGCGGCGCTCACCTGAATTCCGCGGTGACCATTGCACTGGCTACTGCCGGCAGTATTGAATGGGCGCAGGTGCCCACATACATCTCGGCGCAGATGCTGGGCGCTTTCCTGGGCGCGTGCCTGGTATGGGTCGCCTACAAACAGCATTTCGATGCCACGGACGATCCCGATGGCAAACTGGCTATATTCTGCACCGGCCCGGCTATCCGCAGCACAATACCCAACCTGTTGACGGAGATCATCGGTACGTTTGTGCTGATCTTCGGCGTGTTTTATATTGCCAAGGCAGAAGTAGGTCTGGGTGCAGTGGATGCACTGCCTGTAGCCTTGCTGGTACTGGCCATCGGGCTTTCCCTGGGTGGGCCTACCGGTTACGCCATCAACCCCGCCCGTGACCTCGGCCCCCGTATTGCCCATTTTATATTGCCCATCAAAGGGAAAAGGGACAGCGACTGGGGATATGCCTGGATACCCATAGTGGGGCCGATAATCGGCGCTTTGCTGGCGGCCGCTTTGCACCTGGCATTAAAGTAAGTACGTTTGTTGATAAGTATAAAGGCAGTCTCTGGTATGAGGAGATTGCCTTTTTTATTTTTTGACTATCTTTATCTTCAACTGCCCCTTCCACGGTTAATGAATGACGGAGTATTCCACATATGCTGATACTGTATTGCTGGACTTGTTGAAGGCCGGCGATAACCGCGCTTTCGATGAATTGTATAACCGCCATTGGAAAGCCCTTTACCAGACTGCTTATTACATATTGCGCGATGAAAACGCCTGCATGGATATTCTGCAGGACATATTTGTCTGGCTATGGGAACATCACGAACACCTTGTGCTAACCTCTGTGCGCGGCTATCTTACGATGGCTGTTAAATACAAAGTGTCGAACTACATTCGCCGTCTGAACCAGCAAAGAGCTTTTTACGGACAAGTGACAGTACCCTCACCAGTTCCAGCCGAGGGCGAGTTGTCTGTTGAACTGAAAGAACTGAAAGCACTCGTCATCCATTTTACAGAAGGCCTGCCCGGACGTTGCAAAGAAATTTTTCTGTTAAGCAGGAACGAATACCTTTCTAACCGGCAAATTGCGCAAAAGCTCGGCATTTCTGAAAAAACAGTGGAAAATCAGATCACTACCGCCCTGAAACGCCTCCGGATGAAACTTGGCAACCTCTCTTCCCTGCTGATCTTTTTCTGAATTTTTTTATAAGGCATAGGGGGTATCTTCTTTTTTAAGTGCCTTATATGTACACACCTGGTACATGAACGACTCGGATTTTATTAAACTGGCTGGCAGAATTAGCGATGGTACGGCTTCCGATGAGGAAATCGCATGGTATAACGCATATCTTGACGCGATTGCGGCAAAAGCAGAGATAAAAATGGTACAGGAGAATACCGGCAGGGAAATCAAGCGGAGGATTAATGACCGGCTTTTCCTGCGTCGCCGGAGGAGACGGTTGGTACTGGCTTCGATGGCCGCCGCAGCATTGCTCACAGGCATTGCGTTGACCTGGTTATTGTTCACCGGCAATAAAGGCGACCATTCTTCACAGGTCGCAGCCTTGGCTGAAGACAAAGCACCAGGGAGCAACCGGGCTGTATTGACGCTTGGTGGCGGACGGAAGATTGCGCTGGATGATGCGGCAGCGGGCAACCTTGCTTTGCAGGGAGGTGCCCGCATCAGAAAGTCTGCCGGTAACGAGATCGTGTATGAGTCAGCGCCGCCCGCCACGGGAAAAGATATACCGGCGATCGTATTTAATACGATCACTACACCAAGAGGAGGGCAGTTCCAGATACGTTTGCCGGACGGCACAAAGGTCTGGCTCAACTCCGCTTCTTCGCTAAGATTCCCCACCTTTTTTGACGGACTTGAAAGAAAAGTAGAACTGACAGGTGAAGGGTATTTTGAAGTGGCGGAAAACAAGGCCCATCCTTTTCTTGTGAAATCATCCGGACAAACGATACAGGTACTGGGTACGCATTTTAATATTAATGCTTACGCTGACGACGGCCTGGTGCGAACGACCTTGCTGGAAGGGAGCGTACTGGTGCATGGAGAGAAGAACAGTAATAAACTGATGCCGGGTGAGCAATCGCAGCTGAACATGCGCTCCGGCTCCATATACAAAACCAAAGCAGATATTGAGCAGGTCATGGCCTGGAAGCATGGCAATTTTTTGTTTAACGATACCTATTTACCTGATATTATGAAACAATTATCCCGCTGGTACGATGTAGAGGTAATTGAAAAAGACATTCCGCGTATCCGCTATAACGGAGGTATCCCGCGTTCCATGCAACTTTCCGATGTACTGAAAATGCTGGAGGAAACAGGCAACATAAAATTCCACCTGGTGAATAATACAATTACAATAAAACACTGAAAAACAAGCAAATCTCATTCAACCAAAAAAATGACCGGTTACGCAGCCACGTAACCGGTTCTACAGGTCAATTTTTCGGTTATCAAAACAGGCCGTTCGGATAACTTATTTCCTTAACCTAATTGTGCAAATGTATGAATTTCATCATTCGATGCAAGGGAATCCTGTTCCCCTACCAGAATCTAACTAAAATCTTCCGGGTTATGAAGCTGATAGCGATGTTGCTCACCATTTTTCTTGTACAGATCTCAAGTGCAGCTTATCTCCAGCAAATCAGCCTTGATCTTGAAAATGCTTCTTTACGCAAGGTATTTTCCGAGATCAGGAAGCAGACGGGTTATCAGGTGCTTTACAGTACCGAAATGCTGGAAGGAACCTATCCGGTGACACTGCGCATGCAAAACGCCAGTTTGGAACAAGCGCTGAAAGCTGCGCTGCAAGGCCAGCCGCTTAGCTACCGGCTGGAAAACAGGATCATACTTATCACCGTCAGGTTGCAGCCGCCGCCACTGCTTGAGGAACCGGGGCCACCCCAGCAGAAAATCATAAAAGGCAGGGTCGTTAATTCCAGAGGTGAAACGCTGCCCGGCGTGACTGTAAGGATAAAAGGCACTGCGCTTGGTACCACAACGGATGAGAATGGGAATTTCACGCTTAACGTTCCGGAAAAAGCGGACACGCTCATGTTCAACTATATCGGGTATTCCACGCTGGAGGTACGGCTGGACGGGCGTTCTGCATGGAATGTAGTATTGCGGGAGCAGAGCGAGGGGCTTGATGAAGTGGTCGTAGTCGGATACGGTACCCAGAAGAAATCGCTCGTCACCGCTGCCATCAGTACGGTTGATCAGAAAACCATCCGGGAGACACCGGGCGCCAGCTTGCAGAATCTGCTCACAGGCAAAGTAAGCGGCTATTTTTCACAGCAGCGCAGCGGCCAACCGGGAGGCGATGCCGCCGAAATGACCATTCGGGGTGTAGCTACCTACAACGGTGGCGTATCCCCGCTGATATTGGTAGATGATGTGGAATATAATCTTGGACAATTCCAGTTTATCAATGTGGATGAAGTATCGTCTATCTCCATCCTGAAAGATGCGGAAGCTACGGCCATCTATGGCGTAAAAGGAGCGAACGGTGTGATACTGGTTACTACAAAACGCGGCAGGACGGGGAAACCTTCCATAGAGATCCGCTCGGAAGCGGGAGTACAGGTGCCGGTAAGAACATTGCGGACCTTGGGCGCTTACGATGCAGCCGTGCTCACTAATGAGGCCCTGGTAAACGATGGCCTGGCTCGTTTGTTTGACGATGAGGACCTGGAATTGTATCGCACCGGCGCGGACCCGTACGGGCATCCGGATGTGGATTGGTACAAAACTATTTACCGGGACCTGGCGCCCATGACCCAGACAAATCTGAATTTTTCAGGCGGCAGTAACCGGGTACGCTATTTCCTGTCCATGGGATACCTGAACCAGGGCGGCCTGCTGAAAGACATTCCCTATAAAGGCAGGGAACCGGAGCCGAATAGCAGCAAGGTCAATAATAACTACTACCTCCATCGCTACAAGTTCCGCTCCAACCTGGATATTGATGTAACCAGATCGCTGAAAGTAAAACTTGATCTGACCGGCACTTTTGCAGAAACCAATCAACCTTCACCCAGTGTCGCATTCCAGGTATTTCAGTATGATTTTACCCGGTCTTACGGCTACCCGGTTTATAATCCGGATGGCAGTTTCGGGTATCCGGACGCGGCCTTGTACCAGCCAAGGGACAAATTCAACAATATTGCAGGGCTGATGTCGCTGGGAGGGTACTCCCGTGACTACAACAATTTCATGAATGCAGGCTTTACTGCGGAACAGCAGTTGAGTTCGATGCTGAAAGGGCTGTCTGTCAAGGGAATGGCCACTTATTCCTATGCGAATACAGCTACGCGCTCCCAGACCCGTAGCGGTATTCCAGCTTATTATTACAATCCGGAGGACGGCTCCTACACACCGCGTGATGTCAATATCTACCGTGTTGCGCCTTATACGCTGGGATACAACGGCGGAACGCCCAACCACCGGCTCAACCTGCAGGCAAGCGTAAATTACAACGGTAATTATGGTGGCGGACATAACGTTAATGTGCTGTTGCTCTACAACCAGACAAGTTATTTCGAGGGAGCAGCGTTGCCTTTTAATTTCCGGGGGTACACCTATCGTTTCGGTTACAATTACAAGGAACGTTATGTGTTCAGTGCTTCTGGCGCATACAACGGCTCAGACCGTTTTGTTACACAGAAGCGCTTTAATCTTTTCCCCGCTTTTGCATTGGCATGGAATGCACACAACGAAAACTTTTTCAAAGATAAACTGCCTTTTGTACAGCAATTGAAGTTTCGCGGTTCTGTGGGCATTGTGGGTAATGACAACATTGGAAGTGTTAACCAGTATTTTTTTGAAGAGAGATATGTGCGGAGTGGTGGATATGCATTCGGAGAAACACCGAATGCCGTCACGGCTATTATTGAAAGCGATCAGGGGAATGATGATGTAAGTTGGGAGACCGAAAGGAAGTGGAATTTCGGGATTGATCTGGCTTTGTTCAATAACAAGCTCAATGTTACCGCAGATTACTTTCACAATTACCGCTATGATATCCTTACAAGGCGGCAGACCATTCCCCGTTCCTTCGGTGTGCAAACAGCCACACTTCCTTATGTGAACCTCGGGGAAGTGGAGAACGCGGGATACGAGCTGAATATCCGGCACAATGGCACGATAGGAAAAGTTGGATACAACATCGGCGGTATGATGACCTTTGCGAAAAACAAGGTGATTTTCCGTGATGACCCACCGGCACTCTATCCCTGGCAAGACCGTACTGGAATGCCCATTGGCACCAACCGCCAGTACATTTGGGAAGGGGCGTTCTATTCTGCGGACGACCTTAATAAGCCGGATGTGCCCAAACCTGCGGGGACCGTACGTGAAGGCTTCCTCAGGTATAAAGATCTGAACGGGGACGGAATTATCAATGTAGACGATATGGCCTATACCGGCCGGCCCAATCTTCCAAACACCGTGTTGGGCATTACGCTCGGAGCCAATTATAAAGGGTTCAATATTGCTGCGCTCTTCCAGTCTAATCTCGGAGCAGATTCACATACCAGTTTTGACATGGCTGTACCTTTCAAAGCAGCGCTGCAGCCGTTACATCTGAAACGATGGACACCGGAAACCGCTGCTACGGCAGAATTCCCCGCATTGACATCCAATTTTGTGGGTACCTATATGAATCCGAACGGCAACCTGTCTACCTTCTGGACGCAAAGCACAGACTACATCCGCCTTCGCTCGGTGGAAATGGGGTACACTTTCCCGTCTCACATCGCACAGCGGTTAAAACTGTCTTCGTTAAGACTGTTTGCGAACGGTTACAATCTCTTCACCTGGTCCAGTTTTTTCAATAAATACCAGTACGATCCGGAAGTTGCCGCCAATATCGGCACCTATGTATATCCCGTTACCAGGATATTCAATGCAGGCGTCAGCATCAGCCTTTGATATCAGTCTTCATCTAAATTATCAACCAGCTATGTACAAATACACTACGATATTATACATCCTGTCTGCCTGCATGCTGACCTGTATTTTCAGTTGCAGGGATGCCAGGGATTTCCTGGACCCGAAGTCCACGAATGAACTGAACGAAGCTGCCGTTTTTATAGACAGTGCACGTACCATGGATTTTCTTTCAGGCATTTACAGCCGCCTGGAGTTTGGGAACAACGCAGGTAAGGAAGTGAATACGGTAGGAGCCGGATTCAGTGAATGCACTGATGAAGCGGAAACCCGCTGGCCAGGGGCGCATAATGTGCCCAACCAGATATTCGGCGGAACCTTCGGGCCAAATTTCTATGCCAAAACGGATAACTCATGGAGTTACCTTTATACCGGCATCCGGCATGTGAATATCTATCTGAAAAACCTGCCGAATATGCCGCTTTCTCCTCAACTCAAAGCCAGAACGGCACTGGAGGCACGTTTTCTGCGAGCATACTTCTATCACAATCTCATAAAATACTGGGGCGGAGTGGTGCTGGTGGGGGATGAGGTCTTCGCCCTTGATGCGCCGAATGAGGCGGGCAGAAATACATATGCCGAGTGTGTGGACTATATTGTTTCCGAATTAGACGCTATTGCCCTGCCACTTCCTTTAAATTACAACGGCATCAATTATGGAAGAATCACCCGCGGTGCTGCGCTTGCGCTAAAATCCCGCGTGCTCCTGTTTGCAGCCAGCCCATTATTCAATGGCGGCAGCTTCGCTACAGACCCGGAAGTGATATCGCTCACCGCATATCCCTCTGCGGACGAAAGCCGGTGGGGCAAAGCGCTGCAGGCTGCGCAGGATGTAATGGAGATGAACAGGTATTCCCTCCACACAGACAATACCACACGTCCAGGCAATGGATTCTACCAGCTCTTTCTGGAAAGAGTGAACAATGAGTACATTCTTGCGGAAATGGTCGGAGCTAACAAGATCATTGAAGCAGCCTGCAACCCGCCCTCCCGCAACGGCAATTTCCTGCGTTACCCGTCGCAGCAACTGGTAGATGCCTTCCCGATGAAAAATGGCAAAGTCATCAGCGAACCTGGTTCGGGTTATAATGAAAATGATATGTATGCCAACCGCGATCCCCGTTTTTACTTCACGGTTGTCTACAATGGCGCGTTATATTTTGATCACAGGACGAATGCTGCCTCACCCGTTTATACTTACCAGGGGGCAAACCTTGACGGCCTCAAACCGGCCTCCAACAATACGGGTACGAATACCGGCTATTATGTGAGAAAAGCTGCGGACGAAAATCTCAGCGCCGCCAGCTCTGCGAATACCCTCCGCTGCCCGCCCATTTTGAGGTATGCCGAGATCATGCTGAATCTCGCGGAAGCTGCGGTTGAAACGGGAGACTGGCCGAGGGCAAGAATGCAGCTTGTTGAATTAAGGAAAAGGGCCGGCATAGAACCGGGGGCAGATGGTTTCTATGGCCTTCCCGCAAACCCCGGCCCCGAAGAGGCCCGCGAATTGGTCCATAATGAACGCTTCATAGAGCTGGCATTTGAAGAACACCGCTACTGGGACCTCAGACGCTGGCGTATCGGGGACCGTTACGATGGAAAGTTTATTGAGGGGATCCGTATTACGTCCAATTCTGACGGTTCTTTCAGCCAAACGCGATTCAATGTGAGAAGCCCGCGTTACTTCAAGGCCAACAGCTATCTGTTCCCGATCCCGCAAACAGAGATCGCGGTAAACCGTAACATCAAGCAAAATCCGGGATGGTAATCCCTTATCTACGGATTAAAAAACGAGTAGCATGAACAACTATATAAAGATCATATTTAGCCTGTTCTTCCTGATATTGTCCGCTGTTCCGGCAGTTGCGCATCAGAAAGGCCCGTTCCTCCAGGATAGCCTGAAGCAGATAGTGCAGCAGGACAGCCTTTATCCTTTATTTTTTACACAAAAGCCGAAAAACCATCTGGTGGAAGCTGTCGGTTTTGTAGAAGGAAAAACACTTGGTGCAGTGCCCCTGACCGGTATCGGCAATGCGCTTTCCGGGAAAGTACCCGGACTGGCCACCTTCCAGGAAAATGGTGAGCCCGGCAATGACCAGCCTTTCTTTTTACTGAGAGGAAGAACGCCGCTTGTGCTGGTAGACGGTATTCCCAGGAATATATACGCCATTTTGCCCGAGCAGGTGGAATCCATCACGGTATTAAAAGATGCATTGTCCGCCGCAGCGCTTGGGTTGAGAGGAGCGGACGGAGTGATCATGATCACGACCCGCAAGCAGGCCGCGCAGCCAGGGCATAATATGGACTTTTCCGTTAATACAGGTATTGCGCAGCCACTGAAGCTGCGGGAACAGTTGTCTTCTGCCGCCTATGCTGAACTGTACAATGAAGCTTTGATAAACGATGGCAGACCACCGCTTTACACCATGGACGATATCGCAAAATACAGGGATGGCAGTGCGCCCTATACTCATCCTGACAATGACTGGTACGGGCAGATCATGGAAAAGCAGGCGCCATATCAGCGGTATGTGCTGAGCGCGGACGGAAAGACGAATGCCATGGGCTATTTTCTTTCCATTGACTACCTCAAACAGGGTGGTCTTTTAACGCAGAGCGCGCTCAACAGCTACAGCACCAATGTGGACTACCGGCGTTTCGGTTTTCGCGGGAACGTTAGCATTGATCTTTCTCCCCGTACAATATTGTCCCTCAACATCCATGGTTCCAGCCGCCGGAGGAATGCGCCCGGAGGGGCCGCTTCCCTGAGTTTTGCGCCCAACACCGGCCGGCTGGATATTTCAACCGGGAGCATATCCGGACTCTTCAACAGCATGCTTAATACGCCGGCAAATGCTTACCCTGTATTCAATCCGGATGGTTCTTTCGGTGGCAACCAACTGTTCTCGAACAATATCCGGGGCCAGTCTACCGGTTCCGGATATTCCCAGATCAATATGAACGATGGACTCGCTGATCTGTTACTGGAAAGAGATATGGGAGATGTCTGGAAAGGATGGTGGGTAAAGGCAACGGCGTCCTATACCATGGAGATCATTCATAATCTCATCCGCAACAAGAATTTCGCCACATACGAAATGAAAGTAACAGGCGCTCATGATACTACTTACCGGCAGTTCGGGAGCATCGGAGAGCAGGCCAACGCATCGGACGTAAGCGTGCGTAATGGTTCCCTGTTCATAGACCTTTCCACCGGAGTTTCCAAAAGCTGGGACAGCCATCACCTTGATGTTGCCGTGCAGTATCAGCGAAGCAGCGCCCGCTACGGAAGCCAGCTGCCTTTTGTCATCAAAAATGGTATCCTTCGTGCACAATACCGCATGAGCGACCGCTATATTTTTGACATGGTTACCTCGTACAGCGGCAATAACTGGTACAAACCCGGCCATCAATACCAACTATATCCTTCAGCGGGTATCGGCTGGAATGTGCACAACGAAAGCTTCTTCCCCCGCGAGGGTTTTCTGGACCGCCTGAAACTGCGCACCAACTATGGCCTCACAGGCCGTATAGACGCTAACTATTTCAGCTATCTGTACACCTACTCCAATTATGGGTCTGCCTACTATATTGGTACCGGAGCAGGCGGCGTACAGGGAACAGCGGAAAGCCAGCTGCCCTATGTACGCACTACCGAAAAAGCGCTGAAGTGGAACCTGGGGGTGGATCTCAGCATGCTGAACGAGCGTTTTACACTTTCGGCAGACTATTACCGGAACAGATTCTTTGATCTCCTGCAACAGCGGGGGAGCAATTCCGCGATGCTGGGTGCACCATATCCCGCAGAGAACCTGGGCAAGAGCTTGTACACCGGCCTGGAAGCTACTGCACATTGGGCGGACGGAGGGAACAACTTTAATTATTTCATTGCCGCTAACATCGCTGTACAACGTGGCCGCATTACCCATAATGACCAGCCTGCACAGGCATACCCCTGGATGGAAACTGCGGGCAACCGCATCGGGCAGTTATATGGATACATTGCTGATGGATTCGTGACCACTGCAGGAGAAGGGCCTGTAGTAGAGGGATACCGCTCGGCACCGGGAGATCTGAAATACCGGGACCTGAATGGGGATGGTGTGATTAATTTCTACGATGTAACAAGGATCGGTCCCGATGATCCGGAAATATACTACGGTATCAATGCAGGTTTTACATGGGAGGGGTTTGACTTGTCCCTCCAGCTGGCAGGCCTGGCTAACAGAACGATCAGCCTTACAGGTACAGGCGAATGGGAGTTCCAGAACGAAGGAAGAGGACCAGCTTTTCCGCATCATTATGGCCGCTGGACAGCGGAAACAGCTTCCAACGCTACTTATCCGCGTTTAACGGCAGGGTTCAATCCCAATAACCACGTAAATTCTTCTTTTTGGTTATCATCTGCGGATTTCCTCCGGCTGAAAACGGTGGCCCTGGGATATACTTTTCGCGGCGGTATGCTGGACCGCTGGAAGATCAAAGGCTGCCGGGTATTTGCCAGCGGCTACAACCTCCTTACATTCAGCGGACAGGACCGGTTTGATCCCGAGAGCAGAAGTATGGGTTATCCGCTTCAGCGCATTTTAAACGGAGGAATATCGATCAAATTCTAATTGCAAGCTCATGAATATCAGAATATATATATTGGCGATCGCGGCTGTTGTTTTCGCATTCTCCTGCCGGAAGTACGAAACCTATCCTGTTGAGCGGATCACCGACAACATTGTGTATGATTCGCTGGACAAGAACGGTACTTATGCGGAATGGGTCGTTAACGGCATCTACGCCTTCCTGCCCAATGGGTATAACCGGATCGATAATGTAGTACTGGATGCGGCAACCGATGATGCCGTTGCTTCAGGCTATGGCAATGATATTGAAGTATTGGGCAAATCAAGGCTCACGGCGGTCAACAATCCGGATGACAAATGGGCCTTTTCCTATGAGGCCATCCGCAGGGCCAATCTTTTTCTTGCCAAGGTAGATGTAGTGCCTCGTGATGAAACTACCAAAGCATACTGGAAAGCTGAAGTGCGTTTTATCAGGGCGATGAGCTATTTTGAACTGGTCCGCCGTTACGGGGGAGTACCGCTTCTCGGGAGCAGGTACTTTTCGCTGGAGGAGCCTATCCGGCTTACAAGGAACACGTTTGATGAGGTAGTGGCTTATATCGTTCAGGAATGTGATGCCATCTTTCCGTCGCTGCGTAGTGACCCGATAGATAATACCAATCTTGGACGGATCACGCAGGCCGCAGCGCTGGCACTGAAAAGCAGGGTATTGCTGCTTGCAGCAAGCCCGCTCAATAATCCCGCTGATGACCGCGCCAGGTGGCTGGCCGCCGCTACGGCTGCGCGGGATGTGATCAGCCTTGGCAAATATTCTCTGGCGGCCAATTTCAACGGAATATTTACGAACAGGAAAAGCCCGGAAGTGATACTTGCTTATCAGGCTGTACAGCATTCCAACCTTGAACGGCAGAACGCTCCGATCGGGTATGTGGAACCCAACGTGAGCCAGGGATATGTTAGCCCTACACAACAACTGGTGGATGCATTTCCCATGCTGAACGGCAGCGCTATTACGGATGCGGGTGCCGGCTATGACCCGGCCAATCCCTATGCGAATCGTGATCCGCGCCTGTCTGCCACCGTTTTTTATAATGGAATGATGTGGCTGGGCCGTGCTGTGGAAACATTTGAAGGCGGACTGGATAATCCGGCCGCTGAAGTGCGTGTATCCCGCCGTACGCGGACGGGATATTACCTGCGCAAGTTCCTGGGGAATTTCGGCACCGCCAGCGATTATTCCAACCAGGACCATAACTTCCCGATCTTTCGTTACGCAGAAATATTGCTTAATTATGCAGAGGCCGCCAACGAAACGGACGATCGTGATGCAGCATATACACAGCTGATGAGTATTCGCAGGAGAGCAGGCCTGGAGGAAGGAGCAGATGGCCTCTACGGGCTGAAAGCGAACATGAACAAAATGGAAATGAGGGAGGCCATTCGATTGGAAAGAAGGCTGGAACTGGCTTTTGAAGAACACCGGTATTGGGACCTCCGGCGCTGGAAAGTAGCGGAGCAAATGCTGAACAAACAGGTTTCAGGTGTCAGGATCACCAGGAATGCCGATGGAACCTTTACATACGGCTATCAGCAGGTGGACTATGTTTCCTTTGCAGCCAAACAATATCTTTATCCGATACCGTATCAGGAAGTAACCGCCAGTGGTGGCATGATAAAGCAGAATACAGGATGGTAAAAAACTAATATATGAAACAATTACTTATGCTCTTTTTGTGCATCAATTGCAGCACGATCGCAAATGCACAACAAAAACCGAATATCGTATTCATTCTTGCAGATGACCTCGGATACGGAGATATCGGTGCATACGGGCAACAAAAGATCAAAACTCCGAATCTGGACCGTCTTGCGGCACAGGGAATGCGCTTTACTTCCTTTTATTCCGGCGCTACAGTTTGTGCGCCTTCCCGGTCTTCATTGCTGACCGGATTGCACACGGGGCATACGTATATCCGGGGGAACAAAGAAATACAGCCTGAAGGACAGGAACCGCTGGCTGATTCGGTACAGAGTTATGCGCTGATGCTGCAGCGGGCCGGTTATGCTACCGGCGCCTTTGGCAAGTGGGGACTGGGCATGGTTGGCACCAGCGGAGCGCCGGACAAAAAAGGGTTCGATACCTTCTTTGGCTATAATTGCCAACGGCAGTCCCATCGCTATTACCCTACACATCTTTGGGACAACAACGATAAAGTTGTATTGGAAGGCAATGACCTGAATGAAAAAAAGGTTTATGCGCCCGCGCTTATACAGGAAAGAACGCTGGCTTTTATCGAGACGAATAAAGACCGGCCCTTCTTTCTTTTCATACCTTCTGTGCTGCCGCATGCGGAGCTGCAGGGGCCGGAGGATGCCTGGTATCGCATGTATGAGCACCGCTTCAGCGAAACGCCGCATCGGGGGAATGATTATGGCCCTGAAGCATTGGTGGCCGGATATGCCTCCGTCACAAAACCTCGCGCTACGTTTGCCGCTATGGTAAGCCGGCTCGATGTTTATGTGGGGCAGGTGCTGGACAAACTGGAGGAATTGGGGTTGTCAGACAACACTATTGTCATGTTCAGCAGTGATAACGGCCCGCATGAGGAAGGCGGAGCTGATCCCGGATTCTTTAACAGCAGCGGAGGTTTCCGTGGTGTAAAGCGGGACCTTTATGAAGGCGGCATCCGGGTGCCTTTTGTTGTAAAATGGCCTGGAAAGGTAAAGGCAGGCTCGGAAACGGCGCACCCGGCCGCTTTTTGGGACCTGATGCCAACCTTCCTTGAGATTGCAGGTGCACCGCCGGCAGGCATTACAGACGGTATTTCCATTCTGCCAACGCTATTGGGCAAAGGCAGACAGAAAGAGCATCGGTATTTATACTGGGAGTTCCATGAAAGCGGCGGCCGTCAGGCTGTACGTGCAGGCAAATGGAAAGCTGTACGGCTTCAACTGAAGAACGATCCGGACAAACCGCTGGAACTTTATGATTTGCAGGAGGATCCCGGTGAGCAGCAGGATATTGCAGCCCGGCATCCGGATATTGTTAAAAAAATGGAACAGTACATGCAGCAGGCGCATGTTGAAAGCCCACTTTTTCCACTGACGGGCGGGAGATGACCCGGAAAAGTACTGATCTGATAAGGGCGGCTGTGCTACACTTTGTACTGCCGCCTTTATTTTATCCTTATCTTTCATTTTTTCCTGAAAGTTTTGTACTTTTGATAATAATTAACAATGGTATGGCATTTGAGGCCTCAATGCCGTAGCATTTAAATTTGCAATCATGATACAACCGAACATTCCGGAAACAGACCGGCCCAGGGTAGTGATCGTTGGAGGAGGATTTGCAGGCATCAACCTGGCGAAAGCTTTAAGGCACGCCCGGGTACAGGTAGTACTGCTGGACAGGAACAATTACCATCTTTTTCAGCCCCTGCTTTACCAGGTGGCTACCGCGGGGCTGGAACCGGACAGCATCGCGTTCCCGCTCAGAGGCATTTTCAAACGGCAAAAGAACTTCTATTTCCGCATGGCGGACGTGAAAGGGGTGAACGCGGCGGACAATATCCTGCATACGAACATCGGCGATATCCGCTATAACTACCTGGTGGTGGCTACCGGCAGCAATACCAATTTCTTTGGCAACAAGGTCATCGAGGAGCATGCCATTGGTATGAAATCGCTTATCGAAGCTGTGCAGATACGCAATTATGTGCTGAAGCAGTTTGAGGAATCTTTGCTGATGAACGATGAAATGGCTATCCGCGCGAAGCTCAATTTTGTAATGGTGGGCGGCGGCCCCACGGGCGTGGAACTGGCCGGCGCTTTCGCGGAACTGCGGAAATACATCCTGCCGAAAGACTATCCTGAACTGCCGCTGCACCTCATGAACATCTACCTGGTAGAGGCCGGCCCCAAAGTGCTGGCTTCCATGAGCGAACAATCCAGCCAAAAAACGCTGGAGGGGCTCAAATTCCTGGAAGTAAAAGTGCTGACCAATACGGCCGTGAAGGATTATGACGGGCGTACGCTCACGCTCAGCAACGGGGAAACCATCGCCACGCAATCCCTGCTCTGGGCCGCCGGTGTGAAAGGGTTTCCGCTCAAGGGGCTGCCGGAAGACCTGATCCTTCCCAATGGCCGTGTAGTAGTAGACGAGGTGAACCGCATGCAGGGCGCTTCCAATATCTTCTTGATCGGGGATATTGCGCAGCAGGTGAATGACAGCCGTTTCCCCAAAGGTTACCCGATGGTGGCGCAGGTAGCCATGCAACAGGGCAAGCAATTGGGGAAGAATATTGCGAATGAGCTGAAAGGGAAACCACTGCAGCCGTTCCGGTACACAGATCTGGGCAGTATGGCTACGATAGGGAGGAACAGGGCGGTCGCGGAATTCAGCAGTATCCGTTTAAGCGGTTATATTGCCTGGGTGGCCTGGATGATCGTCCATCTGCTGAACCTGATGGGCTTCCGTAACAAGCTGGTCGTATTCATCAACTGGTTCTACCGTTACTTTACCTACGACCGCGGCACACGCATTATCATTAAACGGGGCGCTGCCAATATTGTAAAACTGGGGCAAACCGTTAACCAGACGGATGCGCTGATGACACCCTGATCAGCGGCGGCTCGTCAGGGAATTAAGCTGCATCCTTCCGATCAGCTCATCGTGCCGCCCGCCCAATGCCTTGTAATACACCAGTACGGTATAGTCGTTCTCGGTTTCCCAGGAATTCCCTTCCGTGTATTCCGTGCTGAACTGATCATTGGTACGGTCTATCAGGGCGTAGATATAGTTGTAAAAGCCCTGTTTGAGGAACAGCGTTCCTTCGTATGCCTGGCGGGGCCCGTTGTAGGTGAGTTTGTTGCTGGTATTGCATTCGTAGCTGGTCAGTTCCCCGAAGATATACAGGTCATATCCCGCATAAGGCTCCTTTGCGGGAAAGACAAAATGTACCCTGGCATAGTCCCCTTCAAAGTTGGGATCGTAATCATCCAGCGTGGAAGGGATGAACCGCCCGTTAATATCCTTGATATACTGATATACCGTATTGTCCCGCGGAAAGTCAGGTAATACATACACATCGGTCGTGGTGCGGCCGTACTCCGATCTCTCCACTCTTTCCGTCTGCAGGCGCAGACTGCGGAGGTCCAGCCACCGCCATTCCTTCATTCCCGGGAAAATGCAGTCCTGCTCCGCATTATATTCCAGCACATCCCCTTTTATGAACCTGGGCTTGATGCCGGTAATGGCATTGTCCCAACGGGAATTCTGCATGATCACGATCTTCACCTGATCGAACGGGTTCTGGATATTGAGGCCTTTCGTATCCACCGAAAGATTGATCTTTTGGGAATTGCGGAAGAGCTTCGGGTTGGTGGGCTGCGAAATATAACCGCCAAGGGAGGCTTTCTGCTGGATGACCATAAAGCGGCGGGTGAACGCGAGCTGCGACGTATCCCCGTCCAGATACACCTTCAGCACATAATTGCCGGGAAGGGTAGGGGTGCAGTTCTGGTTCGGGAAATCCAGGTGATAATGCACATATTTCTGCAAGGCCACCGCGGAAAAGCGGTAATCCCTGATCTGGTTCTCGGAATAACCTCTCAGGTACTGGATGGTATTGATCATGACCGGTGTCCAGTCCGCATTACACAGCTGAATGGTATAAAAATAGTTCCGCACTTCGTATTGCATGTCATCGAAGTTCAGTTCCAGTTTCTCTCCGCTGTTGAGCGTGACAATGGGGAGTGCCAGGGGTTCGCCGGTGGGATTAAGTTTGACGGTCTTGATCGTGGGGCTGTAGACGTGATCCTGCGAAATCCTGTTTTCCTGTGCCTGGGCGTTGAAAAAAGATAATAACGCTATCACGGTGAATACTTTCCTCATAAGTGTAATTTACAATGAATTTCTAAATTCCATAAATTAGCGGCATGCGCGTATCGATGTTTATTGCCGGGAGGATTGCATTTAACCGTTTTTCTTCCTTTTCCAAGTTCATTATCAACATTGCCATGATCGCCACGGCATTCAGTGTGGCGGTCATGATCCTGGCTACGGCATTGATCAGCGGTTTCCAGCAGGTGATCTCGGACAAGATCTTCAGCTTCTGGGGGCATTTGCATATCACGCAGTTCCAGGTGAATGCGGGGCCTTTGACGGAGCAGACGCCTTTTACGGCGGATTCCGCACTGGAAGCGGGCTTTTTGCAATATCCCCATATCACCTCCGTCAACAAATTCGCCACCAAATCGGTGATCGTAAAAACGGAAAAGGAAACCGAGGGCATGATCTTCAAGGGAATAGACCGGGATTCACAGTTGGGTTTCCTGACGGAAGGGCGCCCGCTCCGCTTTTCAGACAGCGGGTATGCATCCGAAATGATCATTTCAGAAAACACGGCCGCGTTGTTGCAGCTGAAGTTGAATGACGGGGTTATCGTGTATTTTGTCCGGGGGGACGGCCTGCCGCCACGTGTGCGTAAACTCACCGTTTGCGGCATTTACAAGACCGGTATCGAGGAATATGACAAGGCTTATATCATCGGGGATATCAATCTTGTCAGGCGGCTGAATGACTGGGAGCCAAAGGAGATCGGGGGCTATGAGGTTTTCCTGGACGATTACCGCCTGATGGACAGCGCCCGTAACCACATCGGTGAGCGGCTTCCGGATGAGCTGACCGTTCGCAGCATGCAGGAGATATACCCCAATATCTTCGACTGGCTGGGTTTGCAGAACAAGAACGAGGCCATCATCCTGATCATTATGACCATTGTGGCCATCATCAACATGACCACCGCCATTCTCATCCTTATCCTTGAGCGTACCAACATGGTAGGCATCCTGAAAGCCCTCGGCATGCGCAACAGCGCCATACAGGGCATTTTCATCTACCAGGCCGGCTATATCGTGCTGGCCGGCATCATTATCGGGAATATCCTGGGAATAGGCCTGGCGCTGCTCCAGCAGCAAACCGGTTTCTTCAAGCTGCCCGAGGAATCGTATTACATGACCGTGGCGCCTATTGCCATGCAATGGTGGAAAGTGCTGATGATCAACGCCGTTACGCTCGGTATCTGCCTGCTGATCCTCCTGATCCCTACCCTGTTGACCAGAAACATCCTGCCGGTAAAGGCCATTCAGTTCAAATAACATGTTGAAGGGGACGTATGGGCGGGAAGAACGTAGGGCGGGAATTTTATAGCAATAACCTGCCGCAGATAATACCGGTTGCCACAGCGGCGTTAAGGGATTCTGCCTGGCCGATGCGGGGGATGGTGATATGATGGTGGCAAAGTTTCAATACAGCTTCGCTCAATCCCCGGGATTCGTTGCCGATGAGGATCAGGCCTTCGGTGATCTTCGGGGTCTGGACGATATTCTCTCCATGCAGGGTGGCGGCATAGGCGGGGATATGCTCATTGGCGGTCAGAAGGCCGGGAATGTCTTTCACGATAACAGGTACACGCATGGCGCTGCCCATGGTAGACTGGATGGTCTTGGCATTCCACGCATCCACACAATCCGGTGAGCAGATGATCTGGCGGATACCAAACCAGTCGGCTATACGAATGATGGTGCCCAGGTTGCCGGGGTCCTGGATCGTTTCCAGTACCAGGGTTACATGCCCCTGCAGCACCGGCTCGGAAGGGGGAGGAATATTGACCAGTGCAAGGGCCTGATGTGGGGTAGACAGGGAGGATAGCTGTTTGAGCACGGGAGGCGCTATTTCCTGAATGTCAATACCAGCAGCGCTTTCAGCCAGCGCACGATGATCAAGTAACCATTCTCTTGTGGCATAGACGGCTTGTACGCTTCGCCGGTCTGCCAGCAGTTCCTGCACGATCTTGTCTCCTTCCGCTATAAACTGGCCAAATTTTTGACGGTATTTTTTGTGCTGTAATGATTGAATATATTTAATTTGCGCCTTTGACAACATAGGATCAAACCTACAAGAAATCCGGCATTCGGCCAAGCAGGCAATACCCGTTAATTCAGGAATCAAGTGAAGAAAAAGTCATACCCGTCATATACATCTCTGCCGCTGCTGCCCGCGTTGCTGATGGTATGCCTGTTGTTAAATGCCTGCTCCAACACCCGTTATCTGCAGCAGGACCAGACGCTGCTGACCAAAACGAACGTTGTTATCGACGGCACATTGTCTTCTTCCGAAAAATCAGACCTGAAAAGCGACCTCTCCTCCAAATCCCTGATGCTGCAACAGCCGAATTCCAAGCTGCTGGGCTCCCGCCTGAAAGTATGGCTGTACAACCAGAAGTCATACGAAAAGAAGAGCAACTGGTTCTGGAACCTCATTCTTGCAGAGCGTAACCTGGAGGCCCCGGTGATCTATGACTCGGTGCGGACGGCCGAATCCGTTTCAAGAATGGTGTCTTACCTCAATAACCAGGGCTATTTCTATGCTACCGTAGATCATAAGGTGGATACCCGGAACAGGAAGACGGATGTTACCTATGAGGTGACTACCGGCAAGAACTTCGTCATCAAAAAGATCAATTACGATATTCCCGATACAGCCCTTCGCCATATCGTCAGGGAAGGAGAGAAGTTCTCCCTGCTGAAGGTAAGCGAACCCTACAAAGCCGAAAACCTCAATGGCGAACGCGAAAGGCTGACCAGATTGATCCGGGATGCAGGGTATTTCAAGTTCAACCGCGACCTGATCACGTTTACCGTAGATACCCTGAACAAATCACTCTTCATCGATCCGCTGAACCCCTTCTCCAGCATGCCCTCTGTATTGAGTGCAGACCAGAAGCCCACCATGGAGATCGATGTGGTGATCCGGAACCCGGAGGACTCCGCCACCGATCTTACCAAACTTTTCTATCTGCATGATATCTTCATCTATCCTGACTTTTCACCCAACGGGAATGTAAACGATACCACCTACAAAACCTTCTCGGGAAGGATACTGACGGTGAAGTATCATGAGGACATCATCCGCCCCAGAGTGCTGGCCCGCGCCATACAGCTCAGGAAGAACGAAAGATATTCCATCCAGAATTACAACAATACCGTTAACCGGCTGTATGACCTTAATCTCTGGCAGTTCGTTACGGTACAATACCGCGAGCGGACGGATACGGTGCAGAAGCTGGATGCCTATGTGCTGCTCACGCCCAGGAAGAAGCAGGAACTGAGCGCCAATATTGATGTAACAACGAGTAACGATTATCTTGTAGGTAGCGGCGTGACGCTTGGATACCGGCATTACAATGTCAGCCGCTCGGCGAATGAGCTGCATATTACCCTGAAGGGAGGCCTGGAAGTTGCGCGAAACGACAGGTTCGACCTGCAGGCCCGGGAGTATGGTGTGAATGCGGACCTGGTGCTGCCGCGTTTCATGTTGCCTTTCCGCCTGCGCCAGAACTACCGTTCCACGGCGAGGACCCGTATCTCTGCCGGCTGGAGCAACCTTACCCGTATCAGGAAGTTCGATATCCGGCAGCTGACAGCTTCGCTGGGATATGAATGGAATGAATCGCTGTACAAACGATGGATCGTGAAGCCGTTCATGCTGAATTATGTAGGAGTGGCGCTGACGAAGGAATTCCAGGATTCTGTCGTAACCCCGAACCCTTACCTGCGGCGCAGTTTTGAGCCGGCTTTCATTGGCGGAGAGGGGATCACCTATACTTTCAGCAATAACGATATCTTTCATAAACGTCAGAACTCCTATTTCCGCATCAACTTTGAAGAATCAGGGTTATGGCTGAAAGGGATCAACGGGTTGACCAACTGGGTGACCAGCGGCCGGGAAAGCCTGGAGACCCTGTCCACCGTAAATATTTCGCAGTTCCTCCGGCTGGAGCTGGATTACCGGCATTACTGGAATTACAGCAAATCCTCCGTGGCTACGCGTGCATACGCAGGTGTGGGCATCCCTTACGGGCAAAGCGATGTATTGCCTTACATCCGGCAGTTCACGTCCGGCGGCCCCAACAGTCTCCGCGCCTGGCGCCTGCGTACACTGGGGCCCGGTTCTTTCCGGGATACTTCTTCCATTGCCGAGATATTCCCGGACCAGACCGGCGACCTGAAGCTGGAAGGTAACGTGGAGTACCGTTTCAACCTGTTCCGTTTATTTGGCGGGAGCATGAACCTGAAAGGCGCCACATTCCTTGACTTCGGGAATATCTGGATGCTCAAACAGGATACTTTGAGAGCCGGTGCGGATTTTCGTTTTGACAATCTGTATAATGATCTGGCCATTGGTACCGGCGCGGGGTTGCGGCTGGACTTCACCTACTTCCTGATCCGTTTCGACTGGGGCATTCCGCTCAAGAAGCCCTATCCCACAGAAAAGAACAAAAGCGGCTGGTTCCTGAACCAATGGGCGCTGGGCGATGTGCGCTGGCGCAGGGAGAACATCATCTGGAACATAGCGATCGGTTACCCGTTCTGATGTGCCTGTTTATACTGCTCGATGAAATCCGTTACCTCCATGGCATCTTCCAGTTTGAAAAGGCCTATTCTCGTGCGGCAGAGGCTGCTCAGATGCGCTCCGCAACCTATGGCCGCACCGAAATCGTGCGCGAGGGAGCGGATATAGGTACCGGTGCTGCACTGCACCCTGAAATGTACGATGGGTAAGGCCACCTCAGTGATCTCGAAAGCATATATGGTAATGTTGCGTGGCTCCACCTTCACGTCCACGCCTTTGCGGGCGAGATGGTAAATGGGTTTCCCGTTTTGTTTGATCGCGGAGTGGATGGGAGGCAGCTGCTGCAATTCACCGGTGAACCGGTCGGCATACGCCTGTAATGCCGCTTTGTCCAGTTCGGGTACGGGCTGATGGTTCTCGGGGGTGGATTCCAGGTCGTACGTTGGTGTGGTAGCGCCTAGGGTGAATGTTCCGGTGTATTCCTTTTCCTGGGCCTGGTATTCGTTTATTTTCTTCGTCATTTTGCCGGTGCAGCAGATGAGGAGGCCGGTGGCCAGGGGGTCCAGTGTGCCGGCATGGCCTATTTTCGCCTTGGTGGTATTACGGATCTTGCGGACCACATCAAAGGAAGTCCATGTCAGCGGTTTGTTGATCAACAGCACAGCGCCTTCCTGGTAATTATTGGGTAAAGACATGTTGCAAAGATATTATTTTTCCTTCCGTTTAGTCGTGAGCGTTATCATCAGGCATCCGGTTTGCCGCAATGCCTGCAAGGTGTCTTTCGCGAAACGTGGGAGCCATCCGGTACAGGGCATCCGGTTTACCGCAATGCCTGCAAGGTGTCTTCCGCGTAGCAAGGGAGCCATCCGGTTTACCGCAATGCCAGCAACGCGTCTTCCGTGTAGCACGCGAGCCATCCGGTTCACCGCAATGCCCGTACGCTTTCCTGGTATTCCTGCATGAGCCGCTGCACGATCTCCTCTACGCTCAGTATCTCATCTACCATTTCCACGCTTTGTCCGGCGCTCCACAGCTGGTTGTAATGATTGGGTTTGATGGCCTTTTCCAGTTTTTTCATGCCTTTCATCTGCACCATCATCTTGAAGTATTTGCGGGTACGCGGGTTGCGGGACAGCCATTTTTCGAATCCGCTTTGCCGGTAGCCCATTTTTTGCGCCGCGGGGGTGTTGATGATATTGCAGGGCGTTCCGGAGAGTTTCTCGGTCAGCACAATATCTTCCATGCCATGGCTGATAATGGCGTTCTTGTATTCATCGCTGACGGTGGCTTCCCGGCTGGCAATGAACCGGGTGCCGATGGACACGCTGTCCGCCCCCAGCACCATGGCACTGGCGATCTGCTGACCGGTGGCGATGGCGCCTGCGGCGGTGACGGTCATATCCGGGAAGGCTTTTTTCAGGGCCGGTACCAGCACATGCATAGGGTAGGGGCCTGCATGGCCGCCTGCCCCCGCACATACGGCAATGAAGCCGTCGGCTCCGTTCTGGGCCGCTTTTTCCGCATGCTGCAGATTGGTCACGTCGCAGAGGACCCTGGCGCCGTAGCTGTGCGCCGCCTCGATCACATCCCGGGGATTTCCGAGGGAGGTGATGTAAAACGGCACTTTGGCCGTTACACAGGCATCCAGGTGTTTTTTATAGAGCGGATTTGTTTTCTGGACGATCAGATTGACCCCGTATGTGCCTTGCGGATGGCCGGCCTTGGCCTGGTTGAGCCTTTCCAGGAGGGCAGGCAGTTCGCCTTCCTTGCGGTAATTGAGCGAAGGGAAAGTGCCGGCAATGCCGCTGCGGATGGCGGCCAGCATCATCGGCTCATTGCTCACGAGGAACATGGGCGCCATGATGAGCGGGTGTTTAATGCCCAGGGTCTGTAAAAGTGTCTGGTTCAATGCGGATCTATTTGATGGGTGAGCGGTTCAGTTGCCGCGCCACGTATTTGCCCAGGATGTCAAATTCCAGGTTCACGGTGTCGCCGGGTTTGAGATATTGGATATTGGTATGCTGGTAAGTGTAGGGGATCACCGCTACCGAAAAGGCATCTTCCGTGATGTCGAACACCGTCAGGCTGATGCCGTTCAGGCAGATGGAGCCCTTTTCCACGATCAATCCCGCAAACTGCGATTGAAAACGGATGCGGTAAAGCCAGCTGCCGTCCTGCTCCGTCACAGACTCACAGGTGCCCGTTCCATCCACATGCCCCTGCACCAGGTGGCCGTCTACCCGGCTGTTGAGGACCATAGCCCTTTCCAGGTTTACGGAATAGCCCTGGCGGACAAGCCCTATATTGGATTTCTGCAGGGTTTCCGCCACTGCCACGGTGGTATATTGCTGACCATCCACCCGGGTAACCGTCAGGCAGACGCCATTATGCGATACGCTCTGGTCAACCTTCAGTTCCGGTGCTATCACAGCGCGGATGGTGATCTCCAGGTTACCTCCCGTTCTTTCCGCCGCCGTGACCGTGCCCATTGTTTCTATAATGCCGGTAAACATATTCTTGCTTAATATTTGAGGTCCAAAATTAGTCAATTACAGACGGAGATAAAGAGAAGTGACTTTTATTTGGATTTTGAGAATTTAGATGTATCTTTGCCGTCCGTAAAAATAAAGGAGAAATATGTTAATTATCGATTCTAAAGATTGCGAAAACATTGACAAGGCGCTCAAAAAGTATAAAAAGAAATTTGAGAAAGCGAAAATACTGCTGCAACTGAGAGCGCGTCAGTCATTTACAAAGCCATCTATCCGTCGCCGGACCCAGGTACTGAAAGCTGTGTACAAACAGCAGGTAGCTACCGGCAAGTTTGATGTATAATCACGATCAGCATTAAATCTAATACATAAGATTGATGATTGTAAGGTTTTCGATAACTTTACAGTCATCAATTTTTTTGTGTTGGTTATGAAAGAAGAACAGCCGCTACCTGCCTTTGCACAAGCTTTTCTGGCTTACCTGGAGCTGGAGAAGCGTTATTCCCCGCACACTGTGCTGGCTTACAGGGTAGATCTGGAGCAGTTCTTCGGATATCTGGAAAACACTTACGGGGATATTTCCCTGAAAGATATCCGGTATTTCCATATCCAGTCCTGGCTGGTCACCGGCCTTGCCCCGGGAGGGAAATCAGCTACAGCCGTCACGATCCGCCGCAAGATCTCCACCCTGAAATCCTTTTTCAAATACGCCGTCCGCAAGCAGCTGCTGGAGCAAAGCCCCATGGCCAAGGTGAATAGCCCGAAAATCCGCAAGCGCCTGCCGGTGTTCGTGGAAGAGAAAGGCATGCAGCAGCTGGAAGAGAATGCAGCTGCAGGCAAGCCCGTTTTTAGCGATGATTTCAAGGGCGCTACCGCCCGGCTGATCCTGGACCTGTTGTATCAGACCGGTATGCGCCGTGCGGAGCTGATAGGCCTTAAAATGCAGCAGGTGGATACCGGTAACCGGCAGCTGAAAATACTGGGCAAGGGCAACAAGGAACGTTTTGTTCCGGTAAGTTCCCCGCTCCTGGAGCAGATAGCCGCGTATGAAGCGCGGAAACGGCGGGAGATAGGGAGTCCAGACCTCGAACGTCTGCTGGTGAAGCCAAACGGCAAACCCCTTGACGAATCCTATGTTTACAAAGTGGTGAAAGCCGCTCTCAGCCAGGTCACCACGATCCGGAAGAAAAGTCCCCACATCCTCCGTCACACCTTTGCCACTCATCTGATGAATAATGGGGCCGACCTTAATGCCGTCAAGGAATTGCTGGGGCATTCCAGTCTCGCCGCCACACAGGTTTATACCCATAACACGATCGAGAAGCTGAAGAAGGTGCATCAGCAGGCACACCCCAAAGCCCGGTGATTTCCGCGGCAGTTTACATATGGTAAGGCATCAGTTCCCCAAATCCCTGACAAGCCTGCAGTATCTCTCTATTATATCAATATAAACATTTACAATTATTCCTGACGAAAGACAGTGCCGGTGTTGACGGCGCTCATTTGTTAAAGCGGGAAGAAGGGGTAACCTTGTGGTATTATACATTTTAACAAAATTTTTCCGGCGGAAATCGAAAAAGGTGGGAAAGTTCAGTAAATTAGTAAAGCCGAGACACTCATCTAAAAAATAGCCTATGAATGTTCGTTACTAACTTTAAATCAGATTGTTAAAAGTTAAAACTAAGTGCTATGAATGTTCAAATCCAAACTGTGCGTTTTGATGCTGACGCCAAACTCATTGATCATGTGAACAAAAGGATCCAGAAGCTCTCCACGTTTTATGACCGTATTGTTACCGTTGAAGTTTTTTTGAAGCTGGATCAGTTAGCCCATCAGATCAAGGACAAGATTGCCGAGATTAAGGTACACATTCCCCGCCACGATTTCTTTGTAAAGCACGAATCCAAATCCTTCGAAGAGTCAATAGACCTCGCATTTGACTCGCTTGTTACCCAGATCAAACGCCGGAAGGAGAAGAATTTACATTAATTTCCTAAAAATATTTTGGAATTAATTATCTCTTTACTACCTTTGCCATCCCGATTCAAAAAGGGATTGGTGAGGGTAGTAAAGTTCTTTACTGTAGGGCATTTTAGCCGACTTTTATCAGTAAAAAAGTTTGTGGTCCTGAAGTGAAAAAATATTTGTTTCTTAAAAAGATTACCATTTATTTTGCGCTTCCTTTTGAGAGGTTGTTAAACTTTTTCTTGACAGAAAAGCGCCAGCATAGCTCAGTTGGCCAGAGCTACTGATTTGTAATCAGTGGGTCGGGGGTTCGAATCCCTCTGCTGGCTCAGGCGTTCCGGACGGGTCCGGGCAAAGTTTTTTTAGTTGGGCAGGTTCCAGAGCGGCCAAATGGGGCGGACTGTAAATCCGCTGTCTTTCGACTTCACAGGTTCGAATCCTGTCCTGCCCACAAAACTTATTTTGTTCCGCTTTTGTTCAACAGGGGCGGAACAAACTTGTGCAAGAAAATGAGGAGGGGGGGATGAATGAGGAAGTGTACAGTGTTTTCATATGCGGGAGTAGCTCAGTTGGTAGAGCGACAGCCTTCCAAGCTGTAGGTCGCGGGTTCGAACCTCGTCTCCCGCTCTAAAAGAACCACTGCTGTTGTAGCTCAGGGGTAGAGCACTTCCTTGGTAAGGAAGAGGTCGTGAGTTCAATTCTCATCAACAGCTCAAAGAGATTTTAAAAAAGGGTTTTGCAGCAGCGGTTCCCGTTTAAAAGCTCGGGGATTTCCGGAGAAGTGTTCTCCCGGCGGATCCCGAAGGTTTCGGATACAGGTCACCGGTAAAGCGGTGTACGGTGTCCGAAATTTGAAGTTTAACTAAGCCGGTAAGCTCAATGGATGAGCGTTTCGCCAGTAAGCGGAAAGGAGCGGGTTCAATCCCTGTGACGGGCTCAAGTTTGTAAAA
Source organism: Chitinophaga sp. XS-30 (assembly GCF_008086345.1). Taxonomy (NCBI): domain Bacteria; kingdom Pseudomonadati; phylum Bacteroidota; class Chitinophagia; order Chitinophagales; family Chitinophagaceae; genus Chitinophaga; species Chitinophaga sp. XS-30. Next base: position 5,543,745 of record NZ_CP043006.1, on the reverse strand, counting down.
CGTTTTTTAACAACTATAATACAATCTTTACAAACCATCTTAAAAAAAAATACAATGGCAAAAGAAACCTTTAAGCGGGATAAACCCCACGTTAACATTGGTACCATCGGTCACGTGGACCACGGTAAAACTACCTTGACTGCTGCCATTACGACAATTCTGGCAAACAAGGGCTTGGCTGAGAAAAGAGGATATGACGAGATCGATGCGGCTCCTGAAGAAAAAGAAAGAGGTATTACTATCAATACAGCCCACGTAGAGTACCAGACTTCTGCACGTCACTATGCGCACGTTGACTGCCCTGGTCACGCTGACTATGTGAAGAACATGATCACTGGTGCTGCGCAGATGGACGGTGCTATCCTGGTGGTTGCCGCTACTGATGGTCCTATGCCGCAAACCAAGGAACACATCCTCCTGGCCCGCCAGGTAGGTGTACCCCGTATCGTAGTATTCATGAACAAAGTAGACCTGGTAGACGATCCGGAACTGCTGGAACTCGTTGAGATCGAGATCCGCGACCTGCTGTCTTCCTATGGTTTCGATGGTGATAATGTGCCCATCATCCAGGGTTCTGCTACCGGTGCTCTCGCCGGCGACGAAAAATGGGTTGCAAAGATCGACGAACTGATGGAAGCCGTTGATACTTACATTCCGATGCCTCCGCGTCCGGTTGACCAACCGTTCCTGATGTCAGTGGAAGACGTGTTCTCTATCACCGGTCGTGGTACTGTTGCCACCGGTCGTATCGAGCGCGGTCGTATCAAAGTAGGTGAGAACGTTGAGATCGTAGGTCTGATCCCCGAGTCACTGAAATCTACCTGCACTGGTGTGGAAATGTTCAAAAAACTGCTGGACGAAGGTGAAGCTGGTGACAACGCCGGTCTGCTCCTCCGCGGTATTGAAAAAACCCAGATCCGTCGCGGTATGGTTATCTGCCAGCCCGGTTCCATCACTCCGCACACCGACTTCAAATGTGAAGTTTATGTACTGAGCAAAGAAGAAGGTGGCCGTCACACGCCGTTCTTCCAGAAATACCGTCCTCAGTTCTACTTCCGTACGACTGACGTTACCGGTGAGGTTGAACTGCCTGCAGGCGTTGAAATGGTTATGCCTGGTGATAACATCGGCCTGACCGTTAAACTGATCCAGCCGATCGCTATGGAAAAAGGTCTGAAATTCGCGATCCGCGAAGGTGGCCGTACCGTAGGCGCTGGTCAGGTTACCGAGATCCTGAAATAATCAGTAGCAATACTGAACAATAGTTGTGAGCTGAAAAAAACCATTAACCGGGCGGCGGTTAATCAATAGAAAGCTATCTTTGCTAAAGAGGAACTGCCATAGTTAATGGTTTTTTCATCACAACACACACGGGTATGGTGCAACGGTAGCATACGGGTCTCCAAAACCTTTGATCTGGGTTCGAATCCTAGTACCCGTGCTGAAAAATGAATTGCCGGAAGCTTGAATTGTTTGCATTTTGTCATCAGCAACAAACAATTCAGCCGCACGGCAATTTTTATCGTTCATATCAGGATAACTTATTACGATGAACAAAATCACGAATTATTTCAGAGAATCCTATCACGAGCTGGTTCATAAAGTATCCTGGCCCACCTGGCGGGAGCTGCAATCATCTACGATGGTCGTTCTCATCGCCACCATTATCATCACATTGATGGTTTGGGGCATGGATACCCTGTCTCACCTGGTATTAACGCAATACTATAAACTGTTTCAATAATGGAGGAAATCCACAAGGAAGAAGCCCAGGCTCCCGCCCAGGAAACGAAATGGTACGTACTGCGGGTAGTGAGCGGCAAAGAGAAGAAAGTAAAGGAATACCTGGATATTGAAGTCCGCCGCAGTGACTGGGGCAATGTCATTACCCAGATTTTCCTGCCGGTGGAGAAGGTATATAAAGTGCAGGCCGGTAAAAAAGTGATGCGCGAAAAGAACTTCTATCCCGGTTACGTGATGATCGAAGCCATCGACGGTAAAATGACCGATGAAGTGATCCAGTCCATCCGCCAGGTTTCCGGTGTGATCCACTTCCTCGGAAAGGAAAAGCCCATCGCGCTCCGCAAGTCCGAAGTCAATAAAATGCTTGGTAAAGTGGACGAGATATCCGATCAGGGCCTCACCATGAGCGAACCGTATATCATTGGCGAAACCATCAAGATCATCGATGGACCGTTCAACGACTTTAACGGTGTGATCGAAGAAGTGCTGGAAGACAAGAAGAAACTGAAAGTGACCGTGAAGATCTTCGGCCGCGCCACCCCGGTAGAGCTGAACTTCATGCAGGTAGAAAAGATCAGCTAACGCTGTGCATATAACTGGAAAAAGCCGCAAGCAGTAATGTTTGCGGCTTTTTTTGTCAGGTTGAACGGTTATTTGCGGGTGAGTGTCATCTCCATGGATTTGAATTCTGTTCCATCCGTCATCATATACATTTCCATGAACTGGGTATTATCATCTACCCATTTAAACACCTCCCTGACCAGTTGTTCCTTGCCGGAAACCGGATCGGTTGTTTTGCCGGTGAAGGTAATGGACCGGGTGGCATCATCCCATTTCCCTTCCAGGAACATGATACCGGAACCCATATTGTCCACCCAGGTGCTCTGGAACACCTTCTTCGCGTTATCATAACCGAGTGTGCTGATGCCCTCAAAAGGCTGTCCCGCAAAGCTGCTGACATGCCGGGATTCCTGATAGCGGCCGCCGAGGATCATTTTGTTGGTACAGGTGCCGGATTGAGTGCTGGGTGGAGCGCCGGGCGCCATCCAGAACTTCATTTCAGATTTCCATTCCCCGTCGCCCAAAGCCAGCATTTTATGCATGGAGCCGGGTGTCATGTAATCCATCCAGGCTTTTTCCGCCGCCTCGTCCTGCGCCAATACAGCGGTGGATGAGCAAAGAATGGAGATCAAAAAGAACAATGTATGTTTCATAATGGGGTGATTTTGAGGGAACGAAGTTACGGAATAGATGATTTTGCCGCTTTTTGTGCGGTGCGACATCTAATTTCCTGCGTTTGGTCGCGGCAGGCGGCTGTGGCGCATATTTTGATGACCGTTGGGTATGAGACAGCTACTTTTTCAGACAGGAGCGGTATGGCTGCTGCTAGGTTTCCTCGCCGGCTGTAAAACGCCCGTTTCCGGCGTTTTCGGAAAGCGCACACCGCACGAGGCATACACGGCGCGGCTCAGCGCAGCGGGGCTGGACGGGACCACCCTGGGCCGTCACTGGCTGGAGGCCGCCAGCCGAAGCCTGAGCCAGCCCTCCGTGGTGACGGCGCCCTACAGTGAGAACGGCTATTTCGCCGCCGACCGTCCCGGAGCTGTCGGCCTGCGTTTTCCGGCCAGAAGAGGGGAGAAACTGCAGATAAGCCTGGAAACCGTGCCTTCGGCCGGTTTCACCATTTATATGGACCTCTGGCGGGTGGATGGCAATACGAGTGAACTGAAGCTGCTGGCTGCTGCAGATACCTCTTCCCGCAGCCTTGAATACGAGGCCGATGGCAATCATTCCCTGTTGCTGCGCATTCAGCCGGAGTTGCTGGAAAGCGGGGAATATACGCTCAGCATCCGCACGGGCCCGTCACTGGCCTACCCGATCCGTGCGCCGGGGAAGAATCATATCCAGAGTTATTGGGGCGCTTCGCGCGATGCGGGTGCGCGCAGGCATGAGGGGATCGACCTTTTTGCGAAGTTCCGCACGCCGGTGGTGGCCGCAGCCGATGGAACCGTGACCAATGTCGGAGAAAGCAACCTGGGCGGGAAAACCGTTTGGTTGCGCCCGGCGGGGAAATCATTTGTCCTCTATTATGCGCATCTTGATGAACAACTGGTACAACAGGGGCAGCGGGTAAAGGCCGGGGATACGCTGGGCCTGATGGGCAATACCGGGAATGCCCGGACTACGCCCCCGCATCTGCACTTCGGTATTTATATGCAGGGCGGGGCGGTAGACCCGCTGGCTTTTGTGAACCCTGTGATAAAGGACCCTCCGGCTATCAGGGCCCCGGAAGGCCTTGCCGGGAAGACCGTGCGCATCCTGTCCGCAAAAGCGGGGATATACCCTGCCCCAAAAACAGATACAACGTCCATTTCCTTGTCCAGATACACGCCTTTAAGGGTAGAAGCCGCCACAGGGAACTGGTTGAGGGTACAGCTGCCGGACAGGCAAACCGGCTATATCAGCAGCACGGCGGTAACGGAACTGGACAAGCCGGTGCGCAACCGGAGGCTGACTGCAGCATCACCGCTGTGGGAAATACCGGACACCCTGTCCGCCCGGAAGGCCATATTATCTGCCGGGGAAACAGTGGCGGTGCTGGGAGCGTATGATGACTACTACCTTGTACGTTACAACGGCGGGGAAGAAGGCTGGATCCGGTGATCCGGTTCCCACTCCACCATCTTCAGGCAAACCGGTTTGGGTACGCTGACCTCGTGGCCCGTGGCTGTAAGCCGGCCCGTGGTCTTATTCCGTTTGAAGACCACGATATTGTTGCTGTCCTGGTTCGCTACCAGCAGATAACTGCCCGAGGGGTCGATCATGAAGTTTCGCGGGGATTTCCCTTTGGTGGACTGATGGCCGACCAGGCTCAGTTTCCCGCTACGGGCATCGATCCGGAAGATGGCAAGGTTATTCAGATCGCCACGGTTGCTCATATAGAGGAATTTGCCGTCCGGCGAAATATGGATATCCGCCCCGCTGGCGTTGTTGCCTTTATAGGAGGCCGGAGTGGAAGCTACCAGCTGGAAAGGAACGAGTTTGCCCGTAGCGTAATCGAAACAGGTGATATGCCCGCTGATCTCATGTACCACGTAGGCATACTGGCCGTTGGGATGGAAGACGAAATGGCGCGGGCCCCCTCCGGGGCGTATGCCCACAGCAGGAGGGGTGCCGGGCATGAGCGGCTGGAACGCATTCTCATAGTTGTAATTATATACTACGATCTTGTCGATCCCCAGATCCGTTACAAACAGCTGACAGCCGTCAGGAGAGAAGACCGCGGCATGAATGTGCGGCTCCTGCTGGCGGGACTCCACGATGCTGGAGCCGGTATGCTGTATGGTCTGCACCGGAGCGGCGAGGCTGCCATCTTCCTTTACAGGCAGCACGGACAGGCTGCCGCCGCCATAATTGCCCACGAGTACGTTTTTGGAGGCGCTGTCGATATTGATATAGCAGGGCCCTGCCCCTCCGGAAGGCTGTTCATTGAGGAGGGACAGCAGGCCGGTAGCCGGATCAAAACTGAAGGCATAGGCTCTGCCGTTCTCGCCGGATTCGCTCACCGCATATACATGTTTGCGATCCGGCGCAACCACCAGGAATGATGGGTTCTCCAGCCCGGAAGCGGTGCTGATGTGAACGAGTTCGCCGGTGGCGGGATCGAATCTGTAGACATAGATGCCTTCACTGCCGGTGTCCGTATAAGTGCCGGTAAGCAGGTAAGTGACGAGGGAATCAGCAGGTTGTTGCGCTGTAAGGCTGTCAGGGAGAGCGGTTGCCATCATGCTTAGGAGGATAAGAGTATTACGCATAAGTATGTAGGATTAGGCAATGTAAAAAGTACTACATCTGCGGGGTTTTTCAAAATGGGGGAATGTTGCGGAAGTGTTAATGCCCGTAAGGGGCTGAGTTTCATAATCAACGGACGCAGTGTTGCCGTTGCGGGAACCGGATTATTCCGTAAATTTGCGGCCGGCTGATTTATCGGAGAGGGGCGCGGTAGAAAACAGCTGTCAGTTTGATCCGGGATTTCATACAATCAATTCTTTTTTAATCCGTTATCCATTATTTTTGTTCAGAATCCACGGATAATAGCAAAAAAAATGCCGAACTCCAAACATTTTTTGCTATTAATTTATTATTTACCTACCTTTGCATCCCCCTTAAAGGGTCTTTTAAAGACTTTTGAGTTTTGGGAGTTTTTTCCCGGTCATACGGGAGGGAACGTTTCACCAAATTAAAACAGACATCATGGCAAAAGAGATCGCAACGTACGTGAAATTGCAGGTGAAAGGCGGCCAAGCCAACCCTGCACCTCCGATTGGTCCCGCTTTGGGTTCCAAAGGTGTGAACATCATGGAGTTCTGCAAACAGTTCAATGCCCGTACCCAGGACAAGATGGGTAAGGTATTGCCTGTTTTGCTGACCGTTTACACTGACAAATCCTTTGACTTTGTAATTAAAACGCCTCCGGCTCCCGTACAGTTGCTGGAAGCAGCCAAAGTGCAAGGTGGTTCTAAAGAACCTAACCGCAACAAGGTGGGTAAAGTTACCTGGGAACAGGTTGAGGCTATTGCAAAAGACAAAATGCCCGACCTGAACTGCTTTACGGTAGAAAGCGCCATGAGAATGGTTGCCGGAACCGCCCGCAGCATGGGTATTACCGTAGATGGTAAAGCTCCCTGGGAAAACTAATTTGTTCACCCTGTGCAAGCAGGTTAACTTTTAAATCATTTCACAAATGGCAACTAAGAATAGAAAGGTGGCTGACGTTAAGGTGGACAAAAACAAATCTTACAGCCTGAAAGAGGCTTCCACCCTCGTTAAAGACATTAACTGCACTAAATTCGACTCTTCCGTCGATTTACATATCCGCTTGGGCGTTGATCCCAAGAAGGCTGACCAGGCTATCCGTGGATCTGTAACGCTTCCCCACGGAACCGGCAAGACCAAGAAAGTGCTGGTGCTTTGCACGCCCGATAAAGAGGCCGCTGCGAAAGAAGCCGGTGCTGACCATGTAGGGCTGGATGAATTTATCCAGAAGATCGAAAGCGGCTGGACGGATATCGATGTGATCATCGCTACACCGGCCGTAATGCCGAAGATCGGTAAACTGGGCAAGATCCTTGGTCCCCGTAACCTGATGCCTAACCCGAAGACCGGTACTGTTACCAATGATGTAGCAGCAGCGGTGAATGAGGTAAAAGGCGGCAAGATCACCTTTAAAGTAGATAAAGCTGGTATCATCCATGCGTCTATCGGCCGTATTTCTTTCGCTCCTGAAAAGATCGAACAGAATTCACAGGAACTGATCAACGCGATCATCAAGCTGAAACCTTCTACCGCAAAAGGTATTTACCTGAGAGGTTTGTCTATGGCCAGCACAATGAGCCCGGGCATTGTAATTGACACTAAATCTGTTCAAAACTAATTGATAGGCCTGTAGGATTACAAGTTATCAATGCCAAACAAAAAGCAATGAACAAAGAGCAAAAAAATGAGGTAATTGAACTGCTGAAAGGCAAGTTCTCTCAATACAGCAACTTCTACATCACCAATACAGAGTCTCTGTCGGTAGCGCAGGTGAACCACCTCAGAAGGGTGTGTTTCGACAAGAATGTGGAAATGAAGGTGGCCAAGAACACCCTCATCAAAAAGGCGCTTGAAAGCCTGGACAACGAGAAATATGCAGGCGTGTACGAAGCCCTCAATGGTGTAACGGCCCTGATGTTCTCTGACAGCCCGAAAGAGCCTGCATTGATCATCTCAACTTTCCGCAAGGAAAATGCAAAACTGGAAAAACCCGTACTGAAGGCGGCATTTGTTGCTGATGAAGTGTACCTGGGCGATAACCAGCTGGCTAACCTGGTGAAGATCAAGACCAAGAACGAGCTTATCGGCGAAGTTATCGGTCTGCTGCAATCTCCCGCAAAACGCGTTATTGCTGCTTTACTGGAAAAGGCGAACAAAGAAGGTGGCGAAGTTGCAGAAGCTCCTGCAGCCGAGTAATCATCTTTATTCCGGATATTGTCCGGAACACAAAACAGGCTTCCAAGTCACAACATAAACACACAATTTTTAAAACACATTACAAAAATATCATACAATGGCAGACGTAAAAGCATTGGCTGAACAATTAGTAGGTCTTACAGTTAAAGAAGTTCAGGAACTCGCAGACGTACTGAAAAATGAATACGGTATCGAACCTGCTGCTGCTGCAGTTGTTGTAGCTGCTGACGGTGGTGGTGGTGCCGCTGCTGCTGAGGAAAAAACTGCATTTAACGTAATTCTGAAAGCTGCAGGCGCCAGCAAACTGAACGTAGTGAAAATAGTGAAAGACCTTACCGGTCTCGGTCTGAAAGAAGCCAAAGAACTGGTTGACGGTGCGCCGAAAGCCATTAAAGAAGGCGTAAGCAAGGCAGAGGCAGAAGATCTGAAAGCTAAGCTCACTGAAGCTGGTGCTGAAATAGAGATTCAGTAATTCTTTGTTTACGATACATCTTTTTAAGGTCAAAAGTGAAATTTCACTTTTGACCTTAGCCCTTTGGGAACGTGTCTTTTTTAAAGGTCAATAAATGGGGAAATCACTGGAAAGTGAGTTGGCTTTGAGACTGGAACACAATAAATTGGATGTATTTTGGCAAAGAATCCTTAATTTCCCCTATTCTTACAAGTCATATTAACTGCTAACTTCGAATATGTCTCTAAAAAAAGCCCAAACTAACGAAAGAGTAAATTTTGGAAAGATCAAACAAGTTGCTGAGACACCGGATCTGTTGGCTATCCAAATCCAATCTTTCAAGGATTTCTTCCAATTAGAAACCACACCAGACAAGCGAAACAACGAAGGCCTTTTTAAAGTATTCAAGGAGAACTTCCCGATTACGGATACCCGTAACATCTTTAATCTGGAATTCCTGGATTATTTCGTAGACCCTCCGCGTTATACCATCGAAGAGTGTATTGAGCGGGGGCTTACGTACTCCGTGCCGCTCAAGGCAAAACTCCGCCTGAGCTGTAACGATGAGGAGCACGTAGATTTCCAGACCATTGTACAGGATGTATTCCTCGGAAACATCCCTTATATGACCCCCAGAGGTACCTTCGTTATCAACGGCGCTGAACGTGTAGTTGTTTCACAGCTCCACCGTTCGCCTGGTGTGTTCTTTGGTCAATCTGTCCATCCCAACGGCACCAAGATCTACTCCGCAAGGGTGATCCCGTTCAAAGGCGCCTGGATGGAGTTTGCGACGGACATCAACAACGTGATGTACGCCTACATCGACCGTAAGAAGAAGTTCCCGGTTACCACCCTGTTACGTGCCATCGGCTACGAAACGGACAAGGACATCCTGGAACTGTTTGGCATGGCTGACGAAGTGAAAGCAGACAAGAAGTCCCTGGACAAATACGCCGGCAAAAAGCTGGCCGCCCGCGTTTTACGCAGCTGGGTGGAAGATTTCGTGGATGAGGATACCGGTGAGGTAGTGAGCATCGAAAGGAACGAGATCGTACTGGAGCGCGACAGCATCCTGGACGAAGCGAACATCGAGATGATCACCGATATGGGCGTGAAATCCGTATTTGTACAGAAAGAAGAGGTGAGCGGCGACTTTGCCATCATCTATAACACCCTCAACAAAGACACCTCCAACTCCGAGCTGGAAGCCGTTCAGCATATCTACCGCCAGTTGCGCGGTGCCGATGCGCCGGATGATGAAACAGCAAGGGGCATCATCGATAAACTGTTCTTCTCCGACAAGCGTTACGACCTCGGGGACGTGGGCCGCTACAAGATCAACCGTAAGCTCGGTCTGCCTACTCCGCTGGATATGAAGGTGCTGACCAAGGCGGACATTATCTCGATCATCAAATACCTGGTACAACTGACCAACGGTAAAGCGGAGATCGACGATATCGACCACCTGTCCAACCGTCGTGTACGTACCGTAGGAGAGCAGCTCTACGCCCAGTTCGGCGTAGGCCTCGCACGTATGGCCCGTACCATCCGTGAAAGAATGAACGTAAGGGATAACGAGGTATTCACACCGGTAGACCTGATCAATGCGAGGACCCTCTCTTCCGTGATCAACTCCTTCTTTGGTACCTCGCAGTTGTCACAGTTCCTTGACCAGACCAACCCGCTGTCCGAGATCACGCACAAACGCAGGATCTCCGCACTCGGGCCCGGTGGCCTGAGCCGTGAAAGGGCAGGCTTTGAGGTACGTGACGTACACTATTCCCACTACGGCCGTCTCTGTACGATCGAAACCCCGGAAGGACCGAACATCGGTCTGATCTCCACCCTGTGCGTTCACGCCATGGTGAATGAGATGGGCTTCATTGAAACACCTTACCGCAAAGTAAAAGACGGTAAAGTGGATATGAACAAGATCGAATACCTGAGCGCCGAAGAAGAAGATTCTGTAAAGATCGCACAGGCAAACGCTCCTTTGGATGATAAAGGACAGTTTGTGAACGATAAAGTGAAATCCCGCGAAACCGGTGATTTCCCCATCCTGGAACCGGGAGAGGTGGAGTATATGGACGTAGCCCCGAACCAGATCGTGGGTCTGAGCGCCTCCCTGATCCCCTTCCTGGAGCATGATGACGCCAACCGTGCGTTGATGGGATCGAACATGCAACGTCAGGCCGTTCCCCTGATCGCACCGCAGGTGCCGATCGTAGGTACCGGTCTGGAAGGAAAGGCTGCACGGGACTCCCGCCTGCAGATCACCGCAAACGGAAAAGGTGTGGTGGAGTTTGTTGATGCAAACGAGATCCACGTCCGCTACGAGCGTGATGAAATGCAGAAACTGGTGAGCTTCGAGGATGACCTGGTGATCTACCAGCTGACCAAATTCGTCAAGACCAACCAGAGCACCTGTATCAACCTGCGCCCCGCCGTGAAGAAAGGGCAAAGGGTAGTAGACGGGGACTTCCTCACCGAAGGTTATGCTACCCGCGCCGGGGAACTGGCACTGGGCCGCAACCTGAAAGTGGCGTTCATGCCCTGGAAAGGTTACAACTTCGAGGATGCCATCGTGATCTCCGAACGTGTAGCCAAGGAAGACTGGTTCACCTCCATTCATATTGATGAATACGAACTTGAAGTACGCGATACCAAACTGGGTGAGGAAGAACTGACCCCGGATATCCCCAACGTGAGCGAAGAAGCCACGAAGGACCTGGATCAGAACGGTATCATCCGTATCGGCGCACATATCAAGGAAGGCGATATCCTGATCGGCAAGATCACCCCCCGCGGTGAATCCGATCCTTCTCCGGAAGAAAAGCTCCTCAGAGCGATCTTCGGGGATAAAGCCTCCGATGCGAAAGACGCTTCCCTGAAAGCCCCCCCCTCTACCGAAGGTGTGGTGATCGACAAGAAGCTGTTCTCCCGTGCGAAGAAAGACAAGAATTCCAAGACCCGCGAAAAAGCGGCCCTGGAAAAACTGGAAAAAATACACCAGAAGAATGAGGAAGACCTGATGGAAGTGCTGATGAGCAAGCTGTTGACATTGCTGAAGGACAAAACCTCCGCCGGCATTACCAACACTTACGGTGAAGTGCTGATCTCCAAAGGCTCCAAGTTCTCCAACAAGAACCTGGCGAATGTGGACTTCCAGAATGTGAACCCGCTGGGCTGGACGACCGACCAGGATACCAACGACCAGATCAATACCCTGCTCCACAACTACAATATCAAGTACAACGAGGAGCTGGGCCGCTACAAACGCGAGAAGTTCAATATCTCCATCGGGGACGAACTGCCCGCAGGCGTGCTGAAACTGGCGAAAGTGTACCTGGCCAGCAAACGTAAGCTGAAAGTAGGGGACAAGATGGCAGGCCGTCACGGTAACAAGGGTATTGTTGCCAAGATCGTACGTGACGAGGACATGCCGTTCCTGGAAGACGGAACACCGGTAGATATCGTACTGAACCCGCTGGGCGTACCTTCCCGTATGAACCTCGGACAGATCTACGAAACCGTGCTCGGTTGGGCCGGCCAGAAACTGGGTGTAAGATTTGCCACACCGATCTTCGATGGTGCCAGCACCGAAGAGATCGCAGCATATATCGATGAAGCCAAGCTGCCAAGCTTCGGCCACACTTACCTGAGCGATGGTGAAACCGGTGAACGTTTCCACCAGAAAGCAACGGTAGGGATCATCTACATGCTGAAACTCAGCCACATGGTGGATGACAAGATGCACGCCCGTTCTATCGGACCATACTCTCTCATCACGCAACAGCCGCTGGGTGGTAAAGCCCAGTTCGGTGGCCAGCGTTTTGGTGAGATGGAGGTATGGGCACTCGAAGCATACGGTGCATCCAACATCCTGCAGGAACTGCTGACCATCAAGTCCGATGACATCGTCGGCCGTGCAAAAGCATACGAATCCATCGTGAAAGGAGACAACATCCCGAAAGCCGGTGTGCCTGAATCCTTCAATGTATTGATCCATGAGCTTCGCGGTCTTGGTCTGGACCTGAAATTCGATTAAACATAATTATGCAGTACCCGTGTTGCTGACCGGGTACTGCTTTTTATAGTGCTGTTGAAGCATGCAGGATTCAGCAAATTAAAGTGAATGTTCGGGCGCTGCCCCCGGGAATCGCAGGACTTCACTTCTATGACAGTGAGTTTTCTTTAAAAAACATACAATGGCCATCAAGAAAGAAAATCGTCCCAAATCAAATTTTAGCAGCATCACCATCAGTCTCGCTTCTCCGGATACCATCCTGGAGCGTTCTTATGGAGAGGTGCTGAAACCCGAAACCATCAACTACCGTACTTACAAGCCGGAACGTGATGGTTTGTTCTGCGAAAGGATATTCGGTCCCGTTAAGGACTACGAATGTTACTGCGGAAAATACAAGCGTATCCGTTATAAAGGCATTGTGTGCGACCGTTGTGGTGTTGAAGTGACCGAGAAGAAAGTGCGTCGTGAAAGAATGGGGCATATTCGTCTGGTAGTGCCTGTTGTACATATTTGGTATTTCAAATCATTACCCAATAAGATCGGTTACCTGCTTGGCATGTCGTCCAAGAAACTGGAAACGATCGTGTATTATGAAAGATACGTGATCATCCAGAGCGGCGTGAAACAGGAAAAGGGGCTGAATTACGGTGATCTGCTGACAGAAGAAGAGTATCTGGATATCCTGGACACGCTTCCGAAAGACAATCAGCTGTTGCCGGATGAAGATCCCAACAAGTTCATCGCTAAAATGGGCGCTGAAGCAGTAGAGATGATGCTGGCACGTATCGACCTTGACGGTCTTTCTTACCAGCTCCGTAACCAGGCTGCCACAGAAACATCCCAGCAACGTAAAGCCGAGGCGCTGAAACGCCTTAGTGTTGTGGAAGCGTTCCGCGAAGCCAACGGCCGTGTGGATAACCGTCCCGAATGGATGGTGATGCAATATATCCCCGTGGTACCGCCGGAATTACGTCCGCTTGTGCCTTTGGACGGCGGCCGTTTTGCATCTTCCGATCTGAACGACCTGTACCGCCGGGTGATCATCCGTAACAATCGTCTCAAACGCCTGATCGAGATCAAGGCACCTGAGGTGATCCTGCGAAATGAGAAACGTATGTTGCAGGAAGCGGTGGATTCCCTGTTCGACAACTCCAGGAAGTCCAATGCCGTGAAAGCAGAAGGCGGCCGCGCCCTCAAATCCCTCTCGGATGTGCTGAAAGGCAAGCAGGGCCGTTTCCGTCAGAACCTCCTCGGTAAACGTGTGGACTACTCCGGCCGTTCCGTGATCGTGGTAGGCCCCGAACTGAAGCTGCATGAATGCGGTCTGCCTAAAGACATGGCTGCGGAACTGTTCAAACCGTTCATCATCCGCAAGCTCATCGAAAGAGGCATTGTAAAAACAGTTAAATCAGCTAAAAAGCTCGTAGATAGAAAAGAAGCCGTGGTTTGGGATATCCTGGAGAATGTGCTGAAAGGCCACCCGGTAATGCTCAACCGTGCGCCGACCCTCCACCGTCTGTCCATCCAGGCCTTCCAGCCGAGGCTGATAGAAGGTAAGGCGATACAGCTGCACCCGCTCGTGTGCTCTGCGTTCAACGCGGACTTTGACGGTGACCAGATGGCGGTACACGTGCCTTTGAGCAACGCCGCGATCCTGGAAGCCCAGCTGCTGATGCTGTCTTCCCACAACATCCTCAACCCGCAGAACGGTACGCCGATCACCCTGCCTTCACAGGACATGGTACTCGGTCTTTACTACATCTCCAAGGGTAAAAAATCTACCGAGACGGAAATTGTGAAAGGAGAGGGCAAAGCCTTCTACTCCGCAGAAGAAGTGATCATCGCGCATAATGAAGGCCGTGTGGACCTGCACGCGCAAATCCGCGTAAAAGCAGATCTGCGCAAGGCTGACGGTACACTGGAACGCAAGCTGATCGAAACAACGGTAGGCCGTGTGATCTTCAACCAGTTCGTTCCCAGGGAAGCAGGTTTTGTAAACGCGCTGCTGACCAAGAAATCACTGCGGGAGATCATCGGAGACATTATTAAAGCTACAGACATTCCGAAAACAGCGAAGTTCCTGGACGATATCAAGACCCTTGGTTTCCGTACAGCCTTCCGCGGCGGTCTGTCCTTCAATATCAATGACCTGATCATCCCCGATGCGAAGCAACTCATGATCGACGGTGCTTCCGGTGAGGTAGATGAAGTGTGGGATAACTACAACATGGGTCTGATCACCAACAACGAGCGCTATAACCAGATCATCGACATCTGGAGCCGTGTGGATACCAAAGTAACGGAAACACTGATCCGTGAACTGGCTACCGACAAGCAGGGCTTCAACTCCGTGTACATGATGCTGGACTCCGGCGCCCGTGGTTCCAAACAGCAGATCAAACAGCTGGCCGGTCTGAGAGGTTTGATGGCGAAACCGCGTAAAAGCGGTTCCTCCGGTTCCGAGATCATCGAGAACCCCATCCTTTCCAACTTCAAGGACGGTCTGAACGTACTGGAATACTTCATCTCTACGCACGGTGCCCGTAAGGGTCTTGCGGATACGGCACTGAAAACGGCGGATGCGGGTTACCTGACCCGTCGTCTCGTTGACGTGGCGCAGGATGTAGTGATCACAGAAGAGGATTGCGGCACACTCCGCGGTATTGCAACTTCAGCGCTGAAAGACAACGAGGAAGTGGTAGAACCGCTGTACGACCGTATCCTGGGCCGTACTTCCCTGCACGATGTATTCGATCCGCTCTCCGAAGAGCTGATCGTTGCAGCCGGTCAGCAGATCACGGAAGAAATTGCGAAACATATCGAAGACAGCACGATAGAAACCGTAGAGATCCGTTCCGTACTCACCTGCGAAAGCCGCAGAGGCGTTTGCGTAAGGTGTTACGGCAAGAACCTGGCTACCGGGTACACTGCACAGCGGGGTGATGCCGTAGGTATCATCGCAGCGCAGTCCATCGGTGAACCGGGTACACAGCTGACACTCCGTACCTTCCACGTAGGTGGTGTGGCCGGCTCTGCTTCCGTAGAGTCTACCCTCAACGCCAAGTTCGACGGTACCGTTCAGTTCGACGGTCTCCGTACCACGACTTACGAAAATAACGAAGGCGAGAAAGTACAGGTGGTTATCGGCCGTACCGGTGAGCTCAGGATCATGGATGTGAAGAACGACCGCCTGCTGATCACCAACAACGTACCTTATGGTTCTACGCTGAACGTGAAAGACGGACAGAAGGTGACCAAAGGCGATGTGATCTGCACATGGGATCCGTTCAACGCCGTTATCGTTTCAGAGATCGCCGGCAAGATCCGGTTCGACAGCATCGTGGAAGGTATCACCTACCGCGAAGAAGCTGACGAGCAGACCGGTCACCGCGAGAAAGTGGTTATCGAAACAAAAGACAAGAACAAGATACCTTCCCTTATCCTCGACGGGAACAAGGAAAGCAAATCATACAACCTTCCGGTTGGCTCGCACATCGTGATTGAAGAAGGCGAAACCGTGAAAGCGGGACAGGTGATCGTGAAGATCCCCCGCGTGATCGGCAAGCTGCGTGACATCACCGGTGGTCTGCCCCGTGTTACCGAGCTGTTTGAAGCCCGTAACCCGAGCAACCCCGCGATCGTATCCGAGATCGATGGTGTGGTAGCCTTTGGCAACATCAAACGTGGTAACCGCGAGATCATCATCGAAAGCCGCGAGAGCCAGATCAAGAAGTACCTCGTTCCGCTGACCCGCCACATCCTGGTACAGGACGGCGACTTTGTGAAAGCAGGTACTGCATTGTCCGACGGTTCCATCACCCCGGCAGATATCCTCTCCATTAAAGGTCCGTTCGCCGTACAGGAATACCTGGTGAACGAGATACAGGAAGTGTACCGCCTCCAGGGTGTGAAGATCAACGACAAACACATCGAAGTGATCGTACGCCAGATGATGCGCAAGGTAACCATCGAAGATCCGGGAGATACCCGCTTCCTCGAAGGCGATACCACGGACAAGTTTGAATTCTTCGAAGAGAACGATAATATTTTCGACAAGAAGGTAGTCACTGAAGAAGGAGAATCCGCCAACCTGAAAGCAGGTCAGATCGTGACCCTCCGCCAGGTGCGTGAAGAGAATTCCCTGCTGCGCCGGTCGGACAAGAAGCTCGTGGAATACCGCGATGCCAATCCTGCCACCTCCAGCCCGCTGTTGCTCGGTATCACCAAAGCATCACTGGGTACGCACAGCTGGATCTCCGCCGCATCCTTCCAGGAAACCACCAAAGTACTGTCTTCTGCAGCCATCAACGGTAAAACAGATGACATGCTCGGCCTGAAAGAGAACGTGATCACAGGTCACCTGATCCCGGCCGGTACTGGTCTCAGAGAGTTCGAAAACATGATCGTTGGTTCCAAAGAAGAATACGATATCCTGGCATCTTCCAAAGAGGTGTTCCAGTTCGATGAAGAAGAATAGTAGTATCAAACCAGTAATGATAGAGAAGGGGGAACGCTGCGGTGTTCCCCTTTTACTTTTTGCAAGCCCTTCCCGGAAAGCCTGTTTTAATATTAATTTAATTCCGCCCGCTCCCGATATCCAAAGTTTCGTTTTACCTTGCCTGGATTTTGAAATGTAAGTAACTGTAAGTATTTTGTAATCTTATAAAACTTCATTTGTAACATAAGGTAAGCGTTATCATCTCAATCAGAAAATATCAAACCATGCGTGTACGTTATCGACTTACGAAAAGTCTGATCATGCTCCCTGCCATGTTAGCTGCTGTAGCGGCTTTGGGTCAATCCCGCAATCTGCATCTGGATAATTATACGGTCCCCGTGGCGAAAAAAGGCGCCCTGGTGGGCAAATTACATGATCAATACGGCGTACTAAGCCGTCGGCCAATGCTGGAAGATACTTCCGGCCTGTTCATGATCAGTAAAAAAGGGGAGCTGCGGCTCCGGAAGAAACAGTCCATTCCCGCAGATGCTCCGGGATTCCAGTATACCGTTACCGTACTGAACGGAAACAGCCGGGAGCGTTTTACGCTCGTAAGGGATGATTTTCACCGCAACAAGGTCGTAGCGCATCGTGGCGCATTCAAGAATAACGCGGGCAGCGAGAATTCGCTGACCTCTCTCAAAGATGCCATCCGTATCGGCTGTGAAGGTTCAGAGTTTGATGTCTGGTTGTCTGCCGATGGCGTGCCGGTATTGTCGCATGATCCGCACATCGGCGGCAAATCCGTGGAGGAAACGCCGCTGGCGGAACTCCAGCAGATCAAGCTGAAGAACGGAGACCGGGTACCGACTTTCGAAGAATATATCCTGGAAGCCATGAAACAGAATAATACCCGGATGGTACTGGAACTGAAACCGTCGAAGACAGGCCGCGCCATTGAACTGACGCAGGCCTGTTATGATCTGGTCCGCAAATATCAGTGCCAGGCCTGGATGCTGTACATCAGCTTCGATTACAATATCTGCAAAAAACTGGTGGAACTGGACCCCTTCGCCAAAGTAGCTTATCTCAACGGAGATAAAAGCCCCGCGGAGCTGAAAGCTGATCATATATGGGGACTGGACTACAGCTTCAAGGTCATCGACAAGGATATCAGCATCCTGCAGGCGGCAAAGAAGGCCGGTGTTACCACCAATATCTGGACGGTCAACGACCCTGCGGATATGGACAGGTACCTGAAAGCCGGGGTGGATTATCTGACCACCAATGAACCGGAAATATTGCTGGAAAAAGTAAAATAGGCACTTGTTCCGCTAAAGGAACCGGGAAAGGGCTGTATCAGGTGATTGGTGCAGTCCCTTTTTTATTCCGGCGCCTGGTCAGAGGCTCAGCCGTCAGGTTGCTTTTACTGCTAAACCCTGTGCGCCGCAGAGCGGTTTACCTGATAAGTTTTGACCGCAAAGCCTTACCCATACTTTCTTTCCATATTCCCATTTTAACGTTTTTTTTCATCTCAAAAACCTTATTTTAGCCGCCATAAGCATTTTATTACATTCAAGGGTTAAAAAAACTACCGATCAACATGTACACTCGTCAACTTTTTGTGAAAAATGGTCTTTTTCTGGCGGCGGTAGCCGGAGTATTCACTGCCTGCCAGCAAAATGATAAAACTGCCGCCAACAATTCCGGAAACAACAAATCGACCGAAGAACAATCCATCGCAGCAGTTAGCCAAAAGCTGGCCTATGTAGATATTGATACACTTGAGGCATACTACGATTATTTCAAAGAAAAGAAAGCAGAGCTGGAAAAGAAGAAAGAGGGAGCCCAGAATGATCTTAGCGGAAGGGAGAGAAAGCTGCAGAACGAATACAATTCACTGGCGCAGAGAGCCCCTACCATGACGCAGTCCGAAGGCCAGGCCGCGGAAGCCAGCCTGCAGAAGAAAGCGCAGGAACATGAAGTGTACCGCCAGAATCTGTTCGCTCAGCTGCAGACCCAGGAAGCGCAATTCAACGAAGATCTGCAGAAGCGGCTGGACGAGTGCATCCGGAAATTCAATGCCGATAAGGAATATTCCTTCATCTTTTCTTACCGCAGCGGCGCCAGCAATATCCTGTACAAGGATGAAGCCTATGATGTCACCAGGGAGGTGATCAGGGAACTGAATGCCACCGCTGCCGCAAAAAAATAACTACATTTAATCCCGGTACGCAGTTACCGGGATTTTTTTTGCCATACCATTATATCAACCTCACATCAACCTCGCATGTCAGTCAACCAGGAAAACGCATTTAAGCCCAGTCTGGGCTTGGTGGATGCCACCATGATCGTAGCCGGTTCCATGATTGGTTCCGGTATTTTTATTGTATCCGCAGAAGTAGCGCAGATGGTGGGCTCCGCCGGGTGGATGATGGCCATGTGGCTGCTGGCCGGCGTGGTCACGCTGATCGCCGCGCTCAGCTATGGAGAATTATCGGGCATGTATCCTAGGGCAGGCGGGCAATATGTGTACCTGCGAGAGGCATACAACCCTTTTGTGGCCTTTCTTTTCGGGTGGACGCAGTTCGGTGTGATACAGACGGGCACCATTGCCGCGGTAGCCATGGCCTTTGCGAAATACATCGGGTATTTTGAGCCTGCGCTGAGCGAAAGCAGTTATGTGCTAACCCTGGGAAGCTTCCATGTATCCGTGGCCCAGCTGATCGCCATAGCGTCGATCATCCTGCTGACCTATATCAATACCCGCGGAGTAAGAAACGGGAAGATCATTCAGACCGTATTCACCTTTACAAAGATATTTTCCCTGTTCGCCCTGATCATTTTCGGTTTCCTTATCGGCGCGCGGCAGGAAATATGGGACGCCAACTGGCAGCAAGCCTGGGTGCCGATGCAGATCGGTACCGGTGGCGGAACGGAGCTTTCCGTACCCGTTATGCTCAGCGGCCTGGCCCTGTTTGGTGCTATGGCCGTTTCCATGAAAGGCACGCTTTTTTCCAGCGATGCCTGGAATAACGTGACCTTTATTGCCGGGGAGATCCGCAATCCGCAAAAGAACATCGGCCGTGCGCTGTTCCTGGGAACATTTATTGTTACCATCATCTATCTTGCGGCCAATTTTATGTACCTGGCCGTAGTGCCTTTTCAGGAGATCGCTTTTGCAAAAGAAGGCAGGGTAGGGATGGCCGCGGCGGAAAGGATCTTCGGTACCGGCATCGGCGCAGCCGCTATTGCCGCCATGATCATCATCTCCACTTTCGGATGCAACAATGGGCTTATACTTTCCGGCGCACGCATCTATTACACGATGGCGCAGGACGGGCTGTTCTTTAAAAAGGTAGGTGACCTGAACCGTTTCAGCGTACCGGGGAACGGCCTCTGGATACAATGCGTATGGGCGTCGCTGTTATGCCTCTCCGGCAGCTATGGTGATCTGCTGGCTATGGTGATCTTCGGCGTGCTGATATTCTATGTGCTGACCATCCTCGGCATTTTCATCCTGCGGAAGAAACAACCCGATGCGCCCAGAAGCTACAAGGCATTCGGCTACCCGGTGCTGCCGGCCATTTATATGCTCGTGGCGTTTGCGCTGGCCGTGCTGCTGCTCATCTATGAACCCAATTATGCTATTCCCGGGTTAGGGATCATACTGTTGGGTATTCCATTGTATTTTATCGCATTGCGTAAAAAATAACGGCTTTATGCTGCATGTGAAAGGAGGAATGCAACCGCTGCATTCCTCCTTTTCATTTGTTAACAATTAGCTAAAGCGCAATAAACCGGCGAATATTTGATAGTTAACTATTTTTGGCTAATTTAACGACCATCCTACCTTTACCATTACGAAAACATGAACGGTACAGCTAACATAGAGGAATCAGCATGGATACTCCGTTTCAGAACAGGGGATATGGAGGCATTCGAATGGCTCTATAACCGGTACGCAAAAGAGATGATGGACTTTGCTGCAGGAAAGCTGGTTTCCCTGGAAGAAGCACGGGATATCATCCATGATCTGCTGGTAGAGCTGTGGGCGAAGCGGGAGCAGTTGCATGTGAACCAGTCCCTGCGTGCTTACCTGATGCAGGCCGTACGTTTCCGTGTGATCGATCACCTGCGCAGGAATATGCTGCGGGAGGATTATAAGGAGGCCATGCATACGGCTGAAAAGGAAATAGATAACACTAC
The DNA here is from genome assembly GCF_008086345.1 of Chitinophaga sp. XS-30. Classification (NCBI taxonomy): domain Bacteria; kingdom Pseudomonadati; phylum Bacteroidota; class Chitinophagia; order Chitinophagales; family Chitinophagaceae; genus Chitinophaga; species Chitinophaga sp. XS-30. The sequence goes on along the minus strand of NZ_CP043006.1, from coordinate 5,522,865 downwards.
GGGTCAGCTGATCGTGTACCGGGACCTGGATAATGCCATCACCGCCGAACTGGACCGGATGCCGCCCCGGGCCCGCGAAATTTACCGCCTGAGCCGCCAGCAACACATGAGTGTCAATGAAATTGCCAGTACCCTGAATATTTCTTCGCAAACCGTAAAGAACCAGCTCACAACCGTATTGAAGCACTTGCGTTTTTCCCTGAAAAAGTTGCTGTTCTTTCTTTTCTGAATTTTTTTCCTCCGTTTATAGTACCACAACATTTCTTCATTCGACAATATATATGTAAAGTCCACTCATGGAGCAAGCGCAAATCAGCAAACTGCTGGATAAATACCTCGCGGGGAATTGTACACCTGAAGAAGAGCGGGCGGTGCAGCACTGGCTGGACAGCAGGCCGCAGCAGGACGGGGAATGGAAAGCGATGTCCGCTGCAGCGCAGCAGGAATACCTAGCCGGGTTGTTTCATGACGTGAAACAGACGATAGGGAAAGATGAGGGGGTGCAACATGCCGGCGGGGAAGAAACAGCCGTCATTCACATGAAGGCCCGGAGGCGCGGCTGGTATGCCGGGCTGCGCATCGCGGCGGTGCTGCTTGTTGTGCTGGGGGCAACGCTGCTTTACCTTTTCCGCGGCAGCCTGATGCCGCAGCAGCTTCACACGGTGACCACGGCATACCGGGAAACAAAAAGAATTGTGCTGCCGGACAGCTCCGTGGTGGTGCTGAACAGCGGCAGCCGGTTAAGTTATGCGGAAAACTGGAAAGACCGGGAAGTGCGGCTGGAAGGCGAAGCCTATTTTGAAGTGCAGGCCAGTCCCGAACATCCCTTTGTGATCAAAAGCGGAGAATTGCAGACACGGGTGCTGGGCACAAATTTCAACATATCGGCATATCCCGGAGATAAGCGTATAAGCGTTGGCGTTATGACGGGAAAAGTGGAGCTCAGCAAGTTGAGATCAGGGGATAAATTACTGGTCACATCCGGAGAAAAGGCGGTGTACGACCGGCAGGAGGACAAGATCAGCCGGGAAGAAACAACGGAAGCAGATAAAGTATTGGTGGCATCCGGAGAGGTGGGCGTATATGACCGGCAAAAAAACAGGATCAGCCATGAAGGAACGAAGGATACGCTTTATAATGCCTGGATGGAAGGTCAGCTTAACTTTTACCGTACTCCGCTCAGCGATGTAACGGCAGCGCTGGAGCGCACTTTCGGGATCCGGATCAGGATACTCAACAGTTATGAAAACGAATGCGAGATCAACGGCCGGTTCCACGTCAACCAAACACCGGCTGACATTATAAAAATCATCTGTATATCAATTAACGCGGAATGCACTATTGAGGGGAATGAGGTCGTCATTCATAATGACCGCCCCTGCAACTGACAGTTTCCATAACAACATAGCAACAGATCAAGGACAGACATATACGTATGCCTGAACGGGCATCCTGTTATCATAAAAGAAAAGCCCCCCGTGCGAGCGCCAACCTGCACATGGGGGCCATGTTTAATGTTCCTAAAAACAATCAAATGTATGGATTTTTACCGGTTCTCTAAACACTCAATCCTTGTCATCATGAGAGGATCAGCCATTGGATTTGTGTTTGTACTGATGTCGCTGCAGCTGGCATTTTCGCGCAGCGCGGAAGGTCAAACCGTATTAGACCGAAAGGTACGCCTGCAGGTCAGGAATGAAACGCTGGAAACCACGCTGCAAATGCTTGGCAACCGGGTCAATGTGGATTTTGTTTACAGCACCCATTCCGCATTGTCAGACAATGTGAACCTGTCTGTGAAAGACAGGAAACTGGGCGAAGTGCTGAAAGATCTGCTGGAGCCGGCAAAACTGAGCTGGGAAGTAGTGGGGCAGACCATTGTGATCCGTAATGCCTACAACTCCGGCCCATTGCAGCCTTCAGCTGCGGCGGCTCCCCGTTTTGCCATGGAGATCAAAGGCTTTGTGAAAGACGGTATGGGCAACAGCCTGCCGGGCGTTTCCGTACGCGTGAAAGGGAAGGCAACCGGCGCCGTGACGGATGATAAAGGCATGTATGCCATCAGCGCCGAGCCTAAGGATTCGCTGGAATTTTCCTACATCGGATACAAACAGCAGGTGATCGCCGTCCGGAACAGGGAGGAGATCAATGTGGTGATGGAAGCAGTGGAAGGCGGCCTGAATGAAGTGGTGGTGATCGGTTTCGGTCAGCAGAAGAAGATCAGCCTCATAGGGGCGCAATCTTCCGTAAAACCCTCGGAGCTGCAACTTCCCACCGCGAACCTCAGCACCGTGATCGGTGGCCGTTTGTCCGGCGTCATCTCCGTGCAGCGCAACGGGGAGATCGGCGCGGGGGCGGATATCTGGATCAGGGGCGTATCCACCTTCAAAAGCTCGCTCAGCAAACCGCTGATCCTCGTGGATGGCGTGCCGCGCGATATGAACAACGTAGATCCGGAAGATGTGGCGAGCTTCGCCATCCTGAAAGATGCATCCGCAACAGCCGTATATGGTGTACGCGGTGCAAACGGGGTAGTGCTGATCACCACCAAGACCGGCAGGCTGGGCAAACCGCAGGTCCGCCTGAGATATAATGAGGGCATCACCAGCCTCACCCGCATCCCTGATTTTGCGGACGGCGTGGCATATATGAAAGCCTCCAATGAAGCGCTGGAGACCCGCGGCGGAACACCCATCTATTCAGATGAGGCGATCGAAATGACCCGTACGCAGGCCGATCCCGAGCTTTACCCCGATGTTAACTGGTTCAAGGAACTATTCAATAAATACGGCCGCACCCGCCGTGTGAACATGAATATCAACGGCGGCAGTGAAAAGGCCACTTACTATGTAGGTGCTACTTATTTTGATGAAGTGGGCATGTATAAAACAGATGCCCTCACCACGTACAATTCCGAGATCGCTTTCAAGCGGTACAACGTGACCTCCAACCTCACCCTGCAACCCACCCGTACAACGAATGTCAAACTTGGGTTGCAGGGCTGGCTGGCCAATGTGAACTATCCCGGCGCCGGCGCGAAAGAAATATTCGAGAAGGCTTTCTTTCTGTCGCCTATCACCTATCCCGTGATGTACAAAGACGGGAAGATACCGGACATTCCCGCAGGCACCAATGCGCTCAGCAATCCCTGGGCCATGCTTACGCAAACGGGATACGCCAATCAATGGCGCAACCAGCTGTACTCCAATCTGCAGGTGCGGCAGGATCTGGACTTCATCACAAAGGGGCTCTCCATCAATGCCATGTTCTCCTTTGATGCCTATAATTACCTGAGCCAGCGCCGTACCAAGAAACCCAATACCTGGAGGGCAACCGGCCGGGATGCGGACGGCAACCTAATCTACCAGGAAGTGGTGCGGGGTGATGACTACCTGGGATACAGCACCAACAAGATCGGAAACCGCTCCTTGTACAACGAGGCTTCGATCAACTATATGAATGAATTCGGTAAACATGCCATCGGTGCAATGGTAATCTATAACCAAAGCGACAAGATCGATACGCAGACCGATGATCTGCTGATCTCCCTGCCGCAGCGTTTCAGGGGTGTCAGCGGGCGCGCCACCTATGGTTATGCTGACAAATATTTCCTGGAAGCCAACTTCGGTTATAACGGTTCCGAGAACTTTGCACCGGAGAACCGCTTCGGCTTTTTCCCTTCCATCGGCGCGGGCTGGCTGTTGTCGGAAGAGAAATTCTTCCAGGGCTTCAAGCATATTGTACAGATGGCGAAGGTGCGTTTCTCGCACGGCATTGTAGGCAGCAGCACGATAGACGGCCGCCGCTTTGCCTACATCGCAACGGTGGAATCCCCGACAGGTTATACGTTTGGCAGGAACATGAACAATACCTACGGCGGGAAAGATATTGGAGAATATGCCGCAGACGTGACCTGGGAGACCTCTGCCAAGACCAATCTCGGCATCGATATGCAGCTGCTGAAAGGCATCAGCATTCAGGCGGACATATTCAGAGAGCGAAGGGAAGGTATCTTTCTCCGGAAAGTGTCCGTGCCTGCATACGTAGGGCTCCGCAAGGCGCCATTCGGCAACGTGGGTATTGTGGAGAACAAGGGCATTGACGGTTCCGTTACCTGGAACAGTAATATCGGGAAGGACTTCCGGTTCCAGCTGCTCGGGAATTTCACGTTCACCCGCAACAAGGTGATCGAGAACGATGAACCTCCGCGGGCCTATCCCTGGCTTGAAGAAAGAGGATACAAAGTAGAGCAGACCTTCGGTTATGTGGCACTCGGTCTTTTTGAAAGCGATCATGAAGTGGCCAATAGCCCGAAACAAACCGGCGATACCCGTGCGGGGGATATCAAATACAAAGATCTGAACGGAGACGGCAAGATCGATGCGATGGACAGAAAGGCCATCGGCTACGGGCAGATACCGGAGATCATCTATGGCATCGGCTTTACCTTTTCCTATAAATCATTTTCCCTGTCCGGGTTATTTCAGGGCATCGGGAATGTGGACATCTATCTCAGCGGAGAAGGTATGATCCCTTTCCAGCAGGGGCTGACAAGAGGCAACCTCTACAGCAACATAGATGACCGCTGGTCACTCGAAAACCCCAATCCCGATGCCTTCTATCCAAGGCTCACGCCCGGCACCATCAACGACAACTACGCGCAAAGCACGTTCTGGCTGCGCAACGGCCGCTATATGCGCCTGAAAAATGCGCAGCTGGCTTACAACATGCCGAAATCCCTGCTGGGCAGGGCAAAGATCAGGAATGCGCAGATATTCCTGGAAGGGATGAACCTGTTCACCATGTCGCCTTTCAAATTATGGGATGTAGAGTTGGGGAATGGCAGCGGCGCTGCATTTCCGATGATCAAAACATACAGCGCCGGTATTGATTTTACTTTCTAAAAATATGATGTATATGAACAGCATAGGCGGTATCCTTTTTCTGCTGACAATATTATCCTTCACGGCCTGCCAGAAAGGTTTTCTGGACCAGGTGCCGGATGACCGGCTGTCCATGGAGCAGGTATTTTCCCGGAGGGACCTCACGGAGCAATATCTCGCCAACATTTACAATGTGGTGATGAAAGACCCTGCAGGCGTAACAGCCGGTATCCCCTGGATCGGTTCATCCGATGAAGGTGATGTTTCCTACGACCGGCCGGATTACAATTCTTACAAGATGAATCTCGGTAACTGGAATGCATCTTCCAATTATTATAATTTCTGGACAGCCTACTACCAGGGCATCCGGTCCGCCACCTATTTCATGGCGCATGTAGGTTCCAATCCGCAGATACTGCTTGAAAGCAACGGAGAAGAACTGGTCCGTCAGTACACGGGCGAAGCCCGGTTCCTGCGGGCCTATGCCTATTTCCTGCTGATGCAGCAGTATGGGCCCGTTGTGCTGGCCGGAGATGAACTGATCCCCGGCGATGTACCGGCCAGTGATCCGCGCATGAACCTTCCGCGCAGTTCTTTTGATGAATGTGTGGCATACGTGGTAGCGGAGCTGGATCAGGCAGCCACAGAACTGCCGGATCATTTTACCGTGCAGCCGGAACTTGACTACGGAAGGGCCACCAAAGCCGCTGCAATGGCCGTAAAAGCGAGATTGTTGCTGTATGCCGCCAGCCCGCTGTTCAATGGCAACAGAGACTATGCCGGGTTGCAGAATGCAGACGGCAAGCAGCTGATCAGTCAGACTACGGACCCGGACAAGTGGCGGCGCGCGGCCGATGCTTCCAAAGCACTGATTGATGAAGGCCTTTTCTCCCTGTACAAAAAATACGATGGCAGCGGGAATATCGATCCCCTGGCTTCATGCCGCGATCTTTTCCTCGATACCTGGAACAGTGAATGGATATTCGCCCGCGCAAAAAGCTCCATTTCAGCATGGGAGCGCACAGCTACGCCACGGGGCATAGCGGCAGGCTTCTCTGCTACCGGTCCCACACAGCAACTGGTGGACCAGTTTGAAATGGATAATGGTCTGCGTCCCATCACCGGCTACAATTCAGATGGCTCCCCCATCATTAATCCGGCATCCGGCTACCGGGAAACAGGCTTTGCCACCTCCGCCGGAAAATACCATCCTAACGGCGTTTCCAATATGTATGTGAACAGGGAGCCGCGGTTTTATGTAACCGTATCCTACCCCGGTTCCTACTGGATCAATACCAGCGAAGGCAACAAGGTCATCCAGACCTGGTTCTCCGGTGAATCCGGGAAGAAGGGTTCCTGGGACCATTCCCGCACCGGTTATCTCAACCGCAAGAATGTATCTCCGCTGACCAATCCGCGCCTGAACAAGTATGCAGAACGGGCTTATGTGGTATTCCGCTTCGGGGAAGTGCTGCTCAATTATGTGGAAGCATTGAATGAAGCAGAACCGGGCCACTCCGATATTCTCCGCTATCTCAACATGATCCGTGAAAGGGCCGGTGTGCCGCAATATGGCGCGGGAGCCTCACCACTGCCCGTACCATCAGGCCAGGCCGCCATGCGCGAAGCCATCCGTCACGAACGGCAGATCGAGCTGGCATTCGAATACCTCCGCTATTTCGATACACGCAGGTGGAAGATCGCGGAACAAACGGACCACGGCGCTTTCTGGGGCATGAACGTAGATGCCGATCCCCCGGCCTTCTATCGCAGAACAGTATTCGAAACACGGGTGTTCCGGAAGAACTATTACCTGTTTCCCATACCGCAGGATGAACTGGATAAAGACAGGAATATCGTGCAGAACACCGGCTGGTAAAAGAACACATTCACAAAGACAAATCAAGACGATATGAAATATTTGATCAGCATACTTAACATCATGCTTTTCCTCTCTGCCTGCAAATACGACCAGGGTATAGCCGAGCCGGAAAAGTATGTGAAGATCTACATGCCGCAGGCGGTGGATATGCCGGCGAAGGTATCGCTGGTGATGGCGGACACGCCGCAGACGGTCATCTTTGGCGCGGCATACGGCGGCCCCGTGTCCCCCGGCAGCGACATCGAGGTGAAATTCAAGGTAGATAACGGGTTGATAGCAGCATTCAACCAGCAGCATGGGACATCGTATGACCCGCTGCCTGCCGGCAGTTATGAGTTGCTGCAGACCAGCGGCACCATCGGCAAAGGCCGGCAAAGCACGGCGCCGCTGCAACTTGAGCTGAAAACAGCCGGCGTGCTGGAATCCCTGAAGCAGTATCTGTTGCCGGTGTCCATAGACCAGGTGAGCGGGAATCTGCCGGTGAACGAATCCCTCCGTACGGCCTACTTCCTGGTGGAAGCGCAACGCGAGGGCCTGGATATCCGGGCGGTATCCTTTGGCAAGAAATCTTCCGTGATGGACGTGAATGCGGTGGTGGAGGTATTGCGTCCGCTGAATGCAGACCTGATCGTGATCCGTGAGATCGACAAGAATACGAAACGCAGCGGATACGTGGATATGCCCGCCGAGATCGCGGAGAAACTCGGCATGCAACAATTCTTTGCAAAGGCCATGAACTACGATGGCGGAGAGTATGGCACGGCCGTGCTTTCCCGTTACCCGATCATTGACAGCGCCCGGTATATCCTTACCGTTCCCTCAGGCGAGCCCGGCCCGCTGGCTGTGATCAAAGTACAGGTGAAAGAAGGCCAGACGCTGACATTCGCCGGTACACACTTCAACGCCAATGCCGCACGCAGGGAAGGGCAGCCGGCGCAATTGCTGGAATTCCTGAAAGATGTGGAAGGCCCGCTGATCGTAGGCGGCAACTTCAATGACCAGCTGGCAGGGGATACCTATCTGCAGCTGAAAACCAGGTTTTCACTCATTTGTACGGAGGGCTGTGCATTCAACTACCCGGCAAGCAATCCTTCCAGTCACACCGATTACATCATTTATGCACCCGCGGAGCGATTCAGGATCGTAGAGAACAAAGTGGGCGGCGCTTCCACCAGCGATCACCTGCCTGTTATTTCCCGGATGCAGATCTATTATTGAACAACTGAATGTTTTTAAGATGAGAATGACCTGTTTATTGCTGGTTGCCGTGCTGGCAGCTGCCTGCAGCAAAGGAAAGGGCGGAACGCCGGGCCCTGCGGGGCCGGATACCACGGGAGCTTCCGTAAAAGTGAATATCAAAGTGATGAGCTACAATATCCGGCGCGGCATACCGATGAACAGCACGGAAATTGACCTGCAGGGTACGGCGGATGTGATCAATGCCATTCAGCCGGACCTGGTAGCGCTTTCGGAAGTGGACCGGTACACCCGGCGCAGCGGCGTTACGGTGGACCAGGCAAAGGAACTGGGGCGGCTGACGGGCATGTACCACTATTTCACCAGGGCCATCGCACATGATGGGGGTGAATATGGCGATGCCGTACTGTCCCGCCTGCCGCTTCTCGACTCTGCCCGGTACGCCCTGCCCGTGGCCATACCCGGCTCGGAACTGCGTTCCGTTGCCATGGTGACCGTGGAAAAGGAGGGTATGCGCATCCATTTTGCATCCACCCATCTTGACCATCTTGCCCGGGAGGAAAACCGTTTGCTGCAAGCCGGCGAGATCGTGAACACCGTAGTGCCGCAGATCACCGGGCCGCTGATCATTGCCGGGGACCTGAATGCACTGCCGGCCAGCGGGACGATCAGCACGCTCAAACAGGCTTTTACCCCCGGATGCCTCAGCTGCGCCTTCACGTTCCCTTCAGACAAGCCGGACAGAACGATCGATTATATCATGTACCGGTCTGCCGCAGACTTCCGGGTGATCAGTTATGGCCCGGTGACCGGCAAGCTGGCATCCGATCACTTGCCCGTGGTAGCCGTGTTGCAGATGACCCGGAAGCGATAATGCTGAACTGAATAACCCCCAAAGGAAGGGACGCTGCTGATCGTAATTCACCTTGTTTTACCGGCTCGCGGGCGCGATTTTGTGCCCGGCCGGTATCCGGGATATCCGAATTGCCTGTCCGCACAGTCCCTTCCTTTTTGATTCTTAAGCACTTGCAAACGGATTTTTCGTAATTGTCAAAAAATCCCCCCACTGCGAAATTATCTCAGTTGCCTGTTGTAATTTACAACCAGATTTAGCTTAAGTAATGCCAACAATCCGGCCTCTTACCCTGTATGACTATGTGACCCGAAATTCCAAGAACAAACACCTGACCATAAAAGACAATGATTCCTTCGCAAGGTTTTTATTGTTTACATATATAAAATATTTGCTGGCTGGAAACGGCCTGTACCAGTTGTAATGGCAAAAGTTTTTGAAAAGCCCTCTTTTTAGAGAACCATTAGAAGCCTACACAATTGCATTCTCGAACATTCACATGATTTATGCCCGGCACATTGTATCTACAGTGTGCTTTTTTTTTACTTTTGCTGCATGTTTACCGCACTATCCAAGAACGTTTTCGAACAGAGCATCCGGGACTATCATGTGAATAATGACATTTACCGGCCCATTGAAAATCCTTATGAAGGCAACAAGATCGAGCATCTGCTGTATGCCAAGAACTGGATCGATACCGTGCAATGGCATCTGGAGGATGTGGTGCGGGACCCGGAGATAGACCCTGTGGAAGCGCTGAAGCTCAAACGCTGGATAGACCGCTCCAACCAGGAACGTACCGATATGGTGGAGTATATCGACAGTTATTTCCTTGAAAAGTATAAAGAAGTGAAGCCCCTGCCGGAAGCTTCTATCAATACGGAAAGCCCCGCCTGGGCAATCGACCGCCTGTCCATTCTCAGTCTCAAGATCTACCATATGCGGGAAGAGGCACAGCGTCCGGATGCCACACCGGAACACCGCGCTGCCTGTCAGGCGAAACTGGATATTCTGCTGGACCAGCAGACCGATCTCTCCCGGGCCATCGAAGAGCTGCTGGAAGACATCAGCCAGGGCCGCAAGTACATGAAGGTGTACCGGCAGATGAAAATGTACAACGATCCCTCGCTTAACCCCGTACTCTATGGGCAAAAGCCATAACGCCCATACCATCCTGGCCATCCGTTTTTCCGCTTTCGGAGATGTAGCCATGACCATTCCCGTCATGAAACAGGTGCTGGAAGCCCATCCGGAGCTGACCATCGTGTTTGTGACCAACCGGAACTGGGAAGCGCTTTGCGAGGGTATTCCCCGGCTGATCTTTTACCCGGCAGACCTCAAAGGCGTTCATAAAGGTGTGCCTGGACTGTACCGCCTGTTTACCGCCCTGCGCAAAGCGCACCCGGGAATATCGGCAGTGGCGGACCTGCATCATGTGCTGCGTTCCCGCATACTGCGCAGTTTCTACCGGATGGCAGGTATCCCTGTGGCGGTGATCGACAAGGGCAGGGCATCGAAGAAACAACTGACAAGCAAGGACAATAAAGTGTTGAGGCCGCTCACAACAACAGTACAACGTTACCGCAACGTGTTCCGGTTATTGGGATACGCTCCTTCGGACCGTGTGCCGCAGCGGGAACAGCACCTTACCGGCCGCCGGAAGATAGGCATCGCGCCGTTTGCTACCTATCGCGAGAAAACCTATCCGCTGGCAAAAATGGAAGCCGTGATCCGCCGGCTGCTGGAATATCCGGATGTGGATATCAGCCTTTTCGGCGGCGGAAAACAGGAGACCGCCCAACTGACCGCGCTGGCCGGGAAATATCCCCGGCTGGAAGTGGTGGCGGGCCGTTACAGCCTTGCGGAAGAGCTGGCCATTATCAGCGGGCTGGACCTGATGGTCAGTATGGATTCCGCCAATATGCACCTGGCATCGCTGTCTGGTGTGCCGGTTGTATCCATTTGGGGCGCTACGCATCCTTATGCGGGATTTATGGGGTTCGGGCAGCCGGAGGAAAATGCTGTGCAGATCGATCTGTATTGCCGGCCGTGTTCGGTATTCGGCAATAAACCCTGTTTTCGTGGAGATCATGCCTGTATGGAGCAACTTGCTCCCGAACGGGTGACGGAGCGTGCCGCAGCTGTACTGGGACTGCGCTGAGTAGCCATGGGATTGAGACTCAGGGTTTTTCGCAAAAAAGTCGTAAGTTTATTTTGCAAAAATGAAAAAAGTTCTACTTTTGCAATCCCAATTGAATGATTGCCTCATAGTATAATGGTAGTACGACAGATTTTGGTTCTGTTTGTCTAGGTTCGAATCCTGGTGAGGCAACAAGGCTGAAGCGCTCTGATAAGTGTTTCAGCCTTTTTCTTTGCAGGCGGTTGACTCTCCTTTCACGCAGCGTAATTTATTGCGGCACGATCGCTTCCTAAAAAGCAGCCCATGAAAATACATCAGCAAACACTTGAACTGAACCCAAGGCCCAGAGGTTTCCACCTGATCACTACAGAGATCATCCAGGCAATACCCCAGATCGCCGCATTCAAAACCGGCATCTGCCAGGTATTTATCCAGCATACTTCCGCTTCGCTGACGATCAATGAGAATGCAGACCCCACCGTCAGAAAAGATTTTGAAACCTACTTTTCCAAATCGGTCCCGGAAAATGATCCCGATTATGTGCATAACGATGAGGGGCCGGATGATATGCCGGCGCATCTCAAGGCGGCTTTACTGGGAAGCTCGGTAATGATACCGGTGCGTAACGGCCGCCTGGCGCTGGGGATGTGGCAGGGCGTTTATTTATGCGAGCACCGCGATCATGGCGGCAGAAGGAAGCTGGTGATCACGGTCTGGGGAGAATAGCTTGTTACGTATGCAGGATATAATTTGTGCCATATGGGTAGCGCTGCGGCCGGGATAGCCATTTGTTGGCTTCTGTGTTGTTCCTGAACGTTTCCTTCTCCGGGTCCCAATACAACTTGCCCGGCACTTTCATGGCAATATGCGCTACAAGGCAGGCGCTGCATGAGCGGTGAGCTACCTCGGCGGGACTGATCGTCTGTTTTTTGTTCTGGATGCAATCCAGCCAGTTGGCATGCTGTTCAGCGCTGCTGTAAAGCCGGATGTCTTTCGGCCCGGTTTCTGCCTGTAAAATCCCGGGATCGCTTGCCTGGAAAGGTTTGTTGTTATCCCCGCTTCCCGGATCGGTTGCGGTTACGCCTACGTTTCCCCTGGTTACAAATATCCATCCTTTGCTGCCTTCAAAACGGACCCCGTTCGGGTTATCTCCTCCGATCTGCATCTTCACTCCGGTTGCATACAACGCGTTTACTTCGTACCTGCCATGCACATTCCACAATCCTGTTTCGGGAAATTCGGCGGTGGCTTCTATTTCGATCGGCCCGGTGTATTCTGTATCCATTCCCCAGTGTGCGATATCTATATGATGAACGCCCCAGCCGGTGATCATTCCTGCGCCAAACTGTTCGCATCGCAGCCAGCCTCCCCGCCCGTTTACATTGTCGGGATGCACACGGTCCCTGGTATAATAGATATAAGGCGTAGATCCCAGCCACCTGTCGTAATGCAGATGCCCCGGAACCGGCATTTCCGTAGTATCGCCTCCGGGAGGGTCAAAAGGAAGGCCGATCCGGACGGTATGCAATTCCCCGATATGACCGTTCCTTACGAGCTCGCAGGCTTTTTTGAACTGGGGCCAGGGTTGTACTGACCGTTGCTGGCTGCCAAGCTGAAAGGTCACACCTGTTTTGCGCACGATATCACTCATCATCCGTCCTTCCTCAATGGTGAGAGAAGTGGGTTTTTGCAAATAAATATGCTTGCCGGCCAGTGCGGCTTCAATAGCGGGTTGCGCATGCCAGTGGTCAGGTGTGCTGATGATCACCGCATCTATGTCCTTATTGGCCAGCAGATCATGGTAATCATCATACGCTTTGACAGCTATATAATCTGATTTGCCTGTTTTCTTTTCGTACCAGCCTTCGATCAGTTTTTTACATGATGCCTGCCGGTGGCTATCCACATCACTGACGGCAATAATGCGGGCGGCGTCATGTTTAAACGTTTCGGGCAGATCATGTCCTCTCGCGATCCGGCCGCAGCCTATCTGTCCGATATTGATCTTGTTGCTGGGCGCCGTTTTGCCGAATACCGTCGAAGGTACAATGGCAGGAAATCCGCTTATGGCAACCGTTCCGGCCAATGCGCTTTTTGCAGCTGTTTTAAGGAAATCCCTGCGGTTGCAGGCTGATTTGTCGGGCTTTCTCATAACGTAACAGAATTTTTATACGTGAACGGATGCTATTGCTTCACTGATATTTCAGGAGGATGGGCAAAATATTGCCATGCCGCTTCTGCCTTTTTCTGATCGAATTTGCCATTAAATACCAGGAAGCGATATTTCAGAACGTAGTCATGTCCCGGTTCCAATGTCCAGTCCATATCCTTTGTAGGCGAAAAATTTGCGTAAACATCGCCATCGGGCATGATATTCTCGGGCCATATCCGAAGTGGTTCGGGATAATTGTAGTTGACGGGATATGACATCATTACCGCTCCGCCATAATCCTGGCCGAGGCTTCCCTGAACGATCACCCAACGGGCCTTTGAACCATCTGCATCTTTACGGGTATTTCCTTCAGAGGTGAGCATTTCACTGTTGTGCTTGTTCCAGTCCGCTGTGGCCCGCCATCCTAACCCGCCATAGCGGTATTCCTGCAGAACAACCGGGCTGCCGGCAGCACAGTTAAGCTGTATGGTAACATCGGCCAGGTAATAATCCTGAAAAGCTGAAGGCTGATAAATACGGACGGACTGCAGCTCATTGATGGCTATTTTTTCACTCCCGTCCTTTTTAAATACAACATGCTGATGCAAGACCTGGTAACCGCCGTACACCGCACCCTGTTCGAGAGATACAAAATCCGCAAAACGAACCGTCCCTTTTTTATCCTTCAGGTTCCAGAAATCAACCGTCTCGCCTTCGAACAGCACCTTTGTCCATGGGTTCCATAATCCGTAGTGGTGATAATGATCGGGGGGATTGATGCGCGTCAGAGCCTGTCCGTGCGGTGTCCACAGCGGATGAATAAACCCGCTGCGTTTAAAGGCCGTGTCTGCTCCCGCAGGGGGATAATGCGTTTTGTAATTGTATTGCAGTAATTTTTTTTGACCGGCGCTGATCACCAATGCACCCGTTTCTTTTGTAACCTGTACCGATGGGGCCGTTTCTCTGGGCGTTCCTTTCACCAATTCAAATACCCGTTTTGAAGTCTTTGGATCGTCCCGGTGAATGATCCAGTACAAGGTCCGCCTGCCTTTGTTTTCGATCTGGCAGGCCACCGGCAGCCGTTTCCCGTTTTTCACTTCCACCAGTGTGATCGCGGTTTCGGGCAAAAGCGTTATCCCGTCCAGGTTTATACTAACGGGAATATCCGTGCCCGGCATTGACCCGTTTGTATGAACGGTCAATTCCGCTATTCTTTGCGCGCGGGATGCCGTAAAGGCGAAAGCGGTTATCAGTATGCAAAAAAGATATTTCATATGTGGAATGTGATCGATTCGTTTTGGGTTTGCCAGGAATACGCTCCCTGTTCCAGCTAATATCGAACAAAAAACGTAAAAATGGAACCGATTGCATGAAATAATTGGAACAAAAACGCCTCATGCTGAAAATAAAGAAGGTTTAAGCCTGTTTTTTAGCGGTTATCTGTGCGTTGCCGTGGAACAACCGATTGTTCTTGGTATGCATATGGTGATTCAATGAAATGTTCCTCCGTGCATGTGATAAATAATGTTACGAAATATAAATTCATTTTTATTTCCTTACTAATTCGGATCATTTTATTATTTTTAAACCTGAATCATCAGGAAACGAAAATAATTTCCGGATAGTTGTCATAAATCAATCTGGCATGAAGCATATCGAACAAATTGTAGACAGCCTGTTAACGCCTTCGGAAGCGCTCATCAATGATGTAGCGCGACTGGAAGGGGATATCCTCATCCTCGGCGCAGGCGGCAAGATGGGCCCGGCCATGGCGAAGCTGGCCAAACAGGCCATAGACAAATCAGGAACCGGTAAAAAGGTGATTGCCGCTTCGCGGTTCTCCGAAGCCGGACTGGCGGAAGACCTTCAGGCCTGCGGCATTGAAACGATTGCGGCCGATCTCTTAAAGGGAGATCAGTTGAAAGCGCTGCCGGATGTGCCCAACGTCCTTTATCTCGCCGGTACGAAGTTCGGCACCGCCGGCAACGCACCCTTCACCTGGGCCATGAACACTTATCTCCCCGGGAAGGTGGCGGAGAAATACCGGGATGCAAGGATCGTTGTTTTCTCCACCGGGAACGTGTACCCGCTAAGTCCCGTAGCTCAGGGCGGACTGGATGAAACGGAGGCGACAGGCCCCATTGGCGAATATGCACAGTCCTGCCTCGGGCGTGAACGCATCTTCCAGTATCATTCATCACTTTTTCAAACGCCGTTGCTGATGTTCCGGCTCAATTATGCCAATGACGTGAGTTATGGCGTATTGCTGGAGATAGCAAAGTCTGTAAAAGAAGGCAGGGCAATAGACCTGGCGATGGGGCATGTAAATGTGATATGGCAGGGCGATGCGAATGAGATGGCCATCAGGGCGCTGCACCACTGTTCGTTTCCTGCGAAAATATTGAACGTCACCGGTCCGGAAACAATACCTGTCCGCTGGATCGCGGAGGAGTTCGGCAAAAGGCTCGGCCAAAGCCCGGTGTTCACGGGTGAAGAACAGCCCACCGCATTGCTCAGCAATGCCGCAGAAGCTTTTCACCTTTTCGGCTATCCGAAGGTGATGCTGAAAGTGATGATCGATATCATCGCACGCTGGCTGTCCGAAGGCGGCAAAATCATCAATAAACCCACCCATTTCCAGCAGCGGAAAGGGCAATTCTGATACAATATGAATCAAGGAATTTATTCCCTGCTGCACGAAGGCACAGTGATCCCGGCGCATCCGCTTGCGCTGGACAGGGACCTGATGTTGAACGAGGAGCGGCAGCGGGCATTGACACGATACTACATGGCCAGCGGCGCGGGAGGTGTTGCCGTAGGCGTACATACCACGCAGTTCGAGATCCGCGATCCCGCGTTCAATCTCCTGGAACCGGTGCTGCGGCTGGCCGCGGAGGAGATCGACAAAGCCGGGCCGGAACGCCCTTTTATAAAAGTGGCCGGCATCAGCGGTCCGGTTGACGCCGCATTGAAGGATGCAGAACTGGCCCGGAAATACGGGTATCACCTTGGCCTGCTAAGCACGGGCGGACTGGCGGAACTTTCGGAGAAAGCATTGATCGAACGGGCGAAGGCGGTAGCGGATATCATTCCGTTGTTCGGGTTCTATCTCCAGCCCGCCGTAGGCGGCCGCCGCCTGAGCTATGATTTCTGGCGGGAGTTCGCATCGATCCCCAATGTTCACGCTATCAAGGTCGCTGCCTTTAACCGGTATCAGACCATTGACGTGGTCAGGGCTGTATGTGATTCCGGCAGAAGCGGGGAGATAGCGCTGTACACGGGTAATGATGATAACATTATCATCGACCTGCTGACGCCATACCGGTTTGTTGTCAACGGGAAAGTAACGGAAAAACGCTTTACCGGCGGATTACTTGGCCACTGGGCGGTTTGGACGGGCAAGGCGGTGCAGTATCTGGCCGAAGTTAAACAGTGCATCGGCAATGCTTATGCAGATGTTGACCGTCTGCTAACGCTCAACACCATTGTCACGGATATGAACGCCGCCATTTTTGATGCCGCCAACGCCTACAAAGGTTCCATCGCCGGTGTACATGAAGTGCTGCGGCGGCAGGGGCTGATGGAAGGCATCTGGTGCCTCAGCCCGCAAGAGAAACTGTCCCCGGGGCAGCTGGAGGAAATAGACAGGATATGCCGCGCGTATCCGGAACATATGGATGATGCATTTGTGCGGGCTTTTTTGCAGCGGAATAACCTCACACGGCCATGAAACGACCAATAACATGATAGCAAAAAAAGAGGGCTGGATAGCACGGACGCTGCGCCCCCTGGGGCCGGGGATCATCACGGCTGCCCTCGTATTCGGGCCGAGCAAGATCACGATCACTTCAAAGATGGGCGCCGAGTATGGTTTCTCGCTGATCTGGATCGTGGTGGTGGCGGTTTTCTTTATGGCGGTGTTCACCATGCTGGCTACCCGCATAGGCATCGCTTCGGACCAGTCGCTGATCGGCACGGTCAGGAAAAAAATGGGCAAAAGAACGGCGGTGGCAACGGGTGTGGCGGTCTTTCTCGTGACTGCTTCGTTCCAGGCCGGCAATGCGGTGGGTGTAGGCATATCGTTATCGGAATTGACCGGTACGCCGGTAAAACCCTGGATACTGATTTGCTCATTGCTGTCCATCAGCCTGCTGTTCTTTCGCTCTTTTTATAAAGTGCTGGAGAAGGTCATGATCCTGATGATCGTTCTTATGCTGACTGCCTTTTTGACCACTATGCTGATGGTGGAGGCGGGAGTGGCTGAAATCGCATCCGGACTGACGCCATCGCTGCCACAGGGTTCTGAAGGGCTGAGCATTGCGTTCGTGGCTTCCTGCTTTTCCATTGTCGGTGCAAGTTATCAGGCCTACCTGGTGCAGCAACGGCGCAGGATCGATCCGGCCGGGGCGCAGAAGGGGCGGGACAGTCTTTTCGGTATATTGATCCTCGGCCTGATGAGCGTTACGGTACTGGTATGCGCAGCGGCCGTTTTGTATCCCCGCGGTATTGCCGTAACCAGTGCCACGGATATGGCTAAAGCCCTGGAACCGGTTTTCGGGCGGTATGCATTCGTGTTGTTCCTGAGCGGACTGTTCAGTGCCTCCTTCTCATCGCTGATCGGCAACGCTTCCGTAGGCGGGATATTTCTGGCGGATGCGTTGGGATATGGCAGCGATTTCAATGCCAAACCGGTGCGTATCTTTACCGCAGCTATCATGGTCCTTGGCGCCGCGGTGGCCTTCATTTTCGGAAGGCTGCCCATCGAACTGCTGATCATCGCCCAGCGTATCACGATATTCCTGGTGCCGTTCATCGGCTTCGCCATTTTCTTCATCGCCAATGACGGGCAGATCATGGGCAGGTATCGCAACTCGCGCCTGCAGAATGTGCTGGCCATATTGGGCTTGTGCCTGCTGACAGGGCTGGCGATCAAAAGTATCGCAGATATTTTTCAATACTGATCAATGATATGGCTATGAACGCTTTAAAGATCTTATGCTTTACCTTCCTTTGCTGGGGCAACTGGATGAAACCATTGCCGCATGCGCAGCACACAACGATCGCAGACCGTTACCCCGGCGACGCGGGAATAGCGGATGACCCCGATGTGTTGTTCGCCGAGATGTTCGATGACGGATTGCCGAAAATATTCAGCCGCTACACAGATGTGAAGAACGGCGAAGGGATGTCCGTCTCCGCTGCCGATGTGCCGGAAAGAAGCGCCGGCCATTCGCTGATGATCACCAACAAGGGCGGCGTGAATGATGGCGGCCACCTGTTCAAAAGATTTACGCCCGGTCTTGATGGCACGATATTCCTCCGTTACTACGTTAAATATCCTTTAAGTTCCAAAGGGTATATTCACCATGAATCCGTAAGAATGGGCGGGCATAACCCGCCGAGCGACTATCATTTCGGGCAGGCCGGAAAATGCGGTCTTGGTGATAAAAGAATGTCCATGTCCTACGAACCAATAAACGAACCATCGATGGATACGTACCTGTATTGGGGCGATATGAAAAGCTGGAATGGCGGCACCAGCTGTTATGGAAATGATATGGTGAACGGAAGTCCTACTGCCCGTGAGCTTCCGTGGGACAAATGGATGTGCGTGGAAATGATGGTAAAACTCAATGATCCGGTAACGGCGTATAACGGGGAGTTGAAGGTGTGGCAGGATGGAGTGCTGGTGGGGCATTGGGGACCGGGTTTCCCCAACGGGAGATGGGAGAAGGATTCCTGGTTCAACAATCCGGATGATGCGCCTTTTCCGGGATTTCGCTGGCGTACGGACCCTGAGCTGAAGATCACCTACATTTGCATTGAGTTCTATGACGATGAAAGCCCGCTGAATGAAGTGCATCACATCAGGTACAGCAACATCGTCATGGCCAGAAAATATATCGGGCCGATAAAATATTAATCATGAAGCTGATGCGTCATATCATTTGTTGTATTGCTGCACTGATCTTTTTTCTGCTGCCGGTTGCAAAAGCGCAGGAGCGGCCCAATATCATTTTCATTATCGGGGACGATATCAGCCAGGAGGATATCGGTTGTTATGGCAATACCGCCATCCGCACACCGAACATCGATCTGCTGGCCCGGCAGGGCATGAAATTCAACAATGCTTTTGTAACATCCAGCTCCTGCAGCCCAAGCCGCTGCAGCATTATCTCCGGAAGATATCCGCACAATACCGGCGCAGCAGAGCTGCACAGCGCGTTGCCCGCACACCTGGCCACTTTTCCGGGGCAATTGAAAGCAGCCGGTTATTACACTGCCCAGGCCGGGAAATGGCACGAAGGGCCGAATACCGCAAGCGCTTACGATACGTTGCTGACAGGAAAGCAGCTTAACGGGAATGGTGGTGAGGAACAATGGTTGCGGCTGCTCGCCCAACGGCCGGTGAACAAACCGTTCTTTTTCTGGCTGGCGCCGTTCGATGCGCATCGCGATTGGGGAGCGGACCGTTTCGGCAGGCCGCATCATCCTGACAGTGTGTGGGTGCCTCCCACATTGGTTGATGAGGAAGCGACGCGCAGCGATCTCGCATCCTACTACAACGAAATAGGAAGGATCGACCACTACCTCGGCCTGTTGATGAACGCACTGGAACAGCAAGGGGTTGCTTCCAATACGATGATCATTTTTATATCCGACAATGCACGGCCTTTCCCTGGCAGCAAGACGAGGTTGTACGACCGGGGCATCAAAACGCCGATGCTGGTCAAATGGCCGGCGGTGATCGCGGGCGGCGCCGTTTGCCAAAGCATGATCAGCAGTATCGATATTGCGCCTACATTACTGGAGCTTGCAGGCGTAGTACCCGCTGAATCCATCCAGGGGCGCAGCTTCGCGTCGCTGCTTCAAAAACCTGAACAGGCTTTCCGGGAGTTTGTTTTTGCGGAACACAACTGGCATGATTACGAAGCGTATGAAAGGTCCGTTCGCACGAAGGATTTTCTGTATCTGGTTAACCTGCGGCCTGATTTTAATAACATCGGTGCTATTGATGTGAATCAAAGTCCTGCTGCCACAGCTTTGAAAAATGCCGCCCAAACCGGAGCGCTCACCAGCCTTCAGCGTGACCCTTTTCTTCAACCCAGGCCAGCGGAAGAATTATATGATCTTGCAAATGATCCCCTTCACCAACACAACCTTGCTGACGATCCTGCTTACCGGCAACAACGGCATACACTGCGCCAGGTACTGATGTTGTGGCGGGAACAAACGGCGGACACTGCGCCGGGAGGTCTTACTCCCGACTGGTATGACCGGCGCACTTCAGCGCCATTGCCGGCAAAGGGAACACGGGGCGAAATGCCCGGTGCGGCGAAAGGAGCGGACAGGGTCAACCATAAAGGAGCTTTCTGAACAGCATGCTTTTCACTCAGGCAAGGCGGTTGCGATCTGCGGGCACTGCCGGGTGATGGCGGTATTACCGGCGTCAGTTGCCGCATCCGCAGGGAATAGGTTTTGTTGAGATCACAATGTTATCGAAATACCGCTCCTGGTCTTTTACCGATCCGTTATTCCAGTAATTTTCAAAGAAAACAGCGTTGATCATATAGCTTCCGGGATCATTGTTCCAGTCGGCATGCCAGTTCAGATCATACCGGGCTGCCTGCAGCGTATCATTGACCCAGAATTCGAATACACCATCTGCTTTTCCGGGTGTATTGAGTTTGGCGTGGGCAACGATGCAATACCATACCCCGGTTTTATCCGGACTGAAGATGTCGGTGGGGCCGCTTTGGTTGCCCAGCCACCGCAGGTTGCGGAAGTCGTTATACCTTTCGGTCACCAGTTTGCCATCCTCGCTGATGCCGGTAGCCGGGTCCATGACAAGGTGATTGCTGCTGTGGTTCCTGCCACCAGACCAGATGTGCGCGATCATGCCCTGTTGCCATTTTCTGCCTGCGATCACGGTGGCCCTGGATAGTTTGTCGCCTCCGCCGCCCTGCCAGCCTGCTTCATGTTTAATATCGATGCGCCAGTAGATCTCGTTGAAATCCTTTTCCGGGAAAGCGGCTTTCTTCATGTACGGGTCCGGTGACCGGCCAATGGATTTCTGCAGCCCGCCGGCTTCCACTTCCCCTTTTTGCCATTTCACCCGCATGCCCGCGCTGCTGTCGCGCCCTACGCCTTTGATGCGGATAAACTCGCCATCATCATTATTATAACCAAAATACCGGAGGCTCACATCCTCCTCGCTTTCGAAATCATCGCAGAAAATAGTGCCGGCAGGCGCATCGGCACAGGTAAAACAGGGAGCCGCGGGAATGTCCGCTACCTGCAGAATGCCATATAAAACGGAAAAAATAAGCTGTACCATGTCGCTCGAAGATAAAGGCGTTTAGAAATGTAACGAAAGTTTAAATCAAGATAAAGAAATATTTTGAAAGATAATCTTACTTACGTAATTTTATTCTTTCCAAAATTCTGACGTTCATGAAGATCGTATTCGCTTATTCGAAAGGTGTATTCCAGCAACACTTTTTACTGTTCGTTTTTATGCTTTTGCCCTGCCTGCTGGCCGGGCAGCAAACCGGTTTGCCGGATATCGGGCTGGCGGTACTGCCTCAGCCGAGGGAAGTGCTGATAAAAGGTAGTGATTTCAAACTGCCTTCGCAACCTGAAATTGTATTGGATAGAAATGCTTCCGAAAAAGACCGGTTCGCTGCCAATGACCTGATCAGTTACCTGAACGATGCATTTGGTATGAAAGCCGTCATTGGCAAAGGAGCATCAGGCGCCGCCATTTTTCTGAAACGTAAGGGTAACGATAAAAAACTGGGGAAAGAAGGATATGAGCTGCTGGCCGGCGAGGGAAAACTGGTGATCACCGGCGG
The DNA here is from genome assembly GCF_008086345.1 of Chitinophaga sp. XS-30. Taxonomy (NCBI): domain Bacteria; kingdom Pseudomonadati; phylum Bacteroidota; class Chitinophagia; order Chitinophagales; family Chitinophagaceae; genus Chitinophaga; species Chitinophaga sp. XS-30. Next base: position 5,500,903 of record NZ_CP043006.1, on the reverse strand, counting down.
AGGGGAGGCAGGGTTGTTCTACGGGGTGCAGACGCTCAAACAGCTCTTTCAGCAGACAGCGGAAGGCATTGCTGTAAAGGGGATGCAGATACGGGACTGGCCGGATACCCGCCAGCGCGCCGCGCATTACGATACCAAACACCACCAGGATACGAAAGCATATGTAAAATCATTTATTCGCGAACTGGCCGGATATAAAATGAATATGCTGATCTGGGAATGGGAAGACAAGTTCGCATACCCCAGCCATCCTGAAATAGGCGCTCCCGGAGCGTTTACCATGGCGGAAATGCAGGAGCTGACGCGGTATGCGCAGCAATATCATGTACAGATCGTGCCGCTGGTGCAGGGCCTCGGGCATGTGGGATTTATTCTCAAATGGCCGCAGTTCGCACATTTGCGGGAAATACCGGCCTCGAATTTCGAGTTTTGTCCGCTTAAGGATGGCAGCTACGAACTGCTGGAGGATCTCTGGAAAGACGCGATGGAAGCCACGCCCGGATCGGCATTCATTCATATCGGATCAGATGAAACATATGAGCTGGGGGCATGTGAGCAGTGTAAAAAGAAAGCAACGGAGATCGGCAAGAGCGGGCTTTTCCATTTGTTCCTGGGCAGGTCTGCCCGCCTTTTGCAACCTTCCGGAAGAGGGGTGATGACCTGGGAAGCGCCGATGGGCTGGGCGAAGAGCCGGCTGGGCGTTTATCATGGCGGGCAAAAGGAAGAACATTTTAATGTAGTGCCGCAGAAAGGGATCATCCTTACGGAATCCTATAACTATGAAACGGAAGACCTTACCTACGCTAAACAGGCGAAAGCGCTGGGCCATCCGGTATATGCCTATGATCCCAACCCGGGGATAGAGCAGCTGTTCCTGCCTTACTTTTTTGTGAAAGGTAAAAAGGGTAAAGAGACGGGAGCGCTGGAACAATCGTATGATTTCCTGGTCAGCAATCTTGGCAAGGGCGTGTTTGACGGGGTGATCAGGACTTCCTGGGATGATTCCGGTTTGCCCATGCAGGCCTGGATGCTGTGTTTTGCGACTACTGCTGCTTATGCATGGAATGTGTCGGGACTGTCCATGGATGAATTCCTGCAGACCTTTTACGCTAACCGGTATGGCCGCCAGGCTACAGGGATGCATGATCTTTACCGCCTGCTGAATGAAGCCGCTTACTTCTATATGGAAAGTTTTGAACGGCGGGTATGGGCATGGGGGGAGATCGGTAAAACGCATCTGCCCGATCTGCCGAGAGGCGATGCATTGGAATATGATCCTTACTGGAACACGGAGTATGCAGACCGGGTGGAGGAAGCGAAGATATATCTTGCCAAAATGGATACGGCTATCGCCATCTGTGATAAAAACCTGGCAGGAGATATCAGTAACCGGTATGATGTGGAAGTATTCCGCACCTTATGCAACCTCGCCCGTCATACCGCCTTAACGTACCTGGATCTTTCAAAGCTGGAAGTGGCCATAAAAAATGCGCATCAGCAACGTTTCCTTGATTATGATAAAGCATATCATCATCTGCAGGAAGCGGAGGGTATTGTGAAGGCCAGTCTTGCACGACGTCAGGCGATGTTTACGGACCTCTGTGCGGTTTGGGAGAAAACGCGTTTGCCGAAGGGGATGTCCACCCCCGAAAAGCAATACTTCTTCGAGCAGGAGCGCACGCGCCACTTTGCCAGCAGAGTGCCGGGCATGAACTATCTCATTTATGATGAAGAGAAACTTGGGCTGGAGCAATACCTTCAGGAGCTTCAGGCGTACAACCAGTATTTCCGGGAACGTTTTCCGGTGAGCCGATAACCATTGATCACCATTCAAAAGTATTGTAATGTCAGTTACCAGAAGAGATTTCGTAAAGAACATATCCCTTGCTTCAGCGGGATTGGGCCTGCTGAGCCCCTTTGCCGCAGGCGCTGCTTTCCCCGACAAAAAACTCAGGATAGGATTTATTGGCGTAGGGCTGCGCGGGCAATCCCATTTGCAGATGTGCCTGGAAAGGGATGATGTGGATATAAAAGTGATCTGTGATATTGATGACAGGATGATAAGCATGAGCAAGGCGCTGATACAAAAATCCGGCAAGCCCATGCCGCGGATCGTGAAAGGCGGGGATCTCGCTTACCGGGATATGCTGGAGCCGTCGGAGATCGATGCCGTGATCATTTCCACGCCCTGGGAATGGCATAAGCCTATGATCGTAGACAGCATTCATGCCGGGTTGAAATATGTGGCCACGGAAGTGGTGTTGGGTATAACACTGGAAGATCACTGGGAAGTGGTACGTGCCGCGGAAGCAAAAAATGCGCAGGTGATGATGCTGGAGAATGCCTGTTACCGCAGGGATATTCTCGCTATTCTGAATATGGTGAGAAAAGGGCTTTTCGGGGAACTGGTGCATTTGCAGGCCGGTTATCAGCATGATCTGCGCGGCGTGAAGTTCAATGATGGTGTTACGCCGTACAATAGCGGGGTGGAGTTCGGGGAGAAGGGTTTTTCAGAAGCCCGCTGGCGTACCAATCACTCCGTGCATCGCAACGGTGATCTGTATCCTACGCATGATGTGGGGCCAATGGCTATGATGATAGATATCAACAGGGGCAACCGGTTTGAGTCCCTCAGTTCATTTGCAACCAAGGCAAGAGGCCTGCACGATTACATCGTGAAAAAAGGCGGGAAGGACCATCCTAATGCGAAGCAGCTGTTTAAACTGGGAGATGTAGTGACCACGCAGATCAAATGCGCCAATGGTGAAACCATCCTGCTGCAGCACGATACCAATCTGCCCAGGCCTTATTCCCTCGGGTTCCGGGTGCAGGGCACCAATGGCATCTGGATGAACCTGAACAACGGGATATTCATTGAAGGCATCAGCAAATACGATCATGAAAAATGGGATGATGCGCATCCCTGGTACGATAAATACGAGCATCCGCTGTGGAAGAAATGGGGCACGCGTGCAAAGCGCACAGGGCATGACGGTATTGACTTCTTTGTATTGCATGCTTTCATAGAAGCGGCAAAACGTCAGCAGCCGACGCCAATGGACGTGTATGATGCCGCCAGCTGGAGTGCGATCACGCCGTTGAGTGAAACATCGATAGATCTCGGGAACCAGACGGTGGATTTCCCTGATTTTACCGGTGGGCGGTGGATGAACAGGAAGAATGATTTTGCCGTTTCTGATGAATATTAACGGGAGACGCCGCTTGCTATTGACCAGGCGCCGGGGTATCACCCCGGCGCTTTTTTGTCAGCCGGTATCCGGGATGGCGGTATTTCTGCCTGCTTCCGAAAGATTTCGAAAATATATCATCCCTAAAACTGAAATTTTATAACTAAATGAAAAAATATTACTTGGAGAAATAAAGGAATTGATCTATTTTTAATAAAGAAAAGAAATTTACCTTGTCGATTTTCCTTTTATAACCTTTATTTATCAATCCAAAATCCGCTATTAATGAAACTTAAATCTTTGATCGCCCGTGTACCGCTTTGCTGTATTCTCCTGCTAACGGGAGTGGCGGCAACGGGGCAGACAAAATCTGTTACAGGTATTGTAAAGGACGGGGCCGGTCAGCCATTGCCCGGAGCGTCTGTTATAGAAAAGGGCACGACCAATGGCGTAATAACAGGACCGGACGGGAAATATTCCTTCCGCACACAGAACGGGGCTGTGCTTGTTTTCAGCTTCTACGGATTTAAAACGCAGGAAGTACCGGTAGGCGCGGGCAACGTTATAGATATTGTGATGGAGGGAGATGAAAAACAGCTGTCTGAAGTAGTGGTGACCGCACTGGGCATCGAACGTAACAAAAAATCGCTGGGGTATGCCATGCAAACCATATCCGGTGAGAAATTATCGGAGAACAAGGACCTGAACGTCGCCAATTCCCTGAAAGGAAAGATCGCGGGCATACATGTGAACCCCTCCGCCGGCGGGGCTTCCGGTTCCAGCTTTGTGGTCATCCGCGGCGCCAGTTCACTGACCGGTAATAATCAGCCTTTGTATGTGGTGGATGGTGTGCCGATAGATAACCAGACCCTCGGCAATCCCTCCGCCTTCGGCGGCCAGCGCGATTTCGGCGATGGTATCGGGAATATCAGTCCGGATGACATCGAAAGCGTATCCGTGCTGAAAGGTCCTGCTGCTGCCGCGCTCTATGGCGCCAGGGGCGCTAACGGCGTTATTCTCATCAACTCCAAAAAAGGCAAGGCCGGTAAAACCTCCATCGATATCACTTCCAATACCACATTCGAATCACCGAATGTAATGCCCACCTTTCAGAACGTATGGGGCGGCGGATACGATGATAATTATGATTCCTTTGAAAAGATGACGATAGATGGCGTTGAATATGACGCCTGGCCTACATGGCTGGTAGATAACTGGGGGGGCAGAATGGATGGCAGGGATATTGTGCTGACCGCATGGCCTGAACTTGGCCCGAAACCCTATAACCCGCAGCCGGAAGACAACCAGCGCGAATTCTTCCGCACCGGCAAAACATTTACCAATACCATCGCCGTATCCGGCGGTACCGAAAAAGGAACCTACCGCCTTTCCGTAGGTGATATGCGGAATGAAGGCATCATTCCCAACAACTCCGTTCAAAGGCAGAACATCAACCTGCTGGCTTCCCTGAATGTGACCAAACGGCTCTCTGTGGAAGCAAAAGTGAACTACATCCGGCAGAAAGGAGAGAACCGCCCGGAAGTTGGCGGATTGCTGACCTCGCCGATAGCCAGTATGATGGCTACACCACGTTTCATCGACCTGGACTGGCAGAAGGATTACAAACGCCCGAACGGCACCATGTACGGTTTCAAAGCCGGCAGCCCAAGTAACCCTTACTGGCTGCTGAATGAACTGTTGAGCGAAGACCGGCGGGACAGGATGATCGGGTACGTGCTGGCCAGGTACCGGTTCACAGACTGGCTGACATTACAGGCCCGCACGGGAACGGACTTTTACACCGAACAAAGGATGGTGCGCGTGGGCATCAATACGCCCGGCACGCTTGATGGCAGTATTGCCAATGATGAATATCATGTTAAGGAAGAGAACAGCGATGTATTGCTTACCGCAGCGGGCAACCTCTCCAAAAACTTTACCGGTTCCGTTTCCGTGGGCGCCAATCATCTGAACAGGCGCCAGACGCAGGTCGGGTTCACCGGAACAGGTTTCAATATACCTAACCTCTATCATATCAATAACGCCAGAACGAAAGCTACGCGGAATGCAGATATCAGAAAAGTGATGAACTCCGCTTATTTCACCGGTCAGCTGGGATACCGCAATTATCTTTTCCTGGACATTACGGGCCGTAATGACTGGTCCTCTACACTTGGCGTAAATAACAGCTCTTTCTTTTATCCCTCCATCAGCACCAGCTTTGTGTTTACGGATGCATTGAAGATAGAGCCGGGTGTGCTGGACTACGGAAAGTTGAGAGTGTCTTATGCGGAAGCGGGCAATGATGCCAGTCCATATATGACAACCGCCGGTTACAGCCTGTCCAACCAGAACTATAACGGCCAGCCTTATGCCGCCATCAGCTCCGGTGTGCCGCTGACAGATCTGAAGAACGAGCTGACACGGACTTTTGAAGTGGGAACGGAACTGCGCTTTCTGAATAACCGTCTGGGGCTGGACTTCACCTGGTACACCGGTTCCACCCGTAACCAGATCCTGCCCGTGGGTTTATCCGCCAGCACCGGTTATGCTACCCGTCTCATCAATGCCGGCGAGATAGAGAACCAAGGCGTGGAAATACTGTTGTCCGCCACACCGGTGCGCAGCAAGAACTTCAACTGGGACCTTACGCTTAACCTTTCCAGGAATAAATCCAGGGTGGTATCGCTTGCACCGGGAATCTCGACCTTTCGCATGTTCACCATTACCCGGGCATCCATTCAGGCTACGCCCGGTGAAGCTTTTGGCAATATCATCGGATATGATTTCATGAGGAATGAAGCAGGGGAAAAAGTACTGAACGAACAGGGTAAATACCAGCGCGCCACGGAGACCACGATACTGGGCAATATACAACCGGACTGGCTGGGCGGTTTTACCAACAGCTTTAGCTACAAAGGGTTTACGCTGAGCGCGTTGATCGATTTCAGGAAAGGCGGTCAGATCTTCTCGCAATCATGGGATGATCAGAGCGCCAAAGGTACCGGCAAGTTTACGGAGAACCGGACCAACCTGATCGCTGACGGGGTGATCCTTGGCACTGATGGAAAATATACGCCCAGCGATATTGTGCTGCTGGCACAGGATTATTATGCCGGCGCCGGCCCGTGGGGAGATATCGCAACGAATGCGATCATCGATGCGGATTATGCAGCCTTGCGTGAAGCCAGCATTGGATATAACTTCGGCGCCGCTGGTCTGTTGAAGAACACGCTCCTCCGGAATGCCCGTGCTTCCATCGTAGGCAGGAACCTGTTCTATCTGTACCGGGACGAGAAGTTCAAAACAATGGGCCTGAGTCCTGAAACCGCCTTCAATACAAGCATATCGGCGCAGGGCTACGAAGCAAAGGGTGTTCCTACTACCCGCAGCATCGGTGTCAACCTTTCATTCACTTTTTAATTCAATCAATCCGAGCGATATGAAATTATATGCAACTGCGATAAAGGTAACTTCCCTGGCTTTTCTGATATTATCGGGAAGTTCCTGCACGAAGGATTTTAAAGAGATCAATACAGATCCTGTACTGATCACAAAAGATATCATCAAACCATCCATGCTGTTTACGCTGGTGCTGAAAAACACCATCTTCGACAGCTATAATACCGGAACCTTCAACGAATACGCCAACTACTATTCCAACCAGGGCTCCGGCACCATTTTCCAGGACAGGGACTGGTCCGGTTCCTTCAGCTATACCGGCAACCTGATCAATATATCGGAAGTGATCCGGCTTACCGGTAATGATCCGGCCCTGAAAAATCAGCAGGCCGTGGCCAGGATATGGAAGGTCTGGCAGTTCCATCAGCTGACGGATGTATTTGGCGATGTGCCGTACAGCGAATCCCTGCTGGATGTTGAAGATGTGATCAACCAGCCGAAATACGACACGCAGGAATCCATTTATACCCACATGCTCAACGAGTTGAAGGAAGCTGTTGCGCAGCTGACCAATGAGCCGTCCCTGGCGTCTTTCGGTAGTGCGGACCTTCTTTTCAACGGAAATGCGGACCGCTGGGTGCGTTTCGGGAACTCGCTCCGTTACCGGCTGGCCATACGGGTGCGTTATGCGAATGAATCGCTTGCTGCGCAGCATATTGCTGATCTTGCAGGCAAACCCCTGATAGATGATAATGCATTCAATGCAAAGCTGAGGACGATCGATGGGGCCGAGGCTGCCAACCGCAACCCGCTGTATAACAGTTTTGTCAATTCCAACGGTTATCCTCTGTGGGTGGGTTTCACCGTAACCCAGAACCTGCTCGAAAGAAGCGATCCCCGTTTGTCCAAATACGCCAGCCCCGCAAACGATGGTGTTTCAGGGCACCGTGGACGGCCGATGTGCCTGTTTACGGACGAGAAGCAGCCTTATGCTGAAAACACCACGGCATTCCTGCCTATGCCTTTCCGGGTAGCGGCTTATGATATTGTGGTGATGAATGCGGCCGAAGTGTATTTTCTGCGCGCTGAAGCCGCATTGGCCGGCTTAAGCAGTGAGAATGCAGCGCAGCTGTACAGAACGGGCATTGAACAATCCATGTTGCAGTATAGCGTAGCACAACCGGATATCACTACCTACCTCGCCGGTACGTTCGGATCGCTGACAGGTACGGAGGAACAGCAGCTGAGAGAGATCATTATCCAGAAGTACCTCGCCAATTTCTGGATGGGGGCTGAAGGCTGGGCAGAATATCGCAGAACGGGTTATCCTGAAATATGGACCGGTGGTGACCTGGGCAGTACGAACGGCACCATTCCCAGAAGAGGCACTTATCCTCAATCGGAATATTCACTGAACGAAAATAATGTGAGAGAAGCCGCTTCGCGCCTGCAGGGGGGAGACAAGATGACCAGCAGGATCTGGTGGGATGCGAAACCCGGATTACCGTATTTACATCCCAAGCAGGGGACCTTTCCTCCCGAGATTTATTAACCTCATACTACCTGGCTGTGTCATATCCGGAAATCCCGGGTATGACACCGTTCTTTTTACAAATGGGGCGCTGAACAATAGAACGATATGAAACCTCTTTTCGCAATAAAGCCGCTCCTTCTGCTCGTGCTTGCTGCAGGCCTGTTCACGCAGGCCGCAGCACAGCCGCAGGGGAAAAAGTACAATGTGCTGTTTATTGCAGCCGATGATCTCAACAACGATCTCGGCTGTTATGGCAATAGGTATGTGCAATCGCCGCAGATAGACCGTCTTGCCCGTTCCGGCGTGGCGTTCCATGCGGCATACAACCAGTACCCGCTGTGCAGCCCCAGCCGCAGCTCCATGCTCACCGGCATGCGGCCGGATAAAGTAGGCATCTACGATCTGGAAACACATTTCCGGAAGCATTTTCCCGATGTGATCACGCTTCCCCAATTGTTCAGGAATGCGGATTATTTCAGCGCCCGTGTCGGCAAGATATTCCATTATGGTGTACCCGGACAAATAGGCACTAACGGGCTGGACGATCCCGCATCCTGGGATACCGTTGTGAATCCGAAAGGCCGGGATAAAACGGAAGAGCATCTCGTGAAGAACCTTACTCCGGCCCGCGGTCTGGGCGCCGCATTGGCCTGGCACCGGTCTGAGGGTACGGATGAAGAGCAGACGGACGGGTTGGTGACCACTGAAGCCATCCGGTTGCTGGCGCAGCAAAAGAAGGGCGAGCCTTTCTTTCTGGCAGTAGGTTATTTCAGGCCGCATGCGCCATACGTTGCGCCGGGAAAGTACTTCGATCTTTATCCGAAGGAAACGGTGCCGCTGGCCAAGGAGATGCCCGGTGATATGGATGATATCCCCGAAGCAGCGCTTTTCACGCGCCCCGCCCACTGGGGGCTGAATGAAAGCGACCGCCGCGATGCGCAGAGAGCATACTATGCCGCCGTTTCCTTTATGGACGGCCAGGTGGGCCGTTTGCTGGACGCGCTGGAACAACTTGGTCTCGCGGAGAATACCATCATTGTATTGTGGAGCGATCATGGTTATAACCTTGGCCAGCATGGACAATGGAAAAAGCAAAGTCTGTTCGAGCCATCAGCGCGCGTGCCGCTGATCATTGCCGTTCCGGGTGGCGCAAAAGGAACGCCCTGCCGCAGAACGGTTGAATTGCTGGACGTTTACCCCACGCTGGCAGAGCTTTGCGATCTGCCGGTGCCGGAACATGTGCAGGGCAGAAGTCTGACGAAGCTGTTGAAAGATCCGGCGGCGGCCTGGAAACATCCCGCCTATACGGAAGTGGTACGCAACGGTATTTTCGGCAGAAGCGTGCGCACGGAACGTTGGCGCTATACGGAGTGGGATAACGGTAACGAAGGTACGGAGTTGTATGATCACAGGAATGATCCCGGTGAATTTGTCAATCTTGCGCGGGAAAAGAAGTGTGCCGCGGAGGTGAAACGGCTGCAGGGATTGCTGCGTAAACCGGATGTTTTCAGTGACCGGTGGTTAAAGGGCCAGTCACGGCGTTAATGTAATCTTTCCCATCGGATACCATCCATCCTCCTGTTTCCCCTCAATAGCCAATTGTACGGCAGGCGTCAGCAGATGCGGATCAAGCAGGGCCACAGCGATGTCATACTCGCCGGGCGGGAGCTGCTGCGGATAGCAGGCGTCGTTAAACACAATATCACCGGGGAGCCACTTCCGGATATCCGCGTTCGTCATAAAGGTTTCGGTGTGTTTATTGTTCTTTAACCGGATGGCGAACGTGTAACGGTTATAACAGGGCGCTACGCCTTTGTTCTCCTACCAGGTTTCCACATCAAGCCGGGAATTTGCTTTGATGGACGCAGGATAACTGAACCGCCGCAACACAAAACGGTAACCCATTTTCTTCAGCCATGCGTCCATCAGTTTGTTCCATTTAGCCGGTACCGGTGAGGATTTGCCATTGAAGGAGGAAATATGCCATTTCAATGACTGGTCGATGATATATTGCACCTGCTTTTCAGAATAACCTTCTTTCACATCCCAGTTCCTGAACAATCCGCACATTTCGAAACTTATATGCCCTTCTTTCCAGGCGTCCTGCATCCCGTATTCGATAATGGTCTGCGGATAGTAGTCGAACATATGCGTCCATCCGTTTTGTTCCGCCGCCCAGAAGCCCAGGTCGCCCAGGCAGTCCTGCCGCCAGCCCACCGGCGTGGCCGCATTTTCCTTGATGTATGCGATCTGTTTTTTGCCGTGCAGCAGGGCGATGAGCGGTGTTTTTTGGAAGCCTTCGAGATAGGCGTCCACGAGGGTTTTCATCGTTGCGTCAGACAGCAATTCTGTTCCTCCGCCTTCTCCGGCAAAGCCGACAATGGAAAGATCTACATTCTCCAGTTGCGGATGTCCGTCGTACCGCGCGGCCAGGGCGCGTATCATGCCGCCGAAATATTTTGCGTACCGGGGATCTTCAGGATCTACTACCCATTTCGGATGTGCGAACGTTCGCTTTTCTCCCACCATTTCCCGGTACCAGGCCGGTACATCTTCGCCCGGTTTGCCTTTATAGGGAGATATCCGCAGGCAGAGTTTCTGCTGTTTTTTCTTTGCGATCCTTAGCAGGTCATCAATAAAATCCCAGCGGTATTTGCCTTGCTCCGGCTCAATGACATGCCAGTGTATCCTGAAATAGGCAAGCGAGGTGGGCGGATGGGCCTCGTTCTCCAGCGTTTCATTTTTATCATACTGACGAATGTCCGCTTCGTTGATCACATCGTAGTAGGGGAGGTTATCGCCATTGAACATCTGGAAAGTGGTAAACCCGATCCCCGGGTTGATCAGCACTTTTTCCGATTCAACCGGTCGGCTGATGATCCTGTGCTGTGCGGAGCCCGTGGAAAGGGATGAAAACAGCAGGATGATGCCTGCTTTGGCTATCTGGTAGTTCATATCATTTTTTTGTACGGAGCAGATGCATAACGGCGGAAGACATGGTAAGCACGCCGGTTTGCATGGCGGTGGTGGTTTCCGGGATGAAGAGCGGGGAATGTGTGGAAGGCAGCGGTTTCTTTTCCCGCATCGCCGCTTCCATTTTTTCCTTTGGCACAACGCCCAGCGAGTATAACAGGATGGGTACCGGCACACCGGTTCTGCCGTATCGGCCGAAATCTTCCCCATACATTTCAGGATTCAGCCGGATCACGTTTTCTTTACCGATGACCGTTGTGAAGTGCGCGGCAAGTTTTTCCGAAAGCTGCGGATCGTTGTACACGGAAGGGCTTCCGCCCGGGTTGATGACGATGGATGGAAGCTCGTTACCGGACAGGCCGGCGGATTCCGCCACGCCTTCACATATCTTTCTGATATGTTCGATGATCTGCTGCTGTACTTCATCATTCAGTGAACGCACCGCCAGTTCCATTTTTACTTCGGTTGGAATGGTGTTGCCGGTCGTGCCGCCATGAATGGAGCCAACGGTAACAACCGCGGGTTCCATGGGAGAGATCACGCGGCTGACGATCGTCTGAAAGTCCATCACCAGCCTGGACGCCAGCACCACCGGGTCTATGGCGGAGTGCGGCATGGCGCCATGGCCGCCTTTCCCTTTCACCGTGATGTCGATCATATCAATGTTCGCCAGGCTGTACCCCGGAACATAACCTACCTTTCCTGTTTCGAGGCTGGAGTTCACATGCAGGGCCAGGGCATAGTCCGGCACAGGGAACCTGGAGAAGAGTCCGTCATCGAGCATCGCCCGGGCGCCTGTTCCGTTCTCTTCCGCGGGTTGTGCAATGAGCATCACCGTGCCGGACCAGTTTGTTTTCATTTGCGAAAGCACCCTGGCCACGCCGGTCCATACGGCCATATGCATATCGTGGCCGCAGGCGTGCATCAGCGGGATCTGTTCCCCTGTTGCGCCGGTTTGTGTGGCGGTGCTGGCATACGGCACGCCGGTCTGTTCGCGGATGGGCAGTGCATCCATATCGGTACGCACCATGATCGTAGGACCGGGACCGTTTTTCATGATCCCTACCACACCATACCCGCCCACATTTTCGGTCACCGTAAAACCTGCTTTCTTCAGTTCCGCCGCCATCAGGGCAGCGGTGTTCTTTTCCTGCTGCGCCAGTTCAGGGTTGGCGTGAATATGCCGGTACAGGTCAAACAGTTCCCGGTATTCCTGTTGTACGATCGCGGCGATCTTCCTGCTTTCCGTCGTCTGGGAGAAAGCGGTATCGCTGCCGAGCAGCAATGTTGCCAGCAATCCTGTTAATAAATGCTTTTTCATATCAGTTGATTTCCATGATGTACACGTTGGCGAACTGGCAGCGGTTGTCGCTGGCATGATCGTCCTGCAGAGCGATCGGGCCCTGTTCGGGAATGTCGGGGAGAAGGGCGTTGTCGATAACGGTCTGTCCATTCACCTCAACGGTTACACGTTCTCCTTTCATGGTGATGACAAAACGGTTCCATTCCCCGGGAGGATTATCGGCTTTGATCTTTGGCGTTGCGCCGGCGCGTATTTCAGGCGGCAGGCGTTTGTCCACCCGGTAACCGTATATCTCTCCCGAGCCGATATAGCGGTTACCGATGTTCACCTGGCTTTTGGATTCGCCCCTGAGATATATGCCGGTATCGCCGTTGTAAAGCATCTCTACTTCCTGGTTGGAGCCATCGGCATTCAGGGCATTGTCGCCATTGGGAAGGATGACCGGCGTACGGGCCATCTCCGGCGGTCTGGTCAGCCTTACATCGGCTACCAGTACAAAATCCCGGAAGGCCTTTTTGCTCCAAAGGCATTTGTCTTTTTCCCGGCTGTTGCCGTCGTAATCGATCACACCTTTACCGGCGGTCCAGTGCCCGGCATGCCCCGGCTTCATCTCCCATTGGGAAAGGTCATCACCGTTGAACAGCGGGCGGAATTTTTTTTCCATAGCGGTAGCGGAGGTTGCTTTGATGCGGATGTTCCGCACCTGGTAAGCCACCCCGCCGGAAGAAAAGGTGATGTGGCCTTTGCGTTGTTCCGTTGCGCTGATGACCGTAGCCGGTCCGCCGTTGACGGACAGCTGTACTGCTTTGCTATTGCTTTTAATGCGATAATGATTCCATTTGTCGGGAATAAAACCTTCCTGTTCCGTTCCGATGCCGAAGCGGATGCCATCCGGTATCGCGGAACCGGTAGACGGCAGTTCCGCAGCGTGTAGGATCACAGCGGCATCTCCGCTACCCGGCCCGCGCCGGCATTCAAATTCCAGCTCATAGTTCCCGAAAACCTGTGCTGACCGTAGCGTGCTTTGTATTTTACCGGTGCATACGATCCCTTCAGGCCCGGCCGTCCAGGTATCGGGCGCCTCATTCACATTTACCCAGCTGATGTCCCTGGCAATTTTCCCGGTGGATTGGCATGCGCTGCCGAGCCACAGCAAAGGCAGCAGCAAAATGGAAACTGATCTCATGATATATTCGCTAGATGATGTTTGACGTGCCGGGCATCGGTATCGGGTAATTCCCGTCCTTGTCCGGTTTTGCAGGCGCTTCACTGTTCCAGTCCATATGCTCCGGCGCCAGTACGAGTTCGGATTTCAGGGCATCTTCCAGTTCCACCATTTTCCCGGAGTGTGCGGCCATGCGGCCCATGATGGTGGTCATGGTGCTCATGGCGCCCCATTCCGTATCGTTGAGCGGCGTATTGTTCCTGATGGCATCGAAGAATACATCGTGTTCTACCTGGTATGCGTTCTCCGAATCCTTGTTGCTGTTCCGCCATATTCTCTCACCGTTCAGGTCCCGGATGCCGGATTGCAGGCTGGCGGTGCCATTAGTCCCCTGGAAGTAGGCACCGCCTTTGTTCCAGGTGCCGCTGATATGGCGGATCTGGCTGTTCAGTTTCATGCCGTCCGCATATTCGTATTCGATGAAAAAGTGATCGAAGATATCGCCGGTATCGGGACCGCTGAGGGAAGACCTGCCGCCCATGCCTTGCGCGCGCACGGGGTAAGCGCCTTTCACCCAGTTCACCACATCGGTGTTATGGATCTGCAATCCCGCCGGTGATCCGGCCCACAGCCAGTTGAAATAACGCCAGTTGCGCAGCTGGTATTCGAGTTCTGTCTGTCCCTGCCGGCGCGGGACCATGCGTACCGGGCCGATGAGGTAATAGTCCGTTGCCGAAACGATCTTTCCGATGGCATTTTCCTGCAGCTGTTTCACCATTTCCCGGTATCCGGCATCATAGCGGTTCTGCAGGCCCACCACCACTTTGAGGTTTTTCAGGGAAGCCTGTTCTCCGGTGGCGAGTATTTTGCGAATGCCCGGCGCATCGCTGGCCAGGGGCTTTTCCATGAACACATGCCGCCCTGCTTTTACGCAGGCTTCAAAATGAAGGGGACGGAAGGCAGGCGGTGTTACCAGCAATACGGCATCCGCCGCGGCAATGGCTTTTTCATATGCATCAAGACCGGTGAACTTGTTGGCTTCCGGCACTTTAACGGCATCTTTGACGCCGTCTATCTGCATCAGCGTCTGCCAGGTTTCATCGAGCTTGTCCCGGAAAACGTCCGCCATGGCTACCAGCACTACATTGGCTTTCGTTCTCAAAGCATTCACGGCGGCGCCTGCGCCGCGGCTGCCGCATCCGATCAGCGCAATGCGTATCGGATCACTGTGGAGGCGCCATGATCGTGCGCCGGCGGGCAGTGCCGTGCTGAGCAAAGCTCCGCCAACCAGTGCAGCGGAACCTTTCAGGAAGTCGCGCCGGCCGCGCAGGCCGTTTGTGGCAGATTCGATGTCCTTGTTCATATCGTCATTTTTTATTCAAAATAGAAGTCTCCAAAATTCCTGTATTCATGAAAATTCCCGCTGTTCCTGTTCAGGGCCCATAAGGTTTCTCCCTGATCATAATCGATCCGGTACAGGTTGCCTTTCCAGGTAGTGCCGGAAGCGGGGAGTTTGTCCAGTACGGGTTTCATCAGGTCATAGGGAATGAAGCACTCGGCCGTCCAGCTGTCGGCAGCGGCATGCGTTTTACGTTCTCCCCCGCGAACGGATGTGGCATGCCTGGTTTTGCGGCGACCGTCATAGTGGAAGGGTATCCAGCTGTTGAGTTTGCCGTCCTCATTAAAGATCACCAGCGGCAGTTCGTAGTTCAGCGGGGAAAGTTCATATTCCAGGTAGGCCGGTTTTTTTTCATCCGGCTGCAGGAATATCTCGATGACATCCTCATTCCAGAGATCCATGAAATCCTGCTGCATGGTTGCCGTGAGCTTCCTGTCCTCACAAAAGTAAAGGCAGTAGATGCCGGTAGCGGAATACAACAGCTTGACCTTTGTTTCGTAACCACTTTTACCGGTATCCAGCAGCGGGATGCTGATCCAGCCGGTTTTCTGCCATTCGGCGGCGGAGCCGTCACCGGTAATGTCAAAGTCGGCGGACCTGCGGATCACCACCTTGTCCTGCGTGTCGCCGGACGGCATGTTCCTGCAGGATAGCAGGAGTATCAGGACGGCGATATGCCATGAAGATCTTCCCATGCGCTGATTATTTTTGGCCAAGACCGGGAAACCATTTTTCGGCATTTTCCCGGTACAGTTTATCAATTACGGTTACCGGAAGATGCAGGCCGCGGAAAGGGCCTTCCACTTCGGAAGCCGTCATTTCTTCATCGGAGGTAAAGAATTTCCAGTGATCCGTCCACGTATCATGTGCGTATTTCAGCACTGCGGAAGAATCCATGCTGCTGTCGATAACGATGTCTGTAGAATACAGCAGCCGGTCCTGGTAGCGGACAAAGAAATCGTAAACTTTTTTATGATCCTTTTGGGCCTGGAACTGGAGGTGAGACACCCGTTCCGCCATATCCACCGCCATATTCGGGTATTTGTCCAGCCTCGCCGCGATCTCGTCCACATCCCATTCCAGGCTGGCGAGGTGGGCGCCCACGAAGCGCATTTCCGGATGTTTCTTCAGCATATTGTCCCGGGCATTCACCTGATCTTCATACGAAGGATATTCAGGGTGCAGGTACATATGATACTCCGGATGGTGTTTGAAATATTCCCGGTCGTTTTTCACCGTCATTTCCTCCAGCGGCAGCCAGCAGTTCTTCGGTTCACCGAGGTGGCCAACGAGTGTTTTATTATTTTCCGTAATGAAATCAAGCACCGGGTCCAGCCGGGGATCATCGATCATCACAAATTTGTCGTCCTTATCCTTGTATTCCATCCCGATGTTCTTCCACACTTTAACGCCCAGTGCGCCCTGTTTGAACGACTGGTCCAGGTAGGCGATGGTCTTTTCCTGCCAGCCCGGTTCTCCTATACCTTCAATATTGAAGCTCGTCACATAGTTGAAAGCGCCGGGGAAGCGTTCCTGGTGAAAAGTGGTGAATCCCTGCTGTTCATGGAGGGGAACGTAATCCGGCGCCGCCACGTTCAGGCTCAGCAGATAGAAGTTTTGCGACCTGGCGTAGTTGATCAGCACCGGGTCAAACGTGTTGATGTGCACATGTGAATCGTATTTTTTCACACGGGCAAAATCTTCCGTTCCATAGAATGATTCCTTTTTTTTGACTTCCATACAGCTTTGCATCAGTACGCCGGTTAAGATCAGCAGAAGGCCGGGATGATTTTTTTTCTTCATCGGTGCGCTATTTAACAATTTCAAGTTTTTCCGTAACGAGGTCCGATACCGCCTTGATCGCCGGCGGGAACAGTTTTCGCAGGTCAATTTCTTCTTTGGCGGAAAGGCATTTATCGAGTGTGCGTATAAAGATATTTTTTATTTCGGTTGCCAGGTTGATTTTACAGATACCGTTGTTGATGGATTCTCTCAGGCTGGCTGCGGGAATGCCCGAGCCGCCATGCAGTACCAGCGCCACGTCCGTGAGGCGGTGAATTTCTTTCAGTCTTTCGATATCCAGTTCCGGCGCTTTTTTATAGAAGCCGTGTGCGGAACCGATGGCTACCGCCAGCGCGTTCACGCCCGTTTGCGCAACGAAGTAGCGGGCTTCCTCCGGTTCGGTAAAACCGGTGATCTCGGTGGACTGGCCCAGCTTGGCCACATAGCCCAGTTCGGCTTCCACATTGGCATTGTATTTCGCGGCCAGGGCCACCACTTTCCGGGTGATGGCGATGTTCTCCTCCAGTGGTTTTTCGCTGGCATCTATCATCACGGAATCAAATCCCGCTTCCAGGCATTGCGCTACCAGCTCGTAGGAATCCGAATGATCGAGATGCAGCCATCCTTCCACATTGTATTGTTCCAGTGCGGTCTTTGCCATGTTCACCGCTACGGCCATGCCCATGTATTCGATAGAGCTCCTGGTGAGCTGGAGGATAACCGGTTGCTTCATGGCGGAGGCCGCTTCCATGATACCGCAAAGCGTTTCATAGTTGTAGAAGTTGGTGGCCAGCAGTGCGGATCTTTGCTGCTGCATCTGCTTCAGTTTATCTTTCAGGTTGATCGTCTTCATAACGGTATCTTTCTTTTAGGATTGAAAAAACTTCCTGTCTGTCGGAGAATGCTGCAGTTCCGCCTGCTGCGGTGGTAGAAAGGGCGGCGATCATATTTCCGAACCGCTGGCAGGTTTCCGGCGGTTGTTTGCTGATGAACTGGTAAATAAACCCGGCATTGAAGCTGTCTCCCGCACCGATAGCGTCCACCACCGCGGTATTCAGGAAAGCGGGCAGTGAAACGGACCTCCCCTGGCTGAAGCAGGTAGATCCCTTGTTGCCCTGTTTTACGGCAATGGTGTGGCAGCAGCCGCTTAGCTGCGCCAGCGCTTCTGTGATATCGTTGCAGCGGGTGATATGCAGCAGTTCTTTTTCGTTGGGCAGGAACACGTCTACATGCGGGAGGATGTCCGGCAGACGGATGTCCCATTTTTCTCCGGGGTCCCACTGCGGATCAAAAGAGGTGGTAAGGCCCATTTGCCTGGCCCGCTGAAAGATCATGGGAAGGTCTTTGCACAGGGCCGGTTGAATGAAGCAGGAAGAGATGTGCAGATGTCGGGCCTGTTCCGCCTGCGTCCAGTTGATATCGGCGGCGGACAGGCTTTCCATGGCGCCGGGATGGGTGATCATGGCCCTGTCTTCCCCATAATTCAATACCACCGTAGCACCGGTATGCAGGTCCGCCTGACGGATGATGCCGGAAGTATCAATGCCTTTTGCGGTTAAAGTATCACAGATAAAATCCCCGAAGGCATCTTTTCCCAGTTTGCCGGTGAAGGCAACATTGGCGCCGAGTACGCTCAGGTTGCTGGCGAATATGGCGGAAGAGCTGCCGAGCGTGAGGGTCATCTCCCGGGAGAGGATCTCTTTGCCCAGCTGCGGGAGTGCGCTGATGTGATTAAGAATGAAGTCGATATTCAGTTCTCCGATTACGATTACGTCATTTTTTTTCATGTTTCTTCCTTTTGATCATCTTTTGGCGGTGTTTCTTTCTCAGGCTTTACCGTTCTCCGGGCTGAACGGGTAGATGATCACCCCTTTTACAACACGGGTGATGGTGGCTTTTTCACTCGGGTTATCCGGCATGAGGCCAAATTCGAGCGATTTATAGAATCCGAGGATCTGTGCCGGCAGTACGCTGCATACGGACAAAAATTCTTCGTCCACAGTTTTTCCGCCGGTAGATAATTCAATGAGCAGGTCCACTTCAAAATCCTTGTCAGCCGATTCTGTGATGCCGATGCTGAACAGCCCTTTTTCTCCGGATATGATGGCTTTCACCAGGTCGCTTTCATATTGATGAACGTATTGGTTGTTGGAGAACAGGTACACCAGCAGGGTAGAGGAGTTGATAACGGCTTTGGGGCCGTGGCGGAAACCCAGGAAGGAATCGAATTTGCAGATCACCTTTCCGTCCGTCAGCTCCTGTACTTTAAGGTCGGATTCATTGGCAACGGAGCGCAGCGGGCCCGAGCCCAGGAAGATGGCCCGCTGAAAATCCAGGCTGGCCGCAGCTTTTAGTTTGTTGTGATAATTATCGAGGATGTTGCGGGCGTACCGGGAGATCTGTTCCACCTGTTCGCGCAGCGTATCGATCTCTTTTATTCTCGATATCAGGAGGCCGGACAGGAGCATGGAGGTAAAGCTGCCCGTCATGGCCAGGCTCTGGTCATCCGCTTCCCTGGGCAACAGGAATACCAGTGTGGGATTGGTGTTCGTTTCCATGGAGCGGGCCAGTTTGCCTTCAGGGTTGCAGGTAATGATCAGGTGAAATACCTTTTCACAGAACTTGTCGGCCAGGTGAAGGGCGGCCACACTTTCCGGGCTGTCGCCGGAGCGGGCGAATGATATAAGGAGCGTAGCCTCTGTATTGAAATAATGTGCCGGATGGGAGATCAGGTCGGTTGTAGGGATGGCTACGGTTTGTTTGCGGGTATTCTTGTGAAAGGGGCCTTGCAGCACATCGCCGATAAAAGCGGAAGTGCCGGCTCCGGTAAGGATCACGGAAAGGGAAGGATGCCGGAATGCATCCTGCAGGAACGCGGCCAGTTCATCTTTTCGCTGGCTCACCAGTTCCCAGGTCTTCAGCCAGAGGTCAGGTTGCTGGGCGATCTCCCTGGCGGTATGCAGCGCTCCTTTTTGTTTGAGGTCTTCCTGGGAAAAGCCCAGGTATTTATTGCGGGTTTCGGGAGCAGTTTGATACGGGTTATTTTTTAAAGTATCCATATTTTATTTTTCTTTTCATTTCGTTTGTTGAACCAAAAATAATTATTTCCTTTCAATTTGGAATTTTTATTTTATTTTTATGCTTTCGAAAGGGTTATTTGTAGAATTTCGCATTTGGGAATCAAAAAGAAACGGGCTAATAATGTTATTTTGCATTCGAATTCTTATTTCACTGTATAAAACAATTAGCTTTCGAAGTATTTAAAATTTATCATATGCGAAAACCTAAAGAGAAGACAACCGTTCAGCGCCGTGTGATCATCCTGGAGAAGCTGGAAGAGAAAGGGCAGGTGGATGTGGTTTCCCTGAGCAAGGCGCTGAAAGTGAGCGAAGTGACCATCCGTAACGATCTGAAGCGCCTTGAACAGAAGAATGCGCTGATCCGCGCCAGGGGCGGGGCGATAAAAGTAGACCGGGTGGGGATGGATTTTACGTTGTCTGACAAGAACAAACAGAATTACGATCAGAAGAGAAGGATCGGGAAAGCCGCAGCCGAACTGATCGAAACGGGGGATACGATCATACTGGATTCCGGTACGACCACCATGGAGATCACCAAGAACCTCACCAATATGGGGGAACTGACGGTGATCACCAATGCGCTGAACATTGCGAACCAGCTGGCGGAACATCCGAAAGTGAATGTGATCATTCCGGGCGGTTTCCTGAGAAAGAATTCGCTTTCGCTGATCGGCGCCACCGCGGAGGAAAGTTTCAAGAACTATTTCTGCGACAAGTTATTTCTGGCGGTGGACGGCTTCAGTGCTGCCTTTGGGCTTTCAACGCCCAATGTGGAGGAAGCCCATCTGAACCGGGTGATGATGTCCATTTCCAAGCAGGTGATCGTGGTAGCGGATTCCAGCAAGTTCCATAAACGGAGTTTTGCGTTCATTGCACCGGTGAACGAGATAGATGTGCTGGTAACAGACGATGGCATACCTCCGGAAGATCATAAGATACTGGAGAGCGCCGGTATAAAAGTCATTATTGTTTAAAATGTAATCAGGAAAATGGGGGACAACAAGAAGCCCTGGCTGCTGCTGGCGCTTATTACGACCGTGTTCTGGGGTATCTGGGGCGCGTTCATCGAAATACCGGAAAAAGCAGGGTTTCCCGCAACGCTTGGATATGTGGTCTGGTCCCTCACCATGATACCCTGCGCACTGGTGGCGCTGTACCTTGTAAACTGGAAGCTGGACACCGGCATCAGGCCTGTTTTGTATGGTATGCTGGTAGGGCTCACCGGAGCAGGAGGGCAGCTGATCCTTTTTCAGGCCGTTCGGGAAGGCCCCGCCTATATTGTTTTCCCGATCATTTCCCTCTTTCCGATCGTGACCATTCTGCTATCCGCCCTGTTTTTAAAGGAAACAACCACCCGGCGGAGCTGGACGGGCATCGTCCTGGCCCTTATCGCCATCCTGCTGCTTTCCTATCAGCAGCCGGATAACGGGCATGCTGGCGGATATGGCTGGCTGGTGCTGGCGATCATCGTTTTTCTTTTATGGGGCGTGCAGGGTTTTTTCATGAAGTTCTCCAATGACATCATGAAAGCGGAAAGCATTTTTTTCTATATGGCGCTCTCCGGGGTGCTGCTGTCGCCGGTGGCGATAGGGATGACGGATTTTTCCGCGAACATCAACTGGGGGCTGAAAGGGCCTTACCTGGCTACGCTGGTACATGTGCTGAATGCCGTTGGCGCGCTGACCCTTGTATATGCCATGCGTTACGGTAAAGCGATCATTGTTATACCGGTGACAGGCCTTTCGCCCGTGATCACGATCGTGCTGTCTTTAATGATCTACAGCGTATTCCCGCATTACCTGATCATTGCCGGACTGGTGGTGGCGGTGATCGCCATCTATCTGCTGAGCGAGTAGAAAAATATAACAACATTCCATCTGACCCGTAAAAATGATGAACAGATGCAACGGAATCTCAGGCTTATTGCCATCGTACTGATCTTGCCTTTCTTTTCCTTTCTTTCGCTGCACCAGCCTGAAAGCCAGGCACAAAAGCAGCTGTTTGCCGCTTATACGGAAACCATTCCCGGAACGAAGATCAGCTTCGGTATGGTAGCCATCAAAGGCGGCAAGGCGCTGATCGGCAGCACGGAAAAGGAAAGCGGGCACCGGAAAGATGAAGGTCCGGTGCATACCGTTATGCTGGATTCGTTCTGGATCGGTAAACATGAAGTGACCTGGGATGAGTTCGAGGTATTCGTGTACCCGGCCATGGAAAAGGAAAAGCAGCAGCGGTCAAAGGTGGATGCCATTACCCGGCCCACGCCTCCGTTTACGGACATGAGCTTCGGGATGGGCAAAAGCGGATATCCTGCCGTGAATATGACGCAGTATGCGGCGCTGGCGTACTGCAAATGGCTGACGGAAGTTACCGGCCATTTTTACCGGCTGCCCACGGAAGCGGAATGGGAATATGCCTGCCGTGCCGGATCATCGAAAGCCTATGCTTTCGGGGATGACCGGTCTTTACTCCCGGAATACGCCTGGTATAGCAGGAACAGTCAGGAAAAGTACCATAAGGTAGGCACTAAAAAGCCCAATGCCTGGGGATTGTACGATATGCACGGGAATGTGGCGGAATGGACGCTGGACCAGTATGTGAGCGGATTCTACGCCACGCCGGGCAGCAGGGTGAAGAACCCCTGGGCCGTTCCCAGAACACTTTACCCCCGCACCGTTCGCGGCGGATCATGGGACGATGATGCGGAAGACCTCCGTTGCGCGGCCAGAACGGCTTCCCGCGCCGGATGGAAGCAGCGTGACCCCCAGATACCGAAAAGCGATTGGTGGAATACGGATGCCTCGTTCGTAGGGTTCCGCATCGTCCGCCCCCTGAAACAGCCATCCCCGGCCGAGATCGCAAAGTATTTCGCTAGCCAGCCGAAGGATCTTTGATCGCGTCAAGGCATGCACCCGGATTGCCCGGAGCATGTCAACCCCAAAATCATATATGTTAAGGCCCCGCATAATCTTCAAAAAAATCCTATATTGAAGGGTGTTAGAATAACCAGATTTTATTGATTCTTAAACCTTTCCGATGAAAACTGACTTGCATAACGGGGAGGACCTATACAATGCCTTGCAACTTGCCCCGATCGGTGCCTTTATGGCGGATATGGAAGGGAATTGTTTTTTTGTGAACAGTGAATGGGAGAATATATCAGGCCTTGATGCCGGTGCCTCGATGGGAAAAGGATGGTTGCAGGCCATCGTAAAAGAGGATGTTCAGGAAGCAGCGGCCATTATCGGGCAGGCTGTGGCGAAGCCCCATGATACGATCAATTTTTCTTACCGTTTACAACATCCCGGCAAGGGATTGCGTCACTGCAATGCCAATGTGCGCCTGGTACACGGCCAGCAGGGCAAAGCAGACTATTTTATCGGGTATGTACGGGATGTCACCGATGAAAGGATGGCCGGGTTCCGGCAGCAGGAGCTGTCCACACACCTGCAGGCACTGATCACTTCGCTGGAGGATATCGTATTTGAAGTGGACGGGAACCAGGTGTTCCGCAATGTCTGGGTGCATGATGAAAGCATCCTGTTCATGCCTAAAAAGCAATTCCTGGGCAAAAGCATACAGGAAGCCATGGGCCCCCAGGGCGCCATGTTCAGCGAGGTAGTGGCGGAAGTGATCCGCACGGGAGAAGTGCGCGAGATCACCTACCGGCATCTGGACGAAGCTGTGAACCAATGGTTCCGGGCCAGGGTACGGCCGGTCATCAAGGCGCCAAAACCGGCGGATGCCATTATTGTGCTGAGCATACAGGATATCACGGAGAAAAAGGAAGCCGAACTTGAATTGATCAGGGCCAAGAATATCGCGGAAGATGCCGCCAGGGCAAAATCCGACTTCCTGTCCATCATGAGCCACGAGATCCGTACACCCCTCAATGGCATCATTGGCATTACCAATCTGCTGAAACTTAATTACACCGAGGAACAGGAAGAATATATCAGCAATCTCCTTTTCTCCGCCGATCATCTGCTGCAGCTGATCAACGATATCCTCGACCTGAATAAAATGGAACGTGATCAGTTTGAGCTGACCTGTACCATTGTGAACCTTCATGAACTGGTGAGGAATATCCATAACCAGTTCAAGTCGCTGGCCGATGCCAAAGGGCTTAAACTGACCAGCGAGGTGGATAAGGATATTCCCAAAAAGATCATAGCGGACCCTATACGCATCAGCCAGATATTGAATAACCTGGTAAGCAATGCCATCAAGTACACGGAAAAAGGCGGGGTGACCATTTCGCTGCAACTGGTTTCGAAACAGACAGAAAAGGTCACCATTCATTTTGCGGTGAAAGACACAGGGATCGGTATTCCGAAAGAGTATCATGATACCGTATTCGATAGCTTCCGGCAGGTGCATGAGCCCGCCGCCGGCAACCAGCCCGGCTCCGGCTCGGGACTTGGGCTGACCATCACGCAGAAGCTCATTACGCTGCATAGCAGCCATATCATGCTTGAAAGTGAGCCGGGCGCCGGTACCACGTTTTATTTTGATATCGTTTTTGAACTGCCCACCAAAAAGAACAGGCCGCCAAAACGTGCGCAGATATCGGAACTGTCCACCTATGCAAAGAAATTCAAAGGGATGCGGGTGCTGTTCGTAGAGGACAATCCCATTAATGTGATGGTGGCCAAACGCCAGCTGGAGTATTTCGGCATTCAGCCGGACTGCGCACTGAATGGGGAGGAAGCAACGGCATTGCTGCGCGAGAACAGCTATGACGTGGCGTTCATAGACCTGCATATGCCGGAAATGGATGGCTACGCTCTTTCGGAGATCATCCGTAATGAATATTCCGAGATCCATATTGTGATCTTTACGGCGGACATCATGCCCGAAGTGCGGCGTAAATTCGCGCGCAAAGGGATATTCGATATCCTGAATAAACCTTTCTTCCCCCGGGAGATGCTGACAACATTGCTGAAGATCGCGCAGGTCAGGAAAATGGAACTTTAGGCGGGGTTGTTGCGCATCTCTGCACCGCCTGTCCTGTTTCGTTGGGCTGTGGGCTGCATTTTCCTTTCGGCTAAAAAATATCCCTGCAACAGGGTTTGTTTTTTTTCTGAAAAATTGTACATTTGCAGTCCAAATTGCCCGATAGTATAATGGTAGTACCACAGATTCTGGTTCTGTTTGTCTTGGTTCGAATCCAGGTCGGGTAACAAAAATAAAGCGCCAACAGGCGTTGATGAAAATAAAAGCCGCTGCAGTCGAGGATTGTGGCGGCTTTTTATTTGCGCTGCCGCCGGTGCAAATACTACTCCTAAGCCAATAATAATGTCAAATAAATGCCATCATTTACCTGACATTATTAGAATATATCATATTGTTGAGTTTCTGCCATATGCATTGGCCAGGCAAATACGAAAATAAAACTGGACATATCATCAAGACGTAGGGGAGTTGGAAGTCAACATGTCTCGTAAGCGCATCGTCGACAGTGTCGCCACCTGCAGATACAGCAGGTAGATATCAACAAAACAGATCGTATAAAATCGTACAGGACCGTATATTCACTCTTCGGAAAGACACCGTATAAAAAATCGAATCAAAGCGTATAAAATCGTATATTTTTCGACATGGAAGGAAAAGTACATAGTTTTATGTTGACCCCAGGCTGGCAAATGATCCGGAAAATCAGCGAATTAAATCGCTTCAGAACATGCTGAAATTTATTGTACTTATTGCCCTTTTAACGCTTCCTTTTCGTTCACATGGACAAAGTTCAACAGCAAAGGAGCATAACCTAGAACAAGTTCTTGAAGAAATATATACAAGGGCCCGGCAGTATTCTCTCTATAAAAGCAATGTGAACTGGACTGCGCTGGAAGCAAAGATATTTCACGGGGCGGATTCCCTTCTGTCTACAGAGAACTTCCTTCAGCGTGTCCGGCAAATATTCACAACAATTGGCGACTCCCACGGCGCGCTTTATTTCAGGGGAAAGAGAATTGGGCTGCAGGATTCTGTTTCTTTTACTGTTCGTCCGGCTTTGAAAGAGCCCTTTAAAAGAGGTCCCGTGGAAGTAAAGGCGGAACTCCTTGAACAGGGGTACGGTTATATTTTATTGCCGGGTACGGGCCGGAATGATAAACGCACCTGCCAGCAATATCAGGATCGTTTATGCGAACTGGACCTGGAAAATTTAAAGGGTATTGTCGTAGACCTCCGGTTGAATGAAGGGGGAAGCATCTATCCTTTATTTACCGGTGTGAACCAGCTTTTAGGTGCCGGGAGGATCGTGTATAGTTGCGATCTGAATGGATCGCCGCAAGACAAATGGTTTGTGGAAAACGGCAGGCTGCATCTCGGTAACCGGATCGTAGCCTCGGTGAAAAACGGTTGTAAAGCCAATAGAAATATCAAGATCGTGGTGCTGATCAGCCAGATCACAGCAAGCGCCGGTGAAATGCTGGCCATTGCATTCAAGGGGAGGAGCAACACATTGTTCTTTGGAGAGAAAACCCTGGGCCGCACAACCCTGAATGCAGAATTCAATTTACAGGAACATTACCTGGCTTTAGCCACACATTTTCTATCAGACCGCAACGGTCACGTCTATGATGATGCCGTTTCCCCTGATATCACTATCACGGAAGGCGATAATTTCAATGATCTGCTCCGGGACGCCAAAGTGAAAGCAGCGCTGGAATGGTTAAAGAAGGATTGATCCTGATCGTTGCCATTCCCTTTTTCGAAATTCTCCAATCCCTGTCCGATCAGCATTCGTCATTGTCTAATACCGCATTTGCGCACCCTGAACATTTTTCGTTAATAGGCTTCCTCCTTTGAATATCCTCCAACCCCTTCCTGAACCTTCTTCCCCGGATTTCGTTATTTTAGATAGCACCAAAACAATTACTCATGGGCAGACAAACATCTTTGCTCACCTTTACGGGGAGAGTAGGCAACCTGATCGGTTACAACCGTAACGGCAAACATTTCATGCGCAGCATGCCTGAAACCGTCAGACAAACCTCTGCTACCCGCCAGGCCGCACAGCATTTCGGCGCCGCCAGCAGGAAAGGGCGGCTTATCCGAAGCGCTTTTGCGCAGGAACTGGATATCCGTTCCGACGGCAGCCGGGTTAACCGGTTGAATAAGACGATTATCAAAGGTGGGAGGAACAATCCCGGGGCTATCGCAGGCTTCCGGTTTAACCGTTATACGGGAATAGACAAGTTCTTTTGTGTAGACCCGGTACTGTCTGCTGATGGTATCCTGCACATCCCCGCGCAAACGTTGAAAGAGCTCAAAGGCTTCACGGCCCTGGAGGTAAAAGTGATCGCCGCGCGGATCAGCTTTGCAGAGCGTAAGGTGGTGGACACAGAAACGGCCACCCTCGTCCTCGATACCCGGGAACCTTTTGCCGGGGCGGCATTATCTGTTGACGTACCGGGGAAGGGGACATTGGTAGTGACCCTGCAGGTCAGGGCCATGAAGGACGGATATCCTTCCGGTAACCGGAAATACGTAGCAGCGGATATCGTAGCGGTGCAGGAACCACAAACCGGAAAGATCTTCCATCAACCACCGCCACCACCCACCACTATGCTCAGGCATATCAAAACCTCATTCCGCTCTCCAAACGGGCCATCCACCCGACACATCGTACAAAGAGAATAGGTTATCCCCGCCTTGAGTACTGTATTTGGTGAGCAAACTATCCTGAAAACCGATCCTGAAAAACACATACCGCAACCCCTGATTTCCCCCGCAGGCCTTCGCTGCGGGCATTCCCGTTTTTGAGCATAACACCACCTCATCCGGTATCCTGCAAATACTCATTCCCGCATCGCCACCGGATCACCACCGCTACAAGTCCACCTTTTCCCCGGTCGCCTCCCATGTTCCATCCGTCATCCGCCCGTTGTCTCTCTGACCTGTACAGAACAACCAGGCATTTGAAGCGAAACCTCCGAGAATAACGGGAAAACCCAAAGCCTCTCTTTAACCTGTTCTTTTTGTAGCTTTGCTGTATGAAACATCGTATAGTAGTGGCGGTTACAGGCGCAAGCGGTTCCATTTACGCCAGGCAGCTTTTAGGCAAACTGGCGGGAATGAAGGAGCAGCTGGATGAGGTAGCGATCGTGATGACGGAGAATGCACGTACAGTCTGGGAAACGGAGCTGGAGGACAGGGGATTCGAACAACTGCCGTTCCGCGTGTTTTCGCAGCATGACTTCCATGCGCCGTTTGCTTCCGGCAGCGGGCGCTTCAATACGATGATCATCTGTCCCTGTTCGATGGGCACGCTGGGCCGTATCGCCGGCGGGATCTCGAACGACCTGATCACGCGGGCGGCGGACGTGGTGCTGAAGGAGCGCCGCAAGCTCATTTGCGTGCTGAGGGATACACCTTATAACCTCGTTCATATCCGCAATATGCAAACCGTTACCGAAGCCGGCGGCATCATTTGTCCGGCCACACCATCCTTTTACAGCAAACCCAAGACTATTGAGGAAGTGGCGGCAACGGTGGTGGACCGGGTGATAGATCTGGCGGGGCTGGAGCAGGATACTTTCCGCTGGGGGGCGTAGTTATTGCTCAACGTTTAATTTTTCCAACTGTAATTCCTCATCATGAAAATAGCCATCATCAACGGCCCGAACCTTAATCTGCTCGGTAAACGGGAACCTGAAGTTTACGGGAGCCTTACTTTTGAGCAATATCTGGAAGAGCTGAAAGCCGCTTTCCCGGCGGTGGAGTTTACCTATTATCAGAGCAATGTGGAGGGAGAGATCGTCAATCACCTGCATGAGGCCGGTTTTACATTTGATGGCATCCTGCTGAATGCAGGGGCTTACACCCATACTTCCGTGGCGATCCGCGATGCGATCGCCGGCATCAAAACGCCGGTGGTGGAGATACACATCAGCAATATCTATGCAAGGGAGGAATTCCGCCACACTTCTCTTACGGCTGCCAAGGCGGTGGGTGTGATCTGCGGCCTCGGCATGAAGGGCTACGCGCTGGGTGTGCGGTTCTTTCTTGATAAATGAGCTTAATTGCGCACTGCGCATGATCTGCGGCAGTACATGACTGCTGTCCCCCTGATATAGCTTCACATGGGCCTGTTGCCTGAAACGTTCCTTTGCTTTTTTATGGAGTTTGGTGCTGAGCTCGATCGAAATGATGGTCGTAAAGCTATCCAGCTGCGCGGCGATCATGTCGCCCAGGCAGGTGCATGATTTCGCGATATCAGGAAAAAGAAGAAGCTGGCTAAAGCGTATCTTTTGCGCGGTGTTTGCGCGTAATCAATTGCTCTTTAGCCAGCTCCCGGTTTTTGCTGTTCGTTATATCAATGCGCGTGCGTGTGCACATGTTCTTCCTTGAATGCTTCGCGGGGTTTGAGGCCGAGCAGTTCAAACATCATGTGATCCTCCTCGAAGGAGGGGTTCTTGGTGGTCAGCAGCTTTTCTCCGGTGAAAATGGAGTTGGCGCCGGCCATAAAGCACATGGCTTGTTCGGACAGGCTCATTTCCGCGCGTCCTGCACTGAGGCGTACCATGGCCTGCGGCATAAGGATGCGGGCAGTGGCGATCATGCGCACCATGTCCCAGAACTCTACT
This sequence comes from Chitinophaga sp. XS-30, assembly GCF_008086345.1. Taxonomy (NCBI): domain Bacteria; kingdom Pseudomonadati; phylum Bacteroidota; class Chitinophagia; order Chitinophagales; family Chitinophagaceae; genus Chitinophaga; species Chitinophaga sp. XS-30. Next base: position 5,471,484 of record NZ_CP043006.1, on the reverse strand, counting down.
TTGGGCATATGCTCCAGCGGCGTGCCTTTTACGCGGGTGAGGGCGTTGATGGGCACGGAATCCGGATGGGATGGCATGGTGGAGAGGGTGAGCAGCATGTTGATACGGTCTTCATGACTTTCTCCCAGGCCGATGATACCTCCGCAGCAAACGGTTACGCCGGCTTTGCGGACGTTGTCGAGCGTCTGGAGACGGTCGTCATAAGTCCTGGTGGTGATGATCTCGCTGTAGTGCTCCTCGGAAGTATCCAGGTTGTGATTATAGGAATAGAGGCCGGCATCGGCGAGTTTCTGCGCCTGTGATTCGGTGAGCATGCCCAGTGTGCAGCATACTTCCATACCGATCTCGTTCACTCCTTTCACCATATCGATCACCCGGTCGAAGTCCCTGTTATCGCGTACTTCACGCCAGGCAGCGCCCATGCAGAAGCGGGTGGACCCTGCTTCCTTGGCTTTGCGGGCGTATTCGAGCACTTCATCTTTTTTCATGAGCGCCTGTACATCGATGCCGGTATTATAGCGGGCTGCCTGGGGGCAGTAAGCGCAATCTTCTGAACAGCCGCCTGTTTTGATGGACAGGAGGGTACATACCTGTACTTCCGCGGTATCCTGATATTCCCGGTGCAGGGTGGCTGCGCGGTACATCAGCTCCAGCAGGGGCGTGTTGTAAATGTCTTTTATCTCTTCTATCGTCCAGTCGTGACGGATCATAAACTTCGGATTTAGCGACAAACCTACGAAACCCATGCGAAATAACCATTACAGATGATGATTTTTTGTTATTCGCGATGGTTTTACAGGTATTGAAAGTTGGTTTTAGGTGTGATGTTCAGTAAAGCCTGGTATATGAGGCGGATGGTATTTTCGACGTCATCTTTCTTGATCATTTCCACGGTGGTGTGCATGTAGCGCAGGGGGATGCTGATGAGCGCGGAGGGGGTGCCTTCGTTTGAATAGGCGAAAGCGTCCGTATCAGTACCTGTGCTGCGGCTGACGGCATGCAGCTGGTAGGGGATCTTTTCTTTTTTGGCGGTGTTGATGATCAGGTCCCGCAGGATGTTGTGGACGGCGGGGCCGTAGGTGATGCTGGGGCCGCTGCCGCAGCGGATCTCTCCTTCGATGTTCTTGTTGATCATCGGTGTGGTGGTATCATGCGTTACATCCGTGATGATGGCCACGTTCGGCTTGATGCGCTTGGCGATCATCTCTGCGCCGCGGAGGCCTACTTCTTCCTGTACGGCATTGACGATGTAGAGGCCGAAGGGGAGGCGTTCCTTGTTCTCTTTCAGGAGGCGGGCCACTTCGGCGATCATGAAGCCGCCGATGCGGTTATCGATGGCGCGGCAGATATAGTAATCGTAATTCAGTTCTTCGAACATATCATCGAAGGTGACCACACATCCAACGTGAATGCCCAGGTCTTCCACTTCTTTCCGGGAGCGTGCGCCACAGTCCAGGAAGATATTATCCACTTTCGGTTGCGGTTCCTTGCCGTCCGCGCTGCGCAGGCGGGTATGGATGGCAGGCCATCCGAATACGGCTTTTACGATACCCTGTGCTGTATGAATATTCACCCGTTTGGAGGGCGCAATAGCCTGATCGGAGCCGCCGTTGCGGATCACATAAATGAGCCCTTCCGGAGAGATATAGTTGACGAACCAGGATATCTCGTCTGCATGCGCTTCTATCACTACTTTGAAAGCCGCTTCCGGGTTGATGATGCCAACCGCTGAACCGTAAGGGTCCACGAAAGAATCGTCGATCCAGGGTTTCAGGTAATTCAGCCATAATTTCTGTCCTTCTTTCTCAAAGCCTGTAGGGGCCGGATTGTTGAGATAGGTTTTCAGGAAAGCCAGTGATTCCTTCGTCAGTATTGATTTCTGTTTCTTTGCCATATTATCCGGATTGATCCGGCAAAAATAAGGATTCCGAAGCATTAAATGCCACCCGCGGCCGTCCAGGCCAGGTGGAGCAGGGCGGAGAGCATCATGAGGCCGTCCAGGTAGCAATAATAGACATAATCGGAGGTATGGGTTTCTGCATATCGTTTAATCATAGACGTTATAACTACGGGAACAATAAGGCTGCACAGCACAAACAGGGGAATGGAGGGGGCCAGCAGCAAAGCGGACAATGCGGAGAGGAAGACGGAGCCGTAGTAGAGTTTTTCCAGGCTGCGGTCATCGAACCAGGTGATGAGGCTGCGGATACCTTCCTGCCGGTCCGCCTCCCTGTCCCGGTAATCGAAAAGAATGCAGATGGCGTAGATCAGGAAGAAGCGGTAAGCGGTGAGGTACAGCACGGCGGTATTGTTTGCCTGTCCGGCGATGAGGGCGGGAAGGAGCGTGGTCACGTAGGTCCATACAAAGGCCAGGAAGATGGTTTTCCCGATGGCGATCTTTTTCAGCCAGCGGAAAGCAGGGTGCGGAACTTTGGGCGCCGAATAGAGGAAGGTCAGCAGCACGGCGCCCGAGACGGGGAGCCAGTGGGGAGCAAGCGGCCGGAAGAACCATGCCGCGCCGGCCATGCCGATGGCGCAGCCCAGCAGCTGCAGTTTTCGCCTGCGCAGGCCCCAGCTGATGCGTTCCGACTGGTGGATGGCGCCTGGGGTAAGATACCAGTGGAAATTATAGCTGCAAAGGGTGGCAAAGAACACAAAACCGTAGAAATTTTGCCAGTCATACCGGAGTTGCAGTATTTCGTTGGTTTGCCAGGTCATCATGACCGCACAAATGGCAATGAATATGGAACTGAAAAGGAAGAAATTGAAAAGGCCCCGGAACATGCCGTGCAAAATAGGGAAAAGGCAGGTAAATTTTTGAGGGGATAAAACTCCACTAAAAAGTGATGTTTTATTGAAAATGTTGGTACATTTGTGTTGTATTAATGAAGTTTGTTAACCAGTAATCAATTTCAGGGATGACCACAATATCTGAAGTAGAGGAATTTTTAACCATGCTGAAAGAAAGATCAAAATATTTGACATTGCTTTCCGGCCGAGAGAAAAAAACACCGTTGCCCTTGCCGCGCTTGATATATTACCCGCTAAAAGACAATCAATTATGAAAGAAAAAATAGCATGCCCGTATTGTGATGGTATGGCCGTTTTACAGAAACAGCCGAAGGAGCTGGCATACCGTAAAGATGTTTTCAAGGTGATGGAGCATTTTTACCGGTGCGGGCAATGCAACGAAGAGTTTACCACCACAGAAAGCGATACCATCACCCTCGCGCAGGCGCATAATCAATACCGGGAAAAGTACAACATACTTTTCCCGGAAGAGATCACGGCCATCAGGGAACAGTATGGGCTTTCCGCTGCCCGGATGAGTGAGGTGCTGGGGTTGGGGGCCAACAGTTACGGTAATTATGAAAAGGGGGAAATGCCTGTTCCCGCGATGGCCAACCTGATCAAAACCGCAGATAAACCGGAGGTTTTCCAGGAGTTCCTGGAAGATGGCAGGCCGTATTTTTCCGATAATGCGTTTGAGAAAGCAAAAGCCAGGGTGCATATACTGCTTGGCGAACGCAGGAAACTGAAACCCTTCTATGCCAGCCTGAACGTTCACCACGAATCCAACAGCTTTACAGGGTATAAACGGCCGGATGCCGACCGGGTTGCCGCGCTGGTTACCCACCTGATCCGTCATTCCAGGGCCGGTTATAACAACAAACTGAAGCTGAACAAACAATTGTTCTATACGGATTTCAGCCATTACAAGCACTACGGCCGGTCCATCACCGGGTTATCGTACCGGGCCATCAATTATGGGCCGGTGCCGGCTAATTATGATAACATCTACACTTACCTGGAGAACGAGCAGATCATCACTTCCTGCTGGGAAAGAACACGCTCCGGCGGCGCCGTGGAAATATTTGCCGTTGCCGCCGAAACGCCGCCCGCCGAGGATGTTTTTTCCAGCGAAGAGCTGGACACCATTCGTTCCATCACCCGGAAGTTCAAGGATACTTCCGCCTGGGATATTGTAGACCTCAGCCATCTTGAGCGGGCATGGAAGGAACTGGAAGGGGAAAGGAAGCTGATCAGCTACCAGGAGTATGCTTTTGATCTGATGGGGGCGTAAGGTGTGAACGGATTTCAGCCGTTTCCCTTTCAGGAGCGCAGCATATCCGGTATCTTTTCATTCCGGATGATCATCATGCCGTGCCGGTCGCCGGAAATGCCGGCGGTCAGCGTGTAAGGATACTTTGGTATGACGCCTTCCATCACTGTTGGCAGGAAAGAGAACTGAATATTTTCGCATGCCTTTAAAGCTTCTCCGGCTTCAACGATATGTGTGGAAACGATAAAAAAGCAGCTCCTGTAGCGGGAGAAGGCCTTTGTTACAGATAGTGTGGCGTCATAAGCATCCTTGACATTGGTGCCTTTGAACAATTCATCGAATATCACTACCAGGTTTTTTCCGCTGCTTACTGCTTCCGCCACTGTTTTAACCCTTAATACCTCCGCATAAAAATGACTGTAGCCCATGCTTAAACTGTCCGGCACATTGATGGAAGAATAAAGCCCGTCCATGACCGAAAATTCCATTTCACCGGCAGCAACGGGAAAGCCCATGTGCGCCAGATACACTGCTATGCCAAAAGATTTCATGAAAGTGGACTTGCCGGCCATATTGGCTCCGGTGAGAAAGAGCAGGTTGTTTCCGGGATGGAGGAACAGCGGGTTAGCCACTGCTTTGGCCAGCGCAGGATGCCGTATTCCGGCGGCCCGGAAAAGATGTTCCTCCGCCGGCCGTGCCGTAGCGAAAGAAAGGCTTTTTTCCCGGGACACCTTGCTTACGGCGAGGTACACATCCAGGCGCCAGATGCCTTCCAGCAGCGCTTCTATTTCCAGCCTCATGGTATGCCGGAACAGGTAGTTGTAGCGGACCAGCTTCAGGAAAGGCAATTGCAGGGTTTTCCTTTCCTGTTCCAGCCAGGCCAGCCGGTCGTTACAGAGGATGTTGCGAAGTGTTTGCGCCTCATCGGAATAGGGGCCGGGCTGTTTTTCAAGACGGGCAAGGAAATCCTTTAAATCATTCAGCACCCGGATTGCGGCAATCAAGCCTCCCTGCAGGAGAGCATACTGATCATCACGCAGCAGCGAAGCGGATATTTTGCTGCGGAGCATGCCGGCTGCCCCAACAAGGCAATTCCCCGCTGTTCCGGCGCCGAGGTAGTGCGCGGCAATCCGGAACGTTTCGGCGCTGAGCGGGAACGGGATGTCCCTTTCCTGGAAGTAACGGAAAATGCTGCTTCGCCGGTTAATATCATCAGGTTGCGTGAGGGGGTGATGAAACATCTCTTCCAGCAGCCTTTCTCCGCCATGTGTGTGCACCCTGTTGAAGAGGCTGTAGATGGAATGGGGTTTGTATTTACCCAGCAGGTTAAGGTCTTCCAGTGTCTGTTTATCTGCTATAAAGTTCATGCTGATGGTCGTTTATACTTCTTTTGGCGTTCCTTTGGCGAGGATATCCAGGATTTGTGCATTGTTGATGATAACCATCCCGTGGCGGTCATCCGTTATGCCTTCTTCAAGCGAGTAGGTGTACACCGGCGTGTTGCCCTGCATCCGCGTGGGAAGGAAAATGAAACGGATGTTGCGGCACCTTTGCCGCAGCACTTCCCCCGCTTCGATGATGTGTGTGGAAATCACAAAGAGGCTGCCCGGTTTGCCGGCAAACCCTTCCGTTACGGCTATTGTAGCTTCGTAAGCATCTTTGACGTTAGTGCCTCTGAACAGCTCATCAAAAATAATGAGGAGGTTTCTGGACTGGCTCAGCTCCTGCGCCATTTTCTTCACCCGCAGCACCTCCGCATAAAAATGACTGGCTCCCATGCCCAGATCGTCCGGCAGATTGATGGTCGTATAAATGCCATTCAATACCGAAAATTCCATTCGTTCCGCCGCCACGGGAAATCCCATATGCGCAAGGAATACCGCAATGCCCAGGGACTTCATGAAAGTGGATTTGCCGGCCATATTGGCGCCGGTAAGAAAGGTAACATTGTTGTCCGGTGTAACATGGATGGTATTGGGAACGGCGTTTTTGAGCTGCGGATGAAATACGCCTTTCAGGTGCAGCATATGCCGGTCTTCCGGCAGTGCCGCAGGAAATACGAAGCGGCGTTCCTGTGCAACTTTCGCAACGGAAACATATACATCAAGGTGATAGATGTGACGCAGCAACTGCTGCATGCTGCTGCGGTGCCGGAAGCGCAACAGGGCGTCATATGCAGCCATGGCGGCGCCGGAAGGCCTGCCTTTGCTGTTGAACACCGGCGCAAGGTCCGGTTCCGACAAAAGTGCTGTTACTGCGGCCTTTTCAGGGAAGTAGCCATGATCTTCGGGAAGATTCAGCGAAGTAATGAAGCTGTGCATGTTTTTCATCAGCTCCACCAAAGCGCTGATGCCTTTGACGAGCAGGGCAGTTTCCGTATCTGTGCCAATGAGATGGCCCAGTTTTTTACCGATGCCCGGCTCTTCCGGTTGAAGCTTTGTTCTTTCATCGGTATTGGCAAGATAGGCCTCTGCCGCATCGAAAAGCGCGCTTTGCATAGGGAATACGGTTCCATTGACGGCAAAATACTGAATGATGCCGCTGCGGCGGTTGATCGCTTTTTCATCGGATAACGGATAGCGGAACATCTCTTCCATGACCGCTGCACCACCTTTTGTGATGCAGCGGTTGAAGATATTGAACACCGAGTCCCCGCCATGCCTGCCAAAAATATTCAGGTCTTCCAGTGTTTGTTTGTCTGTCGTAAATAACATAAGTGCTTATTTCCTTTTGCGCCTGATCAGCAGAATGGAGGCGAATATCAGCAGCATGCCCGGCAACGCCCAGAGATAGAGGACCTTCAGGTGACGGGCCTGGTCCAGTGAAACGGTCACCCGGGTATCTTTCGGGTCCGGGCGGGTGGTTTCTATCGGGAATTCCCCGTAGCATAACCAGCTGAAAACTGCTGTGTTGAACAGGAAATTCACGGTCCTGATATTGAAACGCTGTAACTCGGCATTGCTCATGAAGTCTGCATCGCCGGACACAATGATGCGTTGTTCCTTGTTGCCGACCTGCCGTTTGAGGCTGAGCATGGCAGGCAGGGGGCCTTTAAGATCACCGTTCGCAGGGGAGAAGGTGACTGTACCGGGATCCTTTTTAAGGGTACGCTCCGGTGTGGCGGTAACGGGTGCGATCATGACCGGCATGGCCATGGCGCTCTGCATTGTTTCCGATGTGGCGCTTGCGTTGGTGGTCATTTCGAGGTCCAGCTTCTGTTTTCTGTTCCAGGTCAGCCTGCTGTCGGTCATCAGCAGTGGCTGGATGTCAAATGCGCCGTTGGGGGAGAAGGAGAGTGCGGCCGCGCCAGGCATGGAAACTTTCGGGCTGTCCGCCATTCTTTTCCCCAGGTTTTTGGAGAACGTGCCGGCCAGTTCCGTAACATCCGCTGTTATGAAGTCCGGTGCAAATTCCCTGCTTTCCTGTACGGCCTGCCCTTCCATCATCTGCACGCCGAGCTGTTGCAGGATGGGGTTCAGGATCGCCTGTTTTCCCGGCTCTCCCGCAATCAGGAGGTTGCCTCCACGGTCGATATATTGCTGAAGCCTGGCCATGGCCGCATCGCCGGGTGCCAGTTTGGGATCGGCGATCACGAGGGCGGCGATATCCGTGGGGATATCCTGTGTTTCCAGTGAAAGGGTCTGCACATCGAATCCCTGGTTCACAAGCGAATTGCGGAAAGTGCTGTGATTGGTCAGCGCCTTGTATTCGCGGTCCCCCATTTTATTGATATCCCTTTCGAGATGACCGGAGACGAATGCGATCCTGGGTATGTTGGCCTGCAGGAGGCGTTTAAAGGCGGCGGAGACTTCCGTTTCGCCCGGCCATGCCGCCTGATCGTCAAACACCCGGAGGAAAGTGGTTTTCCCTTTCCACCTGAGCTGCATCACATACCTGTTCAGTTCGGGCCGCAGGTCAATGATCTTCCGGATCTCTTCGGGTGACTTGAGATCGGCCATATCCACATCCATGCTTTTGGCGTATTGTTCCGCGACCTCTTTGAGGGTTTTGCCGGCATGGCCGGACAACATGCGTGTGTCATCCAGTGTGCTGTCGTAATAACTCACCGTTTTCAGCACAATGTCCGGTTTGAAGCGCATGTAAGGTTCCCAGCGGGCGAGCGTCTGGTTGTAGGAGGTGGGGCTGCCGAAGTACCAGTGCCTGCTCAGGAGGTTGCTGTAAGCGGTGACTTCCAGCGGCTCGTCTCCAAGTTCCGCAATGATCTTCTGCGCGTTTGGCGTCAGCGTTCTTGACTTGTTGGAAGTAGCATCATAGTAGCCGATGAAGCCGGGGAGGGAGCTCAGATAGCCGATCAGTAGTGCGGATGCGATGACGGATATGTACCGGCCGCTCTTTACCATGGCAGATCTGGATTCCATACCGGCTTTCAGTTTGAAGATGCTCAGGCCGAGGAAGATATAGACGATCATCAGGAAGTACACGACGTCTTTTGTGGTGATGAGGCCGGAGAGCATATTCTGCGTACGGCCGTTAATGGACAGGAAATAGGTGAGCTCCCTGATAAAAGCAATATCCTGCCAGAGGTTGCCGATATAACTCAGTACGCCGATCATCACAAATGTGCAGATCGCTGCTACTACCTGGTATGTAGTGAGGCAGGACATGAACAGCCCGATCGCCGAATATGCGCATAACAGCAGGTAAAAGCCCAGCATGGCCGCCATCAGCATACCTTTTTCAGGGAAATTGATATGGAAAGCACCGGATATTGTGAAGATGCCTACGATAGCTACCAGCAGGAGGCTGTATATCATCATGGCCAGGTATTTGCCGAAAACGATCTCCCTTACCGTAATGGGGGAAGAATACAGCAGCTTGATAGTGCCGCTGCCGGTTTCCCGGCTGATAAGGCTCATGGTGAGCAGTGGTATGTACAGAAAAAGATTCTGCATGACGTTGCCGAACAGTCCCTGCCTGGAGAGGAAGATTTTCTCCGTCATATTCGTCAGCCATTCAAGGTTTGTTCCGCTGATCTCCTGCAACCTGGCATAACTTTCCAGCACGCCGAAATACACAATGCTGCATTGTACAAGGAATACGATCATCAGGAACCATGCGATAGGCGAGTAAAAGAGGATGCGCAATTCTGTTTTGGCAATTTTGAATATTGTTCTCATTAATCCTGTTGTTGAGTTGATTTACTGGATAATTGTTTGAATATCTCGTCGAGCGCGCTTTTGTCGAGGCTGATCTCGCTTAGCCTCCAGCCGTGCTGAACGCTTAATGCCACTACTTTTTCCGTGATATTCCGGTCTCCGTTAAAATGTAAGCGTACCTGCCTTTCCGTGAGGAAATTCACCTGGGTGATCCCTTCTATCTTTTCCAGTTCAGCGGCTGCAGGCGGGTTTTCCATGTGAATGAGCATGCTATGCGGTTCCACATAATTGTTGAAAGCGTCCATCGTGTCTGAGAATACGATCCTGCCGTTCTCTATCATTTTGATCTCCTTGCAGAGGATCTGTATTTCCGGCAGGATGTGGGAGGAGAAGATCACTGCCCTGTCTCTGGCAATTTCTTTGATCAGCGCCCTTACTTCGGTGATCTGGTTGGGATCGAGACCATTGGTAGGCTCGTCCAGCACAACCAGCCGCGGCTTATGCACGATGGCCTGGGCAATGCCTACGCGTTGCCGGTAGCCGCCGGAAAGGTTACGGATCAACCGCTTGCTGTAGTGGTCAATACCGCAACGTTCCTTGGCTTCTTTGATGGAGGGTTTTATGCTGTCTTTTGGAATAAGGCGCAAGCTTGCGCAATAGTTCAGGTACTCATCCACGGTAAGGTCCATATACAAGGGCGGGTTTTGCGGCAGGAACCCTATTTCACGTTTTGCACGCGCAGGGTTTTCCCGCATATTGATGCCGTTGATAAATACATCCCCTTCCGTCTGGTTCAATGCTCCGCAGAGGATGTTCATGGTGGTGGACTTTCCTGCGCCGTTGGAGCCGAGCAGTCCGACGATACCGGTCTGGCTGATCTCCATGTTGATGTCGCGGATGGCCCATGCGCTGCTGTATTTGTGCGACAGGCGCTCAATTTTTACAATATTGGTCATGTTGTTCTGTTGACGATAATAAAATACCGGAAATAACGTCTGCGGCGGCACTTGCGGCACCGCAGACGTATTGCAGGATGATGCGGGCGGATCAGGGATTGTCCGGCATGTCAGGATTGGTATCGGTGTAGTTGCGCGGGAACTTCAATACAAAGCGTTTGGACTGGTCCAGCGTATAAACCGTTGTTGTTCCATCTTCATTATACATGGTGTGTGTATAGGCCGTTCCCGCGAAAAGCGGATCAGTGGACAGTCTTCGCATGTCGAACCAGCGGTAGCCTTCGGCAGCGAATTCGCGGGTGCGTTCATCGATAATGAAGCGGACAAGGGCAGCCTGATCTGCGGCAATAGCGGCCGGTACAACTGCGTCAGCGGGAGGCATTCTGTTTTTGCGCAGCATTTCCAGATCGGCAACGGCGCCATCCGGATCATTGAGCCTGGCTTTGCATTCTGCCGCCAGGAGATACAGGTCTGCCAGCTGAAGCCCGAACCGGGAATAGCTCACGCCGTATTTGCGCAGTCTTCCCGCGGGATTGGGCGTCATATCGCTGTTGGTATCCGTGTAAAAAAGCAGCCGGAGGTCGCTGCTGCCATAGAGTGCCGCCGCCTGCGGCGTAAGCACCAGTCCGTTATTCCCCGTAACATTGCCGGAATAAGAACCGCTTCTCCATACCTTGGATACCACGGCCTCACGGAGATCGTTCTGGTTCTGCCCCGGTGAATTAGGGCCGCTGAAAGTGTTGACCGGCAGGAAAGCGCCGCCGGGAGCGAATGTTTCGTTGTAGTTATAGAAGCTGGTCTGTCCGTTGGCGGTAACAGAGGAAATAGCTGCGTTCAGGAACGGCAGCGCTTCGTTATACCTGCCCATGAAGAGGTACACTTTTCCCAGCAGGCCTTCTACGGCAGGTTTGGACATGCGGGTGACGATCGGTTGCCTGACGGGTATGGATACCAGTGCGTCCGTGAGGTCTTTGATAATGAAATCATAGGTTTGCTGAACGGTGCCCCTGGGAAACGACCGTGTATTCACTTCCGCTTCCGTGACCAGCGGGAATCCCGGATCGGTGGCCGCGGTGGCGGCATTGTAGGGCTTGCAGTAATGCCCGGCCATATTGAAATTGCTCCATGCGCGCGTAGCCAGCGCTTCCGCCCGTATGGCCCTTTTTTGCTCATCAGTGCCGCCGGTTGAGGACATCACTTCATTGATGACCTTGTTCAGCCCATACATGCCCTGGTTATGGAGATTGAGCAGGTACGGCATATATTCAAGTTCCACGTAAATGGAATCTTTCCACTGGAACAGGCGGTCCCGCACGATGTTGATATTGGCAAAATAGGGCGTTTCTGCGGCCACTTCATCCCCCATGAGCTGCGCTTCCCCCCATCCGCCTGCGGAGTAGTTATAGAGGCCGGGATTGTTCATCAATTTGCCGTAGTCGTCTGTGGTTACTGCCACCTGATCACCCTGCGGCACAATTTCCAGCCAGCTTTTTTTACAGGAGAACAGCGCACCAAGTATTGTTATCGCGATAATATGCTTCTTCATGTTGTTGGATTGAGAATGAAACTAAAAGCTCAGATTAAGACCGATGCTGTAACCGTGTTTGTAGGGCGGCAGCGTCCGGCCACCGCCGGAGGGCTCATGAAATTCCGGATCGATATCGTATTGGCTAGCCTTCCACACCATAAAGTTGGTAGCCTGGGTAAAAACGCTGGCGCGTTGTATTTTCAGGAACCGGAGCGCAGCTGCCGGCAGGTCATAGGAGAGGGTGATATCCCTCAGCTTGATAAAGTCTGCACTGACAACGGTATTGTCTCCCCGCATATAATAGTTGGTTTTACGGCGTGTATAGTCGGTCCCGTAATCTGCTACAAAAGAGGGCACGTCCGTGAAGGCTTCATCCCCCGGTTGTTTCCACCGGTCCAGGAAAGACACCGGCAGGTTCTGGCCGGCGAGGCTGGATGAAGAGGGCAGGCGGCCGGCGTACAGCATGTTGATATCCCGGCGCATAACGGCGCCCATGTTGTAGACCATATTCAGTGTAAGGCTTATGCCTTTATAGCTGAAAGTATTGGAAAGACCGCCGCTGCAGAAAGGCTGTGTGGTGCCGTTATACACGATGTCATCCAGCCCGGCGATATTGGGATCTTTGGAAACGGTTTTGTCCGCCAGGTAGATCATGGGATCGCCCATATTGTCAAGGCCGGCATACTGGTAAGAGAACATGGGACGCATGGGGTATCCCACCAGGTAGCTCAGGCTGCTGACGTAGCTTTCAGGGTTCTGCATCCATACGTAAGGCTTCGAAAAGGAAATCAGCTTGTTCCTGTTGTAACCAATGGTAAAGATGGAGCTCCAGCTGAAGTCCTTCGTCCGGATATTTACGGATTGCAGGCGCATTTCCACCCCCTTGTTGGCCATCTCTCCGATGTTGCCGGTGATGGAGTTAACGCCGGTGAAAGGGTTGGGAGGGATGGGGCCGATCAGATCGGTAGTTGTTCTGCTGTAATATTCGATGCTCCCCGCAAGCCTTCTGTCCAGCAAGGAAAAATCCAGCCCGATATTGATGTTCTGCGTATTTTCCCAGGCCAGCTGCCTGTTGGCCACACGGCTGACGGCAAAGGCATCCCCGGCAATGGCGTTGGGGCTGTTGGATTGTGTAATGCTGCTGATGATGTCATTAAGCGAAGCGGCGCCAGCGTAAGGGGAATTGCCGGTAAAGCCATATGTGGCCCTCAATCCCAGGTCATTGACCCAGGAGAGCGGCTGCATGAATGCTTCTTTGTTCAGGAGCCATTTAACCCCGGCGCTCCAGAATGGTTTGTTCTGGCGGGATACTTCACTGCCGAACAGGCTGCTTTGATCCTGCCGCCAGCTCAGGTCCAGGTTATATTTATGGTTGAGGGTATAGCTGGCCAGCCCGAAGTAGGATGCATAGCGGTTGTAGGTTTCATTGATCTGGAACGGCTGCACCCAGAGAGAGCCGTATCCGGTAACAGTGCCGGGGATACCTGCCTGCAGCCTTGCATAGTCCAGCACGGCATAGGTGCCAAGTGCTTTATCGTAGCCATGCATGAGGGTGCTGGACCGGTAGCTGTATTGTTCCAGCGCCTCCTGTCCGGCCTGCAGGGTCAGATTGTCCCGCCCCTGGCGGGGTGTTGCGGTGTACACCAGCTGGTTCCGGACCGTCCAGTTACGCTGGTCATTAGCACCGGATTGAAAGGTGCCTCCGTTTACAGGAAGGAGATACACCGGTTCAGACGATGCCGTTGGCGCTACGGTAAGGCCGATGATCTGCTGGCGCTGCCCCAGTGCTTTATTATCCGTGTAATAGGTAGCCGTTCCCGGTGATTTTACATATCCGTAAGTGCCGGAGAAACGCAGGCCCTTCCACAGCTGAACATCCGCTTTTGCAGTCACATTCAGGATCAGGTTGTTCACTTTGCTTTGTGCCAGGAACCTCTCATCCAGCGGATTATAGTCCAGGCTGATGCGGCTGCGTGCAGCATAGTCGTTACGGATATCTTCATTGTACGGCACGAGGTACGGCATGGAAAGGTTGTTGCCGTTCGCGTCCCTGAACAGCTGATATGGCAGGAAGGAGTGGTCTGCAGTGTTTGAGGTTGGCCTGCTTACCGCGGTATTGATGAGGGAGGTATTCAGTTGCAGCTTAATCCGGCTGCCCGCGTTAAAGCTCTGGGAAAGGTTGAGCTTGTAAGCATTGTTGCGTTCGCCGGGGGTGTTGCTTTGTGTGCCGGTGTAACCGAAAGAAACATAAAATGCATATACATTATTGCCGCCAGAGGCGGAAACGGTATGGTTGGTCGTCAGCGCCGGCCTGTACCAGATATCTTCGATCTGCGACATATTGCTGATGGCAGCCAGGCTATCCAGCCGCTGATCGGCAACGGCCTGGGAGATCAGCCCGCGATGCTGATCGTACAGTATCTGGTCATGCGGGGCAATGCTGGAATAGGCGCGGGAAGACCATGGGTTGACCACCGGGTCGAATATTTCCCTGGCAGACTGGATGAACTGCCTGCTGTTCATCATTTTCATATATTCAAAATCAGGTTTGCCGGTAAAGTTGATGAAGCCGGTATAGTTGACCGTCAACCGCTGGTTCCTGTTGCCGCCTTTCGTGTTGATCACCAGTACGCCGTTAGCAGCCCTGGCCCCATAGATGGCCGCCGCTGCCGCATCTTTCAATACGGTGATATCCGCGATATCATCCGGGTTTACCGAACTGAAGTCTGTTACTACTACCCCGTTCACCACATACAGCGGATCGGAGGACAGGGCCTGGGAACTTATACCCCTGATAATACTGCCCCTGGTGGTAATGCCATTGCCATTCCTGTTGGGAGCATTGACGTTGACGCCGATCTTTATCTGCATGCCCGGTACCTGCCCTTCAAGCCGTTGAATGATATCCATGGTGCCGGTACGTTGTGCAAACACTTTCATATCCGGTTTGCCGAAGGAACCGGTAGCTCTTTCGGCATTCAATTCCTGGTAACCGGTGTTGAATACCGTAACGGCATCGAGATTGGTGATGCGGAGTTTCAGATAGATGAGCATCGGCGCCCTGGAAGTAGCGGGAACGGACAGCGTTTCGTAGTTGATGCTGCTGAACATGAGCGTGTCTCCTTCCCGGACATTCCGGAACATGAACTCTCCCTCCTCGTTGGTGATGATAATCGTTCTGGTTGATTTGACAAATACCGTCACGCCCGGCACCGGCTGGTTCCGGTGATTCAGCACACGACCGCGGACCTCGCCGGGCGGCGGCTCCGCAGGCTGTACTATCGGGTAACCTGCCTGTGCCGGTTTTGCAGGCGCCTTTTTGCTGATGAAGATCGTGCGGCCCTGTATCTCGAACTCCAGCGAGAGGCCGGCCAGTATTTTCTCCAATGCCTTTTCCAGCGGCACATTCTTTAATTGCACATTCACCTGACCTGTACCGGCGATATCTTCATTCCGGTAAAAGAAACTGTAGTTCGTTTGCTCCCTGATCAGGGAGAACATCTTTTGCAGGGAAACCGGTTTGCCGGTGTAGGACACTGTTTGTGCCGATGATCTCGCATTTACCTGAAAGACCGCAACAAGTACGAGGACGATGGTAAGTTTCATTGCGTTCACAATTGTTTTGCCGTTGAAGCAGCGGAGCCGGATATTGGCTGATCCGCCGGTCAGGGCGTTTTTGGTTGACAGGCCCGGCCATGAGTGCCGGACACGGGAAGCCTGAATGGGAAGACCATTAATTTGCATACCTTTGCAATGTTTTAGTTGAATAATAAGCAGCTTCAGAACACCTGTTTTGCGTTCACTGAAACAAAAGCCGGGGAAGGACGCCAATCTTTACGCCCGGTTTTTTTGTGCCAGCGCACGGCCATTAAAGGCTGTCTTGCTTGTATGATCCTGGTTGTAAAAACTCCATTGTTGTGCTATGGCAGAATGATCAGCTTTCTGCCTTCTATTGTATAGTTGATCCTGGTGCTGGCCAGTCCTTTCAGTACCTGTGACAGGGATAATGACCTGTCTATTTCCCCACTGAATTTATCCTGCGGGATGTTTCCGCGGTATTCCACTTCGATATCGTACCATCTGGACAGTTTGCGCATGACTGCGGGAAGATCGGCATCCGCAAAAGCAAACCGGCCATCTTTCCAGGCGATAGCTTCGCCGGTATTGGCATCCGGTATCAGGCTGATGGCGGCCGTGCGTCCGTCAATCCGCGCCTGCTGCCCGGGAGCTAGCATTTGTGTGCTGCTATTGGCGATCACTTTTACCGATCCTTCGAGCAGGGTGGTATTGATTCCGTTTTCATCGCTATAGGCATTTATGTTGAAGTGCGTGCCCAGCACTTCAATGAATGTGTGATCATTGATGGCCACTTTAAATGGCTTCCGTTTATTATGCGCTACTTCAAAGTAGGCTTCGCCGGTTATCCGCACCCTTCTTTCCGGGCCGGAGAATGCCGTGGGGTAGGTGATGCTGCTGGCAGCGTTTAGCCATACCCTGGTGCCGTCAGGCAGCAGAAGCCTGTATTGTCTTCCCCGGGGGATGGTCATGGTATTGTAGGCGATGACCGGAGCGGCGGGTGCCGCATGCGGCTCGTATTGCAATTGCCGGTCCACCAGTTTCACCCGGGAGCCGCTCTGCAAGGCAACGAGACCATTCCCCAGGCTGTCCAGCACCACCTGGCTGCCGTCTGACAAGGTAAGGATAGCGCCTTCTTTCCCCGCGTTGATATCCGCAAACACAGCCGGGGCATCCTGCCGGGAGGGGCTGCTCCTGAAGATGAGGAAACTTCCTGCAGCGATCAGCAGCAGCAGCGAAGCCGCAGCCCACCAGGCCCTCCTGCGATGGAGAGGGACCCGATGCATGGCTACAGGCAGGCCCGATGGCGGAGCGGCCTGTTGGATACCGGCCAATAGCCGGTTGTGTATATCTTTTTCTATATCATCTTTTTCCTGTTCAAAGTCTGCCAGTATATCCGGAGAGCGGTAATTGAGCATATGAAGATATTGCTCCACAAAGGCCCTTTCCTCCGGAGCGGCAATCCCTTCGTTATATTTGTTCAGCAACCGGAAGAAATATTCCCTGTCCTTTTCAGAAGGATACATGTTATGGGTGTTTATAGTATAGTCAGGAAATAAAGCCGGTACTCCCGTCCGGGAACCGTTTTTTTTGAGAAATTATTTTTGGCGGGAGATCTCTTCCAGCATGATCAGCAGGGAAAGGAGATGGCCGAAGCGGGCGCGGAGGAATTGTACAGATATATTCAGCTGATTCTGAACGGTTTTAGTGGAAATCTGCAGACTTTCCGCTATTTCTTTCGTGGTGAGATGCTGGAAGTAGTAACGGACGAAGATCTGGCGCCTTCTTTCCGGGAGCGCTTCCACCCAGGTGGCGATAAGCGCCGTGAAGTCCTTAGCCAGCAGCGCCTGGTCTGCTTCGTAGAGGGATTTGCCGGAACTTTCGAGTATCTCGAAAAAGAACAGGTCTTTTTTGCTGACGATCCTGTTGATGATGCGGTAGTGAAGGGCTTTGTGAAGATACGCAGGAAGATTGGCTACGGCCAGCTCCTGACGGCGTTTCCAGAGATCCAGGAAGATATCGTGAATGATTTCCCGGGCAGCATCTTTATCCTGTATTTTTTTGCAGGCGGTGAGGTAAAGTTTCTGCCAGTGTCTTTGATAAAGTTGTGTGAACGCATTTTCCCCACCAGCTGCCATCTGGCTGATCAGTTCATGGTCGGTATGGAGAGCGTCGTTTGCCACAGATTCAGGATGCTGAAGGTAAATTTAACAAAAAAGTGGTCATTATCGCGGGAATTGTGGCGGCTGGCCCAGGGGATGTTGGGGGGATGACTTTTTATACTAAATTCAGCCTATGTTAAGCTATTGGGAAAAGCAAAGCCTGCTGCATTACGACTGCATTATCCTCGGCAGCGGCATCACAGGGCTTTCCACCGCCATCAGCCTGAAGGAGAAAGCGCCCGGGAAAAGGATACTGGTGATGGAAAGGGGACTGCTGCCCACGGGGGCCAGCACAAAAAACGCGGGATTTGCCTGCATCGGCAGCCTCACCGAGATACTGGACGATCTGCAAACCATGCCGGAAGAAGATGTGGTGGCGCTGGTGCAGTTGCGCCGCAAAGGGTTGCAGCTCTTGCGCAGCCGCATCGGGGACGAACGCATGTTGTACCGCGAGAATGGAAGTTATGAACTGATCAGTGAGGCGGAAATGCCTGCATTGCAGCAACTGGATGCCGTCAATGCCCTGCTGTCCGGCATACTGCCCGGCCCCGCTTTTGCTCCGGCGGAAAAAGCACTGGAGCGTATGGGTTTCCACCGGGGGTATGTGAAGGCCCTCGTCAGGAATAATTTTGAAGGGGAACTGCATACCGGCATGATGATGCGTACGCTGACGGACCTGGCAACCGAAAGAGGAATTGAGATCAAAACAGGCTGCCATGTTACCGGTATAACAGAAACGGAGAAACAGGTACAGGTACATACGGAGGCCATCACTTTCACTGCCCCGCAGGTGGCGGTATGCACCAATGCATTTGCCAAAGCGCTGCTGCCGGAGCTGGATGTAACACCCGGCCGCGGCCAGGTGCTGATCACCACCCCGGTCAAAGGCCTACCGTTCAAAGGCATCTATCATTTTGACAAAGGATATTATTATTTCCGGGAACTGGATGGCCGCGTATTGTTCGGCGGCGGGCGCAACCTCGACTTTTCAGGGGAGGCGACCACCGACATCGCCCTGAAGCACAGTATTCAGCAAGACCTGGAAGAGAAACTCCGCACTATCATCCTGCCTTCCCTGCAGTTCGGGATCGAAGACCGCTGGGCAGGTATCATGGCCTTCGGCCCAACAAAGCAGCCCATCATCCGGCCGCATTCCGATCGTATATACCTGGCCGTAAGGATGGGCGGGATGGGGATAGCCATCGGTTCGGAGGCCGGGCGGCAACTGGCCGGGCTGATGCTCCGCTCCGCCTAAACTATCATGTCAAATACTGATACTGGATTATCGTTCCCTTGCAACGCCGGGGGGCAATACCTATATTGTAGCTCCCTGATAAACCACGTTAACACATGAAACTTTTAAAACGCCTGATCCTGCTGATGCTGCCACTCACGGCGCAGGCCCAGCAGTATAAACCCACCTGGGAGTCGCTGGACAGCAGGCCCGTACCGGCATGGTTCGAGAACGCCAAATTCGGCATCTTCATCCACTGGGGCGTATATGCCGTTCCCGCCTGGTCTCCCAAAGGGGTATATTCCGAATGGTATCAGTACTGGCTCCAGTCCAGATCCGTATTCGGGAACAACAACCCTTCACCCACCGCGGTGTTCGATCATCATAACAGGGTATGGGGCAAGGATTTTTCCTACTATCAGTTTGCCGATCATTTCAAGGCGGAAGATTATGACCCCGATGCCTGGGCAAAACTCTTCGAAAAGTCCGGCGCCAAATATATAGTGCTCACCTCCAAGCATCACGACGGGTTTGCGCTGTGGCCCAGCAAAGAGGCCAGCAAAGCGTTCGGCAGGCCCTGGAATGCCATGGACGCCGCCGCCAAACGCGACCTGCTGGGCGACCTCACCACCGCCGTAAAGAAAACAGATGTGAAAATGGGCTTTTACTATTCCCTCTACGAATGGTACAACCCGCTTTATGCCGGCAAACAATATGATAAATATGTAGATGAACATATGCTCCCGCAAATGAAGGAGCTGGTGAACAACTACCAACCGGATATTGTGTGGACGGATGGCGAATGGGACCAGAGCGATACGCTGTGGAAGTCCCGCGAGTTCCTCACCTGGCTGTATAACGAGTCGCCCGTGAAAGCACATGTAGCCGTGAATGACCGCTGGGGCAAAGGGATGCGCCAGCAGCACGGCGGGTATTATACCACCGAGTACGAAGTCGGCAAAACCTATGACCGCCCCTGGGAAGAATGCCGCGGCATGGGCTTTTCCTTCGGATATAACCGGAATGAGGATGTGGAAGACTATAACAGCGCACAATCCCTCATCTACCTGCTCCTGGACATTGTGAGCAGTGGCGGCAACCTGTTGCTGGATATTGGTCCCGATGCCCACGGGAAGATACCCCCCATCATGCAGGAGCGCCTGCTGCAGATCGGCAAATGGCTGGATGTCAATGGTGAAGCCATCTATAACACCCGCAGCTGGAAGGAGCATGTGCAATGGTCTGAAGGCCGCCGGGACTGGAAGCCCGCTCCCGGAATGGTCAGCGGCGAGGCTTTGCTGAAGCAGACCGTAGACCCCGAGCCGGGATTTGCCGTAAAAGAGCTTTTCTTTACCCGCAACGGGAGCACCGTATATGCCATCGCGCCACAATTGCCGGAAGGCAAATTGCTCATCAAAGGCCTTCAGCCCTCCGGCCGCACCACCGTTTCCATACTTGGGCTGAACAAGCCACTGGCCTACCGGAAAGTGAAAGATGGCATAGAGGTTACAGTGCCGAAATTGTCGCTGAGGGAAGTGCCCTGCAAGCATGCATTTGCATTTAAAGTGACGTATATTGTCGAGTGAGAAACATTTTATGCGTATTTCGTACATTTAAAATAGTTTGTTATCTTGACGCACTATTTTTTTTACCACGTTCACTGACTCTAACATGCAAAATTCAAGCTTATTCGCCTGGGACTACGTTGTGTTTTTCATCTACTTTATCATTGTAGCCGGATATGGATATTATATCTATAACCGGAAAAAGAAAGCATTAACTGATACCAAAGATTTTTTCCTCGCCGAAGGTTCCCTTACCTGGTGGGCCATCGGTGCGTCGCTGATCGCCTCCAACATTTCCGCGGAACAGTTCATCGGCATGTCCGGCTCCGGCTTTAAAATGGGGCTGGCGATCTCCACCTATGAATGGATGGCCGCGGCCACCCTGCTGGTAGTGGCTATTTTCTTCCTGCCCATTTACCTGAAGAACAAGATCTACACCATGCCGCAGTTCCTGCTGCAGCGGTACGACAATCGCGTAAGTACCGTGATGGCAGTGTTCTGGCTCCTGCTCTACGTTTTCGTTAACCTGACCTCCATCCTCTATCTGGGTGCGCTGGCGGTGCAGACGATCTCCGGCTACGACTTTGTGGCCTGTATGATCGGCCTGGCCATCTTCGCCATTCTGATCACGCTGGGCGGTATGAAGGTGATCGGGTTTACGGATGTGATACAGGTATTCTTCCTGGTGCTGGGCGGTCTCGCTACCACCTATCTGGCGCTGAACCTGGTATCGCAGAACCTTGGCGATGCCAGCGCTTCCTATTCCGTGAACGGGATGATGGACGGCCTGGGTTTATTGCGGCAGCAAGCGCCGGAGCATTTTCACATGATCTTCGACAAGAGCAATGCCAACTATTCGGAGCTGCCCGGTATTGCCGTGCTGATCGGCGGTATGTGGATCGTGAACCTCAACTATTGGGGCTGCAACCAGTATATCACGCAAAGGGCGCTGGGGGCGGACCTGAAGACGGCCCGCAACGGCCTGCTCTTCGCCGGTTTCCTGAAACTGCTGATGCCTGTGATCGTGGTGTTGCCCGGTATCGCCGCATATGTGCTGTACAAGAACGGCATGTTCCAGCAGGAAATGCTCGATGCCAACGGTGTAGTGAAGCCGGACCATGCTTATCCCATCCTGCTCAACCTTTTGCCCGAAGGGCTGAAAGGCTTGTCATTCGCCGCGCTTACCGCCGCCATTGTGGCTTCGTTGGCAGGCAAGGCCAACAGTATCGCTACCATCTTTACGCTGGATATCTATAAACATTTTTTCAAGAAGGATGCAACGGAACAGGACCAGGTGAAGGTCGGCCGGATCGCCATCATCGTGGCCTGCGTGATCGCAGCCTGTGTGGCACCCGCGCTGAAAAGCCTGGATCAGGGATTCCAGTTCATCCAGGAATACACCGGTTTCATTTCGCCGGGAGTGTTCGCAATTTTTATCATGGGATTCTTCTGGAAGCGCACCACCGCCAATGCGGCGCTGATCGGCGCTATCCTTGCGATCCCTTTATCCGTGCTGTTCAAGTTCGCCATGCCCTCCCTGCCGTTCATTAACCGGATGGGATGGG
The DNA here is from genome assembly GCF_008086345.1 of Chitinophaga sp. XS-30. Lineage (NCBI taxonomy): Bacteria > Pseudomonadati > Bacteroidota > Chitinophagia > Chitinophagales > Chitinophagaceae > Chitinophaga > Chitinophaga sp. XS-30. Next base: position 5,449,718 of record NZ_CP043006.1, on the reverse strand, counting down.
TGTTCGTGATCATTGTGGCACTGATGGTCGTGATCAGCCTGCTGGACCCGAAAGGCAAGAACAACGAAAAGGGACTGGAAGTGGATGCTTCCATGTTCAGGCTCAACACCGGCTTTACGGTGGGCGCCATTGTTATTTGCGGCATCCTGGCAGCCCTGTACACGATCTTCTGGTAATGCAGTCAAGATCACCGGTGGAACGGCCGGGATAACACCCGCCGTTCCCTTTAATTATAGATTATGTACCTGATAGGCTACGACATTGGTTCTTCTTCCATCAAGGCGGCGCTGCTGGATGCCGCCACCGGCAAATGCCTGGCATCGGCCACCGGTTCTGCGGAAGAGCTGGTCATGAATGTGCCCCGCTCCGGATGGGCGGAGCAGGACCCTGAAATGTGGTGGCAGGAAGTCATCAAAGCCACGCACGCCCTGCAAAAGCAACATCCTTTTGATCCCGCAAAGGTCAACGCCATCGGCATCGCCTACCAGATGCACGGTCTCGTTTGTGTGGATAAGGACGGAAAAGTATTAAGGCCCTCCATTATCTGGTGCGACAGCCGCGCCGTGCAAACCGGCGACGATGCAGCCCGGGCGCTGGGAGAAGGTTATACCCTCCCGCATCTGCTCAATTCTCCCGGGAATTTTACTGCATCCAAACTGCGTTGGGTGCAGCAGCATGAGCCGGAACTGTACGCCCGCATCCACAAGATCATGCTGCCCGGCGATTTCATTGCCCTGCGGCTGACAGGAGAGGCCACCACCACCTTGTCCGGCCTCTCGGAAGGTATTTTCTGGGACTTTGCGGAACAGGAGATATCCGCGCCGCTGCTGCAGCATTACGGGATAGACCGTGCGTTGCTCTCCGCGATTGTGCCCACTTTCGGGGACCAGGGGAAAGTAACGGAACAAGCCGCATCACTGCTGGGCTTGCGTGCAGGCATCCCCGTTACCTACCGGGCGGGAGACCAGCCGAACAATGCTTTTTCCCTCAATGTGCTGCAACCCGGAGAAGCCGCTACAACAGCAGGCACCTCCGGCGTGGTATATGCGGTGCATGATAAAGTGGCCTATGATGCGGAAAGCCGGGTGAATACCTTCATCCACGTCAACCATACAAAAGAAGCCATCCGTAACGGCGTATTGATGTGCCTCAACGGCACCGGTATCCTCAACAGCTGGCTGCGCCATATCACCGGCGGCAAAAGCTACCCGGAAATGAACGAACTGGCCGCACAGGCGCCCATCGGGGCGGATGGCCTGCAGATATTCCCCTTCGGCAACGGCGCCGAGCGCATCCTCGCCAACCGGCAGCCCGGCGCAAGGATAGAAGGATTGGAATTTGGTGTGCATCATACGCCGCACCTGCTGCGGGCAGGGCAGGAAGGTATCGTATATGCGCTGACGTATGGGGTGGACATCATGCGCGATATGGGGCTGCAGATCAGCCGTGTACGCGCCGGTAAGGCCAATATGTTCCTCAGCCCGCTTTTCCGGGAGGCATTTGCCAACACCGCCGGGGTGACCATAGAGCTGTACAATACAGATGGCGCACTCGGGGCGGCAAGGGGAGCCGGGGTAGGTTCCGGGTTCTACCCGCAGCTCGCGGATGCCTTTGTGGGTATGGAATGCCTTGCCACCATAACACCGGAAAAAACAGCGCAGGCGGCCTATGGCGATGCCTACACGAAATGGAAAGACCGGTTGGGCAAAATATTACAGGAATCATAAAATACAGTAACAATGAATATCATCACAGGAGACAAAGCGTATTTTCCTTCCGTAGGACAGATCCGGTTTGAAGGACCGCAATCAGACAACCCGTTAGCCTACAAATGGTACGACGAGAACAAAGTGATCAACGGCAAGCCCCTGAAAGAGCTTTTCAAATTTGCCGTAAGCTACTGGCATACCTTCTGCGGCACGGGCGGCGATCCTTTTGGTCCGGGTACGAAACATTACCCCTGGCTCACTGCCAGCGATCCCGTACAGCAGGCCAAAGATAAAATGGATGCCGCATTTGAGTTCATCACCAAACTCGGCGTTCCTTATTATTGCTTTCACGATATCGATCTCGTGGATGAAGGCAGCAGCCTCTCCCAATACGAAAGCCATCTGCAGCAGATCGTGGAATATGCCAAAGGCAAGCAAAAGGAAAGCGGCGTGAAACTGCTCTGGGGCACGGCCAATGTGTTCAGCAACCCGCGTTACATGAACGGCGCATCCACCAATCCTGATTTTGCGGTGGTAGCGCATGCCGGTACACAGGTCAAGAACGCGCTGGATGCCACCATTGCACTCGGGGGGGAGAACTATGTATTCTGGGGCGGCCGCGAAGGCTACATGACCCTGCTCAATACCAATATGAAGCGGGAAGTGGAGCACCTGGCCCGTTTCCTCACCATGGCAAGGGATTATGCGCGCAAGCAGGGATTCAAGGGCGTGTTCTTCATCGAACCGAAACCCTGCGAGCCTACCAAGCATCAGTATGATTACGACAGCGCCACGGTGATCGGGTTCCTGCGCCAGTTCGGGCTGGACAAGGATTTCAAGCTGAACATTGAAGTGAACCATGCTACTCTCGCCGGCCACACCTTCCAGCACGAGTTGCAGGTAGCCGCTGATGCGGGGATGCTCGGCAGTATAGACGCGAACCGCGGCGACTATCAGAACGGCTGGGATACCGACCAGTTCCCGATGAATCTCAACGACCTCATTGAAACAATGCTGGTGATCCTCGAAGCCGGCGGCTTTGCCGGTGGCGGGGTGAACTTCGACGCCAAGACCCGCCGCAACTCAACAGACCTGGAAGACATCTTCCACGCGCATATCGGTGGTATGGATACCTTCGCCCGCGCGGCGATCATTGCGGACAGGATACTGCGGGAATCCCCCTACAAAAAATTCCGGACAGACCGCTATGCGTCGTTCGACAGCGGTCAGGGCAAGGCCTTTGAAGACGGCAAGCTGCAACTGGAAGACCTGCGCGCCTTTGCCCTCGCCAATGGCGAACCGGCACAGATCAGCGGCAAGCAGGAATGGCTGGAAAATATCGTCAATCAATACATTTAGCATATTGATCCTTACTTTTGTGGTCACCCCTTCTTTCGTATCCCGGAGGAAGGGGTGACCCTTTTTCATACAAACAACGCAGCATATGGCTTTCAGTATTGCACACCTGCAGCAGCAGGGTTTCTCCATGATCGAATTGAAAGACGGCACAGGCACCCGCATAGCGGTCATTCCCGCCCTGGGCGCATCCCTGCATACTTTTGAAGTAGACGGGCTGAACGTGATAGACAGCTATCCGGATATGGATGCTTTCCGCGCAGAAGTGAATGGCAGCTTCAAAAGCGTGAAACTCAGCCCCTTTGCCTGCCGTATCAGCAACGCCACCTATACCTGGGAACAGGAACAATACACCATTGCCAAATCACCCATTCACGGCCTGTTATACGATATGGCATTTGAAACCGCGCAGGAATCGGCGGATGAAGCGGAAGCCGGCATTACCCTGGTGCATCAGTACAAAGGCACCGATCCCGGTTATCCATTTTCCTATACCTGTAATGTGCAATATCGCCTGCTGCCGGGCGGTATGCTGGAAGTGATCACCACGATCATCAATCAAAGTGATCGCTCCATGCCCCTGATGGACGGATGGCATCCGTATTTCAGCACCGGCACACCGGTAGACCAGCTGGAGCTGCAGTTCTTTTCCCGGGAGATCGTGGAGTTCGATGAGCGGTTGATCCCTACCGGGAAACTGTTGCCTTATGATAACTTTGTGCAGCCCAAAAGTCTCGCGGGTGTGGAGCTGGACAATTCTTTCCTGCTGGATTTTACGCAGCCCTCGCCGCTATGCACCCTTCGCGATCCGCAGAAAGGGGTCAGCATTGAATTTTACCCTGATGAACATTACCCGGTGTTGCAGATATACACCCCGCCGCATCGCCGCAGCATTGCTATCGAGAACCTTACCGGCGCGCCGGATGCTTTCAATAATGGCATCGGCCTGGTGAAGTTGGGAGCGGGGCAAAGCAGGCGGTTTACCACCACCATCCGGGTGCAGCGGGATATTGCGGCAGGCCGGGTTCCGGCCCGATAGTAGCAATTTCACCCCATTTTGTGGTTGTTTGGCACAAACTTTGGTTTTATTACATCAGACCCCTTTTTTATTTATTTAAAACCTTTTGATTATGGACATTCTGATGATCAAGGGCCGGTGGAATGAGATCAAAGAGAAGCTGAGAGCGATGTTCGCCGATCTGTCCGATACCGACCTGTTTTATGAACAGGGGAAGGATGATCGCCTGATCGGGCAGATCCAGATCAAGCTCGGTAAAACAAGGGATGAAGTGATCTCCCTTATCCGTTCCTTGTAAAAAAGTATCAAAAACCGTTGGCCGGAGGCAAGGCAAGCTGCGCTCCGGTTAACGGTATTTTGGGAAACATTTAACAGGCGGGAGCGCAACTAAGCAGCGCTGCTTAACTATTTTGGCGCATAATTGTTGATAATAGTTATATGAGATCCTGTAGACCGTTCCCAGCCATCGCCTTCCTTTGCCTGCTGGCAGGAGGCTTACGTTCTGAAGCCCAGGCCCAGACACTTCCCGTGACCGTCCGCGGTCAGGTTACCGATACAGACCGGCAACTGGTATTATACCCCGCCACTGTGCGGAACAAGCAAACGAATTACCGCGTATTTACGGACAATGGCGGTTATTACCGCATCACCGCCAATCAGGGCGACACGATCCTTGTGTCCTTTATCGGCTATATGCCGCAGACCTTTGTGGTCGCCAATTCCGCTGGAGTGGAAACGCACGACATCCGGCTGGAACTGCAGGAGCGTTTCCTGCCCAGCGTGGAGGTGTCCGAAAAGTGGAACCCCTACCAGCTGGATTCCATACGGCGATATGAGGAGTACCGCCCCTTCCTGGAAACAAAGAACAGAACACTGGTAGATACGGATAAAAGGTCCCAGGGCGGTTTCGGGCTGACGTTCAGTCCGTTTACCCGTTATTCCCGCAGGCAAAAAGACCTCCGCAAGTTCAAGGAGCTTTATGCCAGGCATGAAATGCAGTCGTATATCGACTACCGGTATTCCAAGACCTTTGTACAGCGCGTAACCGGCTTAACCGGTGATTCCCTGCTGCAATTCATGAACAAATACCAGCCACCGTACGATATGCTGCGGCAAATGAATAATGAAACGCTGATCTACTGGATATCGGAAAGGGCGCAGTTATGGCGGAAAGATCCGAGTGCGACCCTGAAGCCGGAGGATTAGGCATTTTACCAATAATTTACGGTATAGTGGGAAATGGTGCCCTGGAGGGAATATTAAAATACGGCAATGAAGACCGCGTATGCGGTGCCGTTCGGGAATAATCAGATGGCTGCCGCTCTGCAGGTAGCCTGAAAACGAAAGCGGCCGGATCACTCCAGCCGCTTTCGTTTATTTTTCATTTTTAACTCCTCAGTTATACACCTTCACCATGTACACAAACTCTTCCAGCCTTTTCAGCTGTTCTACCCGGTTAACACCGGCAAGCTGGCTGTAGGGTTTCAGGTCTTTGCGGGAGAACTGGTCTTTCGGCAGTTCATCCAGCAGGCGTTTGAGATGGCCTGATTTCACCGCGAAGGCGATGCCGTCTGAAGTAGATTGTTTACCGGTGATGATGCCGATCACTCCGCCGTGGGCATCCAGCAGCGGGGCGCCGCTGTTGCCCGGGTTAACGGGGATGGATACCTGGTAGGCCAGGGTATCGCCGTTAAAACCGGTCTGGGCGCTGATATATCCCTTGCCATACACGATCTCGTCCCGCGGGAAACCCATACTGAACACCTCTTCGCCGGGGCGTACAGGGGACAGCTTCAGGGAGTAGGGCAGGGCCGGTGAATGGAAAGTGGAATCGGCAATGCGCAATACGGCCAGATCGCTGGATACGTCTTCGAAAACGCTGACCGCTTTGAAGGCTTCACCCTTATTATTCTGGATATAAATGGAGTCCGCTCCCGCCACCACATGATAATTGGTGACCATATAGCCGTTCCGGGAGATGGCAAAGCAGGTACCGCCGTAAGTGCCGGGGTTCACCGGTGCTTTTTTTCCGGAATTGATGTTGTGGATCAGTGCATTCTGGGAGCGCTGAATGTTGTTCAGCACCCTGCGTACGTCCTCATACTGCGCGGTGGTGGCCTTTTTAGAAGCTTTCTGCATGATGGCGATGGTGGACAGGGAAGTCACCAGGGCAATGCAGGCCGCCGCGGCCAGGTTAAGCCAGGTGCGCCTGCTGCGCAGCCTGATAACGGGTGCGGGATCCGGTTCAGGAACCGCAGTGGCCACAGGCGTTCCCATGTCGGCATGGATCGCATTCATGCGGCTGAGCAGCTGACGGCGTTGCCCTGTTGCCCGCAGTTGCTGTTGCAGCTGTTGCTGCTCCTTCACCTGGCGGTCAATGGCAGGGTCGCTTTGCCGGAGGGCTTCAAAAGCTTCCCTTTCGGGAACGCTCATTTCACCTTCCAGGTAGCGCTCTATTTCCTGTATTAATAATAAGTCATTCATCACGTAAGCCTCCGGGCTGATTTATTGTTGAGCAAAGAATAATTTTTTTAACCGCATCAGGCATTTGTACTTCTGGTTCTTGGCGTTTTCCGCATTGGTGTAACCGAACCTTTCCGCGATCTCCTGCATGCTTTTCCGGTGTATATAGTAATCTTCCAGTATCGTTTTACAGGGTTCCCCGATCTTTCCCATGGATTCCTCCATTTTCCTGAACTGCAGGTCCTTTTCCGCATGGGCTTCCAGGGTATCCTCCACCGGAATGCTGTCCTCCGTTTCTGCTGCAAGCGGCCCCTCGCGGTAAGCGCCCTGCAGTTTTTTCATCCACAACCGGCGGCAAACAGCATAAAGGAATGTTTTCAGCCGGGATGACAGTACAAAATCCCCCTCCTGCACCTTTTCATATAATATGATCATCGCTTCCTGGAAAACGTCTTTGGCGTCATCCTCCGATCCGTTATGCTGTTGTACCATCCTGGCGATCATTGGAAAATTCTCCAAATAGATGGCTTTCAATGATTTGTCATCATCGATGGCAAGTCCCTGCAGTAATTCCTGATCCCGTTCTATGTGCAAAAGATTATTCACTTATTAATACGATTAATGCCCGATTAGTAACCCAAAGTACCAAAAAAAAATTTTTCCCCGATGGCGGGTTACCTTTTACCTGTTTCCGGAATAAAGTATAAATCTCATTTCAAAAAAACCTTAAAACGTATTACGATGAAAAAATTTGGTTTCTTAGCACTGGCCCTGGGCCTGCTCGTAGCAGCTTGTAACTCTGGCGGAACAACTTCTGAAGGTGATTCTACCGGCATGGATACTTCTATCAACAGTGCAGTTCCTGAAACAGCTCCGGTTGATTCCGTTGCCGCTCCGGTTGATTCCGTTGCCGCTCCGGTTGATTCTGTTGCTGCTGCCCAATAATATTACGGCAAGCAAACAATAATCAGGATATAATATCCGGGCCACTGTCTCACCAGGCAGTGGCTTTTTTTATGCCCTGTGAACGTATGAAATTTACTTGCTATAGCATTCAATAACGCATTTTGATATGCGGATCGTTTGTAACACCTATTGTTTTTAGAAAATATCTATGTATTTACGTCTTTTGTTAGATGAATTTAATATTTTTCTTCCCCTGTTTGAATAATTAGTACCCTGCTTTATTTTTGTGTTGTCAAACAAGCTAACACGCGATGCAACAACGGACCTTTGGATACTTTTACGGTTTTTACTTTTTCTGGTATCAGGAATAGGAGGTTCGTTTGCTAGTAACGCTAAAAAATATAACTAACAAAAGGGCCTCCTGCAAAAGGGGGCCTTTCTATTTAAAATGAAATCTGATAAACGAACGATATGTCACAAAAGAGCTTCAGCCTGTATTTTTTTTACTTTTTCTTTTACCGGGAAGAAGCAGGGGCTCCTTTGTAACAAGCGTTTATCTTGAACTTACAATGAAGGGTCCCGGCTCACGGGGCCCTTTTTCATTTCAATTACGAACACAATCATATGCACATCGCAATTCAGGGTTTTGAAGGAAGTTTTCACCAGGTAGCCGCCCGCAATTATTTCGGGAAACAGATCTCCATTGAAGCCTGCGCTTCTTTCTCGGAACTGGTCCGCAAAGTAAAACAGGGCGAAGGAGTGGATGCGGGGCTGATGGCCATAGAGAACTCTATTGCCGGCAGCATCCTGCCCAACTACAGCCTGCTGAAAAACTCGGGGCTTCACATTACCGGGGAAGTCTATCTGCAGATCAATCAGCATCTGATGGTTTTACCGGGACAGACCATCGAGGATATCCGCGAAGTGCATTCCCATCCCATGGCACTGCTCCAGTGTATGGACTTCCTGGAGGAGCATCCCCAGATCAAATTGGTGGAAACCGAAGATACGGCCCTCAGCGCCCGGCATGTACGCCAGAAAAAATTGAAGTCCACCGCCGCCATCGCCGGCAAGCTGGCCGCAGAGATATTCGAGCTGGATATCATTGCCCCCAATATTCACACCGCCAAGAACAACTATACCCGTTTCCTGGCCATCGCAAAGAATGGGGTAGAACCTCCTGAAGATGCCAACAAGTCATCCGTGTATTTCCAGACCTCCAACGAAAGCGGGAGCCTGGCCAAAGTGCTGACCAAAATGGCTTCAGAAGGCATCAACCTCAGCAAGATCCAGAGTTTCCCCATCCCGGCGAAGGAATGGCATTACTATTTTCATGCGGATATGGAATTTGAATCCCTGCAGCATTTCAATAAAGGATTGTCAAAGATCTCCCCGCTGACCGAGCATCTTACCGTATTAGGCATCTATAAAAAAGGCAAAACGCATTCATGATATGGAACCACAGGTAGCCAAAAGATTGCAACACACCGAAGAATACTACTTTTCACGGAAGCTCCGCGAGATAGACGATATGAACAAAGCGGGCGCCAATGTGATCAATCTCGGTATCGGAAGCCCTGATCTTCCGCCGCATCCCGCCGTGATCGCCGCACTGAATGAGCATGCGGCCAAACCGGGCACCCATGCTTACCAGGGTTACAAAGGCATTCCCGCCCTGCGGCAGGCTATCGCCGCCTGGTACAAAAGGTACTACGATGTTCCGCTCAACCCGGATACAGAAGTATTGCCGCTGATCGGTTCCAAGGAAGGCATTATGCACATCTGCATGACTTACCTGCAGGAAGGGGATGAAGCGCTGATACCCGATCCCGGCTATCCCACCTACCGCTCTGCTGTGCAATTGAGCGGCGCCACCCCGGTGACCTATTCCCTCCGGGAAGAGAACGGCTGGCAGCCTGATCTTGCGGCGCTGGAGCAGCAGGACCTGAGCAGGGTGAGGCTCATGTGGGTGAATTACCCGCATATGCCCACCGGCACTCCCGCCAGGAAGGCTGTTTTTGAAGCCCTGGTAGCCTTCGCTCAAAAACATCACATCATCCTCTGTCACGATAACCCTTACAGCTTCATCCTGAACGATCAGCCGACCAGTCTTATGGCTACGCCCGGTGCGATGGATGTTGCGCTGGAACTGAATTCCCTCAGCAAAAGCAGCAACATGGCAGGCTGGCGTGTAGGCATGCTCGTGGGCAAGGCCGCATTCCTCAATGAAGTGCTGCGTTTCAAAAGCAATATGGATTCCGGTATGTTCCAGCCCGTACAGATGGCGGCTGTGGCTGCTCTGGAGCTGGGGCCGGAATGGTATGCGGAGCTGAACGGGATCTACCGCGCGCGCCGGGAAAAGGTATTTGAACTGCTGGACCTGCTGGGTTGTACGTATGACCGGGCGCAAACAGGCATGTTCGTATGGGCAAAGATACCCGCGGGATACGCGGACGGCTTTGCCGTGAGCGATGAGGTACTGCAGCAATCCCGTGTGTTCATCACCCCGGGCGGTATTTTCGGCGCCAACGGCAACGGATATATCAGGGTGAGCCTCTGCCGGGATGAAAAGGTCTTTGCAGAAGCCATCGGCAGAATACGTCAATCCCAAACCGTGAAAATATGATAGCAACAGTAGTAGGTGTAGGACTCATAGGCGGTTCACTCGCCATCAGCCTGAAGGAAAAAGGTGTGGCAAACTGGATCATCGGCGTGGATAACAACCGGGACAACCTGGCCAAAGCACAGGAACTGAAGATCATAGACGAAAGCTCTGCGCTGGAAGATGCCCTTCAGCGCAGCCAGCTGATCATACTGGCCATCCCTGTGGATGCCATGCTGAAGGCCATGCCTTCCATCCTGGACAAAGTAATGCCGCATCATGTGATCATGGATGTAGGTTCCACCAAGGAAAAATTATTGCAACTCGTTGCCGGTCATCCAAAGCGCGGCCGGTTCGTGGCGGCCCACCCGATGGCCGGCACGGAGTATTCAGGGCCGGAAGCTGCCGTCAGGAACCTTTTTGTACAGAAGACCATGGTGCTCTGCGATGTGAAGAACAGCGACGAGGACGCCCTGGAACTGATAGAATCGTTGGTAGAGAAGCTCAGCATGCGCCTCGTGTACATGAACGCTGAAGAACATGACCTGCATACGGCCTATGTATCGCACATTTCGCACATCACCTCTTTTGCCCTGGCGTTGACCGTACTGGAGAAGGAAAAGGAGCAGGGCCGGATATTCGAGCTGGCCAGCGGTGGTTTTGAATCTACCGTAAGGCTCGCCAAAAGCTCGCCGGACATGTGGGTGCCGATCTTCAGGCATAACCGCAGCAATGTGCTGGACGTACTGGACGAGCATATCCACCAGTTGCAGCAGATGCGGGACCTGCTGGAGCAGGAAGATTACGACGCTTTTTACAAACTCATCCAGAAAAGCAACAAGATCAGGAAAATACTCAAATAGGAATCAATTCTTTAACTTAACATATCATAATAACAATGGAACAGATCTTAGCAAAAACGAAATTCGCCGATCCGGCTTCAGACAAAAAGCCGCTGATCATCTCCGGGCCCTGCAGTGCTGAAACGGAAGAGCAGGTATTGGCCACTGCGCTGGCCCTTGCCAAAACGGGCAAAGTGGACGTACTCCGTGCCGGTATCTGGAAACCCCGTACCCGCCCCGGCTCATTCGAAGGCATCGGCGCTAAAGGCTTGCCCTGGCTGCAGAAAGCCAAAGAGCTGACCGGCATGCCTACTACCGTGGAAGTGGCTACCGGCAAACAGGTGGAAGCTGCGCTGCATTTCGGCGTGGATATCCTCTGGATAGGCGCCCGTACCACCGTGAACCCCTTCTCTGTACAGGATGTGGCGGATGCGCTGAAAGGCGTGAAGATTCCCGTGCTCATCAAGAATCCCATCAACCCTGACCTGGAACTGTGGATCGGTGCGGTGGAGCGTATCCAGAAATCCGGTATCGATAACGTAGGCCTCATTCACCGCGGCTTCTCCAGCTATGGCAACACGGAATACCGTAACGCTCCCATGTGGCATCTCGCCATCGAGCTGAAACGCCGTCACCCGGAATTGCCGATGATCTGCGATCCCAGCCACATCAGCGGCCGCCGCGACATTCTGCAGGCTGTTGCCCAGGAAGCGATAGACCTCGATTACGATGGCCTCATGCTGGAAACGCATGTGGACCCGGACAATGCATGGAGCGATGCCAAACAGCAGATCACTCCGGAAAAATTCGGCGAAATGCTGGATAACATCATCTGGAGGCATGAACGCACAGACCAGCGCGAATTCAATACCGCCCTGGAGAAACTCCGCAACCAGATCAACGGTATTGATGACGAGATACTGCAACTGCTGGGCAACCGCATGAAGATCGCAGAGAAGATCGGTCAATATAAAAAAGAGAATAACATCACCATCCTGCAGACCAACCGCTGGAACGAAATACTGGACCGTGGTGTAAAAGCCGGTGAAAAACTCGGCCTCACCAAGGATTTCATCACCAAATATTTTGATGCGGTGCACCTGGAATCCATCAACCGTCAGAACAAAGTGATGAACGACTAATTATCAGGCCCCTTTCAGAAATTTATGACCACGCAAACACATCGTTTTAAACATCAGTCAACAACCTACTACCTCGGCGAAAGCCTGGAGAACCTGGGCAGCTATGTACAGAAAGACCGCAGCATCCTCATTATGGATGAGAATGTGGACCGGTATTATGCAGACCTGTTCTCCGGCTGGAAAAAGCTGGTAGTGCCGGATGGGGAAGAGAACAAGAATATGGACGTGATCGGGCAGATCATGACCGGGCTTGTGGAACTGGAAGCAGACCGCAAAACAACACTGATCGGTATCGGCGGCGGTATGCTCACGGATATTACCGGCTTTGCCGCCTGCATCTATATGCGCGGCATCCCGTTTGCCTTTGTGCCCACCACATTGCTGGCGCAGGTAGACGCATCCATCGGCGGGAAGAATGGCGTCAGCTACGGTATGCACAAGAACCTGCTCGGTACCATTCATCAGCCGGAGTTCATTCTCTTTGACTACAAACTCCCGCTGACCATGCCCGAAGACGAATGGTGCAACGGGTTTGCAGAGATCATCAAATATGCCTGCATTGATGATGCGGAGCTGTTCGCGTACCTGGAAGCCAATAAGGATAAGGCGCTGGCGCAGGATGTAGACGTATTGCAATACCTGGTGGAAAGGTCGGTAGACATTAAAACGAAGTTTGTACTGGAAGATGAATTCGAGAACGGCATACGGCGCTGGCTGAATTTTGGTCATACACTCGGGCATGCCGTGGAAAAACTGGAGGGCATCGCACACGGACAAGCGGTGGCGATCGGGATGGTGGCAGCTGCTAAGATCTCCGAAAAAATAAACAATCTGCCATCGGAACAAACCAACCGTTTGATCCGGCTGATCAATGATTACCGCCTGCCGGTAACCATGACCTCGGATAAAGCTGCGGTGTTCAACATTTTCAAACTGGACAAAAAGCGCGAGAAGGACCATATTCATTTTGTGCTGCTGGATGCGATCGGTAAAGCGGTCACGCACCCGATCCTGATAGAGGACCTGAAGCAGATCTTGCAGGAATTATAGTATCACCGCTGAAAAATCAAATAAGAACAGATGAAACACCGTTCCATCTGACTGCTAAAAAGTCAATTAAGAACAGATGAAAGTTATTGTATCACCCGCAACCATCAGCGGCTCCGTTACCGCCAATCCCTCCAAAAGCGCGATGCAACGGGCAGTAGCGGCGGCTTTGCTGGCAAAGGGAAGGACCACTATTCATAATCCCGGCCTGAGCAACGATTGCCTGGCCGCGCTGGAAGTCGCGGAAAACCTCGGCGCAATGGTAAAGCGGGTGAATGAGGATATCGAGATCACGAGCAATGGTGTTCAGCCGTTCTACGATGAGATCAACTGCGGCGAGTCCGGCCTCGGCATTCGCATGTTCACACCCATTGCCGCACTGGCTGAGCAGCAGATCACCATTAACGGTCACGGTAGTCTCGTTACCCGCCCCATGCATTTCTTCGAAGAGGTGCTGCCGGAACTGGGCGTAAAGATCAGGAGCCAGGACGGCAAATTGCCCCTGGAGATCCACGGTCCGCTGCAGGCAAAGGATATCACGATAGACGGTTCCCTGTCCTCCCAGTTCCTCACCGGCCTGCTCATGGCCTTCGGATCTGTAGCGGATAAAGCGCAGATCAGGGTAACGGACCTCAAAAGTAAACCTTACATCGAACTGACCTTGCAGATCATGGCGCATTTCGGGGTGAAGGTGAGACAGGAGAATTTTGAAGTGTTCCATTTCGATAAAAAGCAGGAATACAAAGCTGGTGAATACACCGTGGAAGGCGATTGGAGCGGCGCGGCATTCCTGCTCGTTGCGGCAGCAGTAGCCGGTAAAGCGGAAGTACATCATCTGAATACCTTATCCGCGCAATCCGATAAAGCCATTATGGAAGCCCTGGAAAAAGCAGGCGCTGAAATACTGCCCGGTGTGTTTACGATGATCGTGGTGAAGAAAGCATTGAAGGCCTTTGAAATGGATGCGACCGACTGCCCGGACCTGTTCCCGCCGCTGGTAGCGCTGGCAGCCAATTGCAAAGGCATCACCAGGATCAAGGGCGTAAGCCGCCTGGCGCATAAGGAAAGCGACCGCGGCCTGACGCTCCAGGAGGAGTTTGGCAAGATGGGCATCCGTATAGACCTGGAAGGCGATGTCATGCTGGTACATGGCGGCACCGGCATCAAAGGAGCGGTTGTACATTCGCATAATGACCACCGTATTGCTATGGCCTGCGCCGTAGCAGCGCTGACAGCGGACGGAGCGGTGACTATCGGGAATGCGGAAGCGATCAATAAATCCTACCCGGAGTTTTACGATCACCTCGTTGCTTTGGGTGGCGTAATTGAAAAAGAAGAAGTGACGGCATAATTATCAAACAGGAAAGCATAAAGTAACATCATGAACAGTTTTGGCAGAATATTCAGGGTAAACGTTTTTGGGGAATCGCACGGCGAAAGCGTGGGCGTAAATATTGATGGCGTGCCATACGGCATACCGTTGAAGCAGGAAGATTTTCTGCCTGACCTGGAGCGCCGCAAAGCCGGTGCAAAAGGCACCACGCCCCGGAAGGAAGACGACCTGCCGTTCCTGAAATCAGGTGTGTTCAACGATCACACCACCGGCGCGCCGGTAACCATCCTGTTCGAAAACAATAATACCCGCAGCGCCGATTATGCCAAGCTGCGGGAGTTTCCCCGCCCCGGTCATGCTGACTTTGTAGCTTCGAAGAAATTCGGCGGTTTTGAAGATTACCGTGGCGGCGGTCATTTCAGCGGCAGGCTCACACTTAACCTCGTTGCCGCAGGCGTCATCGCCAAGAAAATACTGGGCGACAGCATACAGGTGAAAGCCGTATTGAAAGAAGTAGGTGGCCTGCCTGACCCTGAAAAAGGACTGGAAGCCGCCATCGCTGCCAAAGACTCCGTAGGCGGCATCGTGGAATGTACCGTGGATGGATTGCCCATCGGCTGGGGCGAACCTTTCTTCGATTCGATCGAGTCCAATATCGCGCATGCCGTTTTTGCCATTCCCGCCATCAAAGGCGTTGAGTTCGGCGCCGGTTTCGCCGCTGCAAAAATGAAAGGCCTTGAGCACAACGACGCCATCATCGATACCAATGGAAAAACCGCCACCAATAACGCCGGTGGCGTAGTAGGCGGTATCACCAACGGAAACCCGCTCGTGTTCCGCGTTGCAGTGAAACCAACATCCAGTACGCCGAAGGAACAGCAGACCCTTAACATCGCCAGCGGTGAGGTGGAGACGTTCTCCGTTAAAGGTCGACATGACCTTTGTATCGCCTTGCGGGTGCCTGTGGTATTGGAGGCAGTAACGGCCATGGTACTGGCAGACTTTAAACTGATAGCGGATTCCACGTTAGGATACCGCAGATAACAACACCCCGGATTGACCCCGGATTCCTTTCTGTAAATAATTCTCATTTGTACACTTAATAACGAATTGGTTTTTAAGTGATTGGATGCTTTTTTTTCATCCGGGCAGGATGGAACAGGACGATCAGGCATAATTACTTTGATAACTTTCCCGCCGTACGATTTTAGCAAATACCCTAAAAGCCCACGGTTATGAAAAAAATTATGCTGATTGTATGTTTTGTTTTACCCTGTTTGATCCAGGCCCAAGCTCAATCCCCGGGCATCACTATCAGGGGGAAAGTACAGGATGAAAGTAAAGTCGGCCTACCCGGTGTATCCATTCAGGCAAAGGGTACACGGTTCAATGCGGTGACTGCTGAAGACGGTACTTTTTCTATTGCGGTAGACAGGGGGGACGTAACATTACTTTTTACCTACATCGGTTATCAGCCGCAGGAAGTGGCAGTGAATAACCGCACAACGATCAATGTATCCATGCAGCGGGACCAGCAATCGCTCGAAAGCGTGGTGGTGGTCGGTTATGGCACCCGCAGAAGAGGGGATGTAACCGGTTCCATTGCTTCCATGGATGCGAAGCAGATAGAGCAGGTGCCTACTACCAATGTTTCCCAGGCATTGCAGGGGAGGATACCCGGTATCGAAGCGACCAACACCTCCTTTCGCCCAGGCTCCGGCGCGCGCATCCGGGTGAGGGGGAACCGTTCGCTGACACCGAGCGCCAACAATAACTTCTCGGCAACGCTGGACAATGGCCGGAATGAACCGTTGTACGTGGTGGACGGTATTCCCATCACTTACAGCATTGATGACATCAACCCGCTGGACATCGAATCCATCGACGTATTGAAAGACGCATCGGCCACCGCCATTTACGGTTCCCGCGGCGCGAACGGCGTGATCCAGATCACGACCAAGAAAGGGAAGGTAGGCAGGCTCTCCGTACAATACAGCGGCAGCATGTCGGTGGACAAGATATTGCAGCCGATCGAATCCCTCAACGGCGCACAGTTTGCCGATATGAGACGCCAGGCCTACTTTGCCAATGGATCTTATGATCCCGCGCTGGCGAATGGCGGCGCCACTTTTTATTTCCCTGATCCGGCTTCCGATTACGCTTTATTCAGACAGGATGAGAACGTCTGGAACTCCGTGGCCATGGGGTATGACTGGGCGCAGCTGGACCCTGCGAATGGCATTTTCAACGCCCGCAAAAGAGCCTCCACCACAGGGGAAAGAACGCTCATGGCAAACCTCGGCCTCGCCGTGCTGGACAGCCTGGCGATCTATGATCCTTCCAAAGTACGGTCGTTCGACTGGCAGAATGAAGCCCTCCGGAATGGTCTCACCCACAACCACCAGATACAGGTATCCGGCGGAACGGAAAGATTCCGGGCCTCATTTTCCGGCGCATACTTTTCTCAGAAAGGCATAGAGTACGGTCAGGACTATACGAGATTCACATTCAACCAGAATACGGATTTCAAATTCAATGAAAGGATCAACGTGGGTGGTGGCATTACTTACTCCTCCGCTATACAGAACCTTGGTCCCAGCGTGTACACCGGTTCCATTTACCAGATACCGCTGGCACTGCCGTATGACGAAAACGGCAACCTTATCTTCTATCCCGGCGAAGACGCCAATATCGTGAACCCGCTGAACGACCCGAACACCGTATTCAATGAGCTGCGCATCAACAGGCTGCTGGCAAATGTTTTCGGGGAAGTGGAATTGCTGAAAGGATTGAAATACCGCGCAGCATTCGGCGCGGATATGACCAATGTAAGGCAGGGCACATTCAACGGCGCGGTATCCTCCGTCCGCCAGGGCAATCCGGCCAATGCCAGTTACGCGAGCCGGCTGGGCTTTAACTGGGTGCTGGATAATATTCTGAGTTATAACAAAACCTTTGGCAAAGATCATTCCCTCTCCGTTACGCTCCTGCACGAAATGCAGAAAACGCGCTTCGAGCAGAACACCATGCGCGCGGAGAACCTGATCTATGAAAGCCAGAAATGGTATTCCCTGCAGAATAATTCACTGGCCACGGTCACGGGTGACGGCTCATTCTCGCAAACGCAGCTGCTGTCGTTCATGGGCAGGGTCAACTATGCTTACAAAGACAAATACATCCTGACGCTCAGCCAGCGTAATGATAACTCTTCCGTGCTTTCCACGGGCAGCAAAGGGGAATGGTTCCCTTCCGCTGCTGTTGCCTGGCGGGTGAGCCAGGAGGGCTTTATGAAAAGTGTTCCCTTTATCGACGACCTGAAACTGCGCGCCGGTTATGGCGCGGTGGGCAGCTCTTCCATTGATGCCTATCTCACCAGGGGCACACTGAGCCGCAGCATCTATAATTTCGGCACCGCCGCAGCCCAGGGATATGCCCCCGCCACGCTGCCGCTGCCTGACCTCACCTGGGAAAGAACGGCCACGAGCAATATTGCGCTGGACTTCAGCATACTGAAGAACAGGATACGGGGAACCGTGGATGTGTACGAAGCCAATACCACCAATCAGCTGCAGAACCAGTCCATTCCCGCCGCTTCAGGATATACCTCTGTACTGGTGAATCTCGGGCGTGTGCGCAATCGCGGGATCGAGATCAGCCTGTCTACCGTGAACGTCAATAATGCGGACGGGTTCAGGTGGACGACCGATTTCATCTTCTCCCGCAACCGGGAAGCGATCGTGACGCTGGATGGCACGGATAACGATAACCTCGGCAACCAGTGGTTCGTAGGGCATCCTATTCAAACGTATTACGACTGGAAGTTTGAGGGTATCTATCAGTATGGCGATACGGTGCGGGGAGGGATACTGGACCATTACTGGCAGATCCCCGGTAACAGGAACAGCATCAATTTCCGGCCCGGCAGGGTACGGGTGACCGATGCCAATGGCGATACGCTGATCAATGATGCGGACAAGGTGATACTCGGTTATCCCAATGCGGAATGGACCGGCAGTATTAACAGCACATGGGCGTATAAAGGCTTCGAGCTGAGCGTGTACCTGTATATCCGCAAAGGCTCGCTGATCCGGGATATCCGCCCGAGCCTCAACGGCCGCTATCAATCCAACTACGTCAATTACTGGACGCCGGAAAATCCTTCCAACGAGCAACCGCATCCTAACCGCACCATCGATATCTACCAGTACTGGCAGGCAGCAGGTTTCCGGGACGGGACGTTTGCGAGGATCAGGAGCATCTCGCTTTCCTACAGATTTGCCCCGGACCTGCTGAGCAAATTGCGGGTCAACAGCCTGAGCGTGTATGCGAACGCGTTAAACCCTTTCCTGTTCAGTAAATTCAAAGGCTTCGATCCTGAGACAGGCAGCAATTACGTGTCTTCTTACCCTACCAATACAACAGCGCCGGGCCCTTCTTCCTATAGCTACAGGAGCTTTGTTTTTGGTGTACGCCTGGGATTATAATCATTAAAATCATTCTATCATGCAAAAGTATATTCTACTGTTAACAGCAAGCCTGGTGGTGATTTACAGTACATCCTGCAAAAAATTCATTGAAGAAGACCTGGTGAGCACCCTGACGTATGACCATTACAATACGGATCAGGGGCTGGAAGACTTGGTACGGTCTGCCTACGCACCCGTTAAATGGAAGTTTGAGAACGAACAGAGTTATGCGCTTCATAATTTCGGGGTGGATGAATTCATTCTGGGCGACCAGTTCAAT
This sequence comes from Chitinophaga sp. XS-30, assembly GCF_008086345.1. Classification (NCBI taxonomy): domain Bacteria; kingdom Pseudomonadati; phylum Bacteroidota; class Chitinophagia; order Chitinophagales; family Chitinophagaceae; genus Chitinophaga; species Chitinophaga sp. XS-30. The sequence goes on along the minus strand of NZ_CP043006.1, from coordinate 5,430,554 downwards.
CACAGTTATCTGAATACCTACGATGCCGGTCTGAATTCCTCTACAGGTTTTCTGAACGGGATGTGGACGAATAACTATAACGGTATTAACCGATGCAATCTTGGCCTGGAGCGGATAGCGGCATACAGCAATCCGGCATCCTCCCTGCTGGGCACCGAAGCCCAGCGGAACCAGCGCATGGGTGAGTTGTACTTCCTGAGAGGCCTGTACTATTTCCAGCTGGTGCAGCAGTTCGGCGGGGTGCCGCTGGTATTGCAATCCAGCAGCGGGGTGCGTACAGATTTTGCACGGGCTCCGGTGCCGCAGATCTATGAGGTGATCATCTCCGATCTCAGGAACGCTTCCAATATGCTTTCACCAACTGAAGCGGCAGAAGGCAGGGCTACCAAAGGCGCAGCGGACCATTTCCTGGCCAAGACCTACCTCACCCGCGGCAGCGCCGTAACAGAGGCGCGGGGCCAGAAAGCTACGGATATGGACAGTGCGGCCTATTACGCAGAGCAGGTGATCAATGACGGGGTGTTTGTACTGGAAACGGATTACAAGAATCTCTGGAACGGGGTATATGTAAAGGGGCACCCGAGGCCCAGCATCACCCCCATAGGGTCCGATGGCCAGCCGCCATACAATTACAACGGCTCCAGCAGCATCCCTTCCGGAGAGATCGGCAACATACAGGCGGCCAATAACAGCAAGGAAGTGATCTTTGCCGCACAGTTCAGCGACAACCAGAACCTCGCCGGCGCAGGGAACCGGGTGCATGAATATTTTCTCATGCAGTACGATGCCGGCATCCCCGGTGTGATCAGAACGGCTGATAACTGGAATGGCAGGCCCTTCCGCCGCCTTGCGCCTTCTGACTATACGCTGGATCTTTTTGACCGCAGAAATGATTCCCGTTTTTACAAGAGTTTCAGAACAACTTATTACGCCAATACCATCCCCGCCAACCGGCCGCTTTTTACCGCCGCGGACGCTCCTGACCCCTCGCTGGTAGGAAAGCCCAAAGTGGCGCTGGGCGACACTGCCGCGCTGTTTGTGATGAATACCCCGGCAACGCCGCTCACCATGGCGCAACGCGCGCAATATCGCTACCTGGTGTTCGCCCGTTATTACCTGGACGCCAGCAACACTTTGCTGGAAGGGTTCAATAACAACAAATACCTGTCGCTCGATAAATTCATGGACCCGGTAAGGGTGACCAGCAATTTCAATGAGGAACGCGGTGTGCGCAACGGCATACTGGCCCGTCTCGGTGAAACATATCTTATTGCGGCGGAAGCGTATGGCAGGAAAGGCGATTATGTAAGGGCATTGTTTTATGTTAACGAGATCAGGCGCCGCGCGGCATACCGCGATGGTGAGCCTAAAGACCCGCATTACTGGATGTTCGACGGGGGCGCTTACGACGATGAGAACAGCACGTATCCGCAGCTGACCGCCACGAATGCGTTATTCATGACCAATGCGGCCAGTGAAAATTATCCCCCTTCCGTAACGTCTACGGAAGACCGTTTTATTCATTTCATGCTGAATGAAAGAACGCGTGAGCTGTGCGGGGAGCTGTACCGTTGGGAAGACCTGGTGCGGACGGAAACATTGTTCGACCGCACTACGCTGTTCAACAAAGATGCAACGGGACTTGCACCGCATCACAAGCTGCGGCCCGTTCCGCAGTTGCAGATCGATCTGACCACGGTGAACGGTCAGCCGATGGATGACGCGCAGAAACGGGCGTACCAGAACCCGGGGTATGAATAGAGATGTTGAGGAAAGAGGCTTTTAAAAGAGAAAGGCGTATCAAAAGTAATGATCGGAAGGAGCCCGCTTGCGCGATGCCCGGCCTGATCAGCTTGCTTTTGATACGCCTTTTTAATATTGTGCGGTTATTGACCTGTCACGATCTCCAGCAGCTCCACGTCAAATATGAGCGTACTGTTCGGTGATATCTTTGCACCGGCCTGGCGTTCGCCATAGCCTAATTCAGACGGTATGAACAACTTCCATTTGGAGCCGACGGGCATCAGCAGCAGCGCTTCGGTCCATCCCTTGATCACCCCGGATACCCCGATGGTCAATGGTTCGCCGCGGTCTATAGAGCTGTCGAAAGTAGTGCTGTCTATCAGCATGCCGCGATAATGCACTTTCACCCTGTCCTGCGCAGTGGGCTTGGGACCGGTGCCTTCCTGCACGACCTGGTACTGAAGGCCGCTGGGCAGCGTTACAACGCCCGGTTTGATTTTGTTCTGCGCGAGGAACTCCTGTCCGGCCGCTTTGTTCTTTTCCGCTTTTTCCGCTTTCAGCTTTTGCAAATATTGTGTTACGCTCATTTTTCCCTGTTCTGCCGAGATCAGCGGCGTTTTGCCGGCGTAATGATCTTCAATGGCGGTGAATAAAAGTTTCAGGTTCAGTGAATCCAGGCCCTGGCCTTTCAGCATTTCCCCAAGGTCGTTCCCGATGGTGTAGCTGATGGAATCCAGCTGGTTCGTCAGCGTTACAACAACGGGCTCAGGTTGTTTGCGGGATTTCTTTTTCCGCTGGCTAAAGGCCGTTTGAGCAGTTAGCACACTTAATGCGCTGATTAATAGGCATTTTCGTATCATATTACCAGTTATATATATTTATGACTGCAATATAATACATTATTCGATCCTGCTCCATATTTCGCTGATGGGATCACCTTTGGAGCTTTTGCCGCTGTGGTGCCATTTATTGCCGTCCACTTTGCCGTCAAAGGAGAGGCTCATGCCCACGCGGGTATTGTCCCGGGAAAAGAAAGTGATGGTCTCTGTATATTTTCCGTTCTCGAAGGTGTAGGTACCGCCGCCGGTGCCGAAGAACTCTTTGGTTTCCGGGTTGATCGCCGCCCATTGAAAGCGGGTGCCGGAAAGTATCTTCAGGGTCTTGCGGGCTCCGGGGCGCATGGTGGTCATCTGTCCGTTGTTTTCCCTGCCGGTGATGCGCCAGGTGCCGGCCAGGTCCGTCTTGCCATCATCGATACGCTCCCATTGCTCGGTTTTGCCCTCGCAGGTGATGGCCAGCTGTTTGTTTTCCTTCAGCACATAGGTGCAGTTCTTTGTGGTGCCGATGTTGTCTTTATCCGCGGTGTTGAACTCGATCGTTTCTTTCAGTGCCTGCTGGTCCGCGTCAATCGTGCCGCCCAGTGTGCTGATGAACTTTTTCCCGGCCTGGTCGAATACGGTTTGCATGAAGTAGCCGTCTTCAATGATGCGCACGGTTTGCGGCTCACCGGCGCCTTTGAGTTTCCAGGCGCCGGAAAGTTCATCCTGCGCGTAGGATAGGTGTGAGGTTAGCAGCAAAGCGGCTGCAGTAAGCAATTGTTTCATAATGCGTATTTTTTAACGTGTTTATGCTTCATCGGTTTTCATACAGTTGTTTGTAGGTTGTATGCTACTTAAATATAAGTGATCTTGTTTATCTTCATTGTAAAATATACATATATGGCAAGACCTTCAGCACAGGATTACGGGGAATTTTATCACACTTATGTGTCGATGGTACCGGAGAATGACATACTGGACGCTTTTTCCAATCAGACGGCGGTTACGCTGCAGTTCCTGGACGCCATACCGGAGGACAAGCAGAACCATGCCTATGCCACCGGCAAATGGACGATCAGGCAGGTATTGCAGCATATCACGGATGCGGAGCGCGTATTTGCTTACCGTGCCCTTCGTTTTGCCCGGAAAGACCATACGCCGCTGGCGGGTTTTGATGAGAACGGGTTTGCCGATGCAGCCAGGGTGGAGCATCGCGACTGGGTGGATATGATCGAGGAATTCCAGATGGTACGACTGTCTTCCGAGCATCTTTTCCGTTCTCTCAACGAAGAAGAGATGCAGCGAAAGGGGATGGCGAGCAATACACCGGTGACCGTGCTCAGCCTCGGGTATATTATTATCGGCCATGCCCTGCATCATCAGCGGGTGATCAGGGAACGTTACCTTTAACGGCTAGAACATGAACATGCTGCGCCCGCCGTCTATCCTGCGGTTGCTGCCTTTGGGTTTTGCCCCGAACTTCGAGAAATTCCAGGTCAGCGTCAGCATGAAATACTGTTCTACAATATCCGTCTGCACATCTTCAATATACAGTTCATTTACGATCCGGCGCACACTGGTATTCTGCCGCAGCAGATCGAATGCGGACACTTTGGCCTGCAGACTTTTATCCTTGAAGAAATCATAGGCCAGCCCCATGTTCCACAGCACCACATGCTTTTGGAAACCCGCTGCGATGCGGCTGTTGTAGGTATAGTTCACATCATTGTCCCAGGAAAAATTACCCGGCCAGTACAAGGTGCTGCCCAGGGTGGCGCGTTGCGTAAAAAAACTGCCTGTTATATTGCCGGCCGGTTTGTACCGGGCATCTGTGTAGGAGGGCCGGTAACTCACCGAGATGTCCAGCAGTTCCTTATACGCATAATTGTACAATACATAAGGGGTGTAAGTGAAGTTGAGCGTAGTATTCCGGTAGAGGGTGGTATCGCCGGCGATATTGCCGGTATTGTTGTAGCTGATATTCCTGCTTCCGTTGATGAAGCCGCCGCCGCTGATCCTGTACTGTATATCCTTTGTTTTTTTTGTGCTGCTGATGGTGAAGTTCATGCTGACGTTGTAAGTACCATCCACATTGATCGTTTGTGTTGTTCTTTCGCCTTTTGAGTTGATAAAACTGGCGGTAGAGAACCTGTTGAGGATCGGGCTGAAAGCAATGCTGGAAAATACCCCGAAGCCAGTGGGTGAGAAGCGGTCGTACCCGAAGCGTATATTCTGCGTGAACGCCGGTTTCAGGTCGGGATTACCGATCCGCACATTCAGCGGGTTCGTGTTGTCCGGCACAGGTTGCAGCTGCTCCAGCGAGGGCTGTTGCATGTATCCGTTGTAGTTCAGGTTGAAGGAACCGCCGTTTTTCAGCCTGTAGTTGATCCGGGAGTTCGGCGCAAAATTGGTCTGATATTGTTTGAGCGTGGCATTGGTGGTATATGAATAGTTGTCCAGCATATTCAGGTAAAGCGTGCCGCCGATGCTTGCACGGATCTTTTTCCCGTTGAAATCGACCGCCAGGTTGGGCGTCTGGCTGGTATTAACGGTGCGGAACCTGTTGGAAAAGGCCTCGTCCGGTATGGTGTAGCCTTTGCTGGTGGAATCATAGTTGAATGTCTGGCGGTTGGAAGTATTGGTGTTGTGGCTGAAACCGTATCCGGCCGTCAGTTTCCAGGTTTCGGACAATGGCTCGGTGTAGGACAGGCTGAGGCGGTAGTTTTCGGTGGTATTATCCGCCACGGTCAGCTGGTTGACATGCCTGGCCTCGGTGAGCTGCTCGTTCTCGTAATATTCCAGTTCACTGAGATTGTAGGCATCGCCATCGTAGGTGCCGTAGGTGTTGGAGAACTGCAGGCCGATGTTGCGGCCTTTTTTCTTCAGTTGTTTGGTGAGACCAAGGGTGTTGGAAAAGTTATGATTCGTGCTGAGCGCACGGTTTTCCGTTTCGTTGGTATTGATCAACGCCCCGTTCTCATCACTGGTGATCTCGCTGCCGGAGGCATTGCTGCTCATTTTCGCATAGTCGTAAGCGGGGTTCAGGGTGAGCCGGAGCGTGGAATCCAGCTCAATATCGAAGTTGAAGTTCACCCGGTGATTGGCATTTCTGCTATAGCCGTTGCGGTCGCTGTTCGTGAACATGCGGCTATCCCCGTTAAGGTATTCCCGGTTGTTCAGCGTCCGGAACCTTGCATCGGTATTGTTGAAGAAATAGCTGTTGTTGACATCCGTTTTGTTCCACTTATCGTTGTAATTATACCCGATCATGGACGCGGTGCGTATGCCCTCGCCGGTGCCGCCGAAGTTGATGCCATTAACGGCAAGGGAGCCATTTGAACTGGCGCTTATGGCGATGCCGTTCCTGGTGTTGATGCTACTGAACATCTCTGATTGGGTGAACCCGATCTTGTTGAGGTTGTTGGATGATCCCAGTATGCTCAGTTGCCTGGCGCCATCGAACGCGTTAGCCATGCCGCTCAGTTCAAACCGTTCATCTGTGCCGCCTCCGGCAGAGAGCCTCCCGAAGAGTCCCTTTTTTTTATCTGCCTTCAGCGTGAGATTGAGCGTCTTGTCTTCCCCGTCTTTCAGCACATTCATCCTCGCTTCCTGTTTTGTTTTGGTATCCACTACCTGCACCTTGTCGATGATAGCAGAGGGGAGGTTTTTGGTGGCGAGCTTGGGGTCATTGGCGAAGAACTCCCTTCCGTCTACCAGTATGCGGCTGACTTTTTTTCCGTTGACGGTAATATTGCCTTCTTCGTCAATGTCCACCCCCGGCAGTTTCTTCAGGAGGTCTTCCACCACAGCATTGGGCCGGGTTTTGAAGGAGGCGGCATTGAATTCGATGGTATCCTGCCGGATAGTTACCGGTGGGCGGTCGCCTTCAACGACAACCGTGTTCAGCTCATGCGGGGCGGTGGCGAGGGTGATGCGCCCCAGGTTGGCGGGGCTGCCGGGAGGCAATACTTTGATATAGGTACCGTAGCCGGTGTAGGATATGAGGAGGCGGATGGATTTGTCTGCAGGCAAACCGGTCAGGCGGAAGGCGCCGTTCTTGTCGGTCAGCGTATAGGTGATGAGGCTGCTGTCTTTACTGTCCTGCGCGGTAACGGTAGCCATTTCCAGGAGGTCATTGCTGGCGGAATCCGCCACTGTTCCCCGTAACTCCTGTTTCTGCTGAGCCTTTGCCTGATGCAGGCCGGTCATCAATATTACAACGATGAATATAATTCGTAACATGGCGCCTTTTTGGTTTCCGGCTAAATTACGAATGTTTCGTAGAAAAACGAATAAAATAGTTTGAGCGAATGTTTTCAGGGTTGAGCGGTGGGGATGTCAGGAGCCGGTCTGCCTGCCGGGATGGGAAAAGATGGGTTGGCAGACATGGATAAAAAAGGACTGTATCGCTTTCGATACAGTCCTGCAATATTTAACCGATCCGGGAAGCGGGGAGTTTATCAGAATTTAAACCCTGCGCTAACGGCAAGTCTTCTGGGCATTTGTTTTTCTACGGTCGTCCATCCGCCGAAGTATTCTTTATTGGCAAGGTTGTCCACTTTCACGGCGAGGCGGTAAGCCCCTACGCTGTAGAAAACGGAGGCGTTGAGGATGGTGTAGGAGGGGAGGGTGAAGATGCCGGTGGCAACGGTATTGGTGATCAGGTTCTCGCTGGCGTAGTTGCCGCCGAAGCCTGCGCCGAGGCCCTGCAGTTTGCCGCCGGTTGCGGTGTAGCTGATCCAGAGGTTAGCGAGGTGTTCGGGGCCGGCAGTGGTGGGGCGGAGGCCTTCCACGTTCTTGTCGGCCTTTTCCATTTTGCTGTCGTTATACCCGTATCCGGCAACGATGTTCAGGCCGTTAACAGGACTGGCCGTCAGGTCTATTTCGATGCCTTTGCTGCGCTGTGTGCCGTCCTGCACGGAATAGTTGTAGTTTGTTCCATCGATGACGGTAGACATTGCCAGGCTCATATTGTTGACGGCGAGGTCGTAATAGCTGGCGGTAAGGTTCAGCTTATGGTTCAGCAGATCGAGTTTTACACCGCCCTCGAACTGGTTGGCTTGCTGCGGTTTCATGTTCCCGTCAATGCCCAGTACATCCGGCAATACCTGCGGAGCCACGTTGCGGAAGCCGTTCATATAATTGGCAAACAGGCTTACTTTGTCTTTTACCACCTGGTACACGAGGCCGAACTTGGGAGATACGGCGGTCTGGCTATAGTCGCCTGCGGTTTTGCCGGTAACATAGTTTTCCGTGCCTTTGCTTTCAAAATGGTCTACTCTTACGCTCATCATGGCAATCAACTCGTCAGTGATGTTGAGCACATTGGATGCATAGGCGCTGTAAGTGTTGTTCAGCGTGCGGTTCCTGGTATGGCCGGTGGTCAGCTGTGCGAGTCTTGCGTCCACTGCATCGCGGTTAAGCTGGGAGTAGCGTGGGTCTGCTGTGTTCACTGCATTCACCAGATCGAAGAGCATGTAAGGAGAGTGGTTGTTGATGGTCTCCATACTCAGGTAATCCAGTCCAAATACCAGTCTGTTGCGGAGGCTGCCGATGCGGAAGTCACCGATGAAGTTCTGCTGGATGTCTGTGGTCACGGAAGTGGAATGCTGTTTGTAGACATAACGGCTGAACAGGGTATCGTTCGGTTTTTCCACAGTGGCGTCACCTGCATCGAGGAACATCACGTAGGAGTAGTAGCCATCGCTTTTGCGGTTGCTGCGGGAAATATTGGTTTGTGAAGTCCATTTGTCAGACAGTTTATAGTTCATCTGCCCGAATACGTTCACGGTCGGTGTTCTGTTGGTGATATCGTTGCTGGTGAAGGAGCGGTTAAAGTCGATACCCAGTTCATCAGGTGTTCTGGCGATCAGCTGGCGGCTGCGGTTGAGGAACACCATGAGGGGGTTGGTATTTTCTCCGTTATAGAATTCGGTATTGATATTGAAAGAGAGGCGGTCGTTCACCTGGTAGGAAAGGCTTGGCGCCAGGAAGAAGGATTTGCGGAACCCGAAATCCTGGAAGCTGTTCTCATAATGGTAAGCGCCATTCACGCGGAGCAGGGCCGTTTTGTCCTGGTTAAGCGGGGCATTGATGTCTGCGGTGATCCTGTTCAGTCCGAATCCGCCGCCGGTGTAGGTGATCTCTCCGCCGAAGTTGTCGTACGGCTTTTTGGTCACGATGTTGATCAATCCGCCGAAAGAGATCAGGCTGCTGCCGAACAGGGTGCCGGAGGGGCCTTTGATGGTTTCGATCCTCTCGATATTGGCGGGATCGATGGAGCCGTTGGTGAGCCCGGCGATACCATTGATCATGGAAGGCTGTACAGAGAACCCGCGCATGGAGAAGTATCCTGCGCCATCTCCGGGCCTGCCGGTAGATGACCAGAGCCTGTTCACGCCGGGAGCATTTTTGATGGCATCGTCGAAGGTGGTGATCACCTGTTCTTTCATCAGTTCCTTGCTCACGGTATTATATACCTGCGGATTTTCCAGATTTTTGATCGGCAGACGTGCGATATGGTCGCTTTCTTTTTTGCCGAACTTGTTCTGGCTGCCGATGATAATCACCTCCTGCAACTGGGTATCAGAGAGCTTCAGGCTGATGTTGACATCGGCCGTTTGTCCCGCTGCTACCGTAACGCGCTGTTCCGAGGTTTCATGCCCTACGAGGGAAACCTGGATAATATATTCGCCGGGCTGGATACGGCGGAAGATGTATTCTCCTTTAACGTCCGTTACCACGCCGCGGTTCTTGTCTTTAACCTGAACGGTCACATAAGGAGCGGGTTGGCCGTCGTTCGTAGTAATGGTGCCTTTGATCGTTCCTGTTGGATTTTGTGCCTGGCTGGTGGTGATCGTCCCGATCAGCAAAAAGAGCAAATACGTAAATCTTTTCATCATAGTTTATTTATACGGCTGTTCTGCCAGAAAGCTGGTCAGCTCGGTGTTATTGAAATGGTGCCGCAAAGGTCGGGAGGGATCAGGGGGCTTCCTGATCAAAAAAGGAAAAATGTTTACGCAATCGGGAAATTTTTGGGCAGCGGCGGGGTAGGCCGGAATCGGGCAAAGGCGCCATCAGGGCGTCCATCCCTTCTCAAGGGCAAGCGCAGCCAGCTCCAGAACGGAGTGAGTGTTGGTTTTTTTTAACATGTTCTTCCTGTGTGTGGATACGGTCGCGGGGCTGATATGCAGTAAAGCGGCAATTTCTGCGGTCTGCTTGTTCTGCACCAGCAGGGCTAGTATCTGCTTCTCCCGCCTGGTCAGCACTTCCCGGGAAGGAATGAACTTCCCGATGGGCTTTACATCGAAATAAGAGGGTTCTCCTTCCAGCCCTATGAAAGAAAGGGTCATTTTTCCCCCGGTCTTAAGGTGGGAAATATCGGTATGAACAACGAATGTGCGCAGCACTGCGCCATCTTCATCGCTCTGAATGGTTACGATCTGCTGTAATATCCGTATGTAAGTGCCGTCTGCTCTCCGCAGGCGGTAGTCGTACCGGGACTTGTACCGCTGTACTTTTTCCGGGGGGAGCTGTGTAAAGAACCGGGTAACGGTGGCTTCAAAATCCATAAAATAGGGGAGATCGTCCGGATGTATAAGGGATAAAAGGAATTCCAGCGTGAATTCATGAGGCTGATAGCCCAGCAGCGCGGTAATGGAATCGCTGCAGAACTCAATGGTCATTTCCGGCGGATTAAAGATTAAATAGGTGTAATCACCTACCTGGAATACATTGAGCAGCTTTTTGTAAAGCTCTACTTCCAGCTTCAGTTCTCCCGGTGTTTTCTGACGGGCTATTTCTGTCCATATCTTTTGGGCTTCATCGAGTATCAGTTTTTCCATTTCAAGGTCCGGATAAGGGATTTAGCAATCAGATAAGCGTTAAATATAGTAAAAATACCCTGCCCAGGGTATTTTTACCGGTTGACACCTTACCTATTTTTGCATTACTGCTTATTGCTATATACTACTGGACACAATATAAACACCATTCCCTGATCAGGGAAAACACCACTGAACTTATTCAACTTATACCGAAATGAAAAGAGCGCTACTACTTTCTGTTACATTGTTTTGCTGTTATTCCGGATTGTACGCACAACAATATCAGAACATTTCCGCCCCGTACCGCCTGGATGGATTCCTGGGCACGGCAAGCCTTCAGGCCTATTTCAAGAACAGTATGATGCATGCCAAAAATGCACAGCTGCTGGTATCGCAATACGAGGGAGAGGGGATGAGCCCTGCATTGGGAAAGGCCATGTCCGATGCCGGTATCAGGTTTGTTATGCATCTGAAAACCTTTGGCTTTCGCCTTAAAGGGCAGGTGAAATTTGAGGGGTATCCGGACCTTGGGGCCTATGATGTGTCCTTTCATTTGAATCAAAGCGGAACCGATTACGCCGTTCCTGTCTGGCGGCAGGATGTCATCAAGGCGGCGGATGCGTACAAAAAGAAAACAGGACGCAATTTCTTCGAGGATAAAGGGCGCCTGAAAAATGAAAAAGTCACCGAAATATATGTCAATGATCTGAAGAACAAAATAGCTGCTGTCCGCAGCAAACTGAAGAATGAACAGCAGGCGAATTCGGAGATCACGAAACTGATCGCCAATGCCAGGCAGGCGTTGGGTAAACATGATCCCCGCGGGGCGAGGAATGCCTATAACCAGGCAAGGAACAGGCAAACGGGCGATGAGAAGGTAAAGCAGGAACTGGAGCAGCTGGAGCAGGATATCAAAGCGGCCGAGGAAGAACAACGTTCGGCAAAGGAACAGGAGGCCGCGGTGAAGGATGCGATACAGCAGGGAAACAGCGCGCTTGCTAAAAATGATGTGGACAATGCGGCACAGTGGCTGGCAAAAGCCCAGGGCATTTCGGTTGAGGACGGGGGATTGAAAGCTGGTGTGGAAAAGCTGTCCGCCGCCATTGAAAGAAAAATGGAGGAACTGGAAAAAAAGGAAAAAGAAGCGGAAGAGAAAGCCATGGAAGAGCCGGAAGAACAGGAGAAAAAGGCAGCAGGGGGATCTTCAGGCACAGCAAAGAAGAAGACGGAGGAAAAAAAGGAACCTGCAAAGGATAAGAAAAAGCCTGCAAAGGCACCGGTCATCTATATTCCCAAAACAGCTACCCAGCTGTATAATGAACTCAAAGAACAGACGGATAAAAATCCTTCCCTGCTGAATGATGCCGGGACCCGGAAACGGCTGCGTGACTATAAGATCAAGGCCGATCGTGAAAGCAGCCCAAGCCCCATCGTATTAAAAGGAACATTCACAGACCGTTCGTCCACCAATACAAACGCCAGGAATAACTACAATGCCTATAACAGTGTAGCGAGACAAGTAACTGCCAGCAACCAGAAAATGGATGCCTGGACGGGCGCGATCGGTGACGTTGCCGACATGGCCAGCAGTGCCATTCGTCAGTCGATCGCGGCGAAAGCGGAGAGAGAAAAAAGAGAAGCTGCGCAAAGAAGAGCCGACCTCAATGCCCGGCTTGACAGAATAGAAAGAATCAGGAAATATGATGATGTAGCGGCGGACGAACGCAGCGAATATGTAAGCGCGGTAAAAGAATACATTGCGAAGCACTATGATGATATATATACCAGGAGCTACCAGCATCAAGGTAAAAAGCATACCATCTACGATGTGCCTGCCATGAACGTGGCGCCAGTGTATTTTGACAGTGAGGAGTTTGACGGGGACACGAAGAGCTTCGTCAAGGTCAGGAAGAAGATGTACAATAGCTACAGGAAAATTTACATCGTGAGGATGAACGGGCAATACGGGCTGCTGAACGATGATGCAAGCGTGCTGGTAGCTCCCCAGTTCGAGGAGATAGAGGGTGTGCAAATCCAGCACAACAATGCGGGATATTTCCATTCGTTCCTCGTAAAAGCAGAAGGCAGGTGGGGAGAATTGTCAAAAGAAGGGTCGGTGATGACCCCCATCATGTATGATCATATCTGGTACACATTTAACGGGATCAAAATAACGCAGCTGGGTGATGAATGGGGATTTTCAACCGACTATAAAGCAAAGCTGGTATATAAATCCGGGAAGCAGGCGGAAGCGAAGGAGCTTGGCACTTTCATCTGTACTACGGAGGAGCTGTCGGAAAGGTTCTCGGGTTATATTCCTTTGATTAATGACAACAGTAACAAGAGCGTTCAGGGCTTGGGGGTCGTAAATTATTTCCTGTCGGCAAAGGGCAGTTGCGTTCATGCGGTAATAAATGACAAAAAATCGTCGGACGAAATCAATGCGGGGGAGGTCCGTCTTTATAATGCGCCTGCGCCGCAGGGAGAATCAGCTGCTTATTTGCGGGATGGCAAGTCCTGGTACAAGGTGACCCGGGCAGCCGAGCGGAATCTGCTGATGGTGGAGGAAACGGAGGCATTGCTGATGCCCGTAAACGAAAGCTATTACGGAGATTACGGGATGATCGATCGTGAGGGGAAACTGGTCATTCCATATCGTTACAAGCGCCTCGGCAACCTGAGCGAAGGGCTGATCGCGTCAGATAAGGGATATATTGATGCGAAAGGCGAGGTGGTGATCCCTGTCTCCGCAAAGAAGTTCACCATGTTAGGCGACTTTGAGCACGGGCTTGCACTGGTAAAGAGTGCGGATTATAAACAGGGATTTATTGATAAGAAGGGCAATTTTGTATTGCCGCTGAGCCGTTACAGGAATGTCGGGATGGCCTATAATGAGCTCGGCAAAAAATGCTACAAGGAAGAAGCTTACGCTGATGCCGTTCACTGGTTCCGGAAAGCGGCGGAGGCCGGGAACAGCAACGCACAACACAACCTCTCGGTATGTTATGAAGCCGGGAAAGGCGTGGAGAAGGATGGGGCCATGGCCATAAGATGGCTGACTGCTGCGGCGGAGCGGGGATTTGAGAAATCCATATTGACGCTTGGCAATAAATATCAGTTTGGCGAGAATGTTGACCAGGACTACCATAAAGCCGCCTTTTGGTATGAAAAGCTTGCCCGCAGGAACGGGAATGCTAAAGCGAACCTGATCCTCTGCCTGATAGCGCTGCGCCGGTTGAATGAGGCGAAAGAATGGCTGGAAGGGTCTCTGAAAGCGAAAAACGCGTATGCATATTACCTGTACGGACTTTGGCATGAACAGAAGAATGACCGCAAGAATGCCCTCCGGTGGTACAAGAAGGCCATAAAAGGAGGGGACGCAGCAGCAAAAAAAAGGATGGATGAGCTGAAAAAAATACCGGAGGGTCAGCCGCTGGGCGTGCGTGCTTCAACAGGGAAAATACCTGCGGGGAATGCCCGGGTATATTTTATCAGAGCTACCGGTATGAAATTGTCCGGCGTTGGTATACCCATCATGAACAACGGAAACGAGATCATCAAGCTGGGCAACAACAGTTATGCAGTTCACCTGGTGCCTTCCGGATTGCATGAGCTTGCGCTGAACACGAAGAAACTGAAGGCCGCGACGATGCCGCTGAAGTTTGAGCTGATGAGCGGGGCGAGCTATTACCTTAAAATACATTTTGATGGCAAAGGCCTGAATCCTGCTGCCATTATGCTTTACCCGATGCAGGAGAAGGAGGCATTGGAAATGATGAAGACGTTAAAAGAGGATTATACGATGAATAATGGAATGCCGCCCCTGCCGTCGCAGCCGTCACAGGCATCACAGCCATCACCGCTATCTCCTTCTGTCTTAAAAGTAAAGGGACTGTTTCAAAAGCAATTGTGACCTGATCTTATTCAGGCACTTGATGGAGAGACGACTCGTTTATGCGATTGTCAAGCCCATCAAACTACTTTTGATACAGCCCCTTTTATATTATTGTTTCAAAAGCGCTGATTATGCTTCCGCATACGCGCTCGCCGGCTCGCAGGTACAGATCAGGTTCCTGTCACCGAACGTATTGTTCACCCGGCTGATGGAAGGCCAGAACTTGTTCTCTTTCACATATTCCAGCGGGAACGCTGCCTGTTGGCGGGTATAGGGCCTGTTCCATTCGTCTGCGGTGATCACTGCCTGGGTATGCGGCGCATGTTTCAGTACGTTGTTCGCTTTATCGGCTTTGCCTTCCTCAACGGCGCGGATCTCTTCGCGGATGGCGAGGAGCGCATCGCAGAAGCGGTCCAGCTCGGCTTTATCTTCACTCTCTGTTGGTTCTATCATGATGGTGCCGGGTACGGGGAAGCTCATGGTAGGCGCATGGAAACCGTAGTCCATCAGGCGCTTGGCCACATCTTCCGCTTCCACGCCTGCGCTGTTTTTGAAAGGGCGGAGGTCCACGATGAATTCGTGGGCGCAGGTGCCGCTGACGCCGGTGTAGAGGATATCGTACGCATTTTCCAGCCTGGCCTTCATATAGTTGGCGTTCAGGATGGCGTATTCGGTGGCTTTGCGTACGCCTTCACGGCCGAGCATCCGGATATAGGCGTAAGAGATCAGCAGTATACTGGCGCTGCCGTACGGCGCTGCGGATACGGCATTGGCATTGTGCGTGCCGTTGCTGGATGCCTGCAGGCTTACGTGAGAGGGCAGGAAGGGCGCCAGGTGTTTGGCTGCGCAGATGGGGCCCATGCCGGGGCCGCCGCCGCCATGCGGGATGGCGAAGGTCTTGTGCAGGTTCAGGTGGCAAACGTCCGCGCCAATGAGGCCGGGAGCCGTCAGGCCTACCTGTGCGTTCATGTTCGCGCCGTCCATATACACTTGTCCGCCGTTCTCGTGGATGATGTTGCAGATGTCTTTCACACTTTCTTCATATACACCGTAGGTGGAAGGGTAGGTGATCATCACGCCGGCGAGATTGTCTTTATGCTGTTCCGCCTTGGCTTTGAGATCGGCCACATCGATATAGCCGTTCTCCAGCGCTTTTACGATCACCACTTTGTAGCCGGTCATCACTGCGCTGGCGGGGTTGGTGCCGTGTGCGGAGATGGGGATGAGGATGATATTGCGGTGCCCTTCCCCGCGGCTTTCATGATATCCTTTGATGGTCAGCAGGCCGGCGTATTCGCCTTGTGCGCCGGAGTTCGGCTGCAGGCTGCAGGCATCGAAAGCGGTGATCCTGCAAAGGTATTCGCCCAGTTCATGCACGATCTGCTGGTATCCGCCTACCTGTGCCATTGGCGCGAAGGGGTGCATTTTGCTCCAGTGGTTCCAGCTGAGGGGGATCATTTCGGAAGCTGCATTCAGTTTCATGGTGCAGGAGCCGAGGGAGATCATGGAGGTATTGAGGGAAAGGTCTTTGTTTTCGAGCGTTTTGATGTAACGCATCATTTCCGTTTCGCTGTGATGGGTGTTGAACACCGGGTGCAGCAGGTAGGTGGATGTGCGTTGCAGGGCGGAAGGGATGCCGCTGGCGGCTTTTTCCGTTTCCGCTTCGGTTATTTTTCCGGCGTTGAAGACGGAGAGGATGGCATTTACATCTTCTATGTCGGTGGTCTCATCCAGCGAAATGCCCAGTTGCTGTGCGCTGATGCGGCGGAAGTTGATACCGGCTTCCGCGGCTTTGGCGAGGATGGCTGCGGCATCCGCCGTTTCTACCGTGATGGTATCGAAATGGCTGCCGTTGCGCAGTTGCAGGCCGGCAGCTTTCAGTTTGGCGGACAATGCGGCGGTGAGCAGCATGGTCTTGAGGGCGATGTTCTTCAATCCCTGCGGCCCGTGGTACACGGCGTACATGGCGGCCATATTGGCCAGCAATGCCTGTGCGGTGCAGATATTGGAGGTGGCTTTTTCCCTTTTGATGTGCTGTTCGCGGGTTTGCAGCGCCATGCGGAGTGCGCGCCCGTTCTGTGCGTCTATGCTGATGCCGATGATACGGCCGGGGATAGCGCGTTTGAATTCATCTTTCGTAGAGAAGAAAGCGGCATGCGGTCCGCCGAAGCCCAAAGGCACGCCGAAACGCTGTGCGCTGCCTACGGCAACGTCCGCCCCCAGTTCCCCGGGAGGGGTGAGCAGTGTCAGCGCCAGCAGGTCGGTAGCCATCGCTACGTAAGCGCCGGCGGCATGCACTTTTTCGATGAAAGCGCGGTAGTCGGCCACATTCCCTTCGGCATCGGGGTATTGTACGAGGGCGCCGAAGAAATCGCCGTTGATGTCCGCCGTAGCGTAATCGCCGAACACCACTTCAATATGCAGCGGATTGGCGCGGGTGATCACCACATCTTTGGTCTGCGGGAAAATGCGTTCGTCCACGAAGAACTTGCCGCGGGTAATATGATCGTGATCTTTGTTCAAGGCGTTGAAGAACATGGTCATTGCTTCTGCCGCCGCGGTGGCTTCATCCAGGAGGGAAGCGTTGGCAATGGGCAATGCGGTGAGGTCGCTGACCATGGTCTGGAAGTTGAGCAGGCTCTCCAGGCGGCCCTGGGAGATCTCGGCCTGGTAGGGTGTGTATTGGGTGTACCATCCCGGGTTCTCGAAAATGTTGCGGAGGATCACGCTGGGGGTGATCGTGTCGTAATACCCCTGCCCGATATAATTCCTGAATACTTTGTTCTTCAGAGAGATGTCTTTTAATTCACCGAGATAGGCAAACTCGCTCACCGCTTCCGGGATGTCGAGATCGCCCTGCATGCGGATGGCCGCAGGTACGGTTTTGTTGATCAACTCCTCCAGTGATCCGATGCCGATCTTGCCGAGCATCTCACGGGTCTCTGCTTCATTGGGCCCGATATGGCGACCAATGAACGCATTCCTGAACGTATTCAAAAGATTCATGATGTAAGCAGGTATTTAAGAAAAGAATGCGCAAAGCTATGATGTTTTTAAGCAATCGCCAAAACACCCGTGGAAGCTGGAAACAGAAGTGATAAAGGGCAGGCTTCACAGGGGAGGATTGTCATAAAATCATCATAGCTTTGCGGGAAATCACGAGGGATGTCTGATATACTCACCGGTTGGGAGGCAAAGGCAAAGGAAGCGCAGAAAGCCAACAGGCAGTTTTTGCAGAAGATGCAGACGAAAAAGGGCAAAGGCGCGGAGAAAATGCTGCCGGAACTGCATGAAGAGGCGTTCGAAAAGATCGATTGCCTGCAATGTGCGGGCTGCTGCAAAACCATCAGCCCGCGTTTCAAAACACCGGATATTAAAAAGGTATCGAAGTTCCTGGGCATCCGGGAATCGGTATTGATCGATACTTATCTGCGGCTGGATGAAGACGGGGATTATGTGGTGAAGCGCAGTCCGTGTCCTTTTCTTGGCGCGGATAATTATTGCAGCATCTACGAGGTGCGCCCGGGCGATTGCCGCAATTATCCTTATACAGACAGCCGGGAGTTCTTTAAACGCCCCAATACCGCTTATCTCAATTCAACGATCTGTCCCGCTGTATTTTATATACTGGAACGGCTGAAGGGGATGCATTTGTAACCCGCCGCCATCAGGCTTTCAGCTGCAGTTTCCGCATGGCCGGGGAAATGATATAGGTAGTGATCACCACGGCCAGCGTCATGCAGCCGCCGAATACGACGGAGCCTACCGGCCCTATGATCTTCGCCGCCACCCCGCTTTCAAAAGAACCCAGTTCATTGGAGGAGCCAACAAATATGGAACTGACGGAGGATACCCGCCCCCGCATATCGTCCGGTGTTTTCAGTTGCAGGATGGTCTGCCGGATGATGACGCTCACCCCGTCCAGCAGGCCCGTACCGAACAGTGCGATCAGCGAGAGCGCAAAGTTCTTCGATAAACCGAATACGATGATGCAGATACCGAAACCGAATACGGACCCCAGCAGCTTTAATCCGGGCTTTGTCACGATAGGCCGGTAGGCCAGCAGCATTAACGTAATGCAGGACCCTACTGCCGGTGCTGCCCGCATCATGCCGAACCCTTCCGAGCCAACATGCAGGATATCCTGCGCATAGATCGTCATCATCGCCACGGAACCGCCGAACAGCACGGCAAACATATCCAGCGCCATCGCATTCAGCAGCACTTTTGTGTTCCAGACGAATTTCAATCCTTTTGTCAGCCTTTCCTTCACCGTTTCCCCGATATCCTTGTAATGCACCTGCTTGCGGCCGATCCGGAACACGGCGGCCAGGGCCACCAGCACAAATCCAAGTACCAGCAGCATGGACCAGTGGACGCCCAGCCAGGCAATGCACAACCCGCCCAATACCGGTCCGGCTATGGCGCCGATCTGCCAGGCGGATGTGCTCCAGGTGGTGGCATTGATATACAGCGCCCGCGGCACCAGCAGTCCCAGCAACGAGAAGTTGGACGGCCCGATGAATGCCCGCAGTATGCCGCCGCAGAAAACCAGCAGATAGATCATCAATAGTACCCCGCTTTGCGGAATGCCCGCCACTACCTCATCCCAGGTGAGCAGAAAAAGACCGGCGCCGATCACCAGGTAACCGCCCAGGCATTTCTTTACCATCCCCTGCTTTTCCCGCTTATCCACAATATTCCCGGCAAAGAGCGCCAGGCAAAATGCCGGCACAAATTCAGCCAGACCTATCAGGCCAAGGTTCAGCGGATTTTTGGTGAGGGAATATACCTTCCATTCAATAATGGCAAATTGCATGGAAAGCGCGAAGATGAGGGCAAAACGGATGATCAGGAAGAACTTGAATTCTTGATATCGCAAGGATGCATACGGATCATTCCGGGGTGATGTAACTTCGTCCAATCTGTCAGATTTTTTTAAGGATGCACAAAAATACGGCTTATCATTCCGCTAATCAATTTTTTTGCCGGGGTTGGATGCAGATGATTATTTTTATCCAATCTAAAAATTCCAGACCCGTATGAAGCCAGTTTATTTGTTATTAGCCGGAACCCTGTTGTCTTTCGGCGCTGCAAAAGCCCAGCGGGTGAATTTGCAGCTGGTGACCGACCAGGTACAGTCTCCGGTATGCATGGCTGTTCCGGGAGATGGTTCCAACAGGCAGTTTGTGCTCCAGAAAGAAGGGAAGGTATGGGTGATCAGCAAGGGAAAGCTCCTGCCCACCCCATTTATCGACGTGAGCAGTGAAATGGTAAAGATCAATCCCGCCTACGACGAGCGGGGGCTGCTGGGGATGGCCTTTCATCCGCAGTTTTCGAAGAACGGCAGGTTCTATCTCTATTACAGCGCGCCTGTGGCGAATGCCGGGAGAGGCAAAAACCACAAAAGCGTCATCTCCGAGTTCCGCGTGGCGAAGCCGGGCGATAATACCGCGGACCCGGCCACGCGTCGCCTGGTGCTGGAATTCGACCAGCCGGAATCCAACCACAACGGCGGGGACATCATCTTCGGGCCGGACGGTTACCTCTACATCGCGAGCGGAGACGGCGGCGGCGGTGGTGACCGGCATGGCAGCACCGGCAACGGGCAGGATCTCGGCAGCCTGCTGGGGAAGATCCTCCGCATCAATGTTGATGGCGATCCCTACAGCATTCCGGCGGACAATCCATTCGTGAATGTGAGCGGCGCCCGGAAAGAGATATGGGCTTACGGCCTCCGCAATCCCTGGCGCATCTCGTTCGACAAAAGCACCAAACGCCTGTGGGCCGGTGATGTGGGGCAAAACAAGTATGAGGAAGTGGATATCATCACCCGGGGCGGCAACTACGGCTGGCGCATCATGGAAGGGTTCCATGAATTCAATGTGCCCGCCGGCGCCGATAAACGGAAACTCATCGATCCTGTGCATGAATATGATCATGACGACGGGATCAGCATTGCCGGCGGCTACGTGTACCGCGGAAAAGCCATACCGGCACTGCGGGGCCGCTATATTTTCGGGGATTACAACGGCAAAACATGGGTACTGTCCCAAAAAGCCAACAAATGGGAGCGCTCCACGCTCGATATCGGCAACAGGCCGGGTGGAAACGTACAGCTGCTGAGCTGGGGGCAGGATGAAGCAGGGGAGATCTATATGCTTGTGAGCATTCCGCAGGCCGGCGGCGTAAAAGGCGGCGTGTACAAACTGGTGCCCTGAACAGCCGCTGTTTCAGCATGATATTTGACATATATGCCTGGGTAATATTTTGTTAAAACACCTTATGTATCCGTTACAGGTAAGGGGAATAGGGTTATATTTGAATAGCGGGAATCCCGCCATTGATCATTGTAATTGAATCGGCTATGAAGATGAAATTGAAAGTATTGATACCGGTATTGCTGATCAGCATATCGGCCGGCATATTTGCTTTTGCCAGAATCGGGGGAAAAGATACGCCCCCCGGCAGGTACGAGGCGATCATCACCCTGATCGGCCAGATATTGAAAGAAGGCCATTATCAGCCTAAACCCATTGATGATGCTTTTTCCAAACAGGTATTCGCAAAATATCTCCGCAACCTGGACGGAGAAAAGAAATTTTTCCTGAAAAGCGACCTGGATGCGCTGAAACCACTGGAAACACACGTGGATGACGAACTGAACGGGGCTCCGCTGGAAGTGTTCGCCAAAACCAATGAGCTCATCAAGAAAAGAGTAGCGGAAGCGGCGACGATCTATCCCGCCATTCTCGCCAAACCCTTCGACTTTTCCAAAGATGAAAAGATACTGATGGACCCCGAGGAAACCGACTGGCCGGCGGATGCCGCCGCCCGGGAGGAAGCCTGGCGCAAATCGCTGAAATACCGCACGCTCGAAAAGTATTCAGAACTGATCGATACGCGGGACAAGGAGAAAACAAAGCAAACGGACGCCGAACTGGAAGCAGAGGCCCGCGGGAAAGTGAAGAAGGTGTACGACCGGTATTTCGACCGGCTGAAGAACCGCATGAAGGACGATGAACGTTTTGCCATGTACGTTAACGCCATCACCACCACCATGGACCCGCATACCGATTATATGCCGCCGCTGGAGAAACGCTCCTTCAACGAGCAGATGTCCGGCAAATTCTATGGCATCGGCGCGCAGCTCCGTGAAGAGGACGGCCGCATCAAGATCGTCAGCATCGTTACCGGTTCCCCCAGCTGGAAACAGGGGCAGCTGAAAGCAGATGATGTGATCCTGAAAGTGGGCCAGGGCGATAAGGAACCGGTAGATATCGGCGGTTATGCCGTAGATGAAGCCGTAACCCTGATCCGTGGCAACAAAGGCACCGAAGTGCGGCTGACCGTGAAGAGCGTGGACGGCACCACCAAAGTAGTGAGCCTGGTACGTGATGAGATCAAACTGGACGATACTTTCGCCAAATCCGCCATCATCAACGGAGAACATAAGATCGGGTATATTTATCTGCCGGAGTTCTATGCGGACTTTAACGACCGCCAGGGCGCGTTTTCTTATGACGACGTAGCCGAGGAGATCAAAAAGCTGAAAGCTGAAAAGGTAGACGGCATTATCCTGGACCTCCGCTTCAATGGCGGCGGCTCCCTGCCGGATGTGATCAAGATGGCCGGCCTGTTCGTGCCCGAAGGCACCATGGTGCAGGTACGTTCCCGCGGCGGTGAAACACAGCAGCAGAAAGACCGGGATAAAAGCGTACAGTATGAAGGGCCGCTGGCCGTTATGGTGAACGAGTTCAGCGCCTCCGCCTCCGAGATCCTGGCGGCAGCCATGCAGGACTACAAGCGCGCCGTGATCATCGGCAGCCCCTCCACCTTCGGTAAAGGTACCGTGCAACGCCTGCTCGAACTGGATAACTTTGTTCGTACGGACCTCGGCGGCTCACTGGGCGCCATCAAGCTCACCGTACAGAAGTTCTACCGTGCAGACGGCGGCTCCACCCAGCTGAAAGGCGTGATCCCCGATGTGATCCTGCCATCCGCCTACTACGAAGTAGGAGAAAAGAAAGATAAAAATGCCCTGCAATGGGATGAGATACCGAAGGCGGACTACAGCACCTGGCGCGATCCGGTGGATGTTGCCCCCCTCAAAGCCAACAGCGCAAAACGGGTGGCCAACAATGAAGCCTTCCAGATCATTAACGAGAATATCGCCACGCTCAAGAAGCTGGACGAGCAGAAAAACTACCCGCTGAGCCTTTCCGCCTATAAAGCGGATGAAAAGAAGAACACCGCTGCCCTGAAGAAATATGATGCGGTGAACGACAAGGTGAAGCCGCTGAACATTACCAGCCTGGGCGTAGATCTGGCAAAGATCAAGGATGATACGGTGAAGATGGCGCGTAACCGCGACTGGCTGAAGTTCCGTACCCGGGACGCTTACCTGACGGAAGCGGTGAACGTGATGGAGGATCTTATCATGCAGAGCTATCCGAAGCTGAAGAATAATTTTACCGAAGCGAAGACCAAAGAGCCCAAGTAGCCTGCTCATCATCATATTTCAAAAAAGGGTAAAGCGGAAAATGCTTTACCCTTTTTTATTGTCTATCGTGATATCGATCACTTTCTTCGATTTCTTCATCCGCATCTTTTCCGGAACGCTGGCCAGTATTTCTTTCTTGAATGCCTCGATTACCGCCTGTTTAATGAAGTTGCGGTGCGTGACCAGGCTGATCTCCCTCACCGGTTCAGGGGCTTTGAAAAAGCGTACCATGTTCATCTGGCGGGCAGAGAGGTCCTGCAGCGACAGCTCGGGGAGGATGGTATATCCTTCGTTCAGCTCCACCATGCGTTTGAGGGTTTCCACGCTGCCGGTATTGTATTCCAGGTTCCTGAACTCGCCCATGCTGAACTTGTCCCGGCAGATATTCAACACCTGGTTGCGCATGCAATGGCCTTCATTCAGCACCCAGATATCTTTGGTATCCAGGTCTTCCGGTACCAGTATCTTTTTGCCGGAGAGTTTGTTGCTTTTGGCCGTGAACACCACAAAGGTCTCATAAAAGAGGGGGTGCTCCTCCAGGTGCTGATTATGGAGCGGTGTGGCCAGCAGGCCGCAGTCCAGCTGCTCCTGTTTCAATAGCTGGATGATCTGTTCCGTGGAGTACTCCCAGACCTCCAGCTTCACTTTGGGATATTTTTTCATGAAGGCCGTGAGCACCCGGGGCAGGAGGTAGGGGGCCAGCGTGGGGATGATGCCCACTTTGAGGGTGCCCTGCACCTCTTTTTTCTGATCTGCGATGATCTCCCGGATGCGGGCATTTTCCTTCAGGATCACGCGGGCCTGGGAAATCACGGCAATGCCAATTTCCGTAGGCACCACCGGTAACTTGCTGCGGTCAAATATTTTCACGCCCAGCTCGTCTTCCAGCTTCTGGATCTGCATGCTGAGCGTAGGCTGTGTCACAAAACACTTATCGGCTGCCGTTACAAAGCTGCGATGGGTATCCACCGCAACCACATATTCCAATTGTACCGTTGTCATAACCGGCAAAATTAGCGATTAAATGCTTGTGCTTTGAAAAGAAAAAGCGCATGATGATGCGGGTACATGATCATGCGCTTTTATGTAGATGGATGCAAGATTAGAATATCCTGTAGCGGTATTTCACTTTTTCCACGTTCAGCAACAGTTCCCGCATATTGATGGAAGCCTGTATCTCCTGCACGGCTTCATTCTTCAGGTTGCGGAATTCCGCCTGTTTGCTTTCCACCACCCCTTTTTCCGCCAGGCCGTTATCCTGCGCCAGCCTCAGGGAGTGATTCACCTTGTTGTAATAGGAGTCCAGCAGGCTGAAATATTCATTGTAAAGGTTCTCGAAGCGCTTGGTCTGCAGCACCAGGTCTTCCAGCTGGTTATTGGCCTCTTTCAGGTTGGCGTTCTCCTGCAGCAGCTTTTCGTAGTCGATCTTTTTGCCTTTGGTGTATTTTTCCTCCATTTTGGCGAAGAACTCCACCACTCTTTCCTTTTTGAAGTCGATGAAATAGTCGTTCAGCGACTCTGCGATGGTTTTGTTCCCGCGGGCCGGCAGCGGCATTTTAAGCACATTGGCCGTGAAAGCCAGGTGGTCGTACATGTTATCCTGCAGGAGGGAAAGCTGGTCTTTATTGAAATTCAGCCCGAACTCGAACTTCTGGTTCGCATCGTTCAGGGCAGTGTAATAAATCACATATTTATTCAACTCTTTTTCAAACTGTTGCAGCAGCTTGTGGTTGATGGCTTTATTGCTCTGGCTGACGCTGTGCAGGAAGTTCATCACGGAGCTGGCGATGGCCAGCGGTGGCGTGAGGGAGGTGAAACTTTTGAAAATGGGGCTGTTGATGATGGATTTGGTGGATTCCACCAGTTTGGTGTTCCGCTCATTCTTGTCCCCTTTCCCTTTCAGGATGATCGTTTCCACCAGTTCCACCACGCGGTCGCTCAGCGAGAAGCCGAGCTCCTTGCTTTCCGGGTTGTTGAGGGAGGTGATGAACACGTCCAGGTTACTGGTGGTGGTCCGGGATTTCAGGTCAATGATCTTCTTATTGAGCAGATAGTAGGTGTCGGATGCATAGATCAGGTTGTTCTTGATCAATTCATACTTGGTACTATTGTCTATTTCTCTGCCACGGGTCAATTCGCCGATAATCTGAGAATTCTGCTTATCGCTCTCCTGAACCTTTTCCAGCTCTTCCATGATCTTTTTTATCGTGGTGTCTGCGGTTTGGACCTGGGGAGGTTTGAGCTCCGGGTCCTGCCCATAGGTATGCAACGTCACAAATCCTGTCAGCAGCAATGGCATCATCCATCTGGTTAGCTTCAGCATGCTTAATTGTCCTTTTTATGTTAAGAAAATCTAAAAGAAAATATAATGCCAAATATTCCTGAGTGCAAAGATAATAATTAATTCTACTGCATAAAACTAAGAATTGTAAAAGGCTGCTTACGTATTAGGACTTTTTATACCTTTGCAGCCTAAAGCACCCTCGATTCATGCTGAATAATAAAAAGGTAGTGGTGGTACTACCCGCCTACAATGCTGCATTAACACTTGAAAAGACCTTCCTGGAAATCCCTGTGGACATTGTGGACGAAGTGGTGCTGGTAGACGATGCCAGCAAGGACGATACCGTTGAAGTCGGCAAAAAGCTCGGCATCCGGCATATTATCCGGCACGATGCCAACAAGGGCTATGGCGGCAACCAGAAATCCTGTTACAACAAAGCCCTGGAGCTTGGGGCCGATATCGTGATCATGGTACACCCGGATTACCAATATACGCCGAAGCTCATCCTGGCCATGAGCAGCATTATCGCCAATGATGTATATCCCGCCGTTTTCGGCTCCCGCATTTTGGGAAAAGGCGCCCTGAAAGGAGGGATGCCTATGTATAAATACATTTTCAACCGCTTCCTGACGCTGACGCAGAACATCCTCATCGGCCAGAAGCTGAGCGAATACCATACCGGGTACCGGGCATTTTCCGCCGAGATCCTCCGGAACATCAACTATATGGCCAACAGCGACGATTTTATTTTCGACAATGAGATGGTCTCCCAAGTGTTCATGAAAGGATACGATATTGCGGAAGTGACCTGCCCCACCAAATATTTCGAAGAAGCCTCCAGCATCAACTTCAAACGGAGCAGCATATACGGACTTGGCGTACTGCGGGTATCCCTGCAGCACCGGTTGCATAAATGGGGGCTGATCAAGGCGAAAATCTATTGATCCGCTTTGGATTTGATGAAAGAAAAGTACCGATCGTGAGTTTACAGCACCAGGCCGCATTAGCGAAAAAGTATCTCCATTATTATTTCAAGGCAGGCAACCGCCATGATGTACATTCCCCCTTTGTGTACGCGCTGGTAGACGAGGTGCTGAACGATAAAGCCTTCAAACCCGCCTATGCCCCCATGGAAGCGCTGCGCAAACAGTTGCTGCAAAGCAGCGAGGTCATTGCCGTGACCGATCTGGGCGCCGGATCGCTGATGGGCGCCACCAATACCCGCCGCATAAAAGACATTGTAAAGCATGCCGCTAAACCCCCGAAATTCGGGCAACTGTTTTACCGGCTGGTGCAATACTTTCAGGCCCGCACGGTGCTGGAGCTGGGTACCTCCATGGGCCTCTCCACCGCCTACATGGCGTCCGCAGGCGCTACGGTGCATACCATTGAGGGTTGTCCAAATATCGCCGCAAAAGCAGGGGAGAGCTTTGCCGCCCTGGGGTTGCAGAACATCCGCCAGTATGTAGGGAATTTCGATACCGTGCTGCCGTCCGTGCTGTCTGAAATGCCCGCGCCGGATATCGTGTATATCGACGGGAATCATCGCGAAGAGCCTACCGTGCGGTATTACCTGGAATGTTTGCAGAAAGTGAAACCATCTGCCTTGCTGATATTCGATGATGTGCATTGGACGGAGGGGATGGAACGGGCCTGGGAGGTGGTGAAGGAGCATCCGGCAACGACTTTGTCCATTGACCTGTTTTTTATCGGGTTGGTGTTTTTGCGGGAGGAGTTTAAGGTGCGGCAGGAGTTTGTGTTGCGGTTTTAGGGTGGGATGTGCAGAATAGAAAATATTTTAAATCAATAAATTGATTTAAATATATATATTTGTCCGGTAAGATCCATCAGTGTTATCCCCTGATGGGATTTTTCAAGTTTTAGAAAGGACAGCCAATAATTTTGTTACCTGTGAGTGTTTGAGAACCTGGAATCCTTCTATTGTATTTTATTACCCTGTACATGAACGATCATTAAACTTGAGGACCCGTATATTCCTTATACCCGTGTTGTTATTCCTTGCATGCAAAGGATTCGGGCAATCTTTGCTTAGTGACGGCAGCCGTGGATATTATAATAAGCAGCATATGCCGGATACGCTTTCAAAAGACGGTTTGTTATTGACGGACAGCACATTTTACCTGGTACATACGGGGACGTGTAAATCGTTGGTGCTTGTGCCTGCTTACCTGTATAGTGTAAGGGAAAGTACGGTGACGGGCGTACGTATCCGGGAAAACCGGCAGTATGCTGCATTGCCGGCCGCTTCGCGTAAGCCGTTGCTGACCGTTCACGGGAATGTGATGTATGATTTTTATTATCAGTCCAATGCGGATACCCCTTTTGTGGAAAAAGACATTCATCAGCATACGCTGCAGACCACGCTGGACATCATGGTGAAAGAGCAATATCCCCTACACCTGACATTCAGTACCAGCAAAAGCAATGCTGTGCTGCTGCGGAATATCACCGGGCTTAACCTTCAATATTCCGCCAGGGATTTTAAACATACCCTGTTGAATAAAGCAGAAGCCTGGGACGCCGGCAAGCTCAGGCAATGGAAGGAGCTTGAAACGTTGAAGGCGCAGCTGGATAACAAGTGGGATTCGTTGAACCGGTTGAAAGAACGGCTTTCTACACCATTGCAGATACAACGGCTGGTGGAAGCCCGGGAACGGGAGTTATACGGCGTTGTAAAGGAAGTTGTGCCGGATTTTTCAACGAAAATGCCTTTGCCGTTGAAGGGAAAAGGAAAGATGAGGGCGAAAAAGAACAAAGCTGATAGCAGTTTTCAGCAGGTCAGCCGGGAATACGAATTACAAAAGCAGAGACTGGATTCTCTGCGGGAGGAGGTTTCCGCACTGGAGCGCCGCTACCGGCAACGAATGAAAGACTATGATTTGAAGAAGGGAAACCTGGTGGATGTGCTGCTGCGCAAGTCATCAGCAAAAGCGTTGCGGGAACAACTGGAGTCCATGAATCTGCCTGATACGGTACTGCCAAAAGGGTATAAAACATTGCTGGCATTGAGATCGGCTGGTATTGGAAGAACAATGGTGGATTATTCCGAGTTGACG
Source organism: Chitinophaga sp. XS-30 (assembly GCF_008086345.1). NCBI lineage: Bacteria > Pseudomonadati > Bacteroidota > Chitinophagia > Chitinophagales > Chitinophagaceae > Chitinophaga > Chitinophaga sp. XS-30. The sequence goes on along the minus strand of NZ_CP043006.1, from coordinate 5,402,408 downwards.
GCAAAGAACATCAGCATCATCGGAGCGCAGGCGGAACTTAATCCTTCCTGGTATTTCGCTTTTGCGAGCGGGGCAGTGGATTACCGCTTCAGGGATTTTGTTGTCAACCGGAGCGGTATGCGGCAATATCTCAATATTGTTCGTGCAGGCACTGGCATGCGTGAGGGCAACAATGTTATCCTCTCATTTTATACCGGTAAAAAACAGGCTTATAATTTCAATACTACGGTTCCCGGCAGCCCGGAAGTTTCGGTGCCGGACAACAGGATCATGGGTGTGTCGCTCGAAGGCCGGTGGCAGGTGGACCAGAATAATTATATCGTAGCGGAGGTGGCCAAATCGTCATTGCCACTGCACGTCCGGGAAATGAAAGAAGGGATGGCCGGCAGCATGTTCCGGTTCGATGATCATTCAAATGAAGCATATGCTGTAACGGCGCAATCATTTTTTCCTGCTTCCAAAACGAGGATCAGCGGGATGTATAAGCTCATGGGCGCGAATTTTCAATCCTTCAGCTTATATCCTTCCGGTTCCCGGCAGGCGGGATGGATGGTGAAAGTAGACCAGCCTTTTTTCAGGCAGCAGCTGACCATTTCCGGTTCCATGAGGAAAAATGCCTTTACCAGCATTTTTGAAAACGCCAGTTACATGAGCAACACCGTTTTTAAAAGCATACAGGCTACGTTCAGAAAGCGGCGCTGGCCGGTGGTAACGGTAGGGTATTATCCGAGCTCACAGCTGATGAAGCTGGGTGAGGACAAATTTATGGAGAACATGTTCTACACGCTGGCAGGTACGGTCAGTCATTTCTACCAGTACAGGAAAACGAGCATGAACACCATGTTCTCCGGCACACGATTTTACAACCGGCAGGCAGACAGCAATTTTGTGTATTTCAACAGTACGAATTTATTGCTGAACCAATCGGTCTTCCTTGGTAGATTGACCGTGAACGGTGGTCTCTCTTCAGCCACCAACCAGGATTATGCATTATATGGTGCGGACGGGAGTGCGCAGTACCGGGTAAAAACCTGGCTGGAGCTTGGCGGTGGCTTGAAATATAACTATCAGACCATTTACGATATGCGGCAGCTTGGGTATGCCGCGAACGTCAGGGTGGAAATCCCTAAACTCGGGGAGATCAGGCTGATGGCGGATAAAAGTTTTATTCCAGGTGTTGAAAGACAATTGGTGCCCAACAAAACGGGGCGCGTAACCTATACCAGAATATTTTAAACAGGAAAGGATGAGAATATCCCTATGGCTAATCCTATTGATGCTGTCATTCCGTGCAGGCGCACAGGTAAGCATGACGGCGCTGGTGCCCCCGGCAGGCGTTATTCAGAAAGCGCAACTGTGGAATATCCTGCTGGTGTCCGCAGGTGACGGGCCGGTAAAGGTCAGGGTTGCACTGCGCCTCATGGATGCAAAAACGAATGAGCCGATACTGACCGGGATCACCCGTGTGATCTTGTTGCAGAAAGGCGCGAAGCAATTGCAGGCGGATGATGTGATGCCGGTACAATACGAATATCTGTCCCCCGCGGTAGACCGAAGTGTGAACGGCCTTCTGTTTGCAGGGAACTATCTGGCCTGTTACACGGTGGTGATAGATGACGATAAAACCGGCGCAGGCCAGCGGGAGGATTGCATTCCTTTTACCATCGAGCCGGTAAGCCCTCCCTTGTTAAACCAGCCTGCTCAGGGCAGCGTGCTGGAATCCCGCCTGCCGCAGTTCACCTGGCTGCCGCCGGCGCCGCTCAACCTTTTCAATGATCTGAACTATGAGCTGACCGTTACGGAAGTTCGCAAGAACCAGTCCCCGGAAGAAGCCGTTCAGCAAAACATCCCGGTATTCCGGGCAACGAGGCTGAAGGAAATGTTCATCAACTATCCTTCTTCCGCCGTTGCGCTGGATACGGGGAAGCTGTATGCCTGGTCAGTCTCGGCCCGCAATGGATCGCTGTTTGCTGCCCAAACTGAAGTATGGACGTTCCGTGTTCAGTCACCCTCAAAGCTGGTAAAACCGCAAGGCAGCGCTTATGTACAGCTTAGAAAAGAACTGGATGGGACGGTTATACATGGCCATCGGCTGCAGCTTGGATATACGAATGAAACAGGCGACAGCAGTGTGCGGTACGAGGTAGTGGCGCTGGAGGAGCAGAATCGTGTAGTGCAGGATGGGGTGCTGCATTTGAAACGCGGGAGTAACCTGCTGGATGTGGCGCTGGAGAGAAAGAAGGGCTTGTCGGCCGGAAAGAGTTATTTGTTCCGGTTGAAGAACTCGCGCCTGGAATACTGGCAGATCAAATTTATTTATACAAGGGAAGATTAATCGTCCCGAAACCTTATACCTAAAAAACGCTGAAATGATATTGGCTTTTGCTGCAAGAGGAAAGAAGACGGTTGCGTGCATAATGCTGGCACTAATGTACACCGAAATGGTGGTGCCTGCATTTGCCATGGATACTGCAAGGAACGGAAATTACCATTTTAACCGCCCGGTATCCCCCAAGCCCTATCTCCCTGCTCTGCCTGCGAAAAAACGAGCGCTTCTGCCCACGGAGAAGACGGTACATCCGCCATTGGAAGAAAATGAAGGGGATATTGGCGGGCCTACTCAACCGGAGAGCGAAGCGTTTCACTCCGCAAATGCGGATAATATGGTAGACCTTTTTACTGGAAATTTTTCCTATACCATTCCGTTGCTGGATGTTGGTGGGTATCCGCTGGCCATTGGTTACAGCAGCGGTATTGATATGGATCAGCAGGCCAGCTGGGTAGGGCTTGGGTGGAATATCAATCCCGGTACCATTACGAGGAATGTGAGAGGGATACCGGATGATTTCAACGGAACGGATTCGATCCTGAAAACGACGTGGGTGAAGGAAAACAAGACCATCGGGGTGAGCGGTGGTGCGGATATCGAAATAGTCGGTGCACCGGTCAACTTTGGCGGCAGCCACAGTATTTTTCACAATAGTTATCGTGGATGGGGATTGGAGAAGAATGTCAATGCAAGTATCAATGTTGCCAACTCATCCGCCGGTTCCCTGGGGGCCGGGCTGGCTATCACAAATAATTCCCAGGAAGGGCTTACGCTTTCGCCCAGCTTGTCGTATTCCCTTTCAACAAAAAAAGCCAGGGATGAGGGAGGCATGGGAGGCAGCTTGTCGGTAGGATTGCCTTACAATTCCCGTTCGGGGATGAAGGCGTTGCAATATTCCGCAGGGATCACCTGGTACAAGCGGAATGAAAAGCAGCTGGCACAGACCGCCCAGGCTATAGCCGCTTTACAGGAAAAGAATGAAGGTGTTCCTTCATGGATCGGGCAGACGGGGGCAAACAGTGTTTTTTCCAGCGGTATTTCATTCGCATATCCATCGTTTACTCCCGCCATCAGCATTCCCTATACCAGCGTAATGACCTCCATTACCGTGAAGATGGGCTGGGAGACCAAGGTGGTGCATCCGAATCTTTTTATCAGCGGGTATGTCTCAAAACAGGGAATTGCGGATGAAGATACCACTATGATTATGCCCGCCTTTGGCTATCTCAACTTCCAGAACGGCAGGCGTAACACCGGTGCGTTGCTGGATTACAACCGGGAAAAAGAAATACCCTATCGGGAAACCCCTGCTGTTCCCACTATTGCCCTCCCTGGTTACACCTACGATGTATTCACGATGTCCGGCGAGGGAACGGGCGGTACTTTTCGCGCGTACAGGAGCGATATCGGATATGTTCATGATCATAGCATGCGCACGAGAGATGCCTCGTCCAGCTACGGCGTAAATATGGGCTTCGGTGATATCGTTCATGCCGGCGCCGATGTTTCCTTTACAAGGGCGTACACGCAGAACGGGCCCTGGGTGCAGGCCAATCCACTGGCATCCATTGTTGCTTTCACTGATCATGATAAAGATTATGAAGCTGTTTACTTCAGAAATCCTGGTGAAAAGACGGTCAATACAAATGAATTTTACGACGCGATAGGTGGCGATGACGTCGTAAGAGCAAAATTGTTCCAGAATGGCAGGAATTCTCCGAATATTTCGACCACAGGCTATCTGACCCGCTATCGCAGTGGAAAAGCTATAGGGGACATACAGCTTAGCCGGGCTAATGCCGTGAAAAAAACGAGAGATAAGCGCACACAGACAATCTCCTACCTCAATGCGGAAGAAACCGCCAATGCGGGTTTCTCAAGGTATATCGAGAATTATAGTCTGAACAGGATTGCCGTTCAGGATTGCAATACAGGCCCACAGGATGAACTGAGCCAGGATGGTACAGGTTTTAAAGGCGAGTATTTTTACAGGACCGACCGTAACAATAGGGTGAAAGCGTATGAAAAGAACGATCCCCTGATCGCCTTTATGGACAATGCATCCATTGTCGCCAATCCGCCGCCCGGTGTTTCTCCGCTGGGAAATCAATACAGCGTCCGCTGGACAGGAAGGATCAAAGCGCCCGTAACAGGCGTGTATAATATTACCACGGATTCCGATGATGGAGTGGTGCTTTGCGTGAATGATACCTGTATTATCGATGACTGGAAAGACCACCCGCCAAAAATCAATTACGCGACATTGAACCTGGAAGCTGGTGAAGTGTACAATATAAAGCTGGATTACTTTAACGGGGTTGAGGGTGCAAAGATGGTCATGGAATGGAAATGCGGGGATGTGACCGTTGGTACAAAAGATATGTACTGGCCGGATACGACGGATTCATTTGAGGCAGTACCAGGTGTGCTGACCAGGGAGGAACGGGTCAACAGCTTTCGTAAAGCCAATCATATTTCCCAGATCGATGTGCTGAATAATGACGGCAAACGGTATATATATGGATTGCCGGCCTATAACCTGAAACAGAAAGAAGTTACCTTTTCGGTGAAGAACAGCAACGGCAATGCACAGGAGGGAACGGTGTCTTATGATCATGGTGCAGATAACAGCACCCGCAACATCAATGGGAATGACCACTACTATACTGGTGAGGAAACGCCGCCGTATGCGCATGCCTACCTGCTGACCGCGCTCGTTTCCCCGGATTATGTTGATCTGACAGGTAATGGCATTTCCGATGATGACCCGGGAAATGCTATCCGTTTCAATTATACCAAAACAGCCGGACTTGCTAATCCCTATAGATGGCGCACCCCTTATGCGCAAGCGAGTTACAATGAAGGTCTGAAAACTGATACGAGGGACGATAAAGGCAGTTATCTATATGGCGAGAAGGAGTTGTGGTATCTCAATTCGATTGAGTCCAAGAACATGATCGCTGTATTTACGTTAGAGGATCGCAGTGATATGGCTTCCATTAACGAAAACGGAACAATAGACGCAAATAACAACTCTGCAAAGCGACTGAAAGAGATCAACCTGTACACAAAAGCAGATTTTCTCAAACGCAATACGGCGGCCAGACCGGTAAAAACGGTTCATTTTGAGTACAACTATGAACTTTGTAAAGGGGTGAACCCTGCAAAACCAGACACCGGAAAGCTCACGTTAAAGAGGATCTGGTTTTCCTATAACGGGAACAAGAAGGGCAGCAAGAATGCATATGTGTTTAACTATAACAGCAAAAATCCGGATTATAATCCGAGGTCTTCTGACAGGTGGGGGACTTATAAGAACCCGCTGGACAATCCCGGCTCCTCATCCAATGATCTGATCACTAATGCGGAATTCCCATACGCTTTGCAGGATAGCGCCATGGCAGCGCAAAATGCGCCGGCCTGGGCCCTGGATTCCATTGTGCTGCCTTCCGGCGGGCGTATGAAAGTGACCTATGAAAGCGATGACTATGCCTACGTCCAAAATCGCCGCGCGGCCCAGATGTTCAGGATCGCCGGGTTTTCGGCGGATGTTCCTTCCGGTGCCGGCAGCCTGAGCAACAGGCTGTATGGCAGTAAAGATCATCTATACGTGGGCATACATGTACCTTACCCCGTTACTTCCAGGGAAGAAGTATATCATATGTACCTGGAGAATATGGATACGCTCTATTTCCGTATGCATGTAAAAATGCCGGATGACAAATGGGGAAAGGGATATGAGTTTGTTTCCGGTTATGCCAGGGCCGATAAGTCGGATTACGGTTTTATTAATGGAGGTAATACCATATGGTTAAAACTGGGCGCGATAGACAGGCGTGGCCTTGAAGGTGGAACATTAAGCCCGCTGGCAAAGACGGCTATTGAATTCCTCCGGCTTAACCTGCCGTCCAAAGCATATCCCGGTTCCGATGTTGGAGACAACCTGGATATGGCGGATGGCGTAAAAGTACTTTTCTCACTGGCGGATAACATCACGAACCTTCTGCGCTCTTACGATGCTACTGCGAGAAGCAATGGCTGGGCCAGGGAAACAGACCTTGCCCGTTCATACATTCGTCTGAACAATCCTGTTTTTAAAAAGTATGGCGGTGGTCACCGGGTGAAACGGATCGTGATATACGATCATTGGAATGCAATGACGGGAAAGAAGGAGTCTATGTACGGATCGGAATACACTTATACGACTGTGAAGAATATCCACGGGGAGGATAAGGTGATCAGTAGCGGTGTGGCAATTTATGAGCCTATGCTCGGGGGGGAGGAAAATCCGTTCCGCCAGCCGATAGAGTATAATGAGCAGGTAGCTCCGCTGGCGCCGACAAACCTGGGATATGTGGAAAAACCCCTCGGTGAATCCCTGTTCCCCGCACCAGCGGTTGGATATAGCTGCGTCCGGAAGCGGGCTATAAAAACAAAGCACACACGCTCAGCCAACGGATACGAGGAAACGACCTTCTATACTGCTTATGATTTCCCGATTATCGTGGAGCATTCCCTGCTCGATCCTGAGAGTAAGCTGAAATATAAGCCTATACTCGGAGATGTATTTAGAGTTGCGGCGGCATATCATATCGCGCTTAGCCAGGGTTTTAAAATAGAGTTGAATGATATGCATGGAAAAGTGAGGACGCATGCCATATATGCTGAATCAAACCCCGTTGACCCGATTTCCTATACTGAGAATTTCTATCACGTCGATGATATACATACGCCATTCAAGCATCTGAACAACAGGATGCTTACGATGCATCCTGACGGCAGGATCGACACTGCATCAACAATTGGTAAGGATATAGAATTGATGATGGATATGCGGGAGCAGCAGTTTCTGAGCAATGGAACGATCATCAATGCCAATGCGGATGTGTTTTCGTTCGGTCTTCCTCCGGTGTTGGGTGCATTCTCATTCCTGACTTATCCCCAGCGGCAGGACAATCTCTATCGCTCCGTTGCTGCCACCAAAGTGATTAACAGGCAGGGTATCCTGGACAGTGTTGTAGTGGTAGAGAAAGGCAGCAGGGTTGTGACGCATAATATGCTGTTTGACGCGGAAACGGGCGATGTATTGCTGACTGCAACACAAAATGAGCATGGCGACACGCTTTACCAGTTTTCCTATCCTGCCGGCTGGGTTTATGATGGCATGAGCGGGGCTTACAGGAACATTGGGGCGGTATTGGATCATATTGATATTAAAGAAGGAAAGATCACCGCCGGACTGGCTCCGGAGGAGGTGAACAATCTTTTTTCTTCCGGAGACGAAATACTGGTCCGGTCAAGGAATAAAGTAGACGGAGTAGACTGTGAGCCTGTACTGGCCAGTTTCCGGAGTTATGGTAAAATATGGGCGGTGGATGCCAATGCGCTTAGCGGAGGTGATCCGGCCATTTATTTCCTGGACCAGTCCGGTGTGCCTTTTACCGGAAATGATATGGAGATGAAGATCGTCCGTTCCGGCAGGAAGAATATCAGTGCCAGCGCTGGCGGCGTAACAATGCTGAGGAATCCCCTGCGGGCTGTGGATGGGATATACCAGCTGGTAATAAATGCAGATTCCCGGATCATCGATGCTTCGATGGTTGAATACAAACAGAACTGGCAGATAGAGGATAGTAAAAAGTCCAAAATAATCTGTGCTTACTAATGAAAAAAAGACATGTTATGTATATAAAACGATTATTGGTGTTATGCGTATTGTTTATCGCCGGAGGAGTAAATGAATTGTCTGCGCAATCCGGCGCCGTACCGGACAGTCTGCAGGGAGAGTGGGAGATAGAGAAGGCTGTAGTGAAAGTGTATGCACAGCGCGGAGGACAATTGTTATCGGAAAAGACCCTGACGGAACCAGCGCAGATCATGCGGATACAGCCAATGATCCTGCAGCGGATGGTCTTCAACGGGAGTCAGTATGTGTGGCAGTATTCGACATACATGGAAACAGGCAGTTATTCTTTTGGGTCCGGTGAGTTGCAGTTGCAAAGCAGCGGGGAAGATCTGCCACCGGTAAAATTTCGCTGCTTCTTTACAGGCGTTGACACGTTTTGCCTGACCTTGCCGAACTCGTATTATAAAGACACAGAACGGAATTTGCCGGTGAAGCAATCTGTCGTGTGTTACTTCCGCAAGAAAAACCAGCCTTAACCGTACACTATTCACGATAGCAATGAAAAGATTTACTTCCAACATAAAGAAGTTACTCCTGCCTCAGCTCATGCTGTGCATGCTGTTAATGACCGCTCTGAAATCCCGTGCACAATGCGAATGGGATATCTCCACGGTCATAGACAGTTCCAGGTGTGCTGCCAGTGGGACCATAACCGTTTCCCTGACCGGTGCTGATGCAGGCGCTGTTACTAATCTGTTGTTTAGTCTTGAGCCACTGACATCCGGCGGGTACGGGATTTCCCCGGGAACATCCCCGGAATTGGAAAATATACCGGCTGGCAGCTATAGGGTAGTGGTATCCGGTGTTTGTAACGGCGATGCTGTTTCCAGAACAAAAGATGTAGTGGTGCCCGGCAATTACGTGCAGTTTGCAGCCTTTGTATCACCCATACGGAGTACTTTGTACATGTGCAATACGGGGCGGATGGGAGTGACGTTGCAGAGTGGAAAGGCGCCTTATCAGATCAATATAACCGCAGCCCCCGCAGCATATACCGGGCCATTGTCTTTTACTACCTCCGCCGCCGGCTATACGGTAGACAGCCTGGTGGAAGGAGACTATACATTTTCCATTTCGGATGCCTGTAATGCTATTGCTTCACAGCAAACCGTGTCAATGGGCTCACTTCCTGCGCCAACGGCTTCATCGTTCGTTCTGCCGGTATTATCGCCCATGGCCGGTACATGCAATACCTATGTCATCGGATCGCTCAGGATTAATACCTCTTCGGTTTTTGGTCCTTATTTTGGCTATGCTTCTCCCTTTCACTGGAGTGTGTCCTTTGACGGAGGGCCAATGTCACCCTATATGCCTATGGACCCGGAGGTAAGAGATACGCTGGTACTGCCTGGTGGCTGGACGGTTAAGGATGCCTATAATAAATATGTGACCTTCCATGTACTTTTTGCATGCGGTCAGGTATATGATTTTCCTGTGTTATTGACTGCACCGTACCCGCAACTTAATACGACAGCGAACTGTGCAATCGACTTTAACGGATCTATTGTTCCCGGAAGCAATAACAACTATTGCCTGCCGGCATATGCCACTATGCGGAATACAAGCACCAACCAGCTATGGCATGATACGATAACGAGTTACGGCACCTTCAATAATTTTCAGAATCTTCCTTTTGGTACATATACCTACAGTATTACAACCGGCGATGGCTATTATGTGGAACGCACCTGGCCTGTACTGGCTCCACCGGCGAATCCCTACTCTGCGCAGCTGTTTGCGAACGGGGCCACAGGTAATGACGGTACAACAGGGATCCGGCTCATTAAATCTTCCGGAGCATTTACCCCTGGTACCGAAATTGAGCTGGTCAGCCCGGGTATCTACGATTATTCCTATACCATCCCTGGTGGTTACTCCAGCATTTCGTTCTCAATAGGCGCCTCTCAGTCACCTTACCCGAATGTTTACTTCCGTCCGGGGGAATACCTGTTCCGGATAACGGACGAATGCGGTGTATATGATTTGCCGCTCATTGTTGAGGAGCGGGATGTATATCGCTACAATTTTACCTATACACAACAGCAAAGCTGCGAGGGCCTGAAAGTTGTTCCGGACGGCACAGCGATGTACAACGATGCAAGCCGGCCTGCATATTTCCGGATATTATCAGGGCCTCAGGGGCAACAGGGTTTTGATCCGGCCATCGTACCTAACCAGGGAATACTGACTTTGCCGGTCCCCGGTACTTATAAGATCGCCATGTCCGCAAGCCCGGCGTCTGTTAACGAGTATTCTCCGGAGGTAGCTAATGGCAACGGGGCAAATGTAAAAAGCATCACTTATGTGCATCATCCGCTGGCGGTAGATGTGAACAGGACGATCGGTTGGATCTGTCCCGGCGGTGCCAGCAATTCGGGAAGTATTGCCGCTTATGCTATAAACGGAAGTACGGAGGCTACAGGCAATTACACATACAAGCTAGCCGCTGAGGGTAATGGTGCAACAGGTCCGTATCTGGCTACTAATACTACAGGCAAGTTCAGTACCGCTACTTCAAGTGGGGCATATACGCTTATGGTGAATCAGAACTATGATATACGTGTGGAGGATGAATGTGGTGCAGCCGTTGTACAAACGGTTAAGGTCATTGACTTCGCCACGGCCCAGGTAGCCTCTGCCGATAAACCGATGCATTGCGTCGGTGATATTGTCCGGTTCAAAGTCATTAACCTGCCCACAACAGCGATCACCTACAGCTGGACCGGGCCTAATGGTTTTACAAGCGCTTTGCAGAACCCGGTCATTGCAGGGATGACAGCTGCTCATGCAGGAACCTATCATGTAGAGATCAGTGCGGATATCTGTGAGAATTCAATCCATGATGAGGTGACTATTGGTCTGGCGCCATACATAGAAACTTGTTACAGCGCAGTTACGGATACTAGCGTAAATCCCTACACATACGGACTGTTGGGTAACTGGCGGCCATTCCGCTCCTATGCTTACTACGGTGCGCGCAAAGAATCAGACCCGGCCGCGCAAACTAACATACGCAAGGATGGCACCTTTAACGATTTTATGGCTTTCTGGGAGCTGCAACAGGGTAAATGGAAAGCCCGGCAGGACACTACACGTTGGGTATGGAATGCGGAATCCACATTATTCAACAGCAAAGGCTTTGAGCTGGAAAATAAAGATCCCCTTGGCCGGTATAATGCTGCCATTTATGGTTACGACAATGCTTTCCCGGTAGCGGTAGTGCAAAATGCCCGCTATCAGGAGACGGCATATGATGGATTTGAGGATTATGGATTTGCCGTCAATGCTTGCGACACCAGCTGCCCGGCTGACCGCAGGGTTGATTTTTCTCCTTACGCGAATTATATCGATAGCGCGGAACATCATAGCGGCAGATATAGCTTGCGGGTACAGCCCGGGGATACCGTGGGCATCGTCTGCAATGTGGCCGATACAGCCATGATATTAACGGCTCCTGCTTTCAATACGGGTGCCAATGCCTGCAGTCCTGTTCCGGTACTGAAAAGCGTCCGGGCGAATAAAGGTGTGCTGTTGCCCGGGTTTACCCCCCTGTCCGGCAGAAAAGTGGTTTTTAGTGCATGGGTAAAAGAAGACCGGGATTGCAATTGTACCTCCTATAGCAGCAACAGAATAGATATCGTGGTAATGAGCCCTTCCGGTAATACTACGATCACTGTTATGCCTGAAGGTAGTATTATAGAAGGATGGCAGCGCTATGAGCAGGTAATAGAACTGCCTGCCGGAACTACAGCACTATCAATGGTGATGCTGGCTACCGGTGCTGCGAACGTCTATTTCGATGATATCCGCTTTCATCCGTATCACGCTAATATGAAATCATTTGTTTACGATCCGGTTACCCTCAGATTGATGGCGGAACTGGATGAACATAACTATGCTACTTTCTTTGAGTACGATGACGATGGTACGCTCACGCGTGTGAAGAAGGAAACGGAAAGAGGTGTCAAAACACTTAAGGAAACCAGAAGCGCTTTAATTAAAGAATAACTTGTACATGAATATACAACGGGTATTTATCGTTTTGTCTGTCACGTTGCTGGCCTGGTGTAACGCCTCGGTAGCGCAGGCAACTATTGATACAGGCAAATTTTTCATGGAAATCGGCCGGCTGCAGCAGGTGATGCAATCGGTCCCGGTGTCGTTTGACATCAGATATACCTATACCAGTGAAAAAGATCCTGATATGATACTGGATTCATTAAAAGGGAGCGTTCAGCTGTCCGGCCCAAACACCTGGTATAAAGTGGCCCATATGGAATCTGTATCCAACGACCGGTATAATATTATCCTGTTCAGAGAGGACAAGCTGATGTATCTCTCGCGGCCTTCGAAGATTCGTAAAGATGACCCATTACAGCAGATCCGGTCTATACTCGCAGGGTCTGGTGTGGAGAGTTGCAGTATAGTGGAAGAGGGTGATACCCGGACAATCAGGATAGATTTTAAGGAAGGCGGAGCCTGCCGCGAGATGAGCATGTACGTCAGCCGGAAAACAGGGTATATGAGCGGAGTGACCTATGTTCTGAAGGCAGCTTTGCTGCCTGGGCAAGGATTGTCATCAGATAAAGACGCGCAGGCGTATTATGGTGAATATGCGGTGGTGAAAATGGAGCTTTCCGGCTATAAAAAACTGGAAGCTGGCGGGGCGCGGTTTGATGAACATAATTTTTTCCACCGGGAGGGGGACGAATTCACACCTGCTCCGGAGTATGCAGACTATACAATATTTAAAGGATCGCCTAACCTATAGGAATATATGAAACCTTATTTGCTGAAACTGACAGGTAGAATATTAATGCTTGTCCTGCTGCTCTTCATCACAGGCAGAAGCCAGGCCCAGACGGCCCCGGGGATTGTATTGAAGAAGGTGCTGGATGGCGCAGAAGGTCAACTGGTACAGGATTCATCCATCCTGGTACAGGATAGTATTTACTTTAATGCGGCACTTGGCAACAAGCTGGATACGCCCTATAAGGTCAGAAACATCATTACGTTCAAGATCAACGAATATTCCAGCCATTTTTTGCCAGATACATTCAGCGCGATAGCCAATGTTCGCATATACTATACCCGGCCGGACCTGGTGGTGGATTCTGTGGATCAGCAGCTGAGCATCAGGTATGATACGGCAAATGCATATGCCGTCCGGAGCAGTTTTGTGTTCAATAATTCGCACAGGGTGGAAGTAAAGGTGCTGGAATTGACCAACACCGCCGGTTATGACGTATTGCCCGTGCTGATGCTGGAGAACGAAATGGAGGTGCATCCGGTTTATAAACTTTTATGTACGGAGGATGCAGTGAAGTCAATTTCGTCTGACAATCCGCCTGTAACGGATACAACGGATGAGATCATGGTAAGCTGGCCTGTTACGGTGGGGGCGAATGTGTACGATCTGGAATGGGCGTACATTGATTCATCCGTACTGACCGATCACCGGTATGGCAATCCCCTGAACCCGGAACTGGTATTTGTGAATAATACCACTCGTGTGACCATTACCGGGAACAGCTACGCAATACCCCTGCTGTATGATAATGGGGGCGTGTTATACTTCCGTGTGAGAGCGGTTCAGGAGAAGGAGGGTTTCGTCAGGACGGAAACCGCCTGGAGTTCGGAGTTTCCCGGCGGGCTGGGTATTTACGGTTTTTGCGGCCACGAGCGGAATCTCAATTGGCAATCCTCCATCACTTTCGCGGAAGACGGCAAACGGAAAGTAGTGGTACAATACTTCGATGGAAGCCTGCGTAGCCGGCAGACCGTAACGAAGGATAACAGCACCAACACCACCGTAGTTGCAGAGTCTTTTTACGATTATCAGGGCCGCCCCGTTATTCAGGTATTGCCGGCCCCAACGCTTGACAATGTATTGAAATACACCGCTAACCTCAATCCGGCGATCAACGGAGCGGAATACGACAAGAGCAATTACGATGAGATCAATACTGAAGCCGAGTATCTGACAGCCAGTGCCAAACCGATGAGTACGGTATCTGGCGCGAATCGATACTATTCACCTTCCAATCCTGACAAGAATACCAGTATTCACCAGTTCATCCCTGATGCGGAAGGGCACGCCTTTGCGGAAACACAATATACGCAGGACAATACCGGGCGGATAGCCCGGCAGGGGGGAGTTGGGCCTGCTTTTCAACTGGGGACGAATCATGAAACAAAATATTATTATTCAACACCTTCACAGGAAGACCTTGATGCGCTATTTGGAACGGAAGCTGGCCTGAGCAGCCATTATTTCAAGAATATGGTCAGCGATGCCAATGGTCAGCATTCGGTATCGTATCTGGACATGCATGGCCGCACCATAGCAACAGCGCTTGTGGGCTCGCCTTCCGGCGCGGAATTGGAAGATCTGCCGGGCAAGGAGGTGATTACCGTGACAGACAGTCTTTCAGGCGCCGGCAAGAATATTATCCGAGATCTTAAGATCTCCAATCATACATCCCATCTTGTTACGGAGGACGGTTACTACAATTTCAGGTATCAGCTGACGCCGCCCGTGCTGCAGAAGCCTGATTGTGATAATAATATTATATGCTACAAGGGCTTGTATGACCTGCAGATCAGGATTACGGACGATGCCTATAACCTGCGCCTTGGCGGGGAACCTTTCGATACTGTGCTGCGTAACTATGACGCAGGGGAGATACTGCCGGGTTGCGAAGCTCCTGAACCGATCACGCTGGAGTTTGACATCTACCTGGAAAAAGGAAGTTACGAGATCACCAAAACGCTGACGATCAGTAAACAGGGAATGGATTTCTATAGGGATAGCATCTTCCTGCAATCCAATGTTTGCGTGACACTCGAACAAATGATCGAGGAACAACGCCAGCTGCAGCATACAACGGACTGTTTCCCCGATTGCCAGAGCTGCCTGGACAGTATCGGCTCCTTCACGGATTTCCGGGAAAGTTATGTGCTGAATGCCGGATACGAGCTGGCGGATACCGCTGTCTACAGCGGAGAAGCTTGGTCGGCTTACCGGAAAGCAGTTGCCAGCTGTGATGATATTTGCGGTATAGCATCCGAGGCCGATGATATCAGGTTGCTGATGCTGGCAGATGTCAGCAGCCCTTCCGGCCAGTATGCCACTGTAAGTGACAGTGCCAGTAAATTCTCCATTTTTTATCATCCGGATGAGAATACTCTGCGGCCTTACCAGCGGGACAGTGTGACGTACCTTGATGATGCCGGCCGGCCAGACCTTGTTTTTAACGAATACATCAATGCTTATGTAACGCCGCAGCAATTGACGCCGGCTCAGTTTGCCGAAAAGTTCAAAGCATCCTGGGCGGAAGCATTGTTAAAATTCCATCCGGAGTATTGTAAACTGCTGGAATTGGAGAAGTTCCGCGACAACACTTTTTGGGCAAGGGATTTTGCAAAAATAGATACTTATGAGGAGGCCAAACTGGCAGGATATCTGAACCCTACAGCGCTTCCAGGTTTGCCGTTCCCCGCCGGAGCCGATCCGCTGGCAGTTGATTATGCAACTCAGCTTAACGGAAAGCTGCAGCACTATAAAGCGAACCTTTCCATATGGAGCCTGGCTACGATATTAACAAAATGTCCATCCGGGGACGAGGCATGTCAGGCGCTATACAATACGCCTACAACCTCCTTCGATGAGGCCACCATGTGCGAAGGTGACCTGAATATGGCCTGGCGCACTTTCCGGCAGTTTTACCTGGATATCAGAAAAGAGTTGATAGATGCGCAGGTGTCTGCCGTCAATTGCGGTGCCAGCCTGCAACAGGTTTTATCTGACGGGAAGTTTTCCCATTTCAACAATGCCGCAAACTTATTGGAAGAAAATGGCCTTGGCGGATTGACAGGAGATAACCAGAGCGAGGAAGATGTACAGGCAATAGCCGATGCATCCATGAACCAGGCCTACGCAGACAACTGCAAAGCCTATGTGCAGTTATGGGTACAACAGCTTGCCCCTTGCAAGTACGATTCCGCAGCCTTATACGGCATTATTATTCCGCGGCTGGAAATGGTGTGCCGTGAGGGGGCAGACAGGGACCATCCCCGTGGCGCCAGAACGGTAAAGCCATCCAGCATATACACCTACAGAAGTTTTGAGGATGTGCTGAATGAGTATAATGCACAACATGGCATCACTGATCCCCTGGAGTGTAATGCTCAGCTGATCACCGCTCCCAAAGCATATGGCATGGAGCCGGTGTATGGTGACAAACCGAGTTATACGAAGCCGGACGATTGCGAATGCGGCAAACTCGGAGACCTTAACCGGGAGTATGAAGCCATGAAGCAGCCGGAAGATGCCAATCTGTCTGCCTACCTGCTGCGGACCCGGAAAGTAAGCATATCTCAATCCGATCTGAATGCGCTGCTGGATGCCTGCAGCCTGCCCGGTACAGACGGGTGTAATTTCCTTCCCAGGCCAATTACTATTCCCGCGCTGATCCAGTGCCTGACAGCTCCTGCCTGTGCGAGTTGCGAAGAAATAGGCAGTTACTACACCTCATTTACAGCCGCTTACCCGGGCATAACCCCTTCATTGGTGGATATTGACAGCGTTCAGCAGAAGAAAAACGAGCTGTTCGCCAGTTATATGAATAGCCGCCTGGGCTTTGGAAAGCAGGCGTGGGAGTATATACAGTTCATGGATAGCTGTGCCGCAGGGCCGCAACAAGGCGGTACGGTCGTTTGCCGGCCAGGTGGGGATTTGTCGAAACAGCTGGTCAATACCTATTCAAATGGGGGAACTGATAACATTACAGATATACAACGCACGGCAGACAACGGCTATGTTCTGGCTGGTTCAACAAGTGGCTCCGGTAGCGGAGGTAGGGACGGTTATTTGATCAAGACCGATAAGAACGGTTTGTTTTTATGGTCTAAAACCTATGGCGCCGAGCAGGACGATGAATTTGTGCGGTTGAAGCGTACTTCAGATGGTGGGTTCATCGCCGTTGGCCATACTTTTTCCTACTGTTATGACAGGGGGGCGATACTGGTAGTAAAACTGGATGCTAATGGGAACGTGAGCTGGAACAAAGTCATTGATTTCGGGGGAGTATATGGGGGACGTGGGACGGATGTTATCCAGCTGGTAGACGGCAGGTATGCATTTGCAGGACTGCGGACGTTGACGAATATTCCTGTGGACTGGGTGACAGGTGTGCTGGACGGTGAAGGAGAGCTGGTCTGGATGCGTCAGACAGGTTCCGCAGCTGCTCGTAAGGGGGGCAGCTTGCTGGAAAGTAGTGATACGCTGATGGCAGCAACGGCTATTACAGATGGCGGCAATTACGACGTGGCAGTGATGAAACTGGACAAGCACACCGGTGATCTTATTGATATTGTTCAGTATGATCTGGAAGGCCGTGACAATATATCCGGCGGTATATTGAAAACATCCACCGGATACAAGCTCGCCGTTGTGAGCCTGGCCGATGGCGCAAATCCATACGGGAATGGGGTATTAATGGATGTTGATCAATCCGGTGATATCGTTGCCGCGCAAAAGGTATCAAGTCCCGGTAATATCACTCCCGAATCCTGGACGATCAGTCCCGCGCTCGACGGGGGATATTACGCGTCTCAATCAACGCAGGATGTTTTCTGGCATAAGCTGAGAGCAGATAACTCTATTGAATGGTCGAGGCAGGTGCGGACAACCGGAACAGACCGCTTATTCCGCATTTTGCAGCAACCGGATGGCAGCCTTGCCGGGGCTGGTTTGTATAATGGCCAGTCATCCATGTTGATGCTAGCCAACATCCTGGGTAAAACCGGATGTAACGATACCATGGTAACAATGACTGGAACGGATATCATGACCGCCAGCATCCGGAAAACAACTGCCCCTCAGTTGAGCATTATGCTGTCGAGCAACAGCATCAGTACGGTAAACCTGGTGGAACTGGCGAGCAATCCGGAAAGGACAGCACTGAATTGCCCGGGGCTGGATAGTTGTTACCTCGTCAGCAACGGGCCGTTGTTATGCGGAAATGCCGCACCGGTATTCGCTGCTGTAGATCTGAATGACGTCAGTGCATGTGCTGACAGTACCTTCTTTGCCGTAAGCGCGGGTAAAACGCTGTATAACCTGTATGTTGATTCCGTCAAGAACGATTTTGACGTAGCCTACATGCAGATGGCTTTGCAGGCTGCCTCCATGGAGCAGTTCTCCATGACCTATCAATCCAGCGAATATCATTACACGCTATATTATTACGATCAGGTCGGAAACCTTGTCAAAACCGTTCCTCCCGCTGGTGTGATAAAAAGAAGAGAAAAATCATGGACGGATAGCGTGGCCCTTGCCCGCGCCGGAGCAGAGCAACTGACGCCTCCGCATACCATGGCTACCAACTACCGTTACAATACGCTTAACCAGGTAATTGCGCAAAAAACACCGGATGCCGGTGAGAGCCGTTTCTGGTACGACAGATTAGGCAGACTGGTGGCATCGCAGAACGCGAAGCAGATACTGGACAATCATTATAGCTACACAACGTATGATGACCTGGGCAGGATCACAGAAGTAGGGGAGATCACCAGCAACACAGCCATGAATGACCAGATCAGCCGGAAAGCAGTGGATCTGGCGGCATGGATCACCAATGCTTCCGGCAGCAAAACGCAGATCACCAAAACGGTGTACGACCTGCCCCATGCGCCGTTCGATGGCCTGGTATGGTATGCGAAGAACCTGCGGAACAGGGTTTCCTGGTCAGCCGTTTACAATACCGCAGCCGATATGAACAGCGGTAACCGGGCTTCAGGCTCTTTCTACAGCTATGATATTCATGGGAACGTGAAAACGCTGGTACAGGATTATAATCCCGGTACAGCCTCGAATGCAGCGAACAGGTTTAAAAAGATCGAATATGTTTATGACCTGATCAGTGGAAAGGTGAATATGGTGAGCTATCAGCCCGGCCAGGCCGATGCGTTTTATCATCGCTATCAATATGATGCGGAGAACCGCATTACGAATGTGGAGACCAGCAGGGATAGCGTGTATTGGGAAAATGATGCTTACTATCAATATTATAAGCATGGCCCCCTGGCGAGGATGGTACTTGGGCAACAGCAGGTGCAGGGCGTTGACTATGCCTACAACCTGCAGGGTTGGCTGAAAGGCGTGAACAGTACGGCGGTTCTTCCGGTTTTGATATGGGTGGTGACGGCGCTGCCGGTGGTATCACCGCGAGGGACGCTTTCGGGTTTGCATTGCATTATTTTGGAAATGAGGATTATAAAGCGATCAATAACACGGTAAATCCGTTTGCAGCTATCAGCGGAGCCAACAAGCCGTTGTATAACGGGAATATATCCGCCATGTCTGTGAACGTTCCGAAAGTAGGTGATCCAATGCTGTATCAGTACAGTTATGATGTATTGAACCGCCTGAAGGGCATGAATGCAGAGCATGGATTGAATGCCGCCTCAAATACATGGACGCCCATTTCAGTCGATGATTTTAAAGAGCGCGTGACGTATGATCCTAACGGTAATATCCTCACCTATCACCGGAACGGTAACAACACCTGGGCGGGAAAGCCGTCTGCGATGGACAAGCTCACGTATCATTACAATGCCGGTACAAATAAGCTGAACTGGGTGCATGATTCGGTGCCCGCGGGGAATTACGATGTGGATATTGACGAACAGGAGGCCGGGAATTATGCCTATGACGCCATCGGCAACCTGATCAGCGACAGCAAGGACAGCTTGCTGAGCATCGAATGGACGGTGTACGGGAAGATCAAACGTATTACGAAGGCGAATGGCACGGTGATCGATTATACCTATGATGCATCCGGAAACCGGCTGAGCAAACAGGTAAATGATGTGGAAACGCGGTACATCCGTGATGCTACCGGTAATGTGATGAGCATATACGTTAGCGGGGATGCCGCGCTGAACGGCGGAGACCTGACGCAGCGGGAAGTGCATCTGTATGGAAGCAGTCGCCTCGGTATTATGGATGTGGCGCTGAATGTGGAGAATCCGGGGCTTGTGCCTGCTTATAATTTGGGCAACCTTGGAACCGGATTAGGTGCTAACTTTACGAGAGGGAAGAAGTTCTTTGAGTTGGGGAACCATTTGGGGAATGTGATGGCAACGGTGCGGGATAGCAAGGAAGCGGTTTCGGATGGTGGTAGTCTGGTGGATTACTATGTGGCGAAGATCGTTTCGGCGCAGGATTATTATCCGTTCGGGATGTTGATGGTGGGGAGGGGTTTTGATGTTGGGGGGTATAGGTATGGTTTTAATGGGCAAGAGAAATCGGATGAAATAAAGGGCGAAGGGAATAGTTATACAGCTGAGTTTTGGGAGTATGATCCGAGAACGGGCAGGCGGCTGAACGTGGATATAGTAGCTAAACCATATGAAAGTTCCTACTTGGCCTTCGGTGGTAACCCAATGTTGAATATTGATCCGAGTGGTGCGGATACTATTAGAATTACTAATACTAGTTATAGAAAGGTCTTTCGTTCATTAGGTGGAGGCTTAGATGGACATCCCAAGACAAAGATTCCTGATATAGTTTCTAACTATGGAAATATCGATATAACCCAGTCGGAAGGAGAGGACGTTTGGGAGATTACAAATAGAAATATTCTAATTGATGAAAATGAAATGGTTCATGAAACTAGTAAAACCTATACTTTGTTGTTAAATAATCCTGCCACCATGTATCGAAGTGGCGGACATAATATGCCTGGCTACGTTGATGATAGATATGCACTTGCAGCAAATTCGCCTGCTTGGTTATTGGAGGATTATGCGAAGGAAAGCAAAGATATAGGCGTTATGAGTGCAGCGGCTTATCAAAAAAGTATGCCTTTTGTTTCGAGCTTAAATAGTATTATGAATACGGCGTACACAGTAACTGGGGCTTATGCGATCGGGAGATTTGCTCTTTCAAAGGCGATTACCTCGGGTGTAGCCTTTAGCGCTAACGGAGGCTATGGCCTTTTTGGTCGTGGAGGTTTGAGTGTCGGTGGGTATAAGATGGAAGCTATGTACGCTAATCCTGCTGCAGGTGAAGGAGCGGGAACCCTTCTGTCAATTAAACAGTCAAAAAGAGGAGGTGCACTATTCAGGTGGGACTATGGAAAATTGCATACAACAGGCAAGCTTGGGTATCATTCTACTATCAGATTTCATTGGAAAGGTATACAATACGGAAACACATCGCAACGAAATTGGTATCCGTCTTCTTTTATGGCACCGTTCTTTAAACCAATTAGATAATGATTAAGTTACATTTTTACGAAGACGATAAAGATATATGCTCGATAAAGGGTATAGGTGATAGTAGCCCTGGTCATGACTATCTCCTAGTATTATTAAGATTTTTTCTAGAAAATAGCAAAGATGGTTTTGTGGTTGCTCGTAGGAATAATTTTGACTTAACGAGTTTGATGCAAAAAATTCAAATTGAAAAGCTGTTGTGCGAGATTGATTGTTTACAATATAGTGATGATCAATTTGAACTTAGTTTTACTTTTCATGCTGAAAAAAGAAGAGAGGAATTGGTCTATTTGTTGGAAAGAATCTGGTTTTCTTATGAGCAGCCTGTGTTTTGTTTTTACGAAGCCGGGATAAATGGTGATCGAAATGATGTGGATTTTCGTTTAATTGAAAAGCTTTCATGGAAGCAGATTATAAGTCATTATAATGGATTTGTTTTTTTTAGAAGCGCTGAAGATGACGTCTTATGGATAGGCAAATCTCAGAGTCAATTTTTTAATTTACCAGCGTAAGGGACGGCTCTTGATCGGTATAGGAAAATATTTGAATACGCGGACGATTTACTTTTCCGAGCTATTCCGAAGATAACAGTAAAATAGAAATATCATGAACTTGAGTAGAGAAGTGGGGCGAAAGTGTAATACGGGCGAGGCAAAAATGGTGTGGGTTTTTATCGATATTAGCTAATTGATTTGTTTTCATTGTCTTTTTTAGATGAGAGACATACATTTAATTTGCGATAGTAGTTATTTTGATTTGAGTATCGAACTAATTGTAAATATGTAGTCAATTTTAAAGTCCGACGCAGTTGAAGCCTTAGAAAACACCTCCAATACCCAAACCGTAATCATATGAATCAAATAAATTTTATTCCAAGATATAAAGATGATCATGTTGCTATGCAACATTTACAAGAAGCTGCCTGGGATGAGTTAATACCTCATGTAGATATTTTGTTAGAGTGGCTGCAAGATTTTAATTGGCCAGATGCAAGGGCTATTGCTGAAAAGCTGTCTGCGCATACAAATAGTATAAAGGGGAATATTATTAAGGTTTTAAGAAGCAATGATGGGTTATGGAAATATTGGTGTATTAACCAATTAATATATCATTCTAAAGAGTTCATAATAGATCAGGATTTGGTTTTAGAGTTGCAAAGAATTATTGACAATCCTTCAAAAGAGGATAAGTTAGAAGGTGTTGACGAAATAGCGCAGGAAACAATCGAAAGGTGGAGGTCAGTTTAAATTATCTGCCAATAAAACAAGAAGCGGAGTTGAAAGAGCTATGCTTCTTGCTGCCTGCCCACTTGATCAGCGACTTTGTGAGCCGATAGTCTTGAAGAGAATGAAACAGGCTATGTTGACACACAAGATGGAGTTGTGTATGACCGCCCTTTAGAGTATGTGCACATTATCCACGAATCTTTACGGCAGGGCCGTTTCGACCGCAATCTATGACTCGGAGGGGACATTTGATAATGCTAAAGCTATTGACTTTACTATGTCGGTGAAGTTAAAAAAAGGGACATGATCTGGCAGTCGTGCAGGGGGCTGATTACACGCCCTCACTAAACAGGTATGCGGCGCTCAAACTGGAAGTCAGGGGCCACCGGAAGAAAGTGAAAGTAGTGTGGCTCCAGCCGTCATAGCTTCATGGGAGCACAATGAACTATTTATTGTTATACCAACATTATAATTAAATGAAAACTGTATTTTTCGCCATTGCCGGTTTATTGTTGACCAATTTTTGTTTCGCCCAGCACGTTTACCAGATCCGTGCAGACAGCGTCCGCATCTACAACGTCTGCGACACCGCGGAACTGATTCTGGAGAATCATACCCAGGACACCCTGGGCTTTTTATTTAACAAGGGTAAAGGCCGTACTGAGTTCAGAAAGATGCAGCTGTCAACCATCGGTAGTGACGCTATTGCAATTCTTGGGCAGGATACACTGAATTTAAAGACGATCCTTGATAATTTCCAATCTCCAAGAGTTACACATACAGATGGGAGGGCAATCAGAATAACAGATGTAAATGTTATTACCAGATCAGGATGGTATTATCTGCCATCTACGTCCCCGGACGCCCCGGTTGTATCTCAAAGTGCTTACCGCAATAACGTATATTTTTATGCATCCAGAGAATACGATTCTGTTGGAATGACAGACATGATGGTGGGTAGTGGAGTAAGCTGGCACCTAGACGGTCTGAATCCTCAACATATCACGCCCGTTCATTTTGTTTTTAATCCGGCCATAGAACCTTTTGATTCATCTCATTGGAAAACCATCGTTGTGGATGGTGGAACTTCCCAGGACTTGCAATCTGTTACTGATAAAGGTAACATAACAGATGATCAAATACTATCCTCTGATGGTGGTGTCACAAATAGATTTGGATATGGGACTACCGCTGCTGAGATCGGCTCAACCAGTAATCATGGATTGAAGTTTTTTACAAACAATTTGGAGCGTGGGAGTTTTTCAGCCGGTGGGCGGCTCCTTCTCGGAACAGTTACTGATGACGCAGCGGCCCGGCTGGTGATGAATGGAGGCATATCAATGTTCAGATCACCGAACGCAGCGGCATGGAGCATTAAGAATTTGGCGGGACTGCGCCGCTGGGAATGGATTATAGAAGGTTTTGAGCCGGGTTCAGGCAACCACGGATATGGATTAACCCTGTCATATTATGATGATGCGGGGAACCTTCTTGGTGACGCTTTTTCAGTAGATCGTGCGACCGGGTTTATGAGAGTTGGAGAAGGTATCACTGCAACTGAAAAATTTCAAGTAAATGGCAATATACGAGGAACTGGAACCTTGCAGATCGCAGGAACCGCAACGGGCGCTCCGGCACTCGAATCAAATCAATATATCACGAGAGGGCAGCTCACGGATTCGCTGGATAGCCGGATTTCAGGAAGTGCCGCATCGCCATCCTTTTTATTTGAGCAGGTTTATTACGAAAGTGACCCGATTCCGGATAGTTATGTATTCACTGGAACAAAAAATGAGGAATTTGTAAACTTTATTGGGACAACCTCTGTTGCCTCCATAACATTGGATATAACAAACTGCCTTACTCCTGGACAAAAAATGTACGTCATGTACCATGGATGGGGATCGAATAGTCCTTTGAATGTGATTTGTCCACCAGGGGTTGCTGTTTCCGGAATGCCCTCTGAAATCTCACCAACAGGGCAGATGCTCGGTATCCTTTGCTGTGGTTTTGATAGGAACGGGTTTTTCACGTATGTCTGCTTTTCAAATAACAAATCTGCTACCCCCTAATCAGATGGCATTATGAATAAAGTAAGAAAATCTATTATAAAGCAATTTGGGCTGTACTACCAATTCAAAATTTTTGGACTGAACCTGAATGCGCTCCGCTGCACCAGGATCATGGCGCTGTATTTCCTTGCAATGGCCTGTGTCATAATATGCAATTGGTAGACAGTGCAGGTCAAATTCGCATTATAGCATTGTTATTTCGGTGCAAAAGAAAATCTAGAAGAATTAAATAAAATTAAACCTGAATTATCCGTTTACCTAATGAAAGTGATTGTCAGAATATTATTTCTTCTGTTGCTTACCCAACAAACCTACGCCCAGCACGTCTACCAGATCCGAGCAGACAGTGTCCGCATCTACAACGTCTGCGATACCGCGGAGCTGATCATCGAAAACCGTACCCGTGGGGTGAATGGATTCCTATACAACAAAGGCAACGGCCGTACAGAATTCCGCCGTCTCCGTCTGGAGAGCATCGGCGGCAGCCAGATCGCGATTTCCGGTCAGGATACCCTTGATATCAGCACGCTTCCCGGAATAGGAGGTATCGATACTATTTACCGCTCAGGCGATAACGTACTGTATGTAAAAAAGGGCGTCCAGCATACCATCTACGCCCCGCTTCCATCATTCAAAGCTATCCCGCAGGGCGTATCTTATGCAGTGGGAGAATACCCCGCCAGCCGTATTTCCGGCTTCAATGCATACAGTTCCCCCGACATGCCTGTGATATCCGATCAGGCTTTGACAAATCCCACTTCAGGATACAATTATTATGCTGGGCATGTGGCATGGAACGGCTCTGCCGGTTACCAGATGGCCGTAAACTGGGATGGGGAGCTTACCGGCCCTAAAGGTGTTTTTATCCGTAATAAGGACGATACCAAAACCACCTGGGGCGCCTGGCGGGAACTGGTTTTCAAGGATTATGCCGATGGGAAGTACTGGCACTCCGCCAATCACGCCTCCGGCACCGCCTTCTCCCCGGTACTAACCGGCGCCAACGTCCCTGCCAGTTTCACCAGCAATGCCAGCGGTCATGTTACCGGTTTTACCACAAGAGCACTAACAGCCGGGGACATTTCCGCGGCTCCCGCAACAGGCTCAAACAGCTATATCCAGAACCAGATTGCATCGGTACAGACGGCGAATGCGGTGATCAGCGGAACCTACACGATCAGAAGAGATGGTAATAATGCTTACAGCAACGGCTTTCAATTGACCAACGCCGCCGCAAATCGCGGCGCGAATATCCAGTTGACGGGTGACGCTACCCCGGGCCTGGCTTTTTGGCTTACCAACAGCGCAGGCACCTGGAATAGAAGGATGGCGATTGCGGAGAACGGAGAAATCTCCGTGAGCAACATCCCGGCATGGGGAACAGCTGCCGCACGGTTTTTAACGGTGGACGGGCAGATCATCAAAAGCAGAACGGCCGCACAGGTTTTATCAGATATCGGCGCTGCTCCGGCTACCGGAAGCGGCAATTATATCCGTAACGGAAGTGGCTCCGAACAGGCGGGAGGGTCTTTCTGGGTGCAGGGCATAGGCTGGGCAAGTGATGGGTTGATCGTAAGAAAGGATGGCTCAAACGCTATTGTGACCGGGTTGGGCTTGCGTAACAATGCCGGAACCCGCGGGGTCAACTTTCAAATGAATGGGGATGCCAACCCGGGTCTTTCCACCTGGCTGCATAATGGCACGACATGGGTGAAATATATGGAATTGCTGGCTTCCGGACGGATGCTGCTGAATGGCGCGGTGGACGATGGCGGCAGTGCGCTGCTGGTAGGTGGACAGATCCGGTCGGGTTCAGGATCGATAGGTAACGCCCGCCTTGTGCCGGGTACGGGAACGCAGGCCGGATATCTGGCATTATACAATGGATCGAACACCAGGCTCGGTTATATCGGGTACGACAATACCAACATATCTTATGCGGCGGAAGGCAGTGCGGCCCATCGGTTCCTTACAGCGAATGTGGAGAGAATGCAGATTTCTTCTACCGGCGTGGGTATTGACGGCGTATTGACACAACAAAGAAATGCCCTGAATGCGTCCAATGATGCGGGGATACAATTATGGAACAGTCTCGGCGGCAGTAATTTATATCCTGATCCGGAGTTCCGGCTTGGGAATAATAGCCTGTTTGTGTATAATAATGCCGGGGGCAGCGCAGTGCAATTGTTCAGGGAAAACGCGGTTTCAGAGGCGGTGCCGAATTATTCCGGCTATTACCTGAGAATACAAATACGGCCGGGCACTTCGAATGGCACTACGCCCGGTTTGGGGGGTGTTACGAGTGCCATGGGCACTGCGGTTAACCAGGTATATGTCACCCGGATCAGGGCGAAAATTCCCTCCGGATATTCCCTGCAGGTCGCCGCCAATGCTTTCGGAACAGGTCAGGAAGCGGTCTGGCTGACAGACAGGGCCGGTAACGGCAAATGGAAGGACTATATGGTGATGTGGCGCGCCGGTAGCGGTGGCACGTTCTCAACGGTAAACTACTTTTATATTGAAGGTACGGCGGCTAACATCGATGTGTATGTTGCTTATTTCGATACAAAAAACACCAATGCCGCTCATTGGACAGACAATGTTGCCGTAAATCACAGTACCGGCCGGCCGACAAATATCTACCTGAATACAGAAAATACATATTTAGGCCAGGGGACTAATTATGGGGCAAGGATTGGAACAACCCACGGCTATATAGACATCGGCCCACAAAACACCATATGGGCGCATTTCACCACCGACCGGGACAGGTTCTATTTCAACAAAGAATTGGTAGGCACTACGCAGATCGGTGTGTACAATGGCGGAACTACGCCCACTACTTTCATGCAGCAAAACGAAATGCGCGTAAATGACAACGTTGTCTGGCATGCCGGTAACATCAATTTTGCCACAAAAGGCGCCAACATCGGTTTGAAAACTGAAGCGAACGGTTACCTGGGTATTGAAAACTGGATCAGGATAATTGACGGGACGGGCTTTTTTACATCTTCCGGGAAATATTTTTATAACAATGCCCCAGGCAGTTGGGCCATGCGAAGCGGCACCGGTCTGGCTGCTTCCTGGCTGGAGCTGCAGACAGGAGAGGGAACGAATCGCGGAGGACTGTACGCCAATAGCGCTAACGATGTTGGTATTGTGAATGCCAATGGCAGCGGATGGCGTTTGCGGACAGATGCGAGCGGTAATGCTTATGTAACCGGACAGGTACAGGCTACATCGTTTTATCAGTCTTCCCTTCGCAGCCTGAAGAAAAGCATTCTTCCCTTCAACACCTCTGCTTTGTCGATATTAAGCAACGCGCAGGTGAGAACATTCCAGTTCAAAGCGGATACCACCGGCAAAATGAACATCGGGTTTATTGCGGATGAAGTGCCGGAGGAGATGTCTA
Organism: Chitinophaga sp. XS-30; assembly: GCF_008086345.1. Lineage (NCBI taxonomy): Bacteria > Pseudomonadati > Bacteroidota > Chitinophagia > Chitinophagales > Chitinophagaceae > Chitinophaga > Chitinophaga sp. XS-30. The sequence goes on along the minus strand of NZ_CP043006.1, from coordinate 5,374,399 downwards.
CTCCCGGAAGGACGGGCGTGGATCAGGCGAGCACTGTTGCATTATTGGTGAAGTCGGTACAAGAACTGAATGAGGAGAATAAAGCATTGAAGGAAGAAGTGCAGGAATTGAAAGCCATGATGAAGAAAGCTTTAAACGAAAAATAATAATTCCCTTGCCTAATGAAAAAGCTCATCAGGGTACTGTTTTTACTTTTGCTTGGTCAGCAGGCCTATGCTCAACACATCTATCAAATCCGCGCAGATAGCGTCCGGATTTATAACGTATGTGATACGGCGGAATTGATCATTGAAAACCGTACCCGTGGCGTAAATGGTTTTCTGTATAATAAAAACAATGGCCGTACGGAGTTCCGCCGTCTCCGGCTGGAGAGTGTTGGCGGTAGCCAGATCGCAATATCCGGGCAGGATACGCTGGATATCGGGGCTCTTCCCGGAATAGGCGGCATAGACACCATATATCGCTCTGGTGATAATATCCTGTACCTGAAAAAAGGGACGCTGCATACCATTTATGCACCCCTGCCTGCCTTTAAGGAAATACCCAATGGAACATCTTATACAGTGGGGGATTTTCCGGCCAGTCGCATTACAGGTTTTAATGCTTATAGCTCCCCGGACATGCCTGCTGTCTCGGATCAGGCGCTGACCAACCCTGCATCGGGGAATAGTTATTATGCCGGACATGTAGTAAGGAACGGTTCCGCAGGTTACCAGATGGCAGTGAACTGGGACGGTGAGCTTACCGGTCCCAAAGGCGTTTTTATCCGTAATAAGGATGATACGCAAACTACTTGGGGCGCCTGGCGGGAACTGGTATTCAAGGATTATGCAGACGGAAAATATGCGGCTGTTTCTTCACTGCTGATCAGCGGACAGGCGCAGGTACATTGGAATAACATTACCAGCAGGCCCTTGTCTTTCCCCACTACCAGTGATCTTCAGGCGGTTACGGACAATGGCGCCGTTACCACCAATTCCATGGAAATAAATCCCTCCTCCGCCGCATTCCGGGCATTCTCAATAAAGCGGCTGGTAAACGGCGTTACGGCGTCAGCGCAGATCGCGAACAACAACAATACTTCCTTGTCCTGGACGCCGGATATTTCAGCTCCGCTGGCGACGTATCGGGTAGATATCGGAACCGGTACACTAAAATATTATAATAACGGTTCACATGTTGATATCTGGAGAAGCGATAACCACGTTGCAGGCAGTGCTTTTAATCCTGATCTTTCCGGCGCAAGGGTGCTGCAGGGAATAATGTCCAATGCGAGCGGGCATATCGTTGGTATAAATACCCGTGTGCTCACACCGGGGGATATTGGAGCGCCTATCACATCCAACATTTCACAGGGAGATTTCAATACCTCATACACGGCAATTGGTACTGCGTTTCAGGCGAATATTGTTGGCTTGTACAACGGCGGCTCCATACCGCTTAATTCGCCTAACAGCGCTTTGGCACTGGCGGGGGCTGTAATCAATGCCAAATATGATATTAACTATGGGTTTCAACTTGGGAATACCAGCTCAACGTCTAATTACCTGTTTTTCCGGGGGAGGGCTGGCGGTACTTTCGGCCCATGGGTACAATTGGCGGATCGCGATTGGGTGACAAGCAATTTTGCGGCGTCCGGGGGGGCAGGGAATTATATACAAAGTCAAAATGCATCAACACAATCGTCTTCTAACTTTTGGATTAGCGGAGAAGGCCGTTCCAGTGGGCAGTTCAGGGTTCAGAAAAACGGTTTGAACATATTGTCTGGTTCTTTTTTGCTCAGTAATTCCGATCTGTCAAGGGGTGCTAATATTCAACTCAACGGAGATACCAATCCCGGCCTCGCAACCTGGATACACAACGGCAGCACATGGGTTAAAAGATTTGAATTATTTGCAACCGGCACTTTTCATTTTCCAAACATAATGGCGGGGAATGGGTCGGAAATAACTCTGGCGGCCCCTCACTTGCGGCTAGGGGGCAATGTTGCACAAAAATTGTCTTTCGATAGAGAAGGAGCAATATATATTAAGGCCAATGGGACAGCTGGATATTTCAACTTCATAACTGGAGGAGCTGCTGATTCAGAGGCAAGTTCGGCATTGACAATTGCGGCCAACAAAAATGCTACGTTCAGGGGCAAAACCCTCATGCCCGTACAATCAGGCATAATGGGCAACAATACCGGTGCGGCAAACCTGGCATACTTTTCCTTTTATGAGAATGATGGATCGACAAGGAAAGGTTATGTAGGTGATGGTGGTGTAGGGAATCAGGAGGTGCAGTTGGTTGCGGATGTGGATAATTTGTTGCTGCAATCCACGATTGCTGATATTAAGCTAAATGCAGTTGGTGAGGTTGTGCTGACTAATAACACGAAGAATCATTTGTCATTTAATACTGCAGGTATTGACGTTCCGGCATTTACAGCACGTAGTGCAGGTGCCAAAATAGTACTGTATCCTGAACTTACAGCCTCTGCCACTGATTATGCCATAGGAATTGAGAGCGGCTACCAGTGGTATAGCGTACCCCTTAATTCTACTATCCGGGGTTTCAAATGGTATGGCGGCACAACTGCAATTGCACGGCTGGACGGCACAGGGAACTTCAGCGCACGGTCTTTAACATCCAATAACGGAACGGTCAATTCATACCTCACTTATTCCGCTTCAGGGAATGCAGGTGTCGCCGGCACTTCCACGGCCCATCCTTTCGCCCTTTATACAAGCGGTATAGAAAGGATGCGGGCAAACACCGGGGGCAACATACTTATTGGCACAACCGTGGACAATTTCACGGATAAACTGCAGGTGAACGGGTCGGTGTCCGCAACAGGCAGCATGACGGCAACTTCTTTTTACCAGACTTCCCTGCGTGAACTAAAGATGAACATTCATCCTTTTACCGGCTCTGCTATTTCAATTCTTGCCCGTGCAGCAGTCAAAACATTCCAGTTCAAGGCAGACAGCACAGGAAAAACGAATATCGGGTTTATCGCGGACGAGGTGCCCGATGAAATCGCTATCCCCGAACGAAAAGGTGTGGATCAGGCGAGCATTGTTGCCTTACTGGTGAAATCCATCCAGGAACTGAAGCTGGAGAATGAAGCCTTGCGAAAGGATAATATGATGCTGCAGCAGCGGATGGAGGCATTTGAAGTCCGTATGGAAAAAATATTACGTCATCAGAATAAGTAGTTCTTGTACCCAATGAAAAAGCTTTTCAAGTTATTATTTGCACTGTTGCTGGGAAGTCCGGTGTATGCCCAACATGTTTACCAGATCCGTGCAGACAGTGTGCGCATTTACAACGTCTGCGATACCGCGGAGCTGATCATCGAAAACCGTACCCGCGGGGTAAATGGCTTTTTGTACAACAAGGGCAACGGCCGTACGGAGTTCCGCAGGTTGCAGCTGGAGAGCATCGGCGGTAGCCAGATCGCTATTTCCGGGCAGGATACGCTGGATATCAGTACACTGCCGGGGATCGGGGGCATTGATACGGTTTACCGTTCCGGGGATAATATTGTGTATGTAAAGAAGGGAATACCTTATACTGTATTTGCGCCATTGTCCACCAATGAAACGCTGCAAAGCGTTACCTCCCGCGGAGCCAGCACAACCCACAATATCCAGTTCAACAGTGCATCGGGGAATCCGTCCAATGGGCTTTTATGGTCTTATAATACGGATAGCTGGAAGATATTTGCAGAGTCGGCGCAGGATACGCCTGCCGGTAATCTGATCTTTGAATCAACAGACAACGGAACGGAAGGATGGATATTCCGGAGCAATGCGCCGAATGAACAAGGGGTGATGGATGTTTTATCACTGGGTCGTGACAAGTTCAATTACAAGGGTGGCGCAGTCTGGCATGCGGGGAACCATACTCCTGGTAGCGCATTTTCGCCTGTGCTGACGGGGGCGAATGTACCTGCGGGTTTTTCCAGTAATGCAAGCGGGCATGTGACGGGGTTTACGACAAGGGTGTTGACTGCTTCGGATATTGGGGCTGTTCCTGAAGTTCCGGTTGCCTATGCGTGGAATACCTATTTCGGAAACACGGCAGGCCGGTTTGTCGCCGTTGCCACAAATGCCCCGGTTACCGGAACGCATTACGGTTTGCATATTCCAGGTGATGGATTAAATGGAGCCCAGGTGGCGCTTAAGAGCGGCGCTATGTATTACCGTACACAGCATGAGGGGGCAATCAGTCCCTGGTTTCAGCTGGCTTCTCAAAACTGGGCAAACAGTACTTTTGCACCAATTGGCGGATCGGGGAATTATATACAGAATCAATTCTCAACCCCGCAAATTGGCAATCTATGGGTATCCGGTATCGCCCGTGCAAACAATAGATTTGATGTTGCTAAAGACGGCAGTAATACATATACCCCTGCATCATCACCACATGTCCTGTTTCAGAATAACGCAGGAAATAGAGGTGTCGGTTTCCAACTCAGCGGGGATACCAATCCCGGCCTCGCAACATGGATACACAACGGCAGCACATGGGTGAAGCGGCAGGAGTATTTTGCTAATGGTAGTGTTACGTTTGATGGTGTCTTGCGCCTTAACGGCGGGGAAAGCACGCTAAACCTATTTCGCAATTTGGCTACCGGCGGCGTTGCTACTGGTGGTGTACAGTTTAGCGCGCTTAATGCTTCATCAGCTGCCGTGCCTTATGCGCAAATGTGGGGAGTCATACTTGGTAATACGGCAGGTGTGGAAAACGGAGCATTGGATTTCAATACCCGTCAGGCTGGCCAGCTGACGAATAAAATGCGGATCAATCATCTGGGAAACGTCATGATCGGCAGTACAAACGACAACGGGCAGAAACTTCAGGTTAACGGCGGCGCTTTTGTCAGCGGCACAATGTATTCCAATGCGGCCGAAGGCATCAGGTTAATCAATAACGGGTCATATATCGCCTTCTACAATACAGGAAATACAGCCAGATCCGGTTTTGTGCAGATCAGCGCAGATGCCGCTACAAGGATATATACGGATGTACCTCAACCTATTCAGATCATTCCCGGTGGCGGGAATCCGGGAGCTACATTTAACACTGATAAATCGCTCACCCTGGGCAGCATACCGGCAAGCGGTACAACTGCTTCTTCTTTTCTGACGCATGTAAGTGGGAATATCCAGAGCAGGACCCCGGCACAGGTACTTTCGGATATTGGAGCCGCTCCGCTGTCAGGCAGCAGCAATTATATCAGTAATTCTTTCTCGGCTGCGCAGACGGCAAATGCATGGATTTCAGGAGTATTCAGATCAAATAACCAGTTTGAGAATAATTCGGCGCCGGCAACTGGAGGTTATCATTTGAGGAATGCATCAGGTGCACTGCGCTGGATTATAAGAGGCGGGACCAACGAAACAGGCAGTGGTAACATAGGATATGATTTTATTATTAACAGGCGTGCCGATGACGGTTCGCCATTACCCGATGCCCTCACCATATACAGAAGCACCGGAGCCGTTTACATCCCCGGCACATTGCGAATGGCAAACGGGTCTTTTACCGTAGGTACCGGCACAACCACCAACCAGTCCTTCATCCAGTTTATGCAGTCGGATCAGGTGACAAGAGACGGATATGTAGGCAATGCAGGCGGAACCGGCCGGAACATTTCGCTGTTGTCCGATAATGGCAGTTTGAATATCTCCGCCGCAAGCGGTACAAACAATATCAACCTGAATGCAGGTGGCTATATCAATCTTTCCAACGGCTCGAAAAATACATTGATCTATAGCACAGGGGGCGTTAATCCACCTGCTATGACAACCAGAAGTGCCGGAACAAAAGTAGTGTTGTACCCTTCTCTTTCCACTACGGCATTAGACTACGGCATGGGTATGGAAACGGCGAACATCTGGAACGCGGTGCCGCAGAATAGCACTACCTACGGTTTCAAGTGGTACGGCGGCACCACGGAAGTAGCCAGACTGGACGGCGTGGGCAATTTTGATATGAGAGGATTGTTAGCCATCGGAACAGCAGGCAGCGAACGGATGTCCTTCCGGCACAGCGCGCTGGCATTTAACCGAAACGTCAACAACGGTGCTATTTACACCAACACGGGCCATGCCTACCAGTTTACACATACTGCCAGTACCACTGCCGCCTCGGATTTCCTTGACCTGCAGGTGTACAATCCCTCCGGAGCGGGGGTGGCAGTTAAAGCCCTCTCCGTTAACGGCGCGGGGAATGTTAGCATGTCCGGCGCCCTGACCGTTACAGGCCAGGTGCATGCGGCATCGTTCTATCAAACCTCACTCAGAAGTCTGAAGTACGATATCCGTCCGTTTGCAGTATCCGCTTTATCGATATTGAAAGAAGCCCAGGTCAGGACCTTCCGCTTCAAGGCAGATACCACCGGGAAGGTGAATGTCGGGTTCATTGCGGATGAAGTACCGGAAGAGATCTCGATTCCGGGAAGGACCGGCGTGGATCAGGCCAGCACAGTAGCCCTGCTGGTGAGGTCCGTTCAGGAACTGGAGGCGCAAAACCAATTGCTGGGGCGGCAAAATCAGGAATTGGAACAGAAGGTAAAGCAACTGGAAGCGGTTGTTGAAAAGATATTGCAGGATAAAAAATAAATAATTCCCTTGCCCAATGAAGAAACTCATCAAGGTACTGTTTGTATTACTGCTTAGTCAGCAAGGCAATGCCCAGCACGTTTACCAGATCCGTGCGGACAGTGTGCGCATTTACAATGTCTGCGATACCGCGGAGCTGATCATCGAAAATCGTACCCGTGGGGTAAATGGCTTTTTATACAACAAAGGCAACGGCCGTACGGAATTCCGCCGTATTCGGCTGGAGAGCATCGGCGGCAGCCAGATCGCCATTTCCGGTCAGGATACCCTCGATATCAGCACACTTCCCGGAATAGGGAGTGTCGATACCATTTACCGCTCGGGAGATAACATACTGTATGTAAAAAGGGGCGTCCAGCATACTATCTACGCCCCGCTTCCATCATTCAAAGCTATCCCGCAGGGCGTATCTTACGCGGTGGGTGAGTACCCCGCCAGCCGAATCTCCGGTTTCAATGCATATAGTTCTCCGGATATGCCGGCAGTATCCGATCAGGCGCTGACCAATCCGGGATCGGGGAATAATTACTATGCAGGCCATGTAATATGGAACGGCTCCGCCGGTTACCAGATGGCTGTAAACTGGGATGGAGAACTTACCGGTCCCAAAGGTGTTTTTATCCGCAATAAGGACGATACGCAAACCACCTGGGGCGCTTGGAGGGAACTGGTTTTCAAGGATTATGCCGATGGGAAGTATTGGCACTCGGCCAACCATGCTTCCGGATCAGCCTTCTCCCCGGTACTCACAGGGGCGAATGTCCCGGCCAGCTTCACCAGCAACGCCAGCGGCCATGTTACCGGGTTTACCACAAGAACATTAACGCCATCGGATATTGGTGCGGCTTCCGCTGGCATTCCTTTGCAGATGGTTCTGGCGAATGGGAATACGGCAACAAATAATATTGTGTTAGGGGCAAACGGGAATCTCAACCAATACACTTATCAGGCAGTAAGAAATGTGAACGCAACCAACTATACAGCGTCATTTGGTGTAGCGGGAGGGGGGCTTCCCGGTGCGAGTTTCGCCTCAATGGATGGATCAGGTGCAAACAGTAAAATATTCTACCTTCCGTTCAACGGAACAGCTCCCAGGTACAGTCCGAATGGAGGGGTTAATACATACGATGTTTGGCACTCCAATAATCATGCAGCTGGTAATGCATTTAATCCTGATTTATCCGGCGCAAAAGTATTGGAGGGTATACAAAGTAATGCCAGCGGGCATATTGTTGGCATCAATACGAGAACGTTGACGACAGACGATCTGTCAGGAGTTAGCCGTATAGCTGCTACCACTAACCCTCCGTATATCAGTCCATATACCGCTGATCTGAACGATATCACCAATACGGCGATCTTGCATGTAGGCACGGCCACCAACAGGCCTACCGGGAATCCTGGCTTTTTGTCTGCCGCCGGCAACAGTTCCGCGGCGACTCAGGGGAAGTTCCAGATATTCCAGGATTATGTGGCGGAGGATAATGTATGGTACAGAAGAGGAGCGAATGATGGATCATGGGGTACGTGGTATCAGGTTGCATCCAGATCGTGGGTGAATAGTACTTTTAGTCCGGTCACGGGTTCAGGAAACTATATACAGAACCAGATATCAGTTGCCCAGGCCGCTAATGCCTGGATCACCGGGGGATTCCGTGCCAATGGTAGTGTAGGGGTCTGGCGGAATGGGAGCAATGGAATAATAAATGGACTGGAACTGAGGAATGCTGCTGGAACGCGGGGTGCAATATTTCAGTTGAATGGGGATACAAACCCTGGTCTCGCAACCTGGACACATAACGGTAGTGCATGGGTGAAAAACATGGAACTGACTGCCGGAGGAGGAATGTCTCTTTATCCCACATCAACAACCGAAGCACTGCGCATGGTGAACAATGCTGCCTTTGTATCCGGGTATAATGCAACCAACACCACAAGAACGGGATATTTGCAATTCAATGCCGCCACCAACAGTGCTCTGATGGTTGACATAAATCAGGCATTGAGGTTCGGTACCAATGGAACTGTGCGCATGGATATCGCCGCCGGTGGAAATGTGGGAATCGGCATAACGAATGCCGCCAACAAATTACAAATTGTCGGGGCAGGGACAATAGGGCTTGGTGTTTACAACTCCGAGGGGATCTCTTCAACATCAGGGGCTTTTGCCAGGTTTTATAACAACGGCATCCCTACGGCCGGTGATCAAAGACTTGGCGGTGTGCTGTTTGGCCCTTACTCCGGTGCCAGTGCATACACCGGCGCACAGATTGAAGCGAGGTCAGCCGCCGCCTGGACGGCAGGAGGCTCTCATCCTGCTTACCTTTCTTTCTTTGTTGGACAAGCGGGATCAACGGTATTGCTGGAAGGTGCCAGAATGAGTTCAACACTTATAAAGAACAATGTTAAAACCCTCGTACCCAATACTTCCGGGATAGCCGGATCAGGGACTGGAGTGGGAAATATGTCATGGATGGGCTTCTATGAGTCCAATGGCACAACGCGACAGGGATATGTAGGGATAGGCAGTGGATCTAACAATGGGATGTATGTATTGTCCGATGGAGGACCGGTGAACATAGGCGCAGCAGGATTGGTTACTGCTGTTTTTGCACCCGGTAAGTTGAGCCTTAGCAATACTACCAGTAACCATATACAGTTCAATAATGTAGGAGTTGCCGCCCCGTCTTTTACCACCCTCAGTGCAGGAACAAAGATCGTGATGTATCCTTCGCTAAGCACCACAGCAGTAGATTATGCGCAGGGTATGGAGTCTTCACATCAATGGTACAGCATTCCACAAAATGCCGCTAATTACGGCTTCAAATGGTACGGCGGCACAACCCAGATCGCACGCCTGGATGGTACCGGGATACTGACAGTCGAAGGACAACTGATATCCAAAGCATCCACCGGGTCGGAAGGGGTCAGGATTCAAAAAGATGATGGATATCTCTCGGTTTGGAATACAGCGAACAATGCGAGAACCGGTTTCATTCAATTCCGCCCGGCCGGCTCTGCCAGGATTTATACGGACGTGGCCCAGCCTATAGAATTGCTCCCGGGCGGTGGATTGCCAGCCGCAACATTTAATGTTGATAAGACGCTCAAACTAGGTAATATACCAGCCCTCGCTACCGCAGCATCAGCCTATCTTGTTTCCAACGCTGGTACGATCAGCAGCCGAACCCCCGTCCAAATGCTCTCCGACATCGGCGCAGCCCCCACCTCCGGCTCCGGTAATTACATCCAGAACCAGCTGTCCACCGCGCAATCTGCAAACGCCATGATAAACGGCATCTTCCGCTCCACCAACCAGATACAGATATACAAGAACGGAAGCAATGCTGTAGTGGATATGCTTGAGGTGAGAAATGCCGCAGGAAGCAGAGGTGTTAATTTCCAGATCAACGGCGACACCAATCCCGGCTTGGCTGTCTGGGTTACCAATGCCGCCGGTAGCTGGACTAAACGCATGGAAATCCTCGCAGATGGCAAAACGCTCATGAACGGCGCCACGAATGACGGCGCCAACACCCTCCAGGTAAACGGATCCATCGCATCAAACGCCAGCATCCTGGCTACTTCCTTTTATCAATCGTCTTTAAGAAGCCTCAAAAAGAACATTCTGCCATTTACAGCCTCGGCGTTGTCAATACTCGGCAGCGCCCAGGTCAGGACCTTCCAGTTCAAATCAGACAGCACAGGCAAAACCAATATCGGCTTCATTGCGGACGAGGTGCCGGATGAGATCGCCATTCCCGGTAGAAAGGGAGTGGATCAGGCCAGTACGGTGGCGCTACTGGTGAAGTCCGTACAGGAGTTGAACCAGCAGAATGAAGCATTGGAACAGAAAGTGAAAAATCTGGAAGCGCTCGTAGAAAAATTACTTGAACAAAAACAGGATGCAAAATGAGGATAGGGATAAAAATATTACAGATCACGTTAATGCTGCTGCTCAGGCAGTCAGCGGATGCCCAGAATCACCTGGTTACCCACAACTTTATCCGGCAAAAGGTAACGGAAGGGTATTTTACCCAAAAACCGGGCACTACCATACCGCAGGATAATTTCTGTATCAGTAAAACGGAGGCGGTCAACTGGCTTTACCTGGATGAAAGCTACCTGCCTTCTGATAACCGGATGCCCTGGTGGAGCGAGATCGTTCCGCTCCCCTCAGTCTCCCGGCAGGTGACCGTCTATAACCAATCCTGGGGTTGGGGAAGCTGTATTACCAGTGTTTCCGGCCTGCAGGGTTTTTCGTTGCCATATCAGTTGTGCCCGGGCGACCTGGAGGTCTATGGTTCCTATACCGGGTCTCCCACCTATATACAAGCGACCGTTAGCAATGCGCAATTTTACCGGTTTGTCATGATCGTTAATGGTGTGGAAGTGCAGGCTTACGACAATAATGAATGGGACAATTTGCCCCGCACGGTTTATTTTGAGGCTCACCACCTGTATAATGGAGGAGATGTATATTTATTGCTGGAGTAACGGGCGCGAATGCATACAAAAGATACAAATGAAGATTTCAATAACTACACCCTTTTTATTATCAGCATTACTGATACTGATAACTGCGTCCGCCGAAGCGCAGAACCACCTGGTTACCCATAATTTTATCCGGCAGAAAGTGTCGGAAGGATATTTTGTACAGAAAGCCGGCACCACCATTCCACAGGACAATTTCTGCATTAGCAAAACGGAGGCGTTGAACTGGTTGTACCTGGAGGAAAGCCATCTGCCTTCCGATAACCGGATGCCCTGGTGGAGCGAATTGGTGCCACTGCAGGGATGCCCTCCGGCCGATTTGTATGCGAGGGTGGAAATAGACGCGCTGTATTATTTCCCGGACGATCCGCCGCCGGATTATTACTGGGCCTATTATGAGCCGCTGGCCTATGTCCGGTTTTACAGCGATGCCGCATGCACGCAACCGCTGGTGTTGCCCCAATCTGTGAACATTCAATACATCATCCGTGAGATCGCGTATGAGAACGATATCACCGTTGTAGGGGATTATACTTCACCGGTGGCCACGCTGACGGTTGCAGCGGGAAACAGTCAGGTACGGATCTATGATCATGATCTGCTATACGGTTACGAGAGTTTTGACGAGCTGGATGAATACGGCAACCTGCTCTGGTACGATATACATTGCTTCCTGTATCTTGTTGCGCACAGCGCTTTCCCGGAACAGCAGATCAGGCCTCCTGTTTTCCCATCAGGATTACCGCCCCGGTACACCCCTGATTTTACGGTTCCCTGTGATTAGGGAGTACCTATGACTGAATTATAGAGTTCGGGAAGAGATAATGCATAAGCATGCAGAGTATCTTGGCATTTATTTAGGTGTGAATATTAAGTGTTTGTAAATCAATTTATTGTGTGATTTCAGGAAGAATATTTGCGCTAATTTATTAAGCGGATAGTATCCATTTTATTGTTGAATTTATTGGTTTTAGTGTGAGGTTTTGATTCCAATCCAGTTAACTCCTGGTTATCGGAGAATTGAGTTCCAAAGGAAGGATCGTACCTGAATCGGTCCCTCTTTTTATACCCTGACCCTGAACGCCCCCCAGGCTATTCCAGGCTGGTATCCCTGGGTAATCCCCGGAGTATCCCCGGGACATCCCTCCCTTTAACCCCACCGGTCACCGCAACATCTCCAGCACTTCATCCTCCGCAAACCCCGCAAACGAGCAAAATTCACTCACCGTCACAAAATCCCGCGATTTCTTCCCATAAGCTTTTCGTACCTGTGCCAGTATCCTCCGCGCCGTACGCTCGGTACGGCCCGTCATCATCGCTATATCCTTGGGATAGATCACTATTCGCCTGGGGGACATTTCAGGAAACTTTGGCATAAAACGGTCATCTGTTTTTTGTACGGAATGCGACTGGTCTAGCTTCGCTGTTATCGGTACCGAATGTACGAAATCAGGGAAGACGTTCCCTGGCCTCGTCACCAAAGGCTTACCGGGCACGCCTTGCAAGTGTCCACATTTTTTACACTAAAACTGAAATGATCATGGGAAAACAATCCGGTGTGATACAAATCGAAGGAGTTGTAGGGAACTTCAGCTTCTATAAAACCAAAGACGGCTACCGCGTAAGAACGAAAGGTGGTGTTTCCGCGGAACGCATAGCCACGGACCCGAAGTTCGCGCGTACCCGCGAAAACCTCTCGGAATTTGGCCGTGCGGGCAAAGGCAGCAAGCTGCTTCGTTCGGCCATGGCAACGGCCATTGTACTGTCGAAAGACAGGAAGCTGGTAACCCGCCTCACCCGCGAAATGATGCGCGCCGTCAAAGCGGACCCGCTCAGCCCCCGGGGCATGCGCAATATAGCAGATGGCGATACCGCGCTGCTGGAAGGCTTTGAGTTCAACATCGCCTCGCCGCTCAGCACATCGCTTTTTGCGCCTTACACGGCGGTGATTGACCGGGCAACGGGCAACCTGCAGGTAGATTTTGCACCATTCGTTCCGGAGACGGCTATTGCCAGCCCGGCTGGGGCCACGCACTTTGAACTGCATGCCGTTGCAGCGGAACTGGATTTTGTGAATAACCTGTACAAAAGTGAAGTGGCCGCGAGTGGAGACCTGCCCATCAATGGCACAGCCACCGCACCACTGACGCTGGCTATGCCGTTGCCTGCCAACAGCGCAAAGCCGCTCTTCCTGGCACTGGGTATTTCATTCGTCCAGCTGGTTAATGGCAACCGTTACGTGATGAACAACGGCACGTTCAATGCCCTGGCGCTGGTGAAAGTATCACATGCCTGATGAAACCGCGGAAACCTAAGGTACCGCTCCTCCGCAAACTCAGGACCGCCGGTTTAATACTGGCAGCAGCAGGCGGCGCCATCATCACCGCCCCGGTAACAATGCCGGCCATCGTTACCGATATTGCACAATACCTCGCAGTTGCGGGCGGCGTACTCACAGCGGTGAGCCAGGCGGCTTACGGAAGACCTGCCAGAAAGCAGGCATAATTGCAGACCGTTCCCGGCATATCGGGAACGGTTTTTTTTGTTTTGCTAAAAAAAATCTTAGTTTTAGCACTTTCAACCCCTTGATCCGTTCAGCGAATTACACCAAAACCATAACCAAAATCAAAACCATCTTATGAATGCAGAGATCCTGGCGTTACAGCAACTGATCCGTGCTGTGCTATCTCCCGAACCCGGCGGACTGCTTGAGCGTATCAAATCCAGCCTGCCGGATGCCAACATCAACGAGCGCCTCCATCAGCTGATACTGGACGTCGCTACGGAGAACATGACCTATGAGAACAGCAAACCCGCTACATTCAGCCGGTTCAATTGCCTCCTGGCTTTCCTGGAAGATGTGCTGACAGTGGTGGCCCGGGGCGGACAGGTGCAGCGGGAGTTGCATGTACTGCTTTGCAGCTACAATATCAATCATCAGAAAGCCATACAGTATTGCAAAGAGACGATAGAAACAAAGATCTCCGCAGTAACCAGCCTGGCCGCGAAAGTTGACAAACTGGCACTCATTCGCAAACGGATCAACCAGATCACCGGTAAAGACGATCACGTCTACGAAGCAGGACTACCGGACCTGAAGAAGCAACTGAATATCTGGATAGATGAAGAAATAGCTTATCTCGAAAAGCGGATGACGCTCGGGCTGGATAAAGAGGCTGATGCAGACCCCGAATATGCCGGTGACAAGATCGTGTTCGATCTGAATATCCAGGAACTGGCCTGCCTGATGAATGCAGCCGAAGCCGTGGGCATCGTAAAGGTGCGCAACACCACGCAATTCCTGAAAGCAGCCGCCCGGATATACGCTACCAACACGCAGGATGTAATTGACCCCGGCTCCCTGAGAACCCTCTACTACAAGAACCGGCTTTCAGCCATGATAGGCGTCCGTGATAAGATCACCGACCTGCTGAATGAAATGACAAAAAGGATCGGCAGACAAAAAAAGGGTAAAATATCAGTCTCATAATCACCCGGTTACACCTGTTACCGGAAAGTTTACAGGTTTGCTGAATGAAAATATTCGCTTAATTCGCTGCCAGGTTAAAGATCATTGATCCGAATGCTTAAAACCCCGGCTATGAATTATGTGATACATCTCAACAGCTTTTTTCGCCTGGTACGGCAGGATGAGCGCCTGAAACCCAGTCATATCAGCCTTTACATGGCACTCTTTCAACGCTGGAATGAAGTGCATTTCAGCAGTGCATTCACCATTCATCGGGAACAGATCATGCAGCTTTGCAAGATCGGTTCGAAGAACACCTATCATGCCTGCATGAAGGAACTGCACCTGGCCCGTTATATCGTGTACCAGCCGCCGCTGCACAAGTTCGCGAAGGCAAAGGTGAAGATATTGTCATTGCCTTCGGGCGCCGCAACAGTGCCCCAGGCGGAACTGTTCCCGCCACCCGGAAATGGTACTGATAACGGGCCGGTTTTGACCCATACCGGTACCGGAAATGATACTGCTCCGGTACCGGAAACGGGACGCATTTATAAACAGATAAACAAATTAATAAACAGTGTAAACAGTCACAGCACCCTTTCCGGTACAAAAAATATCTTTCAGCAAACAATCCCGTCCGGCGCCGAAACAGCAGCCTATTGCCGGCAAAAAGGCTATGACCCCGCGGAAGGAAAAAAGTTCTTCCTGCACTATGAAAGCACCGGCTGGCTTACTGGCCGCCAAACCCCGATCACCAACTGGCAGGCCGCTGCCGATAAATGGATGCTGAATATCAACCCTAAAAAAACACCTTCAGTCTATGGAAACAGTAAAACCCATCTCCATTCCCAGGATGATAAAAACTATGCAGAGCCGTTTTGATTACGCAGAATATTGGGTGCAACTGACACTCAAAGGCCGCGAAAAATATGGTGAGCAATTCCAGCTCAGGGAAGATGATGCGCCGGTTATTGCCCGGATGATATGCTGGGTATTGAAAGACGAGCCGGTAGCAAAGAAAATGGACATCGAGATACATAAAGGCATTTTCCTTAACGGTCCCGTTGGAGCGGGAAAAACGAGCCTTATGCATTTGCTGAACTACCTCATGGAAGCCAGCCAGGTACATGCCATGCGTTCCTGCCGGGATATCAGTTTCGAGTTTTCCGCCGATGGATATGAAGTGATTGCCCGCTATGCCAAAAAGAGCTTTCGCGCACACAGCTATGAACCCAAAGCCTATTGTTTCGATGACCTGGGACTGGAATGCAGCGCCATGCACTTTGGCAGCCACTGCCAGGTCATGGGGGAGATCCTGCTAAGCCGCTACGATCTTTTTGTCAACTACGGTATGATCACCCATGTTACCACCAACCTGAACAGCCAGGATGTTGAAGAGGTGTACGGCAAAAGGGTGCGCAGCCGGTTGCGGCAGATGCTGAACCTCATCACGTTTCCGGGTGATACGCCGGATAAGCGGCGATAGTGGGGCAGTGGAGTTGTGAAAGCTACGTCATGACAGGCTGATATTTGGCCATGAAATCTTGAATTTGTAGAAAATGAGTTAATATAGGCAAAGCCTTGGAGCAGGAAATGCATGAATACTTTAAGCGGCTCAGTGATGCGGAAAAGAAGTCGGTATTACAGATGCTGAAAACATTTCTGAAGGGACGAAAAGAGCATATTGTACCCCAGACCGTGGAGGAAGAGAAATTTACCACACTGTTCGATCTGGAAAAAGAGATGCAGGCATGGTGAAAAGTTCGTTGTAAAAACAGCGTGGGTTTTAGGCGCCTTTGCATAAAAGCCCTGCAGATCATTGATTTGCAGGGCTTTCAAGTGTTCAGGCGTGTTCCGCAAAGCGCTGGATTCCCGGCCGGGCAATGCCCCGGTCAGGGAAATGCCTTCAGTTTTATGACAATTTATTTTTAGTTTGCGGAACGGAGGGATTAAACGGACATTTGCATAAGAGGGACCTACATAATGAGCAACAACTGATAAGGCTGTTCCGGGATGGGGACAGCGAGGCGGCAACGGAACTATACGGAAGGTTTTACAAGGGCCTGGTGTATTTCGCGCGCAAGATCGTTGGGCATGCCGGAGAAGCCGAGGATATTGCGCAGGACAGCATGGTGAAACTGTTCGGCAAGCAGAACGACTTTAACAACTTGTCGGATATCAAATCTTTTTTATACGTTAGCGTTCGCAACGCCTGCTTCAATTATTTAAAGGCACGCGACCGGCACGAACTGTCGCATCAGGAGCTGCGCTACCTGACCCCGGAAGGAGAGGAGACCGCGGACCTGGAAATGCTGAAGTCGAGAGTGCTGACCGAAATTTACCAGGAGGTGGCTGCCTTGCCCACCCAATGCGGCGAAGTTTTCCGGCTTATTTTCATTCGCAAGCTCAGTACCGCCGAAGCGGCGGAAAGGCTGGGCATTTCCCCTCAAACCGTCCTGAATCAAAAGGCCAGAGCCATCAGGTTATTACGTTACCGGCTTTCCGAAAAGGGCTTCCTGACTTTACTCCTGCTGATGAAATTGCTATAGAAATTTTTTTTTTCGCCTCTTTTGGTTAAAACGGTCTTTTAGTTGTGTTATACTAAAGGGGCGACCTCATATAACATCTTACTACCACGATATGGATGCGCAAAGAATGCATGAACTGGAACACCTTCTGCTGAAAAAGCTGGAAGGGAAGATCTCCGAAGAAGAGCTGCGGCACCTGGAAAGCTGGGCCGCGGAAAATCCGGAAAACGGCCGGCTGACGGAGGTCTTGTCCGATCGGGAATGGATGATGGAGCAGATGACGGAACTGGAAGCGATTGAAATTCCCATGCGGGAACCGGCGGTAGTGCCTCTTCGCCGCCCGTCTTTTTTCCGCCGTTGGGGCTGGGCTGCGGCCGTTTTATGCCTCGTGGGGGCGGGAGCCGCCCTGTGGCTGACCCGGCAACCCGCCGTACAACGCCCTCCCGTCGTGCAGGCCCCTGCGGAGCCCGATGTACAGCCGGGGCATGAAGGCGCAATCCTGACGCTGGCCGACGGGTCCGAGATCCCGCTTGACAGTACCTCCGGGGGCGAAATAGCCCGCCAGGGCGGGAGCAAACTGACGCTTGGCAAAGGGCAGCTGACGTACGACGCCGGCGCGCACGGGAAGGAAGTTGCAGAGTTCAATACCATTACCATCCCGCGCGGCAGGCAGTTCAGGCTCCTGCTGCCCGATGGATCGAAGGTATGGCTCAATTCCGCCAGCAGCATCCGCTTCCCGGTGGCGTTCACCGGAACCACAAGGGAGGTCACGGTAACAGGCGAAGCCTATTTCGAAGTGACGGAAAACAAACAACTGCCTTTCATCGTGAACGTGCCTGGCAGAACATCGCTCCGTGTGCTGGGCACCCGCTTCAATGTAAAGGCGTACCCGGACGAAACGGTGACCGTTGCTACCCTGCTGGAAGGCAGGCTGGCTGTAGCGGTAACGGGTGGTAATCAGGCCATCCTCAATCCCGGTCAGCAGGCAGTGATGGAAGGCACGCAATTGCAGCAGCGCAACGTGCCCAACGCTGAAGCTGCTGTAGCCTGGAAGAATGGATTGTTCAATTTCGACAATAAAAAACTGGATGAAGTGATGCGTGAACTGGCCAGGTGGTACGATCTGGAGATCGTCTACGAAAAGGGAATACCGGATATCATGTTCGGTGGGGAAATGGGCAGGAACGAACCCCTGTCCAACGTACTCCTCGGTCTGCAGGACGCCAGCGTGAAATTCAGGATAGACACAAACCGGCGGCTGGTAGTTTTGCCCTGAAGCCGGTCTGCCTTCATCCCTGCGCGTTGCCTGAAAAAAAATCGAGGTCTTGCCGAATAAAAAACCGGAAGTGATGGGGTCACTCCCGGCGAAGGTTCAGCAAGGTTATAATGCCGTACAGTAATTACGTTTAACAACCAAACCAAACATTGCAATTTATGCAAAAAACTGCTATTTGCAAGCGGTGGCGCGTGCCCGTAAGAGGCCGGTTCAGCTATCCCTTAACCGATGTATGTAGAAAGAACGATTCAGTATCTCTACCACACAGCGCGACACGGCGGCAATTTGAACAAATGCTGCGTATCATGAAAATTGTGAGCTTTCTGCTGCTGGCTGTATGCCTTCATGTTTCCGGGAGCGTCCGTTCCCAACACATCACATTCTCCGGCAACAACGTGTCGCTGGAAAAAGTGTTTTCCGTCATCAAGGAACAGGCGGGTTATGTGGTGATGTACAACAAACAGCTCATCCGCGACAAGCAACCGGTGAGCATTTCCGCCCGGAATATGCCGCTCGGCGAATTTCTCGACAGGGTGCTCAAAGACCGGTCGCTCAACTACCGTATTTCGGTGGAAACCATTTTCCTCTCCGAAAAACCTGCGGACCAGCAGGTGCCGGTGCGGGACGTGAAGGTATCGGGCATCGTCTATACCCAGGAGCGGCAACCGCTTCCGGGTGCTTCCGTTCGCGTGAAAGGCACGCAGACCGGCGCTTCTACCAGCGGCGAAGGGATGTTTACCCTGGCTGCGGTGCCGGAAGACGCGGTGCTACAGATCTCCTCCATCGGTTTCCAGATGAAGGAAGTGGCTATTGCCCGGCTTGTATCCGGCCGGACCATACCGGATGTGAAACGCCTGCCCGGCGATGATGCGTCCGTAAATTTCGAAGTGGTGCTCACCATGATGGTAGACTCCCTCGACGCGATTACCGTTAATAACTACGCCACTGGTTACCAGACGCTCAGCAAGGAGCGCTCTACCGGCGCTTTCGCCACCGTTACCGCCTCTTCCCTGAAGCAACAACGCCTCAGCGACCTGGGCGCACTGCTCGAAGGGCGCGTAGCCGGCTACAATAATGGACTGATCCGCGGCACCACCTCCATGAACGGCGTTACCACCCCGCTGTACGTGATAGACGGTTTCCCGGTGGAGAATACCACTTTCTCGGGAAATTCCCTCCAGGAAAACCTCCCCGGCCTCAACCTGGAAGACATTGAAAAGATCACCGTACTGAAAGACGCGGCTGCCGCTTCCATCTACGGCGCACGCGCGGCCAACGGCGTGGTGGTGATCATTACCAAAAGAGCGAAGAAAGGCCGTCCGCAGGTGAACGCATCTTCTACCATTACCTACCGGCCTTTCAATTATTATACCGGCAGGCTCACCAATTCCGCCGAAATCCTTGAACTGGAAAAGGAATGGGCCGCCGGCAATCCCAACTTTCAGGGCTCCGGCGCAGCTACTTACGCCCAGTCGCTCCTGGAAAATAAAGTGTATATCAACCAGGGGGCCGACGCTTACCTCAATTTCCACGCCGGCAACATCAGCCAGCAGGAACTGGATGCTAAGCTGAACAGCCTGGCGGGACAGGGATACAAGTTTTACGACGACGTGGCCGACTATGCCAAACGCAATACCTTCCTGCAACAGTACAACGTGAACGTGGCCAATGCGAGCGACAGGAATGCTTTCTATGCTTCCGTGACCTACCGCCACAATGCGCTGGAAGATAAATTCACCGCCAACAAGAACCTCGGCCTGAACATTCGGAACACCGCGCACCTTACACCCTGGCTTGATTTTGAAGTAAGTTCCTATCTCCAGTACGCCGATGGCAAAAGGCAAACCTATAATGCCATGTCACCCGGATATGGCGTGATGCCGTACGACTATCTGAAAAACTCCGACGGCTCCAATTTTACCATGACAGCCGATCGCCGCCTCAATCAGAACTCCCTGTCGATCATCAACCAGTACGATCTCTACAACATGGACATTACCCCGCTGGACGAGATCGGGCGTAACCTGGAACGGACGAGCAGCTTCATGAGCCGGAGCTATGCGAAGCTGGATGTGAAGTTCACGAAATGGCTGAACTACCAGGTGTCGTTCCAGTACGAAAATAACAACATGCGCAGCAATACCCTGTACGACAAGAACAGCTATTACGTGCGCAACCGGGTCAACAGTTTTGCGGGATACACGGCAGATCAGGGGTTCTTCTACCTGCTTCCGTACGGCAACATCTACAACCGCGAGAACCAGCTGAATACGGCCTACAACTTCCGCCAGCAGCTGAATTTCGACAAGCGTTTCGGTCAGCATCACAACGTTACGGCGATCATGGGTTCGGAAACGAAGAACATGAAGCTGGAACTGAACGACCAGACGCAATATAATTACGACCCTCATGTGCTTTCCTATAACCTGATCGATGCGCCGGCACTGGCTAATGCGCAGGGAACGTTCTTCAACGGCAATTTTTCTGCCAGCGACCTGGGCTTCGACCGGGAGATCATCAACCGCTTCGTGTCGTTTTACGGTAACGTGGGATATGCTTATGATGACAAATACCTGGTAACAGGCAGTCTCCGCTGGGACCGTTCCAACCTCTGGGGCACCAACTCCGAATATCAGAACAAACCCCTCTGGTCTGCGGGCCTGGGCTGGAACATCTACCGCGAGCCCTTCTTTACGCCCGGTTTTGTGACCTTCCTGAAGCTGCGCGGTTCGTATGGTGTAGGTGGTAATATTTCCAAAAACGCCGCACCGTACATGACCGCTTACTACAGTCCGAACTTCCAGGTAGGGGGAGTCCAGGGCAGCATCAGTTCCAGACCTAATCCGTTGCTGTCATGGGAGCGCACGTTCACCGGCAACATAGGCGTGGATGTAACGATGTACGACAACAGGATCACCGGTTCCGTGGATTATTACCGCAAACAGGGGAAAGACCTGCTGGCCAACACCATGGGGGTGCCCACCGAAGGGTTCGGATATTCCACCTATGAGATCAATAACGGTGAAATGACCAAC
Organism: Chitinophaga sp. XS-30; assembly: GCF_008086345.1. NCBI lineage: Bacteria > Pseudomonadati > Bacteroidota > Chitinophagia > Chitinophagales > Chitinophagaceae > Chitinophaga > Chitinophaga sp. XS-30. The sequence continues at coordinate 5,352,983 of NZ_CP043006.1, read as the reverse complement.
CACGGCCTGGAAACTACCATCAGTGCCGACATCATCCGTTCCAAAAACTGGAAGTGGAACCTCACCGGCCTCTTCGCCTACAACAAGAACAAAGTAACGTATGTGAACGTGGAAGCACCGGTATATTTCCTCCAGCTGGACTATCCGATGGCTTATCCCCGCGTCGGCAATCCCTACCAGGCACTCTACGGGTATGAGTGGGCAGGCCTCAGCGCAGAAGGTTTGCCGCAGGTGTATGACGAAAAGGGAAGCATCGCCACGTTCTCGCCAAGTGAGCTGGACGCCATCAAGTACCTCGGTACCACCGTGCCCACATACAGCGGATCATTCAGCAGCGCCCTCGACTATAAGCGCTTCACCTTCGCGTTCCTGCTCACCTACGAAGGTGGGCACAAAATGCGGAACACATTCCTGCCCATGCTCGGGAATGCCTACAATTACAATATGTTCAGCTACATGACCCAGTTCAGCGCTGTGAACAAGGATATCGTCAACCGCTGGCGCGAGCCCGGCGACGAGGCCACCACCAATGTGCCGAGGGCAATCTTTGCGGAAGACCCGGCTTTCAGCTCCGATACATACAGTCTGTATAGCAGGGCTTCCATTAACGTGCTGAATGCGGCCAACATCCGCATGCGGAATATTTCGCTGGCTTACAATCTGCCGGAGCACTTTATCCGCAGGGCTTTCCTGCAAAGCGCGCGTTTCCAGTTCAACGTCGAGAACGCATTTACCATTGCGGCTGACAAGAACGCCAAATACCTGATGGGAGGATATGTAAGACCCAATTATGTGTGGAGCCTGCAACTTGGACTGTAATCATCGAACCTTTAAAAAAGAAAAGGCTATGAAACCGAGCAAGATACATTTTATCACACAGGGCCATGTTAATGCGAGGTTCCATTTGGCCCGTAAAAAATAAACATTAACAGATGAAGCGAATTATCAGATTTAACATATACATCGCCCTGATACTGGGTATAGTGCTGACAAGCGGCTGCAGCAAGTATCTCGACATCGTGCCCAAGGGTCGCAAAATGCCCACCACGCTGGCAGATTTCGAAGCCCTGATGCGCGACGAGTATGGCAATCACCGCTACCCGCATCTGCAGGCAATATATCTTCTTAACGACCGCTTCGAGCGGGCGGAGGCCCTGAATTATTACCCGCTTAACAAGGCCAATTACATGTGGTCCGAAGGGGAGAACAGGGTCACCTACAACAACAGCGACGAATCCGCTTACTACACCGCCTACGCAGCCATTTCCAGCTATAATCTCCTCGTTCAGTACGCGCCGGAAGCTACCGAAGCCACAGATGCGGAACGGAAGGTCCTCATAGCACAAGCCAAACTGGGCCGCGCCATGCATTACTTCCTGCTGGTGAATTATTATGCAGATACCTACGATGCCTCCAGTGCCGGTACCAAACTGTCTGTTCCGCTTATCGAAAGCGCGGACATCGGGGCGCCCTACCAGCAGGTGACCATCCAGGAAATGTACGATTACATCATTCGCAACGCCAGCGAAGCTTTGCCCGACCTGCCCGTGAAAGGCGCTACCATCCTGCATGGCTCCAAAGGCGCGGCGCATGCCTTCCTGGCCAGGGTATATCTCCAGATGGGTGACTACGATAAAGCCCTTACCTCCGCCAACGAGGCCCTGGCGCAAAATGACAAACTCTTCGACTGGGTGGCCTTTTACAATAGCTACCAAACCCAGATCGATCAGCCGGGCGTATATCCCAGCCTCCCTTCGCCGCGCACATACGATTTCGAAGAGAATTACATCTTCGGACATGAAGATGCCACTTACAGCAAAAGAGAGTATAATATCCGTACGGACCGTGCGGCCCGTTTCGAAGCCGGCGACGCCAGCTTCATGAGCCGCTGGAAACTGCGTACCATCGGAACGGACACGTACTACTACAGTATCATGACCGGCCGGTTTAACGATGGCGGCATCACCACCTCCGAGGTGTACCTGATCAAGGCGGAATGCCTGGCACGGGAAGACGATTGGTCCGGTGCCATGCAGGCGCTGAACGCCGTTCGCATAAAACGCATCCTGCCTGCGCAATACACTGCGCTCACCGCAGCCTCCACTGCCGAAGCCATCGAATACATCCGCCGCACCAAGGAAAGCATAACGCTCTTTTCCATCGTGGCATTTGCGGACATGCGGAGGTTCAACAAAGAGCCCCAGTACGCGCGTACACTCGCAAAAACCGAGAACGGAACCGCCCTGACGCTTGCGCCAGGCTCACATATGTGGACGATGCCCTTCCCGCAAGGCGCCATCAACAATCCCGGCAACGGAACCATTCATCAAAACGTAAATCAATAACCCGCCATGAGAAAAACACTGCTCAGCAAAACCTTCTTCACCGCGGCCGTTCTGGCGCTCGCGGTGATATTTTCATCTTTCCAGCCTGAAGGAAAATACACCATCACCGGACATTTCAGCGAACTGCCCGACGGCACCGTCATGGAAATGATCCCTGCCGGTACCCACAAGGACGAAAAACCCGTTGGCACCGCTATCGTGAAATCCGGCCAGTTTACTTTTACCGGCAGCGTGGACGGTCCGCGTTACTTTTTCGTGAAGATCGCCGACGGCGGCTACAGCGGCTTTTCACTGATGGTGGAAAATGCAGCGATCAGCGTAACCGGGAAGGCAGCGCCGGGCAAAGGCGGCAAGGGCCTGACTTTCTCTGATATCCAGGTGAAAGGCAGCCAGTCGCACGCAGCGTATGAAGAAAAATCCTCCCTGCGCAGCCGCCTGAATGTACTGTATGAAGCCTATCATGAACGCGGCAAAGCCGTTACCGATGAGCTGACCGCAGCCCGCAATGCAAAGGATACCGTTTTGCAGAAAAAAATCATGACTTCGGATGCCTGGAAGCAGTTCGAAAAAGAAGAGCATGAATTCTTCCAGACGGTTGGCAATGCCATCGATTCCCTGGTTATCGCCAATAAAGATACCTGGTGGGGACCGTTCCTCCTGCTCAATAATTTCAGCTATTTAACACCGGAACAAAAGCCTCTTTTCGAGCAATTCTCCAAAGAAGCAAAAGAAAGCTATTACGGCCAGGCGGTATATGCCAACCTTTACCCGAAAAGCTATATCGGCCAGAAAGCTCCCTCGCTGGCGTTTGCCGATGTGAACAAGCAACCGGTATCTTTCGCCTCCATCGCGAAAGGGAAGAAATATGTGGTCGTTGATTTCTGGGCTTCCTGGTGCGCGCCCTGCCGCAAGGCGGTGCCTGCCCTGAAAGCGTTCTATACTGAAAATAGCAAAGACGTGGAGATCATCAGCGTGTCGATCGACAAGAAAGACACCGACTGGACGAAAGCCGACAAGGAAGAAAACTTCCCCTGGCACAGCTATCTCGACCGTCAGGGCCTTGCCAACGCTTACCAGGTGAAAGCCATTCCCGCCATGTTCCTGCTCGATGCAAAAGGAATTGTGGTGGCGGAGAATGTAACGCTGGATCAGATCCGGGAAAAGATAAAATAAGCGTAAGGCAATAGCAGGATAACGGGGCCGTTTCGGAAATAGCTGAAACGGCCCCTGGATTAACTGCGCCATTCCAAAACTGCAAGTCCTCGTTAACAGCAGCAATGCAATCTCCCTGTCCATTCTGTGTTCAATTTTTCCGTTTTTTGTCATAGTTTGCAATGGGGTGTTAAACGAGAAAAAATTGTCAACCGACCAATCACAGGCTGAAAGGGATTTGCTGACGCGGATGGCGTCTGGTGATACCGCGGCCTTCAGCCAACTCTATAACCGGTATTGGGACGAGCTTTTTACCCTGGCGGCAAGGATGCTGAGAGCAGAGGAGGAAGCGGCGGATGTGTTGCAGGATGTATTTTATTCTCTCTGGCAACGTAGGGAAGAACTGGCCGTCAGCGGTTCAGTATCCGCCTACCTCCATACCAGCGTACGCTACCGGGTGCGGGATTATATCGCCAGAAACATCACCCGCAGGGATTACCTGTCGCTGCTCACGGATACCGCTGTTCATACCCTTCCCCCAAATTCCCTGCTCCGGCTCGAACTAAAAGAGATCCAGGAAGCCATACGATCCACGGTTGCCCGCATGCCTGCCCGGGTGCGCGAAGCCTACACCCTCCGCCGGGAACACCATCTCAGCTACGCGGAAATTGCCGGAAAAATGGGCACATCTCCCGAAACCGCCCGGAAACAGGTGCAACAGGCGATGATACTCATAAAAAATACGCTGGGGTACACCGGTGTAGCCGTCATTATGGCTCTTTCCGGCCTGCTGAAATAATTTTTCCCCTTTTTATACCCGGTTGGGCTTTTTCAACCGACTATACTATAACCACGTAAATATTATGGACGCAAATAAAGCCAGAGAACTGCTCGAACGCTATAATCAGGGTCTTTGTACCGCAGAGGAAAAGCGCCTCGTTGAGGCCTGGGAGGAGGAGCTGGAAGCTTCGGGTGATGAGATCACCAATGTGCCCCGGATGAAGGATTGGCAGGAAGCGGTGCATGCGCGCCTGATGGAAAGGATCGGGGAAGAGAAAGCGGACCTGGCGCCGGTGACCGTGCATCGTGTGCATTTCATGCGCCGCTGGGGCTGGGCTGCCGCCGCCATTCTTTTGATTGGACTGGTAACCTACCTGCTGACAGGCGAAAATGGAACGCCCGCACCGGAGCAGGCAGCCGTGGTGCAGGACATTGCCCCCGGCAGGTCCGGTGCGATCCTCACGCTGGCCGACGGCACGCAGGTGGAGCTGGATAGCCTGGGCAACGGCCTGATCGCTTCGCAACAGGGGGTGGATGTGAAACTGGAGAATGGAGAGGTGGCGTACGATGATGCGGACCAAAGTGCGAAAGAATTGATCTATAATACCATGACCACGCCCAAGGGGCGCCAGTTCAGGCTGACACTGCCCGATGGAACAAAGGTCTGGCTCAACGCCGCCAGCTCCCTTCGGTTCCCGATGGTTTTCCTCGGGGCGGACCGTACAGTGGAAGTGACGGGGGAAGCTTACTTCGAAGTGGCCAAAGACGACCGCAAACCCTTTAACGTGGTGGTTAACCAAACCGCAACGGTACAGGTGCTGGGGACGCATTTTAATATCAATGCCTACAGCAACGAGCCGGTAATGCAAACAACATTGCTGGAAGGAAGCCTGGCGGTATTGCACGGCAACCGGCGCGCATTGCTCAAACCTGGGCAGCAGGCCCGGTTGGAACCGGAAAAAGAGAATGGGCTGACTGTGACGGCTGATGTGGATCTGGATAAAGTGATAGCCTGGAAGAACGGCATCTTCAACTTTGAAGGCGCGAAACTTGCGGAATTCCTGCAGCAGGTGGAAAGATGGTACGACATTGATGTGGTATATGAAAAAGGCGTTCCGGACATGACATTCTGGGGCAAAATGACGAGAGATATTCCCTTGTCGGGACTCCTGGTAGTACTGGAGAAATCGAACGTGAAATTCAGGCTGGAAGGGCGCAAGCTGACAATATTACCTTGACATACATGAGATATTTATTTGCCAACCGGAGAGAAAACAAGAAAGAGAACAGATCGGGGCCAACTATGTAGAAAAAAAGAAAGCCGCCCGGGTTGCACCCCGGACGGCGTATTCGATCGAAATCAAACAGGTCTGGAAAACCATTTAATTAACAACCAAACTGATCGCAATTTATGCAAAAAATCTGCCATTGGCGGATGGGGGACGCATACACCCGCCATCGCCTAACCAAAATCCTGAGGGTCATGAGATGGACTGCCTTTCTGTTGACGTTATTGCTAGTGCATACCTATGCTGTGGGCTCCGCGCAAAATGTGTCCTGGTCCGGGACGGGAGCTAAATTGAAACAGGTTTTTTCGGCTGTGGAAAAGCAGACCGGTTATGTGTTCTTCGCCAACGAACGTTTTTTTGACAAAACGTTGCCGGTTACTTTCAAAGCGGAAAATATGCCGGTATTCGAGTTTTTGAATACGGTACTGAAAGATCAGCCACTGGATTATGTGGTGCAGGGTAAAACGATTATTCTGAGCTGGAAGCAACGCCCCGCGGAACAGCCGGTCGTTCCGGCCAGGGAAGCCCGCCAGCCGCTGGATACCTTCACCCTGCGGGGCCGTGTGACAGATGAAACCGGCCATCCCGTCGCTTCCGTTTCCGTGGTGATCCCCGGTACGTCTTTCGGTACGCTGACCCGGGGTGATGGCACTTATGTGCTCCGCAACGCATATCGTGAAGGGGAAGTGGCCTTTTCCTACGTAGGGTATGAAACGGTGCGCACGCAGGTGAAAGGCCGCGAAACGATCAATATTCAACTGAAGCAAAGCGTGAGCACCCTCGAAACGGTGGTGATCGGTTATGGCACCACTACCAGGACGCGCAATACGGGCAGCATCAGCTCCATATCGGCCGAAGAGATCGCCAAACAGCCCATTGCCAACCCGCTCAACGCCCTGCAGGGCCGTGTGGCTGGTGCACTGGTAACCCAGTCCAACGGCCTGCCCGGCTCCCGCGTGACCATCGTGGTACGCGGCATTAATACCCTTGATCCTACAGGTGCGGGTGCGCAGCCGCTGTACATCGTTGATGGGGTGCCTTTCAATATACAGGATGGGGCAATTCCCGTTAACAATGATGTCAATGCCCGGGGGGGCTCCTACGCGGCACAGGGCGGTATCAGCCCTTTCAGTATCATCAATCCCTCCGAGATCGAGCGGATAGATGTGCTCAAAGATGCGGACGCTACAGCTATCTACGGCACCCGCGGCGCTAACGGCGTGGTGCTCATCACTACAAAAAAAGGCAAAGCCGGTAAAACGAAATTTGATGTGAACGTGTACCGGGGAGCCGGTAAGGTAGGCCACTTTATCCCGATGATGAACAACCAGCAATACCGTCAGATGCGGTACGAAGCTTTCGCCAACGATGGTATCACACCCACTGCGGCCAATGCGCCCGATCTGCTGGTCTGGGATTCCACCAAAACCACCGACTGGCAAAGCAAGTACCTGGGAGGCACCGCCAATACTACTGATGCACAGGCTACCGTTTCAGGCGGGGATGGCCGGAACCGCTTCCTGCTGAATGCCGGTTACCATAAAGAAACCACCGTATTCCCCGGCGGATTTGATGACTATCGCGTGTCCGCCCGCCTGAATGCGGACCATAGTTCTCAGGATCAAAAGTTCAACGCTGCCGTGGCCGTGAACTATTCCTTCGGTGAAAGCAACCTGCTCCGGCAGGACCTTAGCAGCCGGTACATCCTGCCGCCGAACTTTCCGCTTTACGATGATAACGGCAACCTGGTATGGGTGGGCAATTTCCCGAACCCTGAGACATACCTGCTGCAGAAATATTTCGGCAAAACCAGCAACCTGATGGTTAACTCGGTATTGCGCTACACGGTGATCCCCGGGCTGGATATCAAAACCAGCTTTGGGTTCAACAGTATCTCGCTGGATCAGAATACCCGGATGCCCGCTATTTCGAAAAGCCCCCTCGGCGGAACCCCCACCAACTCCGCCTTGTTCGATAATTTCGATCAGCGTTCCTGGATACTGGAGCCGCAAGTCACCTACAGCCGTAACATTGCCAAAGGCAGGCTGCTGGCGCTGCTGGGTTCCACTTTTCAGCACAGTCTCAATACTTCCTTCAGCATGACGGCCGACAACTACAGCACGGCGGCACTGCTGGGATCTTTAGCAGGCGCCGGTTCCTATGGCACACCGGGCACCAGCCATACGCAATACCGGTATAACTCCGTCTTCGGCCGCGTGACCTACGACTGGGATTCCCGCTACATCTTCAATGCTGTGCTGCGCCGTGATGGCTCGTCCCGCTTCGGCGCCAGCAACCGCTTCGGTGACTTCTGGTCGGTAGGTGCGGCATGGGTCTTTTCTAACGAGCATTTCCTGAATGCGCAGCACTGGCTGAACTTTGGGAAACTGCGTGCCAGCTACGGCGTAACAGGTAACGACCAGATCGGCGATTACCTTTACCGTACGCTGTACACGCCGCAAACGCCTTATGAGAACGGTGCGGCCGTTGCACCCAACCGGATCGACAATCCCACGCTGCAATGGCAGACCACCTATAAAATGGAGTTTGGTCTTGATCTGGGTTTCCTTCAGGACAGGCTGCAGCTCACGGCCAACTATTACCGCAACCGCACCCCCAATCAACTGGGCTTCCTTTCCATGGCATCACAGGCAGGGTTCAACTCTTACAGCGCCAACTTCGATGCCCTCATTCAGAACACCGGCGTAGAGTTCGAGCTGAATACGGTGAATGTAAGGACGAAGGCCTTCCGCTGGAGTTCTTCGTTCAATCTCACCATCCCCCGTACCAAAGTAGTGCGCGCGAGCAAAAGCTATTTCTACTACAACGCCAATGCCATCGGGCAACAGCTCAGTTACCTGCTGCGTTTCAGGTATGCCGGAGTGGACCCTGGCACCGGGCGGCCCATGTACCGTGATATGGGTAAAGACAGTCTCACCTTCACGCCCAACTTTTCCACAGACCGGGCGGTAGTGGGGTACACCGCCCCCAAGGCTTACGGCGGTCTGAATAATACATTCACCTACCGGAATTTCGATCTGAGCTTCTTCCTTCAATATACTTTCCAGGACGGAACATTGCTGCCCACTTCATCGCCCGGCGCACTGAGCAACGGCAATATGCCCGTACACTGGCTTGACCGCTGGCAGCAACCCGGCGATCCCACCAATGTACCGCGCTATTCTTCCGCTACCACTATTTACTCGGGCTATTCGTCATCCGATGCAGTGTTCGGGAATACCTCCTTCCTGCGCCTGCGCAACGTGAATATTTCCTACAAGCTGCCGGAGGCATGGGCCCACCGCATCAGGATGGACAATCTCCGTGTATATCTGCAGGGGCAGAACCTTGGATGGATATCTAAACAGAAATATGTGTACGACCCGGAAACAGGCCTCAACATGCCGCCGCTGCGCGTGATCACAGCCGGTATCAATGTTTCACTTTAAAACCGATTACAGCATGACACTCAGACATATCAGCATAAAAAACACCTGCGGAGGGCTCATTTTCCTGGCGGCCGTTTCAGGCATGGCTTCGTGCGAAAAATTCATCGATATCAGCACACCGCCCAACGCCATCGGTTCGGATAACGCCTATGTGGATTCCGCCAGCGCTTCGGCAGTGATCTCGGGGATTTACAGCGGCCTGTCATCCGGTAGCAGGTCTGTTTTTTTCAACAGCATCAAGTATGGAGCGATGAGCGCCGATGAAGGATATTATGTTTCCACTACCAGCTTCGATAATTTCAAGAATAACACGCTGGCCGCGGGCAACGAACTGGCCGAGATGTATTTGAATATATATACCCGTATCGGCCGTACCAATTATGCCATCGAAGGGCTGACGGCCACGACTGCGCTGTCGGCATCGTTGCGGAACCAGCTGCTGGGCGAAGCGAAATTTCTCCGCGCGTGGTGCTACTTCCAGATGACCAATTTCTTCGGCAAAATGCCCCTCGTAACCAATACCAATGCTATCGCGAACAGCCAGCTGCCCCGTGCGGAAGTGGCAGATGTGTACAAGCAAATGGTAACGGACCTGACGGAAGCCAAAGAGCTGATGCGCTCCACCTATCCTTCAGCCGGCCGGTCCAGAGCCAACCGCTACGTGGCTGCGGCGCTGCTCGCCAAGGTGTACCTGTACCAGGGTAACTGGGAGGCGTCCGAAGCAGCGGCATCCGAAGTGATCGGCAATGTTGATTACAGCCTGGTAAACGATCTCAGCCAGGTCTTTCTTAACAACAGCAGCGAAACCATCTGGCATATCTCCCTGTTGGGCCTGCCTAACCAGGCCGCCATACAAGCATCCGAGTTCGTACCCGCGAGCACGCCTACGTTCGTGCTATACGATACGCTCGCCAATACATTCGAAGCCAACGATCAGCGTAAGGTTTTCTGGACGCAGCCCATCACCTGGCAGGGCAAGGAATACCGTTACCCATACAAGTACAAAGTCCGGCAAACGATTGCCGGGACCGAGTATCCCATCGTTTTCCGGCTGGCCGAAATGTATTTGATCCGTGCTGAAGCCCGCGCCAATCAGAACAAAACGGAGGACGGCGTGAAGGATATCAATGAAGTGCGCGGCCGCGCACAGATCGGCCTGTTGCCGCTCAATACAGGTAAGGAAGCGTTGCTTGCCGCCCTGGAGCATGAACACTGGGTGGAGCTTTTCACGGAATCCGACAGGTGGTTTAACCTGAAGAGACTGAATAAAGCCACCGAAGTGCTGAGCCTCATCAAGCCGCAATGGCAATCCTTCCAGCAGCTGTACCCCATCCCCCTGCAGGAACGTAATGCTAACCCGGTCCTTGATGATAATCCGGATTACTAAACCAACCCAATACTATCTCGCAAAAATGTACGACATGAAAAAAATACTTACGGTATCGTTGTTGATAACAGCCACTTGCGCCGTGGCGCAACAAGCTCCTCAACAGCGCAGCAACCCCCGGCTCGACTCGCTGGTGAATGAAAAAGATCCGGCCGTGGTGCAACAGCGTGTTGCGAAGCTGGCATCCGGCAACGAGGAAGACCTCGGCGTCCTGCTGCAGTACTACAATGCCAAACCAGATGCCGGCAATGCCGACTCGTTGTTCGAAGCTATCGTGAAGCAATATCCGCTCGGCCGCTTCGCCGCCGTTGATGGCATGAACAAACTCTTCCAGGCAAAAGGTGGAAAAACGCAGGAGGACATGTACCTGGCCTACCGCCGCCAGTTCCCTGACGCAGAGATGGATATGATCCGCTATTCGGTGGCCAATGCCTATGTGGAAGAGAAGAACACGAAGAAAGCGCTGGAATATGTAAGCCAGGTGAAAGGGGCCGGTTTCCGTAATACAGCGATCACGATCATTGCCGGTCAGCTGATGATGTATGACAACAAATCCGCTAAAGCCCTGGTTAAAACGGAGCTGGACAATGCCCGGAAGCTGTACGAAAACCCGGATCCCGCCCGTGCCGGCGACCGCCTGTACAACCCCCGGAACGATTATTACCGTTTTCTGAACCTGTACGGCAAGATACTTATGCAGGACAAAGACTACGCAGGTGCGCTGAAATACATCGCTGAGGCGTACGACAGCACCGGCGGCAAAGATGAGGAAATGGCCCGCAACTACGGTCTCCTGCTGAGCCGCAATGGCAAATACCGGGAAGCCTTCAGCATATTGGATAAATTCGCCCGTGAGGGGAAAGCCGATGCGGAGATGAAGAAGGCGTTATTGCTTGCTTATGAGCAACTGAACCCCGGCAGGGAGAGTTCCGCGTATATGGCGGAAGTTCAGCAGGTGCTGAGGGAAAAGATCCGGGAAGATGTGGCGAAGATGCTGGTGGATGAAGCGGCGCCCGCATTCGAAGTGAAGGATGTGAATGGTAAAACCGTATCGCTGGCGGATTTTAAAGGTAAAACCATTGTGCTCGATTTTTGGGCTACCTGGTGCGGCCCCTGCAAGAAATCATTCCCGGCCATGCAGATGGCGGTAAACAAATACAGCAAGGACCCGAATGTGGAGTTCCTTTTCATTCATACCTGGGAACGTACCGCAACACCGCAGCAAGACGCGCAGGATTACCTGGCGGAAAACAAGTTTACATTCGACCTGTATATGGACGCCAAAGATCCCGCGACCAAAAAGAACAATGCGGTGTCAATGTTCGGGGTCAGAGGCATTCCCGCCAAGTTCGTGATCGATGGCCGTGGAAACATCCGTTTCAAGGTGACTGGCTTCACCGGCGGCGATGATGCAGCGGTAGAGGAACTCTCAGCCATGATTGATATGGCGGCCGCAAACAGTAAAGGATAGCCGTTACAGCTTTACCAGCGTCATCATTAGTGCAGTGTTTTATAACAAAGAGACTGTCTCCGTGTTTGCAATAGCAGGAGACAGTCTTTTTTTTATGCATTCATGCTGATACCGTTGTCTCTTGCTTCGCCAGTTCCACGGTCAGCTCTGCGATCCTGTTGGAGATGCCCACTTCATTATCATACCAGGCTACTACCTTTACAAGATTGCCTATGGCACGCGTCAGTGTTCCATCTACGATGGAGGAATGCGTGTTCCCGAGAATATCCGCGGACACCAAAGGCTCTTCCGTGTACTCCAGGATGCCGTTCAGCGAAGCAGCGGCATAATGTTTGAACAGCTGGTTGATCTCTTCCGCTGAAGCAGGCTTTTCAAGGTTCAAAGACATATCTGCAATAGAGCCATCGATCACAGGCACCCTGTAGGAGAAACCATCCATCCTGCCTTTCAGCGCGGGCAGTACATCCCCGATTGCTTTTGCCGCGCCGGTGGTGGTGGGAATGATAGATTGCGTGGCCGCTCTGGCCCTTCTGTAGTCTTTATGCGGACCATCCTGCAGCATCTGGTCCATCGTAAATGCGTGTACCGTGCTCATGAACCCTGATGCGATGCCATATTCCTTATCCAGCAGGTAGAGTACCGGTGCGATGCAGTTTGTTGTACACGAAGCAGTAGACAATATCTCATCATCCATACTGATCAGATCATCGTTCACGCCATGCACGATCGTTTTTACATGGCCGGTGGCGGGTGCCGTGATCAGCACTTTTCCCGCGCCTGCCGTAATATGCTGTTGTGCCAGCTCCCGCTGGGTAAAGCGGCCGGTTGATTCTATGACCACATCTATGCCCAATGCCCCCCAGGGCAATTTCTCGGGAGAACGCTCATTCAGCAGCAATATATTTTTGCCGTTTACGATCAGGTGTTTATCATCGTGGGATACTGTTCCGGGGAATTTACCATGGGAGGAATCATATTTCAACAGGTGCGCGAGCAGTCCGATATCTGTAAGGTCGTTTATGGCCGCAACTTCCACGCCTTGTTTGTGCTGCAATGCTCTCAGCGTCATTCTGCCTATCCGTCCGAATCCGTTAATAGCTACTTTCATCATCATATTTTTTAGGTGATCAATATCAATGTACTGTTGGTAATGCCGTTCTGAAAGACCGGCGGTAATCTGAAGGCGACACCATCATATGCCGCATAAAGGTGCGGCGCATGGACACAAGCCCTCCCAATCCACATTTTACGGCTATCTGCTCCATGCTCAGGTCGCTGTCTTCCAGGTATTTTCTGGCCACTTCCACCCGTACTTTCTCCACGAATTTTGCGGGTGTCATGCCTGTTTCCCTGATGAATACGCGGTTGAAGTTCCGCAGGCTCATATGGCTGTGTTCAGCGAGGCGCGCTACGTGGAGGTCTTCCTGCAAATGGCGGATCATCCAGGGATACAATTTCCCTGCTATGGAATGCTCCATTGCATGCACCTGCAACAGCGAGCTGAATTGTGATTGATAACCGGTACGTTTCAGGTATAATACGAGTTTGCGTGCGGCAGCAAGGGCCAGGTCCCGTCCATAATCCTCCTCTACCAATGCCAGGGAGAGGTCTATTCCCGATGCAACGCCTCCGGAAGTGTACACATTGCCGTCCCGCGTATAGAATGGATTTGTATCTACTTTTATGCCCGGATACCTGTGCTGGAAATCCTGGCTGAACTGCCAGTGCGTAGTGACATGTTTCCCTTTCAGTATGCCAGCTTCTGCCAATGCGTAGGTGCCTACGCATACGGAGCAGATGCGCCGTACTTTCGGGTAAGTGTCCCGTAACCAGCGGATGAAACCCTCACTGGTATGCAGCATGGCCATCGGGAAACCGGCAATGATCAGGGTATCTATCGGCCGGCTGATCTCATGCACCTTCACCTCGCAACTTATTTCCATATGGCTTTTTGTCGGGATCTTTTTCGTGCTGAGCGGAGAAGCGGTCAATACCTCATATCCTTCAGCGGATGATGCCGCCCTTTCGCCCAACAGGCCGTCCACAGCTGTGAAGATGTCAAGCGGTCCGGCGATATCCAGCAAAAATGTACCCGGCATGGGTACAACAACGATCAGTTTCTTCGTTTTTTTCCGCATAATTTGATAGCGTATTACAAATGTAAGATGTCTGCCAGATGGCACAAATGCCATAATTTATACAATTAATGCCATATCGGGCCGGTTTCACTTCTTAAACCAGTTTAAGTTTTCCCCGGTAAACAGTTGTCATCTTTGTGTTATCAAATCAAAAAAACAATACAATATGAAACTGGTAATTATCGGCGGTACCGGCCTTATAGGTAGCCAGGTGACAAAAAAATTATCTGACCGTTACGAAGTGCTGGCAGCATCGCCCCAAACAGGCGTAAATACCCTCACAAAAGAAGGCCTGGATGAAGCGCTGAAAGATGCAAGCGTGGTAATGGATGTTTCCAACTCGCCCTCTTTTGCAGATGACGATGTAATGAACTTCTTCAAAACATCCACTGAAAACCTGGTGGCCGCCAGTAAAAAGGCGGGCATCAAACACCTGATCATACTCTCTGTAGCAGGCACCAGCCGGCTTCAGGCAAGCGGGTATTTTCGTGCCAAACAAGTGCAGGAAGACCTTGTTAAAGCATCAGGCATCCCCTATACCATTGTTCAGGCCACCCAGTTTTTTGAGTTTGCCGGCGGCATTGCATATATGGGTACGGTAGACGGCAAAGCCGTGTTGCCGGATGCATTTTCACAGCCTGTTGCCAGTGCCGAGGTAGCGTCCTTCATGGCGGAAAAAGCAACAGGAGAACCAGCCAACGCTACCCTGGAGATCGGCGGGCCGGAACGCATTGCCATAGATGCCTGGATAAGGCAATACCTGAAAATGATGAACAGCCCGCTGGAAGTGGTAACGGATGCCAATGCACTGTATTCGGGAGCGGCTATCGGCCAGACCACACTAACGCCGGACAACCCCGTTTTTTTGGGGAGCATCAAATACAATGAATGGATATCGAAACCCGAAAACCAACGGTAAACGATAGGGGAACAGATGGTAATGACAGCCGGGGCATCTTTTTGATGCCCTGTTTTTTACAGCTGGCTGAACCGCACAACAAAAAGAAATTGGACTTTACAGCAAAACGCAAAGCAGGATTTTTTCAGCTGCCGCATGCACGCTGATGGCGGCAGGTCTTATTCTTCCAATGTATTCTTGAATATTTTTCCATCTTTCACAATGAGTTTGAAATTCGTTTTCGGGTCTTCTACCAATTTCAGGTTTTTCAGGGGATTTCCATCCACTAAAATCAGATCAGCATAAGCGCCTTCTGATATCTCGCCTAATTTGCCATCGTGATAAGGACTTCTTTTTCCACTTAAAGCAAGCAGTTGGGCGTTGTTGTAGGTGGCCATTTTCAAGACTTCAAAAGGAGTGAACCACCTGGTCATTTTAGATAACTGTTTACCTTGTTTTTCTGCCAATGCAGGGTCAAATAGACAGTCGGTTCCCCAGGCCAGTTTTACATTATATTTTTTTGCCAGCTTATATGCATTGTCTGTTCCATTGGTCATTTCCAATTGCTTTTTCCTGTTTGCAGAGCCTTCCGGAAAAGGTATGGCGTCTTCATCGTCCAGAAAGGGTTGCAAACTCCACCAAACGCCTTTCTCTGCCATTATTTTTGCCGAAGACTCATCTGCCAGGTTCCCGTGCTCAATACATTTTACACCTGCTGAAATAGCTGATTTTATTGCTGTGGGAGTATATGCGTGAACAGCTACATAAGTTCCCCAATTTTCAGCAGCCTGCACGGCAGCTTTAAATTCCATGTCTGTATATTGCGTAACATCCAAAGGGTCATAGCTGGAAGAAACTCCTCCGCCGGCCATTAACTTCAGTTGCGTAGCCCCTTGCCGTAATTGTTCCCGGGAGCGAAGCAAAACCTGGTCTGCCCCATCTGCAATAGCTACCATTCCGTTCCTTTCCGCATAGGACATTTCACCAATTTTTCTCGGAACATCTGTTGGTAAACCAAAATCGCCGTGTCCGCCTGTTTGTGAGATAAATGCGCCGCTGGAATAAACCCTTGGGCCAATTACCAGGCCCATGTCTATGGCCTTTGCCAAAGTAATAGAACCTCCGCCTAAGTCCCGAACTGTAGTAAACCCTCTCAATAGTTGCCTTTCAGCCGCTTTTGCGGCAAATAAATTCAGGAATGCAAAATCGGATACCATCGCTTGCATCTGGGGAATACTTTCAAACAGTAAATGGGAATGATTGTCGATTAATCCGGGAATCAGGTATTTGCCTTTCCCGTCAATAATTCTTGTAAGCCCGCTTCTGTCAGTTGCTATCGCCGACGCGGAAATGGTTTTTATTAACTTTCCTTCGATTAAAATGTTCCCTGTTATAATTTTATTGTCTTTCCCATTAAAAATATTGACGTTATTGATTAATATTTTGGTTGGGGCTTCCTGAGCGAAAAGCGTAGTTGTGAAGATCATCACAAATAAAAGGGCTATTGTTTTTTTATTTGTTTCCATATTTTCTTGTTTAATTATTGACCGTCCCGGGTTTAGAAAATGGTATTGTTTTAGCAAGCTGTTATTAACGTTTTGGGGCCTGGGTAGTGGCGAACGTGGAAGCACAAACCTGTCAGTCTGCATAAATGCTCAGTAGAAATACCGCACTTGTTTAAACGGATCACCCTCGATTGA
Source organism: Chitinophaga sp. XS-30 (assembly GCF_008086345.1). Classification (NCBI taxonomy): domain Bacteria; kingdom Pseudomonadati; phylum Bacteroidota; class Chitinophagia; order Chitinophagales; family Chitinophagaceae; genus Chitinophaga; species Chitinophaga sp. XS-30. Next base: position 5,336,374 of record NZ_CP043006.1, on the reverse strand, counting down.
GCCAAAAGTCTGTTGAACTGAACTGCATTAGCCTTTACAATTATACGTAATTTACCACTTTCTACCTGTCGGGCGCAAAAAAAAGATCGGGGCAGAAAGAAGCGAACATTAACGGGAACGAAAGTACAATAGTAGGGGTGGTCCGCGATTTTCGCAACAAATCCCTGCATGAAGAGATCGAAGCATTTTTGTATCACCTCCTCAAATATCTGGTATCCCCACTGTGCGATAAAGCTCAATCCCGCAACCCTCCAGCCCACATTACAGGCGTTCCTTCACAGACGACACCTCCGCAGCTACCGCTCCGGCGGCGCTAATTTTTACTTAAATGAGTAATGAACGGAATGCACATTTGTTGTTAGCTTTATAACAATTTTGAAGAGTAACACCCGATGAATAGTTGACCGTTAGCCCGATCCTGGATTCAACCCATGTAATATCTGCTTAACTCCATTTGTAAATGGAGCATTTCATGCTTTAATAAATTCATCTTATGAAAAACCAAATTCACAGGTACACATTACTGGTTAGTTTATACTGCACTGTTCTCTGCGGCTGTATCAAAGTTGAGGATCCAATGAATCCCCTGCCGGGTAAACCGGATATGCTACTGACAGAAATAAGAACCATATACAACTATCAGGGATCAGGGAGTTACAGAAAGGCGCTGGATGTCTATCATTATAACGATGACCACAAACCATGGCTGCATGTAAGGCGTATCTCCGATGCTGATACTACGCAGTTAACCGAAACCATGACGGACACACTTTACTATGACGAACTGCAGCGTGTAACCAGGGTAGTTGGGTACCAGCTTGAGCCTCACAAGATGATCCGACAGCGCATATTCCACTATAACGGTACAGAACGGCTACCTTCATCCGTAGAATTCTATGAAAAGCCGGATGAATGGACGGATACCCTTAGATACAGCAACTACCAGTATGTTTATCAGGACACTGTTGTGCTTGTTCTCATTGGCGCAGATACCTCACGTGGACACTATAGCGCACAAGGCAACTTCCTGGGTTGGAATAGTTACCGTGGTACTACTTTTGACAATCTGCCGAACATAGAGTTGTTCTTCAACCTGGAACATGGCCTTGCCCTGAATATACCGGATAGCTATGGTGCAGAACGGCTACCCCTTTATTCAAAGAACAACTGGGTACTGGAAGGGCCCTATTCCTTTGCGATTGAACGTTACCTGACCGCAAACAGTACCGGCCGCCAGGTGGTGGAAGCTTCCTGGCGCGACGAGCTAAAGGTTGACCTGGCAGCCAATGCATATTTTACATATTCACAGGTTCCCTGATCGTATATTGTACGCTGGTGCATCACTCATGCATGCTCTGGAAAATGCGCTGTCAGCGGAAGCTGATCCCGCTTTCTTTATGGCGACCTGTGAGCTTTTCGTTTCAATCCTTAGTGGACAATTTTCGAACCGGTTTTTGCAGGATCTAAAATTGTTAAACGAATTTAATTCCTCTATTGTAATTACCTGATGATAGTGAAATCAGTCAACGCTGCAGATGTGCAATAATCTGCTATGTTATTCAATCTTACCAAGCATTTGGGCAATTATGGAGATATGTTCTTTTATCTTTACTATTTGAAGGTTTTCCACCTTTTCCGGCCCTCCTAGCCCTAGCAGCGGCACATAGCCATAACATTCGTCAATGGCAATGCGACCAAGTTGATTCTTCGCTTTAAAATAGTTCCCGCCACTCAATTCGTCATCAAGGTATGCTGTATTATATACATCTTCTAAAAAATAATCGAACCCGGATTCAATTACTTTAGAAAACCCATATTTACAATTAATAAGAACAGTATAATTCTCTTCCCAAATTATCAAATCAGACATTCCTGTAGCAAACATTACGATCGGGTTCTTAAAAATAGGGCTATAAACTTCTTGTAATAATTCTTCATAATCATCCGGGTTAACTATTTTAAGGTATCCATCTACAATAGAACCGAAGCCAAACTCTTGCCATAGCTGTATGAGCTGTACAGGAAGCAACGGTTCATATTTTACCAATAAATCATTTTCAGGTTTACTTTCCAGTTGGAAATCAGTTATGTGTTTCATAATATTTAAATTGATGTATTACTGGCTTCTGATATCTTGATCGCTTGGTTTTTTAAGAAGCTGATTTATTTGGGTTTTATCCAATAAGGAACTTCCCAATATACAACAACTGGTTCCAGCAAGCAAAATGTCTAACACGATAGTCTCCATTATAACGGCTGACTATGGTACCAAAGGCTTGCTGTGGCAGAAATGAACTTATCTGCGCAAAGACGTATCTGCCTTGATTTATAAACAGACTGATTTTCAGAAAGTTATGAATTTGTCATTTTCTGATCGTTACGGTATCAAATTCGGCTGAAACCCTTTTATATCAGGACTTCAAAGAACCAACCATTATCCTGACGAGGTATTTAATGAATACGGATCATCAGTCAGGTATCAAGCTTGGCAAAATGAAATATTAAACATATTTTTCGGGGGCATTAATCCACTTCTGCTACTCGCATATGCAACAAAGTGATATTGAAACAGACTGGTTTGCAAGGATTGCAAATGATGACGAACAGGCTTTCCGGCAGGTTTTTGATCACTATTGGCCCCAGGTATATGGTACGAGTTTACACCTGACAAAAAATCCGGAGCAGGCAAAAGATCTTTCCCAGGAGATATTTATCAAGCTCTGGGAAAACCGCTCGAAACTCAGGGACGTGAAGAATCCCGCTTCCTACCTCTACATTTTATCGAAAAATCTGGTGTTGGATCATTTGCGGAAAAGGGTGTTTGATCCGTCCAATATTGAATTTCTGATACAGTATTTTCAGGTCACTACACAAACGCCGCAGGAAAAGCTGGAGCTGAATGAGCTGAAGGCTGTTATGGAACAGGCCGTCAACTCCCTGACCGGTAAAGTAAAAGATGTGTTTGCATTAAGCAGGCAACACGGGCTCACCCACGAACAGATTGCAGCGCAGCTGAGTATTTCAGTAGTCTCTTCCAAAACCTATGTGGTACGCGCCCTGCAGCAAATCCGGAAATATATGGAAACCCATGCGGGGGATCGCCTCGTTATTGCAGCGTTGGCTGTTGTGTCGCTTCGCTGAGCACTTTATTTGTTAACCTGCGCCATAACACCGCGGCGTCCTGTGTATGTTCCTGTTCTCCAAAGCCCTGTTGTCCGGGGCAAAATTGACGTTTTAGACAAATTTTTTAATTTTCTTGTCTTAGCCCTGCTTTTTTTTCCGTCTTTAAGAAATAGAATATGGCAAACTCAAGATTTGAAACCTTACTTCAGAAATTTGTCAGGGATACTATCAGTCCTGCGGAACTGCATGAACTGGTTGACCTGATGTCAGCGGCCGGCTCCGGTGAGCAACTGGATAATTTTCTGGCAAGTGCTTACACAGACAGATCTTTGGCCGTGCATGAAGATTTTGACGGAGAAAAGGTCCGGGAGAAGATACTGGCGCGGTTGCAGTTCGGGGAGCAGCAAAGCGGGCCGGCACCGGCGGACAAGCCAAAGATCACCAGGTTGCGATGGCTGGCAGCCGCCTGCCTGGCCGGGCTTTTGGGTTTGGCAGCCTGGTTCTGGACACTGCAAAAGAATACGGGTGTGGAGGGGATCGATCCCCGGCTGGAAGTCGTGGTTCCGTCGCCGCAAACAAATAAGGCAATACTGACCCTTGCAGACGGGAGCGATGTTTACCTGGATAGTGTAAACAACGGCCAGCTGGCCATTCAGGGCCGGGTCAAACTGCTGAAACTGGCCAATGGGCGGATCGCTTATGAATATAGCAACGATACCGCGGATATTGAACATACAGGTCAGGTGGGAATGAACACCCTGAGCAACCCGAGAGGCAGTGAAGTAATAGAAATGAAACTACCTGATAGTACACGGGTGTGGCTCAATGTAGGATCGTCTATTAGTTACCCGGTAGCTTTTACGCATAAAGAGAGGACCGTCATGTTGAAGGGGGAAGCCTATTTTGAGGTGGCTCCGGACAAAACAAAACCCTTCAGGGTAAAAATAACTGAAAACACAGAGATAGCAGTGCTGGGCACTCACTTCAATGTGAATGCGTATGAAGATGAACCTGCTTTGACGGCCACTTTGCTGGAAGGCGCCATCCAGTTTAAAAAGGACAGCAAAAAGCAGCTGCTGCAGCCCGGCCAGCAGGGGCAATTGGGTAAGGACGGAACCATCAGGATCGTACCGGATGCGGATATTCAAGCCGTCATGGCCTGGAAAAGAGGCTTCTTCCATTTTTACAAAACCGACCTGCAAACGATCATGCGGCAAATGGAGCGATGGTATGATGTAACCGTGGAATTTCAGGGCAAGGTAACAGATACAAGGTTCAGCGGGGAAATTTCAAAAACGCATGATGCTTCCGAGGTATTAAGAATACTTGAAGCTTCCGGTGCACATTTCAAAATAGAAGGGAAGAAAATTATCGTACTGCCAGAGTAAAAAAACAACCAGCAATCTAATATTTTATCAACCAGAGAGTATCTGCTTCCGCCTGCATACAGCGGACATGCCATCTCCTGCATTAAACATTTCATTGAATTAAAATGATGCCAATGAGACTGACCATCACATTAATGGCTTTATGCCTATTGCTACAGTTTCCGGCTTTTTCCCAGCGGCGGCCGGTAAAAAAGATCAGCCTGTCCGTAAAAAACGAGCGCCTGGAAAAAGTGCTGAAAGAAATAACGCGGCAAACAGGATACACCGTTTTTTACAACGAGTATATGCCTGCCAAAATGAATGACATCAGGGTTACCCTGACGGTTAAAGGAGCAGACCTTGCCACCGTGCTGGACCATTGTTTTAAAGACCAGCCTGTCCGCTACCAGGTGGTCGGCGAAGTGATCATCATACAGGAAAGGAAAGATGCGGAAAACGTACCGGCTGAGCAAACAGCGGGAGGGCAACAGGTTGTCGTAACCGCCATCAGGGGCGTTGTGGTAAACGAGCGCAATGTGGGGATAGACAATGTGAATGTAATTGTAAAGCGCACTGGGAAAGGTGTAATAACTACTGAAAAAGGAGAGTTTTACCTGGATAATGTTCGCCTCAATGATACGCTGACGATAAGCTGCATTGGCTATAATACCCGTGAAACACCTGCATACAATGCTGATCGCCGGCCGCTCCTCATCAGCCTCGTTCAGGCTACCAGTACCTTGGATGAGGTGGTGCTGACGGCGTTTGGTAAAACCAGCCGCAGGCTGGCAACCGGTAACATCACCAGAATTGGCGGTGAGGAGTTGGCGCGGCAACCGGTAATGAATCCCCTCCTGGCTTTACAGGGGCGGGTACCGGGTATGGTGGTCACGCCTACTACCGGCTACGCCAGTTCTCCCGTCAGCGTACAGATCAGGGGGCTGAACTCATTAAACAAAAGTGTGCCTGCGGACCCGCTGTATATTGTCGATGGTGTGCCCATCAACGTATTGTCCCTGAATGCCGGCGGAGGACGCAGGGAACGGGTGTCGCCCGGATATGAACAAAGCCCCAACAATCCAAATTCAGCGACCACTGGCGGGCAAAGCCCATTGTTCAATATCAATCCGCAGGATATTGAAAGCATTGAAGTTCTGAAGGACGCCGATGCCACTGCGGTGTATGGCGCCCGTGGCGGCAATGGCATTGTTTTAATTACCACCAAAAAAGGCAAACCGGGCGCCACCCGTTTTGAATTACAGGTAACCCCCGCCTTTTTTACGATAGGCCGGAACGCCAGGTACTATGATATGTTAAACACACAGCAATACCTGGAAATGCGGAGGGAAGCGTTCAAGAACGACGGCCTGACCCCCACCCTGGCTACAGCGCCCGACCTGTTGTATTGGGACACTACAGGCTATACCGACTGGCAGCGGAAACTGATGGGTGGCATTGCCAGGACCACAGAGATCGCCGCAGGCGTATCAGGCGGCAGCGATCAGACCAACTTCAGGATCAGCGCCAACTATACGCGAACCACCAATACAACGGACCTTTCAGGCGCCACACAACGGGTTACGGTGTCCTCCAACGTCAGCCATGCTACCCTTAACCGGAAGTTTTCCGTTTCGCTGAGCACGAATTTTACCTACAGTAATATAAATGTGATCCAGGGGTTATTTGGCGCCTATGCTCCCAACGGTCCCGGTATATACGATGCAAACGGCTCCCTCAACTGGGCTGGATGGACCGTAAACGGCCTGTTGCCGGACGCGACTGTTTATCCTTTCGGCATATACAAGGCGATGCCAAATCCCGAATCCGGAACAGTCCTGTTCAGCAGCCTTGCCCTGAACTACAAAATAGCCAATGGCCTTGATCTTAAACTGGTAACGGGCTACAATTTCTCAAATAACAATACCAGGAATTTCATCACCATTGCCCAGCAGTCGCCTTACGGCAACCCCCAGGGAAGGAATTTCTTTTCCACGACCAATATTTCCGGTTTGACGATTTATCCGCAACTGGACTACCGGGTGCAGATCAGCCGGGGGCTGCTGTCCGTTAACCTGGTGGGGCAGGAGGTGATCAAGAACGCAAGCTCGACTGCTATGATCGGAGCCGGATACACGTCCGATGCCCTGATCCAGTCAATCAACGGCGCCGCATTTACGGTGCCTTCCATGCAAACTGCGAAAAGCAAAGATGCCAGTTTTATTGCCGGCATCAATTATGACTGGGAGGGAAAATACATCGTTAATCTTGTGGGAACGCGGCAAGGCTCTTCAAAATTCGGACCGGGGAAAAAGTATGGTGATTTCGGATCGATTGGCCTGGCCTGGATCGCTTCAGAAGAAAAATGGCTGGAAAAAGTGCTCCCGGATGTTATCAGCCTCGTAAAATTCAGGGGCAGTTACGGGATAAAAGGCAGCAGCGACGCCATTTCAGACTACCAATATCTGGCGCTCTGGCAAATACAAACAGCGGCTAACAATTACAACGGCCAGACAACGCTTACGCCTTCAGTAAGACCTAACCAGCGGTATGGGTGGGAAAGCCAGACCAACCTGGAGGGTGCATTCAATATCGGTTTCCTGAACAACAGGCTCACGGCTGAGATCGCGCATTACCGCCACCGCGTATCCAACCAGCTTACCACGGTGCCAACACCGGGTTATATCAATACTCCCGGTATTACCGGCATTGTGGATAATATACCCCTGGTGCTGGAGAATTCAGGCTGGGAGGGGGTTGTAACCGCCAACGTGATCAAAAGGAAGGATATGGACCTGTCGGCCGGTTTCAACATCAGTCAGAATAAAAATATATTGAAGTCCTTTCCCGGTATAGAAAACACCCCCTATTTCAGCCAATACAAAGTGGGCCAGTCCATAGACCTGGTCTACCTCTATCACTACCTTGGCGTAAACCCGCTGACGGGTGAATATGAGTTTGAAGATTACAATGGCGACTGGAAAGTCAGCGGGTACACTACACCGGTACCAACCATGGAAGACGACGACCGGTATGTCATTGTAAACAGGCAGCCGAAGTTCTTTGGCGGCATGCATGTAGACGGCAGGTACCGGCAGCTGAATTTCGGTCTGGGGTTAAGCTACAAAAAGCAAATGGGGCAAAATATCCATGCCGGCAAAGTTTTTTCAAACGGTACATTTAACGCAAATATTCCCGTGGAGTTCTATCGTAATCACTGGCAAAAACCAGGCGATATCGCGGAGAACCCCGCGTTTTCAACAAACAGGAATATCGGCTACTTCCGGAACTCGGATCTGGTGTACAGTGATGCTTCCTACATCCGCCTGAATAACGTTTACCTCAGTCATCCTTTTCCCCAATCCTGGGTAAAGTATGCCGGTTTAAAAGGCGCCATGCTGGCCTGCGAAGCATCGAATGTGCTGCTGCTGACAAGATACAACGGGCTCGACCCCGATGTGCTTTCAAGACTGCCGCCAGCTGCAATTTATCGTTTAAAACTGACCTGTCAATTCAAATAACATAGCCATGAGATACGCTTGTATATATCTGTCATTGGTGAAGGCCAAACTGAAAAAAGACACAGGAAATGCAACAACCGGTCTTGTTCTGCTGCTGGTTCTGGCCGGCTGCCTGTTCAGCACGGCATCCTGTAAAAAGCTGGTGGATATTTCAGACCCTGTCGATAGAATAACTTCCGGGACCGCCTTCAGTTCCGATGAGCTGGCCGGAATGGCCATGAATGGTGTTTACACTACTATGATGACCAGCGGCTTCGTGAAACGCCCCATTACCCTGTATGCATCGCTTTCATCGGATGAGCTTTTAAAGGTGAACGCCATTGCATTTGACCCCGAAGCCCTCATGGCAGCTAACCGCTTGACCCTGGAAGGCGTTGCGCCGGATGCCGGTTTTATTACAGACGCTACGTGGAATGCGGGGTATGCGGTGATCTATGCCGCCAATGCGGTGATCGAAGGCATTGCCGCATCCACCTCCGGCGATCTGCACGAGCCCGTTCGTAAAGCACTCACAGCCGAAGCCAAATGTATTCGCGCCCTCTGCTATTTTTATCTCGTTAATTTTTATGGTGACCTTCCACTTGTGTCAACCACCGAATATAGTGACGCAGCGCTGATCGAACGAAGCAGCAAGCAGCAGGTTTACGAGTTCATCATCGCGGACCTGAAGGAGGCGGAGACGGCGTTGCCGGAAGACTATGCCGCGGCCGGAGGGGAAAGGATCAGGGTCAACAAATGGGCCGCGGCGGCGCTGCTGGCTAAAGCATACTTGTTTAACGGCAATTACCCGGAAGCTGTTGCGGCTGCCGGCAGAGTGATCGACAATTCCGGTTTGTATGGCCTGGAGCGGAACCTGGATAGTGTTTTCCTGAAAAACAGCAGGGAGGCCATCTTTCAGTTTAAGCAAAATACAAATGATGTCGGGTTGGGGAACGCAACAGACGATGGGCTTGCCTTGCTTCCCTTCAATCTTGTCAACCCGGCTATCGGATATTGCCTGTCAAACGAGCTGTTGCGTGCATTCGACCCGTCCGACAAACGGCGGGACCGCTGGGTAGACAGTATCGTTGTTGCTGCCGGTTCCGGTCCCACCGCCAGAACGGACACGTTCTTCTATGCTGCGAAGTATAAAACGGGGCAATATAACAGGGTGCGGAACGCTGTGCCCACGGAATACTATATGTTGCTCCGGCTCGCTGAAATGTACCTGGTAAGGGCCGATGCCAATGCAAGGGCCAATGCCGGACAACCGGCTGCTGCTGTGGCGGACTTGAATACTATAAGGGCCAGGGCCGGTCTGCCGGCATTGCCCTCTTCCTTGTCAGGAGAAGCGCTGCTGGCGGCCGTGGCACACGAATGGCAAACCGAATTCTTTTGTGAAAAGGGGCAGCGCTGGTTCAATCTGAAACGCACCGGCGAGGCCAGGAACGTACTTTCAGCCATACCTGCAAAGCAGCCATGGGCCGGGGATGAGCAATTGCTGTACCCCATCCCTCCGAAAGATATCAACTTTAATCACCGGTTAAAACAGAACCCGGGCTACTGATCTGACCAACACTGCCATGTCCGGAAACCGGAACTGACCACATCGTAAATAGTATTCGACATGAGAAAATTGCTTTGTTCTTTTATAGTACTGACCGGTATCATAGGGTTTGTTTCCTGCACAAGGGAGCAGGTCAAGCCGGATGGCACCGCCTCCCTCACGATTGTTAACGGGCTCATAGATACCGGCTACCAGTCGCTCATGCTAACGTCCAACGAATTGACCGGACTGCCACAAGCAGCTGTCCCGCCTATTCTCTCCAAGGCAGTATCCGGTGGGGGATACGAATTCGGGTTTTTGTCCGGCAAAAGAACTGTTTACCTCTACGCCGTCCGGAATGACAAATTGGTAAGCGGTCTGCCATTGATAAACCTGGACGTTGAATTTCCCGGCGGATATATCGGCAGCCTGTTTATTGCAGGTACATTAAATAAACCGGATACGCTGCTGGTCAAAGATCAACCGATTTATTTCCCTCCTGCGGATAGCAGTATGGGCCTGCGCTTCGTAAATCTCGCGCAGGGCAGCCTTCCCGTGAGTGTGAATATAAAAGGGCAGGCCAATGGTACAGAAGTCAATAACCTGCCTTTTAAAGGCATCACAGCATTTAAAGGATATGCGGCCAACGCTGCTACCGGCAGCTATGTATTTGAATTCAGGAACAGCGGGACCGGCGATTTACTCACCAGCTTTACCATCAGCAATGTCAACAATCCCGGTACGGCATCCCCTAATCTATGGCGCTACCGGAATTTCACCCTGGTGTTGTGCGGTGCGCCGGATTCGCCCCTGACGCCGCTTGCCGCGTTCATCGTAAAAAACCATTAATACCAATACAACAGAAGCACTCGTCGCATGCAAAAAACGCTATCTGAGGCTTGCTATTGAACCAAATTAAATTACACATGGCATCTATTTTAAAAACAGCGCACCTTTCTCACCGGTATGGCTCTTCCTGGGCTATCCGCGATATCAATATCGAAATTGAACGGTCCGGAATTATCGGTTTGCTGGGTTCCAACGGGGCCGGTAAATCTACTACCATGAATATTATTTGTGGTGTGCTGAACCAGACAGAGGGGCAGGTATGGCTCAATGGCATTGACTTGGAAAAAGACCCCGTTGAAGCCAGAAAACATATCGGCTTCCTGCCGCAGACCCCGCCTTTGTATCCTGACTTCACGATCGACGAATATCTTTCCTATTCCGCACAGTTGCGGCTGATCAGCAAAGACAAAATTAAAAAGGCGGTGGAAGAAGTGAAGGAACGCTGCGGGATTGCCGCTTTAAGCTCCCGGCTGATCCGTAACCTGTCAGGCGGGTACAAGCAACGTGTAGGCATTGCCCAGGCGCTGATCCATAAACCCAGCCTCCTGGTGCTGGATGAGCCCACCAACGGCCTCGATCCCAATCAGCTGATAGAAGCCCGGAAACTGATCAAGGAAATTTCCAAAGATCACGCCGTGCTGCTTTCTTCCCATATACTGTCTGAAATTCAGCTGCTTTGCAACAGCATTACGATGATTGAAAGCGGGAGGATCGTATTTGCGGACACGATGGACGCTTTTGATAACTATCTGCAACCGCAAAGCATATTGATGAGAATGGAAAATCCGCCCAATAAATCGCAGTTGCTGGGCATCACCGGGGTGAAAAACGTTGAATTTCTGACGGACAAGCAGGTACGCGTGTACGTGGAAGGCGATGCCAACGAAATTGCAGAGGAACTAAGCAAAACAAGCGCACTGAGCGGCTGGCGGCTCAGGGAGATCAGCTTTGACAAAGGGCTTCTCGATGATACATTTAAACAACTTTCAAAAAAATAAACCGGAGTCCGCCGCAACAAATACCGGGACGGATGCAACAAATTCATCACCAACAATTCATAGTTCATGATCTTTAAAATTGCCAAAGCGGAGCTCCGTAATCTTTTCTACTCTCCCGTAGCGTGGTTCCTGTTGATCATATTTTTTATACAATGCGCCGTTTTTTTTACCAACCCTTTGTACAATGCTGCTAATGGTCAGGACATACTATTGGAAAATACGCCATGGTTTATTGACTACGGTCCGGCCAAGTCATTTACAGGCACCTTGTTTGCTGGAAATGGGTTATTCAGGAATATAGCGAACAATCTCTATCTTTTTGTGCCGCTGCTGACCATGGGGCTGTTCAGCCGGGAATTAAACAACGGCAGCATTAAACTTCTGTATTCTTCCCCGGTTACCACCAGCCAGATCGTTTTTGGCAAATACCTGGCCGTTGCGATCTTCAACTGCTTGTTAATTGCTATTGTCGGTATGTTTATGCTGACAGGTGTTTTTGTGATCAAGTCGCCTGAATGGGGCATACTGCTGTCGGCCATACTGGGTTTCTACCTGCTTGTTTCCGCCTATGCAGCGATCGGGCTTTTTATGAGCACGCTCAGCAGCTACCAGCTGGTATCCGCCATCAGCACATTTTTAATTGTTTTTGTGCTGACCCGGATCGGTTCGCTCTGGCAGCAGTATGATTTCGTCCGCGATCTTACCTGGTTTCTTTCCCTGCAGGACCGGACGGACAGGATGACACTTGGCCTGTTGCCGACAAAGCACGTGATCTATTTCATTGTGATCATTTGCATGTTTCTTGGTTTTACCCTCATCAAACTGAACAGTACCCGCAAACACAAACCCTGGTTTGTCCGGGCCATGCAATATACCACCGTATTGGTCATAGCGCTTGCTATCGGCTATATCAGCTCCAGGCCAAGATTCACGGGCTACCTGGATGCCACTTCCGGAGATTTCCATACGGTAGGGCCACGCACGCAGGAGATACTGAAAAGTATGGACAAAGGCCCGCTCGAAGTAACGCTTTATACCAATGTATTCGGCACCAATGCCGGGCATGGATTACCCAGGGCGCGCAATGTCTACCTGGGCACCCTTTGGGAAAAATACCAACGCTTCAAGCCTGATATGAATTTCAGGTATGTCAACTATTATGATCATGACAGCGCGATAATGGGGAATAGTTTGTTTGCCATGTTCCCCGGTAAAACGCTTGAGCAGATCGCGGAAAAGGCAGCGCAGGCATATCAGCTCGATCCGGATGATTTCGTATCGCCAGGGGAAGTCAGGAAGGAAGTTGATCTGCGGCCGGAGAACCTGAAGCTGGTGATGCAATTGAAATATAATGGCAGAACGGAATTTTTGCGGACGTTCAGGACGCCGGATATCTGGCCCAAAGAGATCAACGTCAATGCCGCACTAAAGCGGCTGATGCAGGATACGATCCCCAGGGTAGTATTTGCTGCGGGAAATTGGGAACGTTCACCGTTCAAAACCGGGCAACGGGAGTATTCGTTGCTTTTTACCGGGAAAGAAGAGAACTATTCGCTTATCAATATCGGGTTTGACGTAGATACCATTGTTCTGGACAGCGCCGCCATCCCGGAAAACACCACTACGCTGGTGCTTGCCGACCCCAAGAGCCAGTTAAGCGAAAAAGCGGTTGTCAGTATAAAGGAATATATTGATAAAGGCGGCAACATGATGATCCTGGGTGAACCGGGTAAACAGCACATACTCAACCCCGTTTTGCAACAGCTTGGTGTACAACTGCTGCCCGGGACCATTGTGCAGCCCACATATAATGAAATGCCGCACATTTTTTACCCGGCATACGCTGACTCTGCCCTGGATATTGCGGAGGAAAAAGCGTTTCTGCACAGGAAGTGGGTCCTGGAAAGAAAGAAACTAAGGCCCACCACGCCGGATGAGCCGCTACGAATGTCCATATCAGGAGCAACCGGGATTGTCATTGCCGGGAACGGGCCATTTAAAGCGGAAACGCTGCTCAAAGCGGCCGATACCGCTGCGGCCTGGGTAAAAATGGGGCCGGTGGTCACGGATTCCGCGGCGCCGGTATTCAGCCCCCGCGCCGGTGATATCAAAGGCAACTTCCCGGTAGCCACTATGCTCTCCCGTAATATAAATGGCAGGGAGCAACGGATCATTGTATCCAGCGATGCGGATTGGGCCAGCAACCTGTATAAGGGTTCTACGCCATATGGACAGGCTTTCTTCAGCTGGCTGGACAATAATAAATTTCCGATCTACGATCCCTTCAAAGCATACCAGGATAACCTGTTGCTCATCACACGAAAAGGAGCTGCCACATTAAAAGTGCTGTACATATGGGTATTCCCGGCATTGCTATTGATCGGCGCAGCTATTTTACTGATCCGCCGCAAGAGAAAATAATCAATCATCTTTCCTGAATTAAACAGCATATACATGACCGCCAGATTATTGGAGACAGACGAACAGACGCTGGACGACCTGGGCATTTTCGGAAGGCAGGAGGCCGAAGGCATCTTCGGTATTTATAACCACACCCATTCCCGCGGTGGCGAAAGATTGCTGCGGGAGTGGTTTAAAGCGCCCCTGGCCGACAAGGACGCCATCAATAACCGCCTGAACACGATAGCACAATTCGCGTTGAGAAAAACCGGCTTTCCGGTAAACGGCAGTGTGCTGGACAGCATAGAGAAATACCTGAGCCGTGCACCCGATGATGATAGTGATGGCATGTCCAAAAATACGCTGAGCGAAAAAGAAACCCTTGATGGTGTTGTAGCTACCATCGAGTTGCTGCAGGGCATGCAGGCGTTCGCAGATGCCGCGGATGCAACCGATCTGCCGGCCTATAGCACAGAAAGGAATGAACTGGCCGGCCTTTTAGCGGATACTGCCTTGGCCCCGGCGTTAAAGGAAAAACTGAAAGGCAGGCTCTCCTATTCGGCTGTAACCGCATACGATCAACTGTTCAGGAAAAGGGTGCATAAACAGCTGGAGCAATTGCTGCACTATGTGTATACGCTGGATGTGTACTTGTCTGTCGGCCAGTTGTCTGCAAGGAACGGCTACGTTTATCCCCGGGTTTTAGGACCCGGAACAGCAACGCTGGTGATAAAAGGCGTTGTTCACCCCGCGCTGAAAAATGCCGTGGGGAACGACATAGCGATGCGCTCCGGCCATAACCTTATTTTTTTAACCGGCGCCAACATGGCGGGAAAATCCACCCTGCTGCGTTCCATCAGTGTAGCCGTGTACCTGGCCCATATGGGTTTTCCCCTTCCCGCAAAGGAGATGGCGTTTTCGGTCATGGATGGCATGTACACTACCGTGAACCTGCCGGATAACCTGGGTATCGGCGCCAGTCATTTTTACATGGAAGTGCTCCGCGCAAAAAAAGTAGCCGTGGAGCTCAGCAAAAAGAAGTCCCTTTTCGTCATTTTTGATGAGCTTTTCAGGGGTACGAATGTAAAAGACGCCCATGAAGCAACCGTAGCCATTACCAGTGCTTTCGCAAAGAATCAGCACAGTCTTTTTATCATATCCTCCCATATTGTTGAAGCTGGTGAGGAATTAAAGAAAGAACCTGCCATCAGTTTTCAGTATATGCCTACGGAGATGAACGGCAACGTCCCCGAATATCCCTATATGCTGCGGCAGGGTATTACCGATGACCGCCATGGCATGGTGATCATCCGGAATGAGGGGATATTGGACATACTGCGGGAAGGGAAGAAGGTGCGGTAAATCGTGCCGGGCGCCACAGAACGGATGTCCTTTTTCGTGGCGAATTGCGGGACGCATATCAGTGGAATGAAAATACTTTAAAGACGATGATCTATGAATTTCAGTATAGATAAGCAAACGCTTGATGAGTTGAACCTGATGGGCAAATTTCGGCAGGGTTCGGTCTATCATATGTTTAACCAGGTAAAAACGAGCGGGGGCGAACAATTGCTTGACCAGATGTTCCGCAATCCCTTGCAGGATGCTGCCGCTATCAATGACCGCAGCAAGGTGTTCCGGTTTTTCCGGGACACGGGGCATGCATTTCCCTTTGATGTACAGCACGTCAGCCAGATGCGGGAATACCTTGATGAAAAAACGGATAAAAGCGGAATACTGGTACTGGCGGATACGGTTATAAAAAAGTGTTTGTCGGCACTGACGCACGATGAGCGCTATAAAAGAAAGATACAGGGCCTGCAGGCAACTATCCTCACGCTTGCCCAATGTCATTCGTTCCTGGAAACGCTGGCGCCTGAGGAGCCTTACCGTTCCCGGACCAATATCATCAAAACAATACTGGCCGACAAGCGCATAGAAAAGCTGAGAAATATGGATATCTATGCCGCGCTGCCGGTACGCCTGCTTGCCCATTACGATCATCTTTTAAAAAGCAGGCTGCGCAAGGAGCTGGAGGCTGTTTTGGCGTTTATATATGAGGTGGATGTATATATCGCGGTAGGCAGCGTGGCGCAAAACAAGGGGCTGGGCTATGCCGTTGCGCATCCCCCGGAGGATAATTTCCTTTCGGCCACCGGGTTGTTCCATCCCTGCGTGCCCGATGCTGTCGGCAATGATATTCGCATGCATAAAGATACCAATGTGCTGTTTCTTACGGGCGCCAATATGGCCGGCAAGTCAACACTGATGAAGTCATTAGGCATTGGCTTGTACCTGGCGCACATGGGCTTCCCGGTAGCGGCTCAGAGCTTCGGCTTTTCGGTGAGGGAAGGTCTTTATTCTTCCATTAACGTGGCGGATAACATTGGTTTGGGGTACAGTCATTTTTATGCGGAAGTGGTGCGGGTAAAGCAGGCCGCGTTGGCAGCGGCTGCCGGAAAAAGGTTGCTGCTGATGTTCGATGAGTTATTCAAAGGCACCAATGTAAAAGATGCTTATGACGGTACTTTGTCGGTAACCGAAGGCTTTGCAGATTACAGAAAATGCCTGTTTGTGGTCTCCACGCATATCATCGAAGTGGGGGAGGCGCTGAAGAAAAATGATAATATCCGTTTTGCCTATATGCCTACGATCATGGATGGGACTCACCCCCGGTACACTTATCAAATGAAGGAAGGCATAACGGAAGACCGGCAGGGGATGATGATCATCCGGCAGGAAGGCATACTTGAGCTTTTAAATAATTCGCAGGCATGAAAAGTGTTTTATTGATGTGATGTCGCTGTTTGCTGCATGGCGGTTGTTCCCTTCTAAATAATAAATGCAATATTGTTGCAAATATTATATATTTGCTCCCATAAATGGTACGAAGCATAGTGTTCTTAAAAGACCGGCAGCAACTTTTTGTTGCTGCCGCTGCTTATTGTTCAAGTTATCGGGAAGCATGATTTTCCCAATCGGATCAATTCTTTTTCCGATTGCGTAAACTGCTGTTTCCCATCGCTGCGTACTTTCGCGGCGGAAATTTGTACGAACTATACCAATTCCGGTTGACTTTCATCCCGCCCTGAACCGCTTCGAGACCAATAAATGCATTTATACATGAAAGGGATTATTATCAGCCTTGCTGCGCTGAGTGTGACAACTGCGTATGCACAAAAGATTGAGGGGCCATCCGTTATATCGAAAACAAGCTTCGCCATCGTAGTAGACGATTCTACTTATTTACAGGCTGCGGAAGAGATCAACGCTTACAGATCGGCCATCGAGGGATCGGGGTTGGGTACTTACATCGTACATCATCACTGGAACAAGCCGGAGGAGATCAGGAAGGTGCTGAAAGACCTGTACGCCCGGCCGCAGCAACTGGAAGGAGCTGTACTGATCGGTGATATCCCGGTGCCCATGATCCGGGACGCACAATACCTCACTTCTACGTTCAAAATGAACCAGAAGATCAACTGGCAGCGCTCCTCCGTGCCTTCTGACCGCTTTTATGACGATTTTCACCTGGAGTTCGATTTCATCAAACAGGACAGCCTGCAAAAAAACTATTTCTATTACAGCATCAACCCCGATGCGGTGCAACAGCTCCATCTCAGCATCTACTCCGCGAGGATCAAGCCGCCGGTAGTGCCTGGGAAGGACAAATACACGCTGATCCGCGAATACCTCCGCAAAGTGGTGGCCGGCAAAAAGCAGCAGAACAGTCTTGATAATATGTTCGTCTCCACCGCGCACGGCTACAACTCGGAATCCGTCAATGCCTTTGCCGGAGAGCAGCTGGCGCTGCGGAACCAGTTCCCGGCCATGTTCCTGCCGGGCAATACCATCAGGTTTTTCCACTTCACCAACGATCGCGCGCTGAAGTTCCATCTGCTGAAAGCATTGCAGCTGCCGGAAACAGACCTCGCCATCATGCATGGTCACGGGGACAGCGATATCCAGTTGATCAACGGATATCCTTATGTGTCCAGCCCCACGGAGTCTAAAGAGAATATCCTCCGTTACCTGCGGTCCAAGATCCGGGCCGCGCAGGAAAGCGGGAAAGACATTGCCGCCGCCAAAGCGAATTATGAAAAGTACCTGGATGTGCCGGTGTCGTGGATGGACAATGCACTGGACCCCGCAGTGATGAAGGATGATTCCATCTTCAATCATCACCTGGACATCCACATTGAAGATATTATCGCTGCCAGGCCCAATGCCCGTATGGTATTGCTGGATAACTGCCTCACCGGCTCTTTCCACCTGGATAGGTACCTGGCCGGTTATTACCCCTTCTCCGAAGGCGGCAATATTGTATCTGTCGCCAACAGCATAGGCGTGTTGCAGGACCTCTGGGCCACCGAGCTGCTGGGGCTTATGCAGCACGGCGTGCGGGTAGGGAACTGGTTCAGGCACATTGCTTACCTGGAAACCCACATCATGGGCGATCCTACTTTCAGTTTCAACAGCAGCAGCAAGCTTGACCTGAACGCAGCCATCACCGGCAGGCATGACGCCGCCTTCTGGAAATCCCTGCTGAAAACCACTGATGCGGATGTTCAGGCGCTGGCGCTTGTACAGTTGGCGGGAAAAATGGATAAAGCGGCCTATTCAACACTGCTGAAAGACACTTATTTCAGGTCCGGCTATGAGTCCACCCGCCTGGAAGCATTTCTGCAACTGGAAAAGCTGAACAACAAGGACTTCATCACGGTGCTCAGGGCTGCAGCCTCCGATCCCTACGAGTTCATCCGCCGCCGCTCCCTTTACGCTATCGGCGAGATCGGCAGCGATGAGCTGGCACCTGCCATAGCCAATATGATCGCTTATGACATGCATTCCGAACGTATCGCCTTCAAAGCACAGACGGCGATGACCTTCATCAATGAAGTACCGATGCTGGAAGCGCTGAAGGAGCAGAATGCGGATAAGAAGTTCATAGCAGCCGTTACCCGCAATGGTCAGAAGATGAAAGAGCTGGCAGATACCATTCTTGATGCCTCAAAACCGGACAAGAAAAGGATATCCGAGATCACCATGATGCGCGCGTACCGCTATCATCAAACCGTACCGGCACTCATCACCATTGCAAAAGACGGAGGCAGCAGCGAGCCGGTAAGATTGGCGGCGCTGGAAGCATTGAGCTGGTTTCCCCGCTCCTGGAGAAGGGATGACATCATCGCGCTTTGCAGGGAAGCTGCCAACGGCAACGGTTACACGGCTGCCTTAAAAGCACAGGCACGCAAGAACTTAAACATCTTTCAATAATGAAACAGTTACTGGTATTACTGCTGCTGGCGCAAACCGCCCTGGCGCAAACGAAGAAAAGACCCGTCCTGCCGGCAGATGTGCAGGTCCGTGTAGCGCTGATGGCGGCGCCTGAAGAATTCCGGGACAGTGCTACCGTGATCGGCTACACGCCTGATGGAAAAGTGACCACACTGCGGGAGGGGACGAATGATATGATCTGCCTGGCCCCGAACCCCAGGCAGTCCGGCGTGTATGTATATGCTTATCCAAAGCGCCTGGAGCCCTTCATGGCCCGTGGCCGGGAGCTGGCAGCGCAGGGAAAGAACATCCATCAGAAAGACGAGGTGCGGGAAGCCGAGATCAACGCCGGCACGCTTCCGTTCCCGAAAGACCCCACCATCCTGTACGGGTATTGGGGCAGGAGCGAAGACCTGGTGAAAGAAACAGGAGAGATAAAGAACGGGCAGCGCCGGTACGTTGTATATGTACCCTACGCCACCGGGGCCAGCACCGGCCTTCCCACAACGCCCGATATCCCGGGCATGCCCTGGCTGATGGGAGCCGGCACATTCAAAGCACATATTATGATCAATCCCGAAACGATGGGACATACACATTAATTGATATCATCTATGAGATCACATTTTACATGCACATACCGTGCAGGTGCGGGGATGCTTTTGCTGTTATTTTTGGCATTATCCTCCTTCGCACAGCAATACCGGGTTGCCGGTACGGTCTATGACACGGATAAAAAACCTTTGCCGTATGCCGCCATTACAATGTCCGCATACGGGATTACCGCACAGTCGGACGCCACCGGCCGCTTCCAGTTGCTGAATGTGCCCGCGGGTACGTCCGGCCTCAACGTCCGCTTCCTGGGTAAGGAGCCGATCGACACGCTGGTGCAGGTTAACCGGGACCTGGAGTTGCAGCTGACGCTGCGCAATGCGGACTTCCGCCTGGAAGAGGTCAGGATCACGGCTACTACCGCTAATACGAACGGGACCAGTTCCCGCATTTCGCGCACGGCGATGGACCACCTGCAGGCGAACTCGCTGGCAGATGTGATGGCGCTGCTGCCTGGCGGTATCATCACCAATCCGGACCTCAGTCTTGCCAAGCAGATCAACATTCGCAGCGTAGGCTCGTCCGCTTCGGACATGAATGCTTTCGGCGCGTCCGTGATGCTCAATGGCGCTCCGGTGTCCAACAACGCCAACCTCCAGACCATGACGCCGGCCGTCAGCGGCGGCACCGCTGCGCTGGCCGGTGGCGCGTCCCCCGGCGGTGGCTACGATGTACGCGGCATCTCCATGAACAACGTGGAATCCGTGGAAGTGATCCGCGGTGTTCCCGGCGTCGAATATGGCGATGTAACATCCGGTGTGGTGATCGTGAATACAAAAGCAGGTGTGCAGCCGCTGAAAGTCCAGGGCCGTACGAACGCCAGCCTCTACCAGCTTTCCCTGAACAGAGGCTTTAACCTCGGTAGCCGCAAAGGCGCTTTGAATGTTGGGGTAGATTATGCCCGTAACACCAACGACCCGGTGCAGCAATACCTCCGCTATGAGCGCTTCACCGCCAGCACCATGTATTCCAATACGCTGTTTGGCAGACTGGCCAGCACTACTTCGCTGGACCTTATCTACGGAAAAGATACCCGTGACCGTAACCCTGATGACGAGATCACCAAAACGGCCTCTTCCGGAAAAGACCTGGGCCTGATCTTTAATACACGCGGCAACATCCGTTTCAATAAAAGCTGGCTGCGTAACTTTAACTACGTAGCGAGGATCGGTTATACCGCCAGGAACAGCTTCTATGAAACACAATATACCGCCGCCAATGCCCCTTATTCCATGACCACGACCGACGGCAGTGTGCTGACCAATCATCCTGACAGGAATTACGTGGACGCGGATGGCAATCAGCTGAACACCAGCCATCCCGCTGATGCCGGCAAATATGCGGTGTATCTGCCCAGTACCTATCTCGGCCGGTACGATATCAATGGCCGTGAACTGAATACTTTCTTCAAAACGGCGGCCACTTTCTTCAACAGGATCGGCCAAACCAATCACCGCTGGATACTGGGGGCCGACTTCAAGACTGACCGGAACTTCGGGGCCGGCAAGACCTTTGCGGATTCCGCGCCGCCCTACAGGAACCTGTCCGCACAAAACGCCACCTTCAGAAAGCGGGCCTATAAAGACATTCCCGGCATCAACCAGCTGGGCCTGTATGCGGAAGATAATTTCAGTACAAGGATAGGCGGTCACCGGCTGGAGATCTCGGCCGGTATGCGTTATGGCGTTTTCTCCGGGAGCAGGACCGCATTTTCTCCCCGTATCAACGCGAGCGTGGACGTGGTGCCTGGCATCCTCAGCATCAACGGGGCTTACGGTCAGTTGGCAAAAGCGCCGTCCGTACTCTATCTCCATCCGGAAGATGCTTATTTCGAATACATCAACATCAACGAAACCGCTACCAGCAGCATTCCTGAAGATCAACGCGTATTCATGACCACCACGCGCGTATTCAGCACAAAAAATAATTCGCTGGAGATCGCGAAGAACAAGAAGTCGGAACTGGGCCTTCGCCTGAATATAAAACAGGCCACGCTGCGCGTGACAGGCTTCCGTGAAGATGTTGATAACGGTTATACGATGGGCAATTCTCTGTCAGGCTTCAAGCCGCTGGTGTATAACGAATACACGCGTAACGGCACGGGAGCTTTCGAGCTGTCGGCCAGCAATAACGTGCTCGCCAGCTTTTATATGCCTACCAACAACCTGGTAGCTCGTACCAAGGGGCTGGAGATGGACCTCGACCTGGGCCGCTTCAAAGCCATCCGCACGGCTTTCGCATTGAACGGAGCTATTATGCATACGCAGAGCTATAACAAAGATTATCTGTATTTCGATGATTTCAGCGGCAATGCCGGTTCCGCCAGAACGCACATAGGGTTGTACGAACCCGGTATGGAGAAGCGATATAATGAAACGGCGGTAACCACATTGCGGACAACCCATAACATACCAAGGCTGGGCTTCGTGGTGACCCTTACCACCCAGGTGATCTGGAGCGACCGCAACTGGTACAGGCTGGGCAACGACAGCATTCCGGTGAAATATATCTCCAAGGATGATGGGCTGGTATATGATTTCGATGCTTCGAAAAGAGAGGAACCCGAATTCAAAGCCTTGCTCCGGAATGTGAACCGCACCAGCGAGATCATGGAATCTTACCCGCCGCTGCTGACCTTCAATGTGAACGTCACCAAAGAGATCGCAGACTATCTGCGGGTATCGTTCTTCGCCAACAACGCGTTCAGGGCCTATCAGCGCGCGGAATCCAAACGCGTTCCGGGTACTTATACCAGGAGGGGCAACCAGTACTTCTTCGGCCTGGAATTATCACTCACACTCTAATTGCAACACATGAAACGAAGCATGATAGATTATATCACACAAGGGAATGTATATGCGGAGTTCCATCCGGCCACTGAAAAGAGAAAAAGTATACGGATGAAATATTTCATCATAGCACTCGTCATCTTATGCAGCGCCTGTTCCAGGATAGATAATGCGCTGGACGCGGAGGATATAAGACCGTACGCCATTACGGTAAAAGCCAATTCCGTGATTCCGGAGATCACCAGCACAGCCGGTCTGAAAGTGGTATTCGAGAACTTCGCGGAAGGGTTCAGGCTGGAAAGAACGCTGGGTACCGGCGCCACGGCTATCGACAGCCTTATTCCCGGTATTTACAGCATCAACATATCCGGTCGCGCACAGACAACTGATGGCGATGTATATTACCTTAATGGCGCCAAAATAAATTATGCGATCACGGCGAATGGCGGCACCGTGGAGATAGATGTGGACGGCCTGAAGGTAAGCCCGCTCGTGTTCACCGAGATCTTCTTTGCCGGCACCACTCCTTTTTATTTCAGGAACCAGTTCTACGAAGTGTACAACAACTCGGACCAGACGATTTACCTGGACGGGCTGTGCTTTGCCAACCTTACGCCCACCACCGCCACCACCAATCTGCCTTTGTGGCCCGCGGAAGATGGCGCTGATTATGCTTATGCGGAGCGCATCTGGAAGGTGCCGGGCAATGGTACGCAATACCCGCTGCTGCCCGGTGAATCCTTCGTGATGTCGCAGTTCGCTGCGAACCACCAGTTGCCGCAATACAATCCGGCATCTCCCGTTGATTGCAGCAGCTCGGAGTTTGAGTTCAATATGGACAACCCGAACTTCCCCGATCAGCCGGCGGTGGATATGCAGCATGTATTTTATAACGGCAATGCATCCAAGGGAACCCTGCCGCAATACCTGACTTCCGTGTTCGGTGGCGCGTATGTGATCTTCCGCGTACCGCCCGGTGAAACCTATGACCCGGTGAACGATCCCGCGCTGAAAACGAGGAACCTGGCGTCTACTTCCACCACACAGTATGCCAAGGTCCCCATCCGCTACATCCTCGATGCGGTGGAGGCCGGCAACAACCAGAATTCCATCAATGCGAAACGTGTTCCTTCCGTGCTCGATGCCGGTATGACCTACGTGGGCGCTACCTACAATTCGCTGGGTGTGGCCCGTAAGGTGTCTGATATTACCAATCCGGATGGCTCGCCCATTTTCATAGACACCAATAACAGTACAGATGACTTTGAACGCGGCGTAGTACCGCAGTTCAGGCGCCATGGTTCAAAGATGCCCGCATGGAACCACACCAATTAAGTGAATCAACATCGAAAACAATGAAGAAACTATATATTGTATTATTGCTCACCGCCTCTTTCGGCGCTTCCGCGCAGCAAACGCAACGCAATACACCGGCCGCCTTCGAGCTTCGTCAGCAACGCAGCCTGTGGCAGCGGTCCGGCAACCCCGCCGGTTTGCAACTGGACCGCCCTTACCGTTATTCCCAGCTAAAGGCAGGTTATGAAGGGTATAACGGCAACTTTCACCGCCCGCAGGAAGGTGTTTCCGGCAACCGGCAGATCGTGGAAACGCAAGGCGGTATCTTCCTTGATAGCTGCTATCTCACCGGTTCATTCAACTACCGCCGGGAAGGGATCAAAGCAGCCAGTTTCAATGCTTCCATCATCGATCCGTTCAGAGGCATGCCTTATATTATTGCAGATCTGAATCCCAGCGACTGGGTGCAGCAACATTACCAGTTGCAATTCGGCATCGCCACGCCTTCCTACGGCCGCTGGTCATGGGGATTGGGCGCCAGCTACAATGCCAGCAGCGGCGCCAAGCAGCGCGACATCCGTACGGAGAACTATTACTATGCGCTGTCCATTACGCCGGGCGTGATCTATGCATTGGCGCCCAACCAGGATCTGGGCCTGAACCTGCGTTATGCGAACGTGAAAGAAGAGGCGGCGATGAGCAATGTGAATACGTATGTGGACCAGACTTACTACGAGCTGCTGGGCCTCGGTACGGCGGTGAGCATGCTGGGTTCCGGCAGAACGAATAATTACGAAGGCGACAGCTGGGGCGGGGGGCTGCAATACCGTTACAGCGGAAAGGCCACGCTGTTTCTGCATTTGAACTACCTCGTGGAAGCGGAGGACCTGACCATATCCTTTACCGTTCCGCGCGATGGCGCCTCCGTGCTGCGTAGATCATGGGAAGCCGGGGCTACGGTACAGCAGGAATCATCCAGGCTGATGCACACCCTTTCCGCACGTTATTACAACCGCCATATAGACGGCATCCAGTATATCACCCAGCGCGATAACTCCGGCAGCCAGCAAGGCTGGATGACTTTGGCCAAATATGTGCGCTCCACTTTCAAAACCACGGAAGCAGCGCTGGACTACAGCATTGTTGGTAAAAAAGGGAACGACGATTATTCCTGGCTGGCGAACTTTTCTGTACGCTACAGGAAGCTGAACGATGAATATATTCTCCCTTACTCGTTCAAGAGAACAGAGAACGCTTACATCCAGGTGGGCGCGAAGAAGAATTTCCGGCTTGGCGGCAGCCAGTTGCTGGTTGGCCTGAATGCCGGTTATAACAGGAACCTCAGCGGCGGTTACGCGTACAATGGTGCGAACAAGGATTACGTCGTTGTAACGCAGCTGGAAACGAATGATTACCGTTACCTGGCGTCTGATTTTATCCGTGCCGAGCTGCCGGTGACGTTTTCCTTCCGGATCGGCAGGGAGAAGAAGAATGTGATGTTTGTGAACGGGTATGCAGGATATACTAAAGCGGAAAGCTCCGGTTTCGATCATCGCATTGCTTATGGCGCTGCTGTGGGCGTGAATTTTTAGGGGGTCAATAAAGCATGTGTTCCCCCCAAAACGATGTATTGTGGGCGTAGTGGCGTAGAAAAGCCATTACGCCCACAATCTGTTTATTATACATTGTTGAAAAATAAATCTATTCGGGGCGGTATTCTTTTTCTCAAATCGCAGTCTTGTTAAAAGAGAACCTGGTGCATAAAACTTAAAGCAATCAAGAATGCAATCAAAAGTAAAATTATTGATCCTGATGCTATTGGCCGCATCACCGGCAATGGCACAAAAAACAGCTGCGGACGCTAAACCGGGGGAAGTGATCGTTAAGGGAAAGGTGGGTAACCTGAACGCACCCCGGCAGCTTTGGATCTATATGGGCGATGAAAAATGGGATACCATCCCGGTGAAAAACGGCGAATTTGAATACCGGAAAAAGACGTTGCTACCGGCTTACGGGGCTATCATGGTCAAATACAGTCCATATTACCCGGGTGTTGAAGGGCCGGGCTTCTTTTCGGACATGAGCCTTGCCAGCGTTTTCTTTGAAACCGGGACCATGACCATTAATGCGCCGGCAGATACACTGAGAACAGGCGTTCAGATAGCAGGTTCATCCTTGAATGCAAAACACAGGGAATTCTGGAGTAAGGAGGGGGCGCTGGTCCGCGAGCAGAAAAAGCTGGCGGCCGTATTCAATAATGCTGCTGCTGAGCAGCTGCAATCCGAAGCTTATTTGCAGGAGTATGAGAGGAAGAACGAAGTGATCTTAATGCGCTGGGACAGTCTCATACTGGCAGAAGTTAAAAAATATCCTGATTCCTATCATACCGTAATGGCTTTTTACGGATACATCAGGCAAAGAAAGCCGGATTCCACTGCCGCCATCGTCATCGCTGGTCAGTTCGGGGAGCTGTACAAGGAACAGATGCGTTCCTATGTTCGCGCCCAATCGGCTGAAACAACGGTCAGGATCCCTGTTGCGCCGGTTGGATCTATGGCCCCGGATTTTGTGCAGAATAACATGGAAGGCAAGCCAGTAAGGTTATCCGGCCTGCGCAATAAATATGTACTGATCGATTTCTGGGCAAGCTGGTGCGGCCCCTGCCGGAAGGTAAATCCCGATCTCGTAAAACTCTACCGGCAATTCAAAGGCCCGAAGTTCGAAATATTGGGCGTTTCGCTCGACCAGGATGCCGCAAAATGGGAGGCTGCTGTAGAAGAGGATCAACTGGCCTGGTTGCATGTATCCGACCTTAAAGGCTGGAAAAATGAAGTGGCGCAGCAATATGACATAGGTGCCATTCCCCAGAACCTGCTGCTGGACCCTTCAGGGAAAGTAGTGGCGAGGAATCTCAAAATAGACGAGCTGGAAGATCAATTAAACAACCTGCTGAAATAGCACAATATGGCAATCCGGAGAATGATGATATGGCTGACACTGGCGATGAGCTTTCTTCAGTTCGCCGCCAGCGCTCAAACAGCGGCAGGGCGTAAGCGGGCGTTCCCTTTCGAGTTCAAAGACACGCTGGGAAGCGTGGTGAAACTCGACGATCTCAAAGGCAAGGTGATCTACATGGATTTCTGGTTTACCGGATGCAAAGGCTGCGTGCAGGTAGCAAAGGGATTGCACGATGCCGTTTTGCCCGCGTTCCGGGAAGATACCAGCGTAGTGTTCATGTCCGTTTCGCTGGATATCAATTTCCTGAAGTGGAAAAGAAGTATCCGGGAAGGACTGTACACGAGCGAAGGCGAATGGAATGTATTCACCATGGGTATGGGCGGAGAGCACCCGTTTTACCGGCATTACGGATTCTCCGGCGCTCCGCAAACGATGCTGATAGACAGGCAGGGACGCGTTGTCTCCACTGCTCCGCCGTTTCCCGGGCCAGCACTCGTGGAGATGATCCGGTCGGAACAGAAATAATGTTTGGATTCTCCGGCTGTATGTATATATTTGCAACATTGATGCATAATTTAGTGTGGTTAATTTGATCAATATAAAGGCACAGCATACGATATCCGCGGAATGCAATGCCCTGAAGCAATTTTTTGCGATCTGCAGCGCTGCCGGTTTTCCCTTGACCGGCGGCGTTGCATTTTTTCAGATTGCATTCATATCAATCATCAGTTCATGAGATACGTTCTATTAATGGTAGTTGGTTTAGCCGTGGCATCCTGCCAGGTATCCCGCCCGTTTGCCACATTACACAACAACGACCGCGTTCTTGCAGACAGCATGCTGGCATACGCACTGGACCATGAGGCCGTTTATACGCTGCTGGATACGATCAAGCCCGTCAGCAGTGTGAAATTCCTGAGATTTCCTGTGGCGAAAACACCTTTAATGAAGGATGGCGATCACCAGGTGACGCCGGCAGACAGCCTGCCTGAGCTGGCATTAAAGTACGCCCGGATCTGCGCGGAACTAAGCAAAGGGGATCACCAGTTTGTCATGATGCCCTTTGCGCAAAAAGAGGGACATATGCGCAGCATTGAAATATATGTTGTGCGGAAAAGCCGGTTTTCGTCGTTGATTGCGCAGCATGCCGCTTTCTTTGGCCAATGGGGCTTCACGCCTGAAAGTGATCCAGCTACCGTGCTTCCGGTTATCGAATATGAAAGCAGGCACGACCGTAACAGGGGATACGGGCTGCTGTTCGGGTATCCGTTATATGCCGTCGATTTTTTTGTGACGGCCAACCAGGCAGCGGAGAAGGATACGACGATAAAGCTTGTTCCGCGCGATTTTTTCGCAATACCGGTATATGCCGGCAACAAGGGGTATTTCACCTATGCGATGCCGAAGGGACATAAGCCCTCGGAAATTGACTCCGTGATGTACCGGAGGGCGGTTCACACACTGGGCCGGTATAAAGCACAAAGACCAGAATATATTACACCCGGAGGGCTGAAGGCAATTGCATTATGGAGCCGCTGGAATAAAAAACCATAACATAAATCCTGCACATGCTACAAATAACCAACCTGAACAAAACGTACGGGGATCATCATGCCCTGAAAGGATTAAATCTCACTGTCAACAAGGGGGAGGTATTTTGCCTCCTCGGCCAGAATGGCGCGGGTAAAACCACTACCATTAATATCTCGCTGGGTTTTTTGGCGCCTGATTCCGGCGAAGTTTTAATAAACGGGAAGAAAGTTGGGAAGGATGGTAACGATACCAGGCGCTATATCGCCTATATTCCGGAAGTGGTGATGTTGTACGCGAACCTTACCGCTGTTGAGAACCTCGACTTCTTTAGCAAGCTCGCCGGTTACTCGTATGGCCGCAAACAACTGCGGGATTTTCTGACAGACGCCAATCTGCAGCCGGAAGCCCATGAAAAACGCGTGGGTACTTTCTCAAAGGGCATGCGCCAGAAAGTAGGCATTGCCATCGCTATCGCAAAGAATGCGGACGTAATACTGATGGATGAACCTACCAGCGGACTGGATCCCCGGGCTACGGACGAGTTTACCCGCATCGTAAAACAACTGGCATCCCAGGGGAAGTCTGTGCTGATCGCTACGCATGACATCTTTAACGCGGTATCTATCGGTACGCACGTCGGTATTATGAAAGACGGACAATTGCTGCATGTGGTAAGCGCGGACAATATCAGCCCGGAAGCATTGCAGAAACTTTACCTGGAAACCATCTAAAAGATTCACATGAAAGTATTCATAACACTAGCGTCGCAGGAGCTGAAAAGACTGTGGAGGGACAGCACTTTCCAGGTACTGGCGGTATTCCTGCTGCTGTTGTCCGGCTACGCCATATTCAGTTCCACGGAGCAATACGGGCATGCATACCGGGAGCACCATGAGTTGACCGATACGGCGCGTTACATGCTGCAGCACCAGAAACCAACATCCGCGCACATGGCCGGGCACTACGGGCATATCGTATTCAAGCCGGCCACATTTTTGCAGGCCATCGATCCCGGCGTAAACGCTTATACCGGTACTACAGTAAGGCTGGAAGCGCACCGGCAGAACGAAGCCGTGTTCATTCCCGCCTCCGGGCAATCATCGCTCATACGGTTCGGGGAATTTTCATTTGCGATGTTGCTGCAGGTGATCTTTCCGCTGCTGATTTTGTTCACCTGCTACCGTTCTGTTATTGCCGACCGGCAGAACGGCACGCTCCGGTTACTGCTATGCCAGGGGGTGAGCATGCGTCAGTTGATAACGGCGAGGGCCGCTGCTTATATTGCGGTTTACTGGATTTTCCTGCTGCTGGCGGCTTTCGTATATGGTCTTGTATTTTACATGGGGCAGCACGAAGCGGGAGCCGGTGTGCTGCCAAGGGTTTTCCTGCTGGTAGTGCTGTACGGATTATATTACGCGCTGTTGATCGCATTGACCGTTTATTTGTCCGCAAGGGCCAATAGCCCTTCAGGTTTGTTGGTCGGGTTGCTGGCGGTGTGGTTCGTATTCACGGTGATCATTCCCAAAACTGCGGCCAACATCGGGGCGCAGCGTACGCCATTGCCAACAAGGGTGGCGTTCGACCAATCCATTGCGGACGACCGGAAAGGCGGCATCAATGGCCATGATACCCGTAATGAGCGCTCGCAGCGATTTACAGATTCGGTATTGCGCGCATACGGTGTTGACAGCGCCAGCCAGCTTCCTGTAAAACTGGGTGGCTTATTGATGCAGGCTGATGAGGATTTCAATAATTATGTCTACGATAAGGCCATTACACGCATCAGCAACATTATCTCGGCACAGAACAGGGTAGGAGCGGTCTCCGGATTTGCGGACCCTTTCATGGCCGTTAAAAATCTGTCGATGGCTATTGCGGGCACAGACATGCACCATCATTATGATTTTACAAAAGATGTGGAAGACTACAGGCGGGTGCTGATCCGCGACCTCAACAAGCTGGACGCGGCTAGGGTATCGGAGTTTAAAGACAGCAAGGGAAAGCTTACACAGGAATACTGGGACCAGGTGAAAGACTACCGCTACGAATCCCCTTCGCTGCGCTGGAGCCTGGCTAATTACAGCACCGAGATAATCGCTTTATTCACCTGGATCATAGCAGTTTGTTTGCTGATCGCGCTTACATCCAATAAAATCAGGATAGCATGACGAAGTATTTAACTATCTGGAAATACCAGGCAGTGTTGCTGCTCAGGAACCGTTTCCTGCTGGCAGGGCTCCTGTTCCTGCTGGTGGCGGGCCTGTTCGGTGCGCGATACGGCAAACATTTTGTAAGCCAGCAGGAGGAAATGATCTATGCTGTAGATACATTGCAACAGCAGAAAACAACATCTGCCATAAAGGAGATAAAAAGAAGAGATACGGCAAAGCTCAGCCCGGAAGAACAGCAAAGGTTCGATGATGTGATGAAATATTATCAGGCTGCTGTTGCCGGCGCAAAAACGGTCGTGTACAGGCCAGGTCCGTTCACTTCGCTGTCTATCGGGCAGAAAGACAACTTTCCGTTTTATCATGAAGTGTCCAATAATTTCAGGGGGGCAGACATCTATAGTACAACATCAACGGATATCCAGAACCCGGTTAAATTGCTCGCCGGTAATTTCGATCTTTC
Organism: Chitinophaga sp. XS-30; assembly: GCF_008086345.1. Lineage (NCBI taxonomy): Bacteria > Pseudomonadati > Bacteroidota > Chitinophagia > Chitinophagales > Chitinophagaceae > Chitinophaga > Chitinophaga sp. XS-30. The sequence goes on along the minus strand of NZ_CP043006.1, from coordinate 5,305,498 downwards.
GTTCGTGATCATTTACCTGTTCCCGCTGTTCATTATTGCGCTGGGGTATAATGTGCTTTCCGGAGAAAAGGAAAACAGCACCTTTACACTGCTGCGTATCCAGGGCGATGTGAAAAGAGTACTGCGTCACAAGCTGGCATTCCAGGCATCCGTATTGATACTGCTGTCGGTCGTTATCAACCTTGCCGCCTTCGCCATAAACGGTATTTCATTCCGGCAGGAGGCGTTGCAGATGAGCACCTGGGCGCTGATCACGGTTGTTTACATCATTTTCTGGTTTTCACTGGTCTATTTCATCGCTTCACTCAACCGTTCCAGTACCACCAATGCACTCGTGCTGGGAGGATTGTGGATCATTTTACTGTTGCTGGTCCCATCTGTCATTCACAGGAACGTATCCGATTCTCATGAAAAAGAACTGGTGCAGACGATGTTTAACCAACGGGGCGATTATCCCGATGCCTATGATCTGGAGCCGGCGCAACTGGCCGATTCGTTCAGCAGCCTCCGGCATCCTTACCCGCTTGCGGCCATGAAGGATACGAGGGATGGCGCACGGCGTTTTTATGAAGGGTTGATGCGGTCCGAGATACAGATCCGATTTAATAACAGCATGGGTAAAATGGTGGTGGAGAGCCAGGCGAAAGAATATGCGCGCACCCTGCGGCTGAACTGGCTGAACCCGGTGTATGCTGTTCAGCATGCATTTAACCAGGTAGCCGGTTCGGAAATAAATAATTATCATCAGTACCTTGCTGCCGCAGAAGCTTATCAGACGGAGCGCCGGTACTACCTGAACAATATTGCGATACAGGCACGGCCGTTTACGCTTTCCGATTTCATGAAAGTGCCGGAATTCGATTTCCGGCAGCCCGTTGTAAACTGGACGGAAGCCCTGCGGTTGCTCCTGCCGGTTATTGTCTTAACTTTGTTGCTGACGATAACCGCATCTTTACGCCGGGTGATAAAATAATTTATCTTTCAACTAAAGCAGGAGCCGGGTTAATGAAAGTAACGCTGGAAAATGAAATACAGCTATTGGAAGCGCTGGCAAGGGGAGACGAGGCCGCATTCGCGGAGTTGTACTACTTCTTTCAGCCCGTCCTGCACACATTCATTTTCCCGCTTACCGGATTCTCCAAAGACGAAACGGAGGAGATCTTGCAGGATATCTTCCTCAAGCTGTGGTTGAGAAAGGAAACGATGATCATCGTAAAGTCCCTGAAACCATATCTTTTCAGAATGGCCAAAAACCGCCTGCTGGACAAGCGCAGGCGTGATGCACAGGTAACAGGCGCCATTGCCGGCTGGCAGTTTGCGCAGCCCGGAACGGAAACAGGTGACGCCATCCGGGAAAAGATGCAACTGGAAGAATATCATGAACTGGCCCGCAATGCGATAAAAAGGCTGACACCGCTAAAACGCAGCATTCTTTTGCTGAGAAACGAACACGGACGGTCACTCGATGAGATCGCGGCAGAGTTGTCCATGACAAAATTTGCGGTAAAAAAACATTTGTATGAAGCCGTGAAAACATTGCGCGACCAGTTGAAACATTACAAGGGCATCGATATTCCTGTTGCGATACTGATCATTATCCATCTTTGATACATCATACTCAATTCCCTGCGAATTACATATTGTTGTAAAATATATCTATTTGTGAAAGTATTCTTTTTCACAAAACGCAGTCTTGTATGTAGAGACCTATCAGCATGAACCAGGACCACATCAAATCACTTTTGCAGAAATATGCCTCCGGGGACCTTTCCGGCCAGGAGCGGGAAATACTGTCTGAGGCCATACGCGCCGCTGATGACAAGGCATTCCAGGATCTTATGGAAGATCACGAAGAGATTAGCTGGAACGCGGATCGCCGGCAGAATGCCGATGATGCATTGTTGCAGCTCCTGCGGGATAAGATAAGCGCAATGGAGGACCCGGTGATGGTAAGGAAAGCTGCCCGGGTCCGATATTGGGCGTTTGCCGCCAGTCTGCTGTTGCTGATACTGGCGGGTACCTGGATGTACCGGCAGCAACAGACAGGCCATAGCGCTGAATATACGCCGGACATTGCTGCTGCGACGCCCAAAGCGATGTTAACGCTTGGGGATGGCTCCATTGTAATGCTCGACAGCGCCGGTAACCGGCTGATACCGCAGGGCGGTACATCGGTTCAGCAGCAGGGGGGGCTGCTGGTGTACCAGGCCACCGGCAATGAAGAAAGTGGAAGCATCAACACCCTTTCAACTCCCAGGGGCGGCCAGTTTTCGGTGCAACTGCCAGACGGTTCCCGTGCATGGTTGAATGCGGCAAGCTCGCTCCGTTATCCTACAGCGTTCAGGGAAGGGGAACGGCGCGTGGAAGTAACGGGGGAAGTATATTTTGAAGTGGCTGCCCAGGCATCGGCCCCCTTCATCGTAAAAGTAAAAGATAAGCTGCTGGTGAAAGTGCTCGGCACAAACTTTAATATCAATGCATATGAAGATGACCGGCAGATATACACCACGTTGCTGACAGGAAGCGTACAGGTAGATGCCCCTGCTGCAAACAAAAGGATGGAATTGCGGCCCTCACAGCAGGCCGTGCTGGCAAAGGATGGAGATCTGGATCTGAATAAAGCACCCGATCTGGAGCGGGTGATGGCCTGGAAGAACGGCATATTTTATTTCGAGGATACGGAATTACGCGAATTAATGGCGCAGCTTTCCCGCTGGTATGATGTGGATGTTGAGTTCGAGCAGGGTGTAAGCAAGCTGTATTTTTCAGGAAAGCTGCAGCGGGACCTGGGCCTGTCGCAACTATTGAGCGTGCTGGACATGAGCGGTATTCATTACAGGATAACAGGCAGGAAGATCGTTATCGAGCCTGCGGAACGTTAAAGTATAAAACCAGCTGTTGATATCATGATGTAGAAATTTCAAAGCTTTATCCCTGTTAATTACAAAAAAGCCGGAAGCGATTGGACCCGCTCCCGGTGAATGTTTGAGTTATCAGTGTCACAACAATCGTCTTACCTATTATTGATTAACGTCAACCAAACAATGCAAATGTATGCAATGGAATCGTTTTGTAAAAACCGTTCCCCGGAAAGGGCGGTATTCAACCAAAATTTTGCTCTCCGTGAGACTGACTTGTATTTTAACCATTTGTGCCTGCCTGGAGGTATCGGCGGGAACCTATGGGCAGCAGATCACCCTGTCGCTCAGGAATGCCCCGCTCAGGCAGGTATTTAACGCTATCGAAAAGCAGACGGGGTACCTGGTTTTCTTTAATAACGAGCTGATCAGGAATGCCCGGCCGGTTACTTTGAATGTAAAGGATATCAGCCTGGAGGAAGTCCTGCGCCGGAGCCTCAAAGATCAGCACCTCGAGTATGGCATTGTAGAAAAAACGATCATTATAAAAAGGGCCTCGCCTCCGCCGGCTGAGCAGCCCGCTCCGGTTACGGAGGAAGCTGTTCGCGCACCTGTCACCGGAGTGGTGAGGGATACCGCCGGCCATCCGTTGCCTGGCGTGACCATATCCATCAAGGGGACCAAAAAAGGCACCGCCACGGGAGCGAACGGAAGATTTTCCATAAATGCGGATCCCGGCGATGTATTACTTGTTTCCTTCATTGGCTATCAGTCGCGGGAATACACGGTCGGCACCGATACAGATATCAGTATAGTGCTGCGCGTAGCCATATCTGGGCTGGATGAAACGGTGGTAAAAGGATATTATACCACCAGTAAACGCCTGAATACAGGGGCGGTGGGTACGGTAAGGGCGGAAACCATCGAAAAGCAGCCGGTCAGCAATGTGCTGACAGCGCTGATCGGGCGGGTGCCCGGGCTGGATATTACGCAGCAAAGCGGTATCCCCGGCAGTAGCGTTACCGTCAGGATAAGGGGAACGAACAGCTTGACGGCTACGGCAAACGACCCGCTTTATCTCATCGACGGGGTGCCTTTTTTAGCGAATTCCACCAATACGGTGCCCAATAACTTCAGGCAGCAACCTGGCGGCGGTGCGAGTCCGTTCAATTCCCTGAACCCGGCAGACATCGAATCGATAGAGGTATTGAAAGACGCGGATGCTACCGCTATCTACGGATCAAGAGGCGCCAACGGCGTTATTCTCATCACTACCAAAAGAGGAAAGGCGGGCGACAGCAAGATCGATGCTAACTTTTCAAAAGGGTTCGGCAGAGTGGCCAGGATGATGGACCTGCTGGACCGCCGGCAGTACCTGGATATGCGCTATGAGGCATTGCGGAATGATGGCGTGGCTATCGGTGACGCTTCCTATGCGCCGGACCTGCTGCAGTGGGATACTACGCGTTCTACCGACTGGCAGGACCTCCTGATCGGGAATACCGCGCATTATACCAATGCACAACTGACATTGTCGGGCGGCAGCGCGAATACCAATTACTCCCTTTCCGGCGGTTACTGGAGAGAGACCGCTGTATTCCCCGGCGATTTTGCGGATACAAAAGCATCTGCACGCTTCAGCCTTAATCATACCTCCGCTGATCAGCGCTGGAAAGCGCAGCTGACAGGAACTTTCCTGAAAGAAAAAAACAACCTGTCTCCCAATGATCCCACCCATAATGCGGTGACACTTCCGCCATTGGGTATGGACCTGTATCTGCCAGATGGGAAACTGAACTTTGCCGGTACGGCCTTTGCCAATCCGCTGGCTGCTTTAAACCAGAAGTATGATGCCCGGACAACCAATCTGAACGCCAATTCCCTGATCAGTTACCGCATTCTTAAAGGGCTGGAGTTTAAAGTCCAGCTGGGCTATTCCAATTTGAGGTACACTACGCTGTACACCGTTCCAGAGAGCGCTACGAATCCCGTTTACTTCCTGGGGCCGGCAAACCGTGCTGCGGAGTATGGAGATCATACCACCGAAACCTGGAACATCGAGCCGCAACTCACCTATGATGTCAGGTTTTTAGGGCAGCCGCTGAAAGTTCTGCTGGGAACCACCTTCCAGCAGAGCACGCAGAAGGGATCACTGGATTACGGCTCGGGATTTGTGGATGACGCACTGCTTGAAAACAGGGGTTCCGCGCAGGCGGTTACCAGCAGAACGGCCTTCAGCGACTATAAATACAATGCGTTGTTCGCGCTTGTCAATTATAACGTAGATGGCAAGTATTTGCTTAACCTGACTGCCCGCCGCGATGGATCGAGCCGTTTTGGTCCCGGCAACCGTTTCGGTAATTTCGGAGCGGTAGGCGCTGCCTGGATCTTTTCTGAGGAAAAGGCGCTTAAAGATGCGCTGCCGTTCCTGAGTTTCGGGAAGCTCAGGCTTAGTTACGGAACTACGGGAAGCGATGCCATTTCCAACTATGGATATGTTTCCCTTTATAATTCTACTTCCAGCTACTATCCTTATTACGGCGACAACGGCATCGGCCTTCAGCCAGCCAACCTGGCGAACAGCGATTTCAAATGGGAATCCAACAGGAAAGCTGACATTGCCCTGGAGCTGGGATTCCTGAAGGACCGCATCCTCCTGAACACCAACTTTTACCGCAACCGCTCTTCAAATCAGCTGATAGGTTACCCCATTTCGCAGGTATCCGGCTTTTCAAGCGTGCCGTTTAATCTGCCGGCGGTAGTGCAGAATACCGGTTGGGAAATAGAGCTGAATACTACAAACATAGCGCGGCGGGATTTCTCCTGGACCACCAGCTTCAACATCACTATTCCGGATAATAAACTTATCGATTATCCGGACCTGGCTTCTTCATCCAATGCGAACACTTACGTGGTGGGTGAGCCGCTTACTATTGCCAAGCTGGTGCCCACCCTGGGAATTGACCCCAATACCGGTGTCATGCGTTACCGGAACAGGCTGGGCGATACGGTCACCAACATCGCGCTGTTAGGGGTTGCAGATCGTACCGTAGCCATTAACATCGGCAAGCAGCTGTTCGGCGGTTTGCAGAATTCGTTCAGGTATAAGGGCTTTCAGCTGGACGTGTTTTTACAGTTCTCAAAAGCCAATGGCAGGATATGGAATGTAAACGGTGTATATGTTCCGGGATATTACGGCAACCTTCCGCAATATGTATATGACCGCCGCTGGAAGGGACCGGGGGATACCGGCGCCACTTTGAACAAGCTGACGCAAAGCGCAACATCCCCTGCCTACCAGGCGCGGCCCCGCAATACTGACGATGCTGCCTATGCCAGCATATTCTTTGCCCGCCTGAAAAATGTGGCATTGTCGTACAATTTTCCGGACACCTGGCTGAAGAAAATGAAGATACTGAACCTCCGGGTTTACGCGCAGGGACAAAACCTCGCTACGTTCACCAATTACCTGGGAATGGACCCGGAGAACCAGAGCGCATCTATTGCGCCTATCGCAGTTACGACATTTGGTTTACAAGTAACATTTTAAACAATGAAGAATATTATCAGAATATACGTTATTGCGTTATTGGCTGCCACAACGGGATGTGCAAAATTTGTGGAGCTTGATCCTCCCGTAAACTCCATTTCCGACAGAACGGCATATACCACCAACGCCACAGCTACCTCGGTGATTACCGGTATCCTGTATAATATGACCGTGAACACAGATTTCGTGCATGGTGTTTCCGGCGTAGGGCTCCTGACAGGAATGGGATCGGATGAGCTGAAGTACTACCAGGCATCGCAGGGGAACCTGGAGTTCGCAAAGAATAGTTTGCTGGCAGATAATTCATACGTGTCAGGCATATGGGCAAGATGTTACAAGCTCATTTATGCTGCCAATGCCGCCATTGAGGGGGTGACGGCATCTCCGACGATCAGTGAGCCGGTAAAACGGCAACTGACAGGAGAGGCCAGGTTCCTTCGGGCATTTTGCTATTTCTACCTTGTCAATTTGTACGGCGATGTTCCCGTGCCTGTCACTACCGATTATAAGGTGAATATTACCTTGCCCAGGAAACCTGTACAGGATGTTTATCAGCAAATCATCCAGGATCTGAAAGATGCGCAGGCATTACTTGAGAACGAATACCTGTCCGCAACGAATGCGGTGACGGCAGACCGTGTACGCCCCAATAAATTTGCCGCCACTGCGCTGCTCGCAAGGGCCTATCTGTATGCAGGCGATTGGGCAAATGCTGAAAGCAGCGCTACTGAAGTGATCAACCAGACGGGCACTTACAAATTGGAAGAGAATATGAACGAAACGTTTTTAGTGCGCAGCAAGGAGGCCATCTGGCAGTTGGGGCTGGCAGCGAACGGTTCCGGTATTAATACCTGGGACGGGAATATTCTTATTATCAGGACCTCACCGGTCACCGGGTATCCCGGCCTGGCGCTTTCCGCGTCACAGATGGATGTTTTGGCGGGTGATAAACGGCAAGCCAGCTGGACCGACTTGTTTGCCGCTGATGGAACAACCTATCCATATCCCTTTAAATATAAGGTTTACCAGGCTACCGGAAATTCCCCTACAACGGAGCATACGATGGTACTCCGCCTGGCGGAGCAATATCTGATACGCGCCGAGGCCAAAGCGATGCAGGGACGGATTTCGGGCACCGATGGCGGCGTCGCAGATATCAATGCGGTCCGTTCGCGGGCAGAGCAAACCGGCGTTAGCGCAACAACGTTGCCGGAGTTTATGCTGGCGCTGGAAAGGGAACGCCGCCTTGAACTGTTTACGGAAATGGGTCATCGCTGGTTCGATATCAAACGGTGGAAAGGATTTTCAAATACCTCCATCACGCGGGCAGACGAAATAATGCCGGCCATTGCTGCCGCAAAAGGTGGTGTATGGAAACCGGAATATAAACTTTGGCCTATTCCCGCCAGCGAGCTTAATGTGAACGTAAATCTCACGCCGAACCCCGGTTACGGATTGTAATTCCAGGGGCTGCTGTGATGAAGGCATCAGGGCAACAATCACGGCAGCCTTTTACCGTTGATATGCGGCTTATGACAAGCTTTACCATTAACATATAATGAACAGATGAAAAAATTAACCTTTAGCCTGATGCTTTCAGCCATTGCTTCATTTTGTGCAGCACAGGAGAAAAAACTGGCCTTTACGGTATCCGGACATATCTCCCCGGGGTTGGCTGATTCGATCAATAAGATTTTCCTGTATTACTATGAGGACGGCGAAAATCATGCAGACAGCGCCGATGTAGTGAAAGGAAACTTTGCATTCAAAGGTGAAGTGCAGGAGCTCTTGCAGGCTACGTTGGTCGCCCGGTTCGGGCAGCTTGCATCTCCTGGAAACCGGCTCCGCGGCATCACGGAAAGCCGTAAGATATACCTTGGTGAAGGGAAGGTGAAAGTCAGGGTCGATGACGGTTTCAGGAATGCGGTAGTGACCGGTTCGCCTATGACGGAAGATGCCGACCTGTACGACGCTTACCTGAAGCCGTTTATAGACAATAACGAAAAGGTATATCAGCAGACACGCAAAGAGCCACCAGGTAAGGAGAGGTCTGCCAAAAAACGCGCCGCACTGCAAGCCATTGTGGCCGCAAAAAAAGATTTCATCCGGAATTACCCCAACAATCCTTTCGCTATCCAGGCCATGAAGGACGCCTTGCAGGATTATCAGAACGACAAATTGTTCAGACCGGGAGCCGATGCTGTTTATGCAGAACTGGTTGCGCTGTATGATCAGCTGGGGGCCAGACTGAAAGAAACCCCGGACGGAAAGGATTTTGACAAACGATTAAAGGAACTGCGTACAAACAAGCTCCCGCATTTCAGCGGACCATCTTTGGCAGGCGGAACAATCGACATCAATAGTTATAAAGGCCGTGTTTTCCTGATCGATTTCTGGGGAAGCTGGTGTGTATGGTGTCGTAAAGGGCATCCGCATCTTAAAGCTGTGTATGAGAAATTCAAGCCTATGGGTTTTGAAATTATCGGAGTGGGCGTGGAGTTTGACAAGGATAGAAAGGTGGGTGAGCAGAAACTGCGTGATGCTGTTGCCAAAGATGGCATTACCTGGCCGCAGATCTTTAATGTGAATGATGGAGACGCTGATCTCCGTAAGATTTTCAGCATCTATGCTTATCCCACTAAAATCCTGGTGGACCAGTCGGGAAATATTGTCCTTAGGGTGACGGATGATGAGGAACGCAAACTGGACGCCAAATTGGAGGAGTTATTAGGGAAAAAGTAGGGCAGGAACGCCGCTTTTGATGCGCTGAGCACATCTGGTTTGCCTGTTAAAATTCAGTAGGGAAAAATTATGCCTGCCGGCAGCTATCACGGGCTGTCTGCGGGACAGTAGGGATACCCGGCATGAGGACCGCATCCCCCTGTTTCCTCAGAAATAAGTGGTATATTCATATATCACAAAACACATATCCAATGGCAAAACAAACTTCTTTGTTCACCTTCACGGGCAAAGCCGGCAATATGATCGGCTATTACCGGGACGGTAAACACTACTTCCGCAGCATGCCGGAAACCGTCCGGCAGACGACTGCCACCCGCCTTGCCGCACAGCGCTTCGGCGCCGCCAGCAGCAAAGGCCGCCTTATCCGCAGCGCATTCGCCGACCATCTCGATGTTCATTGCGATGGCGGGCATATCAACCGCCTCAACAAGACCATCATCAAAGGCGGCCTTCGCAATACCGGGGCCATCGCAGGCTTCCGCTTTAACCAGCACACGGGAACAGACCGTTTCTTTACCAAGGCGCCAACACTCGCTGAGGACGGGATACTGCATATTCCTCCACAAGCGCTGCCGCAGTTCAGGGGCATTCCCATGCTGGAAGTAAAAGTGATCGCCACCCGTATTCATTTCGGGGAACGCCGGGTGACGGGCACTGAAACCGCCATGATCGTGCTGGATACCCGCGAGGTATTCGCAGGCGCGGCGCTGCATGTGGATGTGCCCGGCAAGGGAACGCTGATGGTAACCCTGCAGGTAAGAGGCATGTGCAGCGGCAACGCATCTTTGAACAGGAAATACCTTGCCGCTGATATTATTGCCGTGCGGGAGCCGCAGACAAAGCAGGCCTTCCACCAACCCCGATACCAGCAAGCGGCGATGTTGCAGCAGCGGCTGCACTCCCTGGCAGCACCTGCAAATCAGCAAACCGCCGCAGGCCCGGCATGCACTGCCCCGCCTCCGCCAGTCATCCGGCGGGAATAAGCCACTCCCTGCCAGCGGATGTATTTTGGTGATTAAACTATCCATTGAACGTCATACCCTCCCACACTATATTTCCAGTCAATTTTCCGCAAGCGCCGGTGCTTGCGGAGGGCTTCCTGTTGCCCGGATATCCCGCTGAACAGATGCATCAAACCCGCACGAACTTCAGACGATCTCCATATCAAGTCCACATAGCCCTTTGTGTTCCCTCAGTGATCACAGGGTGATCCGCCAGGGACCACAGCATGAATAGCTTGCCGGAATAAGATGCAATGACTGGCTGGTGGGAAATTCCCGGGAGTTTCATGCGGTCCATCCCTATCGCTTCTTTTCAAAGCTGCTAACCGGCCACTCACCTGATCTGTGTGGTTTATTTTTGCGGATAGTGATTCTGTGTTATTTCATATAGTTTCGGAGCTGTCACGCCTTTTTTCAAATAGGTTTCTTTGTTCATTTCAAAGTGCCTTTCCGTCATTGCGTTGAGATAGACTTCCAATGGTTCAAGTCCAATTGATGCTCTTCTTTCATTAACATTTAAGCTATCCTCCAAACTTTTGGCATATGCCTGGCCTGTTTCCATATTATAAGTGACCTGTGTCCCATAAACTTGTTTCCCACCTTTATTAAGCATCACACGGTCAACCAAAAGACCGTAATTACCCGGATCTGCATTTTCTTTATCTACTTCGATTTTCATCTTTCCTAAAACGTCTTCCTGAAATTCGGGATTATTGTCGGAATGTTGCACCATTAGCCAAAAGCTTTCTGAACCATCTTCTCCAGCCAGATCGAACCCGACAAATCCGTGTTTGTCAAAAATTTGCTTTAGCCGCTTTTCATGTGCAGTAAAAACACTGTCTTTGAAAGCGTTCCATTGCTCAGTCGTCATTTTTTTGTATGTACCTTGTGGTATGTAAGCCGCAATTTGATCGACTTCAGCCATCTTTGCAAGTTCATCTGCTAATTCCTGATTGAACACCACTTTTTCATCAGAATGTAGATGCTGGCATCCGATGAGCGATATCCCGATTAACAGGATGCTTGAAATTTTATTCATTTTACTTTGATATTTCTTATTAAGCTCGCAGGTAAGGTCTGTCCCGGCAACGACGAACCATTGCGGAGAATTGGCATTCAAATTAGCAAACACAAACTGAATTTTCCTGTTGATTTCTTTCAAGACAAGTTTTAGCGGCCCGGTTCACAGGGCTGGTCAGATGGTTTTTCAACCTGATTCAACTCATCGCATTTGAAACGAAACTCAAAGTGTTACTTCTAATAGCAGCCGGTGACCTGTTTGTGAAACAGTAAACTGATGGTCCGCTATTACAGGATCTGCTACAGTGATATAATACGGGTTACACGCATTATCTGATTTGACTTTCTTGTTGGTATAGGAGAGGGTAGCACTGGCTACATCGGGAATGTTTACTGTATATTTGAATGCCCCCTCTTTTGTATCAGCAATATGAAATACCAGTGATCCATACATAGGCGCACCCGGCCTTTTTTCAATCGCACCCCGTTCTGCAGGAACATCTGTTGTTTCCGGGATGATGGTTATAGTCGAAGTATCAATATTTTCTGACAAAAGAATATTCTCCCCGGTTTGCCCATCTATCAATACCAATCCTACCAGGGTAGGTGTTCCTTCGCTAAGTACACCTTCGCAGGGATCAGATTGTTTTGATTTCTGACATCCTGGTCCAACACTTATGATGCCTAGCAATATCAATGGCAGATAATAAAATTTCTTTGTAAGGGAATAAGCGAATTGTCTCTTTTTCATAAAGGATTTTTTTTAGAATAGGGAAGACTGGTTACCAGTTATCGCCGCCACGCTTTATTAAACTTATCTACCTCGGCCTTTGAGGGGGTTGTAACGGCAACAATCGCTCCGGTCCCATTGCTTGATATAAAGAACTTTAATGGGCTGAATTGCTTTGTGCTCTCCAGCATTGCTTCATAGTACAGGTCACCGTTTTTTACACTCCGGTCAAAATTGAAAAAAGATGCATATTGTGCCAGGCCCAGCCTGTACATGGTTCCGCTATCCAACGATATGCTGCTGGCTGCAGCTACCAAAGGGTAGGTGTTGTCAATAATAGCCGTATCCGGCTCAGGCAGATTTGATGCAGTCGAAGTACTTTGTTTGTTACAGGCAACAACAAGTGGTAATAACAGGGTGCAAAAAAAACTTATATTCATAACCGAAGCTAAGCAAAATTATTAACCGGAATGCTCAAAAACTGTGCTAGTGATAAGTTTGCAAAAGGCGTAAAGATTACCGGCAATTTCTTTACATCAGGTATTTTACAACGACAAAGGCTCCGGCGCCTGAATGAATAATTTACGAACATACGGCACATTTACGAAATTTTCGTAAAGGTATTGCTTTTCAGATAAAATAGCCATAAGCGTAACTTTTTTTCTGCCCGGTCGTCTATTTAGATGTAAAAATGCTATCTATCATGAAATATTGCCTGACATTTTTAACAAGTGTGTTTATATTCCAGTGCGTTCATGCGCAGACACCCTTCCCCGGTGATCCCGACAGTTCCGTTTTTATCACCAAAGACATTGACAATTTCTGGCGGGCATTTGATATGTTTAAAGAGGATACCACAGCCAATCCTTTTGGCAAAGCCTACATTGATATTGGCAGCGAGGGTGTAAAAGGTTTTACCCCGAACAGGATTATAAGTGCGGACCATTTACTGGAAGTTGTAAAAAAGCGAAGAAATGACTATGACAAGGTAAGAGCCATGACCTTGCAGATGACCAAAAAGGAAAAGCAATGCAGAAGCACATTCTATGCTTTGAAATACTGGTATCCCGATGCAAAGTTCCCTCCCGTTTATTTCGTGATCGGCGCATTTAACTCGGGGGGGACAGCTAACGAAAAAGGGGTATTCATCGGAGCGGAGAAACAGGCTGATGCCGATGTCGTTCCTTATATCGTAGCACATGAGCTGATCCATTTTCAGCAGAATAACTGGATGGAAGCCCCGACGTTATTGCAAAAAAGTATTATTGAAGGCAGCGCGGATTTTTTAGGGGAGCTGATTTCCGGAGGGCCCCCTAACAGGAAAGTAACGGCCTACGGGGATAAGCATGAGGACAGGTTGTGCAGGGAATTTGTTGAGAGGATGGACAGCACCAACTATATAGACTGGCTATATGGTGTTTCCGGAAAGGATGACCGGCCCAATGATCTGGGTTACTGGATCGGCTACAAGATCACCCGGGAGTATTTCCGGAATTCCCCGAATAAGAAACAGGCTGTGCGCGAAATACTTGACATCAGGGATTATAAGGTATTTTTAAACAAAAGCGGGTATTTGAGAAAATATATCCAGTAAATAAAGCAACCTATCCATTATAGAAACCCACTGTTTTTTGCAATGACTTTATAGTGATAACCCATACGCTAACCGGCTAAAAAATGTAGCAACAAGTTTTTGTTAAAAGCCCCAAAGGATCATTAATTAACACTAATGATTGAAGATATCAAATTACGCTGCAGGCATATTGCAGCGGGCCTTTGTATTTTTAATTGATATCAGGCAGTTAACTTTTTTATTTCAGGAAGTGCCAGCATATCTGGGACATTTAATTGTTAACCATGTCTCCCCAACTCAACCTAAACTATTGCTATGAATACAGAGATAACTTCAATCCTATCCCAGTTTCACTACCCCTTCCCCATGCTCAAGAACCCATTTGCCGGCGCCTTGCAGGAAATCACCGAACAGCATTGGATAGAGGGCGAGTACCTGGCACTTTATCGGAATGACCCGCTTACCAGGAAAAAGTACAAAATGACCAAAACCGCACATATCGCTTCCCAATGGTTTCCGACAGCCGGCGCCGAGCGGTTGAAGCCGGTATGCAGGCTCATGCTGTGGACACTTTATAATGACGACAGGTGCGAAGAATGCAGCCTCCGGGAATTGCACCACGTCCGCGACCAATCCCTGGGAATCCTGAATGGAACGGCAACCCGGGCAGATGCTGAAATTCCTCTTGCCGGCCTGCTATGCACACTCAGGGAAGAACTGGTTCAATTTCTCCCTGCTGAATCGATGAACCGGTTTATCGAAGGTCTTCAAAAATACTTTAATGGCCTTCAGCGGGAGCTTTATTATAAGGCCCGAAAGGAATTTCCTTCTGTAGAAGAATGCCTGGATATCCGCGAGGATTCGCTTTGTCTCTACCCTTTCCTGGAGCTGCTTGATCTTGAAACGGAAGTATTTCTCCCGGAGTCCATACATCAGCATAACATCATAAAACGCCTGAAAGCGCTGGCTGTCCGCATGATGGCATGTTTCAACGAGGTGCAGTCGGTGCTCAAAGACGAAGCTACAGGAGCGATCTACTACAACGTCGTAAAAGCTGTCCAGCACAACCGTAATATTTCACTGGAGGAAGCTTGTCTGGAGACGCTGCACCTTCATAACGAATATCTGCGGGAGTTCCGGTACCTGCAGGATTTCCTGCCAGACTTCGGGACCTGGCAGGATGCGGTAACAAACAGGGTCCATTATATCAGTATGACGCTGAACGGATGGAAATCTGTTTCATCCACGCTCGACAGGTATAATTCAATACAGGGATTCCCTGATGTACAAACAGTAAAACAGGCTTTAGGATAAAGGCGGTCAGCTGAAAAGCGGCCAGCTCTTTTCATCAAACTCAATTTAATTAATCACAATGCTGATATATGGCTCCTGAACAATTCAACTCCAGAGATTACCTTCCATATGGCTATTATCCGTGGCCCATCCTGATCAATCCACACCTGGAACAAATGGAGAGAGATATGAACCACTGGATCGACCATGATTACACATACCTGGAAGAATGGCAAAGGAAGATGTACAAAAAAATGCGGTTACATGCGTGCACTGCCTGCATGTGGCCCGACTTAACGTATGAACAAACCATTCCCTGCAACAGGTTCATGCTCCAATATGTTGTGCTCGACGATCAACTGGAAGATCTGCCGCTTGAGGAAAAGCAACAACAGCGCATCCGTTGTATGGACATCCTGAATGGCGCTTCCCCGTTGCCGGATGAAAATGCAATGTATCAACACCTGGCACTGATAAGGGATGAATTCCGTGCATTCATGCCCGAAATATGGATGAAGCGTTTCATCCGGTACTTCTACCTGACCTTCAGGTACGGGATCGAAGTGGAACATTCTTATAAGGCAGCCAATCAACCACCCCCTTCTTTCGCAGTATATAAAGCAATCCGCGAATATGCCGTGCTGATGTACCCGTACCTGATTTTAGGGGAAATTGAATCAGGCCTGGTTTTGCCCGATCATATCGTCGATCACTGCGTCATTCAGCGGATGATGAGGCTGATGGTCAGAATTATCATATGGCAAAATGACATTCATTCCCTGCCGAAAGAGCTGGCTAAAGGAACTGAGGTTTTTAATGTGGTTTTTGTGCTTCAGCGGCAATATGATCTTTCGCTGGAGGATGCCTGTAAGGAGACCTTGCGCATCCACGATGCAGATCTCGATGAGCTTCTTGCTTTACACAGGGAGTATCGCGAGTTTGGAGAATACCAGGAGCATGTGGACAAATTCGTCTATTATTTTGGGCTCGGCGTCCAGGGCGTGAATACGTTCTATGTGCAGGAAACAGAAAGATATTTGTCCGGAGGAAAGGGATTTGCCTGGCCTGAGAAGAGCTGATTCAGCCGGGACTTGGCGCTGTTAAACGAGGGCCGTTCTCAACGAGGTTCAGTCGGTGCTCAACGCAAAGCGCTTGCGAGTTTTTCATCATCTCAAACCAAACACCATATGAACAAGGAATTCACTGTACCCAAGCCAGTATATCCCTGGACAACCCTTCAAAGCCCCTACGCCGGAACCTTCGATGAAGAAGAAAGCAATTGGTATGACCAGGACTATCAATTCTTGACAAAGGAGGCTATGGCAAGATATAGAAAGATGCGACTGGTAGATGTAGGCCCCTTTATGATACCGGCTGCCGCCGAAAAGGACAAGGTCCGCCATGCAACACGTTTTGCAATTTATATGACGGTAACTGATGATTATGTAGAACTTTTGCCAATAAAGGAGATAGTGGCTTTCAGAGACCGGATTTTTGAGGTAATGATGGGAGATGGTCCACGGCCGGAGGAAAAAGGAATATTACGTCAGATGCAAACAAACAGAAAGGAGTGGATTGCGCTCGGAATGCCGGATTTCTGGCTTGAAAGGATAGCTAAGAATTATAAGTACCGTTTTGTCACTGACGGGATTATGGAAGAATCACCATATAAGATCAGCAAGGGCATTCCTCCTATCCCCCTTTTTCATTTGATCCGCGCCAATTCCATAGGCATGATCCCATTTGTTGATCTGATTTGTCCCACAACCGGTTTTGCTTTACCCGATTATATTTATAATCATACCGTTATCCAGCGCATTATTATGCTGCAGGCAATCATTGTTGCGCTTCAGAACGATTTTGCAACAATTGGCAAAGAACTCGCGATAGAATCAGAAATGTTCAATATTATCAAATTACTGCAGCATCACAATAAAATATCTTTTGATGAAGCCTGCACAGAAGGAATGAAGATGCATGACGGGTTTGTAAACGAATTTGTAACATTATCAAACCATCTGCCGGACTTCAGTCCATTCCAAAAAGAGACGGAGGAATTTATTTACTACATAAAACAAATGATCAGTGGTTTGAATGACTGGTATTATAAAAGCGGGACGAAACGGTATGAACCTGGCGGATTTGCTGTACCACCCAATGGAAAAGGGGAGACGATGGACAGGGTGGAAATCAAGCATTTCTAGATGGCTGGCATAAGCGTGCAATGGATAAAATCGTCGCTATTATGAAAAATTACAGCCCTTTTATACTGGCAATAGCCGTGCCGCTCATTTATAATAACGGCCAATCACAGGTTAATACCTGTAATTGGCCGGGAGATCAAAATGATGCTATCCAATTGTTTATGGATAAGTGATGGCTGTTCCCTTATTATCCGTATTCGCGGGATTGTTTACGTAGTTGTTTGTCCAGGACCCAAATCCGGGGCCGCTGGGAGTTCCCACATATCCATACGCCGCACCGGAATACCATCTGTTGTTGTCCGCATAAATGTGACTGCCATAAGTATAATTATGGTTTGACCCGTAAACGGTATATCCACCGCCACCCAGGAGGTTGCCGCGCAGCAGGATATTGTCAATAAAACCATAAAGCGGCTGTATGAAAAATGCGGAGGATGCATTGTTGCCGGCACTACGGATGTCAATGTGGTTATCTATTACATTCAGTTGTGCAATACCATTACGCCTTGTACCACCATCAACATGGTTGCCGGTATCGCTCAGAGGGTCACCGTACCCTGGCAGATCATGAATATAACAGTTCCTTACCAGGGCGGCGCCATCCAGCCAGAATCCGCCACCCTGGTCTGTTATTTCAGTTCTTAACAAGGTCACCGCTTTATTGGTTGGCGATTGGAAAGGTGCTGTAGCATACTTGCCCGGGATATCGATTGCTTCAATACGCGAATCTTTGATCAGGACCGCACCATTATCAGAGCCTACATTCCATTTGATTCCTCCCATATTGATAACGATCCAGCATCTGTCAATAATGATATTACCGGCGCTCAGGTCAGGGTTCACCAGCTTTTTCAGGCTGATAGTTGAGCCTGCTGCAATCGGGTCGCTATACAAAGGCAGCGTATTTTTATCCACGCTCACCCCGGTTAGCCCGACATTGGTCGTATCGATCTGCCAGCCGCGCAAACCGCTGCTGGCCGCACCTGTAGTTACGCTGAGCGCTGTGCTTGCAGCTGAAAGGTTACCCGCCGCATCTTTCGCTTTTACTTTGATGCTATGCGCCGTAGACGGGGTCAATCCATAGATATTAGCCCAGGTACCCGTAACAGAAGCGATCAATACGGTGTCATTGTAAATATTGTATCCGGTAACATGCACATTATCCGTAGAAGCCGTCCAGCTAAGATCAACGCCATAACCTGTTATATCAGCAGCTGTCACGGAAGTGGGGGTGCTTGGAGCAGTCACATCGGGGATCACTTCAAAAGTGATATCCCGGAAGTAATTGCCGCCATTATAGGTACTGGTGGGGAATGCACCTATAGTTGTGCCGAAAACGCCATTGGCGCCAACTACCGTACTTAAAGGCCCGTTGGTCACGGCTGATGCCAGGCCACCGGGGGTAGCGCCATACCGGGTGTTGGAGTTCACGGTTACGACATAAACGGTATTGGCGGCAATTTCATAGGGTGCGCTCAGCGTTGCCGTCTGCCAGCCGGAAGCAGTCTCTCCCGTGAAGGTTACGCTGGCAAGCTCGGTTCCCCCTTCAGACCATAAACGCCCGGTATGGGTGCCGGTTTCTCCGCTGTACTTGTAATAACGGATCTGCGTGATTTTCCCTATCAGTTCGGACTTGAATTTCATACCCATCTCGTATGGACCGTCGGTATCCGTAACGGTAGGGGTTTGGGTGGTGAACACGTTATAGGTCTCTTCCTCGTCATTCAATGTTGCAAGATCATGTTCCGCCTTAAGGGCATCACGGTCTTTCATTTTTGAGCAACCGGTTACCAGGAAGGCAGCCAGTAAAAATAAATGCAGGACTTTCATGGGTTTAAATTTTTAAGGTTATAATAAATCGATCATTACCAGTTTACGAGCACAGGGGTAAAGGGTTCATCATTATCATCCCATACATTGTTCGCCCATACAGCAGGATAGAACTCCCAATAACTTGCAGGTCCGTAGTCTCCGCCCAAAGGATTCTTTGCACCAGGGTCCGGCGGGTTACGCCTTACCCTGTTCCCTGTGCAGATCCCTGCACCCAGGCCGGCGCCGTTATCCGGGAAGTTCAACCGGATGGCATACGAGCCCCCGGTCACCCGGTTATTAGTGATGCTGACATTCCGCGAAGCGGCCCCCTGCATGAAAATGGAAGCCGTGTTGGATTCATCCAATAGCTCAATATTATTGCCCCTTACAGTCACATTATCGGAATTCCCCCAGATGAACACGCCATCATGGTGCTTCGACTTGTCCTGCGTTACCCATATTTCATGCAGGAAGTTATTCTCCACCAAAGAATGGCTCATGGCATCGATCCCTCTTACCACATCATGAATATTATTGTTCCGGATAGTACAATTGGTAGCGCATCCGGCAATCCCGCAGTCCACATCATCGGGATTAAAGCTGCCCAGTTCGGGGCCGATGTCGCAGTGCTCAATGAGAATAGATGTTCTGTCGCCGTTCACGCCAGGCACACTGGGCTGGGCGGTGTTCTGGAACCATACTACCGTACGGTCAAAACCGATCGTTTCATCTCCGCGGACACGGCAGCGCCTGATAGTGCAGCGCTTTACAGATACAGGAATGGATATGTACCCCGTAACAAGCACATCGCTTAACACTTCGTTGTTGCGCATGGTATAGTTCGCATACGTTCTCTTTGGTTTCCATCCTTTGGGAAGCCCGGTATTGGTGGCGTCAGGCCAGGCGGGGGTGTGGCAATTCCTGCGTTTTGAGTGGGACAAAGCATCATCCAAAGGCACTTTATCCGTATCCTTCAGCGCCGCGTCTTTAGCGGAGCATGCGCTGAATAAGGCGCCAATACTTAACAGCAATAGTAATTGTCTCATTTTGGTTGTTTAAATGGTTAATTGTTCAGGACATATTCATGCAATTGAAGCCAATCCCTTCCATAGTAAGCCTTCATCAACAGGCTGATCAGTTCCTGCTGACCGTTCTTTTCAAAAAGGGAAAGGAGATCATGGAAAATGTAGAATTGAAGCCAATACCCGTTGTTATACTTTTCCCAGCTGCTTCTCGCGGTCATCAGTGACGCGTACCATTTATAATTGATCTTCAGCGCCCTGGCTGCCTGGATGGATTGCAAGGCATTGTTCCACATCTGTCCGGCTACTTTTTCAAACAGATCGTGATAGTCCTGATAGGTGAATTGCCGGGTGCTTATTATTTCACAGGATGGAGCGATCCCCCATGCCTTCAGGTCTGCAGTGCTTTCAAAAGTGGTATCACCATCAAGGTCATATTTGACCAGATCGAAGAAGCCATCCGCGTCTGTGTCTTCATAGGCAATGGTGGGAAACTGCGCAGGCTCATCGGGGATACGCTTGTATTCCCCCTCATACAATCCGCCCCAGCCCTGGTAACAGGCCGCGTTCTGGTCAATCCTCCAGCATCCCTTTTCCGCCCCGTATAAATGGATCTTGCCGTCAAATCCTATATACAGGCTTCCCTTCCCCGAATTGTCCTCATCCCATTCTCCCCGGTCTCCGGCGGCATCCGCCTGCGGATTGTGATCAATTCCGTTATTATTCATTCCTATCCTGAAAAAGTTTTTGGGTTCATAGAACTCTACCCGCTCCCAACGTTCGCAATCATCATCTTCATCAAACACCAGCCAGCAGCGGCTCCATTCTCCCTCATTAAATATTTTATGCAACGCAACATCCCGGGAGGTGTACATCAGTTCTTTTACAGCCCTCCACCTGCTGTCATACAACAGGTGACTGATCTGATCGTCAATGCCCGCTGCATGACCATTATTGATCCGGTGTACCTGGTCTTTATAGGAAAAACCTTTCCCTTCAAAGTACAGGCTGAAGTCAAAATCAAATTCGTTGGAAGGCCCGTTATCATTATCCAGGTCTACAGACACAAAAGCGCGGTTCACAACACCGTTCAGCGAAATATCCCGTTCTTCGCCTGGCGTGAAATGCCCTTTATCTTCCAGCCGGACGGACATCTCCGTCAGCCCGTCCCCATCCGTATCGTAAAACAGGAAGGGGTTCTCCCAGTTGACCCTGAGGTCTTTGATACGATGGCTGGGAGCATGTGTTTTCAGAAAAAGGGTTTGCCCGTGGTAGTCCTCAAAGAATTTTGATGCGCCGGCGTGCGTCCAGCATCTCAGTACCAGCTCTTTCCAGTTGATAAAATGGAACGACTGGTCTTTTTCATCATCGATGATCCACATGTAATTGCTGCTCCAATCCCAGTAGGCGACCGACTGCAGGTCACTATTCTCCACCACCAGCTGGATATCTGCTTCACCATCATGATCAGTATCGATCCAGTCAATGCTCAGGTCGCCCGGCCCGGCAAATATGCCATCACCGTTCCTGTCGATCAGCAAGCAGTCATTATCAAGGTCTCCTTCTTTGTCATCCCACATCATGTCATCATCATCATCCACCCATATGGCATTGCAGCCATTGAACAACCGCAGCTTTATCAGGTCAGGGTCGCCATCTTCGTCCAGGTCAACCAGTTCAGCCTTGCCGGTATATGCAGGCCTGAATGCGTTTAACAGCGAATACTGCTGGGCGCAGGCGCCATTTAACAACCCGGCGCAAATAATGGTCAGGATCAGTCTTATTTTCATTTTTTACGGGCATTTATCTGTGCTGTTCCGGCATCCTGCACATGCTGTTCAAATGTTCTGATGTTAAAAGCTTTTAAGACATCCTTCACTTTTACTTCCGGGGACAGGCTTTCTATGATGGCCCATTCTTCTTCATGAAAGATGGTAATGCGTATTTTACGGCCATATTGCTCCCTTATTTTGTCAAACTGGAACACGTGCGGCCATACGTGCACAAAGGCCTTCTCCAGGTTAATGGGGGCGCAAACCAGGTTCCTGTTCCATATTCCCGTCTTCGCAATTTCCGTCCCGGATATATCGCAGATCTTTGTTGTGTCTTTCCGTGTGCTCGACACAACATGGTATTGATGCTGCCAGGCCCTGGTGTTAACCATCTGTCCGCCGGCGAAAGCAGAGGGCCAGAAAACAATTTCAGCCCCGTTTTCTCTTAATTTTCGCCAGCAGTCTTCCCATAGTATGTCAAAACATATCTGGATACCAATGATGCCAAAATCGGTTTTAAAAACCGGGGGCGACAATGTGCCGGGTGTAATACCAAACGATATTTCGTCTTCCACGATATGCGCTTTCCTGTATTCCCCCAATCTTAACCCCTGCCGGTCCAGCACCACCGCGGCATTGTACACATTTCCGGCTTCTTCCGTATATACCGGGCAGATCACGTAGCAATTGCTGGCTTTTGCAAAGGCAGCGAACTGTTCTATGATATCGGGAGAAAATGCCACTTCTTCTTTAAAAGTGTATTTCCGTTTGATGTTGGAAGTACTGAAGAGCTCGGGCAGGCAGATGATGTCCGGCTGATAAACGAGCGCCTCGTTCAATACCCCGAATACTTTTTCCACCATTAACGCCGGCGTTTCGGCAGTCATGTCCATTTGAGACACACTGGCAACCCATACTTCCCTGTTTGCCCGTTCCGTTGAAGCTGAAGGGGCTTCCAGTGCATTCGCTAATCCACCGGAGGCAATGGTGACGCCACCTGCCGCCATTGCGGAGGCGGACAGGAACTTCCGGCGTGAGATCATGTTCTTTTTCATGGTTATTATTGGTTCGTTTATGCACATAAGTGGTCATCATGCAGATACTGCACGCTTTTTGGGGAAAATCCGTTACCAGATCAGTTTACCGTCACTTCACCGAGTTTGTACCAGCCCGATACTGTTTCGCGTTCCTTTTTAAGGGGCAGTTGAATATCCCTGTTATGAAATCCGCATGCATCGCGCATGTTTATCAACAGCTCATACTTCCCCTTGTCCATGTCTTTACTGATATCAATTTTATATTGCTCGGCTACTATTTCGCGGGGCAGCCATGTTCTGTTGTCAGATTCAGGCAAATCCTGCCGGAAGGACCTGCCGGTTTGCTTATTGATCAGTTGCACGGAAAGCTTGTACCGGTGATAGGCCGGCGCTACACCATGGTTCTCCCAGGTCATCCTTAAGTAGTTGCGGCGGGAATGCACCCGGAAGGTATCCGGCATCATCGCGAACTTCGGGAAATACCAATACCCGCTCAGGTTAGCCAGCTTCCCTGCCAGCACTTTATTTTCCAGGAGCCACTCCCTGGGATAATGGTGAAACCCTATATAAGTGGCGTGCGTTTCGTGTATGGCCTTTTCAAATCCGGCGCCATCCTTCCACATGCCGTATTTCACTGCGTCGCTGTAATGATCGGATTCCAGCACCACGGGGATCTTCCTGTACACTTTGCTATATAGCTCGGGGCTGCGTATGCAGGAGGGGCCAAACCCCAGCTCCCTGTACCATTTCACATTGCCGCTGTCGTCCCGGAACCCGATGCCCTTTTGCAGGCAATAATGATATATTTCATAATCTGCGCCATCGTCCGCATCCCGCTGCCCGATAAAGTCATCGCTGATCAGCAGCACAGATCTTTTATAGCATCTCTTGTACATGTCAATATGCCGCTTCACAACCGCCACCGGTACATCCTCCCAGCCCGAGAAAGCGGTATGCCCTTCTCCCCATTCACCGATGCTGCCAATGTCGATATATTCCACCCAGCGTTTGCCATCATATCTTGCAGCAAAGGCTTTATGAAAGTTCTCCAGCTTTTCCAGGAACACAGGATCTCCGTAATCCGGCGCCCAGGCTTTGCCGTCCTGCATCATTTTACCTTTGGCCCCGGCTTTTTCCACCCATGCGGGTGTGGCATAAGGAGGCCCGTTAGTTTCCTTGCAGGTGATGCGGAAAGAAATGGTATGCCCCCAGCCGGTCCACCTGTTGATAACGGAATCCATCAGCTCCCAGTTGTACACGCCCTCTTCCGGTTCGAGATAACACCAGGCCAGCCTCAGATAGATATCATTCAACCCGGGGAAATCAGGCAGGGAATCGTTTGCCGCCAAACGATCGCCGTAATTGGAAATACTATTGTCATAGTAATGGATAAACCAGCCCTTATGCGGATTGCTGCATACTTTCGCGCTATCCCAGTAAGGTTCCAGGTGAAAGAAGGTACGGTTCTTATACACGCCTTTCCCTTCCTGTGCCCGTGCATGCAGGCATGAAAAAATGAGCAGGGCGGCTGTCAGCAGGCAACGCATCATTTAATACCCGGGGTTTTGCACCATCTTTGAGTTGGCATCCATTTCCGCCTGTGGTATGGGAAACAGGTACTTTCTTACCGGGTGGAACGTACGCGTTTCAAGCTTGATGTAGTTCACATCGTTCACTTCGTACCCGTTTCCCACCCAGGTGATGCTGCCGTCCGTAAAGTCCATCGTTCCCCTGCGGCTGCCGTATAAAGGGCCGTTCAGCACCTGTGGCCCAAGGTCCCAGCGCATGATATCCAGGTACCGGAGCCCTTCAAAGGCCAGTTCCACCCTCCGTTCGTTCCGCACCAGTGCCCTTGTCAAAGCCGTTGCCTTGATATGACCGCTTCTTGTTCTGACGGCATTGACATAGTCAAGTGCAGCAGCGGTATTGGTATTGGTTTCCACTGCGGCCTCCGCATAGGTGAGATACATTTCCGCCAGGCGGATCACCATAATATCACCGCCAAAATTGGGAGGCCAGCCACCCGGGCTATCGGCAAGACTGTTGATGTATTTGATGACATTCATACCTGACCGGGCCGCGGGCTCGTTCCTGTTATAATCCGGGTTAGGGCTGCCGTCCGGCATGAACTGGTCCAGCGTATTATAATAACGCCCTTTCCATAACTGCCCCGGATGCAGGAGGGACATTTCCATCCTGGGATCGCGGTTCCTGAAAGGATCATCGATGTCATAACCGGATGTTGGGTCGGTAATAGGTTTTCCGTTGCTGCATTCATAGGCGTCCACCATGCTTTTAGTGGCATTGAGGGCAGACCAGCCGCCATCTCCGGCAGGAAGGTTCAGCTGTGTGAGCGATTGTTCATAATCATTCACAATATATTGCACGTTCAGGATCGCTTCTTTGTTGATCCCCTCGCTTTTTTCCAGGAACAGGTCCCGGTAATTCGGGAACAGCTCGTAACAGGGCATATCAATTACCGCTTTGGCATCGGCCATGGCAGCGGCATAATTTCCCATTACCAGTTCCAGCCTGGCCTTCAACGCCAATGCCGCGCCTTTGGTAACATGCCCTTTTGAGTCAATAGTATTCTGGACCGGCAATGCGCCTTCGCTGATAATAGCGGACAGCTCGTCAAGCACGAACTGCTTTACTTTTTCGGCAGGGTCCCTGGGCAGCTCGTCCGTTGCGTTGATCACTTTTGTAACCAGCGGCACATCTCCATGCAACATTACTTTCCAGAAATAGTCGTATGCCCGCAGGAATCTCACTTCACTTTTGTATTGTGCCTTTTTCGCATCATCCATCGGCACCCTGTCTATATTGGCAAGAAAATTATTGTATTTGCGGATGCGTGTATAAGGGTACCAGTTGACAGATGCAGCAAAGTCTCCTCCGCCATTTTCATCCATAAAATGGAACCAGTCGATCCAGCTGCCCAGCACATGATAGTTCGATGCCGTTAATGTTCCGTTGCCCAGTACCTGGAAGCCGAAATTGGATTTTTCATAAGCATTGTCGCTGGCGCCGTCAAACAGCACAATATTCGCATAGGCTTCCCATAACCGGTAACAGCCATTCAGCGCCAGTGTTGCATCCTGCTCTGTTTTCCAGAAGGTCGCATCCGTCAGTTCGTTCCTTGGTTTCACATCAAGGAACTTGTTCCCGCAGGAGTATAACATGGTAAGGTTAAGCGCAAGTATTGTCAATAGTGTCTTTTTCATCCTTGTACGTTTTAGAATGTTACGTCAATCCCTACAGTATAAAATTTAACCTGTGGATACGCGCCGTTGCCGGAACCGGATAAAAGTTCCGGGTCGAAGCTGGAGGGGAATTTTGTAAATGTCAACAGGTTCTGCCCGCTGGCGTATAGCCGGGTCCTGGTAATGCCCGCCGGCTTTAACCATGCTGCCGGGAGCGTGTACCCTACCTGGGCAGTTTTCAAACGCAGGTAGGAGGCATTCAATACGCTGAAAGAGCTCATCACCTGGTTGTGCTTCTCGGTGATCAGTATCCTTGGATAGTATCCGTTTTTAACCACTTTCCCGTTTTCGACAATGGTCCTGTCCAGATGCATGCGCAACGCATTGTTGGGGTCGAATGCCCAGAATGATTCAGCGCCTATCACGCGGCTTACCTTACTGGCGCCCTGGAAGAAGGCAGACAGGTCAAACCCTTTATACCCCAGGTTTATATTGGCTCCATAAGTGATCCCGGGAATGGTATTGCCCAGCACAACCCTGTCGTCTCCATTGATCTTGCCATCTTTGTTGCGGTCTTTAAAGATCAGGTCGCCGGCCTTTACGGGCGCCCCCTCAACATGCGGGGAAGCTGAAGCCTCCGCATCCGTCTGATAAATGCCAGTTACCTCGTAACCATAATAAGATCCCCATGGTTCGCCCTCCACGTAGATCAGGTCTCCTTTGGAGGGATTCCTGTATCGTTCTACCTTGTTCTCATTGAATGCGCCATTCAGGGATAGGGTATATTGCACATTTCCTATGGCATGATTGTGCTCCAGCAATAACTCGACGCCTTTATTTCTCATGGCGCCGGCATTGACAACAGGCGCGGGCAATCCGAAGATCATTGAAACCGGAACGGGAGAAAGGATATCATCTGTATAGCGATTGTAGTAGTCGGCGGATATGGACAGCAGCCTGTTGCGGAAAAGATCGATATCGATGCCAATATCCAGCTCGGTCGTTTTCTCCCAGCTGATGATCGCATTGCCGGCTATGGTAGTAGCGGCGCCGTCTGCAACAATACCGCCGAAGTTATAGTTCTGCCCTAGTTTTATCCTTTGGAAATAATTGTAGTCGCCGATATTATTGTTGCCCAGTTGTCCCCAGGAGCCTCTCAGCTTCAGGTTATCGATCCAGCTGATGCCCTGCATGAAATGTTCTTCCGTCACTCTCCAGCCGGCGGAGAACGAGGGGAACCAGCCTACCCTGTATCCGCGGTTAAACTTGGAGGAAGCATCTCTCCGCAGGTTCACTTCCAATAAATACCTGTTATCAAATTCGTAGTTAGCCCTTCCAAACACTGACCCCAGGCGGGACTCGATGGCGTAGCCGCCGTTCGTCATACCAACCGTTGATCCGCCATTCAGCTGGTCCAGGTCGTTAGATGGAAAGTTCATCCGGAATGCCTCGTTGCTGAAAAACTGGTAGGCTTCGCGGGAAGCTCCCAGCAACCCTTTCACGTCATGTTTGCCGAACTTCCTGTTATAGTTCAGCAGGCTTTGCAAGGTGATGGTTTGCTGACGGGTAATATTGTCCGTTACGCTATTGGGGCCCTGGACGGTATGCACACCATTGCTGTAATAATTGATCGTTTTCACATGTCTTTTATTATCGCCCAGGTCGTAGTTAACGCCGGCCACTCCTTTCAGGGTCAAGCCTTTCAACAAGGTCAGTTCCCCGAAAACGCTTCCAAGCAAATGGGAGTTGGTGCCGTTCCTGAATCCGCCCGCATCTACCCAGGCGATAGGATTCCCGTCTGTATAGCGATTCCAGGTGCCATCCGCATTCTTACTGGTTATCGTGGGCGGGATAAAGTTCGCCTGTCTGAAAAAATCTTCACCGCCGCTGAAGGGCGAAATAGGGTAGATCACGTTATTCCTCGACAGCGAAATATTTG
Source organism: Chitinophaga sp. XS-30 (assembly GCF_008086345.1). Lineage (NCBI taxonomy): Bacteria > Pseudomonadati > Bacteroidota > Chitinophagia > Chitinophagales > Chitinophagaceae > Chitinophaga > Chitinophaga sp. XS-30. Next base: position 5,277,742 of record NZ_CP043006.1, on the reverse strand, counting down.
TGCCCAGGGTCAGCCATTTCTTTACGCGGCTGTCCAGGTTTATCCTGGCATTGTAGCGTTTGTGGGTAGATCCTTTGATGAGCCCGTCCTGATCGAAATACCCAAATGACACCCTGTAGCTGGTGATATTATTACCGCCTGCAAAAGAAAGGCTATGGTCCTGGGTAAACCCCGATTCCGTCAGCAGGAGGCCCAGCCAGTCTGTATTCGGAAAATTGTAGGGATCGGTGCCTGATCTGTATTTGGCAATATCGTCATTACTATACCGGGGAGGCAGCCCCTGGTTCCTGTTACCTTCATTGTATAGTTCAGCATACTCATGGGAGGGAAGATGATCGGGCAGGTTGGTTGTAGCCTGCCAGCCGGCAAAGCCCCGGTAGTTGATTTCGGAAACACCGTTTTTTCCACGTTTGGTCGTGACCAGTATCACGCCGTTGGCAGCCCTCGATCCGTAAATGGCGGCGGAAGACGCGTCCTTCAGCACGCTTACGCTTTCGATATCGCCCGGGGAAATATTGTCCATTCTCGATTCCAGCCCATCAACAATGATCATGGGGCCGGCGTAGTTCATGGTGCCTATTCCCCTGATGATCACGCTTACTCCTTCATCTCCCGGCTGGCCGGATGGTTGTGTGATCGTGACGCCCGGCAGACGGCCCTGTAATGCCGCCACGGTGTTGGTGGGTACATTCGCCATAAGGTCTTTCCCGGAAACGCTCCCGACAGCCCCCGTCAGATTTATCTTCTTCTGCGTGCCGTAACCGATGGCCACCACTTCATTCAGCCCTACTGTGGCCTGCTGAAGTTTAACATTCATAACGGAGGAACTGCCAACGGGGAACTCCTGCGGGATCATTCCAATAAAAGAAAACAAAATAGTGCCGTTGGCCGGAACACCCGGTAACAGGTAATGGCCATCGGCATCGGTAACGGTTCTCACAGCGGTGCCTTTTACGGCAACAGATGCACCGGGCAATGATTCACCGCTGTCGTCCGTTACCCTGCCGGTAAGTATATCCTTTTTAACCGTATCCCGGGCGGAAGGAGAAGGCGCTACCTGGTTAAACATAGTGGCTGGTTGTGGCTTTTCCACCCGTATTACATTATCGCGTATGTTCCATTGCAGTCCCTTTCCCTTCAAAAGCACGTCCATGATCTCCCCGACCTTTTTGTTCTTTGCGGAGATGGTGACCTTTTCGTTCTTCAGCACACCGGTATTTTCGAACATGATCACTACATCGGCTTTCGTTTCGATGGCGGTGAAGACCTGCTGTATTGGCGTGTTCTTATAATCCAGGGAGATGACGGTCTGTTCGTTCCCCTGTGCATGCCCCGGGGCAGCCAGGAGCACTTGCGCTGTTGCGAGAATCGCACCGAGTATGAATGTGGTTGTTTGCATGATGAACTTTCCGCTCCCTTTTAAAAAGGCCGGGCGCGACAGCCTGTTAATACAAATTGTAAGGATATTTGGCATATCTTGCATTTGGTTTTGAGATGTTTAGAACTGAAATGTTTCGGACCATGCCCCTTCAATGCTGTCCAGGCGGGGAGGGGCTTTTCTTCCTTTGCTGGCGTGCTATGGCGCGCTATCTATATGCATCATATAACAGTCAATTTAGTTGATAAAAATGGTCCTTTCAGATGACCTGCCTAAGCAATAGACTAAAAACTTATGGGCAGTCACTAACCGGATTCGATTTTTTTTTATTTTTTTCCGGAAACGCGAAAAGGTTTATTTTTCGTTGCCGCTGAATATGCCTGCCGGCTCTTCCATTGTAAATTATGATCCCGATACATGAGAAAGTCCGGGAAGACCGGCGGATGCCGTTTTGCCTCCCCCGCATTCCACGGAATAACCATCAGGGAAGGGATACATTCGTTTAACTATTTCACAGTTTCAGGCGAAGCAGTTTAACTGTCAACGCATCTATTATTTCAGATTTGACTATAAAATGCTAACACCGTGCAGCGGGTAGAGGTGAACTATCAAACAATATTGGAGCGGCTGAAGGCATCCGACCTGGATGCTTTCGATATCCTCTATACGCATACCCGCGAACGTTTGTTCGTTTATGCGCTTTCTTTTCTAAAGGATGAGGCCGCGGCCCAGGACGTGGTGCAGGACCTGTTCAGCGATTTCTGGGAGGGTAAACTATTCCTGGACGTTCATTCCGGCCTGGTCAGCTACCTTGTCCGCGCGGTCCGCAATCGCTGCCTGGTGATCCTGAAAAAGGAGCAGAACCGGCAAAAGGTCAAAAAGCTGTTCGATTATACGGAGAGTGGCAAGGTGGCCCTCGATGGTCAGCTGGAAAACCGGGAGCTGCGCCGGGAAATAGAGGCTGCTATAAACAAATTGCCGCCCATGCCGGCCAGGGTATTCCGGCTGCATTACATTGAAAAGCTGAGTTATGCGGAGATCGCAGGCATGCTGAACATCACCCCGGCCACGATCAGCAACCATATGACCCGGGCGCTGAAGTCGTTACGGGAAAGCTTAAAAAAAATCTGATAACCGGTTAGTGACGCCGCCCCGGGAAATAGTCATTATAGTATGATGGACAAATTGACGGAAGAAGAAAGATTTTTGTTAGTGGGCAAGTTGACCGGCACGCTTACCCGGGAAGAAGAGGCAGCATTGGAGCATTTGTTCCTTTCCAACCCCCATGCCCGCCCGGCATATGACGAGCTGGTCCGGTCGCTGCCGGCTGAGGATGTGGAGACAGGGTTTGCACGGCGAAAGGAAAACCCGGCCTGGAGAGATCTCGCAACTGAATTCCGAAGGCGGCAGCAGCCACAGGCAACAGCCAGGCATATTCCCTTCTATAAAAAAAGATGGGCCGCAGCCGCTATGGTCACCGGCGTATTGGTGGTCGCGGCTATATTCTGGCAACAGCGCAGCAAAAACGGGAAGACGCACCTGGCCGGAGTGTCTTCAAAACCCGCTATCGAATTGCAGTTGGCAAACGGCCAGGTCATCGATCTTTCCCGGAAAGAGGGGGCTATTGACGCCGGCGCCGTGCAACTCAACAATAATCATAAGGTCCTGACCTATGCGATGGGTAAGAGCGGTACGGTCCCTGCGGGTATGAACAGCCTTTCTGTACCGGTCGGGCTGGATTACCGGGTGCAATTGGCCGACGGGTCTGAAGTCTGGCTCAATTCCGCCACCCGCCTGGAATTTCCGCTGTCTTTTACGGGCCGCAGGCGGGAAATCACCATTCACGGAGAAGCTTACCTGAAGGTAGCAAAGGACGCTGCCAAACCATTCATTGTGCATCTGCCGCATAGTACCGTGCAAGTGCTCGGCACCGAATTTAACGTGAATACTTATGATTCCGGCGTCGTAAAAGTAGCATTGGTGGAGGGATCGGTCAATATGCAGGCGCCTACCGGGGAGAGCAGGCTGACGCCCGGCCAGCAGGCCGTGTACCGGGCCGGCGAGCCCATCGCACAAGTTGCTTTTGATGCCCGGCAGGTGCTCAGCTGGCGCAAGGGGCTGTTCTATTTTAACGATGCCAGTCTCGAAGAGATCAGCCGGGTAGTACCCCGCTGGTATGGCGTCCGGGTAGTAATTGATAATCCGGCGATCCTGTCCCGCCGGTTCAGCGGCGTTATTAGCCGCAACCATCCCATCACCGTCTTCATGGAGGATTTAAAGGTCATCTCCCATATTGATGCCCGGATAGATCAGGAGGGTATTCTGCATTTCAGGTAGGGGGTGCATATCATAAGCTTGAAAACAATTTGCATACTCCGTTCGTAATGCAGGCAAAGCTATGGCTGTGCCTGCATTTTTTACAAAAATTATTTTATTAGGGGAGCACCGTGTTTTCAAATCGTCAGGCAAATAACACCTTACCGCTTGTTGTATGAACTATTTTTTTAATTTTGCTGCCATTGCGTGGGTTTTGGCGGTTAGGAGCTTATTGTAAAAAGGCACTTGCCATTGTCAATACCAGGAAACTGAAAACCGGCGTTGCTTTTTCAGGTCCGCAATAGCATAATTTATGCAGGAATTTATAGCCTTTTTTACCCGGAACGAAGTTACCAACACCGGCATTTTCTTTCTGATGCTGGGAAGCTGTTTTATTGCCATCTTTCATACCATCATCCTGTCAGCCTTATTTCGACTGGATTTTAAAGGGTGGTTGTTTTTTGTGGTTGACCCGCTGCTGATATTGCTGGCAGGAGTATTGGGCAAGCATTTGGTGATGCTTGTCTTTTTCCTGTTATTTATATCGGTCTTTATCCTGGCCTTCACCGGGATGGTCTATGCCGGAGTTATCAAATCCAGGGAGGAGAAAAAGGAAAGGGAGCAACTCAGGAAGCGATATCATGTTGCGCCTAAACCGCTATGGAAGAAAGTTGCGGGGTTTGTAGCCGTTGCCCTGTTTTTTGTAAGTTTTTACCACATCGGGTTTTCTGCTGTATTGTTGCTGATTATTATCGTTCCGGTGATTGCTGCGATACTGCCCAGCAATAAAAATAGATTTTTAAAGTATCAACGCACCTTGCCCACCTCCAGGATACGTTCCGTTGCTATGGGATTGGCGGAAATTGAAGGCGTGCTGGAGGGGATAGCAATAATGCGCTCGCCCATTGGCAAGAAGCAATGTATCGGGTACAGATACCGCATAGAAGATATCAGTACGGATAAGGATGGTGACAAAAGCTACTCCACTATTTTCGACGAAATTACCTGCAACCCCTTTTATGTTTCAGACGAAACCGGGAAAATAAAGGTAAACCCGGAAAAGATGGAATTCGTATACGTGCCGGAGGACGAAATGTACAGTTCCGGTGGAAAGCGATATACACAGTTTCTTATAAAAGAAAATGACAAGATGCTGCTTATCGGAAAGGCCGGCCTGGCGGAAAACAACCAACCCGTTTTTGAATACGAAGCCGTAAAGGGAGTTTTTGCCATTGCCCCTTTGGATAAAATAACGCACTACAATACCTTTAAGCCGTTATTAAATTCTTTCCTGATTTTTTCCTGCGCTTTTGCGTTTATGGTTTCCCTTATTCTCGTTACTCCTATAACTATCGTAGATGGAAAATTGAATATAGGAACACCGGATTTCGGGATAGACCTTGACTTTTTCAAGGCAAAGAATACTATAACAGATGCTGTATATTAAAACGATAACTATGCATACAATTATTTTTTACATCATTATCGGTTTATTGGTTGTTGGTCTGTTTAGCGTTATTATCGCTGCGTACAACAGGCTCGTCATGCTGAAAAACAACGTAAATAAGGCTTTTTTCAATATTGATGTGCTATTAAAGCAACGTGCTGATGAAATACCTGATCTGATAAAAGTGGTGAAGGAAAGTATGCATTATGAAGAAACCATGCTGACGAGGTTGACGCAGCTAAGGACCGATTTTTTAAACAGTGCTGATCGTGAGGATAGATTAAAGTTATCCAATGAAATGGAGCGCATGGTAAAATCCATTTTTGCGGTATCGGAAAATTACCCCGATTTAAAGGCCAATAGTAATTTTTCGCTTTTGCAGCAGCGGGTTTCCGGCATTGAGGATGCCATTGCGGACCGCAGGGAGTTTTATAACGAAAGCGTTAACATGTACAATATCGGTATAGCCGAGTTTCCGCCATTGATCCTGGCTAAACTATTAGGATACCAGGAAAAACAGCTTCTGCAAATATCAGCCAGTGAAAAAAAATATGATGGCGTTCAGTTCTGATTTTATTTCCATTTTGGAAACGATAGAGCAGCAGCCGGTATATGTAGTGCTTTGGGCTGCTTTCGGAATGTTCTTTTGCTCATTCGCCCTGTTTGTGCCGCTTATAATTTTAAGAAAACTGAACAAAGCGGCTAAAATTGAAAACGTTGCAGGGGTGATCGCAGGTATCATGTTATTGTGTTGGATTGCAGGTTTCGTTACCCAGATCATCTTATTCTTTTCGGGAGTTTCCGGCATAAAATTATTGTTAATATGGATAGCCATGTTTCTCACTTATGTGGTTTTTGGTGTATGCAATAGAAAGATGATCCTGAAATGGGGGAATAGTATTACCAGTAAAAAAAGACAGCATAGTAAAAATTCAGCGGAAGCTTAAGTGGCAATTTTTACGGTTGCCGGTGGCGATGAACGTTGCCTGTGGATACTGTTTATACGGGTGGCGGAACGGGAGCCTTCGGGGCCGGATCAGACCCTTGGGGTAAGGCCGTGCATGTCGTGGGCAATGGTCAGTCATGCTGACCTTTGACGGCCTGCTCATTCAGTTTGATGCTCCATTGACTAATTCAGATCGGATATTATCATTAACATGCTATTCTTCAGAAAAAGAATCAATTTGTAAGTAATTTTCTGCGGTGGAGTTGCACCGGAATAGTCCGGTCTTTTTCATAAATAACAGGAGGGCGTTCGCTTGGGTGAAGTTTTATGCCTTTACGAAGAAACATTAAATGACTGTCGGCAATGCTTACCAAAGTATGAAGTGGATAGGGAATATATCTTCTAAGGAAAGAATTTTAAACATATGAAAATTATGGCATCCAGCACGTTTATGTCATTCTGGAAGTATCTCATACTATTGCCGTTTTTTATGTTGAATACGGCAACATCTGGGCAGGAAAAAAATAAAGAACTGATCCGTGTACTGATAGTAGATGGATATAGCAACCACGACTGGAAGCAAACAACTCTTGTAACCAAACGGATATTGGAGGAGTCAAAGCTTTTTGCCGTAGATGTGACCACTGCGCCTGCAACAACTGATACAGACAGCCTCCTGGCATGGAACCCTGATTTCAGCGGTTATGGTGTAGTTATACAGAATACCAATAATATTCATAACAAGACCTTGCGCTGGCCCCGGAGAATGGAGGAGAAGCTGGCGCAATATGTGGCAGATGGCGGTGGGCTATACATTCTCCATTCTGCAAACAACGCTTTTCCACACTGGAAAGAATATGACAGGATGATCGGGCTGGGCTGGCGGCCTAAAGAAACAGGTTTTGCATTGGAAATAGACGGGAATGGAAAGATCATCCGTATCCCGCCGGGAGAAGGAAGCAATACGGGTCATGGAGAAAGATTTGATGCATTGGTAAAGATCCTCAACCGGCATCCCATCAACAATGACTTTCCGGAGCAGTGGCGAACAGTCTCCATGGAACTATATACGCATGCAAGAGGCCCTGCGGAAAATTTGACCGTGCTTTCATATGCGTTCGATACTGCTACTGATAAAAACTGGCCGGTGGATTGGTTGATCGGATATGGAAAGGGGCGGGTGTATAATTCCAGTATGGGACATTTATGGCAGGGCGAAAATTATCCCCTTGCTTATCGCTGCATTGGTTTTCAAACTACCATGATCAGGGCCGTGGAATGGCTGGCAACCGGGAATGTGACATACCCTTTGCCGGCAAAATTTCCTCATAACAATATCAGCGTACTTGAGTGAATGTATTGCCGGAAAACAAGATCATCTGCAATAACATGAAAATGGAATCAATGAATAAAATATTTTCGAAGATCATACCTTTTCTGCTGATACTGTTCATCAGCGCTGCCGGCTATGCCCAGGTAAAGGTTGTATGGAAACAGGTACAGCCGGGCATATGGAAATCGGTTGTTGGAGAGCCTGAGCCTATAAGCCTGTTGAAAGCCGCGCAGGCAAAAGCCTATGAAGCCGGTTTTGCATCACTGCCGGCTACTTCATTTCCATTAGATAAAAATGAAATTACGGTTACGCAGCGGGATGGGAAAATTTATCTCCGGTTTCCTTTACAGCAGGAGGAGAAAATTTTCGGGTTTGGATTGAATTTTAAAACCGTCAACCAGCGGGGCAGGATATTGAACCTGCATGTTGATCATTATGGGGGAGCGGACAATGGCCGCACGCATGCGCCAGTACCCTTTTATGTGAGTTCCGGTGGTTACGGTGTGCTGATTGATGTGGCCAGGTACATGACGGTATATGCGGGTACCGCTGTTAGCGTTAACACCAAGCATCCACCGCGATTATATGACAGGAATAACGATAAGGATTGGTCCGCCCAGCCTTACTCGGATGCGGTAGAAATATTGATCCCCGCGCAGGGCCTGGAAATGTACGTAATTGCCGGCCCTACGCCCATGCATGTCGTGCAGCGTTACAATCTGATGAACGGTGGGGGTTGCCTTCCACCCAAATGGGGCCTCGGTTTTACGGAGCGCGTGCCTACCCTGTTCAGCCAGGCGGAGATTATCCGCGAAGCAAAAATGTTTGAAGAGCATGATTTTCCCCTGGATTTTATCGGGGTAGAGCCTGGGTGGCAAAGCATGTCCTATCCCTGTACCTTTGAATGGGATAAGGAGAGATTTCCCGATCCGCAGGATTTCCTGAAGAAACTATCCGCAATGGGCATTCGTTCCAACTTATGGTTAAATCCATATGTATCGCCCAGGGCTTCACTCTATCCCGGTATGAAAAAACTGTCCGGATCCCATACCGTATGGAATGGCATTGTTCCGGATTTTACATTGGCACAGGCAAGAAAGCTGATCAAAGATCATTTTTTCAGGCATCATCTGGAACTCGGTGTTAGCGGGTATAAGATTGACGAGATCGACGGATATGATAAATGGTTGTGGCCGGATGTGGCTACCTTTCCATCCGGTTACACCGGAGAACAGATGCGGCAGGTGTATGGATTGCTGTTGCAGCAAATGACGGCGGCGTGGTTTAAAGAAAGGAATCAGCGGACTTATGGGCTGATCCGCGCATCCAATGCCGGGGCAAGCGCTTTCCCATACGTCATATACAATGATTATTACAGCCATCGGGATTTTATAACGGCATTGATCAACAGCAGCTTCTCCGGTGTATTATGGACGCCCGAGGTACGGGCTTCGGAAACCGCTGAAGAGTGGGTGAGAAGGATGCAAACGGTTTGTTTTTCACCCATGGCCATGCTCAACGCATGGGCGGATGGCACAAAACCCTGGAGCTTTCCCGAAGTGGAGAAAGCGGTAAAGGACGTAGCTGATCTGCGGATGCAGTTGCTCCCTTATATCTATAGCACCTTTGCCCAATACAGATTTGAAGGGAAGCCCCCGTTCAGGGCCATGAACCTGCTGACAGGATTTGATTTCGGAGAAACAAACGTGGAAGGAAAACTGGATGGCACCAAAAATCCCTACGCGATGAGTATAAAAAAAGATATCAACGACCAGTATATGATGGGCGATAATATTTTGGTAGCGCCGATGTTCACCGGAGAAAAAAGCAGGAAGGTACATTTGCCGGAAGGGAAATGGTACGATTTTTATACCGGGGCATTTGCAGGGGAACATGAAATAATCAATATTACGCCGGGGCTCGATAAAATTCCTTTGTTTGTAATGGACGGCAGTATTATACCGATGATCGCTGCAAGAAGACAAGCCCCGACACCCGAGAGCAAAGATCAGCTGATCGTTCGTCATTATGGGAAAGCCCCGGGCAGGTTTACCTTGTATGACGATGACGGGGTGAGTTTTGATTATGAAAAGGGTGCATGCACCTTCATTACGCTGAGCGTAATACGGAATAGTAGCGGAGATCTTGTGGGCAGCATGACCAGGCCGGCGCCTGGTAAGCCGTTTGCCTATACAAATGATGTGAAGTGGGTGTTTATGACGGAGAATAAAAAATGAATGAGCAGGAGAAAATGCCCCTGATTGCGCTTGTAACGCAGGAAATAAAAGGCAAGGGAACGATTGTCCTCGACATTGAGGCGTTGCCCAAACGGCGGGATCGGACAAATGCGCTTTCCGGACGATGCATACAACCGCATCAGAAATGTTGAACAGCCATAAAACCTGTTTATCATTCCCGGCGAATTTGTACATTTATTCGAAATCAGGTAGCTATGGGTCTTCTCCCTGCAGACGATGAAAGGGAATTATTAGCCGGCGTGGCCGGACGGGATCACCAGGCGTTCCGTGTCATTTACGATAATTATGGCAGGAAGGTCTATACCTATGCATTGCAGTTGTTGCATTCAGCGTCTGAGGCGGAGGAAATGGTCCAGGAAGTATTTCTGAAGCTTTGGCTAATGGGGGATCGCGTGCTGGAGATCGCCAACCTCGAGGCCTATTTAAGGACCCTGACGAAGCACCGGTCTTTAAATGTGCTGCGCCGGATGGTTTTGGAGGGGAAGATCGAAAAGGCTTTGGGGAAAGACTGGCGGGAGGAAACCAATGATATGGAGGACGAGATCCTGATCAGGGATGTACGCAAGGTGCTGAACAGGGCCATAGATGCATTGCCCAGGCAGCAAAGGGAAGTTTATATATTATGCCAGCAACAGGGACTCAAATACGAAGAAGCGGCGGAACGCCTGGGTTTATCCCCGCTGACTGTTCAAACCCACGTCAAACGGGCCCTTAGATCTGTCAGGTCTTATGTTAAAGACCATGCCGACATAGCGGCAATTTTAATCATATTAAAGTTGATATAGTTTCATCGCACCATACCGGAATACGGCCATCTCCTGGCCGCGCGGGCAAAATACCCCACATCGCCGCTTGTCCCAAAAAAATCTGAAATTTTATGGCTTCATGTACCCCGATCCCCCAGGCTCAGGTGTCTATAAATGAAATGGGCCGATCAGGCCGTAATTTCATTATATGGATACGAATAGGATGAATTCGCTGTACCGGGCATACCTGGACAGCAATATGAGCCCTGAAGAGCTGGAGGAGTTCCGGCAGGTGATCCTGGATACCAGCCAGGAAGCTGCATTGGATCAGCGGATGGAGGAACATTGGAACGAACTGGCGGACGATGCGTTGGCATTTCTGCCGGAGGACAGGGCAGATGAGGTTTTCAACCGTATTGTGGAACACCGGGTCCCGGCTGCCGGACGGATCAGGCTTTGGCCGCGCGTGGCGGTGGCTGCTGCCGCCGTTGGTGTGATCATCCTCGGAATATCGCTGTACACGGCCAGGCAGACTGCTGACCCGGTTGCCCGGGCCGAAAACCAGGTAGATATTCCTGCGGGTACTACCGGCGCCACGCTGACCTTATCGAATGGGAAAAAGATCAGGCTTTCGGAAGCCGCCGACGGCGAGTTGGCCGAAGAAGCCGGCGTGGTAATCCACAAGTCGCCGGGTGGGCGCCTGGTTTATGAAGTGAAAGGGGCCAAAGGGGCATCCGCGGGAGTCAACAAGTTGTCGACCGCCCGGGGAGAAACGTATCAGATCCGCCTTCCGGACGGCTCGGACGTCTGGCTGAATTCAGCCTCCAGCCTGGTCTTTTCCTCCGGTCTGATCAGCAACGGAAAGCGTGTGGTACAGCTGGAAGGGGAAGCCTATTTTGAAGTAGCGAAGGAAAAACAGCATCCTTTCATCGTACAAAGCAATGGCCAGGAGATCGAAGTGGTAGGTACACATTTCAATGTCAACGCCTATCCTGATGAGCCGGTCGTAACCACCACATTACTGGAAGGCGCCGTTGACGTTAGCGCCGGCGGGATCAAACGGAGGATCAAACCTGGTGAACAGGCCCTGAACAAGGCAGGCCGGATAACAGTACAGCAAACGGATACGGATAACGTCACCGATTGGAAAAACGGTGATTTCGCATTGAACAACATTGCGTTTAAAGCAGCCATGCGAAAGATCGCCAGGTGGTATGATATGGAAATTATTTATGATGACGCTGTTCCGGACAACCTGGAGTCAGGTGGCTGGATCTCCAGGCAAAAACCGCTCGCTGCGGTGCTTAAATCAATTGAGTCTTCCGGTTTGGTGAAGTTCCGGGTGGAAGGCCGGAAAATTTATGTAACACGATAGATCAAAAAATGAAATCAATTACACTGTTTGTATTATTTACCTGCCTGGCGGGTTTCGCTGTAGCGCAAAACAGTTATCCCGTATCCTGGGAGTTCAGGTCTGAACAGACTGCCCCGCTCACTTACCGGATTATTCTCCAGGCAACCGTGAAAGCGCCATACCACATATATCCCCGGCAGGCTTCCGGCGGTATGGGACTGCCCACGGAGATCACTTTCGGGGAGAATGACAATGTTGCGTTTGTGGATGAGATCCAGGAAAAGGGTATGGAACAAAAGGATGGGGAAACATTGGCATACTATGCAAAAGGTGCGACCTTCACGCAAACGATTACACTCAAATCCGAAAAGCCGACTTCGGTTTCCATTACTATCAAGTACATGGCCTGTACCAAACAAATGTGCCTTCCGCCCGCTGAAAAGCAATATACATTAGCCATCAATCACAAGGGCGAAGCCGGAGCGGCGGAAAAATTGCCTTAGCTATAAAAAACTAGTCCCGACAATGCCGGAACTAGCTAGTCTGGAATCAACTGAAATCAACTGAAATCAATTACAGCAAGCAGCCGGTCGAAAAGCGCATTGCTGTGTTACAACCAAACCAAACAAATGTATAGAATTATTAACAGATGCCGGAGGTATTCAACCAGCCCCGGCCCTAAAATCGTGCTCGTTATGCGATTAACCACCGTGTTATTAATTGCATGTATGCAGGTGAGTGCCTCGGGCTTTGGACAGCAGATCACCATCAACCAGAAGAACGCATCCCTGGCGTCGGTTTTAAAAGCCATCCGGAAACAAAGCCAATATGACTTTTTCTATGACGGGAGAATAATTCCCAAAGGCAAGTTCATCGATGTAAACCTGAAAAATGCGGATATCGACGAAGCGCTCAGATCCGTGCTTGAAGGCATATCGCTGACTTATACCATCAACGGGAAAATAGTAACGATCATCAGGAAAACCCCGGCTGAAGCGGCTGATAGCGGGCAGGTCGCGGAGCTGATCGAGGTGCGGGGTAAAGTGGTGGATGAAAACGGCAAGCCGATGTCGGGGGCATCCGTGTTTGAAAGGGGGTCCAGGAGCAGGACGACCACGGATGAGCAAGGCGAGTTTATACTGCGGAACATCGAGGACAATGCCACCATATTCATCGCTTACGTAGGTTATCATCCCGTAGAACGCGCTGTTGCCCGCGATCTTGGAACGATAAAAATGGAGCGGGCCACCGGGAAGCTGCAGGAAGTTGAAGTTTTCAATACAGGTTACGAGAAAATTGACCGCTCCCGGAGCGCCGGATCGTTTTCCAAGCCCGACCTGAAAATAATGCGCAACCGCACCACCAGTACCAATGTGCTCTCGCGCCTCGAAGGCCTCATTCCCGGTTTGTCCAGCGGGAGCGGCGGGCAATCGGGAGGAATGGTCATCCGCGGTTCCACTTCCATCAATGCCGCAACGGAACCGCTGGTGGTTGTTGACAATGTGGAAGTTCCGAATATCAATTATGTGAACATGCAGGACGTGGAAGATATTACCGTTTTGAAAGATGCCACGTCTGTTTCCATATGGGGCGCCAAGGCCGCCAACGGCGTGATCGTGATTACCACCAGGAAAGGCAAGGCCGGCGAGGCTTTGAGGGTGGATTACGATGGTTACTATTCCTTCAACGGAAGGCCCCGCCGGGATTACCTGCCCGCCTGGACCAGTAGCGGGTACATCAACAGCCAGCAGGAGATATTTGGCCTTGAAGCCGCCGGCACCACCTATGCCGCCGCAAGCGCCCTTGGTCTTTTGCCTCATAAACAGGTCCTCTGGGACCAGCAACGGGGTTTGCTGACGGCGGGGCAGGCGCAGTCTAAGCTGGACAGCTTGTCGCAGCTCGACAATTGGAGCCAGCTGGATGATTTCTTTGTGCGTTCTGCCGCTGAGTATAACCAGACGATTTCCGTTTCCGGCGGAGGGAAAGTACATTCCTTCTACGGTTCGCTGAACCATGTGGGCACCCGTTCCAATGTTCCCGGCGAAAGAATGAACCAGTTTAAAATCAATCTGCGCAATGATGTGAACTTAGGGAAGCGGGTGAAGCTGTACCTGAATTCCGATCTTACCAATATCACCAGCAGCAGCAAAGGTTCCGGCGGGAGCGGCACGCCGCGCTATCAGCTGTACCGCGATGCGGCCGGTAATGCGCTTAATATCAACTACATTTCGCCCTGGGGCGTATTTGTGCCGCCCAGCGAAACCATGCGGCAGGATTACCAGGCGCGCAGCAGGGTCAACCTGGATTACAGCCCCCTCCTCGAACTGGGCCGGCGCAGCCAGCGCGGGAATATTCTCGCTGCCAGGCTCGTGGGCGGCGGTACCATCGACATCCTGAACGGCTTGAAATTTACCGGCACCTACGGTTATAACATCACATCGGTTAATGACCGGGAGGTACTGGATGAGTCCAATTGGATCGTGCGGCGCGACCTGATGATGTACACCTCGGCCCCAACGGTGGCTTCCACGCCAGTGTACTACCTGCCGCAGTTCGGCGGAAGGCTGAATACGACCAACTCGCTGGACAGGGGCTGGACGGTGCGGAACCAGTTGTCTTATGCCAGGCAGTTTGAAGATCACTGGCTGAGCGTCATGGCGGGACAGGAAGCGACGCACCACCAGGGGATGAACAGCATTGCCACGTATTACGGCTGGGATGACCAGTTGCAGGTGTCGCGGCCTGTGGATTTCGCCACGCTTGCCACGGGCTTTACCGGCGTTGCCGGGCCTACGGGCACTGATGGCCTTGCCTACAACGTTGGAGGTGGTGAAGGGCGCGCAAGCAGAAGGTCCTCTTACTTCGCAACGGCTGGTTATACTTATTTGTCCAAATACACCTTGAACGCGAGCTGGAGAATCGATCAGAGCAACTTGTTCGGGCTGGACAAATCGGCGCAGAACCGGCCAGTGTACAGCATTGGCGGAAAATGGGCCTTAGGCTGGGAAGCGTTCATGCAGGGCTTTACGGCACTGAACAGGCTGGATGTCCGTTTCAGCTACGGGATCACGGGGAATGCTCCGAACGTAGGGCAGGCGGCCTCGTTCGACATTCTTGAGTCGGAAAGTAATGCAAATGCTGTGGGAGGCGCGGGCCTGATCCTGTCCGTTCCCGCCAATGACAAGCTGACGTGGGAGAGGACGCGGGTGTATAACGCAGGTGTCGATTTTGCTTTCTTCAATAACCGGCTGAGAGGTTCGGTTGACGCATATATCAAGCATACCTCCGATCTCATCGGCACGCTGTTCACTTCGCCTTTAACCGGCTATGCCAGCGTAACCGGGAACTTCGGCGATTTGCAGAATAAAGGGGTAGACCTGCTCCTGAATGCCATAAACATCCAGACGAATGATTTCCAGTGGGGAACGAGCCTGGTGATCGGGTATAACCGGAACAAGCTCACCAGGCTGAACATCAATCCGCCCACTACCGGGCCGGCAATGGTGGCAGCTACCATGATGGTAGGCCGCCCGTTGAATTTACTGTATTCCTATCACTACGCGGGCCTGAATGGCGAAGGGGATCCGCTGGCCAGGCGCGCGGATGGATCGCTGACCTCCGAGCCCAATGTGACAATGCCGGAGGATATCGTTTACAGCGGGCTTACCCAGGCGCCCTGGAATGGTGGCTTATCCAACAATTTCCAGTACAAAAACTTCAACCTCTCCGTGAATATCATTTACAGTTTGGGTTATAAGATGCGCGACCCGCTGAACGGACTGGATCCCGAGAACCCCGAATTCAACGATCGCTGGCGGAAACCGGGAGATGATAGCAGGACAGATATTCCCAGGTATGTCTTCCTCGCTTCCGAGAATGCCACGCGGTACCTGTGGTATTACACCTACGCCCACACCCGCGTACTGAACGCGTCCTATGCCAAAATCAGGGATATCAGCCTGGGATATGATCTCCCCCGGTTTGTAGTGAAGAAAGTCAATGCCCAGGCAGTCACCTTGCGTTTCAATCTGTCCAATTTGCTGATCTGGACGGCCAATGACCGTTTTTACGACCCGGAGAATGGCGTGGCCCGGTCAAGGCCTGCCCAGGGAACCGTTTCAGTAGGAGCACACGTTTCATTTTAATCATTTACCATCATGAGAACATTCAAACCAAGATATATTCATTGCCTGGTGCTTTTTGCAGTACTCGCGCCACAGTTATCCTGTAAAAAGGAGTTCCTGGAGATCGTGCCTAAAGGGCAGCAGATCGCTACCATGACGAAAGACTACCGGCAGATACTGAACACGAATTACCTGACGCAAAGCAATGCAAGCGTCTATATGGGCGATGAACTAGCGGCGTTGCAGCCTTTTATCAATGAGCACACGCTCCGCGCGCAGCGCCTGTTTAAATATGCGGAACGTATTTATGAAGCGGACCAGCTGCCTGAAGAGATGAGTTCGGAAGAAGGATACATTCGCAGGCTGTACGTTTTCAACAAAATCATCAATGAAGTGATGGATTCACAAGGGGGCACCGAAATGGAGAAGAAGGCGATTCTCGCCGAGGCGAAAGCCGGCAGGGCCATCTGCAACTTCTTGTTCCTGACCGATTTTTCCACGCCTTACAATCCGGCTACGGCGGCTACGGAATTGGGCATCCCCGGGCTCACCAAAGCTGATGTTACTTTGACGGATTTTAAAAGGCAGACGAAACAGGAAAGCTATGAACAGATCATAAGCGATCTGACGGACGCGATTCCCGATCTCGGGCCGCTGGAGCACCGGCGGAAAATCTCCAGGCTGGCGGCGCACTTTTACCTGGCGCGTATTTATATGGCCATGCAAAATTTCGACGCCGCGAAGCAGCAACTGGATGAGGCTATTGCCGAAATTCCCAAATCCACCATTCCCCTGGCCTTATATGACTACAACAAGGTGCTGGACCCGGATGCGGACGAAACCTGGTTCCCATTGTTGCTCGGGCTGTTCCTGGTCGGTTCTCCACAGCCGGCGGAAAACACCCAAACCATTTATAACATCCAGGTGTACGCGGTGTCTTATGTGGGCGGGAATGCAAATGCTTTTTTGCTGTCTCCGGCTACCATCGCACTGTTTGATCCGCAGGACAAGCGCCCCAATATGTTCGATCCGCTGGAATTCAATGGGTCCGCCACCTTCCCGTTGGGCATGCGGCACCCCATTGGTTTTGGGACCCCGGTTGGCCCTTCTTTACCCGATTTGTATCTGATGCGGGCAGAATGCCGGGCGCGCGCCAATGACCTCGCCGGGGCTGTTTCCGATGTGGAACTGCTCAGGGCCCAACGCACCGGAGCGCCCGCCGTGCCGCCGGCAGCCGCCGCCAGCAAAGAAACTCTGGTTAGATATATCCTGGACGAAAGGATCCGCGAATTCGCATTTACGGGGCTTCGCTGGCTGGATATGAGGCGCCTGTCGGTAGATCCGGTATATCATGATCACGTCCGTTACGCCCACGAGGTGCGCAGCATTGAGGATGTCAACAGTGATGGCGTAGCCGGAGATGTCGTGGAAACACATGAGCTGGATCCCAAACGGTTTGCACTGAAATTCGGCGAACGGATGCTCCGGGAAAGTAAAGGGCTCGAAGAAAACCCATAATCATAAAACAACCATTCCGGATCGCCGCTGTAAGAGCGGCGATTCACCACTTTAAAAAAAGAAGATCATGAAAAGACTGGCAGCTTTATCAATAGCCTTTGCCATACCGGTCATCGGCCTAGCACAGACCGCGTACGATATCAGGGGAGTAATACCAGCCAACCACAAGGCCACAAGAGCAGTGATGTCTTACCCGCCCGACGATAAAGGAGGAGAATATGCGGCGGATACGACCGCCATCATCGATGGTAAATTCCGGTTTAAGGGAACGATCGGCAGGCCGCAACTGGCGGAGCTGAATCTGATCATTCCCCATCCCGCAGGGGAGCCGCGCCAGCGCAGTCAGGACGGGGAAGAGGGCAATAATATGAAGAATGTTGGCCTGTTCTACCTGGATGGATCGATAGATGTCACCTTCGATACCGCTGGCATGGCATCCTACCGTGGTGGCGGGAAGGAGCAGGAAGCCTGGATGTCCTATAGCCAGGAAGCCGTAGCCAGGAGCAAGACGCAAAGCGCCGCCGGCGGAATGCGGTTCTATGAAGAACTGGTTGCCGATATGGTCAAACGATTCCCGGATACTTACGTCAGCGTTGACCTGATGGACCTGTTTACGCAAAGCTCCATTCAACCCGGGCTGGTGGGACCGATGTACAATACCCTGAGCAAAAGAATGCAGCATTCCGAAAAGGTATTGGGTTGGAAACCGCGGCTTGACCGGGCGATCCAGGCAACGTCGGGTACCGTCACGGCGCCTGTTTTTACCATAAACGACACGGAGGGGAACCCCGTTTCACTGGCTTCCTACAAGGGCAGTTACGTGTTGGTGGATTTTTGGGCCAGCTGGTGCGTTCCCTGCCGGGCGGAAAATCCGAATGTGCTGGCTGCATATGAGAAGTTCAGGGACAAGGGCTTTAAGGTCCTGGGCGTTTCACTGGACGATAACAAAGACCGGTGGTTGAAAGCCATCGCTGAAGATAAATTGCCGTGGAAGCAGGTGTGTGATTTCAAGGCGTTCAAAAGCGAGGTGAAGGAGTTGTATGACATCACATCCATTCCAGCTAACGTGCTGGTGGACCCCGATGGCAAAATTGTTGGCAGAGATTTAAGAGATGAATATCTGCACCAGCGACTTGCCGAAGTGATTAAATAATTCGTGATAAAAGATAACAAGATGAAAAAGTTAATCGTATTACTGTTGATTTCCAGCGCAGCTTTCGCGCAACAACACACAAATAAAAAGCACAACTTCGAGGATTTTAACCTTATTGCGGACATCGGGGAGCAAGAACGGTATTATAATGAGATGATCCGGCAAAGCCTGCCGGGAAAGCTGAAGCCGGAAGTGGATAACGAATGCCGCGCGCAACTGGCCATCGGTTGGCTGACGAAAGGCGATATCGGGCGGTATGAGCATTATATGCGTACGAATCCAAAGTTTTCGGTCATCAAGCTCGTTGATCTGACCTATACGCTGGAGTATATGGTAGATGAGGACAAGCACATCAAGGTTGTGGAACAGGCTTCCCGGGACCTGTTGGAGAAACTGGAGAAAGGCGTATTGAGCGACGGGGTGGGAAGGACGCAGGTGTTGCTGGAAGTGAATGCCCTGGCCAATGCCAGGCTGGGTAATGTAGATGTGGCGATGAAGAATATCGCCAGATCGGGTGAGCAAAAGGACAATACCAGGGAAATGAAATATTTCAAGGATTCAAAATCGAAGTATCTCACCCGCTATTGCCTGATTTTATCGGCTGCCGGTGAAAACAAAAGAGCATTGGATACACTGACCAAAGCCATCCGCAATGCGGATTCCAATCCCAAAATGGTCGCTGTGTACAAGGATATTTACAAGAAAGTGCATGGAAGCACAAAAGGTGTTGACGAGTTAATTAAATCATTGCAGGAGAAGGCTTACCAGGATTACTACAAGGAAGTCGAAAAAACGTATATCGCGAAGGAAACAAAAACCATCACCGGAGAATTCCCTGATCCTTCAGGCAGCGGAGAAATGCTGACGCTTTTTAACGCCGACAAGCCTGTGAAGGACATTGCCTTGACGAACCTGGCAGAGCAGGAGGTGAAGTTTGCTGATCACGCCGGAAAAATTCTGGTGCTGGATTTCTGGTCAACCGGCTGCACTCCCTGCGTAGCAGCGTTCAGCGGTTTTGAACGTGTGGTGGCCGACTACAAAACCGAGCCGTTTCAACTGTATGTTGTCAACTTGTTCGAGGCGCTTCCGACGGTTAAAGTATTTGTCGCCAGAAGAGGGATTACCCTGGATGTATTGCGCGATGAGCCGAATACGGCTTTCAATATCATGGGAACACCCACTAAAATAATTTACGATCCCATGGGGAATATCCGTTTCTATGCGATGGGTTATGCAGGTTCCACGGACCGGGAATACTATAAGCTCAAAGCAATGGTGGAGATTGTGAAGGCACGTAATGCTGTTGCCAAAAACAATCAAAACAGGTAGGATCGCTATGAAGTTACTGAAAATGGGTTCCTTTTGTTTGGCCTGCCTTGCCTTTACAAATTATTAAAGAATTTATAGAAAGAAACCCATCCTGAGCATGAAAAAGTTAATTGTGATAGTCCTGTTGCTTGCATCAACAGGCGTTATGGCCCAGCAGCAATCCGGGGAAAATCCGCAGCTGGAAGCACTGAAGGCGGAAAAGAGCCAGCCTGCTTTACAGGCAAAAATCAAGACCCTGGAGAACGGCAGTGCCGAAGATCTGGATATTTTGATTCAATTCTACGCGGAAGATCCGGTTAAAAGGGCTGGATACATCAAGCGTCTCGTAAAAAAGTACCCGGAAAGCCAGCCCGCCATGATGGCGCGGCTGCGGCCTTTTATGAAATTGACCAAAGCGCAGGAAGGGGAGGGTTTGCTCCGGTCGATGATGAAGGATTATCCCGGAGTTAATCTGGATATCGAGAAAACGCTGGTGGCCTGTCAATATGCGGAGATTCCCGATACGGCCAACGTGATGCGGTATATCAACATGATAGCGATTCCGGCGGCGAAAGTAGGAGGATTGATACAGGTGCTGGATATTATCGCCGACTTCGATAACGCTACCGCATTGCATCTTGCCGCAAAGAACCTGGAAATGGTAAAAAAGACAAAGCAACTACCTGCGCAGGGTTCAGTTACGAAAATTGATCCTCAAACGATGTATTACCGCTATATCAATACCTATGCAAAACTGCTTTTTAAAGCGGGTGATAACGATGAAGCATACAAGTTTACCACTGAGGCCTACAACAACATCCGGGAAAAGGATGAAGTTCTGGTGGAGAACTACGCTTTCCTGTCCAGCCTGAACGGCAGGCACGGGGAGGCGCTGCCCGTGCTGTCCAAAGCCGTGAAAGAGGGAAAATTTGAGCAGAGGTATGTCGATCAGGTCAGAAAGGCTTATGCGCATTTGCATCCGGGGAAAGACGTAGACGCTTATATAGCGGATCTGCAGCAGGACTTTATCGATAAAATAAAGGCACATGTGGCTACATTGCTGATCAACGAAGCCGCGCCGGAATTTACGGTGACAGACGTGAACGGCAGGAAAGTTTCGTTGGCGGATTTTAAAGGAAAGACGATCGTACTGGACTTTTGGGCAACCTGGTGCGGCCCATGTGTGGAATCGTTTCCCGCAATGCAAATAGCGGCTAACCGGTATGCCAATGATCCGGACGTGAAATTCCTGTTTATTCATTGCTGGGAAAATGTTGCCGATCCTTTAACAGATGCAAGGAATTTCCTGAGCAAGCGCAACTATACATTCGATCTTTACATGGACCCGGTGGATCCGGACACTAAGCGCAGTCTTGCTGCCGATGCGTTCAAGGTCAACGGAATACCTGCCAAGTTCATTATAGACGGTAAGGGCAGGATACGTTTCAGTGTATCAGGGTTTTCGGGTAAAGCTGAAGCTGCTGCGGAAGAGGTAGTGCAAATGGTGGAGATGGCCCGCAAATAGATGCTGTTTTTCGGACTGGAAGCCGCGCCGGTCGTATGATGGGCGCGGCTTGTTGTATTGACGGATAACTGTGTTCTACTGCTCCTTCAAGCTGGCTAGGCGGATCTGTCTTGAAAATAGCGGCCTGTGTATTTACAGGCCGCTTTGCTTTCATGATTACGGGTATCAGTATTTGCTGTCTTTGCGGTGCCTGAATACCTGCTTCGCCATTTTAGTGAACTGCTTTTCATCTCGCCTTCTATCCGCTTCGCTGGCCTGGAAATGGTATTGCTCACGCAATAGTTTCAGATAGCTGCGGTGTACCGGCTCAGGCAATGTGCCATTGCGGACAGCTGCTATGACGGCGCACCCAGGCTCGTGTTGATGGGTGCAATCGCCAAACCGGCATGTTGAAGCCAGCTCATCTATCAGGGGGTGATGTATCCCTTCGCTTCCGCCCTCTTCCGTAACGCCGAACTCGCGCATCCCCGGCGTGTCGATGACCATGCTGCCATTGGGAAGCAGTATGAGATGCCTGGCGGTGGTGGTATGTTTTCCCTTGTTGTTGGCAGTGCTGGTAGCGCCTTCTTCCTGTAGCCTGTAGCCCAGCAGGCTGTTGAGCAATGTGCTTTTGCCTACGCCCGACGATCCCAGCAGGATGTAAGTATGCCGCGGCAGGAGGTATTGATTCGTCCACTCTTCTTGCTGCGTATGATTCACCGCACTGGTGAATATCACCGGGCAATTGTATCCCAGTTCCTGTACCGCTTGCCGGTACGTTTCCGGATTGGTTACGAGGTCTGCCTTATTGAGAATGACGACAGGCTGAATGTTGCACTGCACGACCTGCTGCAGGTAACGTTGCAACCGCATGAGGTTATAATCGCGGTCGAGCCCCTGCACGATAAACGCCGAATCGATGTTGGCAGCAAGCACCTGCCGCTTACTTTGCGTACCGGGCGCTTTGCGGCTGAGCCAGTTGATGCGCGGCAGTGTATCGATGATGATGCCTTCATTATCGTATCGTTTCACGAGCACCCAATCGCCTACTTTGGGATAGGCTTCCGGTTCGCGGCTGTTGATAAGCGCGCCGGAGAGTTGCGCTTCTACGTTGCCTGTTCCGGTGATCAGCAAATGTATAAATCCTTGTATGGAGAGGACTCTCGCGGCTTCGAGATCCTGAGATGTGTTTGTTTCGAAATGATGCATAAAATGCTCATTCCATCCGTACGACTGTAGTGCCGACATAGTACAAAAATTCTGTCTTGCGTATGCGGGTAGGCATAGCAAACCGGTTTCAATAAATTAATTGAGGACTTTCAACGCAGGTAGCCGGTGAGTATTACAGCGGGAATGCTTTGTGGGCCTGCGTTAGGGGACAATGATCGACAAGAGGTGATATGTTGATTGGCGTGTCATGAGGCATAAAGATAATAAAATATTGCGTAACGCCCGGAGCCAATTTCACCCCTGATCATGGATATAACGGCAGTATTTCGCACGCATGAATGAGTCGGCGGAGCTTGTATTCAAACTGGATAAGGGTTTGCGGGAAAAAGAAAATGGACAAACCAGAAGAATTTCCGATTTGTCCACTTTGGTGCCCCTTGGTGAACAATTTTCGAACTGGTTTTTTACCGACTTGAAAAAAATGTCGGCGATTTTAGTATAGGGTTTATTTACATATACTTTAGTGCCGGTTGAAATTCCAATTAGTAGGCTTGCTAGGACGAGCTGGAAAAGTTGAATGATATTGTATCTTTAGAATATAAAAATACCATTTTCAATGGCTTGGGAAGCAACAGGCGCTATTTGTGCTATTATGATTTAATGAAACTGCCATATATATTACGTAGGATGACCATTTCAAACACTAAAAGCAATAGTTATTCAGGCTATTGCTTCAATCTCCACTTCTGCTTATTTTATTTGGGATTTTAATGGCATACGCATACTTATTGCAAGGCGAATAAAAAGCACCTGCATTACTTGGTAAAATCTTTTTGTACTTATTTAATTTGTGATTGCTACTATTTGTTCTTACAATACCTATTAGACTGCTTCTGAACCATCGTCATAAGAACTATGAATCTCTACATTCCTTTTAAAATGCCCTCCGGGCAGGGAAGGGCATTCCAAAAGGAAAAAGGATTCAGGGGCAGCGTCAGATCAAGCTTCAGTTTCGCCAGTCAACTGTTAGATTAAATCCGAACTATTACATTTAATTAAACGAAGTCCGAAACTCCAAAGGCGTTTGATTAGTCCTATTTTTAAATAATTTGCTGAAAGATTGCGCATATTCAAAGCCGAGTTCAAACGCAATTTCGCTCACGGTACGATTTGTTGTAGTGAGCATGTATTTTGCCCGTTCAATTATTTTGTCTTGTATATGCTGTTGGGTGCTTTGCCCTGTAAGATTTCTCAACATATCGCTCAAATAATTGGCAGACATATTTAATTCGTTAGAAAAAAACCGAACGGACGGAATACCTTTTTGTTGCAGGTATCCGTTGTTTATATAGTCTGCCAATAATTTTTCAAACCTAACCAGAAAATCATTATTTACCGCTTTCCTCGTGATAAATTGACGATTGTAAAATCGGTTGCAATAATTCAAAAGCAATTCTATTTGAGAAATCAAAATATCCTGACTGTAAACATCAATGCCCGAAATGTACTCTTTACGGATAGTGTCCATTACGCTTTCAATTATATTTGATTCTTCACTAGACAAATGCAACGCTTCATTTACAGCATAGGAAAAGAAACCAAATTGTTGAATATTTTTATCCAAAGGGTATGTTCTTAAAAAATCGGGGTGTATCAGCATTGTCCAGCCTTTCAACTGTACATTATCCGCTAATTCAGATACAATAACTTGTTTGGGTGCGTGAAATACCATTGCACCTTCCTGGAAATCGTAAAATTGCTGACCGTATTTCATTGTTCCGTCGTAGTTGATTTTTCGGCTAATGGTATAAAAATCATACGTTTTATACTTCAACCTTTCATCATTTAAATTTCTAATGCTATCGTGATTGATAATACTCATCAAAGGATGTTTTGGCTTTTCAATACCTAACAAACTATGATACTCCGAAATCGATTTTATGCTATACGGTTTTTCCATTTTCATTCAGTAAGTTTATTCCAAATTAGTAGACATAGAAATGTGCCTATATGCTTCAAATTCTTCGAGGTTTTTAGCCATTTTATCCGTTATCATTTTATAACTATCCGTACCTAAAATTAAATGTACAGGTGGTTTTTCCATATTAGCCAAATTAAGCAATTCAGTTACCAATTTTTTAGGGTCGCCCGCTTGTGTTCCCGCTCTGGCAGAATAACTTTGAAATGTTTTATCGCTATCGTATTCTTCTATTCTGTGCTTTGTGTAAGTTAATGAGCCTTCATCAAGGAAATTAGTTCTGAAAGAACCAGGTAACACAACCGTCGCTTTCACATTAAACGGTGCAATTTCTAATGCCAATGATTCCGTAAGCCCTACCATTGCAAATTTCGAAGTAACATAACTTCCGATATGTGCACCTGCAACATAGCCTGCCGCAGAAGCGATATTGATAATATGCCCCGAACGCTGCTTTCTAAATTGTGCCATTGAAGCCCTGATGATATTTGCTGTTCCGAATAAATTTACATTTAATGCTTTTCTAAATTCGTCATCGGTTAATTCTTCCAAACTACCAATAAATGAAAATCCCGCATTATTAACCGCTACATCTAGTCCTCCAAAATGTTCAACTGTCTTGTTGATTGCCTGTTTAACATCTTCGCTGTTTGTAATATCTAATTCAATGGGCAGAAAATTGTCACTTTCAATGCCAACACTTTGTTTTAATTGGTTTGTATTTCGTGAAGCTGCTGCAACTCTTTCGCCTTTATCCAGCAATAGTTTTGTCAACAACAGCCCCATTCCTTTTGAAGCTCCGGTAACAAACCATATTTTTTGATTCCTCATATTAACCTATTGATTTTTCCTGTATAAAATCCGCTATCTGATGAATAACAATAACCATAAAATTTTTCGTAAAATTCCTACGGTTTATTTCGCTTAATACTTTTTGAGAAATTCGTCAATTTTATCTATTGCAGGGTCAAGATATTTATCTATATCGTACAAGTCCATATGTGATGCACCCTCTACAACAAACCATTCTTTTTGCCCTTTTGCCATTTCATAAACTTGTTTGTCCATATCGTGCGTAAACGCCTCACTTCCTGCAATTACCAAAAATGGTGTTGTGAAATACTTCGCCTGATTTACAAATACTCTCGCAGGGTCAACTGGCATGCCGATAGTAGGGTAATAAGGCGAATAGTTGGGAATTTTATCTTGTCCTGCTCTGTTGAAATAATACTCATAAGCGTCTTTCAGTGCTTTTGAAGAATTTTCTGGTGGTGGTATTGGCATTCCACCAAATGTGGGTGCAGTGTCGTATTCGCCCGTTTCGTAGTAACGTTGTTTGCCTTCTGCCGCAACTTCCAACATGTTGTCAAGCACTTCTTTGGGATAAGCACCAAATAAACTTGCGGCAGCATCAAAATTACCTACAAGTGTTGCAACGGCTTTAATCCGAACATCGCCAATTGCTACATTGCAGATATAAGGTGCACCCGCACAAGCTCCAAGTCCATAAAATTTCTCTCTGTCAACAAATTTTAAAGTCCTCAAAAAACTAATCGCATCTGTTGTATTGGGAATCATATTGTGCATCGATTCGTAGTTTCTTACTTCGCCCTCACTATCACCAAAATTTATAGGGTCAAAAACCAAAAAGGCATAACCCTTGGCAGCAAGTTTATTACCATAAGTTGCGCCAGTTTGTTCTTTAACCTGTGTACCAACACGTGTATATATGATAGTTGGATACTTCTTCTCACTATCAAACCCTTTGGGTAAATATAAATCTCCCGCCAATTTGTAACCTTGGCTCATAAAATAAACCCTGTTCTTTCCTTCCTCTAACTGCGTATAGTCCACAGTCAAAACTTCTTGATTTTTCATTTTATTATTATTTAAATTCTTGTGTAATTCTATTTGAGAGAAACACGTTGTATAAACGCACATTATAATGGTTGTTGTGAAAGCGATATGTTTCACTTTCCTGGACAACCATAAATTCCGGTTTTTTGTACGTTTGTTCATCTAACTTTCACTTTTAAATTTCTAAATCAAAAATGAGGAATATCAAGAAGCGGACTGTATCCAAATCTCTTAGGGTTGTGTTCAAATACAGGATTTTATTCAAATCCGGTTGAGAAGCTCAACGCTTTCAGTTGTTCCAGATTTTCAAGCTGAGATTTGTAATAATTTACAGCTCTTTCATAGGCATCTCCCCCCATCAGCAAATGCAAAGGAGCATTTTCCTTTCCCGCAGTATCAATTAAAATCTTAACCAGTTTATCGGGATTTCCTGGCTGTTGTCCGTTAAATTGATTCATAGCATCAACCAGATGTTGTGTACCGTATGCTTCAATTTTATTTTGGGCTACCGGAAATGCGCCTAAAAAATTTGTTCTGAAAAGCCCCGGAGAAACAATGGTCACTTTCACATTGAATGGTTTTGCTTCCAGCGCCAATGCTTCAGAGAATCCTATCACAGCCGATTTAACAGCGTTGTAGCTTCCTGCACCTGCATCGGCAGAATAACCCGCAGACGAAGAAAAATTGAAAATGTGCCCGCTTTTTTGTTGTCGGAAATAAGGCATTACATTCCTGATTACATTTTGGAATGCAAACACATTCACAGCCACTGACTGCTGAAATTCTTTGGCAGAAACTTCCTCTAATGCTCCCAAAAGCATATAACCTGCATTGTTTACGGCAACATCAATTTTCCCAAAAGTTTTTACCGTTTCATCAATTGCCGCTTTTACTTCGTTATCGTCGGTTATATCAACTGTAAGTGCTAATAAATTCGGGGTCTTACCGATTTTTTCTTCAATGTTTGTTTTATCTCTTGAAGTTGCGGCAACTTTATACCCATTGTCTAATAATTGCTTTACAAGTGTTAAGCCAAAACCATTTGAAGCTCCTGTTATAAACCAAACCTGTTCTTTTTGATTACTCATCTTAATATAATTTTTATTGTTAATGCGTTTTATTGAAAAATTGTTTATTTAAGTCCTCCTGAGACTTCGATGCGGCTATCGGTTAAAAATTCCGAATCGTCGCTTGCCAAAAACACGGCTACTTTAGCTACATCCTTCGGAAAACCCATACGACGTAATGGAGTGGCTTTTATATATTGTTCAGCAACGCCACCACCAAAATCAACCTGTGTTCCTTCAGTTTCAATTGCTCCCGGAGCTATAGCATTCACGCGAATATTTTTTGGGCCTAATTCTGCGGCAAGCGCGTGTGTAATGCTTTGTACGGCACCTTTAGTTCCTGAATAAATTGAATAGGTAGGTACGCCTTTTTCACTCACTACCGAAGTCATATTAATAATACTGCCGCCTTTTTCACCAAAATATTTAACTGCTTCTCTTGTCGCCAAAAGATTCCCAAGAACATTGATACTGTAATGACGGTTGAACTCCTCTACGCTTATTTCTTCTATAGGGATTGATTTGAAAACACCCGCATTGTTTATCAAAATATCCAAACGACCAAACGCTGTATTTGCTTCTTCAAACATCTTCTTTACTTCTGCTTCTTTTGAAACATCGGCATATATTGCAATAGCTTTACCGTCCTTTGCGATAATTTCATTTACGATATTTTCTGCGCTTACTTTATCACTTGCGTAATTGACTACTACACTGGCTCCTTCCTCGGCAAATGCTCTGGCAATACCCGCACCGATACCTTTGGATGCCCCTGTTACAATGGCTACTTTTCCTTCTAATTTTTTCATTCGATTATTATTTTACTTTTAAAATAGCTTGTCTTCTCTCTTCAGAAAGCCACGGATTTTCTACATCATCAAAGTCGGTAGAAATGCTTATGGATTTCCATTTCTCAAATTCTGCTTTTCTATCTGCATCAACGACTTCTAAAATAGCCACAGCATCTGAACCCAAAACCAAGTGAACAGGTGGTTCTGGATGTTCTACCAAATCAATTATAACTTGTGCAGCTTTGTCAGGATTTCCTAACGGCATAATGTCTTTGAGATAATCTTTAAGAGATTGCAGGATATTTTTGTAATCATCAATTGGTTCGGCGTAAGTCATTGAATTGCTTGCCCAATCGGTACGAAAACCACCTGGTTCAATAGATGTAACTTTGATGCCAAATGCGGCAACTTCTTTACTTAAAACCTCGGTAAATCCTTGTAAACCGAACTTTGCTGCCTGGTACATAGAAAATCCTGCGGAACCAACTCTACCACCAACTGAACTCACATTTAAAATGCTGCCTGAACGTTGTTTACGCAAATAAGGCAACACGGCTCTTGTAATTTCGATAGGTGCATATAAGTTCACATCTAACTGGCTGTTCATCTGCTCATCAGTAAATTCCTCTATAGCTCCTGTAATACCAAAGCCCGCATTGTTTACCAACACATCAATTCTTCCGAAGTGTTTTATCGCTTGCTCTACGGCAGAATGAATTTGTTTTTTGTTTGCTACATCTAATTGTAACGTGAGAATTTGATTTGGGTATTTCTCTACCAAATCATTTAATTGTTGTGGAGTTCTTGCTGTCGCAGCAACGTTGTCGCCTTTTTCTAAAACAGCTTTTGTTAAACTCTTGCCCAAACCTCTTGAGCTTCCTGTAATAAACCAAGTTTTACTCATCCTTATCAATTTTTATTTGTCTTCAACAAAAGTATCCACAAAAAGATATACTTTTGTTACCTGTATACAAAAGGATACTTAAAATGAAAGAGCTTAGAAAAGAAGAAGAGTGGAATTTTCAGGATAAAATAAAATTTGTGCAAGACACACATTTTGTACTTGGCGGTAAATGGAAACTGCCTATTATCATTTCTATTTATAACGGACACAATCGCTTCAACGAAATTTTGCAATCAATTCCGAAAATTACAAATCGTGTTTTATCGAAAGAATTAAGGCATCTGGAAGAAAATCTGTTAGTTTCCCGAAAAGTCTATGATGATTATCCTGCAAGAATAGAATATACACTTACGGAATATAGTAATAGTGTTACTGAAGTTTTGGTAGCTATGGAGAAATGGGGAAAACAACATCGGGAAAGAATTAAAGATAAGATGTAATAATGTTAGTAGATATATTTAGGCACTATCTCATTAACTGTGTAAGTTTCAAAAATCGGAGTTTCGTATTTGTACCTATAACTTGATTCTATTTTCAAAAATAGTTAAAAACTGATGGAGGACAACGCCCCAGTTCCTAATAGGCATAGTCCATTTCTTTGTCACCTCCCGTAAGGCCAGGTAAACGGATTTAAGCACCGCTTCATCCGTGGGGAAAGAGAGTTTGTTTTTAGTGTATTTCCTGATCTTTCCATTAAGGTTTTCGATCAGGTTTGTAGTGTAAATGATTTGACGGACCTCAATGGGGAAGTCGAAGAAAACGGTTAGTTCTTCCCAGTTTTCCTTCCAGCTTTTGATAGCATACCCGTATTTGCTGCACCATCATCCCACACAATTTTATTGCGAAAGAGAACTTCTTTTCTTCTTTCATCAGCTCCGGTTAAAGGGCTGCTGACAGGTGTAATGAACGGGTTGAACAAGATAACAAAAGGTGCAGGATGGATTACGCGGATGAAGGAAAAATTACGGCAGGAAAAGTACAGGTGATGCTAAAGGAACAAGGTATGGAAATGTCCCTGCATCAAGCGGAAGCTATGCTCGATTTTTTACGGGATATTGCCGACATTATGATCGATAATTATTTACAAGAGAAGACTTATGAAAACTGTTGACCTTTATATCCGTGTCAGTACAGATGAACAGGCTGAAAAAGGCTATTCTCAACGCGATCAGGAAGAGCGTTTGAGAAAATATTGTGAACTGAAATCCTTCCTGATCCGTCGCATTGTTTTTGAGGATCATTCAGCCAAAACTTTCAACCGCCCGGAATGGCAAAACCTGTTGCTGGATTACAGGCGCAAACGTAACAAA
Source organism: Chitinophaga sp. XS-30 (assembly GCF_008086345.1). Taxonomy (NCBI): domain Bacteria; kingdom Pseudomonadati; phylum Bacteroidota; class Chitinophagia; order Chitinophagales; family Chitinophagaceae; genus Chitinophaga; species Chitinophaga sp. XS-30. Next base: position 5,247,280 of record NZ_CP043006.1, on the reverse strand, counting down.
GTTGACCTGGTGCTGTTCACCAAATGGGATCGTTTCAGCCGTAATGCCGGGGATGCCTACCAGATGATCAGCCTGCTCTACAAGGCTGGCGTGGAACCACAGGCCATTGAGCAACCGCTGGACCTCACCGTACCGGAAAACAAAATGATGCTGGCCTTCTATCTCGCCGCTCCGGAGGTAGAGAATGACCGCCGGGCGCTGAATACCCTGCACGGCATGCGCCGTGCCAGAAAGGAAGGCCGCTGGATGGGACAGGCGCCTGTGGGTTATGCCAACCGCATCACCGAACAAGGCAGAAAGTACATCGCTATCAAAGAACCGGAGGCTGATATTATGAAATGGGCATTTGAAGAACTGTCCTTAGGCCGCTTCAACACTTTGCAGGTGTACCAGCAGGCAAAGCAAAAAGGGTTGAATATATGCCGTGCGCACTTCTGGTCAATCATCCGTAACCCGGTGTATTGCGGGAAGATTTTCGTTCCTAAATATAAGGATGAGGAAAGCTGTTTTGTGAAAGGCCAGCATGAGGCATTGATCTCCGAAGACCTGTTCAACCGGGTACAGGACGTGATCGATGGCCGGAGCAGGGATACCTACCGCCCGAAGATCGTCACAAGGGAAGAATTTCCATTGCGGGGTATCCTCTGTTGTCCCCAATGCGGCAAGCTGCTTACCGCCAGCAAATCCAAAGGATACAGCGCCTATTATACCTATTATCATTGCAATGCCCGTTGTGGTGTGCGCTTCCGAACGGAACTGGTGGAAGATCGCCTGAAAGGTGAATTAACCCAATACATTCCAAAACAGGAAATAGCCGGGCTGTACCAAACCATCATATACGAGCAATACCGGAAGAAGATGCAGGCGGGAGCCACAGGTAAATCGGAGATCATGAAAAAGATACGCGCCACTGAAACTGCCATGAACAAGGCTAGGGAGTTGCTTATAAAGGAGGATATTGATGCCGACGACTTCCGCATCCTGAAAAAGAAATACAACGATGAGCTGGCCGCACTGGAAAGCCAGCTATCCACTATTGCCACGCAACGCGATGACGTGAACGGCCTGCTTAAACAAGGCATCCTTACATTATGCAAACTGGATGAAGCTTATGAAAAAGCAAATGCAGAAAAGAAAAAGCGGTTGATCAGTTCGATTTACCCGGAAAATCTGGTGTTTCACGGTACAGGTTTTCGAACTACGCGGATCAACGCGGTCGTCCAATGTATCTACCTGATCAATAAAGCGTTAGGGGAGAAAAAAAACTGGAAAAGCCGAGAGATTTACGACTTTTCCAGTAAGGTGCCCAGAACTGGATTCGAACCAGCACACCCTTGCGAGCGCTGCGACCTGAACACAGTGCGTCTACCAATTTCGCCATCTGGGCATTCCGTGTTAGGGAGTGCAAATGTAGCGCATTATTTCAAATTTCCAAAAGTTTTCAAATTCTCCCACCAGCGTTCATCAGGCGTATTGTCCCGAAGGATCACCGGTTCCCCGATCCGGGGCGTAGTGATCTTCATTCCCTGTGCTCCCGCGGCGGCTACCACACGCGTGGCCGGCTCGTTCCAGGGATGGTAGGCCAGGGCGAATTTGCCCCAGTGCACCGGCTGCATGATGTTGGCATCCAGGTCCAGCGCCGCCTGCACTGCCTCTTCCGGGCTCATATGGATGTACGGCCAGTCGGGATTATACTGCCCGGTTTCCAGCAGCGCCAGGTCGAATGGGCCGTATTTTTCGCCGATGACTTTGAAATGACTGTCGTACCCGGAATCCCCGCCGATATATATCCGGTTTCCGGGCAGTTGCAGCACGAAGGAGGCCCAGAGCGATCCGCCGCGTTTAAGCCCCCGCCCGGAAAAATGCCGTGCGGGCGTTGCCGTTAACGAAATGCCGTCATCCACTTCCTCCGTATCCCACCAGTCCATTTCCGTAATGAGATTGGCCGCTATCCCGCATTTTACGAGGTCTTTCCCCACGCCCAGCGCGGTGTGAACGTTCCTGACCCGGTGCTGCAGCCGGCGCAGGGTCTGCTGGTCCAGATGATCGTAATGATTATGGGTGATGATGAGCAGGTCGATTTCCGGGAGATCGTCCACCGTATAGATGTTTGAGCCGGGAAAGGCTTTCACCAGAAAGGAAAAAGGGGAGGCGTACCCGCTGAACACAGGGTCTACCAGGATATTGAAACCATTGTGATGAATGAGGTAGGAGGAATGGCCGAACCACACGATGACCGGGTTCCCGGCCGGCAGGGCCTTCAGGTCCGTCCGCACGGCAGGCAACGGTTCCGGGGGATAAACCGTGCTGCTTTTGCTGAAGAACTTCAGCAAAAGCCTGAAATACGATGCATCCGGGGACATCAGGCTGGTGGGGGACTGGTTCTGGAAAATGCCATCCCGGAAATTCGGGGACTGCCATGCTTTAACACGTTTCATCTATCAGGATATTTCCAACCAATTTACGATCAATGTCGCATTCTTACAATTCCGGATGGCCGGCGGATGTTTACCTTTGCGATATGGTCACTGTCAACACATTCCGCCGGATCTGCCTTTCTCTCCCTGAAGTGGAGGAAGTGCTGCATTGGGGCCACCCGGCTTTCCGGACCAAACGGAAGATATTCACCACGCTGAGGGAGCAGGAGCGGCGCGCCAATTTTGGCTTTACCCCGCAGGAGCAGGCGGCTTTCTGCCAGGCGGACAGTGAAAGCTTCTTCCCCGTTGAAGGCGGTTGGGGGCGGCAGGGCTGGACCACCGTTGATCTGCAAAAAGTGGAGGAAGCGATGCTTTCCAACGCCATTCAAAGCGCCTGGTATGGCGCCGCGCCTCCGAAGCTGCAGGCCGCATGGCGGGAGAAGAACGGGCTGTAATGCAAACATCCCGCGGGAAGGCCGCTTTCCCGTAACAACACTGTAGCATAACTTCCGGAAAGCCATTATCTTGCGGGAAATCCCCTTCTCCATGAAAGCAGACATAGACGCATTTTATCATTACAAAGAAGAGCCTGCCAAAGGCTGTCTTATAGCACTAAGACAATACATCCTGCAGTTTGATGCCCGCATCACCGAAGAATGGAAGTACAAAATGCCTGTTTTCTGCTATAAAGGCAAAATGTTCTGCTATCTCTGGATGCATAAAAAGACACAGCAGCCTTACATCGGCATTGTACAGGGCCACCGGATCGATCACCCTCTGCTGATCCAGGAAGCCCGGGCAAAAATGAAGATCATGATGATCGATCCGGACAAGCCGCCCCCGTTCAGGACCATCGGCAGTATCCTGAAAAAAGCCGCCCGGTTCTATTGAAAGAAAGTGGCAGCGGCAGCATATGTAAGGAATATCATCTTCCCTGATGATCCTCATCAGCTTTTCTATCCCGTTGAATGACCATCTTTGCACTATCGGGCATACAAATTGTCTTTTAGTGTTTTCATAAGATACGGATAGCGCCGCAGATTCTTCTCCGGCGTTTTTTTTTATATATGAGGCCCGTCACGATAAAAAAAAATGTAGATTTGGTTTCATGGAAGCTGTCAATGAAAATGGTCATATCGGGTTTGATGTATTGTTCAATCATGCCACACTCGGTATCCTCGTTACAGACCCTTCGGGGAGTATTGTGCTGGCCAATCCTTTTCTGCTGAAACAATTTGGTTATACCCGCGATGAACTGATCGGGCAGAAGGTGGAAAAGCTGATTCCCGCGCGATACGGGCATCGCCATGTACATCATCGTGAAAAGTTCAACCAGCACCCGCACAGCCGCCCGATGGGCATTGGCTTCGATCTGTTTGCCACACGGAAAGACGGATCGGAATTTCCCGTAGAGATCAGCCTCGGCACAAATAAGACACAAGACGGCCAATATGTGGTGGCCTTCGTGAGCGATATCTCCCTGAGAAAGGAATCCGAAAATGCATTGAAGGAATTGAATGCCGCGCTGGAGCAGAAAGTGGCGGAGCGTACGGAAAGCCTTTCGGAAATGGTCTCCCGGCTTAACCGCCAAATGGGGGAGATCGAGAAAAAAGACACGGAACTGCGCAATGCCTTGAAAAAGGAGAAAGAGCTGAACGAACTGAAATCAAGGTTCGTGTCCCTGGCTTCCCACGAGTTCAGAACGCCCCTCAGCACAGTGCTGTCCTCCATTTTCCTGATCTCCAAATACGAACATACGGATGAGCAGCCCAAGCGGGAGAAGCACATCCAGCGTATCGTGTCTTCCGTCAATATGCTGACGGATATCCTCAACGATTTTCTCTCCGTCGGCAAGATAGAAGAAGGGAAGATACAGGTACGGCTTTCCACATTCAATGTGGAAGCACATATTACAGGTATCGTACATGAAATGAAGGAGCTGGGCAAAAAGCAGCAGGAGATCGACTATGTGCATAGCGGGGATCAGATGTTGCATCTGGACCAGGGGCTGCTGAAGCATATTGTGCTCAACCTGCTGTCCAACGCCATCAAGTTCTCGCCGGAAAACTCCACGATCCGGGTGCGTACCGAAAATGCCCCCGGCCGTTTTATGGTACAGGTAAAAGACGAAGGCCTGGGGATATCCCCGGAAGACCGGCAGCATCTCTTCGAGCGCTTTTTCCGCGGTTCCAACGTAACGAATATACAGGGCACAGGCCTGGGGCTGCACATCGTTGCCAAATATGCGGAGCTGATGAACGGCGCCGTCACCTGCGAAAGCGAGGAAAACAAGGGCACCACCTTTACCGTGACTTTAAAAACTGACGAACCGATATGAACACTATCCTTCTTATAGAAGATAACCCGGATATCAGGGAAAATACCGCCGAGATACTGGAAATGGCCAACTACAAAGTGCTGACCGCCGCAGATGGCATGCAGGGGGTACACATGGCCTTTGAGCATAAACCGGACCTGATCATCTGCGATATTACCATGCCGGTGCTGGACGGGTACGGCGTACTGCATATGCTGCACAAGCGGAATGCATTGCACAGCACGCCATTTATCTTTCTGACGGCCAGGACCGAGCGGTCGGATATGCGGAAGGGTATGGAAATGGGGGCGGATGATTTCATTACCAAACCCTTCGATGCCATGGAACTGCTGCAGGCCATAGAAAGCCGTATTAAAAAAGCGGCCCTGCTGAGGGAAGAGTTGTCCGAAGGGCTGGGCGGGCTCAATTCCCTGCTGTCCGTTGCCACCGGCCGTGATCAGCTGGCGGCGCTGAAGGAAGAGCGGAACACCAATACCTATAAAAAGAAACAGGTCGTGTACACGGAAGGGAACCACGCCTCCTACCTTTATTTTGTACTGCGGGGCAAAGTGAAAACCTATAAACGGCATGATAACGGTAAAGAACTGATCACCGGCCTGTATAATGAAGGCGATTATCTCGGCTACACCACTTTGCTGGAGTCCAGGATCTATCAGGAAAGTGCCGAGGCCATGGAAGATGCCGAGCTGGCGCTGATCCCGAAAACGGATTTTGAAGACCTGATCAACAGCGATGCCGCTGTGCTGCGGAAGTTCATGCAGCTGCTCACAAAAAACATGGTGGAGAAAGAAGAACAGCTGCTGGGGATTGCCTATAACTCGCTGCGGAAGAAAGTGGCTGACGCTTTGCTGGTGCTGGACAAGAAATATAATACGGATAACAGCGATTCCTTCAGCATTGATATCAGCCGGGATAACCTGGCAGCGGTAGCAGGCGTTGCCAAAGAATCACTGATCCGCACACTGGGGGATTTCAGGGATGAAAAGCTGATCAATATCCGGGAAGGGGAGATATTGCTGCTGGAACGGAAACGCCTCAAAGAAATGGTGAACTGAGCGGGATATGCCGGCCGGCTCACTGGCAGCGCTTGCTGCTATGGCCTCCGTCCGCCGTTTTTAGCTGCTATCCGGCAGATCACCGCACAGCACCTTAATGTGTTCCAGCTCCTGCTTCATTCTTAAAAGGTCCTGCTCCAGGGTTTCCATCTGTATACCATTAGGCTTATATTGCTGATACAGCATCACCAGGTCGTGATGCAACAGCGCCAGTGCCTGGTCATTTTGCAGGAACTGCAATTGCAGGTATTCCGCTCTATCCAGAAAATCCTTTGTGGTATCCAGTTTCAAGGCGTTGGTAAGCCTTTGCTTCAGTTGAATATTTTCCAGTTTTAGTTGTTCCAGTACTTTTAAGTAATTTCTCCTCTTTTGCATCGTCTTCTTCTTATTACTTGTTATGCGCTATAAAAAGCGGGGATTCCAGCGATCTGATCAGTACATCGGCCATGCTCTCCCTGAACCAGCGGGAAACGGCGCTGCGCTGATAGGCCCCCAGTACGATCAATGAACCGGGGCTTTCTTCCAGCAGATGGTGCTGTATTTCCTTTTCCGCTTCCCCTTTCAGTATTTTGTAGGTGGCACGGGGGCAATGCCGTTTCATGAATTCCTTCATCAGTTTGTTTTCCGGAAGGTGCAGATTGTCGTCCTTTACGGTGATCACCTCTACCGGCAACTCCCGGGGCATAATGCCGGTGAACATCTTGATGGCGAATACGGAAGCCGGTGCGCCGTCATACAGCATCACCACTTTTTTGATGGGCGTATATTTTTCAGGTGTTACCAGCACGGGGCATTGCACTGCTGACAGCAGGTCCCGCAGGAACCTGGCGGGCGGTGGTTCCTCTATCCGGCTGAATGAATCCCGGGAACCGATCACCAGGAGGTCCGCATAAATGCTTTCCTTCAGCAGGTCCTGCAGGGCGATAGCAGTATCCCGGCGTACGGAATACTGGATGCCGGCTTCCTGGCAGGCCAGTTCGAAATCCTTCACGGCCAGGTCCCGGATCTGCCGGTCTTTCTCCGCCAGCTTCCGGAGTTTTTTCTCCGAGAATTCCCCGCCTTCTATTACCTCGTACATACTGAAGCTATTCCGGGTGAAGTCATCCAGGAAAATGCCTACCAGGTGGGCCTTAATATCTCCGGCCAGTGTTATGGCGGTTTGTATGGTGGTCTGATTAAGCCTCAGGCCGTCAAGGGCAGCTATGATCTTTTTCATATGTAATCTTTACGGGTCAGATGGAGCCTTTAATGACTATTTAATCATACCGGCTTCATGATGTGAAGGTACGGGGGAGCAAAAGGTCTGACGATGACGGAAGTCAACGGGATGATTGATTGTAAGCTGCTCAATCTATCCGCCACCAGTTGGGGATAAAGGAAAAACCGGTAATGCTGAAGGCTCCGCTGCCTTTGGCGACCAGGTACAAGTCATGCACGCCCATGGCGTTACGCAGGTTTCCCTGCAGTTTGATCGCATAGGTCGTATCCGCGGTGTCAGGGATGCGGAGCGTACCAATACGCCTGCTTTTCCGCCCTTTCGGCTGGTCTATCCGGAATTCCAGCCGGGCGTCCGACCTTCCCTTCAGGTTACTGATGACCAGCACCTCAAAGCCGATCTCCCCCATGCTCAGGTTCACTTGCCGGAACCCCAGGTAGGCGCCTTCCTTCATGGCAAAGCTCATGGAGTCCGGTTGGTTCAATGGTAGGGGGGACTGGCCTCTTGCAGGCAGCGATATGGAGAATAAAATAACTGCCAGTGCAGTTAATGCAAGAGGCCTCATAGGTTAGGATAGTTCTTTTCTACAGGGATGCAGGCCGGGTTTTTGCTGCCCGCATCCGGATGATCGAATATTTCACATAAAGATAAATAATAATACTTGATTTCTGCATGCGTCACCTTCCTCCCTTTGGGGGAAGAAATTAAATAATTTATTTAAAAACATGAGTTAATTAATAAAAATTATTATTAAGTTTGACGAGTATTTTAAATTCCTTCAATTACCACGTTCATACAGATTGTCAACTTAACAAGCATAAAATGAAACAACCAAACTGGAAGCCGCTGTTGTTCGCTTTTACCATGATATCACTGGGCGCACAGGCGCAGGAGCTGAAACCGGAATTGAACAGCGCTATCCTTCGTACGAAACAGGGGAGCATCGTAGAATTGCCGGGCTTTTTGACCGAAAAGATCCCGGATATCCCATACCGGAAGGTAGTGATGCCGGGCCCGCAGTACCTGATCGCGGACGATCCCGAGTATATCCGCATTCCCGAGGGTATTGCGCTGCACGAAGCAGTACAGCCCGGCGCTGTAAGGTTGTATGTGTATAATGTCAACGGCGTAAAGGAGCCGGAGAAGATCGACCGCCGCATTACCGCGGTTATCAAAAATACCGGCACGGCAAACATGCACATCCGCATGCTGAAATATGCCTCGCAAAAACCCAGCACCAATTATTACCAGATCGGGAAACAGGGCCTGGCGGATTATTTTGCATCAACACCGCAAAAGAAGGTCCGTACCGTAAAACCCGGTCAGGCTATAGCTATCGATGAGCAACTGGAAAAGAACGTGGTGAAGTATGATGAGCTGGTGCATGGCTTTTACGAGTTTGTGATCGACCAGCCGGGCGAGATCAGCGTTATTCAGACCGATCTGAAGACCAGCGGCCCCAAAGCCCTGCAACGCATCACCAACGTCATTCCCCCCAAAGGCCAGAACGCCGGCCGGGGCGTATTCGGCGTAAGCAATTACCGCGTGATCACGGATTCCGTTTACGATACCAGAAATGGCACAATGGAGATCATCCTGGCGGATGGCGATAAAGATCCCTGGGTGGAAGGAAAAATGGACGGAAGGCCGGAGGTCGCCAAGCTTGCCGGTAACTACGGCGTGATGTACAACATAGAAATGAAATGGAAAAGCACGGACGGCAAAGGCCTGGCACTGGTGACCTGGAACTCCCGCAGCGGCAATAACCAATGGTGCGGCGGTATGGCCAATACCATGGTCGTAAGCAAAGGGAAATTCAGCGAAGGGATCATTCAGCTGCCGGCGGACCGCCTGGTAACAAAAGCAGCTCCCGAAGCCATCCTGATACAGGTGTTCGAACCGGCCGCTAACGGGGAAGAACAAACGATAAAACTCACCTACTCCCCACCGGGAGCATCCTGCCTGCCTACGCCCCTCATCTTTATACCGGTTGACCTGAAATAACGGCAACCTGTTGTTGATCAATAATAGAGAGACCGCCTTCCGGAAACGGGGGCGGTTTTCTTTTGCTTAACACTAACATAACATTAAACCCCTTCCTTTGCGTCATGATTCGGAGCGTTGTTTTTATCACCACCATCTTCCTGCTGGCCGTTACAACCCTGCAGGCGCAACAGGAACCTGCCCTGGTTTTCAGCAATCTCGGCAAACAGGCGGCTTCGGACTCGGCTTTTATGGCGCAAAAAGAAGCTTACCGCCGGGCAAAGGACAAAACAGCCGCCGCACTGGCCCTCCGCCAGATGGGCCGCATCTGCTATCACCTCGGGCATTACCCCCAGGCCCTGGATTACCACCTGCAGGCGGGAACGCTCTTCCGCGAAACCCGGCAGCATATGCTGCTGGCCGAAAACCTCAATGACATCGGTACCTTGTATTATTATAACCGCCAGCCGGCATTGGCCCGCCCGCAATACGACGAAGCGCTGCGGATCTACCGGCAGCAACGCAACAACGCGGGCCTGGCTGTGACCTATGGCAAGATCGGCCATCTCTACGAAAAACAACAGTTGTACGACAGCGCTTTCTATTTCCAGCGGATGGCCCTCGGCGGATACGGACAAATTGCCGACCGCGGCGGCATGGCCAAAATATTTGAGAACCTGGGCAGCATTCATGAAGACCTGGAACAGTACGATTCCGCGCAATACTACTTCGGGCATGCGCTGGCACTGAATACGGACAGCCTGGCGAAGATCGAGATACTGAACAACCTCGGCGATATACTGCGCAAAACAGGCAGCTACCGCGAAGGGCTGGAACAAACGCGCCTGGCCGTAGCGCTTGCCCGGGAGACCAGTGAGCAATACCAGCTGAGCAGCGCCTACCGCGATATGGCCAAAGGCTTCCACCTCCTCCGGCAACCGGACAGCGCCTACCAATACCTCGAGCTGAGCCGCTTCCATCTGCTGGACATCTACTCCACCGAAAGCGGCAAACAACTGGCGCTCCTGCAAACCATGTACGATATGGAAAAGAAAGACCGGGAGATAGAAAACCTGCGGAATACCCGGAAAGCTACCGTGGCCATCGTTATCCTGGGCTTGCTGCTGGTGGCCCTCGCATTGCTTGTGATCAGCCGCCAGCGCCTCAAGATCAGGAATGCGGAATTGCTCCATCTGCGCGAACAGGAACAGATGCGCAGCGCACTCGAACATCGCGAAGCCCTGGAGCAAAACCTCAAACAGGAACTGGAGCTGAGATCAAAAGAACTGAGCGCCCACACGCTCCACATCATCCGCAAGAACCAGCTGCTGGAAGAAGTGCACAACCAGCTCGAACAAATGGTGCGGGATGATAAACGAGATCAGAAAAAGCAACTGAAGCAATTGCAGCTCCAGATCAACCACAACTTTAATCACGATCAGCACTGGGACGAATTCAGGGGGATATTCGAGCAGGTGCACCAATCCTTCTTCGACCGCCTGAAAGCATACTGCGACCACCTGACCGCCAACGACCTCCGCCTCGTGGCCCTGCTGAAAATGAATATCGGTTCAGGGGATATCGCCACTTTGCTGAACATCTCGCAGGACAGCCTGCGGGTGGTGCGCTACCGCCTTCGTAAAAAACTGAACCTCCCGCAGGGCGAAAGCCTGACGGCATTTATTCAATCCATATAAAAATTACCATTGAAAATGCTTCCCTCGCGCCGCCGCAAACCACTGCCTTGTAACGGCGTAACATTTTCTTAACGGACATTTTGTAACGATGATATTTAATGATAATCAATCACTTGCAGGTATGTTGTTGCCCCTTTGTTCACGCCCCGTTAACCGCTGTTTCCTTTTTGTTCACGCCCGGAATTTGACATCCAGCCCCGGCAACAACACCTTTGCTTCGTCGAAACAAAACGACCGAACCGAATGAAAACAATTTTATCAGCAATCCTTTTTTCCTGCCTCAGCATGCTGTGCTTTGGACAGGGCACCGGTCTTGTTACCGGTCACGTAATGGATAAGAACCAGCAATTATCCCTGCCGGGCGCTACCCTGAAACTGAAACCGGGCAACCACTATACGGTGTCCAACCAGCAGGGCAAATTTGAATTCCTCGGTGTGCCGGCCGGGAGTTATACACTGGAGATCACCTATATCGGTTATGAAAAGATAACGCAGGAGGTGACGGTGCAGGCCGGCAAAAACACATCGGTGAATTTGCAGCTGAATGCGGGCGGTATCGCCGGCAAGGAAGTGATCGTGCTGGGCGATCGTTTGCGGGGGCAGGCCAAAGCGCTGAACCAGCAGAAGAACAATCCCAATATCACCAATATTGTGTCTGCGGACCAGATCGGGCGTTTCCCGGATGCCAACGTGGGGGATGCCATCAAGCGTATTCCCGGCATCACCATGCAGAACGACCAGGGCGAGGCGCGTAATATCATCATCCGCGGCCTGGCCCCGGAACTGAACTCCGTGATGCTCAACGGCGACCGCATCCCTTCTGCCGAAGGCGATAACCGCCGCGTGCAGATGGACCTGATCCCTTCGGACATGGTGCAAACAATCGAAGTGAACAAAACCCTCACTCCGGATATGGATGCAGACGCCATCGGCGGCGCCGTAAACCTCATCACCCGTGCCGCGCCGAATGGCCCGCGCCTCTCCGCCACTTTGTCCAGCGGCTACAATCCCATCCGCAGCAAACCGCTCTATAACGGTTCGCTGGTGCTGGGTAACCGCTTCTTTCAGAACAAGCTCGGTGCAGTGATCAGCGCTTCCTATAACAATAATGATTACGGTTCCGATAATGTGGAAGCCGTATGGGCCCAGGATGATTTCGGGAATGTGTACACGGAAGAAGTGCAGATCCGCAAATACGATGTACAGCGCATCCGCAGAAGCCTTTCTGCCGCGCTCGATTACAAGATCAACACCTCCAACACCATCTACCTGAACGCGATGTACAACTGGCGCGATGACCGCGAGAACCGCTACCGCCACGAATTAAAGGATATCGAACCGGAATACGGTGCCAACGACCAGATCACGGGTTTTACCGGCAGCCTCAGCCGCGAAACCAAAGGCGGCATTGATAATAACCGGAATAAAAACAGAAGGCTGGAAGATCAGCGTGTACAGAACTACTCCCTGCGCGGAGAGCACCTGCTGGGCAGCAAGGTGGACCTCGACTGGGGTATCAGCTTTTCATCCGCCAGTGAAGACCGGCCCAATGAACGGTATATCGAATATGAAAATGAGGATGTACCCATCACCCTGAATTATGCCGATCCGCGTTATCCCTTTGCGAGCGCACCGGGCGCTGCCAACAGTGATTTCGTGTTCAAGTCCATGTCGGAGAACCACGACTTCACCCGCGAGAACGAGCTGGGCATGAAAGCGAACCTGCGCTTTCCCTTCAGCATCCTGCCGGACCAGAAAGGCCGCCTGCGCGTAGGAGGAAGACTGCGCCTGAAAGATAAAAAACGCGAGAACGTATTCTACGAATATGAGCCGCTGACGCCTTTCGGCAATATGGCCGCCATGCCTACCGTATTGTGGGATAGCAAGGACTTCCAGGCCGGAGGCAAGTATGTGCCCGGCACTTTCATCTCCAATAAATTCCTCGGCAGCCAGCAGCTGACCAATACCAGCCTGTTTGAAGCGAGTGACGAACCTTCCGAATACCTGGCCGTGAACTTTTCCGCCAAAGAAAGGATCGTTGCAGGTTATGTACGCTGGGACCAGGACCTGACGTCCAAACTCTCCATGATCGCCGGAGTACGGCTGGAAAACACGCATATCGATTATACAGGCAATATCGTGGAGGAAGAAGAAGAGCTGGCCGGCCAGCGGGATGTGCAGAACAGCTACCTCAATGTATTGCCCGGTTTGAGCTTTAAATACGATGTAACCAATAATTTCATCCTGCGCCTTGCCGCCACCACTTCTATTGCCCGCCCGAACTACTACGATATCACGCCTTTTGTAAGCAGCATACTGGATGATGAAGAGCTGAGCGCCGGCAACCCGGAACTGAAAGCGGCTTATGCCTGGAATTTCGACCTGATGGCGGAACATTATTTCAGCTCCGTGGGCATTCTCTCCGGTGGTGTATTTTACAAGAGCATCCGCGATTTCATTTACACCTACAGCGATCTTCAGTATTCCACAGAGAAATTCACGGCAGACTTCCCCGGCCTGCAGAACCCTGTGCCGGCAGGAGAACGCTGGACCTACAAGCAGGCCCGCAACGGCGATAACGTAAAGGTTTACGGGTTTGAAGTGGCGCTGCAGCGGCAGCTGGACTTCCTGCCGGGATTCGCCAAAGGTTTCGGTGTGTATGTGAACTATACCTACACCAAATCCACAGCAGACGGTGTGTACAACGGTGATGGCGAAAAACGCACCGGTGTGACACTGCCCGGCACCGCGCCGCATATGTTCAATGCATCCCTCTCATTCGAGAACAGCCGCTTTACAGCCCGTCTTTCCGGCAACTATGCCGCGGCCTATCTGGATGAGTTGGGCGGTTCCGACTTTGATGACGCCTACTATGATCAGCAGTTCTTCCTGGATGCCAATGCTTCCTACAAATTCACAAAGCACCTGCGGATGTTCGCAGAAGCCAATAACCTGACCAACCAGCCGCTGCGTTATTACCAGGGAGTTTCCTCCCGCACCATGCAGGCGGAGTTTTACCGCCCGCGTTATAACGTCGGTTTTAAATTTGACCTGTAAACAATAAAGCAATATGTTGAAAAATATAAGTATTCTACTGAGTGGTATCGTTTTGATCAGTGCCTGCGACAGCGGCAAAGCCCCGATAAAGGAAAACGCCCTGAAACCCGCGGTGATCACAGAACAGGTGGGGCATGACACAGATGATCCCGCCATCTGGATCAACCCGGCGGATAGCATGAAAAGCCTCATCATCGGAACGGATAAGGATACGGACGGAGGACTCTACGCTTTTGACCTGGAGGGAAAGATCGTGAAAAAAGTACCCGGACTGAAGCGCCCGAATAATGTGGATATCGCCTATGGCCTCCTGCTCAATGGCGCCCCGGTAGACATCGCCGTGCTCACCGAAAGAGAAACAAACAGGATACGCATTTTCTCGCTGCCGGACCTGCTTCCGCTCGATAATGGCGGCATAGAGGTCTTCACCGGTGAAACCGAACGTGACCCGATGGGCATTGCTTTGTACAAAAGACCATCGGACAGTGCGATCTTTGCCATTGTAGGCCGTAAATCCGGGCCCGTTGAAAATTATCTCTGGCAATACCGGCTGGAAGATGATGGTAAAGGCGCAGTGAAAGCCGCGCTGGTGCGCAAATTCGGCCAGTACAGCGGGAAAAAGGAGATAGAAGCGATAGCGGTGGACAATCAACTGGGATATGTGTATTGTTCAGATGAAACCGTAGGCATCCGCAAATACAAAGCCGATCCGGATCAGCAGGACAATACCGAGCTGGCACATTTTGGAAAGGAAGGTTTTGTATCGGACCATGAAGGCATATCCATCTATCCGCTGACGGATTCCACCGGTTACATCCTGGTGTCCAACCAGCAGAACAATACTTTCATGGTCTATCCCCGCGAAGGGAATGAGCATCCCCTGCTGGCGGAAGTACCGGTATCCACCATCGAAAGCGACGGGTCGGAAGTGACGGCAGTGCCGCTGGGCAGCAAATTCCCGCAGGGGTTGTTTGTAGCCATGAGCAACGGAAAAGTGTTCCATTATTATTCCTGGAAAGATATTGCGGACCAGATCAGGTAATGATTGACGTCCTGCCGCATTTTGAAAATAGCCGCTGAAAAGTGGCTATTTTCCTTTATCCAGCGCCATCTTCACCGCCAGCCCGGTCAGCACGCTGGCCATGAACCATTTTTGCACCTTTATCCAGCGCGGATTTTGCGCAAACATTCCCTTCACTTTAGCAGCCAGCATAATGATGATGAAGTTGACGATGAAACTGACAGTCAGTTGCGTCATCCCCAGGAAGAGGCTTTGAAAAAGCACATCCCCGTAAGCCGGCCGAATGAACTGCGGGAAAAAGGACAGGTAGAACACGGCCGCCTTCGGGTTGAGGACATTGGTGAGCAACCCCATGACAAAGAGTTTTGCCGGCTTGTCCGCCTGCAACTCCCGGCGTGTCTCAAACACGCTGCGGCTGCCGGGTTTCACCGCTTCCCAGGCGAGATAAAGCAGATAGAGAATGCCCGCCGTTTTCAGCGCAGTGTACAGAAAAGGTACCGTCAGCAACAGGGCGGACAGCCCGAATGATACCAGCACGATATGGAACAGGAACCCGCAGGCCACACCCAGCAGGGAAATAACGCCGGCCTTTTTACCCTGCGTAACAGACCGGGAAACAAGATAGATCATGTTCGGCCCGGGTGTGATAACCATGATGAAAGCCGCCATGATGAAAATGAACAGTTGATCAGATGGTAACATGAAGAAGGAGGTTTTGCAATGCTTCCGTATATTTTTGATAACCTTCGGGATCTGTGCCCAGGAACAGGTAAGGCTCTATCAGCTCCAGTTCCATTAAATGCAGTTCTTCGTTTATCAGGATGGCATCTACCCGTGCATACAGGCATCCTTTGGCAAACCGTTCCACATAAACAGCGGCGCTGGCAATATGCTCCTCCGCCGGTACCGCGGCTACAGTGGTGCCGCCGAAATACGGCTGTACACGGAAATCACCGGTCTTCGGTTTCTTCACTACACTATGGCTGAACTTTCCGTTGAGAAAAATGAAAGACCATTCCCCCGCTGTTTCTATTTCCGTCATGTAAGGCTGAACAATGAACGCCTCTTCTTTTAACAGCTCCGTGATCCGCGCCTGATGCTCCGCCAGGTTCTGCGGCGTAACGGTATAGGTATGCCTTGCTCCGCCGCTTACGCAGGGCTTTACGATCAGCTTGTCACACCCGAATTCATAAAAAAATGAGGAGAGCAATGGCAGCTCTCCCCGTTCAACGATGGCGGAAGGGATCACTTTCAAACCCGCAACGGCGATCGCCTGCAGGTAATGTTTGTCGCTGTTCCATTTCACAATATGATAGGGGTTCAGCATACGGATGCCGAGCGCTTTTATTTTATCCAGCCACTTGCAGAAAGCGGCATACTTTTCGAAATAATCCCAGGGGGATTTCAGCAATATCAGCTGGTAGGCGGACCAGTTGACCCTTTTGTCCGTCCATACCTCACGATGCACATCCAGGCCGGAAGCCCGGAGCTGAGCCAGCAGCAGGCCCTCTTCGTCCTCTACCGAATCCGCGGCATATTTGCCCTGGTCCGCGTAACTGATCAGCGCTATTCTCATGTCATGATGATTTTAGCAAAAGTAAATGTATATTGGTATTGTAGAAAGTGCCATTTTTAACAATTTTAAAGGGGCCATTATGAGCAAAACCGCTCCGCAGATACCGTTGCCGTTCCTGAAATTGCGCAAGCGCGATGCGGAACCCCTGTTCCTGCAACTTTACGGGCAGATCAAACAGGCCATTTTCAGCGGGCAGCTGAAAGAGGGGGAACGGCTTCCGGCCACCAGGGCATTGGCCGCGGAACTGGAAATATCGCGCAACAGCGTGTTCCAGGCATTTGAACAGCTTATCCTGGAAGGCTTCCTGGAGGGCAGGAAAGGGGATGGCACCTATGTTTGCGCAAAGATCGGCATCGTTCCGGCCAGAACGCCGAAGGTGGAAGAAACGCCGGGAACCGAGGAGTATATACCGGACTTTTCCATCGAGCCGTTGCTGCCGTTCCAGAGCTCCATACCTTCCTTCGCGCATTTTCCTTTCAAAACCTGGGCGGGCATTGCAGCGGATGTTTACCGCAACATTCACAGCCTCCACCTGGGCTATGGCGATACACAGGGATATGCGCCATTGCGCAATGAGCTGGCGGATTACCTGCGCATCAACCGTTCGATTATCTGTTCGCCTGAACAGATACTGATCGTCAGTGGCTCGAGACAGGCCATCAACCTGTCCGCCCAGCTGCTGATTAAAAAAGGGGATCAATGCTGGATGGAAGACCCCGGCTACAGGGGCGCCAGCATGGCTATCGAAAGATGGGGCGGCAGGGTTTGCCCCGTGCCGCTGACGCAATACGGACTGGATATCGACCATGCCATCAAAACATACCCTGCCGCAACATTCGCGTATGTAACACCTTCCCATCAATACCCCATGGGCGGCACGCTGCCGCTGGCGGAAAGGCTGAAGCTGCTCCAATGGGCGGCAAAGCAGAAAATGTGGATCGTGGAAGACGATTATGACAGCGAGTTCCGCTACAACGGAAGGCCCGTGCCGGCATTGAAAGGACTTGATGACGCTGGCCAGGTGATCTATACCGGCACCTTCAGCAAAGTGCTGTTCCCTGCATTGCGGCTGGGATATATGGTACTGCCCACGCTGGAGATGGCGCGGCGGTTCAGGATGCTGAAAACAACGATCGACCGGGAGAACCCCGTGATAGATCAGGCCATTATCACCCGGTTCATGCGGGAGGGCCATTTTGCCCGGCATCTGCGCAAAATGCGCATCCTGTATAAAAAATTGCAGGATGAATTGACGGCATTGATCGGGAAGCATCTGCATCCCTGGCTGGAAGTGGAACCGGGTGACAGCGGCATGCATATCACCGGCTGGCTGAAAAAGGACATGCTGGCCGCTGATGTGGAGAAAGCCGCCGGGAAACAGGGCCTCATCCTGCAACCCGTAGATGATTTCTCCATAAAATACGGTCATCCGAAAGGACTGATGTTCGGGTTCACCGGTTATCCCGTGGAAGATATGGAAAAGGCCGTGCTGCAGTTGAAACAAATCCTTATAAATTTGCAACCATGACGAAGGAAAGATATTTTACGCAGGAACAGTTCATTACACAGTTCAATGCAGAGATACGATATGCCGCGGAAGTGTGGCAGAAACTGAAAGACAGCGGATTCCAGGAGTATGCGCTCGCGGTGTTCGATTTCACTTTCGTGGCCCGTGACCGGGAGCAACTGGAACAGCTGAAGCAGCTGTTTGCCTCGAATTATGATTTTGTGATGGGAGAGGTTGCGCCAAAGGATGAACTTTGGAAGCTGCAGGGTGTCAGCAATGAATTTCCGGTGGATGCGGACAATCTGCTCTGCTGGGCGATAGATATCCTTGTGAAAGGATTTGAGCTGGATTGCCGGCTGGAAGGATACGGCACTTTCGCCGGCGCGGGGAACGATGAATTCCCGGATATGGCCAAGGGCAAGCTGGAACAATATTTCAATATGGCCATGAGCGCCTGGCAGCAGAAGAACTACAGCGCGTCCGCCATCAATTTCAATACCGCCATCCGCATTTTTGATGTGAACCCCAACTCCTGGTACTCCCGCGCTATTGTGAAAGATTCGCTTTACCTGGTCATGCAGGCGCGGGCGGATTACGACAAGGCTATTGAACTGGCTCCCGAATTCAAGGAAGCCTATATCAACCGCGCGGTGAACAAATACGAAGCGGGAGAATACGAAGCCGCCACCGAAGATTTCAACAAAGTGCTGTCCCTCGATCCGGACAATGCCATGGTGTATTATAACCGTGGCAATACGAAGTATAACAGCGGTGATAAGACAGGGGCCTGCGCGGATTGGAAACGTGCGCTGGAGCTCGGCGCGGAATATGCGGCGGAGCGGCTGGCGGAGTACTGTAAATAAAAAAAGCCGCCCGCAACTTTCGCTGCGGCGGCTCTCTTGTGTTCAACGGTTCAGGGCTTTCGTTTCAGATAGGTTTCTTTCTTCTGTTCGAATGATTGTTTTTCCGTTGCGGATAATTTTTGCTGATATGCCGGCGGCAGTTCCACCATTTCCTTCACGGCAGCAGGCTGCTGGTCGGTCAGCGTTTTCTGTCCTCTCTTTTTGTCTATTCTGAAGGCATCGTACAGGGTACCGGTGACGGTGTAGCATTTATACACGATATGATCTGCCTCCATATCAATGACCTGGTACAGCTGTGTGTTCGCGGCGGCCCTTTGCTGCCATTTATCCAGCGAAGGCACATACATCTTGGGCCCGCTGACGGAGGTGATGTACACCGGGCCTTTCAACGGCATACGCGGGGATTGCGGTGAACTTTCCGCTATGCCCCGCCCGTAAGTATGATCATGCCCGGTCAGCACCAGGTCAACGCCATATTTGTCAAACATCGGCTGGAAGGCATCGCGCAGCGATTTATTGTCGCGGCCGCCTGCAGAGGAATACAGCGGGTGATGCATGGTGATGATCGTCCATTTGGCCGGATTGTTGCGCAGCAGGTTTTCCACCCAAGCCACCTGGCTGATGCTGTCCGCCTTGTTCAGCAGGAAAGCCTGTGAGCAGATGGAAATGATCCTCACACCCTGGTAATCCAGGTAATAGGCCACTTCTTCCAGTCCTTCCGGCCCGTTTTCCGGGAAGGCGAACTGGGGGCGCCAGTTTTTGGTGAGCGTGAGCCGGCGTTGTTCATCGCGGTAATATTCATGATTTCCCGGTGTGGCGATCACGGGCATCATGCCGTAGATCCATCCGCCTGCGTAAAACCATTCGCCCCATTCATGGTCGGTATTCGTTCTGTTGATAAGGTCCCCGGCGTGCAGGGAGAACGCTGCTTTCGGCGCCTGCGTATATGCTGCGCGTATGGCGCGGGACCAGAGTTCCTTGTGATCGTTCTGCGCATCGCCCATATAGATGAAAGAAAAGGGTTTTAACTGGTCTGCGGCGGTAGTGAAATGCAGCCATTCGCTCCATTGTTCACCATTCCCTACGCGATACATGTATGCCGTGGAAGGCTGCAGGCCCGTGAATTTCGCGGTGTGATGAAAGGCTTCCGCACCGGGAAGCGCCAGTTTCTCCAATGTTGCTTCCACCAAAAGGGTAGAATCCTCGCGTCCCGGATGGGGACTGGCGGGTTTGAGCATGGCCAGCCCTTTTTCCGTCAGTGTGTCCGTACGCCAGGTAACCGCCTGCGTACGTGCAGGATCACCTGCAAAGGTCAGCACGATCCTGTCCGGTACGGAGGCAGCCGGATAGAATTTTTGCGCCTGTGCTGCGGAAAGGGAAACCGTAAAGAGCAAAGAGAAAAGAATGAACTTCATGATATATTCAAGATAAGTAAAAACACAGCGTTGCATGTGCTGATCGTGTTAAATAATTGTGAGGTTTGGAAAAGAGGTTGTCAAAAGTGCTGACAACCTCTTTTGCCCGTATTACAGCCTGAAGCTCAGGCCCGCGCTTCCCCACCATCCATCTACATACGTATTCAGCGGATATTCCCTTGAACCGAGATAATCACCGCGTTTGGCACGGGTCAGGTTGCTGAGGTTCAGCACGGCTTTCAGCCTGCGGGTGATCTGCTGGCTGGCGGAGAAGTCCAGCTGCATACGCCCTTTCTCATGCTCGTCCTGAGCCGCTTCGTCCCCTACTTCGGAGAGGAAGGAAGCAAAGAAATAAGAGGATATCCGTGCGGAGAAACCGTATTTCTCATAGGTGAGAGACAGGTTGCCCACATGCGGGCGCATGGATGGCATAGCGATGTCCCGTTCGCTGGTGATGCCTGGTACGGTGAGTTTGGACTGGATGTAGCTGTAGTTCGCATAGATACCCAAACCGTTCAGTGCCCCGGGCAGGAAGGTGAACTGCTGCTGCCATGCGATCTCCATACCGTAGATGCGCCCTTTTGCGCCATTGCTCACGGTATTGATGCGATAGCCGTCGAACTCGCCGCCCTGCTGAACGTAAGAGTAGTCGAACAGCACATCCCTGACATCCTTGTAAAACACGCCGCCGGACAACAGGCCGATGGAAGCAAAATAGTGCTCACCCATCAGATCGTAGTTGATGGCTCTTTCCTGTACAAGTTCGGGATTGCCCTGATTGATCCGTTTTCTTCTTCTCTCGATCTCCTTCCAGGGAACAAGGTCGTAATAGTTCGGGCGGGTGAGGGAGCGGGTGACGGCTGCGCGGATGTTCGTGCGGGAGGAAATTTTGTATTTGATGTTCAGTGAAGGATAGAGGCCATGAAAGGTATTGGCATGGTCGATCTTTGTGGTGGAAATATATTTCCCCGTTTCGTCCAGCAGCACCTGATTGCCTTTATAGCTGAAGGAAGTGCGTTCAAAACGAACACCGGCCACAATGTCCAGCTTGTTCATGCGTAATGTGCCCATCGCGTATGCCGCGGCGAGGTCTTCATGCCCGTTGTAAGAATCCGGGTCTGTATTCTGCCGGGTATAGGTAGGGTCATCCTCGAATTTGTCCCCGTTGTCCCGGAAGTACTGTTCCATGATCTCGGTTTCCGGGAATCCCTGCAGGTGCGTGAAACCGTTCAGGAATTCTTTCCGCTGGTAGGAAGAGTTGTAGTCAGACAGGCGGAAGGCGGGCTCTCCGGTTTTCAGCACATGGTTGTAGTAGTTGCGGAAACGTTCATTGGTCTTGTAACGGTAACGGCCGCCGAACTTCACATCCAGACTTTTGCTGCTGCCGAGGTTGATCTTGCGCAGGGCGTTGAAGGTAGCCTGGGCATCCCTGTCGTCCACTCTTTCGTGACGGTTGATGTAATTGCGGGTAGTGAAATTGCTCATGTCCCGCGCGGCATCATTGTCGTAGTTGATCACCGGCAGATCGGGTGTGGAGAGGTCCAGCGTGGCGGATTGCCCACGGAGATTGAAGCCTGCGTTCCAGTATTTGGGCTGATCGTACAGGCCCTTGTTCAGGTTCACATCATAATCCACCTGCCAGTTCTTCACGAGGGACTTGCCGCCGAAGTTCACATTGAAAATATCGCGGTGATAGTCTCTCCAGCGGCCTTCGCGGTAGATGGTCATATCCGTTACATGTGTCGGCGAATCGTATTCGTCTATACTGTGGCCAACGCTGCCGGAGTACTGGAACTCGTAGTATTTATTATAATTCGTGCGAAGGTACAGCGTGGTATGTTTACCGGCATCGTAATTCAGGTCCAGCGTAAGGCCGAGGTTCTTACGGTCGATATGGAACGCTTCATAGGTGATGCTTTCCGGTTTGCGGTATTCGGTGCCGTCCAGCTCGTAATCCGAATAGGAAATATCCATCCTGTCCTGCCCGCGTGTGGAAACGAAGTAGCTGGCGCTGAACAGGTAGCCGAATTTGTTCTTTTTCCGGCCATAGGAGGCGGAGAGATCGTAGTTCGGTTTGCCGGTGAGGCCATTGTAACCCACCAGCGCTTTACCGGTCAATGTAGGTTTTTCCTCCTGTGCGCTTTTGCTGATGATATTGATCACGCCGCCGGTAGCATCCGCATCCCGGTCGGGCGTAAGGGTTTTGATGATCTCGATGGATTCAACGGTATTGGACAATACACCGTTCAGGTCCGTTGTTCTGGACTGGGTTTCGGTGGCCGGTACGCGGTTGCCGTTCATCTGCACGGCATTCCGGGTGGGGTCAAGACCGCGGATGATCACATCCCTGGCTACGCCGTAGCTGTACCCTACTGCCACACCCGGCACACGTTGCAGGGATTCGGAAACGGTGTTGTCGGGGAACTTTTCCATCTG
Source organism: Chitinophaga sp. XS-30 (assembly GCF_008086345.1). NCBI lineage: Bacteria > Pseudomonadati > Bacteroidota > Chitinophagia > Chitinophagales > Chitinophagaceae > Chitinophaga > Chitinophaga sp. XS-30. The sequence continues at coordinate 5,224,699 of NZ_CP043006.1, read as the reverse complement.
TTCCTGTGATAATACGTATTTGATGTTATCCGCATTGCGCATGGAATTGAGGGCTTTCACCTCGCCGCGGCGTATGCCCGTGATGGTTACGCCGTTGAGCGCTTTGGTGAGGGATTCCAGGTCGAAATCCGCATTGATGGTCTGCCCGCTTCCCAGCTGCACTTCCTTTTCGATGGTGGCAAAACCGAGGTAGGCTATGGAGAGCCGGAGCTTTCCGGGTTTTACATCAGGGATGATATAGATACCGTCCTTGTCCGCCGTAGCACCTGCGGATGTGCCCTTGATGCGGATGGTAGCGTAGGGGAGTACCTGGCGGTTGCTCCTGTCCCGCACCACACCTTTGATGACACCGCTTTTAAGTGCCTGTTGCTGCTGGTAGGGGCGGAGGTACACTTTGCTGCCGGCCAGTTGCGCGGATAAATGATGGCCGGCCAGCAGGCGCTGCAATACCTCATCCAGAGAGGTGTTCTGTACGGATATGCTCACTGGCGGGGCGGTACGGATGTCTTCATCGTAGTAGGTGAACACCAGTCCGGTAGATTCCTGCAGGCTGGCCAGCGCTTCTTTCACCGGCCGTTTCTGCAATTGCAGGGAAACCTTGTAGTCGCTCAGCTGCTTTTCCTGCGCGATGGCAGCCAGCTGGCAAAGTAAAAATACGGGCAATAGCCACCCTGTACGCCTGGCTGCAGCGTAACATGCTCTTGATTTCATGGTAGTGAATTATTTTTTTCTGATAAACAAAATGGTGTTGTCCCTGATCGTATAATCTATTTTATTGGATGCTCTGATCGCCTGCAGAATGCTGGTCAGCGAGGGTTGACTGAACATGGATGTGAAACGGAGTTTGCCGAGGGCCGGGTCGCTGAATTGTACTTTCATGTCAAAATACTTTTCCAGCAACAAGGCTACTTCCTGCAGCGGCGTTGCTTCGAAAACAATGCCTCCACCCGCCAGAACGCCCGCTTCGGCAGATGAAATGCTCCTGATCTCCCAGTTGCCGGCGGCGGCATCGTAGGTGAATGCCTGCCGGGGCTGGAGGGTAGCCAGTGTGGAGGAGTCCCTTTGCACCTGCACCTTTCCTTCCACGAGGGTGATGCGTACCTGAGCCGCGCTGTCCTGCTGCACCTGGAAGGCCGTGCCAAGCACTTTGGTGCTGATATGCTGCGTATGCACAAAAAATGGCCTGGCACTGTCCCGCGTGATGTTGAAATACCCTTCCCCGGTGAGGAATACCTCGCGGCGGGCGGGATCGAACTCGTTCGGGAACCGGATGCTGCTCGTGGGGGCCAGGCGGACGGTGGAGCCTTCCGGGAAGGTGATGACGGTGGACCGTCCGGGCGCCGCGCTGATCTGCTGCCAGGTCACGGCTTTCTCTTCCGGCGGTTTGCTCTGCGGAAAGATCACAAAAAGCACGGTCAGCATCGTCAACAGGGATGCGGCTCTCACGCGGGAGCGCCTGGACCAGCGCCGGGGTTTCTCCGGGCCGGTTTCCGGCCCTGTATGCAGTGCTGAAACGGCTTGCAGCCTGACGAAGGTCATGCTCTTTTCGGCTTCCCGGAACGCCGGTTTCAGCTGGTCGTACAGCTGGCGGTAGGCCTCGGAAGAAAGGAACAGCTCCTTCCACCGGGCTTCCTGGGCCTCGTCCGCTTCCCCGGCCAGGATGGCGTACACCAGGCCCCAGTCTATATTTGATGGTTCGATGCTCACGTCAGAAGGTTTGCCTGGAATGTGAAAACAATACCCTGAAATACTCTTTCAGCCGTTTATTGGCCTTATGCAGCTGGAAGTTAACGGTGCCTTCCGTCAGCTTCAGCAACTGCGCGATCTCCGCGGGCGTATAATCATGGAACCGGTACAGCCGGAAGATCTCCCGCTGCCGGTGCGTCAGCTGCTCCAGCGCCCGCCGGATCTCCTGCTCAAAATCTTTCACCTGGAAAGCTCCCGCCGCATCGTTATAATATGCATTCTCTATATGCTCGCTCAGTTCCTCCACAATGAGGATCTTTTTGCGCAGCACATTGAAAGTAGCATTGCGCGCGGCCGTGCAGAGGTATGCCCGGATGTTCTTTTCAATAACAATGTCCCTGCGCTTCTGCCAGATCTGGTGAAGCACATCAGCGGCTACTTCTTCGGCATCCTCGCTGTTATTGCTGTAGTAAAAGGACACATCGCGCAGCTCCCTGTAATATTTTACAAAAAGCACCTCGAACGCCTTGTGGTCATCCTGTTTGATGTATTCCAGTAAAAGTTCGTCTACATGTTGGCCCATGCGGCATATCACTTGTTCAATCTAATAGACACAAGTTTGGGCAGATATTTATACTTTGCCGTGTTATGGAAAGGTTAAGAGATTAAGCCTACCTTTGTCATTCATTTTTCCGGAAGGTTATGCGATTTGATGAATTAAACCTGAACAGGCCGTTGCTGAATGCTTTGAACGACCTGAATTATACTACCCCTACAACGATACAGGAACGGGTCTTTTCCGTAGTGATGTCCGGCCGCGATGTCTGCGGCATTGCGCAGACCGGGACGGGCAAAACACTGGCGTACCTGCTGCCGGTATTGCGGCAGCTGGAATTTTCGAAGGAGAAGTTAGCCCGTGTGCTGATCCTGGTGCCTACGCGGGAGTTGGTGGTGCAGGTGGTGGAAACGGTGAAAAAGCTCACCACCTATATGAGCGTGGAGGTGATCGGCGTGTACGGCGGCACTAATATGAATCCCCAGATGGCGGCGGTGCAGCACAAGCTGGACGTGGTGGTGGCTACTCCCGGGCGGCTGTACGACCTGGTGCTGAGCGGTGCGCTCAAGCTGAAAGGCATCAAAAAGCTGGTGGTGGATGAAGTGGATGAAATGCTCAATCTCGGTTTCCGCACCCAGATCAGGAATATCATGGACCTGATGCCGGCTAAAAGGCAGAACCTGATGTTCTCGGCCACCATTACGGAAGAAGTGGAAGCGCTGATCGAATCGTATTTCAACAGCCCGGAAGTGATCGAAGCCGCGCCCGTAGGTACGCCGCTGAAGAATATCAGCCAGCGGGTGTACCATGTTCCCAATTTTTACACGAAGGTGAACCTGCTGGAACAGCTCATCACGCGGGACCCGGAAATGTCCAGGGTACTGGTGTTTGCCGCTACCAAGCAGCTGGCGGACCAGTTATTCGAGCAGGTGGAAGCCAAATTCCCCGGCCAGGTGGGCGTCATCCATTCCAACAAGGAACAGAACCACCGGTTCAATACCGTGAACCGGTTCAAAGACGGCACCTACCGTTTTATCATCGCTACGGATATCATCGCCCGCGGCCTGGATATTACCGGCGTGTCCCATGTCATCAGCTTTGATACACCGGAGGTTTCCGAAAGTTATATCCACCGTATCGGCCGTACAGGCCGGGCGGATAAGGACGGGATATCCATCCTGTTCACCGCGGAAAGGGAAATGCCGCAGAAAGAGAAGATCGAAGCGCTGATGAACTACCAGATACCTGTGCAGCCTTTGCCGGAAGACCTGGAAATATCCACGCGGCTGACGGATGAGGAAGACCCTAAATTCGTGGTCCCCAACATCGTACTGAAAACCCCAAAAAGAGAAGAAAGCGGCGGCGCTTTCCACGAAAAACTCGCAAAGAACAAAAAAGTGAACGTAAAGGTGAGCCACAAGGAGAAAATGATGCAGAAGTACGGCAAGCCGAAGTCAAGAGGAAAGAAAAAGCCGTAAGGCATCAGGTATATTCAGGCGCCGTGCGCCCCTCTGCCGGAACGATGTTTTTAATCCGCGCGAAGGCTCTTTACCGGATTGGCCATCGCGGCTTTTATGGCCTGTATGATCACCGTTGTGCATGCGACCAGCGCGGCCAGCAGTCCCGCCAGTATCAGTACCCACCATTGCACGGCAATGCGGTAGGCAAAGCCCTGCAGCCATTTATCCATAATGAACCAGGCCAGCGGCAGCGCTATCAATGACGCTATCAGCACCAGTTTCATAAAATCGACGGACAGCATGGCGGCAATATCCGCGATGCCTGCGCCCAGTACTTTCCGCACACCGATCTCCCGTGTGCGCTGTTGCGCCATAAAAATGGCAAGCCCAAGCAAACCCATACAGGCAATCAGTATCGCCAGCCCCGTAAAAATGAGCGCCAGTTGCCCCTGTTTCTCTTCGGCGGCATATTGCCGGGCGAAGTTCTGGTCCAGGAAATGAAATTCCGGTGGATTTGTTTTGTCGAACCTGCGGTACACTTCGGTAATATCAGCCAGGCCCTCCGCGGTCTTGCCTTTGGAAAGGCGGACGTAAAGGTTGTCTTCCATGGATTCGGCCGGCGGCATCAGCAACACCATCGGTTCCACTTTATGCTGGATGGAATAGGTATGGAAATCCTTTATCACGCCAACGATCGTTCTTTCCCCGGTTTCGGCGGTATTACCGATCCTGAACCGCAGTCTTTTGCCGATGGCGTCTTTCAGCCCGGTCTTTTTCAACAGTGTTTCATTGATAAGCGCCGCGCCGTACTTGTCGGAGGGCATGGAGGAAGAAAAGTTCCTTCCCTGCAGCAGCTGTATATCCAGCGTTGGAATATAATCCGCATCGATCATCAGCTCCTGCGCAATGGTGGTGCCGGTGGTAAACCCGCCTTCCGCTGTTTCAAAGCGGAACCCCAGCCCGCCGATATCATTGTTGCCGATAGGGTTGCCGGCCACGGCAACCGCTTCAATGGCGGGGTTTTGAAGCAGCTGAGCCTTCAGTGCAGATACCTGTTTGCGTACCATCTGGTCGTGAATATGAAAGGTCAGTACCTGGTCTTTATTGAACCCGAGGTCCTTATGCCGGGCATATTGCAGCTGCTGGTAGATAATGATGGAGCCTGTGATCATGACCACAGTGATCACGAACTGAAATACAACGAGGGATTTCCGCAGCAGGATGTTGGATGAAAGCCTGCCCATCTGGCCTTTTAATGCGGGGACGGTCCTGAGCCGGGAAAGGAACAGGGCGGGGTAGGTACCGCTGATCGCACCTGTCAGCATAGAAAAAGCCGCCACCAGCAGAAGTGTGAAGGTAACGCCGAAACGCCAGATCGATAGTTCTTTGGCTGTGATCCTGTTAAAATAAGGAATGGCCGCCTGTACGATGAACAGGGCAATGGCAGCTGCAAGGAAGGTGATCATCAGTGCTTCCGTAATGAAAAGCATGGCCAGTTCCCGCTTGCCGGAGCCCACTGCTTTGCGTACGCCAATTTCCCGTACCCGGGCAGCGGCGCGGGCGGTGCTCAGATTCATATAGTTGATGATGGCGATGATCAGTATCAGCAAGGCAATGGCGGAAAAAAGATATACCCGGCGGATACTGCCATTCGTGCTGATCTCGTAGGCCAGGTCAGAATGCAGGTGAATGGACCGCAGCGGCTGCAGCTCCAGCCGGTAATCATCGATACGCATGATCTTTTGTATCGTTCCTGCGGCAAACAGCGGCAACTTTTTTTCCAGATCGGCCTGCTGCACGCCTGGTTTCAACAGCAGGTAAGTGTACACATTGAATTCCTGCCAGTCGCCGGTATAGCCTGCGGGGAGTGAGCGCAGGGCGCTGAAGCGCAAATGGGAGTTTGGCGGAATATTGCGGATGATGCCGGTTACTTTGTTCGGGAAGCCGTTCTGGAAAAATACCGTCTGGTCCAGCGCCTTTTGCGGATCGCCGAACAATTGTTCCGCGAGGCTTTCCGTCAATACGATGGATTGCGGGGAAGCCAGCGCCGTAGCCGGATGGCCGTAAAGGAAAGGCCAGGAGAAGACCTCGAATACATTTTTGTCCGCAAAGCATATATCTTCCCGGTGGACCGTTTTTTCATTTAATGTAATGATGCCGCCGCCTTCAGTGAGAATGCGTACCGCCTCCTGTATTTCCGGAAGCGCAGCTTTCATTTCCGGAGCGAAAGGAGCAGAAGTGGGGGCTTCATGCAGGTCATTATCATTCCAGCGGGCATGCTGCACAAGGCGGTAAACACGGTCTGCGTTCGCATGATACCGGTCATAACTCAGTTCGTCCGCCACATACAATACGATCAGCCAGCATGCCGCCAGTCCGAGCGCCAGTCCGAGGATATTGATGGCCGTATAGGTTTTATGCCGGGCCAGGTTTCTGAAAGCTGTTTTGAGGTAGTTGAGAAGCATAGCAGCGTTGCTGTAAAAATGATGCCACTTCCTTTTTAATTTGATAATCAGTTGTTTGCATTTACGGGATGAGGGTCGTGTGTCCGTTTTTGAAAAACGGACTGTCCGGAAAGGAACAGTGAGGGCGGTTTTACCGTTTCACCGGTATTTCCAGCACCTGCAGCGTAGCTGCTCCAAGCTCCAGCGACAGCTCCCCGCGTTTGCCGGTCAGCATACCTTTTTCCGGATATACTTTCTGCGGCTCCTGAATAGTGTTGTAAGCCATCAGGTCCGCCGCATGCAAAGTGGTGCTGATGACCTCCTGTTGCGCAGATACACCTTTGATGCGGAGATCGATCTTTTTCGGTTGTGCCGCGCTGTTCACCAGCTTCACGAATAGCTTGCCTGCTTCCCGGTCGATAGTGGCGCTGGCATAAAGACTGTCTTCCCCCGCAATCACTTTCCCATCCTGTAAAATGGAGATCACCTGTTTGCCGGTATTGTTGGAGAACAGTTGCTGTACATAATAGTTCGGCGTGCAGATGGAGGTAAGGTTATTGAACCAGATCAGGTCAGGGCGCCATTGCCAGGCCTCCACATGGGCCAGCAGGGGCGCGTAGGAAGCCATATGCACAATGTCTGCGTTGCGCTCCAGTCCCGTCATGAAACAGGCTTCCGCCAGTGCGCTGAACCAGCTGTTCCTGGATTCTGCGGCCGGCTGCTCTTTATCATGCGCGGCATATTCGCCGGCAAATATTTTTGCGCCTTCCCGGTCGTACGTGTCGTAACGTTTCGCGTTGCGCAGGAACCAGTCGGGGTGCTTGTAATAATGTTCATCAACGAGATCGGCTTTTGTTTTGCGCAGCGCTGCCCAGGCATCGTCGAACATTTTTCCGTCGGAATAGGGTCCGGTGCCGGATATCAGCAGGATCTCCGGGTGTTTTTCTTTCAGTATCTTTTCAAACTGTTGGTATCGTTCGAAGTACTGGCGGTCCCACTGCTCGTTGCCGATACCGAGGTGTTTGAGGCCGAAGGGGGCGGGGTGCCCCATCTCCGCGCGCAGCTTGCCCCATTTGGTATTTTCTCCGCCATTGGCGAATTCAATGAGGTCGAGCGCATCCTGGATGTAGGGGTCCAGTTCATCGAGCGGCACCACTTCACTGCTGTTGAACTGGCAGGCCATGCCGCAGTTCAGGATGGGCAGGGGCGCTGCACCGAGGTCTTCCGCCAGCTGGAAGTATTCATAAAAGCCCAGGCCGAAGCTCTGGAAATAATCCGGTGCATTGCGGTGCGCAAACTCCACGTTCCAGCGGTTCATGATCACTTTCCGCTGTTGCAGATCGCCTACGGTCGTTTTCCACTGGTAGCGGTTGGCGAGGTCTTTCCCTTCCACGATGCAGCCGCCGGGGAAACGCACGAAGCCCGGTTTCAGGTCAGCCAGCTTTTGCACGAGATCTTTCCGCAGTCCGCCCGGCCTTTCTTTCCAGGTCTGCTGCGGGAAAAGGGAGATCATATCCGCCTGTATCACGCCATTGCCATCGAAAAGTATTTCCAGTTTCGCTTTTTCTGCGGTCTGTGAACAAATGAATGTAACCCTATGCGTTTTCCAGTCGTAACCGATCTTGTTGAGCGTGGCGCCGCCGATCTTTTCGTTCTTCTCGTTCACCAGGTACACGGATACGCGCATCGGTGCGCCGTCCGCCTGGCGGGCCAGCATGGAGAAATCGTATTGCTCGCCCTGGCGTACGCCCATCCCCCTGAAACCTTCATTTACTATCCCGAAACTCCCATTCACCCTGATGGTCGCAAAACGCGGGTTCTCCGGATGCGTCTGGTAACGGTTTTCGATCAGCATACTGCCTTCCTTGCCGGAGGTCTTCCAGCCCATCATGGGATGGAGGAATTCGAAAGAGCGGTTTTTTACGAGCTCGGCATATAATCCGCCATCTGCGGCAAAGTTGATGTCTTCAAAGAAAATGCCCCACATGGTGGGTTGTATTGTTGCCGTGGGCTTTCCGGCTTCAATGGTCAATTGTTGCGCGTGTGCCGTAGTGCCTGCCAGCAGGAGGGCCAATGATAGTTTGAGGATGTTGTGCATGTTGTTCACTGTTTTTTTATGTCGATAGTGTTTTGATGAATCCCCACCACCGGCCGTTCCCCTGCCGGTATCCCGTTCCCGAAGAAATCCGTCACCGCCTCCTCCGTCATCAACACCCCGCGAAGCCCTCCCGCCGCAAGCATGAACGCCCGCAACGCTTCAAACCCCCGCGGCGCTTCCGCCGGATATTCCCGGAAAGCCGGTTTGTCCGTCACGGCCCCCGGCGTGGGCGGCTGTAGCAGATGCCGGCCGTAATAGACATTGGAAATATAATGATTCCGCGTGCTTTTGCCCATCTGGTAATCCACGGCGCCTTCTGTGTAGAAGATGTTGTTGGCGAATACGGTACTGTCCGCATACCCGCTCCAGTTATCCATGTCCACCATGGTGCTGTCCGTATGCGGCGGGCGGGCTTTGGTGATATACACCAGGTTGTTGTAGACCCGGTTATTAAAAGTGGGGCCGGCAAAATGAAAGACCGGCGAAAAGCCCGCGTGTTTGAAAGTTGACCGGTAACCATCGTTGATGCTGACGTTATACCGGATAACGGTGCCGGTATTGCCCACGCTCTGCGGTGCTTTCACATTGCCGTCATTACACACCAGCACGAAACCGCCGGTGTTATCATGACTGTAATTATACTGGATAAGAGTATTGCGGCAGTTCCAGTCCGAATCAAAGCCCTGGGAATCCCAGGGGCCGCCGTACCAGGCTACTTCATTATGCTGAATGATGGTATTGTCGCAGCTCCAGGGCCAGATGCCCGCCGCCGCATCGCCCTCGGGGAAGCGCTGGCCGCCGCGGTAAATGGTGTTATGCTCGATCAGCGCACTGTCGCACCCGATGGGCACAATACCGTCGCCGCCGATATCTTCCAGGTGATTGTGACGGATGATCACGTTCCTGCTGGGGAACCATTCCTGCCGTTGCCAGTATCCGCTGCTGGTAATACCATTCCTGTCCGTCCTTTCTATCCGGCAATGCTCGATCAGCAGTCCGTTGAATGCGGAGGGTTTGCTGCGCCCGCGGTTGGTCCAGTGAATGCCGGCGCCGCCGCCGGCCCTTTTCACATTGCTGCCATTCACATCATGCACATACAACCCGCTCAGGCGGATGTCAAACGCTATCCCGAAGTCTTCCAGCAGCAGGTGTATGCCTTTCCGGTGCGCGGCAGGCGTTGCCCCGGCATTGGTGACTTCCAGGCCGGAAAGATGCAGGTAGGCGGAGTTGTACACGAGGATGGTGGCCGTAACAAGACCATTGCCGTTCAGTCGCGGTTTGGGGCCGTTGCCGTAGCTGGAGAAGACCACCGGGCGCCCCGGAGCGCCGAGGCATTGTATCTTCAGGTTCCCGTCGTACGCTGTGCCGCAGCGGAAAAGCACGCTGTCGCCGGGTTGCAGCGAAAGCCGGTTAACCGCTTGCAGGCTGCGGAAAGCCCGGGAAGGATGATCGCCGCTGTTCATATCGTTCCCCGTCTTCGCATCCACATAATAGGTGGCGGCAAAGGCGCAGACACAAAACAAAACACTGACCAGGCAAAGCAAAGTTCTTTTCATATGCGGAATCATCGGTCAGCCAAGATGCAACAAATTATCGGGGATCACTTTGCGGATATTCACCGGTTTTCGCTGTTTTTATAAGCCGGTCTTATAATTTTAACAGCCCGAACCGGTGCAGGGTATTCACGGGTTTGTTGTCCCAGAACAGTTCAAAATCTTCCAGTCCCGCCGCATCATAACTTTCCTTCACTTCCTGCAGCGTATGGGTTTTAGGGTTGTAAACGGACAGCTTTTCGAGTATGCCGGCCAGCCATATGCCCTGCTGCTGGCTGACGCTGATGCTGTGCCGTTCCCTGCGGGTCTGGAAGGTGAGGGAAGCCATTTCCCATTGCTGGCCTTTCTTGGATTTAACGAAGGTTTCCAGGGCGGGTGTTTTGCCCAGCCAGATCACTTTGGCCGTAGGTTTCGGGCTGGTATAGTGGTCCTCTTCCAGCGATTTGACGATGAAATCCGGGGCCACACGGGTTTTCGGCACTTTGAAGTCGAACCATTGCTGCAGGGGATCTTCCAGGCAAAGGCCATGCATATAGTTCAGCAGCGATTTTTTCAGGCCGAAGCTGAACGCATCGTGGTCAGTGCCCGTTTCATCAATATGTACAATATCGTTATTGGCAAATGTGCCGATGGCTTCGGTAGCCTTTTTTACGCTGAACTTTTCCGGGTATAGGCCAACGGGACTATGCGCCGTCATGGCAAACTGGTGCCAGAAGGCGGATTGCAGGATGCCTGCCTGGAACATCTGCCGCACCATTTCCAGTGAATCGATGGTTTCCTGCGCCGTTTGCGTAGGGAATCCGTACATCAGGTAAGCATGCACCATAATGCCCGCTTCGGTAAGGTTCCGGTTCACCTGTGCTACCTGTGCTACGGTGATGCCTTTTTGTATCAGTTCCAGCAGCCTGTCGGACGCCACTTCCAGCCCGCCGGAAACGGCAATGCAGCCGGAAGCGCGCAGCAGCAGGCAGAGATCGCGGGTAAAGCTCTTTTCAAAGCGGATGTTCGTCCACCAGCTCACCACCAGTTTTCTTTTCAATATCTCGATGGCCAGTGCGCGCATCAGTGCAGGCGGCGCCGCTTCATCCACGAAATGGAAACCGTTCTGCCCCGTCTGCGCCACGATCTCCTCCATGCGGTCGCAGAGGAGGGCAGCCGTCAGCGGCTCGTAACGGGCGATGTAATCGAGCGATATATCGCAGAAGGTGCATTTGCCCCAGTAACAGCCATGCGCCATGGTCAGCTTATTCCAGCGGCCATCGCTCCACATGCGGTGCATGGGGTTGACCACTTCGATGGCCGAAATATACCGGTCCAGCAGAAAATCGCTGTAGTCCGGTGTGCCCACTTCCCCCTGTTTGTAATCCGTGCAGGTTTTATTATTGAAATAGGTGACCACACCATCTGTCAACGTGAACGTACGTTTCAGCTCCGCTTGTGTCTTTGTTCCCGAAATATAAGCTAACAGGTTTTCGATGGGCGCTTCCCCGTCATCGAGCGTAACAAAGTCGTAGAATTCAAATACCCGCGGGTCCGAAAGGGAACGCAGCTCGGTATTGGCAAATCCTCCGCCCATAACGATCTTCACTTCCGGGTAATGCGTCTTGATCCACTGCCCGCAACGGAGCGAAGTGTAGAGATTGCCGGGGAAGGGAACGGAAATGGCCACCAGCTGCGGCTGTACGGTTTTCATATGTTTGTCCAGCAACTGCAGCAGCAGCTCGTCCACATACGTATAAGGCTGTTGCAGCGCGGCGTATAGTTCATCAAAGCTGTTGGCGGAGCGGGCGAGGCGTTCTGCATAACGGCTGAACCCGAAGTGCTCGTCCATGCATTCCATGATCAGATCGGAGAGGTCTTCGAGATAAAGCGTAGCCAGGTGCTTCGCTTTATCCTGCGTGCCCATGGACCCGAAGGCCCAGCCCAGGTCTTCCAGCTGCGAGAACCGGCCCGCTTCCGGCAGAAAATCCCTTTTGCAGATGCGGTGGGCGAGGGTAGGGTTGCGGCCCTGCAGGAAGCCTATAGCATCATCGATCGTATGGATATAGTCATCCTGTAAGGCAAATATGCGCGCCGCGTTGTCCGTCACGGGGGGCTGGATGCGGGCAAACAGCTGCTGCAGGCCTTCGCGGGAAAACAAAGCCAGGGTCACTTCAATGCCCAGGTCCGCCTGGAACGACGTAATGTTCCTGGTGTTCAGGAACCCCTTCAGGTAAGCCGTGGCCGGGTAGGGCGTGTTCAGCTGCGTGAAAGGCGGTGTGATCAGAAAAACGGAAGCGCTCAAATCAGGTCTGGTTTAAGCGGCAAAATTATCACTAAAAAGCCAGACGGGATAGTTGTTTTCGTATCTTGACCGCAAATCCCCTGTAAACCGGATCATCATGTTGCACATTCTCTACATCATTGCCATCACCGCAGAAGCAATGACCGCGGCCCTGTCTGCCGGCCGGCGGAATATGGACTGGATAGGCGTTTGTATCATTGCATGGGTCACGGCCCTCGGCGGCGGCACCATCCGTAATATCCTGCTGGACCATTATCCCATGACCTGGGTGGAACATCCGGAATACCTGCTGATCACCGCCGGAGGCGCCTTGTTCGCCGCACTGATCGCTTCCGTGATGAAACGTTTGCGTACTTTATTCCTTTATCTCGATGCCCTGGGCCTCGTGGTCTTTACCATCATCGGCTGCCAAGTGGCCGGGCAGATGCAGCTCCCGGTAGTCATCGTGTTGCTGAGCGGAATGATCACAGGCTGCGCCGGTGGCGTGCTGCGGGACGTGCTGTGCAATGATGTACCGCTGCTTTTCCGGAAGGAAGTATATGCCAGTGTATCCATTCTGACCGGCGGTATTTATGTAGGTGTGGAATATCTCGGGTACAGTACGCACCTGGCTACCATCATCGCTGCCATAGCTGGCCTCATTCTTCGTTTGCTCGCTATCCGTTATAAATGGCAGATGCCTAAATTCGTCTATCATGATGAATGGGAATAAAAAGATGAGCAAAAACACTTGAAAAGAAGACGCGTATTTTTTACACTAATTAAGTTGCGATAACTTTATTCCCTATATTTGTCATGATACGTTTCCAAAGGCGTATCTTTATCAGCGTATAAAGGTTTGAGAATAAAATAATTATAAGAAGATTTACGGTTGTTTGGGTTAATGTTTTTCTGTCGTTGCACCGGCCGAAAAAAAATTAATTACAATCGATTGTTTTTATATACATTTGTTTTCACAGCAAGCACCAAAATCAACAACAAATTCCAACGTAACAAAAATTCTTTCCACGTATGAAAATTTTATCACCAAATAAAACGAGGCTGAAAACCTGATTTGAAATGCAAACGTTTGCATTCGCTGAATGCATCAGCTGACTGCCGGTCCTGCAACCGGCTTAATGATATTGTATTGCCTTCCCTTAAAATAAAGCGTTATGTCAAATTACTTACCACTTTCTCTATGCCCACGCTGGTTACGCGTCAGGTGGATATTGCTGGCCATGGCTCCTGCCGGCCTCTGCATCCAGGCACCTGCCACAGCGTCGGCTGCGTTCTATCAACAGCAACAACCTGTTGTGATCAAAGGACGCGTAACAGATGATCAGAACCTGCCACTGCCAGGTGTTACTGTATCGCTGAAAGGTTCCGGCACGGGCACCACTACCGATGCCAACGGGGATTATACCCTGCGCAGCAACACCCCCAACGGTGTGCTCGTATTTTCTTTTATCGGATACGCCCGGCAGGAAGTGCCGTTTTCCGGCGCGGGCATCCGCAACATTTCAATGAAGTCTGACCAGAAGGCGCTCGGCGAAGTTGTTGTAGTAGGTTACGGCACACAGAAAAAAGTCAACCTTGTGGGTGCGGTATCCGCCGTGAAGGTGGATGAAAAGATCGCCGGCCGTTCATTGCCGAATGCTTCCTCCGCTCTGTCCGGCCTCGTTCCGGGCCTTGCCGTAAACCAGTCTACCGGCATGGCAGGAAGGAACTCCGCCACATTGCTGATCCGCGGCCTCGGCTCCGTGAATAACGCCGGCCCCCTGATCGTTGTGGATGGTATGCCGGATGTGGACCTGAACCGTATCAATCTGAACGATATCGAAAGCATTTCCGTGCTGAAGGATGCGACCTCCGCCTCCGTGTACGGTTCCCGCGCGGCTAACGGTGTCATTCTCGTGACCACCAAATCCGGTAAAGGCCAACGGAGGCCCCAGATCAATTTCAACGGCAACCTGGCCATTGTGAAGCCTACCAGGGCATACCAGTTCATGGCGGATTATCCGCGCGCGCTTACGCTGCACCAGCGTGGCGCTGCGGTGAATGCCCTCCGGTCCAACTACCTCTTTAAAGATGGTACGATCGATCAGTGGATGGCGCTGGGCATGATCGACCCGCTCCGGTATCCGAATACGGACTGGTGGGATGTCATTTCCAGAACGGGTAATATCCAGAATTACAACGTTTCCGCTTCCGGCGGCGGCGACAACTCCAACTTCTTTATCTCTGTTGGCGTACAGGACGAAAAAGGTTTGCAGATCAATAATGATTACAAACTCTACAATGCCCGTTTCAACTACGATTACAAACTGCGGAAGAATATGAACGTAGGCGTCCGCTTCAATGGCAACTGGTCCAAATTCACCTATGCCCTGGAAGACGGTTTTACGGACGATAACGCAACGAACACGGCGGGTTTCGACTTGCAGTACGCCATTGCCGGGATCACCCCTTATGATCCTGCTACAGGCTATTATGGCGGTGTGATGGCCTATAATGAGGACCCCCAGGCATACAATCCCTACACGGTGTACACCAACGCCCTCAGCCGCCAGAACAGGCAGGAAGCGAACGGGAGCATCTATTTCGACTGGTCTCCCGTAAAAGGACTGACCGGCCGTGTGGATTATACCCTGAACTACAACAACCAGTTCCGCTGGAATGCCAATATGCCCAACCGTTCCTTCAACTTCCAGAACAATGCCTTTGGCAGCCGTGTGTATGTAGGAGAGAACGCCGGCGTCGGCAACTTTACCAATACCGGTTACAAGACCATGATGACCGGCCGCCTGAATTATCAGCGGAAAATAGGAGAGCATCACGAGATCAACGTACTCGGCGTGTATAGCGAAGAGTACTGGTACACCCGCTACCAGGGCTCCAGCCGGAACGACCGTCTTCATCCTTCACTGCACGAGATCGATGCTGCCCTGACGGACATCCAGTCCACCGGCGGCAACTCCAGCGCGGAAGGGCTTCGTTCCTACATCGGCCGCCTCAATTATACGGCGTTCGACAAATATCTCTTCGAAGCCAATTTCCGTTACGATGGTTCTTCAAAATTCCTGGATGGCAGCCGTTTCGGTTTCTTCCCCTCCGTGGCCATCGGATGGCGCTTTACAGAAGAAAATTTCATCAGCAACTTCACCAAAAGTTTCCTCAACAGCGGCAAGCTGAGGGTTTCCTACGGCGGACTGGGTAACAATGCCGGCGTAGGCAGGTACGAGCAGCAGGAAACGCTCAATGCCAGCAACTACATGATAGACGGTGATATTGTACGGGGATTTGTGTACGAGAAAATGGTGAACCAGGGCCTTTCCTGGGAAGCCAATACCGTGTTCAATATCGGTCTTGATCTGGCCTTCCTCGATAGCCGCCTGACCACAGAACTGGATTATTATGACCGCCTCACTGTAGGTATGCTGCGGCCCTCCGAATTCTCCATCCTGCTGGATGGTGCATACCAGGCGCCCCGCGCCAATATCGGAGACCTCCGCAACCGCGGTGTGGAAGCCAACATCACCTGGTCGGACAAAGTAGGCCAGTTCCGTTACGGCGTTAATCTGAACGCTTCCTACAACCGTACCGTACTGGAGAAATGGAACGAGTTCCTCGGCAAAGGATGGATCTTCCTGGACATGCCTTACCATTTCTTATATACGTATGAAGATATCGGCATCGCCCAGACCTGGGAAGATGTGTACAATGCCACACCACAAGGCGCTTCTCCCGGCGATATCCTGCGGAAAGACCTGAATGGCGATGGCAGGATCACCGGTGAGGACAGAAAGGCGTATCCCAATCAGCAGCGTGACCGGCCTACGACCAACTTTGCGCTGAACACCAATCTTTCCTGGAAAGGAATAGATGTGGCCTTCCTGTTCACCGGCGCCACCGGCCGAAAGGATTACTGGCTGAACAACTATAACAACGTCAACTTCGGCACGCAGCGTTATGCGATGACATGGGAGCACTGGAACAATCCCTGGTCATGGGAGAACCGTAACGGGGAATGGCCCCGCCTGCTTGGAAGCGGCAACCGGGAGGAAACCTCTTTCTGGCTGGACGACATGAGCTATATCCGCCTGAAGAACATCCAGGTGGGATATACTATACCGGCAAAATTGCTGAACCGGATAGGCGTGAACAGTTTCCGCATCTTCGGTTCAACGGAGAACGTAGCCACCATTACCGGCTACCGCGGTCTGGACCCGGAACTGACCGGCAACAGGAGCAATGCATACCCGCTCAACAAATCTTACTCCATCGGTGTTAACGTGAGCCTTTAAAAAGCAGAACCATGAAAAGAAAGCAATCCATTATAAAAATGATAGCGGCGCTGACGGGAGTGGTCATCTTTGCAACATCGTGTGTGAAAGACCTTCTGGATCAGCAGCCTACTACAGATCTTGGCGCCAACGCCTTCTGGAAAACGGAAGCGGATGCCACTACCGCGCTGATGGGCGCCTATGCGGATATCCGCCCGGTATTTGACCGTGATTACTATTTTGACGGTCATGGCGAATTCGTTCGGACCCGGGGCATCAGCGCTACTTCCGGCAACCTGCAGCGAGGGGATGCCTATCATACCTCCTCCAACGGTAACGCCTACTCGCCTTCCGGTTATGGTCAGTATTTCGACAAGATGTACCGTTACCTGTACGGCGGCGTGAACCGCGCCAACTACGTGATCGAAAATGTGGAGAAGATGCTGCCCAATGCCAGCGCCACTTCATTGCCCGAACTGGAAAGAGTGATCGGGGAAGCGCGCCTGCTGCGCGGTATGGTATATTTCCGCCTGATCTCCATGTGGGGTGACGTGCCTTATTTCAGCAGGATCATCACCAGTAATAGCGAAGTGGCTACCCTGGCGAGAACGCCCATTGGCCAGGTGAAAGATTCCATTATGGCGGACTTCGATTATGCGTTCGAGAAGCTGCCCACGCATGCAACCGAACTGGGCCGCGCGTCCAAACCCGCGGCATTGGCTTTCCGGGGTAAGCTGCAATTGTACTGGGCTTGCTGGAACCAGTTCGGATGGCCCGAGCTGGCAGGCTTCGTACCGGATGCTGCTGCCGCACAAACAGCCTATAACAATGCGGCCGCCGATTTCCGTAGCGTGATCAACGACTATGGTCTTGCGCTCTTCCGCGGCGGTGAGCCCGGTGTCTGCGATCCTCCCGGCCAGGCGGAGAACCTGCCGAACTATTATTACCTGTTCACCCCCATCGCCAACGGCGATCCGGAACTGATCATGACCTTTACCCACGGCGGTACAGGCACCGGCCAGGGGGAAGAGCTGATGCGTGATGTGGCGGGTCGCTCCCATGAAGGCTCCCAGTGCTGGGTGTCCCCGAGGTTCGAGATCGCAGACCGGTACCAGCAGGTATCCACCGGCGATTTTGCGCCCCCGCTGATCCCCATGAACCCGAACACCGCAGGCGCCAGAACAGCACCTAATTCCGCCGTGAACCCGCAGAGTTATGCGGACCGCGACTATCGCATGAAGGCTTCCATCCAGTGGGATTATGAATTCAGCGTAGGCATGATCTCCCTGAAATCCACCGGCATGGTCCCCTTCATCTACAAAACCTGGAACCAGCCCGTGACCATTAACGGCGTGAACTATACTACCTATAATACAGACGGCAGCAACTCCGGCTACGTGTTCCGCAAATTCCTGCGCAACTACGCCGGGCAGGGCCGCAGCGATGGGGACTACTCCTTCCCGGTAATGCGCCTGGCCGATGTGTACCTGATGTATGCGGAAGCGACCAATGCCGTGAACGGCCCGCAGGCCGATGCCATAGAGCTGGTGAACAAGATCCGCCACCGCGGCAACCTGCCGCCTTTAAGCGGTGCAAAGACCGCGAACAAGGAAGTGTTCTTCGATGCCATAGAGCAGGAAAGGATCATTGAACTGTTCGGGGAAGGCCATCGCGGATTTGACCTCCGCCGCTGGAGAGCCATCGAAAGAGTATGGGGAGCCCCGTATGGCGATGGCGTATGGCGTTTAGATACCCACGGTGCACAGATGCAGCGGTATTACCAGAATGCTCCCGAAAGAACGTACGAGCAGAACTACATCTTCAGGATACCTCCGGGCGAGCGCGACCGCAACCCGAACCTGACACAGAACACACCCTGGTTATAACCTAAAACATGAACAAGATGAAAAGATATATCAAGATAACCTTCACCGTTCTGCTGGTTGCACTGGTGTGGGCGGGCTGCAAGAAAGAGCATCCGGTGGATGAGGATGGCCTGCTGATCACCAACCGCGCGGAATGTTATGTGAGCGATTTCAACCTGCTGGGAGCAGACCTGCAAACGGTGCGGACCAAGAACCCGGTGATCGATACCACAGCCTGCACTATTGACATAGAAGTGTTTTTCGGAACGGACCTGAAGAACCTCTACCCCGTGTTCTCCCTGGTAACCGATGCCAAGCTGGACCCGAAGGTAGCGGGCAAGACGGATTTTTCCGATCTGGCCAATCCACGTCAGTACACCGTTGTGTCAGGTAACCGGAAAGTGCGGAAAACATACACCATCAATGTTGCCGTACAGCAATAGTTTGTAACATTAAACTGTCGATCATGTTAATTAAAACCTTCTCATATACATCATTGTTCCTGTCGTTCCTCCTGGTGATGACGGGCTGCAAGGATGAAGACTATGCATTGCCCGTTCCGAAAAGCGAGCTGCAGAACGATGCGATCAAGCGCACCCTGGGGCCGAACCTCGTGGGCCTGGATATCGAGTTTGCCTACGCGATGGCCATCCTGCCGGAAAAAGGCAAGATCGTATCCGCACAGGTGGAAGCTTCCATCGCCGGGGCAACCGGCACTTACCTGGAGCACCGCTCGTATTATACCAACGGCAGCGGCGAAGACGTTGGCGTGGAAGTGGCCGCACCATCCACCACCACCGGCGCTACCTCCAGCGTAACCTTCAACCGCGATACCAGCGCGGCCACCCTCCGGTATTTCTACAGGATACCCGAAGAGGCCCGCGGCAAAACGGTGAGCTTCACTTTCTCGGCGAAAAGCAGCAACGGGGAATCCGTGTCCTACGCCATGGGGCCTTACACCATCACCAATATGGACATGAAGCTGGATATGGTGGCAACAGATGCCGCGGCCTGCTATATTTCCATTGAGGATATGGCCATTTATACCGCTGCGGAAGCCGCCGCCAATCCCGGTAAGATCGACCTGGTGTACCTTCACCGCACACCCACCGGTCTCACGTTCAACCATGCGCTGGTATCTCCGGCCGCTGATCCGCAATACCTCCCCGGCGTAACATTGCCGGCCGGGGTGAACAGGAGCACTAAAGTGAACAAGGTGTGGAACCTTCGCGATTTTCACCTCGCACGCCTGCAATACGGCGTTTATATAGATGACGTGGATTTCCAGGAACTGAACCTGGAAGGCGCGCCGAACTTCGCCATCAATGTGAGAGCGGAAGCTGGCGTATGGGCGGAAACGGCAGACGGGAGGTACCGCGCCTACATCTACGTTAACAAGGTTAACAACGGCGCCAAGAATGCCACCATCAGCATGAAGCGCTATACCATGCCGTAAAATATCATCACAAAAGGAGAACAGGGGCTATCAGCATAGCCCCTGCCTTTTTATTTAACGGAACGTTATGCAAAAACTACTATTGATGTTGTGCCTGTTCGCCGTCATATCTGTTGCCCGCGCACAGCAATTCGTACATCCCGGTATTGATCAGACGGCAGAAGACCTGGCGTATATGAAGCAATTGGTGGGGAAAGGAACAGCTCCCTATGAAGTGATGCCGGTTGAGATGATGTGATCTGCCCGGCTATAAACAATCAGCACGTTCAGTCAAAAAAACTTTTTCATGTTATGAGATATCTCTTATTGTTTTTGATGAGCTTTGCGGCTTTCAGCTGCACCGGGCAGCAGGGCCCGCCCGAAACCTTCCTGCTCAAACCTGCCGTATTAACGGCATCCCTGCAAAAAATAAAGAATGGTGACCCGGAGATGAAGAAAGCGCTGGACACATTATTGAAAGAGGCGGATGAGGCGCTGACCAAAGGTCCTTATTCCGTTACCTTCAAAAGCAAAACACCGGCGAGTGGGGACAAGCATGATTACATGAGCGTGGGCCCCTACTGGTGGCCTGATTCCACTAAAGCGGACGGCCTGCCTTATATCCGGAAAGACGGGCAGGTGAACCCCGAACGATTTTCTATCCGCGACGCGGAATATCACAATGCTTTATGCCGGGATGTTTATATTTTAGGGCTGGCCCGCTTTTTTACCGGGGAGGAAAAATATGCGGAGCATGCGGCGAAGTTGCTGAACATCTGGTTCCTGGATGCGGAAACGCGGATGAACCCGAACCTCAACTTCGGGCAGGCCATCCCCGGCCGTACGGAAGGCAGGGGCATCGGTATCATAGACACGCATAACCTGGCCAAATTGCTTGATGGCATTCAGCTGCTGAAAAACACCACCGCCCTGAAACCCGAAGTGTATGCGGGCATTCAGGCATGGTACCGGGAGTTCCTGCAGTGGATGCGCACCAGCCCCATTGGTCTGGATGAAGCCGACGAACATAATAACCACGGCACCTGGTATGATGTGCAAACGGTAGCTATGGCGCTGTTCACAGCACAACCGGAGCTGGCAAAGACCATCCTGCGGGAGCAGACCGAAAAGCGGATCGAAAGCCAGCTGAAAGAAGACGGCAGCCAGCCGCATGAGCTGGCCCGCACCCTGTCCTGGAATTATTCGCAGATGAACCTGAAAGGGTTCTTCGAGCTGGCCCTGCTGGCGGAAAATGTTGGTGTCGATCTGTGGAACTATTCATCTCCGGGTGGTAAAAGCCTGAAGAAAGCTTTTGCCTGGATGCTTCCCTATGCCGAAGGCAGGGAAACCTGGCAGCACAAACAGATCAAGCCCATACATAACAACGGGTACCTGGCACTCGCTGTAGTGGCGGAGAAAAAGTATCCGGGGCTGGACCTGCAGCCGCTGCGCGACAGCAACAAGGATTTTCATCATTACATGCTCACCCTTACGGAGTGGACATACTGACCGAAAAATGACTACCATGCGTTATCTCTTTTTATCATTATACATGATCTGCAGCCTGGCAGTTACGGGCCAGGATTCCCTGTTGTCCGGCCTCCGGCAGGAACGCCCGCGCCTGATCGCCACCGCGGAAGATTTCCGGCGGATAGCTGCGGCGAAGGAAACGGATGCCTACCTGAAAGCAGCTTACGCAAAACTCTACGAAGAGGGCGAGGCTTTGCTAAATGCAGCACCTTCTGTTTACGTGATACCCGATGGCAAAAGACTGCTGGCCACGAGCAGGAGAGTGGTGGACCGGGTGTCCGTTCTCGGCCTGTTGTACAATGTTTCCGGAGAAGAGCGTTTTGCGGAGCGCGCCTGGAAAGAACTGCTGGCCGCTTCACAGTTTCCGGACTGGAACCCCACGCACTTTCTGGACGTAGGGGAAATGACGTACGCCTTTGCGATCGGGTACGACTGGTTTTATCGTTACTGGAACAAGGATCAGCGGAAGATCATCAAATCCGCCATCATGGAAAAAGGACTGTCCCATGCGCTGCTGGCGTACCAGGGACTCGCCACGCGCACGACCGGCTGGTGGCCCAAAGTGCCGCATAACTGGAACCAGGTCTGCAATGGCGGCATCGGCGTAGGCGCATTGGCCATCGCGGAGGAAGAGCCGCGGCTGGCTAATGAGATACTGAAATATGTGCTGGAATACCTGCCGCTGGCCATGCATCATTTTGCGCCGGATGGCGCATGGAATGAAGGTCCCGGTTACTGGAACTATGCCACCCGTTATAACGTAGCTATCATCGCGGCTATGGAAACCGCGCTGGGCCGTGATTTTGGTCTGTCTGACATAGAAGGGTTCTCTAAAACCGGCCTGTTCCCGCTGTACCTGAACAGTCCCATCAACCGCTCTTTCAATTATGCCGATGGCGGTGATGGCGCCATCAGGGGCGCACAGCTTTACTGGTTCGCCAAACGGTTTAACCAGCCGGAAGTGGCGCAATACCTGCATAGCTTCAATACTGCAGATCCTTATGCGCTCATCTGGTATGATCCGGCATTGCTCCGGTCTGCGCCGCAGCTGTCCCCGGACGGATATTTCCGCGTTGCCGAAGTAGCGTCCATGCGCAGCCGCTGGAATGACCCGGACGCCACTTTTGTATCCTTCAAGGCAGGTGATAACAAAGCCAATCACAGTCACCTCGACCTCGGCAGCTTTATCCTCGATGCATCCGGCGAGCGCTGGATCGTGGACCTGGGCGCGGATAACTACAACATGCCCGGCTATTTCAATACCGCCGTGGGCGGCAAGCGCTGGGAGTATTACCGCAACCGCGCGGAAGCGCACAATACCCTGGTGATCAATCCTGATAATAAAGAAGACCAGGACCCGAAAGCCGCCGCAAAGATCGCCACCTTCAAAACCGCAGATCATGCCGCTTACGCGCTGATGGACCTCACGCCCGCCTATGTGCGGCAGGCCCGCTCGGTAAAACGGGGCATAGCGCTGATAAAGAAAAGCGGCGCCGTGATCGTCCGGGATGAGATCAGCACAGCGTCCCCTTCGGAGATCTACTGGTTCGCCCATACGAAAGCAGACCTGCGCCTCAGCCGCAACAAACGGACGGCCACATTCTCGCAGAACGGGAAAAAATACACCGCTACATTGCTGGCGCCGGCAAATGCCGTATTCGCCATCATGCCCGCCGCACCCCTGCCCACTTCCCCTGACCCGGAAGAGGATAACCCGAACAAAGGCATTTCCAAACTCGCCATACACCTCCCCGCCACCGCGCAAACCGGCATCACGGTCATGTTCCATGCCAGCGGCAGCGCTAAAGGCGGCGTTTTTACACAACCACTTGAAAAATGGGAAAAATGACAAGAATATTCATGGCAGTCAGCCTTTTACTGACCGTTTGCGGGAACGTCCATGCACAGCAGCAGGACTTGCTCAGCGGCAGATACAACATGGCGCAGCTCAAATCCGTGTTGACGCCCTATGCGAACTGGAAACCCTTTCCCCGCGCCGGCGATCAGGCCGGATGGGCGAAAGCGGACCCCGCTACCATGAAAGCCATCGTACAGAAAGCGGAAAGCCTGCTGGACTATGAATGGCCGGGCCTTCCTGCTGTAAAATCATTGCTCATCGTCAGGAACGGCAACCGCGATGAGTACCAGACCATCAGCTTTAAAAAGCGCGAAGTGCTGGGGCTGATGATGCTGGCCGAAGCATATGAGAACAAAGGCCGTTTTACAGACCAGGTCATCAATGGCATATGGTCCATCTGCGAAGAATCTTTTTGGGGCGTACCGGCACATCTGCCGAAAGGGAAGGAGTACGGTGGACTGGTGGATGTGTCAGCCCCTTTTGTAGATCTTTTTGCAGCGGAAACCGGCACTTACCTCGCTTGGGCGGATTATTTCCTGGGCGACAAGCTGGATGCCGTTTCCCCGCAGGTGCGCAAACGCATCTACTATGAAACGGACCGCCGCATCTTCCAGCCGCTGATGACGAAACATCACGGCTGGATGGCCTCCAATGCCAACGGGCGCCGTCCCAATAACTGGAACCCCTGGATCTGTTCCAACTGGCTCAACACCGTGCTGCTGCTGGAAAAAGATGACACCCGCCGCGTTGCCGGGGTGGAAAAAGTGCTGAAAGTGCTGGACGCTTTTCTGAACCCCCATCCGCTGGACGGCGGTTGCGATGAAGGGCCCGGTTACTGGGGCGCAGCGGCCGCATCGCTCTATGATAACGTTTCCCTCCTCAATCTCGCCAGCAATAACGCATTCGATTACGTGTTCCGGGATGAGAAAGTGCGGAACATGGGCCAGTTCATCTACAAAGCACAGATCAGCGAACGGTATTTCCTCAACTTCGCGGATGCCGATCCGCAGCCCGGCATGGCCGGCAGCATGATCTACCGCTACGGCAAAGCCATAGAGGACCCGGCCATGATGAAGTTCGGTGCATTTTATCTGAAAAAAGATGATAAGGCATCGCTGAGCCGGTTCCATTTCTTCCGCAATATGTTCTCCATGTTCATGCAGCAGGAGTTCGACACCGCGGAGAAAGGGCTGCCTTATCCCGCGGATGCCTGGTGGCCTGATCTGCAGGTCATGATCTCCCGCGACAAAGGCGGCAGCACCAGCGGTTTCTTCATCGCCACCAAAGGCGGGAATAATGATGAAAGCCATAATCATAACGATATCGGCAACTATGTAGTGTACTACGATGGCCTGCCCCTGCTTATCGATGTGGGGCGCGGCACCTATACCGCCAAGACCTTTAGCGGGCAGCGCTACGATATCTGGTACAACTGTTCTGATTACCATAACGTGCCCACCATCAACGGCCGCACCCAGCCCCCCGGCATGAAGTTCCGGGCCACGGATGTGGCATACCGTACCGGCCGTTCCTTCAGTGAAATGACGATGGATATCGGCGCATCCTACCCCGCAGATGCTGGGATAGAAAAATGGCAGCGGAATATCCGGCTCAATAAAGGGAAGAACGTGGTCGTGGAAGATGTGTTCCAGCTGACGAGGAACGAAGGCATCAAACAGCACCTGATGACCTGTTACCCCGCTACGGTCGTGAAGCCCGGCACCCTCGCCATTCACTACAAAACAGTGGACGGTACGGCAAAGGACTTTTATGTGCATTATCCGGCAAACCTCAGCGCCGCAGTGGAAAAAGTGCCGCTGGTCACCATGGAAGACGGCGGCATCAGGCAGAAGTGGGGAGACACGATCTACCGCATCAATTTTACCGGCGGCTCATCCAGGTTGAAAGACAAGATGACATTTACGATCGCGGAGAAATAGTACGAATGCGCTAATTTAGTGCATCATGTCATCATCTATCCAACAGGAAAAACAACATGCGGCACTGGAAGCCGTGAAACTGATAAAGGACCACCAGGTGGTAGGGCTGGGCACCGGCTCTACCGCTGTGCTGGCCATACATGAAATTGCCCGCCTGGTGCGGGAAGGGCTGGAGATCAAAGGCGTTCCCACTTCGGAAAGCACCGCCGCGCTGGCCCGGGAGCTGGGTATCCCGCTGGTGGATATCAATTCGGTCGATCATATCGATATTACGATAGATGGTGCAGATGAATTCACCCGGGAGTTGCACCTGATCAAAGGCGGTGGCGGAGCCTTGCTCCGGGAAAAGATCGTGGCCGCGAAAACCCGGCAGGAAGTGATCGTTGCCGATTCCTCGAAATACGTGGAGCAGCTCGGTAAATTCAAGCTGCCGGTGGAGGTGATCCCCTTTGCGGCGAACTACGTGCTGCAGGCATTGCGGCAGCTGGGCGGAGAAGGAGTTGTACGGGGCGCTCCCTTCATCACCGATGAAGGCAATTATATCATTGATGCGGATTTTAAGCGGATAGCAGATCCCGTGAGCCTGTCCATACAACTCAACAATATCGTTGGCGTGGTGGAGCATGGCCTGTTCTCCGGCCTGGCGGAGCGGGTGCTGATGGGCGAAGGAAACACAGTGAAGGTTTTTTTGAAACAGAACAGTACATTTACGTTATGAAGCCAATAATCACCATCTCATATTGTCCGAAATGCGGCTGGCTGCTGCGTGCCGCTTATATGGCGCAGGAATTGCTCACCACTTTTGAAGAAGACCTGGCCGGCGTTACCCTCGAACCCTCTGCCATAGCCGGCAGCTACCAGATCAGGGTGGGGGACGACATTGTTTTTGACCGCAAGCGGGAAGGCCATTTCCTGGAGATCAAGGAAGTGAAGCAACTGGTGCGGGACAAGGTGAACCCCGGCAAGAGCCTCGGGCATGCGGACCGGAAACCGGCGGAGTAATACGGCTGCAGTTTTTTTTGTTACTTTGAACCAATAATCTTTGACTTATGAAACTCTGGCACGCCCTCGTTTTCCTGGGATTCGCGTTCATTGCCGGCTTTACCGGTATTCTTTTCAAGATCATGCACTGGCCGCACAGCGATACGGTGATCATCGTGGCAACTGTACTAAAAGCGGTGGCCGTGGTACTATTGATCGCAAAGCTGGCCACACATCCCAAAGTGAAGGAGTTACTAAACTGGTAAGAAGCATTCCGCGCTTTTGATTACCTAACTCTCCCCGATTGTATTATTTTTGCCGGAAATATTTAGAAAAATGGATGTACAGCAACAAATACAGGCCGCCTGGAACGACCGGAGCCTGTTACAGCAAACGCAATATTCCGATGCGGTAAAGGCCGTGATAGAGGCCGTGGACAAAGGTAAACTGCGTGTGGCGGAACCGGCGGAAGGCGGATGGAAAGTGAATGAATGGGTGAAGCAGGCGATCCTGATGTATTTTACCATTCAGCCGATGGAAACGATGGAACTGCCCCCCTTCGAGTTCCATGATAAAATGAAGCTCAAGACCAACTATAAAGAACTGGGCGTTCGGGTAGTGCCGCATGCCGTGGCCCGTTATGGCGCGTACATCTCCAAAGGCGTTATCCTGATGCCGTCTTATGTGAATATTGGCGCATATGTAGATGAAGGCACGATGGTGGATACCTGGGCGACCGTAGGCTCCTGCGCACAGATCGGCAAGCATGTGCACCTGAGCGGAGGTGTGGGTATCGGCGGCGTGCTGGAACCCTTGCAGGCCAGTCCCGTTATCATTGAAGACGGTGTATTCGTAGGCTCCCGCTGCATTGTGGTGGAAGGTGTGCATGTGGAAAAAGAGGCCGTACTGGGAGCGAATGTGGTGCTGACGCAATCTACGAAGATCATTGACGTGAGCGGTCCCGAGCCGGTGGAATACAAAGGCCGCGTACCGGCGCGCAGTGTGGTGATCCCCGGAACATACACGAAGAAATTCCCTGCCGGAGCGTACCAGGTATCCTGCGCGCTGATCATCGGCCAGCGGAAAGCCAGTACAGACCTGAAAACGAGCCTGAACGACACGCTTCGGGAGTTCAATATTGCTGTTTAACAGCAGGAAAAAAGCGGTGCAGAAATTTGGAAATAATTGAAAAGTACTTACTTTTGCACTCCCTAACACGGTTGCCCAGATGGCGAAATTGGTAGACGCACTGTGTTCAGGTCGCAGCGCCGGCAACGGTGTGCTGGTTCGAATCCAGTTCTGGGCACCAACGCCTTGTAAATGAAAAGTTTGCAAGGCGTTTTTTTATTTTGTCAGTTCTGAAATAAGTACGTATTTTTGTACCTAAATAAGTACTTATGAGAGTAGTTAATTATACAGAATTCCGTAATAATCTCACTGAAAACCTGAACGCGGTAAATGAGGATAGAGAAATTGTAGTCGTTTCCAGAATGCAGGGTAAAAATGTGGTGGTAATGGATTTAGATGAATATAATTCTATCCAGGAAACATTGCATCTGACCAGCACCAAAGCTAACAGAAAGAGACTGGAAGATGCAATAGCAGAAATGAATAAAGGCAAATCCGTTAAACATAAACTTATTGAAAAATAAGCTGGAACTGGTATGGCAGACGAATGCATGGGACGATTATCTTTATTGGCAGGAACAGGACAAAAAAATCCTTCAGCGCATTAACGATCTTATTAAAGATACCTTACGCTCTCCCTTTAAAG
The DNA here is from genome assembly GCF_008086345.1 of Chitinophaga sp. XS-30. NCBI lineage: Bacteria > Pseudomonadati > Bacteroidota > Chitinophagia > Chitinophagales > Chitinophagaceae > Chitinophaga > Chitinophaga sp. XS-30. Next base: position 5,196,970 of record NZ_CP043006.1, on the reverse strand, counting down.
GAATTGGGAAACCGGAACCCCTGAAAGGGGATCTTTCCGGCTTCTGGAGCCGCCGCATAACTGATGAACACAGACTGGTATATGCTGTGAAAGACAAGCGGTTGCATATTATTCAATGCAGATTTCATTATCACTAGGTAGCTAACCACAATGTTTCAGATACCGAAGCAACTTTAAATCTTGCAGGAACCAGTTCGAAAATTGTTCACCAAGGGGCACCAGACGCCTTGTAAATGAGAAGTTTACAAGGCGTTTTTTCAGCCAGGAAACTTGCTTTACATCCCGCCTAAAACGGCCCTGGTTTTTGAATGGAAGTCGCGTTTTGAAGGCTTCCGGGCATTGTGCCGCGTTTACCTTTTTCCGGCAACGCCTTATTATCCCATCTGTCATACCAATCGGGGGTAAGATCTTCCGGTTGATCATCTCCGGTCTCCTTTTTCCACGTTTCCAATATGTCGGCCAGGTGTTGCTGTTGAGCCTTATATCCCTTGTGGCCGTATAGATTGATCAATTGATCTTTATCTGCAGAATGATCATAAAACTCAAATTGCGGTTGAGGGGTGATGAATATCAAGGCTTGCAGAGGGGTTGCTTTACCGGCCAGGTAGTGTTTTTTCAATTCGGCACCAGCTGCGCCACCCATAATGTCAGTTGCTCCCACATTGCTTTGTTCGGGCAGTCCGTTCTCGATATAAACATACTTGTCGGTTCGCACCATTCGTTCATAAGCCCGGAAGCTGTGAAAATTATGCTCCGCAAACACGTAGTTCCGGAATTTAGCGGTTGGTTCCGCTAACAATGTTTTGAAGCTTTTTCCCTGAACGGAGGCGCATTCCGATATACCGGCAACCTCCAGTATAGTTGGTGCAATATCAATCGCACTTACCAGACTGGATGAAACCTGGTTACGTCCTTTTACGCCGGCAGGCCAATGAATGATTAACGGGGTCTTGATCCCTTCATCATACATACGGGTTTTATTCCTTGGAAAGGGCCGGCCGTTATCTGCCATAACAATGATCAGCGTATTTTCAAGAATTCCCTGGGCCTTCAGTTCATCAACGACTTTACCAACATAATGGTCAAAACGGCTTACCTCCTCGTAGTAACGAACCAGATCGGTGCGGGTGGCTGCTGTGTTTGCCAGGTTATCCGGCACCTGTACATCTTGCGCTGAATATTGAACAGGCTTGGGGGCGTTATCCCAACCACGGTGTGCATCTTGTGCTGCAAACCACATGAAAAACGGCTTGTCTTTCGGACGCTGCTGTAAATATTCTACCCATGCCTGCTCACCACCCGGCCCACCGCCATCTGCATGTGAGCCGCCAACCCTGTCGAACGCATCAAGAAATGGGCCATCCGGTTTTATTCCCGATGAACCTAAATGCCACTTACCCGCCTGGGCCGTGTAATATCCGCTTTCTTTCAGCAGCTTTGGAAAAGCTACCTGGCCTGGAGGAATGGGACTGTGCAGTTCGGCGGCACCGGTGTTATGCGGGTATCTGCCGGTCAATATACTAACCCTGCTGGGACTGCAGGAACTTGTAGTGAGGTATGCGTTGGAAAACCTGATCCCGTTTTTGGCCAGTTTGTCGATCGCCGGTGTTTTCAGCACAGGATGCCCCATGCATCCAAGATCATTGTAAGACACATCGTCTGCAATAAATATCACGATATTTGGTCTGGCCGTTTGCGCATATATGTTGCCGATCGGGACAAGCAGAGAAGCCAGCAGCAAAGTTATGCAGGTGCCAGTCTGCCTCAGTTTATGCTTCATAACGTGGATTTTGTTTTTGAACCCGGCAACTAAAATGCAAAAAAATAATATCAAATTCCCAACTTTTTCACGGATAGCAGACAGGGTTCACAACCTCATCCATGATACTCCCGTATAAAAATATCCTGGCGGTTTGAATGCTAAACCTCCTCATCCCACTCCAGTGCCTTGTCCACAAATGTTGCAATATCTTTACATATCCGGTAATAATGCGAAAAGGATCGCTGTGTGGCAATGCTGAAAGGAACGGTAGCCAGGCCAAAGGACAAGGTATAATAATCCGTTTTGATCGTAATAGCGAGAATGAGGCAAATGGATGCCATAATGGTGAGGATAATGGCTACCCGGAAACTTACTTTCTTATGTGATAACAGTTGGTCGAAATATCTTTGTTTTACATACGCTTTGAAATTCCTATCATCAAATGCAGGCTTGCTCTCATAAGGAGGAAGCCCTAAAAAGCTGTTCATAACGACATTTGGTTAGACGATAAAAGATAATGTATGCGTTCACGATTTACAGTGCAGGCGTAATGCATTTAAGGGCCAGTCGTGATACTAAGAGAGAAAAATGATGCGAACCCTGTCAGATACAGATCTGATCAGAACGGAAACTAGTGTTCGGGGAAGGAAAAACGGTTGGTGTATGCTTGAATAGAAAATCTCATGTCCCTGCATTGCACATTAAGGAGGGTAATCCGCCTGCGGATGATGTTTGAAAAGTTACATATCAAATTGACGATTTGGTACGCAATTTAAGAGTGAATTTTGACGCGGGAAGGGTGAATTTTCCGCAAACAAATATGTGGATCCGCGTTTATCGCCCGGCCCCCGGCTTTCTTTCCGGTTGCCGGTATAGTTGTGCCAGGTGTACAGCTGGAAGAAGATGGCAAACAGGTAAGGAACTCCCAGCTGTTGTCGGCGGAGTATCCGGAAATATCCTATGGCTTGTGCCGGGTTTTTATTGGGCGTGCGTCAGTTCATGCGGATGTATGTGGTAATGCGCGACAAACTCCCGGGTGAGCTGCCGGCCGTTGATGAATCCGGTGCGATGCGCAATCCCGCTCAGGCTCCCGGTTCCCTGCACGATCGATCTGTAGGCTTCCATCATTCTCAACATATAGTGGAATTTTTCCATGGGCATGCCGTATTCATGCAGGAAGGCCTGGGACAGATCGCGGGCGTTCATGCCGGTGGTTCGTGCCATTTCGGCGGGAGTGATGGCGATATCCAGGCGGCGGGTGAGGATGTCGTAACACTTTTTCAGGCAGTTTTCTTCCCGGAGGGTAAGGGCCTTTCGGTCCAGTTCCAGGTTTTTGTCCTGATTGGCAAAAATGATATGCAGGTCCACACACGCCCGGTAGAGATAATATTTAGCCTGTAGGTTGATGAACCTGCAGGCCAGGATGCTTTCTATCAGCAGTCTGATGGCATCGTTGATCATCAGCGGGGAATTATTGACGGGGCCGGGCGCCATTTTCATCTGTTCTTCTTTCTCCGCCAGTCTTGCCAGTTCGGGGAACCGGTCTTTCAACCGGGCGAAAGTGCCGGGTTGGGTATTGATGTGAAAGCTGAAGAAGTGTTCGCCTGCGGAAAGGGTGGCCTTGTTGAGACCTTCCGGCAGGTTGAACAGGTTGTATTGGCTGGCGATCAGCTTGACGGGTATCTTGTTGAGGATGGCTGCATCCACATTGGATTGCGACATATAATGCAGGGCCAGTATATGCTCCGGCGTGTACGGCCCGAGCTGATGGGTGAGGAAGGCCAGCACATCATGCGTCCAGATGTTGAAATCGCCCAGGTCCACTTTCTGGCAAAGCTTTTCGTGAAGTTTGGTCCTGGAAAAATCCACAACGCTGCAGGGCATGATCAGGCTGGCATACTCTTTTGCGATCTTTGCCGAGGGTTCTGCGGGGTGCCAGAAAGTGGGTCTTTCGATCCAGAGGATGGCAGAGGGTAAACTGGGTTGCATAATGATTATTGATTTATGCCGGGTTAGTGAATTAATTTTTGCTAATGGTTCGTGGTTTTAGAATGTTGTGTTGAAATTTTCTCTCTAATAATGAGGGCGTTACTCGCAGGGAAGGGTGAAAACAAAAAATAGAAATTTGCCGGAAAATGAGAAGGTTTTTGTGGGTGTATTTTTAAATTGGCTATGGTGGCTTCTTGGCAGTGTTTTTTTTAACAGGAGGATTGATTGAATTGCATTCGAATTGATACTTTTATTATCATGCTTTCTATATAATTTGGCAGACTAAAGGAGGTGGTGGTATTCAGGCGTTTTTTGGAATGCCGAATACGCCGCTAACTCGCATTTGAATATTTTTATCAATTTAAAAGGAACTCCGGGTATTTTCATACCTGGAGTGTTTTTTTTAAGCGGGACAATTTATCTGCGTACCACAAAAGGCAGTTGCTTTATACCGCCGGACATAGTCATTGTACAGATGTAGTACCCGGTGGGCAGGTCTTCCACATTCAGCGAACAGGGCATTGTTCCATTGGTTTTGATCTTTTTGACGGTGGCGCCGCTGACGTTCCTGATCTCTACTTCGGTAACAGGGGTTTGGGCGGAGATGGAGAGCCTGGAGCTGGCGGGGTTCGGGAATAGCCGGATGCTTTCCAGTGCTCTCATGGCTTTGATCTTTTCGTTTTGCCGTTTTGCCGGGTCGGTTATCTCATTAATAATGGTCACCCTGCAAAGGCCGCAGCCGATATAATTCACTTCAATGGTATTGGACCACCAGTTGCAGCTGTAGGGGGAGTAGTAGCGGTAGTAGTCGGTCGTATTGCTGCTGCTGTTGTTGAAATTGACGATATAGGTATCGTTGCAGCAGCCCTGTACCAGTGTGCCGTTTTTGTACCAGCCGCCGTAGGGCGCGTCTGAAGTGAGGATCACGGCGGAAGTGTCCGTATAATGGTGTGTAATGGGACCGGCGGGCGTGATGGTAGGGGTGTTGGGCATGATCTCCACGCGGGAGGTGCCGGCGATGAAGGTGCCGCAGCCCGGCGCGGTGACTGTGAGGGTGTAAGTGGTGGTAACGCTGGGATTGGCCATGGGTTGGAGGATGTTCGGGTCATCCAGTCCCGTTATGGGCGACCAGGAGTAGGTCCAGCCCGGTTCTTCGATCGCCCATGGGGCCAGCTGGGTAGCATACATTCCCCAGTAGGTATAACAGATAGGCTGGAATTCATCTTCCCCGATATCCACGCTGCATTGGGCAAATAGCGGGAGGTTAGGCAGGACAAAGGCGGCGAAAAGTAGCAAGCGTTTCATGGCAGTGCGCTTTTAAATGGTTGACAATCGGGCAAACAGGCAGTGCTGCGGACAGAGGTGGGTATTCATCACAAATTTATTTGTCCGCGCTGCGATAGCATTGCAGGGCAGCGCCTGAAAAAGGCACTTTGAATGTTAATTTTTTTTAAATTCACCCGCATATTGTTAAACTGCGTCTTAATACTACACTGATACTTGCATAATGCCCGATATCATTCACATCCGTGAACTTTTAATCAAAGCCCATTTTGGTGAGCTGACCCCGGAAGAAAGCGTTGAGCTGGAAGCGTTGCTGGCGGCCCATGAGGAAGCCCGGCAGATCCGGGACGAGATCAGCATGCTCCCTCGGGAGGAAATGGCCGCTATGCTGGACCGGCTTGATCCGGAGGAAGCCTGGCAAAAAGTACTGGAAAAAGAAGAGGAGCTACGGCGGCATAAGACGGTGCGGCGGCGGAACCTGGTCATTGGTTCCGCGGTGGCGGCATCGGTTATGCTGGCGGCAATTTTTCTCCTCCCACCCATAAAACAAAGATCTGTTGACCTGGCGGGCATCAGTGCTTCCGGGACCGGGACCCCCGGGGAGCAGGCAACCTTGCAACTGGCCAATGGAAAGGTCATAGTGCTGCATGACTCCGGGCAACAGGTCCTTTCTTTGGGCAATGCACAATTGTCCAATACCAACCGTGTGTTAAAAATGGCGGCCCTGGCGGGCGATGCGGACCTCGAAGCCAGCGGCTGGAATACCATCACCGTGCCTAACCGGCTGGATTACCGGATAGAATTGCCGGATGGGAGCGTTGTGTGGCTGAACAGCACCACGAAATTCCGTTTCCCGCTCAGTTTCCGGGGCAGGAAAAGCCGGGAAGTGTATATAGAGGCCGGGGAAGCGTACTTCCAGGTAGCGCAGCAGGCGGAGGCGCCTTTTGTGGTGCATACCAGCGAGGCCGATGTACATGTACTGGGAACGGAATTCAATGTGAATGCCTACCAGGCCGGGCAGGTGGTCACCTCGCTGGTTAACGGAAAGGTAGCCGTATCTGCCGGGGGCGGGAAGCGTAAGGAGCTGAAACCCAACCAGGAGGCAGTGGTGAAGGAGAAGGCGGATAATATTATGGTGCAGCCCTTTGATCTGTCTACCACTGTCAGCTGGCGGGAAGGTATTCACTATTTCCGGAATGCGCCGGTGAGCGAGATCGCAGTGATGCTGTCGCGCTGGTTCAATACGGAGCTGGTGATCGATAACCCGGAGATCGCGAAAGTGCAGTTTCGGGGGCGGCTGGACAGGAACAGGCCGCTTTCCGAGTTTGTGGAGTTGATGAATCTGACGAAGGATGCGAACTTTTACTGGAAGGACGGTGTTTTACATTGTAAATAGAGATGGCAGTTTGCTTTTTCGGGCGGTAAAAACGCTACTTTTTACCCTATTCAGGAGATAGCAAAACAACTTTTTAAGGGTGAATAAAAATGCCAATATTTCTTCACATTCCTTAAAATTGCCTTAACAAATAAGCGGATGATATTTCCATCGTCAATTTTCTACAAGTCAATACCAGTCATAGTTTGGGGATTCGAACATTTTAAATTCCTTAACAAATAAATAACGATATCTTTGATATAATTTCACAATTTTCGAACTGTATTGATACTCTTTTTAATCAACCGTAATTATAGAATGTTCGTCGCATCAAGTTCGTTTTTCTCTCTTTTAGCTGCTCGTCATTACCAACCGTTTAGATGAATTAAAAGAAGAATACACTGGCATCGCAATAGATCAAAGTTCGAGATTATATACCGCGAATTATAATGAAAGAGAGGGATATCATATCTGAAATTCAACAAGGGAACCGTCATGCATTCAGGCATGCATTTACCAATCACTACAAGGAGCTGATCCGGTACGCCTATACGATCATGAAAGATGACAAGGAAGCCGAGGATGTTGTGCAGGAATGTTTTGCCATTTTGCTGGGCAAGCCGGCGCTTTGGGAGAAGATCAAGGATATCCGGGGGTACCTGATGCGGATGGTGCATAATCAATGCATGTGGAAAATACGTGAACGCCAGTCCCAGGAGAAGAAATATGAGAAGTACGCCCATTGGGCCAACACTACTACCTATGGAGGTCTGCCGGAAGTGCTCCGGGATATCAACCAACATGAAAACGAATCGCTGGTTCAATACCTGATGTCTGTTCTTACGCCTATGCGGAGACAAGCTATTGAGCTTGTTTATATAGAGCAGCTTTCTTACGCCGAAGCATCCGACAGGATGGGCATTTCCAAAAATTCTTTAAAAACGCATCTGAAACTGGCAATGGTCAAGCTGAGGTCATTAATACATATTTTATTGGTCATCTGCATGTGCATTCGCATCCAAATCTAGTATTCAACATCATACACCTTAACACAATCTGAACGCGAAATTGTGCATGTTCTTTCTCCTGGCTTGAGGCGAGGATAAACATTGTATTTATCGTAGATGAAATTTTTCGCCCTTTATAGGGTGGGTGGGCAAATTATGCCTCGTACTAACCAAACAAACATGCGAATTATGAGTATTTTCTACTGCCGGTCAAAGCGGGAAAGATGGCTGCTACTATTGCTGGTATTGCTGTCTCTACAGAGTAAAGCCTTCACGCAGGACAGTTCCCGTATCACCGTTCAAGGCAACAACATCCCTATCGAAACAGCATTACGTCAGATCGAAAAACAGTCGGGTTTCTCCTTTGTGTACGGGAAACCGACGCTTGATGATACGGAGCGGATCACCGTGGATATCTCCGGGAAGGGGTTTACGGCGGTGATGGATGCGCTGCTGGGGGCGAGGGGGATTGTGTGGAAGTTCAGGGGAGGGGCTGTGGTGTTGAGTAGGGAATCAATCAGAAGAAGTGAGTTGCCATATTCAACCAAAGACACAATTCCCAAAATCAATGTTTCAGGATTAGTGAGAGATTTCTCTGGAAAGCCTCTTTCTGGGGTTACTGTCGCTGTAAAAGGCGCTCAGGTCATCACAGTCTCTGATTCTAGCGGGCGCTTCGAGCTTTTTAAAGTTAATGCGAACGCAACTTTGTTAATAAGCAGTATAGGGTATAGTAAAAAGGAAATCAAAATAAGAGGTAATTCAAATCTATTCATTGAACTGGAAGAAAGGATTACAGAACTGAAGAATATCGAAGTGCTATCCACAGGATATCAGGATTTGCCTAAAGAAAGAGTTACTGGTTCTTTTTCACATATAGACAACGAACTGTACAATAGACAACTAGGGACAAACGTATTAGAGAGAATATTAAATGTTACAAGCGGATTGAATTTTGAATCTAGGAACCAGTTTGTAAATAACCGAAGTGCGATTACTATTCGAGGAATTAGCACGATAAATGCCAGCATGCAACCATTAGTAGTGGTAGATAACTTTCCTTATGAGGGGGACTTAAATAATATTAATCCGAATGATGTTGAGTCGGTGACAGTACTGAAGGATGCAGCTTCAGCATCTATATGGGGAGTGAAGGCAGGAAATGGGGTAATAGTCATAAAAACCAAAAGAGGTAGATATAATCAAGAATCTAAAATACAGTTTGTTTCGAACGTCAGCATAGCAGAAAAGGCAAGGATATTTACGACCCCTACTATGTCTGTCAACGAGTTGATTGACTTCCAAAAGAGCCTTTTTGCATCTGGATATTACAATGACTATGACGATTCGTATCCGTCATTTAATTACTTTCCTGCAATTCCAGAAGTTGCTGAGGTGTTGCTAGCTCATCGGCGGGGTGAAATTAGCCAATTTCAAGCTGACGAACAAATTGCTTATTTGCGTAGTAATGATATTCGGAATGATATAACTAAGTACCTTCTTCAAACTGGCATTAATCAGCAATATGCTATTAATCTGTCGGGAGGAGGGGTAAAGCATAAATATTACGGATCAATTGGATATGACAATAATCGAAGCACTTCAATAGGAGATAACTTTAAGCGCCTAACTGTAAGGCTTGATAATACTTACAGCCCAATAAAAAATTTGGAGGCGAATGGGTATATAGTATATGTCTCATCGCGAACTGATAACAATTCAGTTAGTTTAAGTGGACTTTCAGCTTTGCCATATAATAGGATAATTGATGACGAAGGCAATTATTTATCTGTAACTAATGAAATTAGAAAGAAGTTTGTGGATACTGCTAGTTATCCGTCCTTGTATGACTGGAATTATAGGCCGCTAGATGAGCTACGTAATCGAAATAATAGGGGGGATAGACAAGAGATGCGACTGGGGACAGGATTTAGGTATTCAGTTATCCCTGGTTTATCCGTTGAAGCAAAGTATCAATTCCAGTATGAGATATCCCATCTCAGAAATCTGAACAGTTTAAACACCTACTTTACTAGGGATTTAGTCAATAGGTATATGTCAATTGACAATGGCAGAGTTATCTATGGAGTCCCACCAGGAAGCATACTAGATATGCAGGATTCTAATATAAAATCATGGAATTTTCGAAGTCAGTTAAATTATTCGAAAACCTTGAAAAGTTCTTCTTTAGTTGGATTGGCAGGGGTGGAGTTTAGAGAGGTGAAGATGGAACAGGAGTTTATTCGGAAGTATGGATTTAACGAACAAACGAGCCAGACGTCAATAGTTGACTATGTTACACAGTTTCCTTATTTATCTAGTAATGGCTTCAGTACAGCCAATGTTGCCTATTTAGATAATATTTCAGGGAATATTAGTAGGTATAGGAGCATCTTTGGGAATGCTGCATATACTTATGACGGAAGATATACTGCAACTGTAAGCGGCCGAATCGACGGGTCCAATTTTTTTGGTGTTAAAGCGAATCAAAGAAAGGTTCCTCTTTGGTCTGCGGGACTCTCATGGAATATATCCGAGGAGAATTTCTTTACTCTAAAGTCATTCCCCTATTTAAATGTAAGATTGACATATGGGTTTAATGGGAATACGAATAACAGTGCAGCTGCCTATCCTCTTGTTTCATATTCTATTGCTTCACTGACTCAGGCGCAGTCAGCGACTCTAATTAGTCCTCCAAATCCAAGCTTGCGTTGGGAAAAAGTTAGAATGACAAATGTTGGAATTGACTTTGGAATGATCAAAGATATAATTTCTGGGTCTTTTGAATATTATCAGAAGAAAGGCATAGACCTGATAAGTGACATTCAAGTTGATCCAACTTCGGGGTTTACTAAGTACACAACCAATAATGCGGAAATTAAAGGTGTAGGTGTGGATGTATCAATTAATTCAAATAATATCAGGCTGAATAACTTCAAATGGAGCAGTAATTTCTTGTTTAGTTTCACCAAAGACAAGGTTTTGAAGTATAGCATTACGCCCACCACCGTAAGTCAGTATTTATCTGAAGGAACGCCTATAGTAGGAGATCCATTATTTAAAATATACAGCTACGAGTGGGCGGGGCTTGATCCGGTTACTGGAGGCCCTAGAGTATACCTTAATGACACTATTTCGTCCTTTAGTACTGCAGCTACCAACTCTAAAATTGAAGACCTTGTTTTGGCGGGGTCGACGATGCCGGTCTTCTATGGGGCTTTGAGAAATAATTTTTCATTTAGAAATTTTTCTTTATCCGTGAACATTACTTATAAGATGGGACATTATTTTAGGCGGAGTTCAGTTAGATATACCAACCTATATCGCGGTCTTAATGAACATTCAGACTATTCAAAAAGATGGTTAGAACCAGGTGATGAACTTGAGACACATGTTCCTTCTATTCCATCTTCTGGAGATGCAAGTCGCGTAAATAGCATTTACTCGCAATCTGATATTTTAGTGGAGAAAGCTGATCATATTAGACTACAAGATATCAGATTGAGCTACGACTTTGGAAACGGAGTGCGCAATTATAAAGTCTTTAAGGGTGCGCAAATTTTCGCATATGCGACAAATTTAGGGCTAATATGGAAGACAAATAAAGAAGGGGTTGATCCGGAAAACCAAAATATGGCCGCTTCGAGATCTTTGGCTATTGGATTGAATGTCACTTTTTAATTAAAATAGTTGTTAGGAGTAAAAGCATCTAGGTTTTTTATGGAATTTCATGTCAGATTATTTTGGAAAGGCTGTTTAATGGAGTTCTGAATACAACTTTATGCGTTGTGACAATTTATATGCGATTGAGAATTGTTATTTGTAAAAACAAAATGATTATGAAGAAGTATTGCTTCGTTATCGGATTTTCATTGAGTATCATTTTCTTTATTTCTTGTTCAAAGGAGTGGTTGGATGAGAAACCTGATAAAAATCTTACGGTTCCCGAAACTTTGGATGATTTCGAGGCTATGTTAGATAATTTAGATATGAACTCCAGAAGCGCATTGACTTTAGGTGAATTGGCTACTGATGGGCATTATGTGCTAGAGTCAAGGTGGGCAACTGGGTTTCCTGACTTTCTATCTAATGCATATACTTGGTCAAATGAAAGACCATATGTTAACATTGCTGATTGGAATTCTCCATACTACTGTATTAGTACATCTAATGTAGTATTGGAGGGAATTGGGAAAATAAAGTCAACAGGGGAAAACAGCGAAAGAATGAGGAGAATTAGAGGCGGTGCGCTATTTAATAGGGCTAGACATCTGTATGAATTAGCGCAAGTATTTTGTCCACCTTACAATGGATTGTCCTCAGAGTTGGACCTAGGACTCCCTCTGAGATTCGAATCTGACATTAATATTCGAAGTGTTAGGTCGACGCTTAAAGCTACTTATCAAGCTATAATTGATGACTTAATGGAAGCAAAGAATTTATTGCCCATTAGGCCGATTTTCAAAACAAGGGCATCACAACCTGCAGTATTTGCACTGCTGTCAAAAGTTTACCTGAGCATGGGGAACTACGAAGAATCAGGAGATTTTGCGGATTCATGCCTTGTTTTATACAGCACTTTGCTTGACTTTAATAAGATAAATACCAGCGCAAATTTTATAGGTACGTTTAATGATGAAGTGATTTTTCATAGTATTGGCAGCCCATACAATATGTTGACGTCATCAGGTAAGATTGAAAAAACGTTGTATGATAGTTATTTAATGGATGATTTAAGAAAGAAGGCATTTTTTAGAATTGAAAGTGCAGGAACCATTGTATTCAAAGGTAACTACTATAATAGCACTACTAATCTTTTTTTGGGACTTTCTACTAGTGATTTGTATTTGATTCGAGCGGAGTGCTTTGCGCGGAAAGGGGATGTAGAGAAGGCTATGAGAGATTTGAATTTGCTATTGTTGAATAGATACGATTCTAACACTTTTGTCCCTATTGTAGCGGAGAATTCGAATGATGCTTTACATAAGGTATTATCCGAAAGAAAAAAGGAGTTCGTTTTAAGGGGACAGCGGTGGACAGATTTGAGGCGCCTAAATACTGATCCTCAATTCGCCGAGACATTGACTAGGACAATTGGGGGGAATACCTATATTTTGGAACCTAATAGCTTCCGATATACCTTTCCTATACCAGATGATGTTATTCAATTGTCCGGTATTCAACAGAATATTGGATGGGAAAGATAAGTCTCCTATTGACTCTACTTTTGGGGCGTCCCAGGCATCTCTCAAATTAAGAAGCTAATATTCCTTCACCCAATATGGTCATTTTTACATCTTATATTATGTAGTTTATGTGTAGTTATGATAGCCGCAAGGTTTTGAAAGAGATATTTGTTGTTCTTTGTGCCGATACTCTGAGAACGACACGATCATGTGCTAGATAGCGAATTTGAAATTGTTGAAAATAAGAAATATGGAAAATATCCGACTCTGTTTAACAGTTATGTTAATGATTTCATTTACGTTATGTATTCGAGGTCAGCAAACAACGCCCTTGCAACAGAATGAAGTTGCTAGAGTATTTGAACCGCTTAGAATTGGTGATAGAGTACCAAATGGTGTTAAGTTGGAAAATCTTCGAAACTATCCAGCTAGAAGTGTTGAATTAGCAGACTTTAAGGGAAAGTTAGTAATTATTGATTTCTGGAACAAATGGTGCATTCCATGTATATCAGCATTCCCCAAAATGGAAAAGTTGCAGCAACGATTCGGTGATAGTATTCAAATTCTTCTAGTAACAACTGACACGGATGAAGAACTCAAATCTCTATTTGAAAGATCCGAGATTGTAAAAAATACTAAACTTCCTATTGTAACATCTGATAAAATTCTAAAGAAACTATTTCCTCACAGTTCTGTGCCATACCATGTTTGGATTGATAAAGAGGGTTTTGTCAGATATACTTTAGCCGCATATAATACCAATTTAGAGTCAATTCAAAAATTTCTAAGTACCGGCGAAGTATCATTGACATTAAAGCACGACAAATTCGACCATGCTCTAAAGTTCGGTCCACTATTTAATCAAATTGTTGGACCGAACTATAATCAAATGAAACAAGTACAAGCCTATACACTATTTACTAAAATGAATTTATATAATAATGGTGCAATGCAGGTTGTTGACACAGCTTCCAAAAGGATGCTAAACTTCCCGATCTTAGGACTTTTCCAAACTGCATATGGTCTAGTTCATCCCCAGTCTCCAATACAATCCGATGGTTTACTTGCTAGAGTTACAAATGCAATGAAAGTTAGTATTATTACAAAGTCACCTGAAAACAAAGATAAATATTATTACCCAGATCAGAATTCAATAGACTATGGTAAATGGATGAGTGAAAACATCTATTGCTATGAAACTGTATTTGAACCCTCTATAATGAAACTTCCTGCGGAGAGGAGGGCTAAAGTACAAGACTCATTAGTAATTCGGGACTTAGATCGTTTTTTTTCGGTGAAATCAAGTATTGAGTACAAAATGGAAAAATGCCTTGTGATTACTAGTACTGGAGGGAGTCACCTTTTTAGAACCAAAGGTGGTGAACCTTTGCAGGAGAGAACGAAAGAAAATATTATTCGTATAAGAAATTACTCCGTTAGCTCCATGATCGCAATTATAAATAAGTATTTTATGAAATTTCCAGGAGAAATACCAGTTATCGATGAAACTGGGTATAGCGGAACTATTGATGTTGATTTTAGAGTTGGAGATAGGAGTATTGAAGAGCTTGACAAGGATTTGCGAATGCATGGGCTGACAATAAAAGTTGAAGACAGAATGATTAGGTGTCTAACGCTAAAGGAAGTGTGAACTGACATTATACCAAAGACTGTATAAACGTATAAAATCGGATTTCAAAAGATTTCCGATTTTTTTATTTTTAAACATTACAACCCGGAATATAGAGAAGAAATGGACGCAGCCTGTAGATTCTGATCTATGTTGACCCACTGTTCTGTTTTATGTTCACCCATCATTCTGGAATGTTGACCCGCCACCATTTTTTGGGAATCTTCTCCGTCTGGATACTCCCGCTTCTGGGATGTTGACCCATCCTGGTTCTATTTGTTTAGAGTGAAGGAAGGTTGTCATTCTGGGATGTTGACCCACCTGCGAACGGTATTGGTTAAGCGCTTTTTGCTGTCATTTGCTCTCAAAAACACGGAGCATGGCACAAAAGCCTATAGCAATGGAACAGTTAAAACAGATCCTTCAGCTTCAAAAGGACGGGGTTGGTATACGTGAGATAGCGCGCCGCACAGGAATTAGCCGCAATAGTGTGCGCAAATACGTAGCCTTGCTGGCCAAAGACGATACATCGGCTGAAAGTGATGATCCGGACAGTAAAACACTTGCCGACAGAGCCTATGGCAATGATAGCATGGCGCATGACGCCCATCGGTTGCAGCAGTTAGTTACCCATTTTCAATACGCCCAGGGAGAACTGGGCAAAACCGGCGTTACCCGCCAGTTACTTTGGGGAGAGTATATCGTTCAACATCCGGACGGATATGTCTATAGCCATTATTGTCACCACTTCAACCAATATCTTAAGAACCGGGATATGTCGATGCACCTGGAGTATCAGGTTGGCGACATCCTTGACCGATTGACAGCTAATGCACATCGAATAGAACTGAAAGGTGAGTCTCTGAGAAGAAAAAAATCTAAAGCCAATCAATAACCATTTGTATTTTTATCCCGCATCAAGCTCTTACTATTATTGCCTGCTTCGCAGGTGGGTCAACATCCCAGAACCCTGGGTCAACATCGTCAGAATTTACACAGCCACTACAAAACCGGGGCATCACGGTATCGCAGTTGTCGATAATTTTTGGCGACCGGGTGCAGCTCGATATCTAAGAAGAACCTCTATTTTGCCATTATTTGTAATAATTTCGAATAGTCAATTCTGTATTTTGCCAAGTTGCCTTTATTTAAAACAAGAAGATGGGACGAATCTATAGTAGCAGACAAAAAATAGGTGGAATTTCTTTTGGGTATCGTAAAACTTCCTAGATACATTCCATCATCTATTTTATAGATATCCAATGTATTGTTCTCCCTGAAGTCAGAGTTTGTTGCATCGTCGGATCTCAAGTTTGACAATATGAAATATACACCATTTTTTGAATCTACTATACATTCTCTGTTAACTATAAGTCTAGCTGCGGATGAGGTTACTTTTTGTGAATCGAATTTCTCCAGTTTTGTGTACACCGCTGAATTTGTGCTTATGGTATCTATTGTATTTGATTTGTATATCAGATTAAGGGAGGTGTCGAAGCAATGGACTTCATTTCTATAGTATTGTACATATATAAATAGATTTCTTATCGGGTCGAATTGAAGAATTCCATCACTATCAAATCCCATATAGCTTTTATCATTCTCAACTATTGACGCCTCTTTGATAACTTCGCCACTCTTCAGGTCTATCTTTTTAAAAGATTGCCTAGTTTGGTCTTTAGTAAGGGCACGAACAATAGCACTGGAATTTCTCATTTTCGAAAAGCGTGTAAATATATCCGACTGTAATCTAACTGAATCTATTTTTTCGGAATCTAAAGAGATTGTAAATGAAAGTGCTGAATTGGGCAGCGCTACTAAAACATTGAAAGAATCAACAACTAATATATTGGGATTGTAAGACGCGTTTATTTTAGGAAGATTTAAAGTGAAGGTGTCTTTCGGGTTCAAATCTTCAGAGAATTTAACTAAAACGAAAGGGTCTTTTGTAGCAAGGAAATTGTAGCCTGAGTGAGTTCCAGGGAAGCGAGCAAAGGCAGAACTAATATTTTTCTCTTTCTCTAAAACAACGAGATTTTCTATCCATTTTCGTTTAAACCCATTGTTCTTTACGTTCGGCAAATATGTACTATTTTTTAACCAGAGGATGATAAAAATAGCAGTAGCCAAAAGTGAAAAGACAGCTAATGTATGTTTTCCGTTCATCATTTAATAATCTTAAATGCAAAGCACCAACTGGTAGCAGTTGGTGCTTTGCCCAGTTTGTTACGGAATTGTTCTGTAAAGTAAAACTACTGGTGCAGAAGGGTTTGCTTTGGTTGCACAGCAAAACTCTTCCAGTACACCATCGCAAGCTTCAGTGTCAAAGCTCGGTGTGTTGAGCTGGGAATCTGTCCTGCCTTGATATTGGTTAACGCTAAGGTAACTGTCTCCTTGTGAAAATACAACATCCGGGTCAGGATTCGTGATTGTTACAACTGTTGAGCAAGCAGCAAAAATAGATTTCGCATTGGTTGTTACTGTTAGTGCGATCGCACAAATAGCAACCAGTAACCCAAAACTGAATTTTAACTTTGTCATAAAACTAAATTTTTAAGTGATGAAATAGAAGATTAACAACTACCTTTTTTGTACAGGGCAGGTTCCTGTTTATTGATCAATTATATTTAGATTCTTAGAGCTATAAATTTCTTTATTATAACTGTAACAACTGTATCACTCAGATTTAACGCTTTTACTTGCGGTAGTTCCGATCTGTAAGAATATTCCTACAGCAGCCAGTATAGTTCCTGTAAAGTTAAATATCAAATGATTTTCCCACGACAATGCCTCTAGAACACCTCCGCAGCTGCAAGGAAGATCGTAACTGTATCTCAGCATTATAAATACATAACCCGTGAAGAGTGCCATAGCAAAGAATGATGTATACAGTGCTATCAATCTTGTTCTCTTTATAACCAGGAGTAATGCCAATAGTATTTCACCAACTGGAAGAACTAAAGCAATCCATGGTGCCAGTGGTTGTATAAAAGGTGATCGTCCGAGTTGAACCTTGAAATTCTCCAAGTCCAGTGCCTTATTCAGGCCAGTATATATCCATAAGAGAATGAATAGACCTATTATGGCTTCCAATGTAGCATGCAAAATTTTTCTTTTCCTATAAACGGATCGTTGCATGAACGGCGAAATGGATTTCTTCATCGACTATGTTTTGTTTTAAGCAATAAATTGAAAGTGCTTTTGAAAACATTCTGCTTATGAAGTATTTCACTTCACTACTTCTTTAGTAGTAAGTTGAGATTTAAAAATAGAATGAATTCACTTCGAGCTAAGCTTTCATTTTTTGTAAGTTCTATATCATTCCTGTATCAGTTTTGCCTTTCTAAAATCGAAGATAAGATACATCGCTGCATTAATACGTCAGGAAAAAAAATAGAAATCACGCCCGGCAAGATGTCCGATTTTCTTGCTATGTTTACAGACTCCTACCCCCTAAAAACCCCTTCATCCACCCCTTCCTATAAGCAAACAACACCCTCCTCCGCCTATAATTCAACATCGTCGTCAACGCCAGCAGCTCATTCTCCCCGCTCAGCCGCGCGTACTCCTGGCACAGATACGCCAGCGCCGGCAGCGGCAGGTCCAGCCGCCGCAGGTTCTTCATCCGGTAGGCGAAGGAGCTCCGGCTGAATTTCATCCGGTTATTGTCCACCAGCGTGAAATCGTAGCTGTCGCCGTTCTTTTTAAAGAGGATATTACCTACCGAGTAGTCTTTGTGGTAGATATCCTGCTGATGCAGTTTGAAGGTGTATAGGGCAAGCGCTTTCAGTACAGCGCCGCCTTCTTCCGGGGGCATGTCGGCAATGTATTTCAGCTCCGTGTAGTCGGTATAGGTGCTGATGAAGAAGCTTTCCTGCATCAGGCCGTTGCGGATGCATTCGATGTACGCTACCGGTTCGGGGGTGGTAAAGCCCTTGTCTATCAGCATTTTAGCGTATAGGTAAGCCCTTTTGGCCTTGGAGGGCAGCACATGGGCGTAGAAGAACCGGTTCAGGAGATAGATCTTCCGGTAAGATTTGATCACCAGCTTCACATTATTCCCCATATCCACCCGGATCACATTCCGGGTTTTATGTACCACTTCACCGAGGGAATTGAACCTTTGCGGGATCTTTTCCACGTAATCTCTCAAAAACTCATATCCAGGCGATATATCTATATGGATGCTCATTGGCCTTACTTGTTATCACATTAAAAAATACAGACATGCCGTTCCTTTATGGAAAAGGAAAGGGGTGCCGATAAACAGTGAAACATGTAGGCCAGTGAAAAACAGGTAGGAGAGCAGCTATCCTCCGCGGATGGGAGGCGCTGACGGGTAAACGCAATCATTTGTTGCGGTGTAAAATTGAACAGATTTTACGAGAAAAACAAATATCTCAGCGACGCCCGGGCTTCGGGAATACCTGGTGGCTCCAGGCCCATTGCCGCCAGAGGCTGTCCAGTTGCCGTACTTTATCCGGGTGAGCGGCGGCGACATCCTGCAGTTCCGTTTTATCGGTGGCCAGGTCAAACAGCCGCCAGGTGCTGTCCCCGGCCGCGGATACCAGCTTCCAGTTGCCGGAACGGGCGTAGCGCGCCCCGAAATGTTCGTTGAACAGGGTGGCGTGGCCGCTGCTTTTCCGGTCGCGGAAGGATGGGGCTAGACTGATGCCGGTGCTGGGAGTGATGGTGCGTCCCTCAAAATGAGCGGGGTATTCCGCCCCGGCCAGCTCCGTAAAGGTGCGCATAAAGTCCATCACATGACCGGTATGGGCGCTGAAGCTGCCTTTCTTCACTTTGACGCCTTTCGGCCAGTGGGCGATCAGCGGGGTATGGATTCCGCCTTCGAAGGATTCTGCTTTCCAATACTGGTAGGGCGTATTGGCGACATTGGCCCAGCGCCGCCCGATGGAGGCAAAGGAGGTCTGGGGGCCGGGCATCACCTCTTTTTTCGTTGGGTAGGCGATCTTGCGGCCGTCGCGGGTCTCGTCCGGGCGGTCGAAACCGGGGCCGTAGGCGGAGCAGTCTTCCGGACTGGCACCGTTGTCTGACAGGAAGAGGATCAGTGTGTTATCCAGCTGCCCGGTTTCCCGCAGCGCCTGTATGATGCGGCCGATGCCCTGGTCCATCCGGTCAACCATCGCGGCATGTACGGCCATGGCTTCGGCATCCCATTCCTTCGCGGGGTTGTTCTCCCAGCTGAGCTCGTCTTCCCAGCGTTTAGGCAGCGGTGTTTTGGCGGGGTCGATCAGCCCGAGCTGCACCATTTTCCGGTAGCGGGCCTCGCGGATGCTGTCCCAGCCACCCTTGTAGGTGTCCTTATATTTGGCGATATCTTCCGGCAGCGCATGAAGCGGCCAGTGCGGCGCGTTATGGGCTACATAGATAAAGAACGGGTCGGGGGATTGCGCGAATTCCCGGATATAGGCGGCAGTAGTATCGTTAATGGCGTCGGTATGGTAATAGTCCGGCGGCAGGGTTTTTACCGGCGTAACGCCATTAACCAGACTGAAGGGGTCGAAAAAATCGATCACCCCCCAGAGGGTGCCGTAGAATTTATCGAAACCGCGGCTGACGGGATATTGGCTGATGGGGGAGAAGTCTCCGCCCTCCTGCTGGTGATTGAGCCAGGCCATCTGCGCTTCCCGGGTTTTCTGCTCGAAGGTGTTGGAAACATGCCACTTGCCGGTCATGGCCGTGCGGTAACCTGCCGTTTTCAGCACTTCTGCCAGGGTGACGGTGTTTTCCGCCAGATGCCCCTGGTAACCGGGCTGGTTCTCCAGCTCCGTCATCTTGCCGATGCCTGCCTGCTGGTTATACAGGCCGGTCAGCAGCGAGGCCCGGGTAGGGCAGCAGCGCGAGGTATTATAGAACTGCGTGTAACGGATGCCGTTCTGCGCGAGGTAGTCGATATTCGGGGTGCTGATCTCCCCGCCATAACAGCCCACATCTGAAAAACCCAGGTCATCCGCAAGAATGACAATGATATTGGGACGCGGCGCTTTTGCGGCGGGCGGGGCGGACCGGAACCCGGCAAATACGGCCAGCGCGGCGAGGGCTGCGGATAGGGAAACGATGGCTAAAGGTTTTCTGCGGATGCGCATGAGCGGTATTTTGAATGTAAAACGGGGTACAGGACGAAATTTTTTATACATAAACATTTCTGATGTATCGATGAAAATCTTTATCTTATTTTCCGCGCTGCATCCCTTGATAGTCATGTAAAATAGAAATAAATATGAAAAATCCGAAGCGATGCGCAAAGAGTATCCGCTTTCAGCGCTACCTTCGTAACTGTGTCAGGGTTTGATGAAGGGATAATATTTCTGAAATATGGCCGTTTTTTTGCTGTTACCGGCGTGCGCCCGCAAGGGAGCAAAAACCTAAACCATATCACAGGAGAGCTGTAACACCGGCCGGGTGTCAGCAGCCGCTATTATTTGACCATAGACTTAAGAAAAACCATGACAAAAAACCGCTTCAATTCAAGCACCATGCTGGGCTTATTCATTACTTTATTCCTTACTTTCACCAGTTGCACTAAAACTATTTCCGAAGAATTGCCGTTGGAAACGGAAAACCCGGCAAAGCCTGCGCCTGACCCGGACCCGAATGCCAAACAGTACACACTGGTGCCGGACAAGGAAGGCCGCCTGGTGATCGACGATAAGGCCGGCACCTACAAGCCGGGGGATATCATCAACCTCAAAGGCACCTTTTCCGCAGTGATCTTCACAAACCTGAACGGCAGCGCGGGACGGCCTATCACGGTACGGAACGCTCCGGGTACTACCCTGCGCATCGGCAATCCTGCCTGGAACAGCGGTTCCTGGGCCACGGCGCTCAGCTTCCGCAAAAGCCACCACGTAAAAGTGGAAGGCACCACGCAGGGGAACTTTGTGATCAACGGCTCCACCCAGCCCGGCCGCCCGGCGTATTTCAACCTGACCCTCAGCGAACGTTCCGATAATTTCGAGATCAGCAATATCACCATCACCAACGGCGGCACCGGCATCTGGGCAAAAACTGATCCCGTAAAAGCAGATCCGCTGACGCATTATCCCAATGCGTATATGGAAAACCTCCTGATCCATGACGTGTCCGTCACCGGAACACATAACGAGGCCATGTACATCGGGCATACCGCCACCTACTGGAACCTGACCACCAACTATTCCTATTATACTTTGCCTGCGGGTGCGGTATTGGGACAGGAGTACGTGCAACCCATCAAATGGCGGAATGTGAAGATCTATAACAATGTCATCAAAAATATCGGTGCGGATGGTATGCAGACGGCGGCGATCGACCAGTTGGAGGTCTACGGCAACGACATCACCAACTGGGGCATGCAGCACAATCCTTCCCACAGTGGCGGCCTGCTCATCGGCGGCCGGGTGACCAACTCCAATATTCATGACAATATCGTGCATGACGGCTGGGGCGAGTTGTTCCAGTTCTTCGGCTCGGGAGAGAACGGCGCTACCCACATCGTGCGCAACAACCTCTTCCGCGATAATTTTGCGAACGACGGTGTGAGCTTCCGCGGAACGGACGATGCGGTGGTGCAGTTCCTGAACAATACCGTTGCCCGCACGTCTGGCGTGTCTTTACGGATCAATGGTTACCTGGGCATGAAATCCAGCCAGATCGTTAATGCCAATGCTTTCATCGAACCGCGTACGGCCGGTGGCAGTAACATTGGGGACCGCGCTTATATCTACACAGAAAATGAGGCGAAGGTCACCGAAGGCACCGGCGCCAATGCCAACACCAAGCTGGCGTCAGTGAGTGCTGCAGGCGTGGATGTAAATAATTTCTATCTTCCCCTGAGCGGATCGGCGCTGATCAATTCGGGCTTCCGTAAAAAATAATCCGTTCGTAACGATCATGCCAGGGCGTTTGCCCGGTAGGCGGTGGGCGTCTGGCTGGTCTGTTTCCTGAAAAAGTGATTGAAGTGGGCGGGCTCCTCAAATCCCAGGCTGTAGCTGATCTCGGAAATGTTCCAGTTCGTGTGTTTGAGCAATGCCATGGCTTCACTGGCCAGCCGCTCAAAGATGTGATCGGTGGTAGTTTTGCCGGTGGTATGACGGATGGCGCGGTTGAGATGGTTCACATGCACGGCCAGCTGCTCCGCAAAATCCCGCGCGGAACGCAGCGAGAACCGCTGGGTGGGGGATTCTATCGGGAACTGCCGCTCCAGCAGCTCCGTGAACACGGCGGTGATCCGCGCATTGGCGTCTACATGCTGATAAAGGGTTTCCGTGGGCTGCATCTTCATGGCATGATGGATCATCTCCGTCACATAATTCCGGATCAGATCATATTTATACACATAATCGGATGCGATCTCCGTCAGCATTTTTTCGAAAATACCGCTGACGAGCTTGTCCTGCTGCTTGCTCAACTGATACCCCGGCCTGCCCTGCGGGGAGAACATCGGAAGTTCCCGGATATTGTTGCGCAGGTGACTGGTGAAAAAGGCTTCCTTGAAAATGCAGAAGAACCCGGTGGAGTCGCCGCTGAGTTGTTCGAAGGTGTATGGTACATTGGGATTGAAGAAGAGCAGGGTAGTGCCGGAAACCTCAACGCTTTTGTCGGCATAGTGATAGGCATGCCGCCCGCGCATCAGCGTCACTTTATAAAACTCCCTGCGGCTGTACTTTACGGGTGCCTTGTCGGTTCCCATACAATCCTCCAGCCGGAACACATTGAAATGCCCGATATCCTTCTGCAGGTTCTCCGGCAGCCAGTTGAGCTTTTGCCGGTAAAAATCTTCCAGCGTCTCTGTTTTTGCCATACTGAAAAGTTAAAACAATTTAAGGTTGCTTGGGCTTTTCCCGGTAAAAAATGTAACCGCCGTGATGGAGGGTGTCATTGCCCCGGAAAGTGCCGTCTGCCGTAAAACCGGTATCGTCCCAATACTGTATGTGATCGCCATTGATCTCGTACCGGCCGGTATAGGCGCTTTGTTTTTGTCCGCGTGCCTCGTCATAACGGCCATTGGGCAGCAATTCCTGCCGGATATAACCGTCCCCGGTTACCCACATGCCGATGTATTTGTTCATGGTGGAAGATGTTGAAATAGCTGCTGTCCGCGGCTTTGCGCAGGACAGCAGCAGGGTGCATGAAATGATGAGATAGTGTAAGGCCGCCATAGTGTTCAATTTATACGGCGTAGGCAGTAGCTGTAGCCAGGTTTTTCAACTGTTCCATGTCTTTCCGTACGGAACTGATCTTTTCTTCCGCCAGCGCGTACGCATCCGCCCCGAGGAAAAGATGTACCGGTGGCTCAGGCTGTTCCGCCACCTGTATCATCACATCCGCGGCCTTATCCGGATCACCGGCCTGGTTGCCGTTATAACTGTGCTGATGGGCGTTTTGTACTTCCCGTACATGCCCGTAACCGGGGATCTCCGTTTTGGTAACGCCCAGTGAATTGTCCGTCAGAAAACTGGTGCGGAAATAACCGGGTGAAACGATGGTGGCATGAATACCGAAAGGTTTCACTTCGGTGGCGAGGGATTCCGTTAAGCCCTGCACAGCGAATTTCGTAGCGCAGTAAATGCCGAATCCCGGGAAAGCCCCTGTAAAACCGCCGATAGAAGATACATTGAATATATGCCCGGACTGCTGCGCCCGCAGGATCGGCAGCGCCTTGCGGATTACATTCAGGGAACCGAATACGTTCACATCAAAGTTAGCCCTGGATTCCGCATCGCTCAGTTCTTCCAGCGCACCTAACAATCCGTAACCGGCATTGTTCACGATCACATCCAACTGCCCGAAATGCGCGGCGGTCTGCTGAATGCCCTTTTCCACATCCGCTTCATCCAGCAGGTTCATGCCAAGCGGAAGAAAGTTGTCCGGCCCCGCGCCTACGGCTTTCTGCAGGTCTGCAACGTTCCGGGATGTTGCCGCTACACGGTATCCGGCAGCGAGCAATTTTTGCACGAGCGCAAGCCCCAATCCTTTGGAAGCCCCCGTGATAAACCATACTTTTGTTTTCATCTTTTTTGTTTTTGATATCACAAAGGTAGATGGCGCAGGCACGGCGGTTATTACGGCTGCGAAACATATACTTGTATAATTCAAACAATTGAACTGCCGAAAGATCACATATCTTTGTGCCTGTTGATAAACCCAATGCACACTACCATGAAAAAAAGGATACTCGGAGCACTCACTGTTTTATGGCTTTTTACCGGTTGTGAAACCACCCAGCAGATCCTCAGCACTCTCCCGGCCTCCACCGGGCAGACGGGCAGCACCGCACAGATAGCGGCCGGGCTGAAGGAAGCGCTGACCATCGGCACACAGAACAGTACCGGAAGGCTTTCTTCCCTGAACGGTTTTTTCGCCAATGCCGCGCTGAAGATATTGATGCCGCCTGAGGCGAAGAAAGTAGAGTCCACTTTGCGGAATGTGGGCTTCGGCAGCCTGGTGGACAAAGCTGTGCTGGCCATGAACCGGGGCGCTGAAGAGGCCGCAAAATCGGCAACCCCCATTTTCGTTAATGCCATCCGGCAAATGACCATCACCGATGCTATCGGTATCCTGCGGGGAGGGGACTTCGCCGCCACCAATTATTTCAAGCAGAAGACCACGGACGCCCTGACCACCGCTTTCCGCCCCGTGATCAACAACGCGCTCAAAAATGTAGATGCCACCAAATACTGGTCGGACATTTTCTCCACGTATAATAAATTCTCCTCCACACCGGTCAATACAGACCTCACGGCTTATGTAACGGAAAAGGCCATTGCCGGAATATTCCATGAAGTGGGACTGGAGGAACAAAAGATCCGGCAGGACCCCGCAGCCCGGGTGACAGACCTGCTGAAAACAGTATTCGGCAGCCCGCTGGCGCAGACAAGATAAGTATATCAAAATAGGGCAGACAGGGACAGGTATCTCCGCATACCTGTCCCTGTCTGCGTTTTAGCGGATTGTGGAGAAAATACCGCAAAAAAATTCAGACTAATGCTTGAAAATAGGCACAATACCGCGTATATTAGCGTTAATCAGGCAAATACCAGAAGTTAAATCGGGGAAATGCTGCAGCCTGGCAGTAACCGGATGAATCAGGACCGAAATCGAAGAGGACATTACCGCAAGACAGTGGCGGAGATCAAAATCAAAGAAATATTACAGGACAGCAGTAACCGGATGAATCAGGATCGAATCGAAGAGAACATTACTGCAAGACAGTGACCGGACAAATCAGGATCAAAATCGAAGAGGAACAAAAATCAAAATCGACATAATACAGGAACCTTGCCGCTCATCGGCTTGCGTCAAAAATTAAATCAAATTCAGAATCGCTCAATAATACTACTGCATTTTCAATCGATCAGGACAGTGTAACAAACCAGGGGTGTAATATCTGCCCAAAAAATGTGAATCAATACAATGCATGCCGATAACGGAACAGGCATGCGATCCGGGGTCATTTATACCTATGTATGTAATGTAACAGGTAACTAGAATTTAGCAATTTTTCTATTCAACCAATTTCTAAAACTACACAACATGAGAAGACTTCTCCGGTTACTGGCGATCTGTTCGGCAGTAATGCTGTTGTTGCCGGACGCCATGCAGGCACAACAGCAAAAGACGATTACAGGAACCGTACTTTCAGATGAAGGCAGCCCTATGCCAGGTGTTACGGTAAGGATCAAAGGCACCACCAGGAACGCACAGACGGATGTACGCGGTATTTTTACCATTCAGGCCAGCAGCGGCGAAGTGCTGGTGCTTTCTTTCATCGGGTATGCAGACCAGGAGGTAACGGTGAGGGAAAGCAGTACGCTGAACATCACCATGAGGCTGTCCGAAACGGCGCTTGGCGAAGTGGTGGTAACCGCGATGGGCATCAAAAAGGAAAAGAAGGAACTGGGTTATTCCGTGCAGGACATCAAGTCGGATGAACTGCTCAAGAATAAGGACCCTAACCTGATCAATTCGCTGAACGGCAAGATCGCCGGTCTTAGCATTACCAATTCCGGTGGTGCACCGGGCAGCTCGGCCTCCATCGTTATTCGTGGCGGAACTTCCCTGGAGCGGGACAATCAGCCGCTTTTTATCATTGATGGTATGCCAATGGACAACTCTACCGGTCAGGGCGATAACAGCGCCTTTGATGGTACCACCAACCTGGCTACCACCAACAGCAACCGCGCGATGGATATCAACCCGGAAGACATTGAATCCATTTCCGTGCTGAAAGGTCCCGCTGCGGCTGCATTATACGGCCTCCGCGCAGCTGCAGGCGCTATCATCATCACCACCAAAAAAGGCCAGGAAGGTACCGTAACGGGTTCCGTCACTTCCCGCTATATCACCAACTGGGTGAACAGGCTGCCGAAACAACAAGGCATCTACAAACAAGGCTCCTATTATAACGGCAGCTTCACGGATGAAACGACCCGTTCCTGGGGCGATAAATTTGAGCCGGGAGAAGCCGTGTACGATAACATGGGCGATTTCTTCGAAACTGCCAATGCCTTCGACAACAGCTTCAGCCTCTCCGGTGGATCAAAGACAGGTAATTTCTTCCTGTCCGGCTCCAACCTCAATCAGTCCGGTGTAGTGCCCACTACTAACTTTACGCGCTCTACCATTCGCTTTAACGGGGAGCAGAAACTGGGCATCGTTACCCTGGGGGTAAATGCTTCCTATTCCACCAGTGAAACGCAGAAGACCCTGACCGGTAGTGGACTGTGGGGCTCCAGCGGCTCAGGTTACATGGAAAGCATCATCGCCTGGCCCCGTAACGATGAAATGAAAACCTGGCTGAACCCGGACGGTACGAAGCGTCTGCTCCTTCCCGATCTTTCCCTGGATGCGAATGTGGACAATCCCTACTGGATACTGAACAAGAATCCGCAATCGGACCAGACCGATCGTTTCATCGGTAATATATATGCTACTGTGAAGTTCACCGACTGGTTTGACGCTACTTACCGGTTGGGGGTAGATAATTACGTTACGGCCTACAGCAATCTGATCGCCGCCAACTCAAGTGTAAAGCTGGATTGGCAGAACGGTATGTTATCCAAAACAGATCGCCGTTACAATTATGTGAACTCCAACCTGATGCTCAATTTCCATAAAACGTTCAACGACTGGGATGCCAGCCTGGTATTGGGGACCTCATCGGAAGACACTTACCTGCGTTCCGTTTCCCATCGTTCTGAGAACTTTATCATCCCGGATTTTCACACGCTGAACAATGCCAATCCGGAAGACAAATACTTTTCAGAGAACATCAACCGGAAACGCCTTGTAGGGGTGTACGGTGATCTGCGCGTATCCTACCGCAATACCATCTTCCTGAGCGTGACGGGGCGTAATGACTGGTCGTCCACCCTGCCCGTGCAGAACCAGTCCTTCTTCTATCCCTCTTTCAGCGGCAGCTTTGTATTTACCGAGCTGTTGCCGAAGAGCAGCATCCTGTCATTCGGCAAGGTGCGCGCCTCCTGGGCGCAGGTGGGTAAGGATGCCCCGGCCTACCAGACGAATACTTATCTCTTCGGTCCGGAGCAGACCATCGGCGGCGGTTTCCGCAATTACTGGACGCGTGGTAACGATCTGCTGAAACCGGAAACCACCACATCCACGGAGTTCGGTACCGAACTGCGGTTCCTTAACGGACGGTTGGGGCTGGATGTTGCGTATTATATCAATAACAGTAAGGACCAGATCCTGCAACCCCGCGTGAGTAACGCTACCGCCTATATCCTGAGCTTTGTGAATACCGGCGAGATCGAGAACAAGGGCCTGGAAGTAACGGTAACCGCCAACCCCATCCGGAAGAAAGATTTCCGCTGGGATGTGATGCTGAATGTTTCCGGTAACCGCGGAAAAGTAAAAGCCCTGCCCGGCGCCCTGCCCATCCTGTATGTGACCGATGTGCAGGTAGGCAACGCCAAAGCTGCCTCCTTCGACGGTGGTACTTTCATGGGCCTGAGCGGCTCCAAATGGCAAACGGATGATGACGGGAACCTGCTGCTGAACTGGGATACCGGTTATCCGCTGACCTCTACGCTGACTACTACACCGGTAGGTAACCGTGAACCGAAGCTGCTCGGCGGTCTGAACAACAGCTTCTCCTACAAATCATTCAATTTTTCATTTTTGTTTGATTTCCGTGTTGGCGGAGATATATACAACGGTACCGAATACCTGCTTACCGCATATGGCCTGAGCGAAAGGACCGCGAACAGAGGTAGCGAGATCACCTTTACCGGCATGGCCCTCAACCCGGCTACCGCCAAGTATGAAGAAGTGACCAGGACGGTAGTGGCCGATGAGAAATACTACCGGGACATCCTGTTGAACAATGCGCCGTCTTTCATCGAGAAAGTGAACTGGCTGCGCCTTCGCTCCATATCACTGGCCTATTCGCTGCCTCAGCCGGCACTGCGGAAACTGCCCTTCCTGAAAGGCGCTACCCTTACCGCATCCGGTACCAATGTGCTGCTGTTCACCAACTATTCCGGTATGGACCCGGAAACCAGCGCCGCCGGAGCGGGTGTGATAGGTTCGGGATCTGTGGGCATTGACTATTGCGGTGTGCCGGCAACATCAGGCTTCGCGCTCGGTTTAAATCTCAAATTCTAAAAGTAACGGAAATGAAAAAACTACTGTATATACTCAGCTTGTCGATCGTTCTCACTTCCTGCAAGAAGTGGCTGGACATCAACGACAATCCCAACAGCGCCAATTCTACCGTACCAACGGCAGATCAGCGCCTTCCGCCATTGATCGCCCAGTTCGTGGATGCATATGAAAGCGCCGGCACAAGGGCCGCATTCCTGTCGCAGCAACTGGCCGTGACCTATGCGGTCAATAACAACTGGAACCTCACCCGCTGGTATTCCAATACATCCAGCGCCAACTGGCCCTGGCAGTGCTGGTATGTAAACTCCGCTGTGAACGTTGCTCCCCTCATTGCCGCTGCGGAGAAAGTGGGGGCTTATCACTACATCGGCGCCGCCAAGATCATCAAGGCATGGGGCTTCGGTGCGCTCGCTGATTTCTATGGCATGATGCCCTATGATGAGTTTGACGATGCCAGCACCATCACGCCAAAATTCGACGACGGTTCCTACATCCAGGGAAAAGTACTGGAACTGCTGGATGAAGGTATTGCAGACCTGCAAAAAACACAGGAGATCGGCGCTCCGGAACTGGCTAAAGGGGATATCCTCAATAATGGGAGCGTGGATAAATGGATACGCCTGGCATATGGCTTGAAAGCCCGTTTCCTGAATCACCTGTCCAAAACAGCGGAATATAACCCGGATGCCGTACTGGCAGCGCTGGCGAATGCTCCCCAGGAGAATGCGCAAAGCGCCGTGATGCAGTATGTGGATGAATCGGCCACCACCAGCAGTTCGGTTAAAGCGGCCCTGCAGTACGCTAACACAGGGCTTTCCGCAAGGATCACCAAGTTGTACCTGGATTACCTGACGAATAATTATACCGGTGCGCCGACCGGCCCGATGGAAGATCCGCGTATCGATCTGTTGGTACCGCGTCAGGCGGACAAAGCCGGCAACCTGATCCGCTCGCAAGGGGTAGACATGACATCCGATCTTCCCAAGACAGGCCCTGCCAGCTATTCCTTTAATGCCAGCACGAATGCTTTCAGCAACAAGGATTCCGTATATGTGATCATGCGCAAAACCCCCGCCGCCCCCGGCCCCGGAGACCGCATCCAGTCCACCGGCACCTGGTACACGGAACGCGGCGGCAAAGGCCTGCTGCTCACCAATGCGGAAATGAAATTCATCGAAGCGGAGATCATGTTCCGCCAAAGCCGCCCGGCTGACGCGCTCACGGCCTATAAAGCAGGTATCCGCGCACATATGGGCCTGCTCGGCATCAACGCCACCGCCATCGAAGATTATCTCGCCAGCAGCTCCGTGGTGCAGGATGCCAATGCCCTCACCCTCAGTCACATCATGATACAGAAATACATCGCCCTGTCGTATTCCATCGAACTGTGGGCGGACCTGCGCAGGATGGATTACTGTACCGATGCATCCGGTAATTACAACGAGGCCGCCGGCGTTTACAAAGGATTTCAGCGCCCTTCGCACTGCTTTGCCGATGCATACCCCAACGCTACGGACTGGCCGAGAAGGTTTGCCGTACCGAGCTATGAGATCAATTACAATATCGAGAGAGTATTGGAAGCCAATCCCAATGCAGATAAACCTACCTACCTGAACCAGCGGGTATGGTGGGATGAACAGTAAAATATTTATGCTGACAACAGCAAGAGGGCGCATCGGTTCCGGTGCGCCCTCTTGTTATTTTGGGAATGCCGTGGCTTGCACATAATCCCCCCGAGATTGTCAATTCTGCACGCCGGCCGTACGGCGCAATCATACTAGGTTTGTATCACATTAAAACAGAAAAGTATGAACAGGGAACAACTCCTTAAAGACGTGGAAAAAACCGTCGCGGAATTGCTGCAGACACTTTCCGCCTTCAATGATGATACATTCAATACCGTTCCGTTTGAAGGCAGCTGGACGGCAGGGCAGGTGAGCGAGCATGTGCTGAAGTCCTCCGGCATCAGTGAGATAATGTCCGGCAAAACAGCACCTGCCGAACGGGACCCGGACCAGTATATAGCCCCGCTCAGGGAGCAATTCCTGAACTTCGGGATCAAAATGACCTCTCCCGACTTCATCCTGCCATCCGATGGGCCGCATGATAAACAGGCGTTGACGCAGGAGCTGGCGGATGTATGGAAAAAAACGATCGCTATCGCGGAAACGCAGGACCTTTCTGCGATGTGCCTGGATTTTGAAATGCCGATGGTGGGCACCATGACGCGCAAGGAATGGATCAGCTTCCTGTCCGTGCACACGCAACGGCATACCCATCAGCTGAAGAACATCCTCAAAGCACTGAAGGAGCCGGCGCTATAACAGCGTTTCCGCCTGCGTGTCTTCATAGCGGCGGATGAGGGAGGTCAGCTCTGCTTTAAGCTTCGCCGTGATCTTTTCATATCCCTTCCGGCCGAAAAGATTATTCACTTCCCGCGGATCTTTTTTGAGATCGTACAATTCCCAGGCGTCTGACCGTTCATAGAAACGGATCAGCTTGTACCGTTCTGTTCTGACGCCGAAGTGGGGGGATACGGAATGGGTGCCGTTCTCGTAATAGTGATAATACATGGCCTCGCGCCCTTTCCCTTTTTTGAGCACCGGTAATATGGACTGGCCCTGCATGGCGGGGGGAATGGCCGCACCGGCTGCTTCCAGCAGGGTGGGGGCAATATCCAGGTTCATGACCATGGCGTCTGACTGTGAGCCGGGTTTGATCACACCGGGGTAGCGCATCATCATGGGTGTTCTGAAAGACTCTTCGTACATAAAACGTTTATCGAACCAGCCGTGCTCGCCGAGGTAGAAGCCCTGGTCAGAAAGATAGATGACGATGGTATTGTCGCGCAGGCCATGCTGGTCGAGGTAATCCAGCGTCCGCCCGATGTTCCTGTCCAGCGAAGCGGCGCAGGCCAGGTAATCCCGCATATAGCGCTGGTATTTCCATTCGGTCAGCGCATTGCCGCTAAGGTCCCGGCGCGAAAAATCCGCCGCAACGGAATCGTAGTAGGCATTATATCTTGCTTTCTGCGCGGCATTCATGCGGGCGGTATTGCCGCGGGAGTTCTTTCCCGGCATCTTCAGATCATAATCCAGCGTCATGGTCTTTTCAATGCTCATATCCTGACCCGTGGCCGCAGGGCGGTTGGCATAATTGTCATAGAAGTTATGCGGTAGCGGGAATTGAACGTTATCGTAAAGGTTCAGATCGGCCGTGTCCGGTTCCCAGGCGCGGTGTGTGGCCTTATGGCCGATCACGAGGCAGAACGGCCGGGAGCTGTCTCTTTGGTCCAGCCAGTCTTCCGCAATATCTTCGATCAGGTTGGTGGCATATCCTTCCCGCCGTTCTTTGCTGCTGTCCATCATAATGAAATCAGGATTGTAATAGTTGCCCTGACCGGGTAGTATCTGCCAGAAATCAAAGCCCTGTGGCTTTGTTCCCAGATGCCATTTCCCCACCCATGCGGTCTGATAACCGTTCTGTTGCAGCTGCTTGGCAAAAGAATCCTGGCTGCCTTCAAAACGGGAATTATCATTGTCTTTAAAGCCGTTCTTATGGCTGTATTTGCCGGTGAGGATCACTGCGCGGCTGGGCCCGCAGATGGAATTGGTCACATACCCCCGGTTGAAAATAACCCCCTGCTGTGCAATGCGGTCGATATTAGGCGTATGCGCCACCTTGCTGCCGTAGGCACTGATCGCCTGGAAGGCATGGTCGTCAGACAGGATGATGACGATATTCGGCTTTTGCTGGGCAAAGGAAAACGCCGCCTGCAGCAGGCAGCAAAACAGTAAGAGCGCAGTACGTTTCATAACAGGATGCTTATGCGATTCAATATACCGCATAAAACCGGAATGTCATATCATACCGCCGGTATTTTTGCCGCTGAAGCGGATATGGACGGGAGGAATTCATCATGCTCGCCTGTAGTGCCATCATCATGCCCGCACCTGACGGAAAATGGATTAAACACCTCTGCGCGCTTCCTGACCAAGCAATACTGCGGCCAGATGACGGGAGATCGCGTGATCGCTCAGTTTGTCCAGCCAGAAGAATTCCCCCGCAGCATTCACTTCCAGGAAGTAGTATTTCCCTTCCGGCGTCAGGATCAGGTCTATGGCGCCATAATTCAATCCGTACATATCCATCAGCGCCAGCAGGGACCGTTCAATAGCTGAGGGGAGGGGATGGCTCTGCCAGTCTTCCGCCAGCGCTGCGCCTTCCTTGCGCCAGTCTACCCGCGATGCCGGGATCTTTTGTGAATCGATGGCGAAGGAGAATATTTTTTTACCAACGATGGTTACGCGCAGTTCCAGCGATTTCTCCAGTTTCTCCTGGAATACCATCGGGCAGTATTGCAGCTGTTCGAGTTGCTCCAGATGTTCCGTGGTGATCTCGTTGGTGAACACGACGTGTTCTTCCCCTTCGCGGTAAATGGCAAAAGCGCTTTGCATTTTGGCGATCACGGGGCCTTTGGTCTCTTCCATGAAGGTTTTGAGCTGTGCGGGGGAATTGGTGATGCAGGTGGCCGGTATCTGCAGCCCGCATGCCACGGCGATCCGCAGCTGTTCCTCTTTGCTGTCCAGCCGCCGGTAGGTGCTGTAGCGCTCTATCTGGAAACAGGGCAGTCCTTCCAGCATGCCGAACAGCGTGCGTCGCAGCTCACCGATGCTGGTGGAGAGATATGTTTTTTCAAGCAGGGTTTCCAGCCCTTTCCCGATGTGGTAACTCCGCCGGTACCAGACGGCGGTAACATTGTCCAGCCGGTGCTTTTCGCCGGCCATTTCCAGCAGCAACAGCCATTGGCCGGATTGATAGATCGTGGTGAGGCGGGTATCCAGCGGGTAACGGTCCACATCAAAACGGACAGCTGTTGCGCCCGTTTCCGTGATGAAGCGGATCACCTGATCGGTGGCGGCATTGTCCGCCGAATGGGTAATGACAAGTATTTTTTTGTTGGACATGGGTTTCAGGTTAATTAAGGATACGGCTGCCGGTCATCCTTGTTTGATCCGGCTCACCAGTTTTTCCGCGATGGCTTCGGCAATGGGGAAGCCGAGATATTTCTGCAGCATGCCCCATTCCCCCTGCGGGTTCACCTCCAGGAACAGGTGTTTCCCGTCCGGTTGCACGATCATGTCGATAGCACCGAAGTGCAGGCCCATGGCACGCATCATGCTATCGATCTTTTCCTCCTCGGCATCCGGCAGTTCGTAAGGCTCCCATTGCACAACGGTAGCGCGCCAGTCGGTAACATCCGGCGCTTTGAGGCTGCCGGTATAGAAAGTGCCGTCCACATAAGCGATCCGGAGCTCTTTTTCCTTGTGGATATGCTCCTGCAGGATCATGGGGCACGCAGCGAGGGAATCCAGCATGAGGGTATCTTCTTTCCGGAGCCGGGTGGTGGGGAAGAAAGCGCCCGCACCATCCATTGTTTTGGATAAAGCGCCATGCAGTTTAACGATCACATCGCCTTTGCAATCCTCATAGAATTGCAGGGCGTCCGCCGCGTGATTGCTGAAGACCGTTCGTGGTACATGAAGGCCGGATGCCTGGGCGAATGCCAGCTGGAGCAGTTTGTTGCCGCCTATAGCGTGATCGGCATGCAGACTATTGATCCATGGAACATGCAGCGCATCCAGGAAAATAAGCAATGCGGTGCGGTATTCTTTGCGGAATACGGCGGTGTATGCGGGGTCAAGGTTGGCCGGGACTTCCAGGTCCCACAGCTTGCGGTACCACACCCCTGTGATATCCGATGCGCGGATGAGGGTGTTGCCGTGCTGCAGCAGGTATTGCGGCCCGTTATGCTCCAGGCGGTATTGCAACCGGTAACGGGTGCCGAATTCATCCGAATTGAAACGGAAACTTGCATATCCCAATTGCCGCAGGCGTTGCTGCACCAGGTCGATCGTGTAGGTATCCCGGGAGTGAGTAATGCAAAGGATCATGAGCGAGGAATAAAAAACAAGCAACAGCCGTCGGGCCATTGCTTGCTAATGATCAATGGGGGTTGACTGAACTAAAGCAACCACCATTCTTCATCTCCATCGGAGGGGTACTTCTGCGTCTGGTCCGGAGCATCCGCGAGTTTGCTCGTCCAGTTGCTTTCTGTGGAGCGTTTTTTCGCTTCTTCCGGTTTCATTTGTGTTTCGAGGAATTGTGCAAAGAATGGTTTGAGCACTTGTTCATTGGGTTTCATACTTGTGATGTTTTTAAGTGATGATACAGATGGATGTTTTTCAATAGTTCCCCTGATTGAACAGGGATAGTCAATTTAGGAATTTTACCGCAAAGAAAAAAATCGGAGTTAGGGGTAAAACCCCTCTTTGCCCCAAATTTTACTATTTTGCCGCCGGATAAAAATCAACGGACATTTTGAACATCGGTTTCGACGCAAAAAGGGCCTTTCAGAACCGCACCGGCCTGGGCAATTACAGCCGTACCCTCATCCGGTCGCTTGCGGAGTATTACCCGCAGCACCGGTATGTGCTGTTCGCTCCCAAAGTGAAACCGCTCTTCCGGCCTGCTCCCGGCATACAGGTGGTGCAGCCGCAGAAAGCCTTCCACCGCTGGCTCCGCCCGGTATGGAGAGGGCGATGGGTCGTGGAGGACCTCAAACGGCATAACATCGGCATCTACCACGGCCTCAGTGCAGAACTGCCGTCAGGCATCCACAAAAGCGGCATCAAAAGTGTGGTGACCATGCACGATCTGATCTTTGAACGTTATCCCGGGCAGTATAACCCTGTTGATGTATTCACCTACCGCAAAAAAGCGCAATATGCCTGCCGGTATGCGGACCGGGTGATCGCCATCAGCGAACAGACGAAGCAGGACATCATCGAATTTTATCATACGCCGGCGGACCGCATTACAGTCGCTTACCAGAGCTGCGATCCGGCTTTCATGCAGCTGCAAGCAAAGGAAAAGATCGCAGCATTGCTGGCAGGCCATGGTCTTCCTTCACAATATTTCCTGTATGTAGGCTCCGTCATCGAACGAAAGAACCTGCTGGGCATCGCAAAGGCCATGGCTTCGCTGAAAGGCCGGCTGGACCTTCCGCTGCTGGTGCTGGGCGATGGCCGCAGGTACAAGGAGCAGGTGAAACAGTATCTCCGGTCAGCCGGATTGGAGCAACGGGTGATCTGGCTGAACGAGACCGGCCGTTTCCCGTTTGCAGATCTGCCCGTGCTCTACCAGGGCGCCACGGCATTGTTGTATCCCTCTGTATTTGAAGGTTTTGGCATTCCCATCCTGGAGGCCCTGTGGTCCCGCACGCCGGTGATCACCTCGCAAGGCTCCTGCTTCCTGGAAACCGGGGGAGATGCGGCATTGTATATCGATCCGCTGCAGCCCGGAGCAATTGCGGAAGCGATGGTGAAAGTGGCTACAGACCCGGCGCTGGCGGAGGGCATGCGGGAGCGGGGGCTTTTGCACGCAGCGCGGTTTACCGCTGAAAAATGTGCCGCTGCCGTGATGAACGTATATGAAGAAACAGCCCGGGGCATCAGCATCTGAAGCCCGGCGCAAAAATGCGAATAACTGTTATGACCGATTTTGAGAACGATATCGTCCAATGCCTCTCTGTACTGCGGTCTGGCGGCCTTATCCTCTACCCGACGGACACCATCTGGGGCATTGGCTGCGATGCCACCAGCGAAACAGCCGTACGGCGCATTTATGAACTGAAACAGCGCGATGAGTCCAAAAGCCTCGTGATCCTCATGGCCGACCCGCGCGACCTCGTGAAATACCTGTCCCATCCGCCGCCGGATATCACCGATACCATTGCCACATTTGACCGACCTACCACGGTGATCTACGAAGGCGCCCTGCACCTGGCGCCCAATGTGATACATGAGGACGGTACTGTGGCGATACGCCTGGTGCAGGATACCTTTTGCCGCCACCTCGTAAAAAGGCTGAGAAAGCCCCTCGTTTCCACCTCCGCCAACATCAGCGGCGCTCCCCCGCCCGCGAATTTTCCGGAGATCTCCCCGGAGATCCGGAATGGCGTGGATTATGTGGTGGAATACCGGCAGGACGACCTCGTTCCCCGCCAACCCTCCCGCATCGTTCGGATACAGCCGGACGGGCGGCAGCAAATCCTGAGAAATTGAAGGAATAGATCGTAATTGAGTACTTTTGCGCCTTAAACCAGTAGAAAGTATATGCAGATTCCCTGTACGGCACGGGAAAAGGAGTTATTCGGATGCGTGGCAGAAGCGGCGCGCCAGGTGGGCGTACCTTGTTATTTGATCGGTGGTTTTGTCCGGGACAAACTGCTGCACCGGGCCTCAAAAGACCTGGATATCGTCTGCGTAGGCGATGGCATAGCCCTGGCCCATCGTGTGGCCGCTTTGCTTGATCCCTCGCTTAAAGTGAACTATTTCAGGAATTTCGGCACGGCGCAGGTACGTTATAAAGACCTGGATATTGAATTCGTAGGGGCCAGAAAGGAAAGCTACAGCCGCGATTCCCGCAATCCCGTTGTAGCGCCCGGCAGCCTGGAAGACGACCAGCTCCGGCGCGATTTCACCATCAATGCACTGGCTATCAGTCTTAATGAAGCGGATTACGGCCGGCTGATCGATCCTTTCGACGGCCTGCAGGATATGCAGAACAAGCTTATCCGCACCCCGCTGGATCCCGCGCAGACCTTCAGTGACGACCCGCTGCGCATGATGCGGGCCATCCGTTTTTCCTGCCAGCTGGGCTTTACCATCCTGCCGGAAACCTTCCGCGCCATTCAGGACAACGCCGGCAGAATAAAGATCATATCCCAGGAACGCATCTCGGACGAGCTGAACAAGATCATGCTCTGTTCCAAACCTTCCGTGGGGCTGGATCTCCTGTATCAGGCAGGCATCCTCAAAATCATCTTCCCTCAGATGACCGACCTTGTTGGCGTGGAAATGGTGGATGGAAAAGGGCATAAGGACAATTTCTACCACACCCTGCAGGTCATCGATAATATTTCCCGTCATACGAAGGACCTCTGGCTGCGATGGGCAGCCCTGCTGCACGATATCGGCAAACCCGCGACCAAACGCTTTGAAGAAGGCCATGGCTGGACCTTTCACGGGCATGATGCCGTAGGGGGAAAGATGGTGCCCCGCATTTTTACAAGGCTGAAACTGCCGCTGAATGACAAAATGCGGCTGGTACGGAAATTGGTGGAATTACATCTGCGGCCCATCAGCCTGACAAAAGAGAATATAACAGATTCGGCTATACGCCGCCTGCTTTTTGATGCGGGAGATGACCTGGAAGCATTGATGATGCTTTGTGAAGCGGACATCACCTCGAAGAACAAGGCGAAAGTGAAACGGTACCTGGAGAATTTCGAGATGGTGCGCGAGCGCCTGAAGGCAGTGGAGGAAAGCGACCGTATCCGCAACTGGCAACCGCCCATCACCGGCGAGATGATCATGGAGACGTTCGGGCTGAAGCCGGGAAGGGCTGTAGGGGACCTTAAAAATGCCATACGCGAAGCCATTCTGGATGGCGAGATACCTAATAATTATGAAGCGGCCTACCAGTTCATGTTATTGAAGGCCAAAGAACTTGACTTGACCCCTGTGAAATAATTTGGTAATTTTACAGGACGCTTAACTTAACTATAGCATATGCCGGTATTGAAGTTCAGAGTTTATTGGGAGGAAGACGAAAGTGTCTATAGAGACATTGCGCTTAAACCTGCCCAGAATTTTTTGCAGTTCCATCAGGCCATTTTGCTGGCATATGAGTTCGATTCCAAGCACAAAGCCACCTTTTTCCGCAGTAACGACAACTGGCAGCGCGGCCGCGAGATCATCCTGGAACAGGATGGCCAGCCCCGTGTGGCCGAGCCGCTGCTGATGGCTGAAACACCCATCGGGTCTATGGTAAAGGCCCCCAACCAGAAATTCATCTACCTCTACGATTTTGCCAAAAACTGGACCTTCCTCGTGGAGCTCATCGGTGTGGCAAAAGATGAGAACATCAAGCTCACCTATCCCGCCTGCGTGCGTAAAGAAGGGCTTGCGCCCAGCCAATACGGCACAAAAGGCCTCATTGGCGACAAGCTGGTGGAAATGGAGGAGAAATATGACCTCAACAAGGAAGGCATGAGTGAGGACGGATTCGGAGAGGAAGGGGAAGAGAGCAGTGAAAAGGATGATGATGGTCTGGAAGGAGGCGCTGAAGAGGAAAACCTGTTTTGATCGGACCGACCGGCAGGGCCGGGGTTGCATTCGCCATCCGGCTTTTTCAAGACGTATATTAATAGATGAAACCTACGGTGATACTACTGGCCGGTCCCACCGCGTCAGGTAAAACGGCCCTGGCGATCAGGCTGGCACAGCAGCTAGGAACGGAGATCATCTCCGCGGATTCCCGGCAGTGTTACCGGGAGCTGAGCATCGGCACCGCCAAACCCGCTCCGGAAGAACTGGCCGCCGTACCGCATCACTTCATCAATTCCCATTCCATTCACGAGGAAGTCAACGCCGCAGCCTACGAACGGCTGGCGCTGCAATATCTGCAGGATATATTCAGCCGCCATCCCGTTGCCATCGTAACCGGCGGCACCGGCCTCTACATCCGCGCACTGCTGGAGGGAATGGACGAGATGCCCGGCATTCCCCCGGAAATCCGCACATCCATCCGCGCGCAGTACGAAGAGAAAGGCCTGGCCTGGCTGCAGGAAACCCTCCGGCACCGCGATCCCGCATTTTATGCCAACGCGGAGGTCATGAACCCCCGCCGCCTCCTGCGCGCCCTCGAAGTGCTGGATGCCACCGGGCAATCCATCACCACGTTTCGCACCGCCACCCCGCAGCAGCGGGATTTCCACATCATCCGCACCGCCATTCACCTGCCCAAAGCATTATTGCACGAGCGCATCCATCAGCGCGTGGATATGATGATGGCCGCCGGCCTGGTGGACGAAGTGCGCAGCGTAACGGCTTACCGCCACCACAATGCTCTGCAGACGGTGGGGTATGCCGAGATATTCGATCATTTTGACGGTAAAATGAGCCTTCCCGAAGCGGTAGAAGCTATCAAGACCCATACCCGCC
Source organism: Chitinophaga sp. XS-30 (assembly GCF_008086345.1). Taxonomy (NCBI): domain Bacteria; kingdom Pseudomonadati; phylum Bacteroidota; class Chitinophagia; order Chitinophagales; family Chitinophagaceae; genus Chitinophaga; species Chitinophaga sp. XS-30. Next base: position 5,157,043 of record NZ_CP043006.1, on the reverse strand, counting down.
AGTACGCCAAACGGCAAATGACCTGGTTCCGCCGGGAAGAAGGCACGCAATGGTTCGATGCAGGGGAAGGAAGTGCGCTGATCGATTGGGTATCCGCTCGGGTCTGAAGCGCGTTGGCTGTGGTAAGATATTGGGGATGGGGTAGAGATTGTGCCCAGCGTTTATCTACCCCAAGCCTGAAACAGTTTTTTTCTGAAATTTTAAAAAAAAGTATGTAAGTTGTTAAACCGGAAGAGAGCTGTGCAGTACAGTTCTGCACCTTTATAACCCCATTCTTCAGGCAGGTAAGCACAATAATCAGACTAGAAAATGAAAAGCTTCAGGTTCTCAGGACCCGGCTTTGCCATGCCCTGCAAACTGGCAGGTCAAGCCGGGTTATTTCCTGATTGATCATCAGTACGAAGTACGGATAACAATCAGGCAGCAAGCAAGAAGAATATGTAAATTTGACTTACACTTGCTGTTAACTAAAAAATAAATATCTTTGCAGTGGAATTGACGTTTACAGATAAGAAATTCCGGAAACTGGTCAACGATGACAGAAAGCTGTTAAAAGAGTTTGGCAAACTCCGGGCTGAGAAAATCAAGGCAAGGCTGACCCAATTAAGATTTGCTGCCAATCTTGAAGAAGTAAGGCATTTACCCGGCAACTATCATGAACTTGCCAATAATCGAAAAGGGCAATGGGCTTGTGATCTGGATCAACCATACAGGTTGGTTTTCACACCTCACGAAAAGCCCATACCCGCTAACGAACATGGCCAGTATGTCTGGATGGAAATCATGGGAGTAGAAGTTATAGAAATAGTTAACTATCATAAAGAAAAGTGATCATGACCAGGCAGAATCAATATTTTCCCCAATCAGTTCCCCATCCGGGTGAAACTTTGGCTGAAAAGCTGAAGGAAATGGAAATGGGGCCGAAAGAGTTTGCGCTCCGTACCGGGAAGCCTGAGAAAACAATCATTGCTGTTCTCAAAGGGGAAAGTGCTATTACTCCTGATATGGCTGTGCAGTTTGAAAATGTTACAAAGATCCCTGCAAGCTTCTGGATGAATCACCAGAGGGGTTACGATGAATGTATGGCAAGAGAAAAAAGGCAAACGGTTATTCAGGAAGCAACAACATGGGCAAAGCAGTTTCCTCTGGCAGATATGATAAAGAAAGGCTGGTTGCCACCGGTAACCACTATGCAGGAAAAAACAACGGAAATGCTGGCCTTCTTTGGCTTTTCGAATCACACAGCCTGGGAAGACTATTATTTCAGGCAGCAACTTAAAGTTGCTTTCCGTATTTCCCTGGCACAAACTAACGAGCCTTATGCCATTTCCGCCTGGCTTCGTCAGGGGGAATTGCAGGCGGCAGCGTTAAAGGCGAACGATTATTCAGAAAGGAAGTTTAGGGAAGCATTGCCGGAATTAAAGGCTGTTATGGCCAGCCATCCTGATGGCTTCTTTGATCAGTTGCAGCATATTTGCCTGGAAGCAGGCGTAAAAGTGGTGCATACGCCCTGCATCAACAAAGCTCCCATCAGTGGGGCCACCCGCTGGTTAAACGACACCCCTTTCATTCAGTTGACAGGCCGTTACAACCGCAATGATATTTTCTGGTTCACTTTCTTTCATGAAGCGGGGCATATCCTCCTGCATGGCAAAAAGGATATTTTTCTGGAGAAAGTAGCGTATTCCGATAAAGATCTCATCAAGGAAAAGGAAGCCGATGCATTTGCCGTTAAATGGACATTGACAGAGGACGAGGAAACAGAGATATTGGCAGCTGCTCCCCTTAGCGACAAAAAAATAAGGCATTTTGCAAAGCAGTTCAATACGCATCCCGCCATTATCATTGGACGATTGCAGCATAAGAAGCTCATTCCTTATGCTTTGGGAAGGGGGTATTTGGAACCGGTGGTATTTGAATAAATTCCATCTATCCATTGCCTGACGCCAGTGCGCTGTATCGTACTTAGGTTAGTTTGTCCGGTTTGATGAAATATCCATCAACCTGCTCCGCTACAATATAATTTTGATCTTGCGTGGATACCTTATTCAACTTGTTTTCCCAGAATGGATCCAGGCACAGGTATATGCCTCTGTCATTTTTCAGGAATTTATAATCTTCTATATAGAAAAAAATAGAAGGATGACTGGCATAAAATAAGTATTCCCTTATTCCTGAAAAAGTAAGTTTTACGATTCTTTTTTCGGGATCATACAGTAATGCTACTATCAGGTCTATAAAAAGTTCATTTTTTTCATCCAGATAGAAGTCGATTTTTTTCAGAGCACCACTTAATAATGTTAGATCTCCGGAAAGAGAACTAATTAAATTTTCATTTTTATCAATAAATGTTATTGGCATATAATTTATCGCTATTAATTTATAGCATTGGTGCGAAATCAATTTTTATGCTATAATGTCGAATATCGCCATATAAACTTTTGGCGACTATCACTCTTCTAAAAGTATTATAGCCACTACCGAAGTTCTCAACGCTTTTAGCAATCGGCCCTTCTAATCCCGGTTGCAGCTTTGGAAAGAAATCTTTAATAGCAGGTGAATATTTTACTCTTTTACAAAAATAAAAAAATCCGCTCACCATAACAGCAAGCGGATTTCCCGATAACTTTTAACAAACTCTCCTAAAACTTGAACCCCACCGTCATCACAATATTCCCGCCGGAGGCATCCACGGTAGCCGGCAATACCGGGGTAGCGGATTCCTGCAGATAATAAGGAGAATATTCGTCTTTCATCAGTGTATGCACATACGTGAGGTCCGCGAAAAATCCTTTGTTGCGATAACCAAGGCCGCCGCTGATCTTTTTTGTGCTGGCATCCACAGTGGACTGCTGATAGGGATCGCCGTAGTAAGCGAAGCCGGCGCGGACGGCCAGCACGGTGAATTTCATTTCGCCGCCTACTCTTACGTTCACTGCGCCTTTATACAAATTGTTGATGGACCGGTTGAGGCCGTTGGCTATTTCACGGTCGCTCTGGCTGCCTTTGTTGAAGCGGAACTTGGTGGCGGAATAGTCCACATACTCCACATCCGCGGTGATGAAGCCGTGTTGTTTGCTCACATCGGGATTGGTGCCGAAGATGTAGGAACCGCTGATCATACCGCGCCAGGGTGTTTGCAGCGAGTATTCATACTCAACCGGAAAGCCGTCTGTAAGATCGCCGGAGGTCTGGAAACGTTCGTTGTTGCCGCCTACTTCAAAGTTTTCGGTGTTCACCAGCAGGCTGGCGGTGGAAGCATCGCGCATGCCGAACCAGGTGGGCGTGTGAAAGGCGAGGCCCAGGCGAACGCTGGGCATCGGGCTGTAGATGGCGCCGAGTTTGGCATTGAAGCCAACGGCGTCTGTCTTCAGGTTTTCGGTATGTTCGAAGAAGGAGAATTCGTTGTTGCCGTCCCCGGAGTCATCATCTTCCGCATAAGTGCGGTTACGTTCGTAATTGATGGTGGGGAAGTTCAGCGAGAGGCCGAGATACAACTTGTCTGTATAATTGGCGCCGAGGCCGACGGAAAATTCATTCAGCCCGCCTTTTTCCGTGATCTGGTCCTGCTGGTAGATGCCGGTTGCGGGATTTACCCGCGTTCTGTAACCTGACGGCACGCCATTGCTGCTCACGGTATCGATCAGGTAGGTATTGAAGGCGAGGCTGGCGCCGAGCGGGAAGATGACGCCCGCATCGTTCGGGTCCTGCACGTTATTGAAGGCGAGATCTTCCAGCCACTTTTCGGTATAGCTGTGCGAAGTGTTCCTGCCGGCGATATATGTTTTATTGTTGAAGTCTGCCAGCCGGTTATAGTTCAGCGAAAACGCCACATTGCGCCATCCTGACCTGGAGTGGGTGGGCATGCCGAACACCACGCCGAGGTTATTCAGGGAAACGCCGCTTTTCTGCTGATCGGTAGCGGTGTTGAGATAGTCGTACTGGTTGCTGCGGAAATAGAATCCCGGTGTGACCACGAACTCGCTGGTCCGGAAGAAACCGAGGCCGGCAGGGTTGACGTGGGAGGCGGAGATATCCCCGCCGAGGGATCCGGCTGCGCCGCCGATCGCTTGTGTCCGGGCCGTACCGCCGGTAGTCAGCCGGCTGTAACGCAGTGCATCGCTTTCGTCCTGTGCCAGGGCATGAACGGATACACTAAGGGCTACTAAAAGACCTGCAATTCTTTTACTCATCGAAATAACAGTGTTGTGAAAAATTAATTTTTCGGGTAAGGGCATAGGATTTAAAGAAAAATGATCAATTACAGACTTATGCGGATAACGCGAAGGCCTGTAATTGATCATTCATGGTTTATGATCAACCGCCTCTGGGACGGGTAGTTCTTGCGGGTGTGCTGCTTGGGCTGCTGCTTCTGTTATTGGAAGGCGCAGGTGCAGCGCTGGGGAATGATCTGCTTGGCGCCGGAGAAGCCTGGCGTTGGGGAGCGGGTGCTGACTGCCTGTTATTGGGGGCAGGTGAGCTGTTACTCCTGTCAAACGTTCTGGCGGGCCTTGTGGTCTGCCTGTTCGGCTGTGTTACCGGGCGCTCTGAAGGAGCGGTCTGGAACACCCTTCTCGGTGTTGTACGGTTGTTGTTGCCGGGCGTTACCACGTTGTTCGTGCCGCTGCGGTCAAACGTACGGATCGGTGCATTTCCGCTGGTATTCGGTCGTGGTGCATAATTGCCGCTGTTGAATACACGGGAATTGGATGAACTTCTCGGGCCCCAGGAATTGGAAGGGCGCGGGTTGTAATAACCGCCGGCCCATCCGCCGCCATGCCATCCGCCGCCCCATCCGGGGTAGTAGTTGCCATACCAGCCGGAACCGTACCAAGGGTTGCCCCATCCGCCGCCATACCAGGGATGTCCCCATCCACCGCCATACCAGCTGTTCCAGCCCCAGGGGTTACGCCAGGGATTGTAGCCCCAGCCGAAGCCGATACTCACGGAAGGCCCCCAGAAGGAACCCCATCCGAGACCGCTGCCCCAATAATTGTTCATATACATGCTCGGGCCAAAGGCATCGAAATAGTAACCATCCCAGTAGTTACCGCTATATCCCCTGCTGAAACGATCGATCCGGCGCGCATAGTCATAACGCTCCTCATCCTCGTCCGCATAGGTCACATAATTGCCTTCATCCTCGTCATACGTTTCCTCCACATAATCATCCGTATTTCGGGCAGTGTTATTGGCATAAACATTTTCCCTCACCGGAGAGTAGTACACATCATCCGGCGTCTGGGCGGTTCTGTAAGCGGTAGAGCAACTGCTTAACACGAGCAGCGCAACTACGGCACTATATATCATAGGTTTCATTCTGCTGATGTTTGATTAACAATGTAAATTTACTCAAATTAAACGAATTTTCCCGTGGAACGACGCCATGCACACGGCGTTTTATTATCTTCGCACACCCCCGTTGAGGGTTTGCTTTTTTCAACTTATGTTTGTGGCGTTTTCCGTATTATTATTAGAACAAATATTACGCCAATAAATTGTGCCGGAATCCCTGTAAATTGTAGCTTTCGGGGCAAATGGCAACAGGGAGGGATGAACGGAAGAACGCCCTTTCCAAGTGCCTGTAACAAAGCTGGTTGAAACAGGCCCGGACGGGGTAAACGGTAAAAGAAAAAAACTTATATGAGTAAAGAGATTACAGCTCGTTCGCAGGATTATGCGCAATGGTACAATGATCTGGTCCTGAAAGGCGGCCTGGCGGATTATTCTCCTGTCCGAGGATGTATGGTGATCAAACCTTATGGATTTGCCCTCTGGGAGAATATGCGCGACGTGCTGGACAAAATGTTCAAAGATACCGGTCATCAGAATGCCTATTTCCCCCTCCTGATCCCCAAAAGCTTTTTCAGCAAAGAAGCGTCGCATGTGGAAGGTTTTGCCAAGGAATGTGCCATTGTGACGCATTACCGCCTGAAAAACGATCCTGACGGCAATGGCGTGATCGTAGATCCGGAAGCCAAACTGGAAGAAGAACTGATCATCCGCCCCACTTCCGAAACAATTATCTGGAATACATATAAGGACTGGATACAATCTTACCGGGACCTGCCGCTGCTCATCAACCAATGGGCCAATGTCATGCGCTGGGAAATGCGTACCCGCCTTTTCCTCCGTACCTCGGAATTTCTCTGGCAGGAAGGGCATACCGCCCATGCTACCGCTGAAGAGGCCGTAGCAGAAACCCGGCAGATGCTGGATGTTTATGCGGATTTCGTGGAGAACTATATGGCCGTGCCCGTTGTAAAGGGCGTGAAAACCGCCTCCGAGAGATTTGCCGGCGCTGTAGACACTTATTGCATCGAAGCGCTCATGTCTGACGGTAAAGCCCTGCAGGCAGGCACCTCGCATTTTCTCGGCCAGAATTTCGCCAAAGCCTTCGATGTGCAGTTCTCCAACCGCGAAAACAAGCTGGAATACGTATGGGCCACCTCCTGGGGAGTATCCACCCGCCTCGTCGGTGCACTCGTTATGGCGCACAGCGACGATGACGGCCTTATACTACCGCCCCGCATTTCTCCGTTACAGGTCGTGATCGTACCCATTTACAAAGGAAATGACCAGAAAGCGCTGATCGACGAAAAAGTAGGCGGCATCGTGGCCGAACTGAAAAAGGCCGGTATCCGGGTGAAATATGATGATTCGGACAATGCCCGGCCGGGATGGAAGTTCGCTGAATATGAAATGAAAGGCGTACCGGTGCGCATTGCTATCGGCGCGCGCGACCTGGAGAATAATGTAGCGGAAGTGGCCCGCAGGGATACAAAGGAGAAATCCAGCTACTCCCTCGACGGCCTGTCCGACCGCATTATAACCTTGCTGGAAGACATTCAGCAAAGCATGTACGACAAGGCACTGGCCTTCCGGTCAGCCCATATCACCAAAGCAGACAGCTGGGCGGAATTTGAACAGCTGCTCGATGAAAAAGGCGGTTTTATTTCCGCTCACTGGGACGGTACACCGGAAACAGAAGCAGCTATCAAGGAACGCACCAAAGCCACCATTCGCTGCATCCCGCTGAACAATCCGCAGGAAGAAGGCACCTGCATCCTTTCCGGCAAACCCTCCAGGGAAAGGGTATTGTTCGCCAGGGCATACTAAATTCCGGCAATCCGCAGCTTGCCGGCTTTATGAACAAAAACATTAGACTGTCACAGTTGATGCAAGCCATCCGTTATATAACATTCCTGCTCATCAGCCTGGTGTGTGCCCGCATGGCGGGTGCGCAGGGCCTGGTGATCCGTAATTACAATGTGAAGGACGGGCTGGCCAACGCAACGGTGTACGGCGCCGTACAGGATACCGCCGGTTTCATCTGGTTCGCCACACCCACCGGCGTCAGCAAATTCGATGGCAAACGCTTCCGCAACTATACCAAAAAGGATGGCCTGACCGATAATGATGTGATCAAACTTGCCGCCGATTCCCGCGGCAGGGTCTGGTTCTTCACCAATAACGGCATGCCGTCGTTTTACGGGCAGTATATTGTGCATAATCAGGACAATGATACCAGCCTCCGCTTCAACAGCCGGAGCCAGTACATGCAGTATGCGTTTGAAGACCGGGCAAAGGCGGTATGGTTCCTCAACACCGCCGGCCGCATCATCCAGTATAACGGCCGGGAAACGATCTATGACAAGCTGGGCGCCAAGCCGGCGGACCTTTTCTGGTTTCTCAGCAACGATACCATCTTCCGGCCGCTGCAACACGTTTTCCAGTTACAGGGGCTGAAAGACAGCAATAACGCGGCACAGAAGATATTCTTCGTTCCGCCCTACCCGGTAGACCGGCCGGATTTTGCGGAAAGAGTGGGTAAAAATCCCGTGGTGATCTACGACAACACGCTGTATTCCTACACCCGTAAGGATATCATCCCTTTCTTCAAAGCGCAGGAATGGGGCATCAGGGAAAGCATCAGCAGCATGTGCATCGACCGGTATAATCTCTGGATCGGCACACAGCGCTCCCTGTACTATATCCGCGACTTCTTCAAAGGGGAGAAAAAACTCAGCAAACTGCTGGATAACCACTACATCACCTCCATCCTGAACGACCGGGACGGGAACATCTGGATCTCCACTTATGGCGACGGGGTGTACCACATTCCTTTCAAACATTTTTATTTCGGCTACCTGGATAATACCAACGGACTGTATTCCCATTCCGTCTACAGCGTTTTCCGCGATCAGCGGAACAGCATGCTGTACATCGGCGAGAATGCCGGGATGCTGAACCTGATGGACCGTAACGGCCGCATCAGCCGTTTTGCGCTGGATTCCAGCGGAGGCCGCAACAGCGTATTTGGCATATTGCCATTGCCGAAAGGAGAAGAAGTGCTGATCGGCACGGATAATGGCGTGTACCGTTATGCTCCGGCATACCGGAAACCGGTGCGCATAGTGGATATGCGCGATGTGAAAGATATGGACATCACGCCTTCCGGCAAGGTGCGCGTGGTGAGCCGGGACAAGCTGCTGAACGGCATCGGCACCGTACCGCTGGACCTTTCCGGCCTGGAAACCCTGTTGACCAGTATTTCCTGTGTCGACGACAGCACCTATTACCTCGGGGCCGGCAACGGGCTTTATTTCGGTACCGGCAATGCCATGCCCAAGCCGCTGCACCTGGACCCGCGCCTTCGCCAGGGCATCAAGGACATGCGGTGGATCGACAGCATGCTGTGGGTAGGCACCAGCGATCAGGGTATTTTCGTGTTAAGGAACAACAAAGTGGTCCGCCACTTCAGCGTCCGCGATGACATGGCCAGCGATATCTGCCAGCAACTTTATTATGACGGCACAGACCGCGTATATGTAGCCACCAACCGCGGCGTTTCGGTTATTGATGCCCGCAGGCTGGTACTGCTGCGTAATATCACGTCAAACGACGGGCTGATGAGCGATGATATCCGGGGCGTCAGCCATTACCGCGATACGCTCTTCATTGCCACCTCCAACGGGCTTTGCTATTTCTCCCGGGACCACATTCCGGTGGACACCGTGCCGCCCACCGTGTACCTGAACGCGATCCGGTATGGGGACAGCACCTACCTGGCGCTTCCCTATTTCCGGCACCTGTACGAACGGGGCAGCTCCTTTGAGGTAGAATTCGGCGCCATTGCGTACGACCTGCCCGAACTGGTGGAATACCAGTACAATTTCTCCAGCGATACGGCCTCCAGGTGGGTGACCACCATGAGCAATATCATACCTTATCCCCGGTTACAGCCCGGGGACTATAAACTGCTGATCCGCGCCCGCAAGTATAAAAGCGGCTGGAGCCAGCCGGTTTCCCTCACCATTTCCATCCTGCCGCAATGGTACCAGCAATGGTGGGCCAGGGGCATCCTGGTGTTGCTGGGGCTGATGGCCATCCTGCTGGTGCTCCGCTATATCGTGGGACGCATCAAGGGCGGGGAGAAACGGAAGACCGAATACAACCGGCGTATCGCTGAACTGGAGGCCAAGGCGCTGACCAACCAGATGAATCCGCATTTCATCTTCAATTCCCTGAACTCGGTACAGCATCTGATCCTCGAAAAAGAAGAAAAACAGGCGCTCAATTTTCTGGCGGACTTTGCCACCCTGATGCGCCAGATGCTCAATAACTCGCGGAAATCGTTCATTTCCCTGGAAGACGAGATCGCTTTCCTGGCCCGGTACCTGGAGCTGGAAAAGATCCGTTTTGCCAATTCCTTCGTGTACCGCTTCGAAATGAGCGAAGAACTGAAGGAATACACGGTATATATCCCGCCCATGCTCATTCAGCCGATCCTGGAGAATGCCATCAAGCATGGCCTCGCCCCCAAGAACGGAAGCGGGCACCTGCTGGTTAAGCTGGAAATGCGGGGGGATCTGCTGTTATGCGCCGTGGATGACGACGGGATAGGCTGGGAACACGCTAATAATATAAAGAGCGGAAAACTCGCCAAACACGAATCCACGGCCCTGAGTGTTATTAAAGAAAGGCTCCAGATTATCAAATCTTTTAATGGAAGCGTTGGAAAGTTAGAAATTATTGATAAATTTAAGTCTGGATTCGGCAACAAGGAAGGTACCTTGGTTGAAATCCTGATTCCCATTGTAAAGATGTTATGAGTATTATAAAAGCTGCCATTGTTGACGACGAGGTCCGCAACATACATATCCTGCGAAACATTCTTGAAAATTACTGTAAGGATGTAAAGGTGATAGGCGAAGCACAAAATATCCATGAGGCCGCGGAAATGATCAAGAATAACCCTATTGATGTACTGTTCCTGGATATTGAAATGCCCCCAAATAACGGTTTCCAGCTATTGGAAATGTTTCCTGTCCTTAACTTTGAAGTGATTTTTATTACTGCTTTCCAGGAATATGCGCTTCAGGCTATCAAGTTTGCAGCACTGGACTATCTCCTCAAACCGATCAAGGTGAGTGAGGTGGAGGATGCATTGGAAAAAGTGAAGCGCAGCAAAAAAGGCCGGTTGAACGAACTGGCTTCCATTCTGAAAGATTATGTAAAGAATAATGATAATGCGTTCTCGAAGATCGTTATCCCCGTCAATGACGGATACAATGTTATCGATCTGAAAGATATCATCTACTGCGAGGCATTTGACAGCTATACCAAGATCCAGCTCATCAACAATGTTTCCCACCTTATTTCCAAATCCCTGAAGGAGTACGAGGAAATGCTGTCCGACAAGGGTTTTTACCGCGTACACAAGTCATTTTTGATCAATATTCATCATATTGTGAAGATTATCAAAGGATTGGGTACCGCCGTGATCATGAGCGACCAGAAGAACATCCCTATTTCATCCCGGAAGAAGGACGAATTCTTTACCCAGCTGAAGGGGGTGATCAATCTTTAGCCCTCTTTTTTATGTCCCTTATTTTTTTCACCGCATCTTTATTGCCGTTGACGAGTTAATTCTTGACGTTTACCAAGTGGCAGTGACGTAATATGCTTTATAGTCCTACTTTTAGTGTAGGGTTTTCATAGGATATATGGTCATTGTTGTGAGCCTTTACAATAATGGTCATAATAAAAGTCTCCTGATTCCAGGAGGCTTTTCTTTTTTCAGGGCTTTGCACCCAAAAGCAAGGCCCCCCGGAAACGGGAGGCCTTCAATCCTAACCTATAAAACCTATATGAAAACACTTATGAACACATGCATATGATGCTAGAAAGCTACGCTGTTGCTCAGGTCCAGGTCGTAATAATAGATATTCGAGTACCTGTCTGACGGATAAAAACCTTCCAGCCGCACTTTTTTCTTGCCGGTCAGGGCATTTTTGAGGTCGTCCGTTGAGGCGATGCCGGTGTCATCTGCCTTCAGGATCACGAATGACGACTTCATGGTGGTCTGTTTCTTGATCAGGCCGCTGTTGATATTGGTGACCATCAGGCCGCCATTGATCCCCAGTCTTTCCGCGTCGCTGGCCCTCAGCGGGCTCAGTTCAGCCCCCAGGTAATCGAGTACAGTTGCCTTAACGATGCCCGTATTCCCGTCGAGGTTCTTCAGGACCGCGCTGGCGGTGTACTCTTTGTTGTTTCGCATGTAATTGATGCTCACTTTATCACCTGGTTTGTATCGGCTGATCTGTTCCATCAGTTCAGGAACTGATGCGGTAGAAACACCGTTTATTTTTGTGATAATATCACCTTCTTTGATTCCGGCGGCTGCCGCAGCGCCGGTGGGCGGTACGCCCAGCACCTTGATGCCTCCCATGTCCCGGCTCATTTGCTGTTCGCGCAGCTGTGCCTCGGTCATCCTGGACGGATCGTTGTATTCGATGCCCAGGTACGCCCGTTGTACATTGCCGAACTTCACGAGGTCATTCGCCACTTTTTTCACCAGGTTCACCGGTATGGCGTAGGAATATCCCGCATAAGCGCCGGTGGGTGAGGCGATGGCGGCATTGATGCCTACCAGTTCACCCGCGGTATTGATGAGGGCGCCGCCGCTGTTGCCCTGGTTCACCGCCGCATCCGTTTGTATAAAGGATTCGATGGCGGACCTGCGCTGGCGGGTGTTGATGCCGATGGCCCGGCTTTTGGCGCTCACGATACCCGCTGTTACCGTAGTTTCCAGGTTCAGCGGATAACCCACGGCCAGCACCCATTGCCCAACCTGTATATCGTCTGAATCGCCGTACAGGAGATAGGGGAGGCCGGAAGCGTCTATTTTGATGACAGCCAGGTCCGTATTCGGATCGGTGCCGACTACCCGGGCCTTGTAAGACCGGTTATTGCTCAACGTTACGGAGATCTCGTCCGCATCGTCCACTACGTGATTATTGGTAACGATATACCCGTCATCCGCGATGATAACACCGGAACCGGAAGCCATCTGGCCCGGCACATAGTACCGGCGGGAATTCCCGTCATCGAATTGCTCGCCGAAGAACTCTTCGAGCAGGCTTCTTCTTTTCTGGATATTATTGTTCAGCTGGCGCGGATTGATCTTCGTTTTGATATGCACGACTGCCGGTGTGCCTATTCTGGCCGCCTGCTGAAAGTCGGTAGGCGGCGTCAGGTTGACGTTAGGCATCGTTCCGGGAGTATAGCTGGCATAGTTGACAGGGATATCATCGGAACCGTTCTGGAACAGTCCTTCCGGTTTGGGCTGCAAATATTTGCTGTAGACAAATATGCTCGCAAACGCGGTGGCTGCGCTGATAAGAACGGTGGCCGCAACTTGTTTGAATTTCATATTTGCAATTGGTTTTAAAAGGTCAAAAAAGCATGAATAATCTACGGCCTTTATGTATCAATTTATATGCCCTTGCTTACAAATTTAACGTAGAAAGGCTATTGAGCGTTGTAACATCTATGCATTTAACAGATTTTTAGGTCATTCGTTAAAGCCGCCTTAAATAAACGGAACAGGCACTGCCAAAAGTATGGCGGCGCCTGTCAGTATAACAATAAGATGTGTCATTTTGTTAGCGGCTGCGGTGTGGCCGCGGTATGCTACAATGCGCGCAGGAATTCCACGGTGTCCACGCCATCCGCATAATCGGTGAGCGCGGGTTGCTGTGCCTGTCCGAACGGGATGTGCCCTTTTCCCACGAGGCATTGCAGGTCCGGGTGCTGCTGCAGTTCCGCTTCCAGTAGTGCTTTGTCGTCATAAAAGCTGTAATGCAGCACGCTCAGCGGTGAGAAGAGCGTTTCCTGCTCGTGAAGCAGCACGTTCCCGTTCGTTTTATAGGGCGAGAGGTTCAGGAGGTAGAGCGCGAGGTTATAGTCGTAATTGTTCTTATACTTATGATGCTCGCCAAGATGGTCGTACTTCTTCAGGGCGGCGAGCAGCGGCTCGAAATCGTAACCCTGGGGCACGAACACCTTCGTCACATTCCGGCATCCCAGGCCGAAGTACTGCATCACATCATCGGCGAGGGCTTCCAGTTCCGCGGATGTCTCCTCCCCGGTGAGCAGGGCTGCGGAGGTACGGTTCCGGCGGATGATATGGGGGTATTGGGAGAAGTAGTAGTGGAAATAACGGGCGGAGTTGTTGCTGCCGGTAGCGATGTAGGCGTCGCAATCTTTCAGCATTTCCTGGATGGTGGTGGAATTATCCTCCGGGTACCATGCCTTCAGCTTGTCCAGGATATGCGGCAGCAGCACATTGTCCCGCGAGGAGAGCTTGATGCGGATATCGTGACCGGAGAGGTAGCCCGTCATCCAGTCATGGAACCCTACCAGCGGGATGTTGCCTGCGGCCACGATCCCTACTTTCCGGGGCACGGCGGGTTCGCCGAAGCCCGGATATGCGGTCAACCAGGCGTCCAGTGCTTCCGGCTGTAAAAACTGACGGCAGATGCCTGCTATGGCCAGGTCCGTAAATTCCGGGGTGAACCAGCCGTTATGTATGTATGCCTTTTCCTTCACAGCTTGCAGGCTGTCACGCTCCGCTGCTGTTCCCTGACCGCTCAAATACGCTCCCAGACGAGTTAAAGCCGCTTTTTTTTGTGATAAATCCATCATTTCCCGGAAATAAATTGAGTATTGAATTGAAGATATTTTATTTTTGAAGCAAAATTAATGGCTTACATCCTAAACAAAAAGTTTACATCATGGCAATTAAGATAACAGACGAGTGCATCAACTGCGGAGCGTGTGAACCGGAATGCCCGAATAATGCCATTTACGAAGGCGGAGTAGAATGGGCGCTGGCTGACGGAACAACAGTAAAAGGAAGCTATACCCTTATGGACGGTTCCGAAATGGATGCCGATCAGCGCAATGCCCCCGTAAGCGTGGATACTTATTACATCGTACCCAATAAATGTACTGAATGCCAGGGTTTTCATGAAGAGCCCCAGTGCGCCGCGGTTTGCCCGGTAGACTGCTGTGTACCGGACGAAATGTACCAGGAAACGGTAGATGAACTGATGGAAAAGAAAGCTCGTTTACACCTCTAAGTGAAAATCGAAAGACTTTGAAAGTAAAAGGGAAGGTTTCCGGCGTATGGAAGTCTTCCTTTTTATTTAATTGAGGGATATCGTTTTAATTTTTACTTTTATCCCTTAAATTTTTCATCTTTTTCTTATGACTAAAAATATTGCCCTGGTAGCCGGCGGGTATTCCGGTGAATATGTGATCTCTGTGGGGAGCGCCGCCGTGATCGAAAAGAATATCGATCCGGCCCTTTACACGGTGTACAAGATCGTGATCACCAAGGAAGGCTGGCGTTATACGGCCGCGGATGGCGGTGTATATGAGGTGGACAAGAATGACTTCAGCCTGACGATCGCCGGCAAACACATCACTTTTGACGCGGTTTTCATCGGCATACACGGCACGCCGGGAGAAGACGGGCGCCTGCAGGGCTATTTCGAGATGCTGGACATCCCCTATACCAGCTGCGGCCTGGTGGCATCCGCGCTGACGTTCAACAAAAGCTATTGCAACAAGGTAGTGGCTGCGCTGGATGTGGTGAAGGTATCCCGCTCCATACACATATTCCGCAATAAACCGTACGACACCGCGGAGATCCTGCAAAAGCTCCGCCTGCCGGTATTCGTAAAGCCCGCCGAAGGGGGCAGCAGCATAGGCATGAGCAAGGTAGCGAAGGCGGAGGAACTGGAGCCCGCGATCCAAAAGGCCTTCGCGGAAGACAGCCAGGTGCTCATCGAAGAGTTCATCAAAGGTACGGAAGTGACCTGCGGACTTTTCTTTGCACAGGGAGAGATGCATGTATTGCCGCTGACGGAGATCCGCAGCACGAAAGATTTCTTTGATTTCGAGGCGAAATACACGCCGGGCATCAGCCAGGAGATCACGCCGGCCGAAATACCGGAAACAGCGGCGGAGCTGATCCGCACGGCAGCGAAGGAGCTTTATCACCGGCTGAACTGCCGGGGCATTGTGCGGGCAGACTTCATCCTGGAAGAGGGCACCGGCGAGGTGTACTTCCTGGAGGTGAACACCATGCCCGGCCAGAGCGAGAACAGCATCGTTCCGCAGCAGGTGAGGGCAGCGGGTATGACGTTGCAGGCGTTTTACGGCATGCTTATTGAAGAATGCCTGACCTGATTATTCCTTATACAAAAGGCTCCATCGCGGAGATGGAAAGACAAAAATTATACGGATGAAATTATTCGACAAAGTCACCAGGCGTTCTTTTGGGTTTAACGTGCTGGTAATCCTGGGGTTAGCGGTGGTGCTGGGTTTTCTTTTCTTTTTTTCGCTGGGTTTTCTCACCCGCCACGGAGAAGTGGTAACGGTGCCTGACATCAGGGGCAAATCCATCGAAGCGGCTACTGCAACACTGGAAGGCCTTGGGTTTGGTGTGGAAGTGCGGGATTCCGTGTATATCGATACCATGCAGGCGCTGCTGGTATATGAGCAAACGCCGGAGCGGGGAGATGTGGTGAAAGTGAACCGGACCGTCTACCTTACCGTGAATAAAGTGGTGCCACCGATGGTGCCGATGCCTGACCTGGAGGGGCTGACCTTCCGCAGTGCGGAAATGACGCTGAAAGCCCGACGCCTGAATGTGGGGGATACTATTTACAAACCGGATTTTGCGACCAATACCGTTTTGCAGCAGCTGCTCAATGGCAAGCCTATCAAGGCCGGCAAGGAGATTCCCGAAGGCAGTAATATTACACTGGTGCTGAGCAGCGGAACAGGCAGTATGGAGAACCCGGTGCCGGAGATCGTAGGGTTGACCTATATGGAGGCCCGGGAAGTGCTGGCTGCCAGCAATCTCAATATCGGCATTGTATTGTTCGATGGCGGAGTGACGGACACCCTGGGCGCTTTTGTGTTCAAGCAGATGCCCGCTCGCAGGAATACGCTGGGTGAACTGAACCTGATCCGCGCCGGGGAGGGTATTGACCTCTGGTTGTCGGCTGAAAGGCCGGTAAGGGACAGCACGGGGTTGCCGCAACCGGCACCTGCTCCCGGAGAATGATCTTTTATCCGTTATTTTAAGTCGCGCCGGCTTCATAACTTTATAGTATCAAAAAAATCAAACTACCATGGAAAATATCACCGCGGAAGAACTGAAAAAACGCCTGGATAGCGGCGAAGAACTGCATATCGTAGATGTTCGCGAACCGCATGAAAGGGAAGAATTTAATATCGGCGGCATCCATCTGCCACTCGGTGACATCCGGGCCATGCAGGTGGATGAACTGGAAGCATTCCGGGATAAGGAACTGATCGTGTATTGCAAAAGCGGCAACCGCAGCGGTCAGGCCTGTATGTTGCTGGATACGATGGGTTTCACCAACACGAAGAACCTTGTGGGCGGCATGACGAACTGGAGAGAACAGTTCCCCGGATAAACGCTGAAGCGCAGAAAGATACCTGGGCTGTCCACATATGGGCGGCCCATTTTTTTATATACCGGCATTTTCACGAGAAGACTTGCGGCTATTTCGCTGCGCCCCCTACGATGGCCGTGGCTTCTATTTCCACCAGCAGACCAGGCTCTATCAGGCTCCTGACCTCTACCATGGTGGTCGCCGGGCGGATGGCCTGAAAAAACTCGCCATGTGCACGGCCGATCTCTTCCCATTTTGAAATGTCTGTGACGAACATCCGCGTACGCACTACATCATGCAGTGAAGCACCGGCTTTTACCAGCGCCGCTTCGATCTTCGCAAGCGCATGTTTCGTTTGTTCATAGGCGTTATTGATGCCGATGATCTTGTCGCCATCCACGGAAACAGTGCCGGAAACTTCCACCACATTGCCGATCCGTACCGCGCGGGAGTATCCTACTTTGGCTTCCCAGGGGGCGCCTGAACTGATGTTGAGACGTTGCATATCTGTGATTTAGGTATTATCCTTCATAAAAGCAGCAGCTGCCGCCCACCCATTCCTGGTCCGCATTATACCCCACGCCGATCATCTTTCCCTTGCTGATGCGGGCGAGGTTAAACGCGAGTACGGGCAGCGGCGCATCATCGGGCCAGCAGTACATCAGGCGCACTTCGCATTTGGCGGGACCGGTGGGCGTTTCTATCACGGGTGCGTATTGTACCTTCTGCTGCAATATCCAGTTCTCCGGGTCTTCGATGGCATCGATATCCGATTGCGCGGGATCGATGATCACTCCCTGCCCCGCAAAGGAGTAGAGGGGTTTGAGCACATAGTTCTCCAGGTCCTGCGGCAGCACGGGGATCTCGTGGAGGAACCAGGCCCGTGGCGCGAACGGGCCGTGTATCAATGGCAGCAGGTATTTGCTGATGCGGTAGTACCAGTTGGGGTGCGGGGCCCATTCCACATCCAGCTCATGCCGGAAGATGTCAGCGAGGTCTGCCACTTCGCTGTGTTTTTCCAGCTCTTCAAAGATCATGCGGTTATAGATGCGGCGGATGCGGATCTTCCGGCCGTCCTTCTCATAATACAGTTTCTTGCCTTCGGATATAAGTTCCGTTACGCAAACGGTGCGGATGCCGAGCATTTTTTCCGTTGCGGTAAAGTCTATCAGCGTTTTCTGCTGTTGCGGCAGCACTTCCAGGAGGATCACCGATTCCGGTGGATGTCCGTTCAGGATGGTGCGTTGGAGCAATGCGGTATATGTTCCGGTGTCCAGCCCGGTGGGGAAGTGCCGGAGGTCCGCCGGGATGTCGAACGCTGCGCGGTACTGCCGGGCCAGCAGCTCCTGGAATGCGAACAGGCTGGGAAAGCCCTGCAGTTCTATCAACTGCGGCGCCAGGGTGCCATGTTCGGTGCGGGTAATGGCAAAGTCGATGATCACAAAGGAAGAATGGGCGCTTTCTCCCGGTACGCTCCGGCCCTTGGGTATCGCGGAGGCCGTCAGCTCCAGGAAATCCGGTTGCAGCAGCAGCCCGATGATGGCTTCGCCGGCGTCCGTCAGCTGTTGCCATAGCGAGGCAGGGAGGAATACCGGCGTTTCCGCTACCCGGAATGGGGGCGTTATGCCGGTTTCCGCCGTCAGCGCCGCTTGCAGCGCCCCGTATTTTGCAACGGTGAAGGTTTGGTTATATTGTTGGCGGACTGCAGGGATCATGATGTTCCGGGTTTAAGTGTACTGTTGCAATTGCTGCTGCAGGGCGTCCTGCAGGAAATTGGGCAACAGGGTATTATGGGTCAGCAGTATTTTGTCCGGTTCCGTGAGCAGTTCCAGCATGTTCCGGTATTTTTCTTCGCCGTGTTCCTGTATCACCCGTTGTTTTTTGGCGGGTACCATCAGGTATTTGCGCATCCCCCCGGCATCGGCTTCCGGGTGAAACTGGGTGCCGGTCATATATGGATTGAAACGGATGGCCATGGTGGCCCTTTCGAGTGGCACATGGGGCCTTTCCTTTTCGATAGCGAGCACACTGGCGCCCATGGCGGCCAGTTTCTCCTCATCCGGCTGCAGCACCTGCCAGTTGCGGCTGTCCACAATATGAAAAGGGTCAGGAAGGCCGTTGAACAGCGGTTCCTCTTCTCCGGCGGCCGTTTTATGCACGGGGAACACGCCGAATGCGGGAGATCTGCGTTTGCAGACCCTGGCTACGGCGAAATAGCGGCAGACGATCTGGAAGGAATGGCAGATGAGGAAGACGTATTTTTTGCGGTTGCCCGGTACATGGTTCCAGGCCAGCAGATCGTTCAGCCAGCCGAAATAGGCTTCTTCCCAGGCATTGCCGGCGCTTTCAAGGGGACTGCCCGGCCCGCCGGTGGAGATATATACATCATACCCCAGGTCCGGCACCTGCTGCTGGAGGCGTACATCAAATTCATTCAGTTGCAGCGGTATCTGCTGTTGTTCCGCAAAGTCCATCAGCAGTTCGCGGATACAGCGCATACCCTCATTCGGTACGCCTTCGTACATGTCTAGCACAGCTACTTTCATCCGTTATTTTTAATTTTTGCGGGCTGGATGGAGCCCCGGATGTTTAACATACCGGCTTCATCTCCTGCAAATTTAGCCAGAAATCGGGAATGATGCAGGACGGTCATTGTTCCAGGAATCTCGATTGTATGTAATCGACCACGGCCACGAGGTCTTCTTTTTCGGAGAACACCTGCAGCTGCAGGTCCGCTCCGGTGCCTCCGGCCAGTATCCTGTCTGTTCCGCCCACCGCAGCGGCGCGGGAACCGAGGTCGTCCAGCACATCGTCCACAAAATCCAGCAGTTCATAGATAAGGGCGCGGGTATTCACTTCCATTTCCTTCCCGAAATCGATCAGGTTCCCGTCTATGCCGTACCGCGAAGCGCGCCATTTATTTTCATTGACCAGCGCGCGGTTATAGATAATGAAGTTGAGATTCTGCATGCGCAGCTTGTAGATCTTCACGCATACCGCCTGGAAAAGCGCGGCAAGGGTGATGGTTTCCTGCACGGTCAGCGGTACATCGCAGATGCGGAATTCCACGGTATTGAAAAAGGGATGTACCCGGAGGTCCCACCAGACCTTCTTGGCATTGTCTATACAATTGGTCTTTACCAATAGTTTGATGTAGTTGTCATATTCCTCGATGCTGGCAAAATAGTCCGGGATGCCGGTGCGGGGAAATTTATCGAAGACTTTGGTGCGGAAGGACTTGAAGCCCGTGTTGCGCCCTTCCCAGAAGGGGGAATTGGTGCTCAAGGCGAAGATGTGGGGAAGGAAATAACGGACGCTGTTGGCGATGTGCAGCGCCATTTCCCGGTTCTCCATGCCTACATGCACATGCAGGCCAAAAATGAGATTGGACCGGGCGGCGTCCTGCATTTCGTTGACCAGTTCAAAGTACCGGGGATGGTCGGTAATAAGCTGTTTCTCCCATTTGGAGAAAGGATGGGTGCCGGCGGCCCCGACGCTGAAGCCCAGTTCACCGGCTATCTGGAAAATGGTCTTGCGCAGCAACATCACATCGTCATAGGCTTCGTGTATATTGCTGCAGATCTGTGTGCCCACTTCCACAACGGCCTGGTGCATTTCGGCTTTCACCTTGTCTTTGATCACTTTCTGCGCCTGCTCTACGATTTTCTGCTCATGGGAGCGCAGTTCCCGCGTTTGCGGGTCCATCACCATATATTCTTCTTCGATACCGAGCGTAAAGGCTGAGAAATTCATATTTGTGAAGATCGGAAAATTTATGTCAATGTTGGTGTGCTGCTTTCCGGATGAAGGTGCCCCAGGTCAGGTTGTCTTTCCCGAACTGCTGTGTTTTGGCGCGTTCGATGGCATAGGCGGCCAGGGTGTCTGTCACCCATTCGAAATTATCGGCGCCTACGGAGGCGGCATCCGCATCCGGGGCCGGATTGCAGAAGTCGATAGCATAGGGAACGCCGTTGCGGACGGCCAGCTCCACGGTATTGAAGTCGTACCCCAATGCCCGGTTGAGCTCCAGTACGGAATGTTCCATGGCGGAGATCAGCTCCCTGGTGGGCTGGAAACCGGCCTTGTAGCGGTCTGCCTGCGGGTTACGCGGCTCGTAGGGCATAATGCGGACGTGTTTGCCGCCGATGCAGTAGCAGCGGTAGTATTCCTCAAAAACGATCTCTTCCTGCAGCATCATCACCTCCAATTGCGTTTCTGCGTGTATCCTGAAGAATTCTTCCCGGTCCTGTACCCGGTAAACGTTTTTCCATCCGCCACCGGCAAAGGGTTTCATATAGGCCGGGAACCCGATCCTGGAGAAGATGGCTTCCCAGTCCAGCGGATAACGCAGATTACGGAAAGAACGGGCATCGGTATCGGGCGGCTGTTCGAAGGAGGGCAGTAATGCCGTCCGGGGCACCGGTATGTCAAGATGCTGAGCCAGCGCATTATTGAAATATTTCTCGTCCGCGCTCCACCAGAAAGGGTTGTTGATCACCGCGGTGCCTTCCAGGGCGGCGTTCTTCAGCCAGGCACGGTAGAATGGCACATCCTGCGAGATACGGTCGATGATCACGGCGTAGTCTTCCGGTTCTCCCTGCAGGGCTTTGTCGATCATTACAAATTCAGCGGTCAGCCCCGGGCCGCAGGTGCGGTTGACGCGCTCCGTAAAGGCCTGGGGAAAGGAGTTTTCCTGTCCGAATAAAATACCGATCTTCTTCATCCGTCAAATATTGATTACGGTGATGAAATTCATTTTATCAGCGACAAGTAGTGCGGCAACATCTGTTTCCAGACGGGCCAGTCGTGTACCGTATCCGGTCTTATGTCAAGCCAGTGGCTGATCTGCTTGTTCCGGAGGATGCCGGAGAACTGTTCATTCTGCCCGAGGCAGACATCCCGTTCCGCCACACCCAGTACAATGCCCATTCTCCAGAGGTCCGGATGCGGATTGTCCGGCATGAAATCCATAGGATTGTTGAAATAGACGTTGTCATCGTAATGCCCGTCTGTTCTGGACCGGATGTCGAACAGCCCGCTCAGGGAAAAGAGGTACGATACTTTTTCCGGATGCCGGAAAGCGAAGTTGGCCGCGTGATAGCCGCCGAAACTGCATCCGGCTACGGCCACTCTTTCAAAACCTGTTTCTTCCGCTGCACGGGGCAGTACCTCATGAAAGATAACGGCGTCGTATAACAAATGGTTCAATGCGCGTTCTGCCGGGGGCGCCTGGCGGTTGTACCAGCTGTCGATGTCCATGCCATCGGGACAGTACACTTTTACATGGCCCTGTTCCACAAACCAGCGGATGGCATCGATCAGCCCGCGGTCTTTGCTTTCGTAATATCTGCCCATGGAGGTGGGGAAAAGGATGAGGGGGTAGCCGCGGTCGCCGAAGACCAGCATGTCAAAATTCCGGCCGGTATGAGGAGAATGCCATGTATAGTAGTTTTCTGTCAAAGGATCGGGTTTTTTAAAGATAACGTTATTCCTGCGGCGTGTTTGTTGTGAATATCCGCATTTTTTTTAACTTAGCAATATAACCCGTCCGCTTATGCTTCCCAGAAAAGAATCCTTTGGTCAATACTCCCTCTTCCTGCAAAGGGAAGTAGGCTTCGATGTCTATCTGCCGGCGAATACACGGGAGACCCCGCATTTATTGCTGATCAATGACGGGCAGGAACTGGAACAGATCGGGTTTCCGGCGATGCTGGAGCATTTGCAGGATACCACGCATCCTTCGCTCTGGGTGGTGGCTATTCATGCCGGGCCGCAGCGGCTGCAGGAGTATGGTACGGCAAAGCATGTGGATTACCAGGGCAGAGGCTGTAAAGCTGGGCTGTACACGCGTTTTGTCGTAAGGGAATTGCTGCCTTTTTTGCAGCAGCGCTACCACCAGTCGTTCCCGGACAAGACCTTCGCGGGTTTTTCGATGGGCGGCTTATCCGCGCTGGATATTGTGTGGAACAATCCCCAGCATTTCCGGAAAGCCGGGGTGTTCTCCGGTTCCCTCTGGTGGCGTTCTTCGAATGACGACAATCATCACCGCATCATGCACCGCCAGGTAAAGGAAGGGCGTTTCAACCCTGATCTCCGGTTCTTTTTCGAAGCAGGTACGGAAGATGAAAGATCAGACCGGAATGATGCTGTGCTGGATACGGAGGAGCTGTTGACATTACTGGAGGAAAAAGGGTATGAAAAGGGCAAACATATTCAATACACCCTGGTGGAAGGAGGGAAGCACGACCTGGCCACATGGGCAGGCGTGATGCCCAACTTCCTGGAATGGGTGGTAAAAGCCTGAACCGGCTTTTTATACATCCGGCCCTAAAGGCCCGTTATCCTGTACAAACCAGCTCCGTGCGGGTTGATGGCCGGAGAAAACGCTCCTGAAAATTTACCCAGTGCTTTCCCTGACCAGAGGTCCGTGACCTCACAGGATGATGCAAATCCCAACGCTTCAAGATCTACCGGGACCGGGGCCTGCTGCTCCGCGAGATTAAAAACCGCCAGGTACCGGGCGCCGGTGCCGCGTTCTTCTGCTACCCACGCTGCTTTCTCCTCATCCCGGAATAGCGGTTTATTGTTCGTGCTTTCATGCAATACTTTCAGCACATTCCTGTTCGTAAGCAACGACAGGGTGAACGGATCGTTGTCCGGCAGGTGGCCGCCGAACATCAGGGGTGATTTGAAAATGCACCAGAGGGTCATGAGCGTATAATGCTCATCTTTTGTGAATGCCGCCATGCGGGGATCCCCTCTTTCCGCCCTGATGCCGATGTGGCCGAGCGGGAGCATGTCCCCATCTGGATAGGCGCCGGGCGCGCGCCATTTGTTCCAGCGCTCGAATACGGCAAAATGTTCCTTCAACTGCTTCCAGTTGTCCCAGAAATCGCCTACCGTGCGCCACATGTTGGCGTGTTGCTGCACATGCGCTGCATGGGCGATGGGCGTTTCACCGGGCGAGGTGCTCAGCACGATCTTGCGCCCGGTACGGTCTATGGCTTTGCGGATCATTTCCACTTCCTGCTCAAAATAGATGGGGGAGGACAGATCGTCCACTTTCACAAAATCGAGGCCCCAGGAGGCGTATAGCTCAAACAGGGAATTGTAGTACTCCTGAGCGCCCGTTTTGCCGGGAACGATGGTGTACATATCCTTCAGCCAGCGGCATTGGTCCTTTTCCGAATAGATGTCCCCGGCCGTTACGCCCGTGCCTTTCACCGGCAGGTTGCGGCGGACCGCTTCCACGGGAATGCCCCGCATGATGTGGATGCCGAATTTCAGGCCTTTGCTGTGGATGTAATCCGCCAGCAGCTTGAAGCCCTTGCCGCCTGCGGCGGAAGGGAAGCGGTTTTCGGCAGGCAGGAACCTGCCGTATTCGTCGATCACGTAGGCCGGGTCCTTTTCATTATAACCGTGCGCTTTATCGTTCTGCACATACCAGCGGATATCCACTACAATATAGTTCCAGCCGTAGGCTTTCAGATGTTCGGCCATGTAATCCGCATTGGCTTTCACTTCTGCTTCCGTGACGGTGGGCCCGAAGCAGTCCCAGCTGTTCCAGCCCATGGGCGGTGTTGCCGCCCAGGTATGGAAGTCTTTTGCGGATTGTGCCTGTGCGGTAAGGCAGCAGAAAAAAAGTAATAAAACGGGAAGTGTGCTTTTGTTCAACATCTGTTTTTGTTTAATAACCCTGGTTCTGTTCCAGGTTGCTGTTCTTCTCTATTTCTGTTCTGGGTATCGGGAACAAGGTCCTGTTAATATTGTTGGTGGCTGCATGCGACAGCCATGATTTTTTAGTGAACGCTCCGAACCGGATCATATCCGTCCGCCGGTGCCCTTCCTGGTCAAATTCCCATCCCAGCTCATCCAGAAACCTTCCGTATTGAATATCGGCGCCGCCTTCATTGGTGAACTGGTTATTTACCTCGTCCTTCAAGCCATAGGCATATGAGCTGCCCATCATCAGCTGCGCGCCGGTAACAACGGCTTTTGCGGGGTCGGAGGTAAAGTTCCGCTGCCTCACCTCGGTAACGATGGTAGCGGCGGCATCGGGTTGGCCGTTGCGAAGGAGGGCTTCTGCTTTCATCATCAGCACCTCCGCATAACGGAAGAGGGGATAGTCATTGCTCAGCCGGTTCGTGGAACCCGGTTTTATTTCAAATTTGTTCAGGCGAAAGCCGTGAACGGATTCTCCCTTTTCAAGCCCCGGCAATTCATTGACAAAGGCCAGCGGAGCACCGGTGAAGTCTCCCTGCGCCACGTATAACATCTGGCCGGCGGAAGTGTATTGCTGGCCTTTTATCCAGTTGTTCTCGTACCGTGCATCGCTTTGATCAAATGTATTGATGAATTGCGGAATGGCGCAGATGCCTCCCCAAGGCGTGTTCCTGAGATTGTACGTTGCCTGGTTCTCCTGCTGCAGTGTTTGCATATGCAGGTCGAAGGCATTCCAGTTATTGGTATAATCTTCATCCATGGGTATAGCCAGAATGATCTCCTTTGAATTTTGATTTTCTGTTACAAATACATTTTTCTGAGCGGGCTCCAGTATATATCCCGCACCTGAATTGATCACACTGTCGCAGGCGGCGATACATTTGGCCCATTCCGGTGTTCCGGTATAAACGCCGGCGTTCAGGTACATTTTGGCCAGCAGCGTGAACCCGGCCCATTTATTGAATTTCCCGTAGGTGGCCGCGTTGTTTTCAGTGTTCAGTAAAGGGATGTTTTCAACCAGTTCACTGACGATGAAATTATAGACTTCCAGGCGGGTATTTTGTTCAGGCAGAAAACCGGCCGGCAGATCAAACTGCGTAACGATGGGAACATTCCCGTAGAAGTCGCACAATATGGCATAATAGGAAGCCCGGAGCACTTTCAGCTCCGCGATAGTGGCTTCCTTGCCGTCGGTGATCGGGATCAGGCCGGATTCTATCTGGTAGAGTATCCTGTTGCAGTTCGTGATGCCTGCGTATGTTCTGCCCCAGGTTTGATTCACCACATCATCATCGGTAGTCCAGGTATGTTTGTGCAACCGCTGGTAAACACCATCATCAAACCATCCCCAGGGGCGCTTGGGGATCACCAGCTGATCGCCCGTAACTTCCTGGGCGCGCCACAGGCCATTCCAGTCCAGCAGCACAAAACGCCATTGCGAATATCCCGCACCTACCAATGCCGCGATATCCTCCTGGGTGGGATTGAATTCGGTGGATATGATAGCGGAATATGGCTGGTCTTTCAGCTTTGTACAGGCAGATACCGTAATAACGGAGGTGACTACGGCTATATATAGATGGATTTTTTTGAGCTTGTTCATCGTCTGTTTTTTACGGATTAGAAATTCAGATTCACACCTAAAGTAAATGAGCGGGTAGTAGGGTACTTGTCGCGATCATCTATACCCGGACTTAAGCCCATTCTGTTCACTTCCGGGTCCAGCCCTTTGTATTTGGTGATAGTGAACGTGTTCAAAGATGACGCGTAGATGCGGGCGCCCTTGATGCTTTTGCTTTTGATGTTCTTGAAATTGTACCCTATTGTAATGTTATCCACCTTCCAGAAATTCCCGTTCTCCAGGTAGTAGCTGTTAAACTCCAGAGCATTTACGTTCAGCTGTGTTTTCCCGAAAACCGGGTCGTAAGCCGATCTCAGGATGTTGTAGTTCTGTATGGCAGGATTTTCCATGTACATTCTCTGGGAATTGAGTATCTGGTAGCCGAATGCGCCTCTCATGGTAACGCTCAGGTCAAACTGCTTGTAGGAAAAGCTGTTGTTCCATCCCGCATAATATTTGGGAAGGCCGTTGCCGATCACCTTTTTATCTTCAAAACTATGGGCGAAATCGTCATAATTAACGGGTTCCCCGTCCCGGCCTTCATAGATCCATTTGCCGTTCTCGTCCACGTCGATCACTTTATACCCGTAGAAATCGCCGATCCCCTTCCCGACAAATGCAATGCTGGTAAATGTCTGGATCGGTATGCCGGCAAATCCTGTGGTGAAATACGGCGTAGTGGCCTGGTACAGTTCGTTTGACAGGCTGATGATCTTGTTGGTATTGGTGGAGAAGTTAACGCTGGTATTCCATACAAAATCGCCGGAGGATACCGGTACGAAGTTTAATATGACCTCTATGCCCCTGTTCTCCATTTTGGCGACATTGGCCGTTGTTCTGGGGTACAGGTTAGGCGGGCTTGGCACCTGGTATTCATAGAGCAGGCCCCTGATCTGGCGGTTGTACACATCTATATTACCGCTTATTCTGCCTTTCAGCATGCTGAAGTCAAGCCCGATATTGGCTTCCGCCTTTTCTTCCCACCTGATAAAGGGATTGGCGTTGGTGGCCGGGACCAGTATCCTCGTCCACTGACCATTGGTGTACACATAATCCCCGTAGTTTATCAGCGGCTGGCTGAGGAAGCCGGCTAACGGCGGATTCCCGGTAATGCCATATCCTGCGCGCAGTTTCAGGTCATCAAACAGATGCTGATCCTGCATGAATGGTTCGTTCGATATTCTCCAGCCACCTGAAACCGCCCAGAAATTACCCCAGGGGTCATTGGCGCCGTAGAGCTGACTGGCCCCTTCCCGCCGTAAACTAGCCATGAGCAGATACCTGTCCTGGTAGCTGTAATTTACCCTGCCGAAAAAGCTGATGAGGTTTGTTTCGGATTTCCCGCTGCTGATAGTGGCCAGGCTATTCCTGATCCCTTCTCCCAATCCGATGTTGTTATAGCCGAAAAGATCGGTCGGGAAGTCCTGGTTATCCGTATAAGTATTGGTGGAAACGTTCTCCTGGTAACCATAACCACCCAGTATTACAATATTGTGGTGCTTTATGGATTTCGAGTATTCTGCCGTCCATTCCGTCAGCCGGTCGATCGATAAGTTGGAGCTTACGGAGGCGAAGCCATTTACGCCGCTTTTGATGGTGGAGATATGTTTTTTTGTTTCCGAATAGCCGTTATTTCCGTTGAACCGGGAATAGGAGAAGAGGGCAGACAGTTTCAGGTTGCTGATCGGCCGGTATGTAAGCGTGGCGTTCATGCGTGAGTTGACGTTCTTCGATTCCCCGTCGCTTTCGTACAAAAGGCCGAGCGGGTTCTCATAGTCGAAATTCCCTGTTTGCTCATAGAAATCGCCGTCCTCGTTGTACACCGGTTCCGTGGGATTACGGATGATCGTTTGCCTGTAGATCCAGCCATTGAAGCTATTGCCGCCGTTATTGTTCCTGGTGTAATTATTGGTCTGGTTCAGTATCCCGATGTTCAGCTTCAGCTTGTCGTCGAACATGCTGTGGTTCACATCGATCCGGCCGGTAAAAGTGTTGTTATCGCTTTTTTTATAGATGCCCTGCAAAGCGCGGTAGTTGGCGGAAGCGAGGTAATTGGTGGTGCTGTTGCCGCCTCTGATCGTCAGGTTGTGGACCTGTGTCAGCGGTGTGCGGGTGGCTTCTTTCAGCCAGTCCGTATCCGCTCCGGCATCCCATGCAGCGAGCCGGGTGCCGGCCTTTATCTGGTCGCGGTAATCCTGTGCGGTAAGGATATCCAGTTTTCTGGCAATGACCTGGGTAGTGGCGTAGCCATTATAATCAAGGCTGGTTGCGGCCCCGCCTCTTGCTCTTTTCGTGGTGATGATGATCACGCCATTGGAGCCCCTGACGCCGTAAATGGCTGCGGATGAACCGTCTTTTAACACATCGATGGATTCGATGTCTTCCGGCGCCACTGTTTTGAGATCACCGGGAATGCCGTCGATGATCACGAGGGGATTGGCATTTGCGCCAAACAAAGTGGTATTGCCGCGGAGCAGGATCTGTGTGCCGTCTGTAGGGTTGCCGCTGGGTGACCCTACGGTTAAACCGGCCACCTTGCCCTGTAATAGCTGGCCTGCATCCAGCACGGGACCTTTCACGAAATCTTTCGCCTTGACGGAAGCTACGGCGCTGGTCACATCCGCCCTTCTTTGCGTTCCGTAACCGATCACCACGGCTTCCTGCAGATTTTCCGCCGTCATTTCCATCACCACATCTATGGCCGGATTGCCGGATACGGAGACCTCTTTATTTTTGTATCCCAGGTAAGAAAATACCAGTATCGCAGACCTGTCATTCACCGCAATGGAATACCGGCCATTGGCATCGGTTGATGTACCGGTCTGCGTACCTTTCACACCGACGCTCACGCCGATCAGTGCTTCGCCGTTTTCATCCGTCACTTTGCCTTTTATGATGATTTGCTGAAAGTGCCCGCCGGTATTTGCGGCCGGCCCTGCTGAAGGGGCAGCAAATGAGGTTTGCGTACCCAGCATGATCATGATGCAACAGCCAATATGCATGGTTTTTTGAATGGCATGGCTACGCCAATTGCGTTTTTTCATCCGTTGGAATTTTTTGGTCAAATAAATGGGTGTCCGTTCACTGTGTGTATCCCGGTGCGGGCTGTGAATAGCATCCGACTGCCGGTCATGCGGCGGTGAGGAAACTGACATATCCCGTTCCGGATCATGGATACGATCTGGTTATCCTGCCGGTTGCACGTGCAGGACCAATTAATAAGTGTAAATAGTGGTTACATGTAGTGTTAGGTTATTTTTTGTTTAGAAACGTGGAAAATCTTGAATATAGTCCCGTTGATTAACTACTTGCCGAATTGTTCACTATAAAATACGGCCTGCTACAGCTTTTATTACTGTCAAGTTAACACTTATTTATATTATGCGGTAATTTTTTTCCGATTTATTTTTCGGCGGTGGGGATGTGGTATGTGGTGGGAGGGGGCGGATGTAAAAAGGGGCTGACCTTTTGGTCAACCCCTTTTTCTAATTGTCTTATCCGAAGGTCTGGATTTTAAATGTGGGGAAGGTCCTCTTATCTGTTTTTTCAGATCAATCAATTAAACAGATACCTGATCCCTATCTGCATTTGCCAGCGGGAATCTACGCCATTGCTGTCTGTGAATGAATTGTCCTGTTTGTTGAACGAGTAGCGTGGCTGACCGTTTGGACCATTGAAATCCCTGAACTGCAGGAGATTTGTTCCGGTCGTCAAAGGCACTACGCCCCAGTCGCTGTTCAGGAGGTTGCCGATATTGATGATATCCAGCGTCAGTTGCAGTTTACTCTTGGAGTTGGGTGCTATTCTGGCGAAATCGATATCCTGCAGCAGCCTGAGATCGAATTTGTTCACCCAGGGGAATTCTCCGCCATTCCTTTCGGCGTACTGTCCTCTTCTTTTGCTGAGGTACTTGTTATTGGAAATATAGGTGTTGAGATCGTTCCATATCTGATCAGTTGTACGGGAGTCCGGAACTCCGCCTACCGCCGCGCTGGGGATCAGAATGATGTCTGCCTGTGTGGCGGGAACGAACATCAGGTCGTTGCTTGTTCCATTGTCCCGGTTGATATTCCCTGTAACATAGCTTAAGCGGGAATTTTCAAACCGATCGGAGTAAGGTGCGCCGTCATATATCAGTGACAGGGTTGTTCCCAGTATTTTAGCATATTTGACGCTGTAGGAGAGGACACCTACAACCCTGTGTTTCACGAGGAAGTTGGTGTAGGAGAGTACCGGGTTATTGGGGTCTCCTACTACCTGGTTGCCCGTGAATGCGCTATTGGCCTGAGAGCCGGGACTGGAGGTCACGTCCTCCGCATCGGTGTAAGTGTAGGCCACCATCGCGCTCAATCCGAAGTTGAAATCTTTCTGCAGTTGCGCTGAAAGGCTATAGGAGTGCCCTTTGCTGACATTGTCCAGCACGATGGCATTGGTGATGGTGGAGTTGATGCGGTTGGCGCTGCCGCCGGGGAAGGTGGCCCGGTTATCGGGGCCTGCAAGTGTTCCCGTGGGTGAAACCAGGTTTGCATCGCGATGGAAGACTGCATTGATGTCTTTCGTATAGATACCTTCCAGCGTAGCGATCACCCCGCCCGGAATGCGGATGTCTGCGGCAAGGTTGGAACGCCAGATCTGCGGGTATTTGAATTCATCGTCCATAACGTTGATCGCGTAGGACGGCGGTAATTGCGGGTTTGCAGGGATATAAGCTGTCGGGTCATCGGTAAAGGGCCTGTTGGTAGGGTTGGTGCTGAATTCAGAACCAAACAACAGACCGTTCTGGCCGGCCTGATTCACCGCCCATACGTAGGGTATTCTGCCGGTGAAGATCCCTGTTCCGCCCCTGATCTGGAATTGCTGGTTATTATTCACATCCCAGTTGAAGCCGACCCTGGGGGACCAGAGCACAACGGCTTTCGGCAGTTTGCTGACGTCCAGCTTTTCGCCGTCGCGGAATGTCATGGCATTTACCAGCGGATTGGTCATCAGGTCTTTGGGATACGTAGGTACGTCAATGCGTACACCGTAGGTCAGCCTGAAATTGTCTTTTATCTGGAAGGCATCCTGTGCATAGGCAGATAGGGTCATCGCATTCAGGTCAGCAGTGGGCCTTGGGTTACCCGGTACCGTAGAGTAGGTGAGCTGGTACTGTGTGGGGTTGATGGCCGTATTGCCATTGGCTGCGTCCAGGAAGTCCTGCATGGAAGCATATCTGAACTGACCATATACGAACTGGGCAAAGGCATTGGAGAACTTGAAGTATTCACCGGCTACGCCAAACAGGAAGGTGTGTTTGCCGGCATAGTAGTTGAAGTTGTCCGAAAACTGGAAAAGGTCCTGGTTCAGGGAGTTCAGGCCGCTGAATGGTTCAGAGCCGAATGAAATATTGTTCCTGCCGTTGAATTCTATATCCACCACCGGGAACGGCTTTCCGCCGAAGGTTTCCCTGTAGTCCCGGAAAGCGCTGTAGGTAATGGAAAAGTTATTGGAAAAACGATTGGAGAACTGACTGTTCCACTCTGCAACAACAGAGTTGATCTTATTGAACTGCCTGTATTTCATATTCTCGAAATACAGGGAGTTGATGTTGGGGCCGCGTCCGCTGTTGGAGTTGGAGCCGCTTGGTCCGATATCCCTGAATGAATTGAGATAGGAGTAACGGAGGGAAAGTGAATTCTTCTCATTGATATTCCAGTCCAGCCGGATGGTGGCCTTTTCGTTGTTCTGCTTGAAATCAAAATTCTCGTAAGCACCGGGGTCATATCCAAATTCATTGATCAGCAGATTTTTAACGGTCTCCAGTTCGTTCCGGCTGACATTTGAAAAGCCGGTGGGCACATCATTGAGGTTCGCCAGCGGCGGCCCGTCCAGGGGGCGCAGTGTTGTGGCGGGGGAGGTTTGCCTTTCTATCTCTCCATTTACAAAGAAGAAAAGCTTGTTTTTGATGATAGGGCCACCGATACGGAATCCCGTCTGGTTTTGCTTGAACTCGTTATTGACAACGGTTTCTCCTTTTACCTTGTCGCCGGTGAGGGAAGTGCTTCTGATGAAAGTGTACACAGAGCCGGAGAACTCATTGGTGCCGCTTTTGGTTACGGCGTTGATACCGGCTCCGGTAAAACCGCTCAGCTTTACATCATAAGGGGCCAGGTTCACCTGCAGCTGATCAAGCGCATCAAGACTGATCGGCTGCGCATTGGTCTGCCCTCCGGGCAATTCGCTCAGGCCAAAGGCGTTACTGAAGAGCGAGCCGTCCACTGTGAAAGAGTTATACAGCTTGTTCCTGCCGGCGAAGTTCAGGCCTTTGCCGGCCTGTGGGGTCAGCTTCGTAAAATCCGCAATACCACGGTTCAGTGTGGGCAGGTTTTGCAACTGTTCCCGGTTGATGAAGGTAGCAGCGCCGGTCCTGGAGCTGTTGAAGGTCTTGTCCTGCGTACCGGTGATCACCACTTCCTGCAGGCCCGTGGCAGAGCTTTGCAACAGGAAATCCTGACGGAAGGTTTGGCCGAGGGGTAAGTTGATGTTCTGTACGGTTTCTTCTTTGTAGCTCACATAAGTTACCGTAACGGAGTAGGGGCCTCCGACACGCATATTGGGAATATTGTAGCGGCCGCTTTCCAGGGTTGTGGTGCCGTAAACGGTTCCTGAAGGGGTGTGAACGGCTCTGATGGTTGCGCCGATCAGCATTTCTCCGGTAGTGGCGTCCTTGACCGTACCGGTCATGCTACTGGTGGTCACCTGGGCAATAGCGGAAATCGTACTCAGCAATAAAAAACAGGAAGAGAGTAATTTTTTGAATCCCATAACAAACGATTTGATGATGCTGCAAAGATGATAAAATAAGCCATCCGAACTTTAACTTGAAGTTAACAAATTGTTACAAGTTGCCGTTTTTCAAGAATAGGCCGGGTTTGTATTACATAATCTTTTAGATTAACTGTTTTTGGGCGATAAATGTTTAATTAAGCGATCAGAATTTTTAAAATCTCAAATCGATTTTATTATAATATAATGAGTTATCCACAGTCCGGTTCTGTTAGCCCGGTGGCACCCACCGGAGGCCCTCAACTACCAACTTTAAATCCTAACTTTGCACATTCTTTTATTTAAGCAAAAACTACATGTTAGATACTATTGAATCCGCCATTGAAGACATCAAGCAGGGGAAACTCGTGATCGTGGTGGACGACGAGGACCGGGAGAATGAAGGGGATTTCATCACCGCAGCCAGGAATGTAACGCCGGAGATCATCAATTTCATGAGCACTTACGGCCGCGGACTGATCTGCGCGCCGCTTGTGGAAGAGCGTTGTGAGGAGCTGGGGCTGGAGATGATGGTGCGGGACAATACGGCTTTACATCAGACCCCTTTCACCGTTTCGGTGGACCTGCTGGGGCATGGCTGTACAACGGGCATTTCGGCCCATGACCGCGCCAAAACGGTACGGGCGCTGATAGACCCCGAAACACGCCCGGAGGAACTGGGCAAACCGGGCCACATCTTTCCGTTGAAAGCCAAAAGCGGCGGCGTACTGCGCCGTACCGGCCATACCGAGGCCACTATTGACCTGGCGCGCCTCGCGGGCTTTGAGCCGGCGGGCGTACTGGTGGAGATCATGAATGAAGATGGTTCCATGGCCAGGCTGCCGCAACTCCTGGAGATCGCGAAAAGGTTCGGCCTCAAACTCATCTCCATTAAAGATCTGATCGAATACCGCCTCCGTACGGAAACCCTCATCGAAGAGGAAGTGCGGGTGCAGATGCCTACCAAATACGGGAACTTTGAACTGGTAGCGTTCAAACAACTCAATACCAACGATATGCATATGGCCCTGAAGAAAGGGGACTGGGAGGCGGGTGAACCGGTATTGGTACGGGTACACTCCAGCTGCTTTACCGGGGATATTCTCCACTCCCTGCGCTGCGACTGCGGGGAGCAATTGCAGGCGGCCATGCAGATGGTGGAAAAAGAAGGAAAAGGCCTTATCCTGTATATGAACCAGGAGGGCCGGGGCATCGGGCTGATGAACAAGCTGAAGGCCTATAAGCTGCAGGAAGAAGGGAAAGATACCGTAGAAGCCAACCTTGAACTGGGTTTCAAGATGGATGAAAGGGATTACGGCGTGGGCGCGCAAATTCTGCGGCACCTGAATGTGACCAAGATGCGGCTGATCACCAACAATCCGCGTAAACGGGCCGGGCTTAACGGATATGGCCTGGAGATCGTGGAGAATGTGGGCATCGAGGTTTGCCCGAATCCTTATAACGAATTCTATCTCAAAACAAAACGGGACAAGCTGGGGCATGAAATACTGAAAGGCTGAAGCCGTTCCTTATCAGATAATTGAGAAGCCGCCTCCTTTAAGGGGCGGTTTTTTTGTTGGTCCCAGGCATTGCATTGGTTTGCATGGGGCGTTTTAGCGCAAGGGTATTGTTGGTTCCAGGCGTTGGTCAGCATGGAGTGCTCTAGCGCAAGGGTATTGCTGATTCCAGGCATTGGTCAGCATGGCGCGTTTTAGCGCAAGGCTATTTAGAAAAGGCGCAAAAGCCTGTATGTAGCAACCGCCCAAACCGCTCCGGCGTCATCAGGGCAACGGGGCGATGGTATTGAGCAAACTGTCCTGCCGCACCCTGTTCAGGCTGTCCTGCCGCTCGCGTATGGCAGCAGCACGGCGAAGGCTGTCCCCCAGCTGGCGTTGCAGCCTGTCCTGGAACAGCTCTCTGAGCACATTGTAGTCCCTTACGTAAGACAGGCCAAGGCCGCTGCGGGTGCGGTTGCCGAGGAGGTATGCATCGTAATCCGTTTTGCTGAAGGCATTCACACGTACGCGGCCGTCCGGCGAAAGCAGGTATTCCAGGCGGAAGTCACCGGCAATATTCTGGGAAGATGAGGAAGCGGTCACGCGGCCCCAGTCGTAGTCCCCGCCTACGTACAGGCGTATGCGGTTGTTGAAGAAATTTTTGGTGATGCCCGCGCTCACAAGGTTCCGGTCAAATGAATTGCTCACATCCGTATTGAAGTTATAGGCGGTATAATTGACGTTAAAGCCTATGCCGGCATTTTTCAGGAAAGTATTGGACAGGTTGTTGAGGATCGCGGAGGCTTGTGCGCTCAGGGCCTGGCCTACGCTGTTCTTGCCGGTCACCGTTACATTGGCTCCCCCGCCACCGTCCGGCGGCTGGAACTGGCCTGCGGCGAGCAGGAAGTACATCTGGTAGAGCGCCTGGTTCTGGTCCTGGTTGATCTCTTTCAGTCTTGCCGCAATGCTGCTTTCATAGGAAAGAGAGCCTACTTCCGGCAGGGTGATCTCGTAGGCGATGTCCGGCTGCATCAATGCTCCGCGAAGGTTCAGATTGATATCTACCCGTTCGGAACGGTTAAGCAGGTCGTTGTTGTCCCGGGAAGAGCCGGAAGTATAGGCGGCGGAAGACAGGTTGTATAGACTTACTTTCGGCAGGGTGTACCTGGCAGTGATGTTCAGCCTGGCATCCGCGGGATCGCCGTTCCAGATGATGGTGCTGTTCTGGTCGATATCGAACTTCCAGTTGGCGAAACGCGAGAGCGAGAAATTGTAGGTCCCCTGGTTGATCACGTAGTTGCCGTACATGGTAAAGTCTCCGTCCAGGTTCACGTTCATGGTAAGATTGCCGGTGCCGTTGGCGGAGATCATATCGTTGGTGGTGGCATTGAGGATCACATCGATCTGTGCATCGGGATTGGCGGCAATGTCCAGCTTCACATTGAGTTTTATTTCACTTTTCTTTTTCGGTTCCTGTACAACGGTGCCGTATTGCCTGAAATTGATGAACTCGTGCTTGCCTACGTCCTTGCTGTCAGAGATAGGAAGACGAAAGTGCGTTCCGCGAAGCGGGCGGGCCAGCACCCGCAGCTGGAGGTCATTCAGCGGGCCGGAGAAATATACCCTGCCTTGTGCGATCACATCGCCGTAATACAGACTGTTGTCCTGCATGCCGGTATTGAGGAAGAGGAATTGCTGGGCGCTCACATCCATCTCGAAATTCATATCGTAAAAGTTCTGATGGCTGATAAAGCCATTCACCCTGGCTTCGTTGTTAAATTTATCGATCAGGGTGAAAGGGTGCATCTCTATCAGGTTGTCATCCATGTTATGCACATGCAGCAGGGGGATCTTGTAGTAGGTGCCAAGATAATTCACTTTCATCCCTATATCTTCCACTTTTACCGATCCGCGGAAAGACGGCTTGTCCGTTGTGCCGGTGACGGTGAGTTTGCCGGTGGCTTTTCCGGAAAGGTTGCTGACGTATTCGCCCAGGTATTTCTCCAGGAGGGAGATGGAGGCGCCGTTCAACTCCGTGGAGGCGTCCACCGCCTTGTTGCTGGCTGAGATGCCTACGCTCCCTTTGGCCATGAACCTGCCGAGGGAGTTGTCCGACTTCACATCGAAACCAACTGTTCCAAGTTTGTTGTCGTAGCTGCCTTTCAGTTCTACCAGGCCGAGGGAGTCATTATCGATCCGGAGCTGCGTGGCTTTGATATCCGCATCTATCGCCAGCTGTTCAAAGGGGTCTATGATATTGATCGTACCGTTAGCCAGCCCTTCTATCCGCGTAGCGGTAATGCCTGCGGGGATCACATCCGCAAGGTTGATATCTTTCAATGCGATCATGAACCGGGATTCATCCGGGTTAAATTCGTTGGTGCTGATGGTGATGCTCTGGAGGTTGCGGGAAATGCGCAGGTTGTTCACGGTAAGGAAATGCTTGCTCCAGTACACTTCGTTCCCGGGCGTCATGCTCCACTGACGGCCGTTTACCGTAAAATTGCTGTTGAGGAAATTCACCTTTACCCCGTCGCCTACGGTGATCACCCGGGCGTAGAAACCATCCAGGTCCGCCGTGTCAGCGGCTTTAAGGTCTACTTTGATGAAAGAGGTGTCCCGCCCGGAACTGGCGAGTATCAGGGGATTGGTGAATATACTGCTGTCCCTGAACAGTACGTTGCCAATGCTGGTGCTTACATCTATCTTCCGGAAATCGCCGTTTGCCTTGAGCAGCAGATTATTTACGCCAAAGTCCGTATAGGCGGCATAGGGAATGGCCGCATTCACGTTCACCTGCCCGGTGAGCGTGTTCAGTGCGCCGGAGATCTGTGTGCCGTTCAGGCCTTTGATATCGTCCGTAAAAGCCCGCAGCAGTTTGTCCACTTCCCCGAATTCGAAGGAGAATGTAAAGTCCTGCCCCGCATTGGCCATCGGCGGAGAGGTGAAAAAGCTGGGGTAATATTTGTTGAGGAACAGGCGGAAAGCGTTCGGCAGCTCCATAAAGCTGTAGGAGCCCCGCACATATCCCTGTACTTCGCTGCCGGCGATGTGCAGGGTTTTCTGGTCGTTTTCGATGTCTGT
The DNA here is from genome assembly GCF_008086345.1 of Chitinophaga sp. XS-30. NCBI lineage: Bacteria > Pseudomonadati > Bacteroidota > Chitinophagia > Chitinophagales > Chitinophagaceae > Chitinophaga > Chitinophaga sp. XS-30. The sequence continues at coordinate 5,119,535 of NZ_CP043006.1, read as the reverse complement.
GCTGATGGACAGGGAGTCGAATTCCACGCGGCTCTGGTTCTTGAACAGTGACACATCGTACAGCCGGGCGATACCATCGAAGTTGTCGATGTTGCTGCCTGCAAAGTTCAGGTCTGCCTTGGCCTGCAGGGTGATGGAATCTTCTGTGAGATGCAGGGCTTTCAGGTCGCTGTTGCGGATCTCCGAATAGAACTGGAAGACGGGCAGCCGGCTGTTGAAGTCGATCGTACCGGTAAAATCCATGTCCAGGTTGGGATCATTCACGGTGAGGGCGCCGTTGAAGAACTTCTGGTTCATTTCCCCGGCGGTTTTCAGGTTCACATAATCGTATCCCCGCAGCCCGATCTTTTGTATGTCTGCATCCAGGGATGCCTTGAGGGTCTGGAAGTTAAAGCCCTCGCCCTGTACGCGGGCGCTCATGGTGAGGGTGGATACGATCTCGTTATCCAGCAGGGTGCCTACATTGAATTCGCTGGTGTTGAGCCGTCCGGAGTACACCGGTACATCCCCGCTGGTCTTGAAGTTGATATCTGAATCCAGGTTGCCGAGGTTGGTCTGGAATTTCCCGTAAGCCACGAAGTCATTCACGAAGCCCACGAAAGACCCCTGGAAGTGCAGGCTGGAGATCAGGTCTGTCCGCAGTTGCTCCACATTTTTCAGCAGGGGAAAGAACTGCCGGAGGTCATGCCCGCTGGTGATCAGCTCTTTGGCTACGATCTCCATATAGGTCTCGTTGATATAGGGCAGCCCGCGCATGTCCACATTCCCGGAGAACCGGGTGTTGTTGCCGCCTTTGAGGAAGAGACTGTCGGCGGACAGGTTGCTGACGGGACCGTCCACCCGCCCGTTCACCGTGATCTCCGTATCCCAGGATGACAGCGGGGGAGCGAAATAGGCGATATCGTCGGAGGACAGGCGGGTATTCCGGAAACGGGCGCGCATGGTCACGGCATCCACGAAGTCGTTCATATCGCTCAGGTCCTCATATTGCATGGTGAAGTAGTCGCGGATGTGGCTGCTATTGGTCTCCAGATCGAGATCATTGAACTCCATTTCTACGGGAGACATCTTGAAGCTGCTCGTCAGCTGCTTCACTTCAAACCCGCTGCGCTCCCTGGTGGAGAGCCGGAGGTCCGCATAAATGCTGTCCTGCACGATGCGGCTGTTGGAAAGTGTGAGGTTGATCTCTCCGAAGCGGATCTGCCCGGGATCGAAGCTGCCTTCTTCGGGAGGAATGGTGTCCTGCAGGTTGTCCACCCCGAACAGGCCGTCTTTGATCACAACGGATTTGATGATCAGCTTCCAGTTGGCGGCATTCCAGCGCAGGGGAACGGGGCTGAGGGTGTCCGGCGCCGGCGCGGCCACGGTGGCGGGCAGGGGCGGAGGACGTTTAATGCGGGAAGCTTTGTAGCTGCTCACAATGAAAACCGGTTTGTCGAGTGCCAGTTCATTGATCAGCACATCATGCGCACGGAGGTCCAGCCGCTGGGCATCCAGGAAGATGCGGTCTGCCGATACCGCCATATCCTCGCCTACCCAGGCGTCCCTGATATTGAATTTTACGCGTTGCAGGTCCACCTGCTTCAGATCGAGCGAAATGCCGGAGGACTTTTTCTTTGCGGGTTTGGCGGAGGGCGCAGCGCCGAACTGATCGACGAGGAACTGATAATTCCAGACGGAATCACCTTTGGGGCGGACGAGATTGACCCGGGCATCTTCCAGGCCTATGAATTTGAGCACCGGCTTGTCCTGAATGAAGAACCAGTCCGTGATCCGCAGCTGCAGGGCGCCTGCATAAAGCAGGGTATCCTTGTGCAGGTCTTCGATGTACGTTCCTTCCAGCCGCATGCTGTTGAACAGGCGGAAATTGACGTAGCTGATCTCTACCTTTGTGTTCAGTTGCCTGGACAGGCGTTTGGTCACCTGCTGCACCAGCACGTTCTGTACAGCGGGAACATTGATGAGGATGGTGACCAGCAATAACAAGCCCAGCAAACTCAACAGCGCGATGGTCAATATTTTACGTGCTTTTCTCAGGGAACTCCGGTTTATTCAGACAAAAATAGGTATTCGCAAAATGTTTGCCAATTGAATATCCCGGTATTACTTCCTGTTTGTCATGATCTTTCCTTTCATCAGGTTCATAAAAGCTTCGCGGTAGGTATCGCCGACAGGCACGGTTTCTTTTGTATGCTCCAGGTGCACCACATTGCCTTCAATCATCCGGATGCAGGCGGTGGAAAGGAGGAATGACTTGTGTGTTCTGGCGAACTCCCCCGCCGGCAGGCGTTCTTCGAGGTCTTTCATGTTCAGCAGGGCAATAATGCCTTCCCCCTGGCGGGTGTGTATCTTCACGTAATTCTTCAAGCCTTCTATGAACACGATGTCTTTGATATTTATTTTGATCAGCTTGCCTTTTTGTTCCGTTTTTACAAAGATGAAATCGCTTTCCTCCTTCGGGGCGGCCGGTGGCGGTTGGATGAGGGTAAGCGCGCGCTGGGCGCCTTTGATGAAACGGGCGAAGGAAATGGGTTTGAGCAGGTAGTCTACGATCTCATGCTCGAATCCTTCCATGGCGTATTCGCTGTAGGCTGTGGTGAGAATGACCTTGCTCCGGCCATTGATGGCCTTGATGAAATCGATACCGCTCATGGATGGCATCTGTACGTCCAGGAAGATCAGGTCCACTTTATGCTGATGCAGCAACTGCAGGCCCTCCAGGGGTTCGGTGGTGGAGTAGAGCAGGTTCAGGAAGGGCGTCTGCTGAATATGATGGGTCAGCAGGTCTATGGCATGCTGCTCATCGTCGATAATGATGCAATTAATCATGGATGGTCAATTCTGCTGTGTAAAAATCCTCTTTTTCTGTTACTGCAAAGGTATGCTTATCCCCGTACATCAGCTGCAGCCGCTGCCTGACGTTATTGAGGCCGATGCCGGTGGACAGTTCCTTCGGGCCGGTTTTCTTTTTATTCCGGATGTAGCAATATATCTTTTCGCTGTTTGATTCCGTTCTGATCACCAGCGGATTACGGGCATCCAGAAGGTCGCCGTGCTTGAAAGCGTTCTCTACCAGTGTAATGAGGACCAGCGGAGTGATACGGGCATCCGGCCTTTCGATCTGCTCGCTGTACTGGATGTTCAGCTTGTTGTTGAACCGCATCTGGTTGATGGCGATCACATTTTTCATATGGGTGATCTCCTTTGTCAGCTCCACTTTGCCTTCCGCATCTTCCTCCTTGCCCAGTGCGTAACGCATGATGTCGGACAACAGCAGTACCGCATGGGAAACCTCTTCGCTCAGCGGCACCGTCTTGCTGTAAATGAAACTCAGGGAATTGAAGAGGAAATGCGGGTTGATCTGGTATTTGATGGCGGACAGCTCTGCATCCATCTTCTGTTTTTCCAGTTCTTTCTGCCGCCGGGTACGAAGGTTGAAATCGATGAAGAAGGCCACCACGAAGGAGACGATCAGTGTGAAGAAATAAACGATAAGGTTGCTGATGGTGAAGAACAGGAATTTCTGCTCCCGCATGAACTTTTCGATATTAGGCGAACCGCCGCCGCTTGTGCTGTAATCGATCCGTTCATATTCAAACAACGCCGTGAAACTGAATTTGACCAGGAATACCGAGAACACTACCCATACGAACTGCCAGCTTTTCCGTTTGTTCAGCAGGGGCAGGCAGGCGTGGAAGATCAGCAGGTAGAAGGTGAAAACAAACTCCACCGTTCCCCGTATGGAGTGGACGTAGAAGCCGCCGAAGGGCTTGTACGATCTTTCCGCGAGATTGGGGTCCAGCTTGTAAACCAGGACGAACACGAGCACCTGGTAAATGGCTGCTATCACGAACAGTGGTAATAATCTTTTCCATTCCGATCTGAAAAAAGCCTTGATCTCTGGCAACATGAAGTAATGTATTGCTTTGGTTCAAAAGTAATCAATCCCGTGATCACATGGTTTGCGTATTGGTACGGCCGGCTTCGGCTTCAATTTTGCTCTTGCGCGTTTTGTTCTGTTTCACGTTGCTGTTGCCGAACCTGTAGTTAAAGGTAAGGTTTACCACCCGTGTATCGGTGTTCATTTTGCTGAGATTGTTGATGGTGCCGTATTTCACTTCAAAGCGGTTTTGCCGGGTGTTGAGAATGTCGTTAACGGCCAGTTTGAGGGAACCCTTGCCTTTCAATACATTCTTGCGCAGGCCGAAGTCGATATACCCCACCGTTTTCAGGGAGGCGTACCCGAAAGTGAAGGGTGTCTGTATGGCGCCGCCCAGTTCTGCGGTCATGCCCGCGGGCAGGGTGAGGGCGTTCTGGGTGTTGAGCATGGCGCCGAAGTTCTTCTTTTTATACTCCAGCCCGTCCAGCATGGTATTTACATCCATATACAGCCCCGTCAGCGTCCAGGTGGTGCGGAGCTTTTTGAACACCTGTTTGGTGAATACAATGTTGGCGTAGGCCACATTGAAGGAGGCCTGGTTGTCGAAACTGCTCACGAGGATGCGGGTTTCGGGGTCCTGGCGGAATACCATGCTGAGGTTGTCTTTACTGCGGGTAAAGCCCAGGGTGGTGAACAGCTGGTATTTGTGGCTCCAGGTCAGGTCTACCGCGTGGTTCAGCACCGGCCTGATATCCGGGTTCCCCTGCATGTACGTATAGGCGTTCTTGTAAGTGATGAACGGGTTCACGATCTCGTACCCGAAACGGTTGATGCTCTTCCGGTAGGAGAGGCTGAACTGGTTCATGGCATCTTTTGCGTAGCTGATGCTTGCGCTGGGGAAGAGCTGCACATAGTCGCGGCGGAACTTCTGTGCAATAGTGAGACTGTTCCCGCTGGCATAGGTATGTTCCGCTCTCAGTACCGTGTTGAAGGTAAATTGTTTGATGGTCTTGCTCAGCCCCGCATATGCAGCGTTGACATTTTCCCGGTAGATGAAGTGGTTCGTTTTGCCCGCATCGTTCTGCCAGTCATCCCCCACTTTGTTTTCCCAGATCATATCGTTATCCGTTTTGGTGAAGGTGGTTTTCAGCCCGGCTTCCAGCTTTGCGAAGGCAAAGGTCTGCGTATAGTCGGCACTCAGGGAGTACAGGCGGATGTCTGAAATGGAATTGTTGCGGATATAGGCCGCCTCGCCGATGGGCAGTTTTACGGCATCGAGGTACCGGGCATTAAAGGCATCATCCCAGTCTTTGCTGTAGGAAAAGTAGTCTGCATTGATGCTCAGTTCGTTCTTTTTCTTTTCGCTGCCGGTTTTGAAATATACGTTCAGGGATGGGTTGACGATGGATTGCCGCCCATCCGCGAGCTGGAAGAATGTGGAGTCTCCGCCGGCATTGAGGGCGGTATTGTTCTCCGCCCATCGCCCGCGGTTGCTGAACGAGCCTTTGAGCAGGATACCTGCCGCGGTGTTTTTGGAAAAATCCACATCCGCCCCGGCTTTCAGGTTATGCGAATGGCGGTTGTCCCGGGCATAATCACTGTCTTCCAGCGTGTAAGCATCGGGGAACAGGCGGTCTGAGGTCGTATGGGTGAACTGCCGGGCATACAGGTGATCGTAGCTGCCATAGAAGTTCACTTTGCTGTTGCTGCGGTGATTGAGCGTGAACCCTTCGGATGTGCGGGGATAGCGCCCGAAGCCTGCACTGAGGTTGAGGGTGCCGTTGGTGCCGAAATCCTTGCTTTTCAGCATTTTGATATTGATGATAGCGGCGCCCTGGGCATCATATTTTGTGGAGGGGTTGCTCATCAGTTCCAGCTTGTCGATGCTGCCTGCGGGGGTGCTGTTGAGGAAGGTTTTCAGGTCTTCTCCGGCAAGACGGCTGGGGCGGCCGTCGATATATACGGTAACGGATTTGCCGTTCAGCTGAAGGTTGTCTGTATTGTCAGCGATCACACCGGGGGCTTTCTGCAGCACTTCCCAGGCGGTAGCGCCCGCAGCTGTGGCGGATTTGCTGACATTCATCACCATGGTACCGCCCTGCATGGTGATCACAGGAGCGGTGGCGGTAACATTGACTTCCTTCAGCTGTTTTACCGGCGGAACGGAGTCCTTTTTTTGTTGCGCCTGGGCGCTGAGGGTTAGAATGGAGGCGGAGAGGAGGGTTATAAGTTTCATATTGGTCAGATTGATGACACAAACTTATACTCCGCCCCGGGGGCAGGGAAATTTAATACACCAATTGGTGTTTTGGATGTATCAACGCTGGCCGGAAGAGGAAATCGTATTCGGGATGGGCTCGACTTTATACCCCTTTTTGCGTAGCAGCTCCACCACGCCCTGATCCCCGCCGAGGTGCATGGCGCCGCAGGCGAAGAGTGTGGTTTCTTTCTGTGCGGCTTTTTCTATGACCGGGATCCAGTTGCGGTTGCGGTCATATACCATGACATCTTCATAACCGGCCATATCGGGGGTTTCTTTGATGAAGTCGTGTATCTTGCTGATGTCCTGCTGCCGGTAGGCCGCTACGATACGGGTGAAATAGTCCCGCTGCTTTTCCATGTCGTTCACATAATCCATGATCATGCGGCTTTCGGTACTATCGGCCATCTCGTCGAACACATTGATCTGATCGTCCAGCTTTTCGAGGCCTTCTACCGTTTTGTTCTGCTCTTTCGCCATCGTCAGGAAGGTCATTTCGTAGGAAGCGGGAACAGGGCAGCGCAGCGCCCGCTGCATGATGGTAGACATGATCATCATGGGCTTCATTTGCTGGAAGAAGGTGATATCCATCTTCATGCTGTCTTTCAGGTATTGTTTAAGCCGGGCAAAATCTTCCGGCTTGAAAATATTCTCCAGTTTGTAATCTTCATCCGTTTCCTGCATGGCTTTCATCAGCCCGCTCATCAGCGCCGGATCGTCCATATCCATTTCGAGGTAAACGGTTTTGGCTGCTGAAAAGGCTTTTTTCAGTTCTTCGGATACAAAAAAGTCATCCGGACAGATCAGATGGATGGTGCCGAAGAGATAGGAGGGTTGCGGCAGGTCTTTGCCGGAGATCCTGTACAGCAGCGAATGCTGTGCAAAAGTGGGTAACAGCAACAGGAGGAGCGCGATGGTAACGATAGTTCTTCTGAGCATGATGTTTTATTGGATGGATGAATAGAATCGGGTGAGGTGTTCTGCCAGTATCTCCAGGTCTGACGGCGTATGGAGGGCGGACAGGATGATGCGGTTGATCCTGGCCCCTTGCGGGTCCGGATAGGCAAAGGAGGATATCAGCGTATCCAGGTTCAGGAGGTATTCATATATATGCTGATGCGTGTCCAGCTGAACGGTATGCCGCTCGTCCTGCTGCGTTTTCTCATCTGTAGCGGTTTCGCGGATGGCGAATACCGGGAGCGGATGCGTATGCTGCAGTGCGGGAATACCGGCGGTGAGGTTCGCGAAGGTCTGGATGCGCTGCCGCAGTGTTCTCCGGGCGGTAGCAAAGACCTCCCGGGCATGGAGGAAAGCATGGGCATTCGCGGGTATCATGGGCGTGCTGGCCGTGAACAGCGGCAGTTTCCGGATGGCGGCGATGTCCGCCGCATGGCCGGCAATGAAACCGCCCTCCAGGCTGAAAGCTTTGGCCAGCGAGGCGGTAATGAGGTAATGCAGGGCCGGGTTTTCCGGGAGCGAGGCAGTGATGCCTTCGCCTTCATCGCCCAGCAACCCTACGCCGTGGGAATCATCCAGCAGCACCAGTACTTTTTTCCGGATCAGCTGCAGGGGAGAAAAGTCGTGAATAGTGGCTGTCAGCGGGTGAACGGCGTCACATACCAGTACATAGCGGTGATCATCGCCCTGGTTCACTATATCGATAATATTCGAAAGCCAGTCCTGTACCGATCCTTCGGGCAGCTGTGCGCCGGGGTAGCAGATCGCGGGATGTACGCCGGGCGCGTATAGCAGCTCGCCTTTGCCGTGGGCATAGGTAACAGCAGCCTGCGCGGCGAGGTAACCGGAGGAGAAGCACACGGCGGACTGCCGGTGCAGCAGCGTGGCCAGGGCATGCTCCAGTTCTTCGTATAGCCTTAGCTGCAAGTTCGATATGCGGGACGAAGGGTGCACGCTGCCGAACCTGGCGGTGCCTGCGGCCAGCAATTCCCGGAAAGCCGGTGAGGCATGCATGCCCAGGTAGCTGAAGCCGGAAAAGAAAAGGAAGCTCCTGCCGTCTATCATGGCCGTTCTGCCGGGTGTTGTATCTGTGATCCGGGTCATATTACTGTTTCCTGGTATGAAGGATGAAATGATAATCGCCGGATTTGACTTTCATGTCAAAGGACTGTTCATCCAGTTTCACCACTTCTACCAGGTGTTCCGCATCGCGGGAGCCATTGGGGGAAGTGATGGAAATAATGCGGCCGTTGCTGATGAGCCGGTATCTCCCGGTATCCGGTTGACCGGCAATGGTGGCGATGAACAGGCCATCGTCCAGGAACTGGTAGAACACATCGCTGTAATAACCGCTTTTCAGATCTTTTGCTTGCGTGACCTGTACGAGGTTGTAGGGGTCTCCCGGGGGAACGCTTACATTCTCGACCTTCCATTTTTTATGCTGCAGCAGCGCATTGGTTTTGCCGGACCCGCAGGCTGTCAGCGCCAGCGCTATCCCGATGATGAAATATCTCATTTGCCGGATGCTTTTTCCTGGTTGAATTGCTGCGAACCGCCTTTGGGAATGGAAAGGCTTTCCCAGTTTTCCTGTTTCATGATCTTGCCGAGGTAAAGGATCTGGCCGATGTGATAGGGATAATGCGCGAGCTGCCGGTTCAGGGCGTCCATCACGCTATGCGGTTCCGTGCGGATGTAGATGGTCTTTGCCAGGTCACCTTCCTGCAGGCTGTTCAATGTTGCCATCAGGCAATCCCATCCTTTTTCCCATATTTCCAGCATGGCGGCCTTTGTGCCGGTGGGCTGGTCATCCGTGAATTCTGCGTCCCTCTCGCGCCAGGGCTTTTCTCCGTCGGAGGTGAGAAAATCCGTAAAGCGGGAAAGCATGTTGCCGCTCATGTGTTTTACGATGATGTAGATATTGTTGGGCTCACCGGCAGGTTGCCAGTGCAGCTGTTCATCATTCAGCTGTGCAAACGTCTTCTCCGCCAGTACTTTATATCCAAGCAGGCGTTTCTTCAGGCTGTCCAGGTAAATTTCTGCAACTGTCATGTCCATAATATGATGTCTTTCAAAAATACAATTCGTTGGGGACAATTCATGAGGACATTGTGCCGGTTAATACCCCGCAGCGCTGTCATCCCCTCTTTTATCGCCTACGGCTTCTATGCGGCCATCGGGGTGTATGCGGATGAGTTCCGTTCTGCCGATGGGCGACCGCGGAACGATCCTGTAGCCCATCTGTTTCAGCGCCTGTTGCGTACTGTCCGGGAAGTCCCTTTCCACATGCACAATGTCCGGCAGCCATTGATGATGGAATTTGGGAGCATTTACGGTCTGGTCCGCATCCAGCCCGAACACCAGTGCATTAAGCAGGGTCTGGAAAACGGAGGTGATGATGGTGGAGCCGCCGGGCGTACCCGTGATGAGCACAGGTTTATTGTCTTTGATCACGATGGTGGGCGTCATGGAACTGAGCATGCGTTTACCGGGCTGAATGGCATTGGCTTCCGCGCCTACGAGGCCATACATATTAGGCGTGCCGGGCTTGATGCTGAAATCGTCCATTTCATTATTGAGGAAAAAACCGGCGCCTCCCACCACTACCTTGCTGCCATAACCGCCGTTGAGCGTGGTGGTCACGGATACGGCATTGCCTTCTTTGTCGATCACACAGAGATGGGTGGTTTCCGTGCTTTCCGGCGCCACTTTTCCCGCTGCGGTATTTTCGCTTTGTGAAGCCTTTCCGGGGGTGAAGGTCTGCATTCTTTCCTGCAGATATGCCGCAGTGGTGATGGCAGTTACCGGTACTTTCACAAAATCCCTGTCGCCCAGGAAATGGGCCCTGTCCGCATACGCCCGCCGTTCCGCTTCAATCATCAGCTGTACGCTTTTTGCGCTGTGAAAACCCCATGTTTCCAGCGGGAACGGTTCCACCATGCCCAGCATCTGCTGTAGCCCGATGCCGCCGCTGCTGGGGAGGGGCATCGTCAGCACGGTGTAGCCCCGGAAATCGAACAGCATCGGCTGACGTTCTTTAGCTTCATATTTTTTAAGATCCGTTTTGCTGATGATGCCGCCGCCGCGTTGCATTTCCGCAACGATCTTTTCCGCTGTTTCACCCTGATAGAAGCCTTTCCGGCCTTTCCGGGCGATCAGCTGCAGGGTGCGGGCCAGGTCTTTCTGCACGAGGGTGTCCCCGGTTTTCCAGGGGCGGTCTTTCACAAAAGCGGTGGGAGCGGTGTTGAGCCGCAGGATGTTTTCCCGGAGCCTGTTCAGTCCGGATGCTTCATCTTCCGTGATCACAAAACCTTTTTCCGCCAGCTGAATGGCGGGAGCGGCGAGGCGGGCAAAAGGCAACCGGGCGTATTTATGGGAAGCGAACAGGCCGGCCACCGTACCGGGAACTCCTGCCGCCAGGTGCCCATCCATACTGCTGCGTGGCCGCACGACGCCGCTGTCATCCAGGTACATATCGCGGTGCGATCCGGCCGGAGCTTTCTCCCGGTAATCAATAGCGAGCGTTTTGCCGTCCTGCAACCGCGCTACGAGAAAACCTCCTCCGCCAAGATTGCCTGCCTGCGGATATACGACAGCCAATGCAAGCTGTGTTGCGATTGCAGCATCTACCGCATTACCACCCTGCTGCATGATCATCACACCGGCCTGGCTCGCCAGCGGATGGGCGGAAACCACGGCATAGTGGCTGGCATTCAGCTGTTTATTGATGGAATACTGATAAGGAGTCAGCACCTGTTGCGCTGCCAACGCGGCGGGCAGGGTCAGAAATATAGACAAGATCAGAGTAGAGCGCATAAAACGTGCTGTTTGGTTCTAAATTAAGATTTATTACTTTTAGTATGAAAGTATCGTGCCTGTACTATGAGAGGATTCCTCCGTTACCTTCAATACTGCGTGTTATTGGTTGTTGCCTGTCATCAACCTCCTGCTGCTATGAAAGATACAACAGCGGACAGTACTCAAAAGACAAGCAAACCCCTTCCTCCCGTTATCCTGCCGCTTGCCAAAGAAGATTCCGCCATCGTGAAAACATTGAAAAGACGAATGGAAGTGATCGACGATTCTGTGTACTATTACCAGAAAGTACGCCGTCTGCAGATGGACCTGTACATTTTCAAAAGGTTTCCCGTAAAGCTGGTGTACAGCAAATATGGCAGTTATTATTTCGACAGAAAAGGGGAGGTTTTTGCGCGTCAGCTGTTCTGGTCTGAAGAGAACATTACCGGGCAGTTCTTTCTCAAATACAATACGGTCATCGATTTTAATACCACGATCTACACCGATAACTGGAAGCTGCATAAACTGGATGTGATCGAAGCGATGGAAAGAAAACGGGCCTGTGCGAATGAGCTGGACAGCCTGATGGGCATGTTCCCCAAGGTTTCTTACCGGCTGCCCTGAGCCCGATGGAAATACTTCCCCGAATCCCTATCTTAGCTTCATGAAGCGCATGTTATCAATCCTTTTCCTCTTGTTGTCACTATGCCATTCCATTGCCGCGCAAACGGTGCCTTCACCTGCTGCATACCTGCAATATTCCCTTGGCAGCCGGTTTACGCCATATTTCAGGGTGACCGGATATTTTGAAGAAGTGGCGAGACATACCTCCTCTGTCAGATTGGAAACATACGGGCAGACCTACGAGGGCCGCCCCCTGATGCTGGCCGTTGTTGCATCCCCGGAGAACATGGCGCAGCTGGACCGGATCAGGGAGCATAACCTGCAGCTGACAAAAGGCGGCGGACAAACTTCCGGACCGGTGATCATCTGGCTGAGCTATAATGTGCATGGCAATGAAGCAGTGTCCACAGAAGCAGCGATGAAAACATTGTACGCGCTGCTGACAGAGAAGAAAGCTTTATTACAGCACGCCGTAGTGATCATCGATCCCTGCCTGAACCCCGATGGCCGGGAGCGTTATGTCAGTTTTTATAATGCCGTTCACAGCAAAAACGCCGATGCCACCCCATTTGCCCGTGAGCATTATGAGCCATGGCCGGGAGGGCGCAGCAATCACTATTATTTCGATCTGAACCGGGACTGGGCCTGGCAAACACAGATAGAATCACAGCAGCGGCTCGTGCAGTACAACCGCTGGATGCCGCAGGTGCATGTGGACTTTCACGAGCAGGGCGTTGATGCGCCTTATTATTTTGCGCCGGCCGCGGAGCCGCTGCATGATGCGGTGACCGCCTGGCAGCGGGACTTCCAGGTGCAGATCGGGAAACATAATGCGACCTATTTTGATGCCAAAGGCTGGCTGTATTTTACAAAAGAGCAGTTCGATCTGTTCTATCCCAGCTACGGCGATACCTATCCGATGTACAACGGCGCCATCGGCATGACCTATGAGCAGGGCGGCAGCGGCCGGGCCGGTCTCGCTATCATCAACCGCGAAGGCGATACCCTCACGCTGGCGGACAGGATGGAACATCATTACACCACCGGCATTGCCACCATCGAAGTATCCACTGCCCATGCAGGAAAGCTCGTCAGTGAGTTCGCACGATATTTTGCAGATGCGCGCACAAACCCGGCCGGTGACTATAAAACCTATGTTGTGAAAGCCGCCGGCAATCCCGAGAAACTGCAGATGCTGGCAGCCGTGCTGCGTCGTAATGAAATTGACGCAGGATTCGCCACCGGCAACAGCAACGCGGACGGACGCAATTATTTCACCGGTAAAACGGAACACTTCGATATTGAGAAAGGCGATCTTGTGATCAGCGCCTTTCAACCGCGCTCCAACCTTATACGGGTGCTTTTTGAACCGGTATCCCGTTTAACCGACTCCGTTACATATGATATCACGGCATGGGCAATGCCCTATGCCTACGGGCTTCCGGCATATGCCGTCAAACAGCGCCTGCAGCCCGCGGTGAGCGAGGCTCCGCCGGGGATTGCCGGAGAAGCTGCGTCAGGAGGCAGTGCCTACGCTTACCTGGCACCCTGGAACAGCACAAAAGATCTGAAGTTCCTGGCGGCGCTGCTCAACCGGAATGTGCGCGTACGGTATGCGGAGCAGGCGTTTTCGCTGAACGGCAATACCTACCCATCCGGTACGCTCATCATCACAAAAGCCGGCAACGAAGCACTTGGATCGCTGATCCCGGCGTTGGCCATACAGATGGGCGTGAGACTGGTAAAAGTGCCTACGGGGTTTGTGGATAAAGGAGCGGATTTCGGATCAGACAAGATCCGCTTTATCCGCAAGCCCAAAGTGGCGGTGATGGCAGGTGATGGCGTGTCTTCATTGGGAATGGGAGAGATATGGCATTTTTTTGAGCAGCAGATCGATTATCCCGTTACGGTGTTGAACAGCAATAACCTTTATAACGTGAACTGGAAAGACCTGGATGTGCTGATCCTTCCGGACGGGCATTACAATGCGTTAAGCGACAAGGCGGTAGCGGACCGGCTGAAAGACTGGGTACAGGGCGGAGGGAAACTGATCGCGCTGGAGGATGCCGTATCCCAGCTGGCGGAAGGGGATTGGGGCTTTAAACTGAAGAAAGAAGAAGAGAAAAAAGAAGATGAAAAGAAAGATCCGTACCTGGACCTGAAGCCTTATGCCAACCGGGAGCGGGAAAGCGTATCGCAGTTCATTCCCGGGGCTATCTATAAAGTAGCCATGGATAAAACGCATCCGCTGGCATTCGGCTATCCGGATTATTACTATACCCTCAAGCAAAACGACAAGCTGGTGGAATATCTCCCGTCCGGCGGCTGGAATGTGGGGGTGCTGAAGAACGATAATTATCTCACCGGTTTCGTAGGCGCGCAAACGAAAGCGAAGCTGAAGGACGGACTGATCTTTGGCGTACGGTCCATGGGCAGGGGAGAAGTGGTGCTGATGGTGGATAATCCCCTGTTCCGGAGTTTCTGGGAGAACGGGAAGTTGTTGTTCGGGAATGCGGTGTTTTTGGTGGGGCAATAAGGGTAATCACCCCACAAACCCTTCCTCCCGCGTCAGATCATAAAACAGATTCTGCAACTGATGAAGATGCACGATCGGCCGTCCATACGCCACAAACCCGTCGGCTGACTGCGCCAGCGGCTGAAAAGATGCTCCGGTATCACGGATGTAGATGCTGTCCTTATGATTATACTTGAAGGAATAAGTATGCACATCCTCCCCATATTCCGCATCCCCCGGCAGAAACCCGAATTTCTCCAGGTGATCCGTTTCCAGCGCTACGGGATGGACTTTTGAGAGCGGTAATTTGCTTTTGGGCAGCCCGGTGTTGTACACATATCCCTCCAGGATACCTTCAACCCGGAATACGGTCTCCATCATATTATAATCATAATACCAGACCAAATTGCCTATACGTACATCGCTTTCTTCTACCATAACAGAAGCAATAATACGGCTTTTGACGTTTTCATTAACAGGGAGAGGCGACCGGAACGGCAAAAGAAAGGGCCGTACCGGTGATGGTACGACCCTGTGCAATTATATACTGCGAAATTTTATCACATCTTTCGTTTGATCCCGCATCCTACTGATGCCGTGGATGTTACTTCCACTTTTTTCCCGGCTACTGCCGCGTTGATAGCATTCAGAAGGTATTGCTGCTTTACGCCGGCTTCATTGCCTGGGTTGTCATCGATCGCGCCTTTATATATCAGTACGGCATTTTTATCGAACAGGTAACACTCCGGTGTACGGTCTGCAGAGAATGCATCAGCCACCGCGTTATTTTTGTCTACCACATAGTACCAGCTATAACTCTGGTCTTTGGCATAGCGTTGCATGGCTTCATAGGAATCTCCGCCGTTGCGTTCCGCTTCATTGGAATTGATAAGGATCACGCCGATATTGTTTTTCAGCGCGTACTGGCATATCTCGCGGGTACGGGCCTGGTTGCGGGCTACATACGGGCAGGTGTTGCAACTGAACATCACCAGCAGGCCGTTGGTCTTTTTGGCGTCATTCAGGGAAACTTCTTTGCCGGACACATCTTTCATTTTGATGTCGGCTTTCGGCAACCTGGCGCCTACTTCAAGTGCGTAGGGAGACCGGAAGGCGGTCAGCCAGAACGCAGCTGCGAGTAACAAAACAAATTGCTTTTTCATCTGCTTTAGTTTGATTTTCAAATGGCCGGATGAAGCGACAAGCATATTTTCTCCGGCATTTTTATGTTTTATGAAACAGCACTATTGCCTTACGCAGGAAAATGGCCAATGCCCTGGTTTCATA
Organism: Chitinophaga sp. XS-30; assembly: GCF_008086345.1. Lineage (NCBI taxonomy): Bacteria > Pseudomonadati > Bacteroidota > Chitinophagia > Chitinophagales > Chitinophagaceae > Chitinophaga > Chitinophaga sp. XS-30. Next base: position 5,104,217 of record NZ_CP043006.1, on the reverse strand, counting down.
GGCTCAGTTTTCAGTTTACAGTCGATATGAAATTAAGGTATTTCAAACGTTTTTTAAAACCGTACAACACATTTTACCGCTCGTGGGGAATTTCTTACGAAAGGCCTTGTAACTCAGGCTCTTTTTCAGCTGTTTCACGCTCCGCGGCGATCTCTTTCAGCGTGGTAATGCTGGTATTCAACTCAAATCCGATGAGCAGGATGAAGGAATTGAAGTACACGACGAGCATGATCACCAATATCGTTCCGATGGACCCGTAGATCTGGTTGTACTGGGCAAAGTTGGTGACCCAGAAAGAGAAGCCCAGGGTAACGATGATCATCGATATCGTGGCAAATGTAGAACCGGCGGAGATGAATTTCCATTTCTTTTTGGTGGCCGGGCCAAAGCGGTACACAACGGATATAATGGCAAAGAACAGCAGCATGATCAGCAGCCATCTGATAGCGCCGATCACGAACTGCGTGAAGGAGTTGCGGATGCCGATTTCCCGGAGCACAAATTCCAGTATTTGCCCCTGCATGATGATGAGCACAACGGTGGCCAGCAGCAATAATACCAGGAAGATGGTGAGCTTCAATGCGGTAAGCCTGGCTTGCCACCAGGTGCGCTGCTTGAAGCCGGGCAGCAGCTTGTCGAATGATGTCAGCATGCCCATAACTCCGTTTGAGGAGTAGTAGAAACTGAGAATGAAGGCGAAGGACAGCAGGGTATTGCGTTGAGTGTACAGGAAGTCATGTATCATATCCCGCACGACAATATAACTGCTGTAGTTCGGCGTGAGTGTTTCCGCAAGATCATACAGCGTTGGCTCCACGTTCTGCAGGGGAATATACGGTACGAGGGTAAGGATGAAGATGAAAAATGGGGGAATGGCCAGCAGGAAATTGAACGAGATGGCGGCGGCGCGTTCCGCAAGGCTTTCCCTGGCGGTTTCTTTCAGAAAAAAAACGATAACGTCATACAGGGGAGCGCCATCGAAACCCGGTAACACGAGTGATTTGCTTTTGTGTATAACCCATCTGACAGGTTTTGATTCCAGTACGATTTTTTCTACGTCGATCATCCGGGGATGTTATTGGGTTATCATAAAAATACAAACTATTTGATATTACGGGAGTTCAACCATTTCTGGTAAGCCCTGGCATTCTGCATATGTTCTTTGTAGTTGCTGGCAAAGTCGTGATACCCGCTATAATCAGGCCTTGCGCAGAAATAGAGGTATTCGGTGTCCGCAGGTGTCAGCACAGCGTCTATGGATTTCATGGAAGGGGTGCAGATAGGGCCTGGAGGCAGGCCGGAGTAACGGTAGGTGTTGTAGGGGGAATCGAATTCCAGGTGTTCGCCGCGGATACGTCTCAACCCGAAATCCTTGAGGGCGAATTTTACCGTGGGATCGGCGCCCAGGCGCATGCCGATGCGGAGCCGGTTGAGGTACACACTGGCCATGGCGGGCTTCTCGTCGTGGCGGTTGGTTTCTTCCTCTACGATGGAGGCGAGGGTGATCACTTCGGTGCGACTGAGCCCCAGGGCAGTTGCTTTGGCTTTTCTTTCGGCTGTCCAGAATTTTTCGAAGTTGTCTTCCAGTTTTTCAAAGACGTTGACGGCGGAGGTATTCCAGAAGAATTCGTAGGTGTTGGGGATGACGGCGCTCATGGCGGTATTCGTATCCAGTCCGAACTGCCGGAGGTACACGGGGTCTGCCAGGAGGGCTTTCATGGTGAGGGAGTCGGCTTCCAGGTTGCGGGAAACGAGGCGGATGAAGTCTTCCTTCGTACGCAATTTGTTAATGACCAGTCTCACCGGGACTTGCCTGCCGGAACGGAGTATGCGTACGATGTCGAGGTTGCTCATGCCTTTTTTGATCTCGTATCGCCCGGCTTTCACCCGGGAAGGGTATTCCAGTCTGCGTGCCACGATGTTGAAGGTTGCCGCGGAGTTGATAATACCTTGTTCTTTAAGGCCTTCCAGCACACTTTTATAGTTGCTGCCGGTACGTACATAAAAGTATTTCTTGTCGCCAAAGGGTTTGGTATTGGGCCCCATCAGGAGGTATGCCGCCAGTACTATGCCTCCGGCGAGGAGGCAGGCTATTGCAACGGCAATTCTTCGGAGCCAGGGGGAGCGTTGATGCTTCGCTTTGTTTTTCATGGGATGTTGTATGATCAGGGCGGCCGTCCGGCCAACAAAAAACCCCGCTTTCAACGGCGAGGTTTATGTAAATATTATAATTTGATATATTATTTGGCTGAATCCTGCGGAACTGTTGCAGGAGCGGGCTGATTTTGCTGAAAAGGTGCTACGCCGCCGGCCGGAGCTGCACTGCCGGGACCGCTGCCCATTTTTTCGATGGTGCCTTTCTGCTGATTTCCGCCGGTTCCGCCGCCAATGAACATGGCAGAAGTGAGGCAGAGAATGGCAATGACGCCTGCCAGTACCCAGGTGCCTTTTTCCAGTACGTCAGTGGTCTGGCGCACGCCCATCACCTGGTTGCCGAAACCGCCGAAGCTGCCGGACAGGCCGCCGCCTTTGGGGTTTTGTACCAGCACAAAGAAGCCCAGTAAAATACAGGCCACTACTATCAATATTCCAAAGAAAATTAACATGTTCGCTATTTATTGTTGTCTGTTAGTGATTGTAATGCTTTGATCTTTTGCGCAAAATAAGCGTTTTTGTCGGGATTAAGCAAACTTAATTTTTGGTAGATATCGATCGCTTTTGCGTGCTGGTGCTGGCGTACCCAGATTTCGGCCAGTGTTTCGGATACGATATCGTTGTTGAATGTAATGGACTCCATCGCCATTTTTTCCACGGTTTCGGATACCTCGGGTTCCTCATCTTCATATAACCGGTGCATTTGTTGCTGATACCAGTTCCTGGTGTTTTTTCCGGCTGTGAAATTATCTTTCAGTTCCCGCAGCCAGTCTGTGAAACTTCTCATTTCCGCCTGTGCTTTTTCATTCATCGCTTCTGCGTTATTCGGCTCTTTCAGCTTTTTATAGGCAAAATAATCATCTGTGTAAAGGGGCTGGAAGGTTAGCGTGGTTTCTTCGGCGGGAGTGTCCATCGGGTGTATCCTGATGGGGCCTTCGTTTTCACCGGAAGCACCTTCTTCCGCAATGCCGGGAAGTGTCAGGCCGGCTGCAGCCAGGCCCTCTGGCTCCGTATCCGCTGTCAACACGATCTCTTCTTCCTCGATCTCCGGTTCGTAAGCAGGTCTGAAGTGAGGTTCTTCCTCCGCCAGTTCAGCTGCTTCCTGTTGTTTTATCGGTTCATAGTCAACGGCAACGATCTCGTCTTTTGTCTCCCCGAGGATCTCATCGGCCAGTTCGGTTGCTTCCTGTTGTTTTATCGGTTCATAATCAACGGCAATGATCTCATCTTTTGTCTCCCCGAGGATCTCATCGGCCAGTTCGGTTGCTTCCTGTTCTTTTATCGGTTCGTAATCAACGGCAACGATCTCGTCTTTTGTCTCCCCGAGGATCTCATCGGCCAGTTCGGCTGCTTCCTGTTCTTTTATCGGTTCGTAGTCTACTGCAATGACCTCATCCTGCTCTTCTTCTTCATGATCTTCTGTTGCAACTTCGGTCATGTCACGAGCTTCGGCGCTATCTTCTTCTTCAATCTCTTCTTCCGCCGCATCGATCAGTTCTTCAGATACTGTTTCCGCTGACGTGCTTTCCGTTTCCACAGGATCTTCCACGATCTCTGTCCTTTCAGCGAGCGTTTCATCTTCTACGATCTCGTGGGTAAGCGTGTCATATTCTTCGATCTCTTCTTCCGCCGCATCGATCAGTTCTTCAGATACTGTTTCCGCTGACGTGTTTCCCGTTTCTGCAGGATCTTCCACGATCTCTGTCCTTTCAGCGAGCGTTTCATCTTCTATGATCTCATGGGTAAGCGTGTCATATTCTTCGATCTCTTCTTCCGCTGCATCGATCAGTTCTTCAGATACGGTATTCACTGACGCGCTTTCCGTTTCCACATGATCTTCCACGATCTCCGTCCTTTCAGCGAGCGTTTCATCTTCTACGATCTCATGGGTAAGCGTGTCATATTCTTCGATCTCTTCTTCCGCTGCCTCGATCAGTTCTTCAGATACCGTATCTGACGCCTGTGTGTGTGCCATACTTCCCTCTTCTGCAACCGGCCCGGTCAGCAATTGGTAAAGTTGTTGCGGTGAACTGCTGTACAACTGCGCTTTTTTCATCGCGGGAGCAGTAAGGTCTTGCTGTTCGGAATATTGCTTTTGTGCCAGCAGCAGGCGGGCGGCCGCAAAATAGGGGTATGTTTCCACCAGCCGCTCCAGTTCAGCCTGGTCAACTTGCCGGAGGTCCGGTTGGTTAAAAATATGGTGAATGATCCTGTTGGCGGTCATGAGTGCTAAAATATGAAAATAATACTTAAATCAAATAGCGGCTACCAGTTGGCGAATGCCCGGTTGAAAATATCGTCAGCCAGGTTGGTGATGATGTTGGGCAGGATCCTTGGCTCAGCTTCATTGATCGTCAATGTGGCATTAAAATCCTCCGAACGGGAAAACGACTGGTTATTGAACCCTTTTTTGTCGCCTATCCTTTTCAGGAAAGTAATGTTGACGGTGACGGTCAGGCGCGCGGATGCGGCTTTATCAATGTCCGTTACGGCAGCATTTGATATGGAGTACCCGGAAATGGTACCCTTGAATTCATAATCGGCGTTCTGATCGTTGGTTTGTGTAAGGCGCGTCTGTGCCAGTATCTTCTGGCGCAGTTTTTCCGTGAGCTGCTGGCTGAGCTGCGGATTGTTCTGCGGAGCGCGGTTCTCTATAAACCGGACATTCACCGTTTTGGCTTCCGGGTCGATGCTCGCACCGCTGGCTGAATATTTTACGGAGCATGCTGCTGCAAACAGCCACAGGCTGGTGCTGATAAAGCAAACGATAATTCTGGACATAGGTTGCCGGGTTCCTGTTTTACTCATTGATATTATATTCCTTCAGTTTTCTATACAAAGTCCGTTCCGAAATACCGAGATCAAGGGCGGCGTCTTTACGTTTACCTTTATGTTTCTTCAATGCCTTCTCGATCAGTTCTTTTTCCTTGTCCGCAATAGACAGTGTTTCCTCCACTTCTTCATGATGGTCTATCTTGTTGCTGTCCTGGAGGATATATGGCTGCGGCGGCGGAATGATATTGGGTGATGAGGCCGCTTCGGAAGACGGGAAGTTGTGCATTACCTCTCCATCGGGGTAATTATTGTTATGGTGGCCGATAGAGGGGTTCTGCAGCACTTCAAAGAACATTTTCTTCAGCTCGGTAACATCTTTTTTCATGTCGAAGAAGAGCTTGTAAAGAATATCCCTTTCGCTGGCGAAATCCCCGCCGCCGGCGTTGGCCTGCGGTGGCGCCAGCATGGGCAGGCGGTTCATGGCTGGTTGTTCGGGGAGGAAACGTCTCAATTCCGATGCGGTGATGAGCTTGTCCTTGGCCAGCACGGAGATCTGTTCCGCGATGTTCTTCAGTTCCCGTACGTTCCCGCGCCAGGGATAGCTAATCAGTATCTCGCGGGCTTCTTCATCCAGTTGCACGGAAGTGGTTTTGTACCGTTCCGCGAAATCAACGCAAAACTTGCGGAAGAGCATGTGTATATCTTCCTTGCGGTCCCGCAGCGCAGGGACGCGGATGGGGACGGTATTGAGCCGGTAGTACAGGTCTTCCCGGAATTTACCCTGATGGGTGCTTTCCAGGAGATCGCGGTTGGTGGCCGCAATAACGCGGACGTCCGTTTTCTGTACTTTGGAAGAGCCTACGCGGATGTATTCACCGGCTTCCAATACCCGCAACAGCCGCGCCTGGGTGCCAAGCGGCATTTCTCCGATCTCGTCCAGGAAAATGGTGCCGCCGTTCACGGTCTCGAAGTACCCTTTGCGGCTGTCCACAGCTCCGGTGAAGGAGCCTTTTTCGTGGCCGAACAGTTCGGAATCGATGGTCCCTTCAGGGATTGCGCCGCAGTTCACGGCAATGAACGGATTATGTTTACGGGAGCTGAGCGCGTGAATGATCTGTGAAAAAACTTCTTTACCTACGCCGCTTTCACCGGATATCAGTACGGTGAGATCGGTACCGGCTACCTGTGAGGCCACCTGCAGGGCATAGTTCAATGCCTGCGAGTTGCCGATGATGCCGAAGCGGTTCTTTATGCTTTGAATATTGTCCATTCTTCAGGGTTTTGAAACTGTCAGTCAATGTCAACCGGTTTCCCGATCAATGTACCTGCGGTACAGGATACTATTTTTACTTTGACGTAGCTGCCTTTCTGATGATCGCCGCGGGGGAACACCACTACTTTGTTCTGGTCATTCCGGCCGAAGAGATCGTTCTCCGAGCGTTTGGAAACGCCTTCCACCAGTACGGTAAAGACCTTGCCTACGTCCTGCTGCATGCTTTCCAGGGTATGCCTGCGGTGCAGGGCTACCACTTCCGCCAGGCGGCGCTTTTTCACTTCCTCCGGTATATCATCGGTGTACCGGCGGGCGGCCAGTGTACCGGGGCGTTCCGAGTAGGCGAACATGTAAGCCAGGTCATAATGTGCATATTCCATCATCGCCAGCGTATCCTGGTGATCTTCCTCCGTTTCCGTGCAGAAGCCGGTGATCACATCCGTGGAAAGCCCGCAATCCGGAAGTATCTCTTTAATACGGTCTACCTTCTTCATATACCATTCCCGCGTGTAGGTGCGGTTCATCAGTTGCAGGATGCGCGTGCTGCCGCTCTGTACGGGGAGGTGGATATAATTGCAGATATTCTCATGGCGGGCCATGGTGAACAGTACTTCGTCCGTGATGTCTTTCGGGTGTGAGGTGGAAAAGCGCACCCGCAGCAACGGGCTGATGGCAGCCACTTTTTCAAGCAGCGCGGCGAAAGTAACGGTCTCATCTTTTTGCTCGTCCACAAAATAGTAGGAATCTACGTTCTGGCCCAGCAACGTCACTTCGCGGTAGCCTCTTTCAAAAAGGTCTGTAGCCTCTGCCACGATGGAATAAGGATCGCGGCTGCGTTCCCGGCCGCGGGTGAAAGGCACTACGCAAAAGGCGCACATGTTATTGCAGCCACGCATGATGGATACAAAAGCCGTTACGCCATTACTGTTGAGGCGAACGGGACTGATGTCCGCATACGTTTCCTCGCGGCTGAGCAGCACGTTTATGGCCTTCTGGCCTGTTCCGGCTTCTTCAATAAGGGCGGGGAGGGTACGGTAGGCATCCGGGCCAACGACCAGGTCTACCAGCTTTTCTTCCTCCAGGAACTGGGCTTTAAGGCGTTCCGCCATACAACCGAGTACGCCTACCAGAAAGCCCGGGCGGCTCTTCTTTGTTTTTTTGAATTCGGTCAGGCGCTTGCGAACGGTCTGCTCCGCCTTTTCACGGATGGAGCAGGTATTCAGCAGCACCAGGTCCGCTTCTTCAACGTTACGGGTAGCGCCGAAACCTTCATTATTGAGGATGGAAGCGACAATTTCACTATCGTTGAAATTCATCTGACAACCATAACTTTCTATGTAAAACTTTTTTGCATAGGTGCGGGTATCCCCGGCCTGGGGGGCTATTGCTTCGCCCTGGCGGTGTTCATCATGGGTTTTGTCTACGATCTCCAGCATTTCCTGTCCAAAATTTAGGACTGCAAAAATACATAAAAAAATGCCAGAATGACAGGTTTTTGAGGGGAAGAGGTGTTAAGAAAAGAATAATAACAAATGTGTTATAAATAATTTGGATGGTTATAACGGATGTGTTATTTTTGACCCATATGAAAAAGAAGCCGTTAATCGTAGTTGTAGAAGCCTCGTCCACAGGTTTTGGTACCTGGTCGGAGGATCTTCCGGGCATTACCGGGTATGCCAAAACCATTCCCGAAGCCAAAAAGGATTTCGCAGACGCCCTGCAGGCGGTACTGGATGTTAATGCGGAGGAAGGCACTCCGGATCCCGCGCTGAACGATGGCAATTTTGAATACATCTACAAATATGACCTCCCGAGCATATTTGCGCATTTCGGGATGCTGGATGTGACCAACTTTGCAAAGAGGATCGGCCTGAACGCTTCGCTTTTAAGGCAGTACAAAGCAGGGCTTGCCATCGCTTCGGAACGCCAGAAGAAAAGAATAGAAAAAGGGTTGCACGACCTGGGGCAGGAATTGTTGAACGTCAGATTATAGAGAAAAAATGGAGCGGGAAACCGGGCTCGAACCGGCCACCCTCAGCTTGGGAAGCTGATGCTCTACCAAATGAGCTATTCCCGCTTGTTGTTTCGAAAAGAAGAACTGTTCAACCTTTGACGAAGAGGGTGTTCTGCCCCGCCAAAAACGGCAGTAGTAAAACTGCCGGGCACAAATATAGTCGTTCAGCTACAATTTCTATGCGGTCTGCCCCAATTTATTCATCAGCCAGCTCTCTTTCAGGGGGAGCAGCCAGTGCGATTCCAATTCCTGCTTCGTTTGTACCGTGTTGTTGAGATAGATCGTATCGTGCCCGATGAACCCTTTCTCCAGTGCATACCCCAACTGGGCCAGGGGGAGTAATTGCAGCCGGTCTTTCACCAGGAAGCCCAGCAGCAAACGATCGAAGAGATTCACATTGTACTGCCGTTCTATGCTTTTGATGATCCTTACGGAGCTGTCCGTACTGCAGCCGCTGACCTGGGATTCGGTTTCGTCCGCCATCAGGATGATGACCTGATCGAACAGCAATGCGCCCCAGCCTTTAACGGGAACGCCATGTGAGTTCCATTGCGCGGTGAACTGATGCAATTGCTCCTCTATCTCCTCTGCTTCCTTTTCCCCGAAAGGGCGGTTGCTTTGATATATCCAGACCCGGGATGCGGGATCAAAATCCTGTGGTAATATATGTTTGATATCCGTGTTCATAATGGCAAAGTTAAGCTATTGCATGTTTTGTTCGATCATTTCGGCGATGTCCAGCACTTTTACTTCTTCTTCCTTTCCGGCTTCTTTCACGCCGTCGGTCAACATGGTCATGCAAAACGGGCAATTGGCGGCAATAACCGAGGCGTCGGTGGCCACGGCTTCATGGCCTCTGGCAAAATTCACGCGGGTATTGCCTTTTTCTTCTTCCTTGAACATCTGTGCGCCTCCCGCTCCACAGCAGAGGCCCTTGCTTTTACAGCGTTTCATCTCTACCAGCTCTGCATCCAGGGTTTCCAGTACCTGCCGGGGAGCCTCGTAAATGCCATTCGCGCGGCCAAGGTAACAGGAGTCGTGGTACGTGATCTTTTTGCCTTTAAAAGTGCCGCCTTCCTTCATTTTGATGCGGCCTCCGTCGATCAGCTGCTGAAGATAAGTGGCATGATGCACTACTTCGTATGTTCCCCCAAGCTGGGGATATTCATTCCGGAAAGTATTGAAACAATGCGGGCATGCGGTTACGATGGATTTCACGCCATAGTTGTTCAATAGCTGAATGTTGCTGTAGGCCATCATCTGGAAGAGGAATTCATTGCCGGCCCTGCGTGCGGGATCGCCGGTGCAGCCTTCTTCCTTGCCGAGTATCGCAAACGGGATGCCTGCTTTATCCAGTATGGCGGCAAATGCCCTGGTGATCTTTTGGGCGCGCTGGTCAAAGCTGCCGGCGCACCCTACCCAGAAAAGCACTTCCGGTGTTTCTCCATTGGCAAAATATTCGGCCATCGTTTTGATCTGCATATGATTCTTTTTTTTCCGGTGTATGATTATTGTATCCAGGCGTCCCGGTCATCCGGACTGAATTTCCAGGGCGCCATATTATTCTCTATGTTGGAAAACATCATGTTCCATTCCTGCGGGGCGCTGGATTCCTCCATCACCAGGTGCCTCCGCATCTGCAGGATGATATGCAGCGGATTGATGCTTACCGGGCATTCTTCTACGCAGGCGTTGCAGGTAGTGCAGGCGCGCAGCTCCTCTTCGGTGATATGATCGCGTAAAAGGCTTTTGTTATCTGTTGTAGCGCTGCCATGCTGCCGGATGTTCCGGCCCACTTCCTCCAGCCGGTCCCGCGTTTTCATCATGATGAGGCGGGGGGAAAGGGCTTTCCCCGTCTGCGTAGCAGGGCAGGCGGCGGAGCATCTGCCGCATTCCGTGCAGGCATATGCGTCCAGCAGGTTCTTCCAGGTCAGGTCCTGCACGTCTTTCGCGCCAAACTTCGGCACGGTGTCGGATACGGGGGCATTGGCCGCCAGCTCAGGCTGCATGGCATACAGCACTTCCTGCTGGATGGCCGGCATGTTCTCCATTTTGCCTTTGGGCCGCAGATCGGTATAATAAGCATTGGGAAATGCGAGGATGATATGCAGATGTTTGGAGAACGGCAGGTAGTTCAGAAAGGCCAGTACACCGAGGATATGCAGCCACCATGCACCGCGTTCCACAGCTATCAGTGCGGAATCGGACAAGCCGGAGAAAAGCGGGGCGAACTGACTGGTCACCCAGAAATCCCCGGTAGTGATGTAATGCTCCGCACCCCGGGCCTGCAATGCCTGGTCTGCCGCGTTCATCGTCAGAAAAAGCAGCATGAGCACGATCTCCGTCAGCAGAATGTAATTGGCATCCGAGCGCGGCCAGCCGTCAAGGTCTTTGCTGATGAAACGTTTCAGTTTGAGGATATTCCGGCGGACCAGGAAGATGGCGCAGGAAACAGCTACCAGTACAGCCAGTATCTCGAAGCAACCGATCAGCACCAGGTACAGCCGGCCCAGAACGGGCGCGAATATACGATGCGTGCCGGCCAGCCCGTCGATCATGATCTCCAGTATCTCTATATTGATGATAATGAACCCGGCATACACAAAGAAGTGCAATACCGCCACCAGCGGGTTGCGGAACATCTTTTTCTGCCCGAATGCCAGCAGCAGCAGGTTCTTCCAGCGCTCGGCGGGACGGTCATTCAGTTCCACATTCCGCCCCAGCAGGATGTTCCGCCGGATACCCAGCGCCCTTCGCGTAAACAACCACACCGCCACACCCAGGGCCGTTAAAAAGAGGAGTTGGTAAACAATTTGCATATCCTTGATTTGACCTTGTTGTTATTGCAATTTATGTATTTTTACGGCTGCACAAAACCGCTATATGGAAAATAAGAACGTTATCCTGACGCAGGACGCGATTGAAAAGAGAATAGAACGGATTGCGTATGAAATATACGAACATAATTACGACGAGTCATCCATTATCCTGGCGGGCATCTGGGACCGCGGCTCCATTCTCACCGCCAAGATCGCGGCGCACCTCAAACGTATCGCTTCCTTCCATATCGATGTCATGGAAATAAAGCTGGACAAACAGCATCCCGCCGAAGTGGAATTATCCCATCAGCTGGATTTTAACGGCAAGGTCATCATTCTGATCGATGACGTGGCCAATTCCGGCCGTACCATGTTATATGCCCTTAAACCATTCCTGCAGTTCCTGCCCGGAAAGATACAGACGGCTGTGCTGGTGGACCGTCGCCACAAATCGTTTCCTTTGTCGGTTGACTTCGTAGGCTACAGCCTGGCCACTACCATTAAAGATATGGTTATGGTAGATGTAGAAGGAGAGGAGATCCGTTCTGCTTATCTCGTTTAAAAGAACACCGCATGCATCCTGATCCTGCCGGCGCTGTTCACTTCCAGCGTGGGGGCAGGGAATTTCAGGCTGTTCAGTACCTGGAACAGTATTTTCAATCCTTTTTTTCGTGTAGGGATACGCGTGAAATCAATATCCGGAGAAAGATAGAACTGCCGGGTACGGTGAATATGCGCGTAGTTGAACCGCCGTCCCTCCGCATCTTCCCAGGTATTGTCGTCCGCTGCGTACATGCCGTCCGCTCCGTAACCGATGGCGATGTTCAGCCATTTCGGGAAGCGGCTGTCTTTCACAAAAGCGGAAGGGTTGACGGACAGCCAGTAGGTTTGCGCATTGTAGTCCTTGAGGATGCGTTCCAGCAGAATATCGCCGAACTGTTCATCCGTCCGGCTACGCAGTACCGGGTCTGTGTACCGTTTCGGTATCGTGGAAAATTTCAGCAGGATGCGTTGTTCATCCCAAAGCAGCTCCTGGCTGATCATTGCGGCAGCGCCAGTGGCATTGGCGCCCATGTCGCTCCAGGAAAACCCCCAATGCCCGGAATGCGCATCCAGCACTTCGATCACGGACTGGTAGGCAAACCCGCTCAATCCCCCTATCCATATCTGCTGCTTGCGCGGTATCCCGGTCCATCGCCACAGTTCACGGCTGTATTTGGCAAGCATGTATGCGCTGTAGGTATGCCCGAACTTGTCTACCTGCAGCCACTCTCCAAAATCATTCAGTGTGTGGAAGCTTTTCTTGGGATAATCCTTATACCAATATTCGTTCAGTATGAACAGCGAGCCTGTGTACACGGCGGCGGAGGCTGTTCCCAGTATCCAGACTTTGGTATGGTCCGTAGAATCCTGTGCCTGAACGGGCTGACGGGCGAGGAGAGCAAGCAGACAAAACAACCAGCCTATGCGGGATATCGCCGGAACGGCCGTTTGGTATCTGAATAAAAAGAGGCTATACCAGTCATTTGGTACAGCCTCCCTTAGAAATGTCCGTTTCAGCCGGGTCATCCAATTTTCATATCGTGAATAATATTGGTCACTTTGCTGTCCAGCAGCTGTTCCACTCTTTCGAGATCGGCCACGCTGTCCAGCGGCTCATGCACGCTGAAGTAGAATTTTATTTTCGGCTCGGTTCCGGAAGGCCGTGCGGATATGCGGCTGCCATCTTCCAGGAGGAACTGCAGCACATTGGATTTCGGAAGGTCTATGGTGGTGGTTTCACCGGTGGCAATGTTGGTTACCTTTTGCAGCTGGTAATCGAACAGTTTCACTACCGGAGAGCCATTGATGGTCTTGGGCGGATTGTCGCGGTAAACCGTCATCATTTCAGCGATCTCTTCCGCTCCCTTCATGCCTTTTTTGGTGATGGAGATGAGCGATTCCTTGTAGAATCCATATTTCAGGTAGATGTCGATCAGCTGCTCAAAAAGCGATTTGCCTTCATGTTTCGCATAGGCGGCCATTTCACAGATCATGGCCACGGAAGCGATGGCATCCTTGTCCCGCACGTTGTCCCCGATCATGTAACCATAGGATTCTTCGCCGCCGCAGATGAAGTTCTCTGTTGCTTCCTTGCGGCGGATCAGGTCTGCGATCCATTTGAAGCCGGTGAGGGTATTGTAGCATTTGATGCCGTTGGTAGCGGCAAATACGTCTATCAGGTCGGATGTGACCACTGTTTTGCAGATGTAATCGTTCGGTTGTGTGAGGCCCTTGCGTTTGCGGGCTTCCACGATGTAATTAAAGAGCAGCACGGCGGTTTGATTACCATTGAGCAATATCCATTTGCCGGTATGGTCTTTCACGGCGATGCCTACACGATCTGAATCGGGGTCGGTCCCAAGGAGAATGTCCGCATCCAGTGCCGCCGCTTTTTTCAGGCCGATGCTCATGGCTTCGGACTCTTCCGGGTTGGGATACACAACGGTCGGGAAGTTGCCGTCAGGCTGGGCCTGCTCTTCCACAATGTGTACATTGGTAAAGCCGAAGCGCTGCAATATCTCCGGTACAAGGGTAATGCCGGTACCATGAATGGGGGTGTACACGATCTTGAGGTCTTTCTGCGCGGCAACAACTTCCGGGTACACGCTCAGTCCTTTGAGCATCTGCAGGTATGCTTCGTCAATGTCTTTCCCGATAAGGGTGATATTTTGTTCCCAGCCGGTCCAGTTCACTTCCCCGATGCTGCTGATCTTGTCCACTTCCGCGATCACGTTCTTGTCGTGCGGCGGTACCAGTTGCGCGCCGTCGTTCCAGTAGGCTTTGTACCCATTGTATTCCCGCGGGTTATGAGAGGCCGTGAGCACAATACCGGCCTGGCAATGCAGGTGGCGGATGGCAAAAGACAGTTCGGGAGTGGGCCGCAGGCTGTCAAAAAGAAACACCTTGATACCGTTTGCCGCCATCACATTGGCTGCCACTTCCGCAAAATAGCGGCTGTTATTCCGGCTGTCATGCGCGATAGCCATTTTTATTTCCCCGTTGAATGACTTTTTGAGATAGTTGGCAAATCCCTGTGTGGCCATCCCTACGGTGTATCTGTTCATGCGGTTGGTGCCTACGCCCATTATGCCGCGGAGACCGCCGGTACCGAATTCCAGGTTACGGTAAAACGCATCTGTCAGTTCTTCGGGATTGTCTTTACGGAGTTTTTCAATTGTCGATACGGTTTCGGCGTCATACCCGCCGGTCAGCCATTGTTCTACTTTGCTGAGAATGTTTGCATCCATTGTTATTATCTTTTTTGGGCCACGAATTTCTTTAGGAGTGTAAAATAATGAGAAAATGCTGAACCTCCATGTATCTATGCAGATTGAATGTTATTTTTGCGGCCATGAGGCGGTACGAAGACAATTACAAGCAAAAAGGGCTGCGGCGGCAACTGGTGGACAACATCAGGCAGAAAGGTATTACGGATGAAAATGTATTGGCAGCCATCAACAACATTCCCCGGCATTATTTCCTGGATACGGCCTTTGAAGGGATCGCGTATGAGGACAGGGCATTTCCGATCGGGGAGGGGCAGACCATCTCACAACCCTATACCGTTGCTTACCAGACGCAGCTGCTGGAAGTAAAACCCTTTGAAAAGGTGCTGGAGATCGGCACCGGCAGCGCTTACCAGGCTTGCGTGCTTGGAGAGCTGAAAGCTAATGTGTACACTATTGAGCGGCAGAAGAAGCTGTTCGAACTGGTGAAACAATTCCCTTTCAAATCAAAGTATCCCACGCTCCGTTTTTTTTATGGGGATGGATATGAAGGTTTGCCTACCTATGCTCCGTTCGACAAGGTGCTGGTTACCGCGGCGGCGCCGGAGATCCCCCGCAAGCTGTTACAGCAGCTGAGGATCGGGGGGAAGATGGTGATCCCCGTCGGAGGCCAGGATGTGCAGCGCATGCTGCGTATCACCAAGGTGGGGGAAGACGATTATGAGGAGGAGGTGTTCGACAACTTCTCGTTTGTTCCCATGCTTACCGGAAAGAACGGATAAGGCATTAAAAAAGGTCCCGAAGCCAACGGGACCTTTTTATTTCTACTATATACTGATAACTACAACTATGCGTTATTAGAATCCCTGCCCGGTATCCATCTGCATGCCTTGTTGCTCGGAACGCATATTCTTGCGCTTGAACAGCTGGGTATCGAATTTCCCGAAGCGGTAGCTCAGATTCAGCTTCAGGATGCGGGACTCGCGCTTGCGCAGATAGGATTGAGCGAAAGCTTCATCCACCTGGTCCATTTCATACTGCCGGGTATTGAATACATCGCTCAGGGAGAGGGTGGCGGAGAGGTTCTTGCCTTTCAGGAAGTCTTTCCGCAGGGCAAGGTCTACCGCGCTCAATCCTTTGATCATTCCCTGTGCTGAAGTAGGGATCATCATGAACCCGCCGCCACGGCCACCGCCTCCGCCAGGAAGGGTAATGGTCGGCGCCTGGTAATTGGCTGTTACCTGGAAGGTAAAGTTCGCCGGCAGCTTTGTTTCCGAATTGATCTTGGCCAGCCAGCTGAACCCGTTGTTGGTGATATAATTGCCGGTCTTTTCATTGAAAACATCTATTTCCTGCTGATAAAGGTTCACATTGGTCGTGATATCCCATCCTTTCACGATCTGGTTCTTTACCGTTATCTCCGCTCCGTATGATGCGCTTTTCCGTGCATTCACGAATGTGGAAAGCAGGGAATCCCTGCCGATCACGGTGCTGAGGGAAGTGATCAGGTTATTGGTATTCCGGTAGTAGAGAGAGGCCAGCACGTTATGCGCCTTCCAGGTTTTCATGTAGGAGAACTCCAGACTGTTGGTGAATTCCGGTTTCAGGTCGGGATTGCCTTCGCGCTGGTTTTGCGGGTCTGTAATGTCCCGGTAAGGGATCAGCTGGAAGAAATTGGGACGGTTCACCCGGCGGGAGTAGTTCAGTTGCAGTTCCTGCTCTTTCTCCAGTTTATAAGAAAAGTACACGCTGGGGAACAGGCCCGGTCTTGCCCTGGTGGGGTTGAACTTCAGGCCCTGGCTCGGGATCTCTCCGGCGTACACATACTGCTCGGCACGCAAGCCCAGCTGGTAGCCGAAGTTGCCGATCACATTGGAGTAGTTGCCGTAAGCGGCGTAGATCTGTTCGTTGTATTCATAGTCGGTGGACAGGCTGTCTATCCGCTCATCCACACCCGCATTGTTGCGGTTGAACACATCGTAGATGCTGCTATAGTTGCGGAGGGTTGCTTTAACGCCTGTCTCGAATTTACCTGTGGCGCCAACAGGATTCACATAATCCGCCTGGAGCGTGAAGAAATCGGTTTTGCCATCGCTGTTGTTGAACTGGAATCGCGGGTCTCCAAGCGGGTTGCCGCTGGCGTCCTGCATCCGGGTGTTGAAGCCTCCGCTGCGTTCATTGCTGCTTTTATTCATGGAAAAGTCAGCTGTCAATTCCTTGTTCGGTTTGGCGAAAAGATGTTTGAAGCCTACCAGTGTGGTGTAGTTGCGGAAGCCGAACTTGCTGTCAGAAAGCCGCTGGTTCTGCCCGGTGAAGCTTTTGTTCTCATCGCTGAACACGCTGGTGAGATCTTCAAAGTTCTTGAAAGACCCGCGCACGATGTTCTGGCTCACGGAGATGGTGTTCCGGTTATCGATATAATAGTCCACCCCCAGTTTGCCGAACTGGAATTGCCCGCCGCTACGGCTATCGCTCGTTTGTGTCGTATAATTGTTGGTGGTAACACTGCTGCCGGGAACGCCGAAATTGGTCCGGTCCGTTTCGCCGCTGCCCCAGTTGCGGTTGGCGTTGAAATTATAGTTGGCGGAGACATTCCATTTCCCCTGGCGGGCGTTGATATTACCACCCGCATTGTATTTGTCATTTGTACCGATACCGCCCATGATCATGCCGTTGAAACCGGCCTTTTTATTCTTTTTCAGCACGATGTTGATGATGCCGCTCATACCTTCGGCATCGTATTTGGCGGAAGGGTTCGTGATCAGTTCCACGCTTTCAATGGCATCGGCGGGTATCTGGTCGATCGTCAGGGTGCTGGGTTTTCCGTCCACAAAGATATTGGGAGAGGAGTTGCGCACTTTCACATTACCGTCAATATCCACGTTCACCGAAGGCACGCTTTTCAGTACATCCGCGGCGGTACCGCCCACACTGGTCAGGTTCCGGTCTACATTGAACACCTTTTTGTCGATACTCATCTGGAAGGCCGTCCTTTGTCCGGTTACCTGTACTTCGGAGAGTACTTCGGTATTGGCTTCCAGCCGGATATTCCCCAGGTCCTGCGACATGGCCTGCGGGGTTACCGATACTTTTTTGAAGATGGTTTTATAACCCATGAAATTGATACGGAGAATAAACTGGCCGAAGGGCAGTTGCTCAAGGCTGAAATCCCCGTTGGGTTTGCTGAGCATGCCGGTTACCACACCGGAATCCTTCTGGCGGAGGAGGGCTACTGAAGCGTATTCTATGGTTTGCCTGGTCTGTGCATCTACCAGTTTGCCGTACACATGACCGATCTGGGGCATGGCCGCGCGTTGCTGGCCGGCTGCCGCACCGGCAGGCCGTGTGCCCTGGGGCGCTTGCGCTGCAGCGTACGTCTGTATCACAATTGATCCAATAATTAAAAAGAACAATTTTCTCATCTGTTAATATCTGTTTTTTACGGGTCCGATGGAACCTTACTCGGTTTCTCTGTTAATATCTGTTTTTTTACGGGTCAGATGGAACCTTAGTCGGTTTCATCTTGATTTTTACTTTAACTCAGATTTAGACGTTGTTTTTAGGAAGAGTATTTGCCGGCACAAAAGTATGGGCAATTTGGCCTGTGTTGCAGACAAATTGATGAAGTGAAAGGAAACAGGGACGAATGATATTAAAACGGGGGCAGAAGGTATTAACAGTATTTAACACCCTGCAGGCGCATGTTTCGGGAGAATAAAGCGTCTTTCAGCAGTTGCCGGTGATGGCGTGTTGGAAAGCCGGCAACGGGTCAGGCTTTTTACAGCATGGCGAGCAGCAACTGCAGGCAACCCATAACAAAACCGATGGCCGCACCCAACCAACTCATGGCGGACAATCCTTTACCGGCCTGGTGGCGCAGTCCTGCCTCCACCTGTGCCACGGAAAGGCCCGATATTCTGGAAGAGACGATGCTGCGGAGGTCCAGCTCATCTTTCACATTCTGGAGATACTGATCGATCAGTTTCGGGAAGAGGAGATCCAGTTCCGCTGCCAAAGTGGTTTTGATCTGGAGGATGGTGCTGTCTCCGATGAACATGGAGATCATCGGCATGGTTTCCGGCAGCTTCTTGCGGAGAAAATGCTCCAGATGCTCTTCTACATGCGGTTTGATAGCACTGATCTTTTCGGGGTCTGTCAGCTTGCTGCGGATATCCTCAAAAGAGAAAAACTGTTCCGATACCATTTTTCCCAGTTGCTCCCCGAGTTGCTGTTGCTGCCGGGGAAAGATGCCCTGCAGGGTGAACAGGCCCAGGCTGACCGGTTTAACCGGATGAAAGATCAGCCACATGGCAGCTTTGATAACAAGCCAGCCGGTCAATGCGCCGAGAAAAGGAATCAGGTAAAGTAACATACGCGTCTTTTATGATGCACAATCTTGTGTGCTGCACAAAAAAATGGCCTCCGTTTTGACAGAGACCATCTTTTGCGAGGTGGGTGACTGAGGGGTCTCGAACCCCCGACCCTCAGAACCACAATCTGATGCTCTAACCAACTGAGCTACAGCCACCGTGTCGTATTTTGTGGAGTGCAAAGTTAAGGTAATTCGTTTTCAATTTCCAAATGTGCAGCAAAAATCTTTTTTTGTTATAGGTGTTTTTTTTGACGGAAATAACTGGCTGATATTAAGCCCGAAATTCACCCTTCGAAAATTAACCGTTTGCGGACCGGGTTATGCACATGATTTCCCCATAAAATATCGTATCTTTGCGATTCGCAATTCACCCGAAAACTTACTAGCCCAGCATGCGAAGTGCTGGGCTTTTTGTTGCCATGAATCAAAGAAAAATTATATAATAAATTGGAATACAATTAATTATGCATATGGACCAACTGAAATTGAAATTACAGGAGTATTATGAGCACTATCAGCAACTGGACAAAAAGCCTAGGAAAGCTGCAAGTACAGCGGTGAGCAGCCGGGTGGGAGAGATGGAAAGTGATATTCTGACCCAGTTCGGTTTGCCGGTATCGAAGCGTTTTGTGCAGATACTGCACGATTTTGTGCATCACAGCATGATAAACGACCAGTTGCTGGACTATGTCAGCCGCAAATTGAAGACGGCGGCGCGCAAGTACCTGCTATCTCCCGTAGTGAGCAATCTTGAGCTGCTGACACAAGCGCGTGACCAGAAAAGAAGTCCGTATGACGTGCTGCCGGAACTGGGATACCCCGCGCATGACTATGCCCTTTTTCTGCTGGGAGAATTACTGTACCGCCGCAATATGGCACCGCAGGATATTCTTGATGAACTGAAGCAGGTGCAGTTGCATCATAGCTGGGAAGACCTGCAGGTGTTGCAGGGAGTGCACAATTATTCCAGTCACGAGCTGTACGCGAAACTGAAGAAGCACCAGCTTCGCTTTGTGGATGATTTCATTCAACACCTTCGCCGTCAGGAGGTGGCCAAGCCGCAAAATAAACGGTTGACGCCCGCGGAAGAAGGATACAAGCCGAATTATCAGACCATTTCCAAAGTACAGGTGGAGGACATTGTGTTCGATGACAAAACCACACCCAGTCTTTTTGGAAAGATCCGCACCGGCAGAAGTTACTCCCGGATCACCATAGCACTGGAGTTTTCCGAGCTGAACCAGTTGCTGATGAACAGCGGCGAACTCGGTATCGAGATCAGCAATGCCATCAAAAAACGCATGGCAGGCCGCACGGTCAAAAAACCGATGGTGATCGATATCAAAGCGGAATTCGGTGAGCCGCTAAAGCTGGATAATTGCTACCTGGAAGTGTACAAGCCGCAGCACAAGGAAGACGGGAAATGGACGGAAGACAAGGACGCTTTTTATTTTGTAGACAAGATACTTTCCAAAAAAGAGTTTGACAAAAAGGCCAAGGAAGCCGAAGTGAAAACCAAGATACAGGAATGCCTGGAGCTGGTGGGCGGTTCCTACGTGTACTATCAACGCCTTCGCAGACTGGGCATTACGGACGACGAGGCCAAGCTGAGGGCCGGCCTGCAGGACGAGTTGTTGTTCAAACTCAGCTTTTATCTGAACAAGCTGAAAGACTGACCGGGATATGCTTGAAACAGAAAAGCGGAGCATTGCGTACAATGCCCCGCTTTTTTTATGAAAGTTACGATGGTCAGAAATCCTTTTCCACCCTGCCTACCCGGCCATACTGGTCCATTGCTTCCAGCACAACATGGTAGTTCTTCGTAAAGTCGTTGTTGTAGAACGTGAAACGAGCGGTGTTGTTTGTTGTGTCAATACGCAGACTAGGGTTCCAGTATAAGGTCAGGCGTTTGTCCGGCAGGCGGTGCACTTCTTTTCTCACGGCATAGTCCGGACTGTAGAATTCTTTCAGTATGCGGTAGCCGCCTTTTTTCATAAGCTCCAGGCTCTTGGCGTTCGGGTCCGGTTGGGAATCGCCGCCTCTGCGTGTCCATATGGCGATGGCGCCATCTCCGCCGCCAAAGCCGCCGAGGAACGGCGGACGGAATACTTTGATCAGCGCAACATCCGCCATGGGGATGTTCGCTACGGTCTGGATATCCACCGGCATCTGGTCCAGGAACACACCGGGCGTACCGCCGCGCCAGGAAAGGGTCGGACTGTTGACGTTCCCGTTGATCTGCAGGCCGGGCACTCTGGCCTGGAGGTATTGGAATACATTGAAAGCCACGGGATTTTCCTGTGTCAGATCGAACGTATAACCGTTATCGCTTGTGAACATGCCGGAAGTGTACCGTTCGTTGGTGGTCTGTGCTGCTGTTGGCTTCTTGGCATTGACATTCACTTCCTTCAGGTAGATGGTCCGGTTCGTGATGGTCCGGTTTACCGTATTGCCTTCATTCACCGTAGCCAGATAGTTTTTCAGCATACGATCGTCTATCGGTGGTGGCGGCAACAAGGGGATGGGTGTTTTTACCGGAGCGTACACGTCAAAGAAGTGACGGTCAAACTCCACATCCACATCTCTCCATTTTTTATTCGTCATATTTCCCTGAAAGTAAATATTGGCGGTATCGCTGAAGAGCATGTTATCCAGCGAGAAGCGGCCCCGCGCATCCACGGGGGATGAAGCAATGGCTGTAGAGCTGTCTACCGGTATGCGGATCAGGAAGCTCACCTGGCCGTCCGTTACCGGATTGCGGCCTGCGGCATAGGCGGTGCCGGAAACGGAAATTCCCTGTTCATAGGGATAACGGAGTTCCGGGAATTTGTCATTGATGATCTTCTGCCAGTCGAAACGCCGCCATCCGTTCGTCAGCATCACCAGGTCCAGCGCTTTCAGCGTACTGGCACTGTCGTTACGGAAATACCAGTATGGGTTATGTACATACCCGTGAAGGTCTGAGGTGAGCTGATTATGGGTAATGATATTATTGGCGTTGGCATCTCTTGGTACCTGGTCGGCATCAGTAACGGATACGCTTACACGTCCGCGCATGGAGTCGGGCACCTGCAGCACCAGTTCTGTTCTTTCCCGCGGGCCTTTGTTCAGTTCCTGGGGGTCCAGGAAGAAATCCAGGGTATCGGTCCGCTGATTGAGGTACACGATCCTTTCGCTGAGCGGGCGGCCTGTTTTATCGAAAACGGTGAGTTGCATGATACCGGAGGGGAGGTCTTTGGCGGGGATTAATCCGCTTACCTTTCCTTCCTCTATGTTCAGCATGGCTTTATATACCATCTGGTTCTGCATCTGGGCGATCAGTACCAGTTCGTTGAAATTTTTGTCCAGTCCATGGAAGCCGGTCAGGTAAAATATCCGTGCGCCGCGGTTAAACACTTTCAGTGCAATACCGGAGGGTTTAACGGCGGGAAGCGGGAATGTTTTCTGCTGGCCGCTGGCAGATTCCACAACGGCTTTGTAGGTTTCACCGGCTACGGGTTTCAGCTCAAAAGCGCCCATACCATCGTGTACGGTTTCGATGACGCCCACTTGTTCATCTTTGCTGTTGCGCACTACGCCGGCCACTTTTATCGGGTAGCCATTCTCATCAATGGCTTTAAATGCTACGGTGCTGTTGACTTCCTGGATCAGGTCCCCCCCTTCGGGGAAGAACTGCACGGCGTAGTTCTTGGACGTAGCTTTATCGCCTGCGGCGCCGCTTTTGGGGTCGAAGACCTGTATATTCCTGTAGAAGAGAAAGGTAGAATCGAAGTTAAGCATCCAGGCCGTGTAAGCTCTTACCTGGTAAAGGCCCGGTTTCATGTTCTCCGGCAGCTGGAATTCGCCCGCGGCCCCGCCTTCATATGCCAGTACCAGCTCTTTCTGAACGATGGCGCCCTTGGCGTCCCGTAACTCCGCGTAGAGGTTGCGGGCCCCGAGGGCGGGGAGGTCATTCAGGGTGATGTATGCGGAAAACCACATGGTTTCCCCGGCAGCGTAATAATCTTTGTCAAAATGGAGGTACACCTTTTCCTGTGGGTAGTTTTGGGCGAATTTTTGTAGTGCGGTGACGATCCTGTCCGTCCAGTCATCGGGTAACCTGAAACCTGTTATACCCCAGGCTCCGATGGCCAGGAAGCCGACGATGAACAGGTTACGAAACTTTAGCAGGGATTTGCGTTGCATGGCGTTGGCTATCTGTTTAAACCAACAAGATAATGAATTACGAATAATTAGTAGGGAAGAATTGCCGGATTTTAACATTTCATTTTTGCGCATTTAAGTCCGAAATTCGCCGGAATATGGGTCAGAACGATGAAAATGGTACAAACAGACTGGTAGTGATCGGCGGCGGTGCGGCCGGGTTCTTCTGTGCGGTGAACGCCGCCAGGCTCCACCCGCATCTGGAAGTCCGCCTGCTGGAAAAGACGAACAAACTGCTCTCCAAAGTAAAGGTTTCCGGCGGAGGGCGATGTAATGTCACCCATGCATTGACGAGCATTTCAGCAATGGTTAAGCGCTATCCCCGTGGAGCGCAGTTCCTGAAGCGCTCATTCCCGCATTTCTTTGTGCAGGATACGGTCCGCTGGTTTGCAGACCGGGGAGTGGAACTGAAAACGGAGGATGACGGCCGGATGTTCCCTGTTACGGACAGCTCCGGGACAATTATCGACTGCCTGCTGCGGGAAGCGGACAGGTACGGCGTAAAAGTGGCGGTACAGTCGGAAGTAAGCCGGATTAGCCGGCAGAAAGAAAAATGGATATTGCATCTGCCGGGCGGCAATACCCTGGAAGCCAGATATGTTTGCATCGCCGCAGGCGGATATGCTCAGGCGGAGAAGTTCAACTGGCTGCAGGAACTGGGGCATACCATTGAACCGCCGGCGCCATCGCTTTTTACTTTCAATATGCCGGAACATCCGGTCACAGCCCTGATGGGTGTGTCTGTTCCCCATGCACAGGTGAAGATAGCGGGAACGAAGCTCCAGGAGGCCGGCCCCTTGCTCATTACGCACTGGGGCATGAGCGGTCCGGTGATCCTGCGTTTGTCCGCCTGGGGCGCGCGGCTGCTGCAAAGCCTGCAATATACCTTTACCCTGGTGGTCAACTGGTTGCCGGATCAGCATGAAAGCGCGCTCCGTGATGCCTGGCACGGGATACGGCTGAATATGGGTGGACAGATGATGCATGCCAAAAATCCTTTCGGATTGCCGCAAAGGCTCTGGCATTTTCTGCTACAACAGGCAGGCATACACGAAGAAGTGCGCTGGGCGGATCTGCCAGGAAAGGAACAGCATAAGCTGATCCGGTGTTTGACCGGTATGGAATTTCCTGTTAAAGGGAAAACGACTTTTAAGGAAGAGTTTGTGACCTGTGGGGGAGTGCGGTTATCGGAAATAGATCCGAATACAATGGAGAGCAGAGTAGTGCCCGGTTTGTTCTTTGCCGGCGAGATCATGGATGTGGACGGGATCACCGGCGGGTTCAACTTTCAACATGCATGGACCAGCGGCTGGATCGCTGCCGGTTTGGGGGAAAGGAAAGGTTAAACTGTTCCCCATTTCAGCCGGGAGATCATGGCGTTGGCCGTTTTAAGTTTTTCGGGGAATAATACTTTCCCGGAAAGTTTGTCGAGAGAACGGTCTCTTCTGACTTTCACTCCAAGCGCGGCGGCTCCTTTCAATTCTTTTTTTGTTTTCATCTGTTCATGTTTATTTTTTACGGTCAGATGGAATGTTATTTCATCTGTTCTCACTTCACTACATAAAACTAAGTATTTTTTTTCGTTTCACAAGAAATCCTTCATATGCTACCCCTTTCACAAACGGCTTTGCGCAATAGCAACCTTTCACGATGTTCATGCCGAATATTTCAAAGTCTCTGCTCAGTTCTTCCAGGTTAATGGCCAACGCAATCCTGTACAGTCGCGTTCTTTCGGGTGTGCTGCCAGTGAAGAATACATATTTCCCGGCGTTGCAGGCCGTAAATTCGTACACGCTTGCCGCAACTGTGGCCAGGATCTTATTCCTGTCTTTATTATCATTTTTTACATGATCATCTATATAACCGTCAGATAAAAGATCCCCGAAGGCAAGGTTATAAATGGAAGGATCTTCGGTTTCAATGAACTGAACGATCTTTTGAATTTTACCTTTCGGTCCGTCACTGGTGAATTTGAATTCACGGCCATCTGTTGATATCAGTAGTGGCTCATACTTCGCATGATTCATGCTCATCAACTTGGTTAACAATAACAATGGCGGCAAATTACTTTAATTCTTTTTTACTGCAATGACATCGTACAGGAATTTCATCAAAATAAACTCAAACCAATTTGCCATCCTGCCCAAAAGCCTTGCCCGGCCAATAATCCGGCGTCTTTAAAATCATCGCTGAATGTAAGAGCGGGACCGGCATGAAGGGAAAACCAGCGTTTCAGTCGCAAATGAAGTTGTGGTTGAAATCTGTAAATATCTCCGAGTGACTTCCACCCTGAAGAAAATATATGTTGCTGCAATATTTCCGTGGTGATCGCGAAGCGTTCCGACAAATGGAAGGCACGGCCTATCCCCAGTCCGAGGGCATGCCGTTCCTCATCAGGATCATACCCGCCTGACAGCATGGTGTAGAACTGGCTGCGCCCGCTTTTGAACGCAAGGTTGAGCGGCATGATGTCATTGGCAGCCAGTGATAACTTGTAATAACCACCTTTCCGGGCAATATTGACCAGTCCGATGCCGTAACCTGATGAGGTGTCAGATATGTTCACAACGCCAATCTGCGTTCCCTTCAGCCAGCCGGCAATATTCACCACGCCCAATTGCAGCCCCTGTGTGGTGCCGCCGCTGCGGTTGCCCAGCGGTGCTATTTGTACGCCGTTAAGACTGTCCCCTGTGTTGTTGGCCAGACCGGCCAGCTGCATACCCTTCATGGGATGGTGGCTGTGATTGAATACGCCGGCGATGTTCGCGCCAACAGTGCTGCTTCGGTTAAAATTTGCAGCTCCGGCGATCTGAAGGCCGGTAACATCGCCGGAAACAATATTGGCAAACCCTGCCGCCTGAGCGCCGGTCATATGGCCATGTACATGATTGATCAGTCCCGCTGCCTGCGCACCGCCGGCATTCCCGCTAACATGATTTCCCAGGCCGGCAGCCTGAACGCCATGCAGACTGTCTTTCACGGTATTGGCAAGCCCGGCGAATTGCGCGCCTGCGGCCTTTCCTCCGGCGCGATTGAGCAATCCCCCGGCCTGTATGCCGGTAACATCTCCACCGGCGCGGTTGAGCACGCCGGCCAGCTGCGCGCCGGTTACGGTATCATTGGCGGTATTAAGGATGCCTGCGGCCTGCACACCGCTGACGGACCGCATGACCTGGTTGACACCTCCTGCGGCCTGCCCGCCCTTCATACTGCCGCCAACGACATTGAAAATACCGGCTGCCTGTACATACTGCACATCCTTTTTATTGATATTGAACCCGCCGGCAAACTCTACGCCGTTCAATCCGGCGGAATAACCGCCGACAAGGTTTACGGATACCTTATTGACCACCTGCCCGGCCATTTTCCCGTGTGAGCCAACAGAGGGAACGAGGGACGACTGAAACGGCTTGTTGGCAAAGAACCGGGAAATGTTCTGGGTTTGCCTTCTCAGCCCTTCTGAAAGCAGGCGTTTGCCGATCCATGTTTTGTCCACCTGGTCGGAAACCGTGAATTCCCGCAACATCACAGGTTTTGCGGGTGCGATCGTTACGGATATCTCGCGGTCGAACCCCGGCATGACGTAAAGCGCGGTGTCCATATACAATTCCTTGCTGACGGTCAGCTGAACGGAAGGCATGCGCCCTCTGTCCTTCAGCCGGAGGTGAAAATATCCTGAACCGTCGGTGAAGGTGGAGTAGAGGGTTGCACGTTCGTAAATACTGGCATTGGAAATAGCCTGCCCGTTCTCGCGGTCCCGCACATATCCGCTGATGGAATAATGTCTTTCACGGTAGCCGTCGGCCTGCTGCAGAATGATGTTATCGCCCGATTCAATGTATTGCATGCGGTAATCGAACAGGATGTCCAGCACCTGCCGGACGCTTTTCTGTATGACGGTGATGGTCACGAGGCTGTCTTTCCGGAATGGGGTACCAACGTAGGAGAAGTGCAGCCTGCCCTGGCGGGATAGTTGCTGCAATACGGTGTCTACCGGTTGTTTGCTGACCTTTATGGAAACGGTTTTGCTGAGCGGCTGTTGTGCATACAGGCCGGGGGCGGACAATATACCGGATGTGACAAGGAGGATGCGGACGATGCTTTTCAATACAGCGGAGCGTTTGTACATGGCGGACGCCGGGACAGTCTTTTCAGATCCCGGCGGCCAAAATTAGGGCAAAACGATTAAAAGGTGGCGGTGGTTTGGTACGAACGGTCAGAACAGCCCGGCTTTGATGCCGAGGTGGAAGGCCGGGGCGCTGAGTTTGGCATCCGTGATGCCTGCACCGGAGCTGGTTCCGAAGGTCTGCCGCCATGAGCCGCCTGCGGTAATGCGCAGGTAATGGGTAATGTTCATTTCTGCATTGATGAATGGCTCTGCTACGGCAAACCCGCTGGAAACATGCACGTCGTCACGGCCTTTGCGGTATTCCGTGCGCTGAGATACGCCACCGCCACCCAGCAGGGCCCCGGCAGACCAATGGAAGAGCTTGTCCGAATTGAATACATATTCCGCTATCGCACCGGTGTACCATACATTCCAGTTCCGGTCCTCCTGCTGCGGTACTTTGATACGGTTGGCCAGGGAATACCCTGCGGCGCCCAGCAATATCTTCTTGTTGAGGAATACGCCGCCATAACCTCCTGTCATGACCGCAAATTTGCCATCTATAGCAGTGATCTTTCCCTGGGCGTTCCCGTATGCGCCGAAGCTGGAGGGTTTACCTGTCCGGCTGGTCAGGGTTTCGATATGTTGTGCCTTTGCGAATTGGCTGAGCAGCAATACTGCGCAGACCAGCATGATCTGTTTCATGATATTTCTTTTTTGTGGTTTCTGCATATATGACGGAGAAATGCCGGGGTACCCCAAAGGGGAGGGAAATATTTTTTTGCCTTTTGTAAGGATAAATGAACAGAATGAACAGAAGGGATTAAAAATGAACAAAATGGTATGCTGGAGATTAGGCAACAATCATTAAATTCAAAATTATTAACCTCAACTATTTCTTCACCCATTTAATCTGTCATGATGCAAAACAATCTGGAAAAACAATTTGGCTGTGAAGCCCTGAGCGCGCAGGAACTGAAAGAAATTCAGGGCGGCGGATATGTTAGTGACCTGCTCACTGTTGTGAAAGCCGGCTACTTCCTGACCAAGGGATTTGTGATGACTGCGCCGCTTGTGGGCCCGCTGGCCTCCTCACTGTTAACCTCTTTTGTAGATCCGGTAGTGATCGCCGCCTGATCGGGAGGTGTAATTGCAAAGAGAAAAGGTGACGGGATTCCCCGCCACCTTTTTATATTACCGGAATGATAGTTCAAAGGTAGGTCAACCCGGTTGGATGCTCCTTGTCCAGCGCCGCCAGCAAGCTCCTGAAATCCTCTTCGCTGCGGAGAAAATCCGTTTTGGTCGTATCTATTACCAATGTCCGCAGAGGGTGCTGACGGATGAAATGCATATACATCTCATGTACTTTATGGAGGTACGCATCCGGTATCTGTTGCTCGTAGGAGCGGTTGCGTTTTTTGATGTTCTTTTGCAGCAGGTCCACCGGCGCGTTCAGGAATATGAGTATATCCGGCTGGGCCAGCTGGGGGTTGATGATATCGAACAGTTTCTGATATAGCGAGAATTCATCATCTTTCAGGTTCATTTTGGCGAACAGCAGGCTTTTGACAAAAAGGTAATCACTGATGGTATATTGGGCGAAGAGATCTCGTGTGGCCAGCATTTCCTTCAGTTGTTTGTAACGTTCCGCCATGAAGAAGAGCTCCAGGGGAAAAGCATACTGATCGGGCTGTGCGTAAAATTTGGGGAGAAAGGGGTTGTCTGCAAAGCCTTCCAGGATAAGCCGGGCGCCGAGATGTTCCGCCAGTTTGTTGGCAAGAGTGGTTTTTCCCGCGCCGATATTGCCTTCTATGGTAATAAAACGATATAACATCTTAATGGGCTGCTGCAACAAATTTATGTACGGGCAGTGGGTCCGGACAGGCTTCCAGTAACTGGTTAACAGTGAGTTGCAGGATGGGATGCATCCAGTCCGGAGCGATCTCATTCAGTGGCGCCAGTACAAAACGGCGGTTTTGCATCTGCGGGTGCGGCACTTTCAGCCGGGGGAGGGTAATAACTTCCTGGTTAAAGAAGATCAGATCGATGTCGATCACCCTGGCGCCCCATTTCTGGCGGCGCACCCTGCCGATCTCCTTTTCCGTGTCCAGCAACAGTTCCAGCAAAACCGGAGCCTCCAGTTCCGTTTCCAGCCGCAGGGCCTGGTTAAGGTAATCGGGTTGGTCCACTTCCCCCCAGGGCGCCGTCTCGTACAGCGCGGATTCCGCCGCGATACGGCCGGCCCGGGCAGCGATCAGCAAAGCCGCCTGCTGCAGGTATTTCGGCCGGTCACCGATATTGCCACCTATAAGTAATATTGCAGTATTCATGTATTTAGACGGCCCAAAAGTAGCCATATTCCTTATTTTTGGAAAATAATTCGCATTTCGGAAAACAGCCGGGTTGATTTAACACGGCTTTACATCCGCCGGCAGCTCACCAGTATATAAACTAATCAAATAACATGCGCAGTTTTCTCAAGTTTTTCTTTGCTTCCTTTGTGGCCCTTATTGTTTTTTCCATCATCGGGTTCTTTTTTATGTTGATGATGATCGCCCGGATGACCACTGCTGATAAAGTGGTTATCGGCACCAATGCGGTGCTGGTGGTAGACATCAGTCAGACGTTCAATGAGCAGCGGACCAATGATCCGTTACTCGGGTACTTCAGCGGTGCCCCCGGCCAGGTACCCGGACTGTATGACGCCGTCCGCCTCATCAAAAAAGCCGGTAAAGACGATAACATTAAAGGCATCTACCTGAAAACAGACGGCAACGGCAACGGTTATGCCTCCAGCGAAGAGCTGTACAAAGCCCTTCTGGAGTTCAGGGAAAGCAAAAAATTCGTGTATGCATATGCGGAGGGTATGCCGCAAGGCGCTTACAGTATAGCTGTAGCAGCAGATAAAATATATCTGAACCCCAAAGGCTCCATTGACTTTTCCGGGTACTCCCTGACGATGATGTACTTCAAAGGCACACTGGAGAAACTGGACATACAGCCGCAGATATTCTATAACGGTAAATTCAAAAGCGCTACCGAACCGCTGCGGGAAACGAAGATGACGGAAGCCAACCGCATCCAGACCACCGCCTTCCTGAATGAGCTGTACGGCAACTTTCTGCAGAAAGTATCCAGGGCAAGAGGAATAGATACGGCGATGCTGCATCAATACGCCAATGAGGGGAACATCCAGTTCCCGGAAGATGCATTGCAGTATAAACTGGTAGATGGACTGAAGTATGATGATCAGGTAATGGATGAGATCAAGCGCAGCCTGAACCTGAAAAATGATGAAAAGGTGAATTTTGTGTCCCTCAGCCGGTACAACAAGGCCGAAGGTTTTTCGGATACGAGGGGCAATCTGGCGTTGATCTACGCTCAGGGAGACATCATTGACGGCAGCAGCCCTAACGGCGATATGATCGCGAGTGAAGATTATATCAAGATCATCCGTGAAGCACGTCAGGATAAGGATATCAGGGCCATCGTGCTCCGGGTGAACTCCCCCGGCGGCAGTGCCCTGGCTTCGGAAGGCATCTGGCGGGAACTGACGTTGGCCCGCAAAAGCAAGCCGGTGATCGTATCTATGGGCAACTACGCCGCATCCGGCGGATATTATATCTCCTGTATGGCGGATTCCGTTTTTGCAGAGCCCACTACGTTGACCGGTTCCATAGGCGTATTTGCGGTGCTGCCCAATATGCAGGGCTTCTTCAATAACAAACTCGGCATCACGTTCGATAATGTGAAAACCGGACAATATGCAGATCTCGGCGCGGCTTATCGCCCATTGACGGATAAGGAAAAGACGATCATACAACGAATGGTGGACAGCATTTATGTGACTTTTAAAGACCGTGTAATGGACGGCCGGAAGTTAAGCGCCGCGGTAGTGGACAGTATTTCGCAAGGCAGGGTGTGGACTGGCCTGCAGGCGCAGCGGCTGGGACTGGTAGACCGTCTTGGTGGCATTTCAGATGCCGTGGCCTGCGCGTCCCGCATGGCCAATTTGCCGGAGACCAACATTGTTGCTTACCCGAAACCGGTCCATCCATACGAGAAGATACTCAAGACCCTGGGTGGCGAGATCCGCAGCAGCATGGTAAAAGAGGAGCTGGGAGAGCACTATCGTTTCTACCAGGTATTGAAAACCCTGAAACGTATGACTAACGGAGTGCAGGCCAGACTGCCCGGAGACTTCATCATACAATAATGCCGGACAGCGGCCTTATCGCATATCAGCAAAAGTGAAAAGTATCCGTACTTTTCACTTTTGCTTTTTTCGGACTGTTTTGCAGCTGTATTTTTTGCCCTGCCGCTGATCATCCTTCCCCTGTGTACACAGGGTCACGCTCATCGCTGGTCATGCGGATCACATGGTTATGGTTTTCGTCCACGATCTGTTGTGCCTGCAGGCGCAGACGCCGCAACCCGTCTGCCAGCGCTTCCATGCTTTTTTCCGCTGTCGCGGCTATCTCGTTGTGCTGGCGGATGACGAGAGACAGCCTTTTGATGTGCTCATTCACTACATTACAAATGATCTGCGATGCACTGAACGCTTCAAATTCCTGTAAAGAAACGAGGATGTTGTCGTAACAGGCACACATTTTTTCAAGCCCGTTATTTTCTTTCATTGCGGTGGGGGATTGTTGTTCGTTCATACCCAGTTCAGATTTTGCAGTTGCGCCGTACTATGCGGCAATTCGGTTGATTTGGCTATTACTGGCTTTTAGCCCAGCAGTATTTCATGCCCGCAACATAATAAATCCCCTAAATCCACTGATTTTTAATTTGTTAATCGCCGGTTAAAAAAAAATCTGCGAAACCAGGTAACAAAACTTCCGGTCTGCTGATATATCTCCAAACACACGATCCTTAAACTAAAACAGTATCTCATGAAAACGCAGAAATTATTAGCAGTGATGGCAGCCGGGGCTTTTTGTTTTTACGCCTGTAAAAAGAATGATGCACCTCCGCCGGAAGATCAGATCAGCAATACCCGTGATTTCATAGAAAAGGCCGGCCCCCAAGTGCAGTCCTTCACCTTTTCCACAGCCGACCTGCCGAAAACTGTTACACTTAAAGGCGGGGTAAAGATCACGTTCCCTGCCGGTGCATTCACAAAGAACGGCGTGGAAGTAACGGGCAATCTCACGGTGGAGGCCATGGAATTGCTGAAACGCAGCCAGTTGGTGCTTGGTGGTGTGAATACCAATCATATCTCCGGGATGCCGCTGCAATCCGACGGTTCTTTTTTCCTTGACGTAAAGAGTGGTGGGCAGAGTGTGGATGCGGTCCTGAAAGAGCCGCTCCGTATAGAAATACCAACGGAGCGTGACGGGTTTACGCAATTGTGGGTAGGTGCGGACACCGTACAGGGGGATCAGTTCGCATGGCAGAATCCCCGTCAGGGCGCACAAAGAGAGGTAAAGGCAGAGGGTATGGCATTTGTTTTCGATTTTGGAGAACTGGGATGGGTGAATTGCGATATTTTCTGGAGCATGAGCAATCCCAAAACGACCGTTAAAGTGAGCGTTCCCAATAATCCCGGTACCATGGCCAATTTCCGGGCAATGAGCGGAGAAACCTATGTATTCTTTATCGCAAAAGGAGATAATGTGGTGGCGCAATTATATACACCGGATGGTGAAAACCAGGTAAAGAGTTATGACAATGCAATGCCGGTGGGTGCGGAAGGCAGGCTGATCGCTTTCAGCATCAAGGACGGAAAATTTTATTTCGCCAAAAAGGATATCACGATCTCGGAAGACCAGGTGGAAGCGCTGACCCTCGCTGAAACCACGGAGAGCACTGTACAGGCTGAGATCACAGCGCTCGACGGCTTTTAAATTTCTCTCAGGTACAAGCAACAAAGCCTCCCGGCCGCCCAGCGCCGCGGGGGCTTTTTCATTTACGCCATCGCCGGTAGTTGTTTATTCGCTTATGAATGCTAGTTTTACACCCTTTAATGCAAACGTATGGCAGTTAAGTATAATCAGTGGAGGGCCATGTTGGCGATCACAAAGGCGAGCATCCGCGGCATGTTCCGCAGTCCTTCTGCGGTGGTGTTCAGTTTCGCTTTTCCGCTGGTGTTTATACTGGTGTTCGGTTTTATCGGCGGGAGGGGCGTTTCCGCCAGGATCGGCATTGACGAAGCTTCGGACACCCTTAATCCTGTTTATCGTGCCCTGGTGACCAGCGGCAACCTGCGCATCGCCAACGGGGTTTCGCAGGCGGAAATGGAAGACGAGCTGCGAAAAGGCCGTCTGACGGCCATTGTGAAGATCGACACGGCGAACGCTGTTCCCAGGTACAATATCCACATAAAGACCTCTTCCGCCAGCGGGGAAAGTGCCGGCATCCTGTTCAATGTACTGAACGCCCACATCAATCAGTTGAACGACGTGGAATATCCCCGTCCTTCCGTTGCCCGGATAATGCCGGAAGTAGTACCGGGCAGGGAATACAAGGCGATAGACTTCATATTGCCCGGTCAGCTGGGCTTTTCCCTGTTGAGCGCTGCCGTTTTCGGCACGGCATTCCTGTTTTTCAGCCTGCGGCAGACGCTGGTGCTGAAACGTTTCTTCGCCACACCGGTCAGCCGGATGTACATTATCCTCGGAGAGGCGATCAGCCGCCTGCTGTTCCAGTCCATCGGCGCGGTGATCATTATCGGTATCGGTTATTTCCTGTTCGGTTTCACGCTGGTGAACGGGTTTATGACTTTCCTGGAAATGTGGCTCCTGTGTTTGTTCGGGCTGATCATTTTCATGGGCTTTGGCTTTGTGGTCAGCGGTATTGCCAAAACAGAAAGCACGATCCCGCCGCTGGCCAACATCGTTACGCTGCCGCAGTTTCTGCTGGCAGGCACTTTCTTCTCTATTGACGTATTCCCGGCATGGTTGCAGCCCATCTGCAGGGTGATGCCGCTTACCTATCTCAATGATGCCCTCCGCAAGGTGGCCTTTGAAGGTTTGCATATCTGGAATGTGTGGCCGCAGCTGCTGGTGATGGTCATCTGGGGAGTGGTGGTGTACGCGGTTGCCATCAAGGTATTCCGCTGGGAATAAATGCTGGAAAATTCCCGGAATAGGCGTATCTTTTGTATTCCCTTAAACTATTCCTTATGCAACAAGCCATGTTCGTTATTTTAGGGGCTTTGGCAGTGTTGGTGCTGGGTACGTTTATCCTTTCACTCTTTCTGCCATCCCGTGTTCGTATTGAGCGCAGCCTTTTCATACAGGCGCCTGTCACCCGGATCTTTATGCTGGTGAATGCGTTGCGCAACTGGCCTCAATGGTCGCCCTGGCACGGAAAAGATCCGCAAATGAAGGTAGAGTTCTCCGAAAAGGACGCCGGAAAAGGCGCCTGGTACCGCTGGAAAAGCCGTCGCCGCAAGGTGGGGAAGGGCAGTCTGGTGATCACGGAATCCAGGGTCAATGAATATATTGCCAATGATATGTATCTGATGCAGCAGCATAGCTCAAAAAGCTATTTCCGCTTTGAGCAGGCGGCGGATGGCACCCGGGTCACCTGGTGCCTGGAAACGGAAGTAGGGCGTAATCCCATGCGCAGGCTGATGCGCAGAAAAATGCATAAATGGGTAGGGAGCGATTTCGAAAGAGGGTTGCACAATCTGAAAAGGGTCTGCGAAAAGTTCAGGGGAAACACGCAGGAACATTTTACCGCGGGAGCATAGCGCCATGTTCAACCCTGCCGGATAGCGGAAATCCCTGCAAATGCTTTACTTTTATCCTTTACTTTGATCATTAAATTCTCCCTTCCCCGCTATGCGTGTGTTGAAAATGTTTCTGACGGCAGTGATCGTTTTAGGCCTGCTGATTTTCCTTTTGTCGCTTTTATTCCCTTCTGTAGCCCGGCTGGAAAGATCGGGGTCGATCGATGCTCCTGTTTCCACGGTATTTGCCCAGGTCAGTGACCTGAAAACCTGGCCGGCCTGGAACCCCTGGGACCCGGCCTACCGCACCGGCGGCGCCAGCATGCAGCAATATTCCGATCCCGCGGAGGGCAAAGGCGCCTGGTTTACCTGGAGCAACACCGCGGGCCGGACGGCTTCCGGAAGGGTAGAGATCGTACTGGCGGACCCTGAAAAAGGGATCACCTATAATATGACCCATCCGGCCATGAAGCCCGTAACAGGGGTCATTGAACTGAAACCCACGGCAGACGGAAAAGGCACGGCCATCCTTTGGCGGCTGGAAACGCAGGTGGGCATGGCGCCCTGGTGGAAACTCCGGGGCTTTCTGATGGATCGCATGTTCGGTGAGTCTATGGAAGAGGGTCTGAGCAAATTAAAGATGCTTTCCGAGAAGTATTAGGCGACTTTGTTACGAGTGGTACGGTAATTGTGCGGGGAAGAACGTAATTTTCCTTTTTCAACATAAAAACAAATCCTATTTTTTATGAAAAGCATGTTAATGGGCCTGGCCCTCATCTTTACAACGAGCGCAATATTTGCCCAGCAAGCTCCTCCTAAAAGTCCACGTGTCACTACAACCGGTGAAAACGTTGAAGTGTCCTACGGCCAGCCTTCCAAAAGAGGCCGTGTGATCTTCCCTGGCCTGGAAGCTTATGGAAAAGTATGGCGTACCGGTGCAAACAAATCTACCGACATCACTTTCAAGAAAGACGCCACCTTCGGCGGCACTAAAGTGAAAGCCGGCACCTATTCGCTGTTCACCATTCCCGGTGAAAAGGAGTGGACGGTGATCCTGAACAGTGTTACGGGGCAACCCGGTGCTGCCGAGTATGAGAAGAACAAAGACAAGAATGTAGCCGAAGTAAAGGTTCCGGCAGACAATAATGCTCCCGAAGCAGAAAAACTGACGTTCTCTTTCCCGAAAGGGCAAATGGTGATCCACTGGGATAAAACCCGCGTGACCGTGCCTTTGACCTTCTAGGCTGTAAACATTATTTAAAGGAAAGGGTTGTGCCGCAGCGGTACAGCCCTTTTTCGTAAGCCAGATATCTCATGCCCACTGTTTCCCGTACGCCTCCAGCATTGCCAGTATGCTCCCGTACACCTCGTCCAGCTGCTCGTCCGTGATACAATAGGGCGGCAGGATGTACAAAGTGTTGCCAAGGGGGCGGAGCATTATCCGTTTTTCCCGGAAAAAGCTGAAAAGGAAGCCCGCCAGTTCATTGGTATAGCTGTCGGTCTCACCCGTCACGATCTCGAACGCGAGGATGGTGCCAAGAGAGCGTACATTCTTCACTTCCGGATGGTAAGCCAGCGTTACGGCAAATGCCCGGTGCCTGGTGTTGATCCGCTGCCGGTTGGCGGCGCAGGACGGCTCCAGGAACAGGTCCAGGCTCGCCAGCGCGATGGCACAGGTCAGCGGGTTGGCGGTGTAGGAATGGCCGTGAAAGAGCGTTTTCAGCTTGTCGGTGGACAGGAAGGCGTTGTAGATGTCATTGGTGCAGGTGGTGACGCCCATGGCGATAGTGCCGCCGGTAAGGCCTTTTGACAGGCAGATGATGTCCGGCGGCGTTTGCACCTGGTCCATGGCAAAGTTGGTGCCGGTACGGCCGAATCCGGTCATGATCTCGTCCGCGATCAGCAGGATGTTATGTGTCCTGCAATGGGCCAGCAGCTCATCCAGCAACGCGGCATCGTACATCATCATTCCCCCCGAACCCAGTACCAGCGGTTCAAAAATGAAAGCGCCCGCCTCCGCGGCCAGGGTATCTATCTGTTCTTTCAGTCCGCCGATGTTTTCCGCGGTGGGCAGATCCAGGAAAACCACTTCAAACAGGAAATCATCAAAGGCTTTTGTAAAAACACTCCGTGCGCTGACGCTCATGGCCCCGAAAGTATCGCCATGGTAAGCGTTTTTGAAGGCCAGGATGCGGTGCCTGGACCGGCCTGTGTTCTTCCAGTACTGGATCGTCATTTTCAGCGCAACTTCCACAGCAGTGGACCCATTGTCCGAATAGAACAGCTTTCGCTGATTGCCGGGAAGTATGGGAAGGAGGCGCTCGGCCAGGGAAACAGCCGGTTCATGCGTATAACCGGCAAAAATGCAGTGATGCAGCTGTGCCGCCTGCGCCGCCAGTTTTGCCGTAATATGGGGGTGCGCATGCCCGTGGATATTGACCCACCAGCTGGATGTTGCATCCAGGTAGCGGTTCCCTTCCTCATCGAATAACAGTGCGCCTTCGCCGCGTACGATCCCCACCGGCGCCGGAGCCGTCTGCATCTGTGTGTAGGGATGCCAGATGACGGCGAGATCGCGTTCACTTAAACTCTTTTGCATGAGGCAAAAGTAAATGATGGAAACAAAACATACATGGAATTATGAATAATTCTGCGGCTGCAACCAATTTCGTAACTTTGTGTTTGTATAATACCGGCAGGGTATTTGGTCTGTGAAGAGTCAGCAGACGATCATCATTTTTAAAATCCAGGTTTTTTATGGAAACGAAGCAGTTGGAAATTGTAGATAATGAGCTTGCACGCCAGTTTGAGACGCGTGTGGACGGGCATCTCGCCAAAGTTGAATATATGATGGGGGCGGACAGGATATTTCTGACCCATACAGAAGTAGCTTCCGCGCTCGAAGGCAAGGGCATTGCATCAGCGCTTGTTGAGAAGGTGTTGCAGATCGTGGATGAAAGAAAGCTCAGGATGGTGCCCCTTTGCCCCTATGTGGCCACCTATCTCCGCCGTCATCCGGAATGGAAGCGCCTGCTGGCCCATGGCATCAATGTGTAGCAAAACCCTGTAGATATGCCCATAGATAATTTCGACGAGATCCACCGCCTTCACCAGGCATGGAAAAAAGATCTCCTGCTGAGTGAAAAGGAGATCAGATCACTCACGGAGGAACTGACGGAGCTCAGCAGCAAACCTATGCAGCAGGACCAGCTGATAAAGGTGGAGCATTTCCAGAATGCGCTTATCCGCCAGAAGGAAGTGGTCAATGACCAGTTGCAGCTCATTGTGAAGGCTGACAAGCTGATGTCCGAAAGTGAGGGCAGTCCCGCTGCGCTCACAACATTACATACCCGGCTGCAGGAAGATATGGATACGTTCGACCGGCTGTTCATCGAGCTGCGGGAAGAATTCAGGTCCTTCAAACAGCAGATGCCGGCATAATACCCGCCCGCCACCATCGTAAAGCCACATATATGCAACTCCCTGAAGTACTGGATGCGATCAGGTCTTACGGCAGCGCATCTACGAAAAACACCCTGATGAAACACGGCGCCGCCGAACCCGTTTATGGTGCGAAGGTGGCTGATCTCAAAATCCTTCAGAAGAAGATAAAAAAGGATGTGCCGCTTGCGCTGGCATTGTTCGACAGCGGTGTGTACGATGCGCGCTACCTCGCTGCACTGATCGCAGACGGCGCACAGATGACGGAAGCGCAGCTGCAGCATTGGGCGGAAACATCCAACAGCCAGGGTATCAGCGAATATTCCGTTCCCTGGGTAGCCGCAGAGCATCCGGAAGGCTGGGAACTTGCCCTGCGGTGGATAGATTCAGATAACGAACTGATCGCCGGCAGCGGCTGGAACACGCTCGGGGGCATCGTATCCATGAAAGCGGATGAGGAGCTGGACCTGCCGTTGATCAAAAAGTTGTTGCAGCGTATTGAGAAGACCATTCACAGCTCCCCGAACCGCGTACGTTATGTAATGAATGGATTTGTGATAGGAGTGGGGACCTATGTTGATGCCCTGCATGAACAGGCGGTAGCCGTTGCACGGAATATCGGCGCTGTATCTGTGGATATGAATGGTACAGCCTGCAAAGTGCCATTGGCTGAAGAATATATCAGCGCTGCACGCAACAGGCCGGGCGGTGTAAAGAAAAAGAAGACGATCCGCTGTTAAACGGGAACACCCATCGGAAGATGGGCGCCTGCATTTAATAACCAACCGTTCAACCGGCTACTGTCATTCACCGGATTGCTAGTGAGAGACTAATTTGTCAATTAGCCAATGCAAAGGTGCGGTTTATAACTGTAAGAGGATGTTAATACATGGTATAACGCATTCGCACAAACTCCTTTGAAATTGTTAATTTCAGAAAAGTAAAACCGACCATTGCCGGTGGAATATTTCTTCCGGTGAAAGTGGTACGATGCCTTCCTTCTCTTCCAGTTTTCCTGACGCATCTTCATGGTCAGCTACACCACACCAGGGTTCAATACATACGAAGTCCGCATGCTTTGCCGCCCAGATGCCCATGTATGGGAAACCTGCATAATGCAGCGTAAGCCCATGCGGTTTTTTCTCACTTTTGATGCTGATAGCGGTAGATGCCAGGTTTTTGAAGACCAGGGCGTCGTTATCGAAAAGTTCTTTTTTCAATGGCAGCTCCCGGGTATGTTCCAGGTAAGGTGTTGGTGTGCGGGACAGTTCTCCTGATGTGGAAAGCATCCATACATCTGCTGTTTCTGTCTCATTGAAATGCAGGGTATAATCTTCATACGTCATGCCTTCTTCCAGCGGTACTTTGAATGCGGGATGTGCGCCGATGGAAAAATACATGGTGTCATCGCCGGTATTCTGCACTTCATAGCTGACGGTCAGCGAAGCATCCTGCAGGGAATACCGGATATTCAGGCTGAAGGGAAAAGGGTAGTTCTTGCGCGTGGTCTGGCTGTCGCTAAGGTTGAGCGTAACCGCGCTTTCCGTATGCTCGATGACCTCAAATTCCATATCCCGCGCGAAGCCATGGCGGCTTAGCTGGTAAGGTTCGCCTTTGAAGGAATAGGTGTTGTTCTTCAGGTTGCCCACGATGGGGAACAACACGGGGCTTTTCTTTCCCCAGAAGGCCGGGTCGCCGCTCCAGAGATATTCCAGCTGATTGTCTTTCCGGATAATACTTTGCAGTTCAGCTCCTTTCGTGCTGATCTTTACCTGCAGGTATTCATTTGTTATGTTGATCATGTGGTAAAGTTACAGTTTCAGACGGATTCCCTGTTTACTGAGCAGTCCCGCGATCTGTATCATCAGTACGGCAAACAGCAGGGATTTTCCTATACCGATCGCCCCGCCCAGCATGATCGCCGGTAACGCTGCGCCGGTCATTCCCATGATAGCGTAAATGAAATAGGGGATGAGGTAGCAGAGCAGCGTATCTGAGCCGGCCGGTCCGATCACGCGGAACCAGTGCGCCTTCTGCTTCAGGTCGCCCAGCCAGTAGGTAAATACGAACAAGCCGATGGTGATGGCGCTGCAGATCAGCACCCAGCTAGGGGTAGCCCTGATCTTTGATATTTCGAATACCGGGCGCGTCAGGAATCCTGCCATCAGCAATACAGCGCCCAGTGCCGGCAATACGCCGGTCACCATTTTCCACTGTCCCGCTGCGCTGTAGCGCCGGAAGAGCTGGGATACCACTACGCCGCCCAACACCAGCGCGGGCATGGCGCCGTATGCAACAGGACCGAGGATGGTACTCAGCCAATGCGGATAAGTGAACAGCCGGCCATGCGTGGCCATGCTCAGCATAAGGCAGCACAGCCAGGCAACAACATTCACGGTAAAACGCCCTTTTCCGGCCACAAAGATCATGGCGCTGACAAAATAGGCCCAGCCGATCAGTCCGAGGATACCCCACCAGTGCGTACCAAAACGGGTTATCTCCGTTCCCTGCCCGCAACGGCAGATCCAGGCCAGCAGCAGCAGAATAATGATACCGGTGCCCTTCAGGATGTTCCGGGCCAGTGGGGACCAGGATGGGGGATATTGGTTCCAGATGAAAATAAAGGAGAGGCAGCTGAGGATGTTCCATACGCCGCGCGGAATGCCTGTGGCTTCCGCATGGAGGTTTTCCCCGTTGACGAGAAAAAGGCCCATCACCAGCAAAGCGACAGAACGCTCCAGCACATGCCGGAGCAACTGGCCGGTGGTATCGCCTTTTTTGATGCGGTTGGCAATGGCGTAAGGGATGCTCATCCCCACAATGAAAAGGAAAGCCGGAAAAACCGTGTCCGCCAGGCCCATGCCGTCTTCTTCCGCGGCAGTATGCTCCAGCCACAACGGAATGTCGTGGAGCGACCAGAGGTCGTTCACAAAGATCATCAGTAACATGGTAAGCGCACGGGTGATGTCGATGGCGGCAATGCGTTGGGTGGAGGTCATGCAACAGGGATTTGGGTCAAGATATCAAAAGAAATCAGCATTTTCCCCGCTTTATACCTCAGATAGCGGTCACCCCGTTCTCCCGGGTAAATATCAGCGGCTCGCCATCCGTGACCATAATGGTATGTTCGTGCTGGGCGGTATAGGCGCCCTTTTTGCCGGAGAGCGTCCAGCCGTCGCTGCCTTCGTAGGCCCAGTTGCCTTTGGTGGAAATGAATGTCTCAATGGCTACCACGGCATTCTTCCGGAAGCGTGACCTGTTGTATTTGTCATAATAGTTGGCGATGGAATGCGGTTCTTCATGCAGGCCTCTGCCGATGCCGTGGCCGGTGAGGTTCCGGATGACGGTGTAACCGCGTTTCCGCGCTTCCGTTTCAATGATCCCGCCTACCTGGGCTATGCGCACCCCGTCGCGGATATTGGCAATGGCGATCCGGAGAATATCGCTGGAGGCATTGACCAGTTGCTGGTGCTGATGGAGATCCCGCCCCAGCACAAATGATCCGCCATTGTCCGCCCAGAAACCATCCAGTTCGGCGGACACGTCCACATTCACCAGGTCTCCTTCCTGCAGGATAGTCTTTGCCGAAGGGATGCCATGGGCGATCTCGTTGTTCACACTGATACAGGTCCATCCCGGGAAGCCGTAAGTAAGTTTGGGGGCGGATTTGGCACCGAAACGCTCCAGCAGGGCGCGACCGTATTCATCCAGTTCAGCAGTGCTCATGCCTGGCCTGGCAAACTCGCGCATGCTTCTGAGTGTAACCGCAACGGCTTCGCTGGCTTGCTGCATACCCAGCAGTTCCGCCTGTGATGTGATTGACATGGCAATTGATTTAAAATTATCTGCAATATACGGATAAGTAATATTTTTGAGGCATGAAGCATATCGTTCTGGCCAGTACATCCACTTTACCGGGCGGTGAATACCTGGCCTACCTGCAACCTGTGATACAAAAGCTTTTCGAGGGTATCAGAGAGATCATATTTATTCCTTATGCACGGCCCGGCGGTATTTCTCATGATGATTATACTGCCCGTGCCGCATCTGCATTTGCTGGTGCGGGAATTGCCGTGAAAGGGCTGCATACCTTTGCCTCGCCGGTAGAGGCACTGCATCAGGCGGAAGGATTCTTTACGGGTGGCGGAAATACCTTCCTGCTGGTAAAACAGTTGCATGAACAGCAATTAATGGACGTGTTGAAAACAGCAGTGGAAAAAGGGACGCCTTACCTCGGCGCCAGCGCCGGCAGTAATATTGCCGGCATCAATATGCAAACGACCAATGATATGCCCATTGTTTATCCGCCGAGCTTCGTTACTATGGGACTGGTGCCTTTCAATCTCAACCCGCATTATCTTGATCCGGTTCCCGGCCTGCTGCATATGGGGGAAACCAGGGAAACCCGCATCAGGGAGTTTCATACCCAACAGGAGATCCCCGTTATCGGATTAAGGGAAGGAAGCTGGATCGAAGTGAATGGAAATACCATGTCCCTGCGCGGACCACTGAGGGCCAGGATTTTCAGGGCGGGAGAGGAGCCGGTAGAGCAGGAGCCGGGCCCGTTATTCTGAATGTGAAAAAAACATTAGGATTCCGAATCATCTATCATATATTTGCAATATAGTACATCTACTATACCCTATATGTGAAAGTATTATTGAATATGAAGCCGTATGCCGGCATATCACTAATGCGCTTCCCTATATAGAATGACACCGCGTAAGTAAGTGTTTGTTCAGGCATGAGAATGAAATTAACGGCTATCCTGCTGCTTTTCTGTGTACCTATTATTGTCCATGCCCATGAGGAGGACACAACGGGCTACCATATCCAGCATTTTACTGATGAGAACGGCTTGCCGCAAAACAGTGTGAAATTTATTGCACCCGACGGGGCGGGCTTTCTGTGGCTGGCTACCGAAAATGGGCTGGTGCGCTTTGAAGGCACCCGTTTCCGCAGTTTCGGCAACAGCCGCATTTCCTACATTTATCCGGGCAACGGCAGAAAAGGATTATTTGCGCGTACCGAAAAGCACCAGGTATTGTCCATAAAGAATGGATATGCTGAAGAATATAAAAAGGTCCCTGCCTCTCCGGATAAATATGAATACCTGGTTTATCATGATACCGTAGGTGTTTATCCTGTTACAGGGTTGCCGAATATATTTGCCGGCCTTATCAACTCGGAACGGTATGTGATCCCGATATCAGCGCAGGCATTTTTCCGGATCAGCCGGGATTCCATAGCTTACATACGCAAGGGAAACGTACAATATGCGTTTGCATACCGTAACCACAGTCCCTGGACCTTCTTCACCATTGGCCGGAAGTTATACCACATGCCCGCACCCGGAAAGTTTGTAACCTTCAACATGGATACGGTGCAGCAGGTTCCGGTGACGGGTGGGCTCAATGCGGCAAGGGGAACGAGCAGGCTTTACTGGAATTATGTGGCAGAGCAATTGTTCCTGTATCAGGACAAAAAATGCTATTATATGACCGTTTCGCCTGAAGGGGGAATGCAAACGAGAGAGATCGTAGGCCGGTTTGATTTCGACAGGAACAATATTATTTCTGTTTATTATGATGAGGAGCAGGAGCGGGTGTTCATGGGTAGCCGGTCTAAAGGATTGTACATCTACACCCGTAAACATTTCCATCCTTTTATTTCTCCCGATGAGCAGAATAATGTATTCTATGCGCAGGCGCCTTATGGCGATAGCGGGATAGTGACGGCTCAGGGTATTGTATTTGGCAGGAATGGGAGGGCGGAATACGTGGACCTGATGAAATCCAGGCATGCGCAGTGGGACCGGTACAGTATGCTGCGGGATGAACAGGGATGCTACTGGTATAAGAATAAATCGACGGTATATAGATATGATCCAAAGATCACGAAAGTGCTCTGGAGTTTTTCCTTTGAAAAAGATGAAGTTACCCAATTGTATCTCGG
The DNA here is from genome assembly GCF_008086345.1 of Chitinophaga sp. XS-30. Lineage (NCBI taxonomy): Bacteria > Pseudomonadati > Bacteroidota > Chitinophagia > Chitinophagales > Chitinophagaceae > Chitinophaga > Chitinophaga sp. XS-30. The sequence continues at coordinate 5,060,153 of NZ_CP043006.1, read as the reverse complement.
GTACAGCAACCGCCTGTGGATCGGAACAAAGAATGCAGGGCTTTATTCCCTCGATGCATCCGCGCCGGATCCTGTCCTGTACTCCGGAGATGTAAAGGATGCTTCCTTCATACTGCATGAAATCCCTGAATTGCTGTGGGTAGGTGGCGGCAAGGGGCTTGTAAGGATCCATCTCCCGTCCCGGCATATTGACACGCTTTCGGAATTCAACGACCGCTACATCCGCAGCCTCTTTATTCCGGCGAAGGATGAAGTATGGATCACCACTTATGACAGCGGTTTTTTCCTGTACCGGCAAAACAAGCTCATCTCACTGCCCAAAGACAAACTCGACTACCTCAATACGGCTCACTGCATTGCAGCAGATGACAGGGGTTTTTTCTGGATCCCGACCAATAAAGGGCTTTTTCAGGCAGCCAGAGCTGATCTGATGGCGTACGCGGAAGGCCGGCAGGACTATGTGTACTATCTCTATTATGCAAAAGAACACGGTTTTCTGACGAACGAGTTCAATGGAGGATGTCAGCCCTGTGCGCTCAAACTGCAGGATGGACGGATATCATTACCGGCTATGGAGGGCCTGGTGCAATTCTCTCCGGCAGACGTCAGGCCGGAGTTGCCGAAAGGGCCCTTGATCATAGACCAGGTTATGCTGGATAACCAGGCTATAGCCGTGGGCGATACGGTCAACCTCCCCAATCAGTTTCTGCGCCTGGCGCTGCATGTCAGCACCCCTTATTTTGGAGATGGATATAATGTACAGATGGACTATGCCCTGGTGGATGGAGCCGGGAAGGTCTGGTTACCGGTGGAAGATAAAGGCGTGATCTCATTCTCCGGAATGCACTCGGGCGAGTACAAACTCCATATCCGCAAGATCAACGGGTTCGGGCTTAATAATTATTCCGAGAAGATCATCACGCTGATCGTGCGTCCGGCATGGTTCGAAACGGCCTGGTTCAGAGTTGCTGCCATCTTTCTCCTGGGGTTGCTGATATTTGTATATGTACGCTGGCGTGTAAAATATATTCATCATAAAAACCAGATGCTTCAGCAACGTGTGGAGGAACGCACAAGGGAATTGCAGGAGACGCTCCTGTTCCTGCAGGCATCGGAACAGCAGCTGCACCGCAAGAGCCAGATGCAGCAACACCTTATCACCGCTATCACGCATGATATCAAAACCCCCATGAAGTACCTTTTGCTGTTGTCTTCCACAACAGCGCAGCAAGACCGGCGTTCGGGCGCCATGCATGAATCGGTCTACCGCATGTACCACCTGGTAGAGAACCTCATTCAGTACATGAAAATGCAGGTCATGGACAACCATGCTGCTATTCAGCATGTGGACCTGTATGAGCTGCTGGAGGAAAAAGCCGGTATTTTCCGTCCTATAGCCGAATCCAGAGCCATCAGGATATACAATAATACGAGCCCGGATCTGAAAGTGCCGGTAAACCGCCAGCTACTGGCCATAGTGGTCAATAATCTGCTGGATAATGCTGTAAAATATACTACGGCCGGTTATGTAGGTATGGCCGCATCCTGTGAGGATGGTGTGGTATCCATCAGGATATCCGATACCGGTATTGGAATGTCCCCGGAGATGCGGGACTGGATCAACGGGAATGGCCGGGAGCTGTCCGATGAAAAATGGTTGCTATCCATGCAGCAGGGCGTTGGTCTGATGATCGTGCTGGAACTTTTGCAGCAGATCAACGGAAAGCTGGTGGTACATGCCAATGAAGATGCCGGCACACGCATGGAGATATTGCTGCGTCTGAATTAACCCGGGGTGCTGTACATCTTTACTTTTTCCAGCAATTCCACAATATTGGAAATGCCCAGTTTTTCAAAGATGCGGGTCTTGTAAGTGCTGACGGTGGTGATCTGTAAATGCAGTGTTTCCGCAATTCTGGCGATCGGTACGCCTTTGGTAAGCAGGTTCATGACCTCTATTTCCCGTGGAGAGAGAGAGGATAAAGGATTGATGACAGGAGCGCGCTGGTTGTTCAGCATATTGAGCATCTGCTGCCGGGTAACGGCGCTCATATACTTTTCCTGTTTCAGCACGGTAAGGATAGCCAGCCTGATCTCTTCTTCCGGTGTGTACTTCATCAGGTATCCGTCCGCACCAGCTTGTATATAATTGATCGCGAACAACTGCTCGTCATATCCGGAGAAGATCAGCACCTTGATCTGCGGTTGCCGCAGTTTTACGGCATCTATCATCTGCAGGTTGTTTCCTCCCGGAATATTAATGTCAAGGATCAGTACGTCAAAAGATTGTTTTTCCAGCGAAGCGATCACCTGGTCAAAGGTTTCCGCCTCCGTGATCTTTACAGGAATGGATAATGTAGAAATGATATGCGAAACGCCCAGACGAACAATGGAATGGTCATCCGCAACAAGAATGCTTTTCATAGTATATGTTTGTTTGCTCACAGCTCTTCAGCCCGCCAAATCAAGGATAAACAAATGTAGTATATTTTGAACAGGATGTATATTCCGTTCCCGGCTTTTGATAAAAGTAGAATTTATACTACAGCCGCTACGTACTTATTCTATAAGCGCCCTGTCGTCCTTCAATTAATTTAGCAGTGCATAACCATAACCCATGTGGGCGAGAAAGCTAAAAAACCCTTTCCCGAATATCGTTTTTCATTAACCAGTAACTCCTATGAGGAATTTTACACTCCTTTCCTGGCTGCGTATGCGTGCGTATTCCCGGTACCTTTTAGTAATTTGTTGTTTGTTAGCGGCTGCTTTTGCAAAGGCAGCCACATTTCCGGTAACGAATACCAATGATTCCGGGCCGGGTTCATTCAGGCAGGCAATATTGGATGCAAACGCGGCGGGGCCGGGTCCGCATGAGATCGTGTTCAATGTGCACGGGCAGATCACGCTGGTGTCAACGATGCCGACCATTACCGTAAAGAAGCTGACCATCGACGGGGAGAACAAGATCACGCTGTTTTCGACCGGCGCCGATGCCATTGTCAATCCTTTTGTGATCGATGCGGACAGTGTGACAGTGCGGAACTTCACGTTGCAGAACAACGGTGATATCAACGTGGATATTTTTGCGAACAGGACGGGTATCACCATTGAAAATATCCGTTCCTTCAGCACAGTCGGCAATTTCCTGAATGCGTTCATGTGGGTGCGGGGCGCATCCACCGACCTGACCGTAAGGAATATTATTTCCAACGATATTCAACCAGCCAGCGGCTCTTACTATGGGCGCGCGTTTTATTTTACAGGCGGCATGCAAACGAACCTGGTGATGGATAATATCCATTTAAGCTCTGCAGGGAATGTACGTGGCGGGGAAGGTATTGTGTTCCGCGACGCAGCGGTGAACGGGTGGACGCTGACGAATTCCAATATCAGCGGTTTTCAGAACGGCATCGTGCTGGACAATACCGGCGGTGCGGTAGAAACGGCGAATAACATTATGTTCCGGAATGTCACTATCGACAGCTTGTGGAGCGGCGTGGCCCTGGGTTTTTACAGCGATTTTGTTAGCACCAATATAGAGCTGAACAGGTTTACAGCGGATATGGATGTAATTGGCGCCGATAATGACGGGGACTATGCCATCCGCTTCGACAATACTGCGGACAATATAACACTGGATACGATCAATATCAATGAGAACGATATTTATAATATCTGGTTCAATGGCGCTGCCAGCAATATCACGATCAACCAGGTCCTGATGGAGAACAGGATGCCGGGTCTTCACGGCGGTTCTTCTTTTATCAGGTTCGAAACCACAGCAAACGGTGTTAACATCACCAATTCGGTACTGGATGGCGACAAGCCGGCCAATACGGTTGATGGGATTCATGGCATCGCTTTCCTGGGCGCGGCAACCGACGTAACGATCGATAACGTATCGTTCAATGAATTTGATAACGAGGGGATAGTTGTGGTGGCAGCGGCGACCAACTTCCTGGTTTCCAATTCAAGATTTACCGCGAACGAGGATGGTATTGAATTTGGTGGGAACTTCGCGCGTAGCAATGTAGATATTGTCAACTCTTCTTTCAGGAACAACACCCGGTCCGGTATCGTGCTCAATGGCGCCAATGCGGTTTCTGATTATGACCTGACGGGTGATACGGTAGTCAATAGCGCCAATCATGGCATCTGGTTCTACGGTGGCGCGGGCGTAACGGACGCGCAGGTGAGTGGGTGCGTGTTATATGATAATGGTGGATCGGGTGTCAATAACGATGCACCTAACAAGGTGGTCATCACCAATAACTCTATTTATAATAATGCCGGTCTGGGTATTTCAAATCCCGCGGGCAACTGTACTTATACAGCCGCCACCAATCGTACGCCGGTGCTGGTATCGTCTGTCCCGCTCGGAGGAGGGCAATACGAGCTCCAGCTAACTATCCCGAATATAACGGCCGGCGCGCAATACGCGATAGATATTTATGCCAACGATCCCGCTACGAGTAAAACGAGCGGGCAATATTTTGTTACCTCCATACCGAATGTAAGCGCGGGCGCTTCCACGCAAACGATCACCTACAATGCCGGTCCGGGCGCTACGGGCCTGGGTTTCTGGACGGCTACGCTTCGTATTCCCGCCAATGACTGCGGCACTTCGGAATTCGGTAACAGCATACCCATGACCTTTGCCGGCCCGGCTTGTGTAAATGACGGCATCGTGGCCTGGTACCGTGCGGACCAGGCGGTAGACGGCGTGAACTGGGGCGATATTTCCGGTAACGCCAACCATATGACGGTAGTAGGCGACCCGGATGGCACTGCCAGTCTGGTGAATTTCAATCCTGCTATTTATTACGATGGCAACGACGCCCATCGTGTGCCCGCCGCTGCCGCTGTTACCGGTGCTTATACCCTGATGGGGATGGCCGAACTGGAAGGTTCGCAGACGGGACGCGTGTTCACCAGCTCTACAGGCAACAAGCTGTTTGGCTGGCATGCAGGGTATGAAGACCGTTTATATGTGGAAGGCTGGTTGAATACAGGCGCTGCCATCAGCACCAAAGGCAGGATGTATTCTTATCAGCGTGCTGCCGCAGGGGCCTATGAATTCCGGGGCAGTGGTGCAGCGTTGAAAACAGGCGCTACTTCAGATGCGTCCGTTTGGACGCTGGACGTGGGTGCCGCGACCTACGGAGAATATTCGAAAGTCCTGGTGCCGGAAGTATTCATTTATAACCGTGATCTGCTGCCGGAAGAGGTGGAGCGTATAGAATCCTATATGGCGCTGAAATACGGCATCACGCTCAATAACGGGGCAAGCAACTATGTTACAAGCGACGGCACGGTGCAAATGTACACTGCCGCAAACAATACAGGCTACGGCAGACGGATCACCGGCATTGGCCGTGATGAATGCACGATGCTGAACCAGAAGCAGTCGCTCAGCCAGGACACTGGTATGGTGACCATCGCGCTGGGTGATGTTATTGTTGCGTCCAACGCCGCCAATACAAATACTTTCACGAACGATAAAGCCTTCCTGGTATTTAGCGACAACGGCGGCGCCACCAATTACTTCACGGCAGTGACCGGCGCCAACGTAACGCACCGCATGGGCCGCATCTGGAAAGTGCAGAAAACCACCGCGTGGGATAATACCCAGCAGGTAACGCTGCAACTGGAAGGCGGATCGCAGGACAACTACCTGCTTGTCAGCACAGCCGCTGACTTCGGTACACTCACCCGGGAGTTGAAGTTGGGCAGCAATGGTACAGTTACACTCTCCAGTGCCGATCTGGCCGATGGCGTGTTCTTTACCTTTGGCAAGCAGCAGCGTTTCCCCGGCGGGGTGGCTACAGATCTGCAGGCATGGGTAAAGGCCGATGCGGGTATAAGGGCGGTTGATAACAACGTCAGCTCCTGGGATGACCAGGCTGTGCAAAGGGAATGGTCCAAAGCTCATCCCGGTGTTATCCTTCCCTGGCAGGCGAACGCCATTAACTATAACCCGGGTGTGAACTTCACCGGCAACAGTTATTTTACTGTGCCGGTCTTTACAAACGGATATACAGCCGGAGAGATATTCTCTGTACAGTTCTCGAATCTGGCGGCTACTGCTACCGCGCCCAGCTTCCCGTTTGAGTTTGGTGGCGACCCAGTAAACATGACCGCACAACATTATCACTATAGTAATGGCAATCACTATACGCACTTTGGCATCAGTACGCGGCCGGGCTTCCCGTTGGGCGGCATCAACATGAATCGCGCCCATATATTAAATAACTGGAGTGCTCCCGGCAACTGGTCGCTGAATTTCGACGGCAAAACGATAGGCAGCAGTACAACACTTACAGTTGATTTCTCGAGACACGCTGCTCTCAATACAGCTATTGGCGCGGGTCATAGTTCCATCTTCAACGGCCGCATCTCCGAGGTGATCTTCTATAACAGACGCCTGAGCGATGCTGAACGGATACAGGTGAACAGTTACCTGGCCCTGAAATATGGTCTCACCCTGCAAACTGCCGCAGGCGCTGCGACTGACTACATCGCCAGCAACGGTACGGCCCGGATGTGGACCGCAACCAAAAATGCCGGTTACGGCCAGCGCATCACCGGCATCGGCAGGGACGATAACGGCACACTGCTCCAAAAGCAAAGCCGCTCCCAGGTAGACGGCGCCAATGTCAGCATTGCAGCAGGCAGCGTCTTTTACCCTTCCAACAAGGAGAACCCCACCAATATTGACAATGATCTTTCTTTCTTTGCTTTCAGCGATAACGGGGGAGCAGTTACCTACACCCAGACCGTTAACGGGCTGGGCGATGCTACCCTGCGGATGGCGCGCATTTTTAAAATTGACCGCACCAACTGGGCCAAGAGCAATATCAGCCTGGCACTGATGGGAGCGGACAGTACGAAATACTTGCTGGTGAGCAGTGATGCGACTTTCGGAGCAGGAGATGAGGTTTACCAGCTGGATGCACAAGGATTGGTAACACTGGACAGTGATCTTCTGCCGGATGGAGCCTACTTTACTTTCGCCATCGAACAATCCGCTCCTGCCGGTGTTGCAGCAGGACTGGAAGTATGGGCCCGCGCGGATGCAGGCATCACAGGTGGTAACAACGTTACACAATGGAAAGAACTGAGCCCCTCCGGTCGCGTTTGGCCTAAGGTCAATGGAAATGTGGCGGCATGGAAACCGGCGTCTTTCAACTTCAACCCCGGCGTAGGCTTTGCCGGCGCTACCTACTTCTCGCTGCCGGAATTTGCAAACACCTTTACGGCAGGTGAAATATTCTCCGTACAGTCGTCCAATCTTGATAACACTGCAGCCACTTTGCACTATCCCTTTGAGTTTGGCGGCACCTATGCCAGCAACCAGGGAACATATACATGGAGTAACAGTAACCACTATACGTATTTCGGTTCCGGCACTGCCCGGCGTAATTTTGCTTACCCGGCGGGGGTGAATGTGCGCAATCCGCATATGCTGAACATCTGGAGCGCCACCAACGACTGGGCGGCCGGTATTGACGGGAAGGTGCTGGCAACCGCCGCCGCCAATGCAGTGAGCTTTGTATCTCCGGCAGGCGCCAAAGATTATATCGGGGCTGGCCACAACGCCCCCTTCAATGGGGATATTCCGGAAATAGTCGTCTACTCCCGCAAGCTGAGCGCTGTGGAACGCCAGCAGGTGCAATCCTACATGGCGCTCCGGTACGGCCTTACATTGGGCATCGATGTGCCTATGGACTACCTGGCCAGCGATGGTACTACTACCATGTGGCAAGCCGCCGAAGGCGGCAGCTACTCCCGGCGCATCACCGGCATCGGTCGTGATGACAGGGGCATGCTGAACCAGAAACAGTCCCTCAACTCGGAGAACGGTATCGTTACCATCGCTGCCGGTCCCGCTGTTGCGGAGTCCAATGCTGCAAATGCAACGGAGATCACCAACAATCTTTCTTTCCTCAGCTTCGGGGACGACAACGGTGCTGTTACTTTCCTGACACCGGTGACCGGCATCAACAATGTCAGCCAGCGCATGGCCCGCATTTTCAAAGTACAGAAAACCAACTGGGCCGACCAGGATATTACGATCAGATTATCCGGCGGCAGCGCGGAAACCTACCTGCTGGTGAGTGCTGATGCAACCTTCGGCGCAGGTGACGCCGCCTACGTGATGAATGACGATAACACCGTTACCATTAACAGCGGCCTGCTGCCTGATAATGGATACTTTACTTTCGCCAGGATGGTGAGAGGTCCGAATGGTGTGAGGGATGGCATTACGTTCTGGCTGCGTGCGGATGATGGAAAGTCCAGCGGTGCACAGTGGAGCGACTACAGCAACTTTGGTAACAATGCATTGCAGTCTGCCGTAGCCGGCCAGCCCATCACAGATGCAAAGGGCCTGAATTTCAATTACAGTCTTGTTTTCGACGGTACGGACGACTTTTTGGATATTGCGACTACACGAATAAATCCTTCTACGGCCACCATCTTTGCGGTTGCCAGCGGTTTGGGGTTGGGAGATATTTTAAGTTCAGGCGCAGTCGGCACAGCTCATGGAATGGAATTCCGGATGGTCTCAGGCAACGTTCTGCAGTACCTGCAGAATGCCGCATCAGTTGTGGCAGTAAACGGTGTTAAACCGAAACAGCTTGGTAAACCTTATATTTTCAGCGGCACGCAGACGAATAATACACCTAACGGTATACGTGTCTTTGAAAACTACGCATTTGATAACCAGGGCACCATCAACTTAACGCCACTCACTGCCAATCTCGTTTCTATAGGTTCCCGTACCATCGCTGCCCGCGGACTTTACTGGAAGGGCAGCATGGGAGAAGTGATCGCATATGACCGCGTGCTTTCCGATGCAGAACGCCAGTCCGTAGAATCTTACCTGGGCCTTAAATACGGCATTACGCTGAATGGCGGTGCTACCAACTACGTTGATACAGATGGAGCCCCGTACTGGACGGCGGACGCTACTTACAAAAACTCCATCACCGGCATAGGCAGGGACGATGCGACCAGTTTGAACACCAAACAATCCCTCAGCGTAGATGATGGCTTTGTGACCATATCACTTGGCAACAGCATTGCGCTCACCAACGAGCAGAACGCCAATACCATCACCAACGATAAATCTTTCTTCGTATTTGCAGATAATGGTTTGTCCGCTACCTCATACGCCACTGTGGTGAGCGGTACGAACGCAACCCGCCGCCTGCCCCGCGTCTGGAAGGTGGCTAAAACCAACTGGGCCGACCAGGATATTATCCTGAAAGCAGATGCAACAGGCACGGATGTATACCTGCTGATCAGCACAGATCCTACATTTGCTACGATCGACCAGGAATTGCCGGTGACTATCGACAAGACGGTAACGCTCAATACCAGCCTGATGCCCGATGGTGTATATTTCACCTTTGGCGCTCCGGTGAAATATCCGGGTGGTGTAAGCAGCGGCACACTGGTATGGCTGCGTGCGGATATAGGAACTTCCGCCACCGCAGACAATACACCGATAAGCAGTTGGAACGATTACAGCCCCAACATGAATAATGTTGCGCAGGCAACACCGGCCAATCAGCCATTGTATCATAACAACGCCGCCAGCAATATGAACTTTAACCCTGTGGTCAGGTTCAATGGCGCTCCCCATTCGATGGCAGGTAACTCGTTCCTCAAGACAGGCAGCTATACCGCTGCCAACGCCTTCTTTGCAGCCAGTCAAACGACTCCTGTTAACACCGTTATTTTTACCGAACAAGCTGGTACAGGCACCCAGTTTACACTGCATGCCACCTGGGGCGACAATATTGTTTACTGGGATGCTCCTTATGTCAGCAACCGCCTTACCTACAACGCAGGAGATATCAGTAACCAGGTTATTCTCTGGACTACTACCAGCGATATTAGTCTTGCTGCCAACAGGCAGGCCATTTACAAAAATGGTTTAAGTGTGGCCACTGGTAATAATACCAGCACATTTAGCGGTAACAACAGCATTTTCCAGTTGGGATCCAACACGAACTCCTACAGCGGCCGCATGGGCGACCTGATCGTTTACGCCAATGCGCTGACGCCGAATGAGCAGCAGCGTATCAATACATATATGGCCATCAAGTACGGCATTACGCTGAACAACGGCGCTACCGACTACCTGGCAACCGACGGTACCACCAAAGTGTGGGACGCGTCAATCAACGTAACATATAAAAACAATATCGCCGGTATAGGCCGTGATGATACTGAAGACCTTTCGCAGAAACAGAGCCGGAGCTCAAACACGGGTATGCAGCTTGCCATCGCTTTGGGCAGCCTGGCCGAGACCAACCTTGCCAACACCAACGGCTTTACAGTTGATAGAAGCTACATGGTTTGGGGCGATGACGGCGCCAGCACACTGTTCAAAACAGCGATCACCGGCAACCCGGCCGTGAATTACCGTATGGCGCGTATCTGGAAAGTACAGGAAACAGGTACTGTTGGAAGCGTACAGGTAGCAGTGCCTTATGATGCATTGCCCAACGCCGCGGAAACCTACCTGGTGCTGAGCGGTGACGCCACATTGGACGGAACGGACCAGTTCATCCCGGTAAGCGAGATCATGCTGAATGGCGTGAAACATTATGCAGCCAGCATTGATCTGACCAGTGGACAATACTTCAGCTTCGCATCTTATATCAAGGCGCCTGGCGGTGTGGTGGGTACTTCACTCTGGCTGCGTCCTGACGCAGGTACTTCCAGCACTATCGACAATACGGCTATCAGCGGCTGGACGGATTACGCATCCGAGCTGAACAACGCTACACAAACAACTGTGCCGGCCAGTCAGCCCCTTTACCTGAACAACCCGGTAGACAATACCAACTTTAATCCTGTAGTGAAATTTGACGGGGCGGATTACCTGAATCTTGATATCACCAAACTGCCGGTAGGCACCAGCGCGAGAACATTCTTCGGTACTGGTAGTTTAACCACAATCGCTGGTGTTCAGAAGTTTATTCTTGGATACGGTGCGGCGGGAACCAACACGGGTACTGGTATTGCGGTGGTAGGAGGAAATGGAACAGCCGGTTTTGTGGGATATGCCAATGACGTAACAAGCCCTGCCGGAAACTGGCAACCAGGTGTGTTTAACGAAATGGTGGGCGTATGGGCAGGCAGTGGTGGCAATGCTACCCTGTATAGCAAGATGGGAATTCTAGGCGGGCCGATAGGCCGGCCCTGGAACACAGGCAACGGCGACGCCCGGATAGGTAACGCTCCATGGGATGCTGCGCAGGCCTGGAACGGCACCATTGGGGACGTTATCGTATATCCCAATGCGTTAACCGCCAATGAACTGCAACGCGTGTCTACTTACCTGGCCATCAAGTACGGCTATACGATAGATCAGACTGCTGCTACAGATTACCTGGCTACTGACGGTACCCAGATATGGGATGCCACAGCCAACACCACTTACAAAAATAATATCACCGGTATCGGTCGTGATGACGTGGAAGGCCTGAACCAGAAGCAGTCACGAAGCATTAACACCGGCTTCCAGCCCATAGTGGGCCTTGGCGGCATTGCGGCGGACAACCTGGCCAATACTAATACTTTCACGGCAGACAAAGCATATATGATATGGGGGGACGACGGTGCTTCTACAGCCTTCGCCACCGGCATGACCACCAAACCGGGTATTACTGCCCGCATGACGAGGATATGGAAAGTGCAGGAAACCGGCACAGTAGGAAATGTACAGATCGCCGTTCCCGCGTCTATCGTTTCCCCCACCGTTTCTTCGCTGCAACTGGTGGTGAGCAATGATGAGACCATTGATGAGAATGACCAGTACAGCACACTCTCGCTGATCACTGTCGGTGGTGAAGATTATTATGCCGCTACTGTAGATTTGAATAATGCCCAATATTTCACCTTTGCCGCACTGGTAACTGCACCGGGCGGCGTATTGGGGGATATATTATGGGTGAAGGCCGATGCAGGCGTACAGGCGAATGCCGGCAATGAAGTAGAGCAGTGGATCGACCAGAGCGGCAGCAATAATGTTGCTACAGAGCTGCGTGCGTCCACAATCTCCCATACAGACCCGATTACGCCTACCGCAGCAATCACGCTTGAACCTGTTGCGATCAACTTTAACCCCTCTGTAGACTTTACAGGTGCTGTGAACAGATCGCTGAAAGGAAGCGCCATTTCGGCCTGGAATTCTACCAACCCGATCTCAATATTCTCCGTGGCCAACCGTGAAGGAACCCAGGCAGACCTGGCCGGTATCTTCGCAACGAACGGAGATTGGGTGGGCAGCATCTCAGGCAGAGGGCTCATCAATCTTGTCAACGGCAATTATACAATGGATGGCAGCGGATGCCTGGTAAGCCCGTCTACGCCCACCAGCTCGGCGCCTGTTGTTGCAAGGGCTGCTTATATCAGTCCCAATAACTCATTGGGAGGAAGCACCTGGTTGAACGGTAAACAAGGGCCTTTGGGAACCAACTGCGCTACCCAGAACGACGGCCTCAACTTTGAGGTTGGTGGCCGCACTACCGGCGGCGCTACTTTCGACCCCCGTATCTTTAATGGTAAAATACCAGAGGTCATCGTATATAAGGCAGCACTCACCACTGCCGAGGCTCAACAGGTGGAGTCTTACCTGGGTGTTAAATACGGCATTACACTTGACCAGACTTCGCCGCAGGATTATCTGGCCACCGACGGAACGACCAGCATATGGGAAGCAGCCGTTAATGGCACGTATAATATAAATATCGCGGGTATCGGTCGGGATGATGCGACTGCGCTGGTACAGAAACAAAGCCGCAGCGTCAATGACGGTGCAGTATTGACAATAGGATTGGGCGGAATTTCCGCAGATAATATCTCCAATACCGCAACTTTTGCATCGGATATGAGCTATTTCATGTGGAGCGCGAACCCCGGTGCGGTAACGATCAGCACGGCAGACCTGCCGGGTTGCATCACAGAGCGGCTGAGCCGTGAATGGAAAGTGCAGTTGACCAATTTCGACAATGCTGCGCAACCGGTAACGCTTAAGTTCGACCTGACCGGCCTCACACCCGGTGGAACTGTACTGGAACACTATGCCCTGCTGATCGACAAGACCGGCAGCGGTAATTTCGGTACACTGTCCCCCACGGATTACGTGCTGGTGCCCGCCACTGAGCTGGACGGCACCACAGTGCGGTTCGATAACGTGGGCAGCTTTGCCAACGGCGATGTATTCACGCTGGTAACACGCAATGTACAGGCCGCTGAAGCCTTCCTGGTGCCCGATGGAACTGATGCCACCACCAGCAACGTATGTCTTGATGCAAACGGTATGCTCTATTTCAAAGATCCTGCAAATCCTGATCAATATATTGCTGCCATCGACCCGAATGGTAATACCATCAATCCTTCCGAGTTCTCCGTTTATATTTCCGTTAACCGGGATATGGATACCGAACTAGGTAAGGCTGGTGGCACAGACTACGGAACACAACTGATGCGCCGCATGCTGCAGATCACCTACACCGGGGCTCCGCTCACCGTCAATGGAGGAGTGAGGGTGCGTTTCTTCTGGAATGATGCAGAGAAGGCAGATGCGGAGAGCTACCTGGCCAATGACCGGAGTATTGCCACACCGCAAAACTGGAAGTGGTTCAAACATCCGGGTGAAGTAACAGACGTGCTGGCAGATCTTACAGAAACAGGTTTGAATAATATGACAGCGGTATTGCTGAACAACATTGGTGAAGAGAATGGTGTGAAATACGTTGAGTTCAGCAATATAGAAAGCTTCTCCACATTCGGCGGCATCACGGAAGCCACTGGTGTGATCAGCGTTCTGAAAGCCACAGACGGCGCTGAAGGCGGAGCCAACGGCAGGTTTACGATCAAACTGCCAGGTACATTGCTGGCCAGTGAAGATGTAACGGTAGAATATGCAATAAGCGGTACCGCTGCCAATGTTGACGACTATACGATAACCGGTCTTGATAACGCAACGCTGACCGGGACCGTGGTGATCCCTGCGGGCAGCAACAGTGTGGATGTAGACGTGCCGGTAGTGGATGACCAGGTGATCGAAGTAACCGAAAATGTAACGCTTACCCTCACCAGCGCGAGCGGATCATCTCCCTACAGCCTGCATGCCACCGAATTTGAAGCAACGGCAGACATTACCGATAACGACAACATCCCTGCCAATACGGTGATCGGCGTGGCGGCCACCATTACCCCTGCGCTGGAAGACGGGCCCGTACACGGTCAGTTCACCTTCAGTCTGCCTGCGAATATTACCAGCTCGGAACCGGTCACGATCACCTATAGCCTGGGTGCCGGTACCGCTGCCTATACAGATGACTATACTCTGGCCGGCTATGATGCCGGAACGAACACCGGTACCATTATTCTCCCCGCAGGCCAGAACAGTGTTACGCTGGAGGTTACCGTTCAAACGGACGATCTGCTGGAAGCCAATGAAACCGTGATCCTGGATCTGGGTACCGCCACATCCACCAGCTTTACCTTTACCAATGATGCCGCCGCAGCTACGGCTACGGTGGTGATTGAAGACGATAACGATCCTTCCGCACGTTACCTCAGTATCTCCCGTGTACAGGACGGCTATGAGAAAGCGCCCGGCAATACCGTACCGCAGAATGCCATCTTCAGGGTGAGCCTGCCTGCGGGAGTGCGCGCATCGGAAGACATTGTTGTCAACTACAGCATCAACGGCGCGGGCACGGCGGCAAACGGTACGGATTATACCTATCCGCTTACCGGTACGGTGACCATACCATCCGGGCAGCGTGACGCGACATTTGCAATAGCCATTATTGATGATGATATCATCGAGACCGATGAGACCATTATCCTTGATCTGGGCGATGGTAACGCAGGGCTGTATCCGGCTCATCCGCTGGATGCGGCGCAGCGCACCACCACCCTCACTATTTTCGATGATGACCGGAATGATCCGGCTAAAATACTGGTGACGGTAGCGGCAACCGATAATGCCGCCGCCGAGCCAGGCACACCTGTGACACATGACGGCAGCTTCACGATCAGCCTGCCTGCTACGATAACTGCCGCGCAGGACATCCAGGTAACCTTCAACCTTTCCGGCCAGGCCGTACAGGGTACGGACTACGAGCTGCTGGATGCATCAGATGTTGTGATCGCTGGTAATACCATCACCATTCCGGCCGGCCAGCCCGATGTATTGCTGAAAGTGCGTGTACTGGATGATGAGATCATTGAAGGCGATGAAACGGTGATCATGGCCCTGAACAGCGCCATAGCCACAGATTTCACGCTGTCCACAACTTCCGGCCAGGCTACGGTGACCATCGCTGATGACGATAATGTTCCGGCCAAGCAGGTACTGAGCATTGAAGCTACCCAGGATGCTGCAGAACCGGCTACCAATGGTTACTTCACCATTAAACTGCCGCCGCTCGTTACCTCATCCCGCGATATTACCGTTAACTACACATTCGATGCCCCCAATTCCACAGCGGTACCGGGTGGTGATTTCTCTGCCTTGTCAGGCACCGTGGTTATCCCGGCGGGTGTTGATGAAGCGCGTGTGTACGTGAACGTGATCAACAACTTTATAATTGATGGAACACGTACGGTAACTGTTGATCTTGATGGCGGAAGCGATGGGGTGCATACTTATACAACCGGTACTGCTACCGCTACCGTGAATATTACTGATGAGGATTATAACGCCAATTCCAATGTATTGCTGCTCACCCGTGTGTCTGATGCCGTGGAAGATGGCGCTCATGGCAGATTTGAAGTGGCGCTTCCGAATGGTGTGATCAGTTCTACCCCCATTACCATGAACTACACATTGACCGGTACCGCTACGTATGGCGTGGGACCGGACTATGAGCTGGTGCCCGCACCTCACCTGAATACAGTGGCAGGAACAATTACGATCCCTGCCAACCAGAATTCAGTGATCATCGAAGTGGACGCTTTCAGTGATGGATTGATAGAGCTGACCGAAACGGTGATCCTGAACCTTTCCGGCGCCCAGAATGGTAACGGTGATCCGTTTACCCTGAGCCCGGCCAGCGCTACCGTGAATATCCTGGATGTGAACGGCGCCGCGGAGAATACACTGGTGATCTCCCCTGCAACGGCGAGCGCATCAGAAGTGGGCGGTACGGTTAACTTTACGGTGGGTACAGCCAGTGGCAACGCTTATACAAGAGATATCGCCGTATCCATTGCTATCAGTGGAACAGCGGCGCAAGGGTTCGATTATCAAACCATCCAGCCTATTGTAATACCGGCTAACCAGTCATCTGTACCGGTAACGGTGACAATGATCGATGACCATATTATTGAAGGTCTTGAGAATATTGTGATTACTGTATTGGGCGGTAATGCTGAGGATGCGGCCAACGCTTCTCAAACGGTATCATTCCCGGCACATGCTACGGATCATACCATCACCATAGACGTAATCGATGACGACATTGCCAACGCTGCCAACCTGCAATTCGAAGTTGTATCGCTTGCCGATGGCTCAGAGCCTGACACAAACGGACAATTCGATATCCGCCTGCCTATGCATGGGTCCGGACAGCGCTATATTTCCGCCATACCGTTGAATATCGCCTTTGGCATCAGCGGAACGGCAACGGAAGGAACGGATTACGGCAATATCGGTACTTCGGTGACCCTGCCTGCCAACCAGGGCAGCATGACCGTTACCGTAGCGGTACAGGATGACAATATCGTGGAAGGCACCGAAACGGCGATCCTCACACTGGCGCCAACGGTTGCCACGGCAACATATGGCGCAACCGTTGTATCCTACACAGCCGGCACGGCCAATGCCGCAACAGTGAATATTACTGATAATGAAGCCGCTGTCAGCATCAGCGCTACGGCCACCCTCGATGCTTTCGAAGGCGGAACGGATGGGCATGTGCGGTTTGAACTCGTCAATCCCGCCGCAACGGCAGGGGATGACCTTACCTTATCATTCACGGTAATGCCCGGCGGAACCGCGCAAGCTTCCGATTATACGATAGATTTTGGTACATCTACGGGCACTTATGATCCGGGTACAGGTAATGGCACCATCGTCATGCTGCCGGGCCAGTCATTTGTTGACCTTGTAGTGAAAGCCGTAACAGATGACCTGATAGAAGGAGAGGAATCTGTGTTCATCCGCCTGAACGGTGCTGCCGCAGTAGTACCTTCCGGTACGCTGAACCTGCCGGTACTGGGCACGGCTCAACGCACAGTGTACATCCAGGATGATCCGGCCTACGACATGGCGGTCGCTGCAATTGGCGAGACCGATGGCGCAGAGCCTTCCACTCCGGGCGTCTTCCGGGTACACCTCGCGGGTTCACTGCTGGCCGGTAAAGATGTCACGGTGACCTATACGATAGAGACAACAGGCACAGCTACTGCCGGTGTCGATTATACGAACCTGAGCGGTACTGTGATCATCCCTGAAAACAGCAATTCCGCTGTGATCAATGTACCGGTCATAGACGATAATATTATTGAAGGAACAGAAACAGTGGTTATCCGCCTGCAAAACGCATCGGCGGGAACACTGCCCTTTACCGTGAACAACAGCCTGGATGTTTCCCTTAACATCACGGATGATGATAATACCAATATGGTGCTGTCCGCAGCAGTACAACAGGCGGCTGCGGAACCGGGCGGTGGTCTCAACGACGGTATTTTCCGCCTGAGCCTCCCGGGAACGCTCGTGGCCGCAGGGGATGTTACCGTCAACTATGTGCTGGATGCCGGTACTGCCACCTATGGCGCGGACTTCACCATCGCCGGATATACAGCAGGCACCAACACCGGTGTTGCGGTGATCCCGGCCGGTTCTTCTTATGTAGATGTGCCGCTGGCCGTACTGGACGACTACGCGATCGAGGGCAGCGAGAACGTGGTGCTGCGCATCACCGGCGGTACTTCGTCCGTTGGCGCCTTCACGCCGGCTGCAACAGCCAGTGCGGATATGACGATCACCGATGACGACGATAAACCGGAGAACCGTGTTGTAAGTGTGCTGAAGACCGGCGC
Organism: Chitinophaga sp. XS-30; assembly: GCF_008086345.1. Classification (NCBI taxonomy): domain Bacteria; kingdom Pseudomonadati; phylum Bacteroidota; class Chitinophagia; order Chitinophagales; family Chitinophagaceae; genus Chitinophaga; species Chitinophaga sp. XS-30. The sequence goes on along the minus strand of NZ_CP043006.1, from coordinate 5,042,075 downwards.
TGACGGCGATGAAACCGGTCCCGTTAACGGGAACTTCCGCTTCAAGCTGCCCGGCACCGTTGGCACAGACCTGGTGATCACCAATGAGCCGGTAACGATCAATTACCTCGTCTCCGGTTCCGCGGTACCTGGTGCTGTTATCAGTGAAACGGACAAGGATTATGTAATACTGTCCGGGCAAGCCATCATCCCTGCCGGCAGCGGTTATGTGGATGTTCCGGTGAACGTGATCGACAATACGGTTATCGATGGGACGCGTAATGTGATCGTGACCATCAACAACAGCGTGATCAGCGCACCGGTGGCTACTTTTACCGCACATGCAACGGAAAACACCGCTACATTCAATATTGCCGATAATGATGATGTGCCAGCCAACTTTGTGCTGACGCTGGACGCAACAGTGCCGGATGCCCAGGAAGGCACCACACCGGTGGATGGTATATTCACCATCGGTTTGCCCAATGGCGTAACCGCATCCCGTGATCTGAACATCGCCTATACCCTGACCGGTCAGGCCGTGAACGGAACGGACTACGCCTCCATTGTTACCATGACGGTAACCATTCCGGCCGGACAGCCTTCGGCTACAGTAAGCATAACGCCGGTCAACAATAACATCATAGACGGAGACCGCTCCGTAATACTGACGCCTGGCGCCATCACGGTAACAGGCGGTAATCCCTACGGAACGCCGTTCACCATCAGCCCGGCCAATGAAACATTGATCATTCATGATGATGACGACATCGCAACGAACCGCGAACTGACCATTGCCGCCACCCAGCCTGATGCACAGGAAGGAATAGCACCGGTGAATGGTGAGTTTACCATCAGCCTGCCCGAAAACATCACGGTGGCGGAAGACCTTACCGTACATGTTACGCTGACGGGCAGCCAGGCGGTGAATGGCACGGATTATCAAACCATCCCGCTGACCTTTACCATCCCGGCCGGCAGCAACAGCATCACCGTGAACATCACACCTGTTGACAATACGTTGATAGATGGTGACAGGAGCGTGGTGATGAATATAACCAGCATTGAACTGCCTTCCGGCAGCGCATTGGGCGCGTTTACGTCCCCATCACCGGGTAACCAGGCAACACTGATCATACACGATGACGATGCTGCTAACAGAAGGTTAAGCATAACCGCTAGCCAGCCGAATGCGACGGAGCCCGGTACGAACGGTGAATTTACCGTAAGCCTGCCTTCCGGCGTAACGGCTACCCAGCCCATCACGGTACATTATACTATTGCCGGTACCGCAACACCTGGTGCGGATGCAAGCGCAACAGACAATGATTACATCCAGTTAAGCGGTTCCGTGACCATTCCTGCTGGCGCAGCGGGGGCGGTAATACCGGTAACCGTGATCGATAACGATATTATCGACGGCAATCGGACGGTCATTGTAACGATCACCGCCGGTGAAGCCACGATCAACGGACAGGTGGTGAACATCGGGGTAGACGGTGCAGCGGAAAACGCAACCGTTACGATTGCCGACGATGATGCCGCAAAAGCTGAATTGTCCATTTCCGCCAGCACGGCGAATGCCAGCGAACCGGGAACGGACGGGGCATTTACGATCAGCCTGCCGGTGGGTATGTCCGCCACGGAGGCGATCAGTGTCACTTATTCCATCGCCGGTACTGCGGCTAACGGTACCGATTACACGATGCTGAACGGCACCGCTGTTATCCAGCCGGGTGACGCTACGGTGATCGTTCCGGTGGATGTGATCGATAACACGGTCATCGATGGTACCCGTTCCGTGGTACTTACACTGCTCGGCGGCACAACCGCCAGCGTTGGCGCCATTGCGGTGAAAACCGGAGAAGAAACAGCACAGGTGGATATTGCCGATGACGATGCTTCCAATGCAACGCTCTCGGTGGCAGCCACCATACCCGCAGCCAGCGAACCTTCTACAGACGGCTTGTTCACGATCAGCATAGATGGCGGTTTCACGGCAACAGAACCGGTCACCGTTCATTACACGCTTACAGGAACGGCCGTGAACGGCACAGATTATGAAACACTTTCCGGCACAGTAGTGATACCGGCAGGTTTATCTTCCGTAACCGTTCCGGTGGAAGTGATCGATAACACGATCATTGACGGCAACCGTGATGTGGTGATGACCCTCACCAACGGTACTACCGCCACCATCGGCACTATCGGCGCAAGCACAACGGATGCGGAAGCCACGGTGACCATCGCGGATGATGATCTGGGCAATGCCAGCGTGGAGGTGATCGCCTCCAATGCCAATGCAGCGGAACCCGCCACTAACGGCACGTTCACCATCCGCCTGGCCAATGGGCAGACTACTACAACAGACATAGATGTTACCTATACCATCGCGGGTACCGCTATAAACGGCACTGATTATACGTTGACAGATGCCGGCGGTATGATCATTACCGGTAATACCGTGAAGATTCCCGCAGGCAGCGGAGAAGTGATGATAACCGTGAGCGTGGCCGATGATGACATTATCGAGCCTTCTGAATCGGTATTGTTGACCCTGCAGTCTGCCAGCATTGGCGCAGTATCCGTACCTGTCGGCACCGCCAGCCAGGCTACGGTAAATATTGCCGATGATGATAATACGGCAGCATTCCGCGTGCTGCAGGCCACTGCCACAATTGCCAATGCGTCTGAGGACGGTCCTGTGGACGGTGAGGTTACCTTCAGTTTTGCGGATACGGACATTACCGCTGCGGAAGATGTGGAGATCAGCTTCACGATAGGCGGCACAGCGGCGGCAGGTGTGGATTATGAGCCAATGCCGTACACCGCCATCCTCAAAGCAGGAGAGAAGAGCGTGAGCGTTCCGGTAGAAGTGATCGATAACATGATCATTGACGGCACCCGTACGGTAATTGTGACGATCACCGGCGGCACGTCCGGTCTGGGCCTCTTTACGCCCGCGGCCGCTCCGGCGCACATGGCTACCGTGTCGATCGCAGATAACGATAATACGGCAGACAAACTCAGACTGAGCATTATCAATACGGCAGACGGTTCCGAACCGGTGAACGCCGGTTCCTTCCTGATCAGCCTGCCAACCGGGCTGACCGCGGCGAAGGATATTACCGTGAACTACAGCATTAACGCCGCCAGCACGGCTACTGCGGGGGCAGACTACCAGGCCATTACCGGCACGGTGGTGATCACCGCAGGCAATCCCGGTGTATCCGTTCCCGTGAATGTGCTGGACGACCAGATCATTGAGCTGACAGAGACCGTTGTGATGGACATCACCGGCGGTACTGGGCTTGAAGCGGACGGCACTACAGCCATCAATTTCACAACAGATGTTGCACAGGCTACTGTTAATATTATAGACAACGACCTTACCTCCGGCACCAGCGTAGTGCAGATCACGAAAATCTCCGATGCCGTTGAAGGCGGGGCCAAAGGTCAATACCGCATTGCGTTACAGCCTGGCATCACTTCATCGCAGGATATTACCGTATCCTTCACGGTGACCGGCACCGCAACCCGCGCTACCGATTACCAGCTGGCAACCGTACCCGGCGGCACCGTGATCAGCGGCGGGTCCATTGTGATACCTGCAGGCGCCGGCGAAGTGCTGATAGACGTGGATGCCACAGACGATGGCATCATTGAAGGGCAGGAGCAGGTTGTTGTGACGCTCAACAGCATCACTTCGGCGCTGCCATTCACGGTTGATGCGGCACAATTCGCTGCCACCGTTAACATTGTGGATGTAAATGCGGCGGCCAGCGGAGCGCTGAGCATAACAAACGTAACAGACGCCGCAGAACCTGCAACCAACGGCAGATTCAGGGTAAGCCTGCCAACCGGCACCACTTCGGCAAGGGATATCACCGTGTCCTACGCCCTTAGCGGTACGGCTACAACAGGAGCAGACTATACAACCGGTACTGTGATCATTCCAGCTGGTACAAACGGGGTGGATGTGGATGTGACCGTGAAGGACGACTACATCCTGGAAAGCACAGAAACCGTGATCATGCGCGTACTCGGCGGCAATGGCCAGGATATCAGCGGCAATAACCTGCTGTTCCCTGCAGACGCCACCAACCATACCGCTACGATCAATATAACAGACAACGACAACACCGCGGCCAACCGCATGCTGGAAGTGGTGAAGGTAACAGACGGTGCGGAACCCGGAACGAACGGCCAGTTCGAGATCAGGCTGCCCGAAGCAGTGCCCGGCACCCGCTACACCGTATCGGAAGATATCAATGTGGTATTTGCGATCAGCGGCACGGCCACGTCCGGAGCAGACTATGAACCAGCCGGCACAGGTGTGGTATTACCCGCCGGAAGCAGCAGCATATTTATACCGGTAACCGTGAAGGATGACGATATCCTCGAAGGCGATGAAACCGTGATCATGACACTGGCTAACTCCACCGCGATCAGCGGTGATGTGTACACGCCAACCGGAAGCGCTGCCACTGTGATCATAACGGATGACGACCTGACACCGGCCAATCTGCAGCTGCAGGCCACGGCAACGGTTGCGAATGCCAGTGAGACCGGCCCTGTGAACGGAGCATTCACCATCAGCCTGCCTGCGGGTGTCACCATCACGGCGCCTGTGACCGTGAACTACACGATCAGCGGCACGGCTACACCGGGCGCGGATGCGGCCGCCACAACAAAGGATTACATCCAGTTGAGCGGTACCGTAACCATCCCGGCCAATACCAACAGCGTAGACGTACCGGTGAATGTGATCGATAATACCATTATCGATGGCAACCGCACGGTGATCATGACCATCGGCAACGGTGCGGTTACAGTAGGCGCCACCAATTACAACCTTACCCCTGCAGGTACACCGGCTACGGTAACCATTGCAGATAATGACAATACCCCTGCCAACCTGCAGCTGACCATCGCGAAACAGCAGGACGCTTCAGAGCCTGCCACCAGCGGTTCCTTCGTGATCAGCCTGCCCGCAGGCATCACATCGGCAAGACCGGTGACGGTGAACTTCGTGATCGATAATGCCGGCACGGCCACGGCTGGAGCGGATTACAGCGCTATACCGGTACCGGTGACCATCCCGGCTTACCAGAACAGTGTAACCGTTCCCGTAAATGTGCTGGACGATCAGATCATCGAATCCACTGAAACTGTCATCATGCAGGTGAATAGCGGCAGCGACGGTCTGTTCAGCTACACCGCGGGAGCAGGCAACAGCGCCACAGTGGAGATCATGGATGACGATGCGGGTACTAATGCCCGTGTGGTATTGCTGACCAAAGTGTCCGACGCCATAGAAGGTGCAACGCTTGGCCGTTATCGCCTGGGCCTGCCCGCAGGCTTTACCAGTGCGGCGGACATTACCGTAACATTCAGCATGAGCGGTGCGGCTGTCCGTAATGCAACAACTGACTACCAGTTGAAACAAGGCAGCAGCCTGGTGGGCGGTAATACGGTCACCATCCCTGCCGGTGCAAATGAGATTTGGATAGATGTGGAAGCCTATAACGACGGTATCATCGAAGGGCCGGAAGATGCGGTGATGACGCTGACCGGTGTATCCTCAGCGGTAACTTTCACCATCGATCCGGCACATACCACCGCTACGGTAAACATTGTGGATGTGAACGCTCCGACAGATAACCCGGTATCGATCACACATGTGTCCGATGCCGCAGAACCTGCTACCAATGGCAGGTTCAGGGTAAGCCTGCCATCAGGGACCACCGCCGCGAATGATATCACGGTGATGTACACCCTGTCCGGTACCGCTACCGCAGGAGTTGATTATACTGTCGGCACCGTGATCATTCCCGCCGGCGCAAATGGTGTGGATGTGGATGTGACCGTATCTGACGATTATATTATAGAAGGTACAGAAACAGTGACCATGCAGCTGCTCGGCGGTAACGGAAAGAACAGTGCAAATGATGATGTGTACTTCCCGGCAGACGGAACTGACCATACGGCAACAATGCAGATCGCGGATGACGATAACACCACCGCGGCCCGCACGCTGGAGGTGATCAGCCTGGATAACGCGGCAGAGCCTGCTGTTAACGGACACTTCGAGATCAGGTTGCCGGAGGCTGTTCCCGGTACACGTTATACTACCGCAAATAATATCAATGTAGTGTTTGCAACTTCCGGCACAGCTATCGCCGGAACGGACTATGAAGATCCTGGTACTGGCATTGTACTGCCGGCCGGCGCCAGCCGCGTGATCGTGGAAGTGAAGGTGAAAGATGACAAGATCATTGAAGACGATGAAACCGTGATACTTACCATTGATCCTTCGGCCTCCGCTTCAGTTAACGGCGCCTTTACGGCAGGAGCGTCCAACGCTGCCACCGTGCTGATCGCGGATGATGATGCGACAGCGGCGAACCAGGTGCTCAATGTTACAGCGAGCATCCCGAATGCGGCAGAACCGTCCAATGATGGCCAGTTCACCATCAGCCTGCCGCAAGGCGTGACCTCCGCGGTGCCGGTAACGGTGACTTACACGGTCGGCGGTACAGCTAAGCCGGGCGCAGATATCAATGCCACCACAATGGACTATGTACAGCATACCGGTACGGTGGTTATTCCGGCCAATACCAACGCCATTACCCTGCCGGTGCAGGTGATCGATAACCAGATCATCGACGGCAACCGTACGGTGGTGCTGACGATCACAAACGGGACGGCTACGGTGAACGGCGCGGGCATCACTTTTACGCCCGGCGCTACCCCGGATGCTACGGTCATCATTGCTGATAACGATAACACAACGGCCAACCGTACGCTGGCGATCACCGCCACTGTAGCGGATGCGCACGAGACCGGACCGGTGAACGGCGAATACCTGATCAGCCTGCCCGCGGGCATTACTGCCAGGGAAGACATCATTGTTCAACTGGCCGTGAGCGGTACGGCAATATCCGGTACGGACTACCAGACGATGGGCACAACGGTGATCATCCCTGCGGGTGAACAGGAAGTGAGGGTACCGGTGAATGTCATTGATGATATGATCGTGGATGGGGACAGAACGGTAGTGCTCACTGTAATTGGCGGCAGCACCACTTCGCTGGGCAGCTTCCAGCCAGCAGCGGCTCCGGGCCATCAGGCTACGGTAACGATCGCGGATAACGACATCAAACAATCCGAAAAATGGAAGAGCGTAAGCTATACCGGCACAGGTGCCAGCGGCGCAGTGAAAGCCGGCGACCAGATCACCTATACGATCCATGTGCGCAATACCGGAAATGTGAACCTCGACCAGGTGACGGTGAGGGATGATGTTCCGGCTTATACTGAGTTTGTGAGCGCCCAGGATAATATCGCACCGGTGGGCAGCAGCCTGACCTGGACGATACCGGTGATAGCGCCCGGAGCAACAGCTACCCGCAGCTTCACGGTGAGCGTCGTGAATGATCTGACCGGCGCAAGCAATATCGTCAACACCGCAAGGGTGGATGACGGCGGCGAAGGAGGAGAGGAGAATACCGTTCCGGAAGATCCTGACAATCCGGGCAACCCGCATCCGAACCCCACACCGGCCGAACCTTCAACAAACATTCCGGTGGATAACGGCGGAGACGGTTCCATCAGCTGGAAGAGCGTAAGTTATACCGGCACTGGCACGGGCAGCGCTGTTCGTCCGGGTGACGAGATCATCTACACCATTCATGTACGCAACAACGGCAACGTGATGCTGACGAATGTGCAGGTAGTGGATGTGGTGCCGGATGGAACAGATTTCCGCAGCATTGCTAACGGCGGTGTACACACGAACGGAAACCTGACCTGGACGATTGCTGAAATAGCGATCGGCGCTACAGAAAGCGTAAGCTTTACAGCGGTAGTGAGCAATGATCTTACGGGCATTGTGAACATTACGAATACGGCGCAGACCGATGGCGGTGGCGGCATGAAGCCGACTGTTCCGGAAGATCCGAACGATCCGGGCAATCCGCATCCGAACCCTGATCCGTCACAACCCGCTACGGAAGTGCCGGTAGACGGCGGCGGCGCGGTAACGGTGAACTGGAAGAGCGCGGCTTACACGCCATCAGGAACAACAGGCGCCGTGCGCTCAGGCAGCAATATCACCTACACCATACATGTCCGCAACCTGGGCAATGTGACCGTGAACAATGTGATCGTAGAAGACCTGATTCCTGCGGGAACAGAACTGGTGAGCATCGACAACGGCGGTGTGCGAAACGGAGACGAACTTTCCTGGAACATCGGAGCTATCGCGGTAGGCGCCACATCAACCGTACACTTCACGGTAGTGGTGAGCAACAGCCTGAACGGCATCACCGAGATCACCAACACCGCGATGGTGGACAATGGCAACGGGCAAGGCGAGCAACCCACATTACCTGCTGATCCATCGAATGCGAATGAGCCGCATCCATCGCCGCAGGCTGGCGCTCCGTCCACGCTCATCCCTGTAGAAGTAAAAGACCTGAATTTCCCGAACGTGTTCACCCCGAACGGTGACGGCAGGAATGAAAGGTTCGTGATCGGCGGCCTGGAGAAATACCCGGGATCGAAGATCTACATCTACAACCGCTGGGGAGGAATGGTGTACCAGAGCAAGGATTACCGGAACGACTGGAACGGGTCCGGCCTGAATGAAGGCACCTACTATTACATCCTGGAAGTGCAGCGCCCCGAAGGCAACAGTGTTCACAAAGGATGGATTGAAATATTGAGATAACAAACCGATGAAGATCACCGGCGCTGCCATAGCAGTGCAGCGCCGGGCAGATCGGTATAAAAATGTACATGATGCAGCGCAAACGTACGATCTACATGACCCTCCTGCTGCTGGTTGCAGCAGTGATACCCGGCAAAGCACAGCAAAACGTGCAATTCAGCCAGTACGTGTTCAATGGCCTGAGCGTTAACCCGGCATATGCGGGGTATAAACAGGACTGGTACATGAATGCCATCTACCGGCATCAATGGGCCGGTTTCCCCGGCGCCCCCCGTACCGGCGGTATTTCGGTTGACGGCCTGGCCAACTCGCGCGACAACAAAGTCGGGCTGGGTTTGCAAATGATGGTGGACCGGCTGGGCCCCCAGGAAGCTTTGTCCATTTACGGTTCCTATTCCTACCGCATTCCGCTGGATGACGAAGATACCCGCAGGCTCTGCTTTGGCATAGGCGCCGGTGTTACCCAGTACGCGATAGACGGCGCTGCTTTGCAGTATGTGGACAATGACGATGAAGCGATCCCCACCGGCAAAGCCAGCACCTGGATACCGGACGCCCGCTTCGGCATCTATTATTATACCTCCAGGTTTTATGCCGGCGTTTCGGTGATGGACCTGTTTGCGCTATACACCGATGCTACCCGTTACTCCTGGAAAGGGAACAATTATGCTGCCATCCGCAAGACGCAGCATGTGTACTTCACTACAGGAACGATGCTCACCCTTTCTCCGGTCCTGCAGCTAAAGCCCTCCCTGATGGTGAAGGAAGATTTCAAAGGCCCCACCAGCCTTGACCTCAATGCCTTCCTGCTGATCAATGAAAAGATATGGATCGGCGGCTCTTACCGTACCAATGTAAAATTATGGAACAAGGATAACCTCATAGATGATCTGACCGCGGTGAATGCCGCCAGCGTGATGGTGGAGTTCTATGCCAATGAAAGGTTGCGCATCGGTTATGCCTACGATCTGAACGTAACCCGGATGGCAGGTTACCAGGGCGGTTCCCATGAAATATCCCTGGGCTTCCTGTTCCCGTCGAAAAAATATTCGTTGACCAATCCCCGCTATTTCTAATCTAAAACCGGCAGACCTTGATACATCATTACCCAATCCATATGAAACGTCTGATATGTTGTGTTATGCTGTCATGCTGCAGCATGCAGCTGATTGCCCAGGAGCAGAAAAGTGAGCTTCGCCTGGCGGAAGAGGCATATGCAAGGCAGGAATATGCGCTGGCCGGCAGCCTCTATACCCGTGTGGTAAAGAGCAAACGTAACAGAACACCGGTGGAGCTGGTGATCAAACTGGCAAACTGCCATCGTGAAGTGGGCCACTTCAGCGAAGCAGCCGAATGGTATGCTCAGGTGGTGCAACGACCCGATTGTCCCGCTTCCGCCTTTTTCTCCTACGGAGAGATATTGCGTAACCTGGAGTTATATGATTCGGCAAAAGTGCAGTACACGCGATTTTCCACATCGCAGCCGGATAGCCTGGCATTGAAAGAAGCGGCCATGCAGGGTTGCGACAGTGCCGTCGTCTGGAAACAGCATGCCGTAAAACTGAGCCATCTCAATGGGCTGAAAGAACTGAATACGCCGTATTCCGAATGGATCAGCGGCGTGGTAAAGCAGGGTTTGCTGATCGTATCCAACGGTTACCGGAGGATGCTGCTGAACGATGGAGCGGAATCCAATCCTGTTACAGACAAGCGGACCTTCCAGCCGTATTACAACGCATACGTGTACCAGCAATATGCGCAGGGAAATGCAACGATGTACCTGGAGGAGATGCTGCCGCAGCTGATCGGCAAATACAATTACCACATCGGGCCGGCCTGCTTCAGCAGTGCGGAGGACACCTTGTATGTTACCGTGAATGAGCAGGAAAAGCCGGAGGTACGGCAAAAGAAAGGATTTGTGCAGGGGAACCGGAGACTGTTGCTGTATTATTCCGTGAAAAAGGAAAATGCCTGGTCTCCCCTAGAAATATTGCCCGGCATCAATTTGGCCGGATTTTCAAGCAGCCATCCTGTGCTGAGCATGGATGGCGATGTGCTGTACTTCGTGTCCGACCGGCCAGGGGGGCTGGGTCAGACCGATCTCTGGTACAGCGAAAAACAGGCCGACAGTACCTGGGGCAAGCCAGTGAACTGCGGCCCCCGGATAAATACCGTAGCCGCGGAAACTTTTCCCACCTTTAACGAAGAAGGCGCTTTGTATTTCTCCAGTAAAGGGTACGCCGGTATGGGCGGTTATGATATTTACCGGGCAACAGGCAGCAAGGCCACCTGGGAAACCCCTGAGAACCTGCAGCTGCCGTTCAATTCCGGCGCGGATGATATGGGATTTATCCTGAAACGGAATGGCTATGAAGGATACTTTGCCTCCAACCGTACCGGTGGTATGGGATCTGATGATGTTTACCATTTTATTGATCCCGCATTCTTTACGGGCAATAGCAGGAATTATCCGCCCCGGGATGGCGGCCTAACGCCTGGTAAGGGTACAGACCTCACCGGTGGCATAACACCCGGCAAACCGGGAGAGAAAGAAACCGGCGGCGCAGTACCGGGCAAAGGCACAGATCTTGCAGGCGGAACTCCGGGCGGCGGCAAGGTGCTGACACCCACAGAAAAAGAACATATCCACGAACTGGAAAAACTGCGCTTCCTGTACGATTTCAACAGCGCAACCCTGCTGCCGGAATCCAGGAAAATACTGGATTATGCGAGCACTATCCTGAAACAGCACCCCGACTGGAAATTAGTGGTGCTCTCGTACACGGATAGCCGCGGTAAAGATGACTATAACCTCGACCTTTCGGCACTGCGCTGCTATGCCGTGATCGATTACCTTGCAAGCAAGGGCATTCCGGCCAAACGGATGTATTACCGTAACCTGGGAGAGCAGTTCCTGGTGAATGACTGCAAGGACGGTGTACCCTGTACGGAAGCGCAACAGCGCCAGAACAGAAGGTCTGAGCTGAAGATCATTTATTAAAACTGCTTTGCACGATCAGGCAGCCGGTTAACAAATACTGGCTGCCTGATCGTATTTTAACCTCGATCCCCGCCGTTTGACAAAAAAAAGCCCCGTTATTTTCAAAACTTTACTAATTTCCCCTTTCTCTTTATTGTTTATTATTCTACAGTTTAACCACTTATTATGAGTTCTAATCGCAGAAACTTCCTGCGCCAGCTGGCGATAGGATCTGGTGCCCTCGCAGTGGGGATGCCCTCTTTTGCTTCCTCACCCATTGTTCCGTCGGACCGGGAATTGAAACAGGCCCTGGAATTGTCGGGCAAGCAGCAACGTTTTAACATGAGCGGTTACGCTGCCCCGAAGATCGACAAGGTACGCATCGGCTTCATCGGCCTCGGTATGCGTGGCCCTGGCGCTGTGCAGCGCATGTCTTTTATCGATGGCGTGGAGATCGTTGCGCTGTGCGACAAATTGCCTGACCGTGCCACCAAAGCCCAGCAAATCGTTGAAAAAGCCGGCAGGCCCAAAGCGAAGGAGTATTCCGGTGAAAATGGATGGAAAACGATGATCGATAACGAGAACCTGGACCTCGTGTACATCACTTCCCCCTGGCACCTGCATACCCCTATGGCTTTGTATGCCATGGAACACGGCAGCCACGCGGCCAGTGAAGTGCCCATCGCGTTGACCCTCGATGATTGCTGGAAGCTGGTGGAAACCTCGGAAAGAACAAAGAAGCATTGCATGATGCTCGAAAACTGCTGCTACGACTTCTTTGAACTGCTGACCCTCAATATGGCCCGCAACGGCATGTTCGGGGAACTGGTGCATGCGGAAGGCGCATACATCCATGATCTGCGTGATCTGAACTTTTCAAAGACAGGTTATGAAAGTATGTGGAGGCTCCGCCAGAATGCCAGCCACAACGCCAACCTGTATCCCACACACGGTCTTGGTCCCGTTGCGCAATGCCTGGACATTAACCGGGGAGACAAAATGGATTACCTCGTATCCATGGCCACCAATGATTTCATGATGAACGCCATGGCAAAGGAAAAGGCCGCATCCGACCCCTTCTATAAGGAGTTTGTGGACAAACCTTACCGCGGGAATATGAATACGACCACCATCAGGACAAATAAAGGCAAAACTATCATGATACAGCATGATGTGACCACGCCGCGCCCGTACTCGCGTATTCACCTCATCAGCGGTACCAAAGGCATCGCTTCCAAATACCCTTCTCCCGAGCGCATCGCTTTCGGGCATGGATGGATCAAAGAAGAGGAACTGAAGGAGTTGTATGACAAGTACACACCGGAGATCATCCGGCACGTGGGCGAGATCGCCAAACAGGTAGGCGGCCACGGGGGGATGGACTTCATGATGGACTGGCGCCTGATCGACTGCCTGCGCAACGGGCTGCCACTGGATCAGGACGTGTACGATGCCGCATCCTGGAGCTGCATAGTGCCGCTGAGCGAGAAATCCATCACCAAACGCTCCAACAGCGTGGATATTCCGGACTTTACAAGAGGTTCCTGGAAAACCAACAAACCGGTGGACCTTACGCTGAATGGCGGCGGCAATACCGGCGTTCGCAATATTGAAAAGAAAGATGCGTCCAAACAACTGAACGTACATTGATCAAAGGTTGATAAATTGATAAATGGAAAGGCGTTCCGTGTCATGCGGAGCGCTTTTTTGTTGCGCTGAAGCGGCAGATCGCCTGAACAGGCCCGTCCTGCCCAGGAAAAACCCATAAACGCACCGGTACGGCATTCCGCCGCGCGCAAAAAATGCACAGATTGATTAAAATCTGCGCAGAAGTGATTAAAAACCACAAATACCCCCACCGCCATTCCCGGTACTTTTGAAAAAAAAGAAATCGATGGCAATTAAATGGAAAGGGGTATTTCCCGCACTCACAACCAAGTTCACGGAAGATGATGAACTGGATCTCTCCCTGTTCAGCTTAAACCTGCAGGCGCAGCTGGAGGCCGGGGTGGAAGGGGTTATCCTCGGAGGTTCACTGGGTGAGGCCAGTGTATTGACGACGGAGGAGAAAGCGGTACTGGTGCAGCATGCCGTGGAACAGATCGGCGGAAAGGTGCCGATAGTCGTGAATATCGCGGAAGGCTCCACCCGGGAAGCGGTAAGGCAGGCAGCCCTGGCGAAGCAATGGGGCGCGGATGCCCTGATGCTGCTGCCTCCCATGCGCTACCGCGCAGATCACCGGGAAACCGTGACCTACTTTAAGGCGGTGGCGGCATCTACAGACCTGTCCATCATGCTGTACAACAACCCGGTAGATTACAAGATCGATATAACCCTTGATATGTTCGATGAACTGGCGGAAATGCCGAATATCAATGCGGTGAAGGAATCCACCCGTGATGTCACCAATGTGATCAGGATGCGCAACCGCTTTGGCGACCGCTTCAGCATACTTTGCGGCGTGGATACCCTCACTTTCGAAGAACTGGTCACCGGTGCGGATGGGCTGGTAGCGGGACTGGTGTGCGCTTTCCCTGCGGAAACCGTAGCGCTCTACAAGCTGATCAAAGCCGGAAAGCTGCGTGAGGCCCTGCCGCTGTACCGCTGGTTCATGCCTTTGCTGGAGCTGGACATCCATCCCAAGCTCGTGCAGTACATCAAACTGGCAGAAGCGCAGACCGGTATCGGATCGGAATATGTACGCGCTCCCCGGCTGATGCTGGTGGGGGAAGAACGGGAACGGGTACTCGGCGTCATTGAGCAGGCGCTGGCAACAAGACCGGTATTACCGGCATATCATCAACTGAATGTAACCGCATGAATAATATAGACGGAATCATGCAGCGATCCCTTGCTGCTTTTAAGGAGTATGGTAAAACCCCGCCTACGCAGCGCGCGGCGTTCCTGGAACAGATCGCCGCACAGCTGGAATCCAGACGCGAAGCCCTGGTAGCCACAGCACATGAAGAATCCCGTTTGCCGCTGCCCCGCCTGAACGGGGAACTGACCCGCACCACGAACCAGCTGAAGATGTTCGCCCGCCTGGTAAGGGAAGGCAGCTGGGTGGAAGCGTCCATTGACAAAGGGGATAAGGACATACGCAAAATGCTGGTGCCATTGGGGCCGGTAGTGGTATTCGGCGCCAGTAACTTTCCATTTGCATTTTCCACCGCAGGCGGAGATACCGCCAGCGCCCTGGCCGCAGGGGCCAGCGTAGTGGTAAAAGGGCATTCCGCGCATGCGCGCACCTCGGAAGCGGTGTTCGGCGCAGTGCTTGACGCCATCCGGGAATCCGGCGTGCCGGAACATACCGTGCAACATGTGCTTGGTCCGGGCAGTACCACCGGAAAGGCGCTGGTCATGCATCCGCATACCACCGGCGTAGGGTTCACCGGCTCGTTCAGTGGCGGTAGGGCTTTGATGCGGTATGCAGCCGAAAGGGAACGCCCCGTTCCGGTATTCGCCGAAATGAGCAGCATCAATCCCGTTGTATTACTGCCGGATACCCTCCATAAAAACACGGCGGCGCTGGTGAAGACCTTTGCCGCCTCCATTACGCTCGGAATGGGCCAGTTCTGTACCAACCCGGGTTTGCTGCTGGCGCTGGAAAGCCCCGCGCTGGAGGTCTTCCTGCAGCAGCTTGGCGCCGAGGTCAGCCAGGCACAGGCGCACGACATGCTCCACAGCGGTATTGCAGACAGTTATGCGGAAGGGGTGAAGGATATGCTGGACCAGGAAGGCATTGCCGTTGTGCAGAGAGGTACCGGTGTGATCGCAAAAGTAGCCGCTGCAGTTTTTCTCCGCAACCCGCATTTCCGCGAAGAAGTGTTCGGCCCGTTTTCCCTGATGGTCGTTTGCAAAGACAAAACGGAGATGACGGCAGTGCTGGAAAACGTCAAAGGCCAGCTTACCGGTACGGTCATGGCAACGGAGAAAGACCTGGAAGATCATAGCGACATTATAGCGCTGCAGGCCACGCTTGCCGGAAGGGTGATCATCAACGATGCGCCCACCGGCGTGGAGGTTTGCAACAGCATGGTGCATGGCGGGCCTTTCCCGGCCACATCAGACGCCCGTTTTACCTCGGTTGGCGCTACCGCCATCAAACGCTGGGTGCGCCCGGTATGTTTCCAGGGTTTCCCCGGTCACCTGCTGCCGGAAGAGCTGCAGGACGGCAATCCCCGGAAGATATGGCGGCTGGTGAACGAGCAGTGGCTAAACACCTGACCATTTCCGTTGAAGAACAGTGAACATGAACTGGCCGGATACATAAACTTTTATTATTTTGTAAAGATGAAATAGCATTCCATCTGGCCCGTAAAAAATAAATATATACAGATGAAGCCGACAGGTAAAAAAACCTTTTTCTGCATCGACGCACATACCTGCGGTAACCCTGTTCGCCTGGTAGCCGGCGGAGGCCCCAGCCTCAAAGGCAACAGCATGAGCGAAAAGCGGCAGCATTTCCTGGAGGAATTTGACTGGATACGCAAAGGGCTGATGTTTGAACCGCGAGGGCACGACATGATGAGCGGCAGCATCCTCTATACGCCGCATGACCCGCAAAATGACGTGGCCGTACTGTTCATCGAAACCAGCGGTTGCCTGCCCATGTGCGGGCATGGCACTATCGGCACCATCACCATTGCGATAGAAGAAGGTCTGCTGCTGCCCAAAAAGCCGGGCACCGTGCGGATGGAAACGCCCGCAGGCCTCGTGAACGTCAGCTATAAGACCATCGGCAATAAAGTGAGATCGGTAAAACTGACCAATGTACCGGCCTTCCTGGCGGCAACGGAACTGACCGTGGAATGCCCCGAACTGGGGGAACTGGTGTTTGACGTATCTTACGGCGGTAATTTTTATGCCATCGTGGATGTGCAGCCCAATTTTGCCGGTCTGGAACATTACCCGGCAGACAAGCTGATCAGCTGGGCGCGGGAAATACGTCAACGGATAAACGAACAATACAGCTTCGTGCATCCGGAAGACCCCACCATTAACGGTTGCTCGCATGTATTGTGGACCGGCGCTGTGCTGGACCCTGCGTCCACGGCGAGGAATGCGGTATTCTATGGGGACAAGGCCATAGACCGTTCACCCTGCGGCACCGGCACCTCCGCCCGCATGGCCCAATGGTACGCCAAAGGAAAGCTGAAGAAAGGCGATCTGTTCATTCATGAAAGCATCATCGGCTCCACCTTTACGGGCACCATTGAAGAAGAAACGAACGTTGCCGGAAAGCCAGCTATCCGGCCGGGTATCGAGGGATGGGCAAGGGTTTACGGCTATAATACCATCAGCATAGACCCCGAGGATGATCCCTATGCATATGGTTTCCAGGTATTGTAACAGCGATAAAAGACAAATAACAACAGATGAAATCGGGCATGACGCAAGGAATACGCACAGGAATGATTATCCACCATGCAAGGTTCCATGTCACCGCTAAAAATCAATTGTAAACAGATGAAGTGTATCGTTATCGGCGGCGGCATTATCGGCCTGAGTTCGGCATATTTCCTGCAACAAAGCGGCTGGGAAGTTACCGTTATTGATAAAGGTGATTTTTCCAACAACTGCTCTTACGGCAACGCGGGATACGTCTGCCCCAGCCATTTTGTGCCGATGGCAACGCCCGGTATCGTCAAACAGGGATTGAAATGGATGCTCGATCCGGAAAGTCCCTTCTACGTCAAGCCCCGCCTGAGCATGGACCTGGTGAACTGGGGACTGAAATTCGTGCGCAGCGCCAATGCGGCACATGTGGAACGCAGCGCCATCCCGCTGCGGGATATCGCTATCCTCAGCAAACGCGCGTATGAAGCGTGGTTTTCACAAACCGGTCTTGATGCCGGTTACGAGGAAAAAGGCCTGCTGGATATCTTTCAGCTTCCGCAGAATGAAGCGCATGCGCATCATACCGTAGAAAAAGCACAGGAACTGGGTCTGGATGCCGTGTACCTGGATGCCGCGCAGGTGCAGGCCATGGAACCGCAAACGGAACTGAATATACACGGAGCGGTATATTTCAAATGTGATGCGCATCTCTATCCCAACAAGCTCATGCATAGCCTGCTGGAATACCTGCACGAAAAGCAGGTGCGTTTCGTGCCCGGTGAAACCGTTACCGGCTTTGAACGGCAGCACGGCCGCATCAGCAGGGTAAAGACCTCCAAAGCGGTGTATGACTGCGATACCGTTGTAATAGCCACCGGTTCCTGGAGCCGTGAAATGGCCGCCCTGCTGGATGTGGACCTTCCCATGGCCGCAGGTCGCGGATATTCCGTTACCTACGAGAATGCGCCTTACACACTCAATCATCCTGCCATTCTTATGGAAGGCCGCGTGGCCATCACCCCTATGGATGGCAACAAGATACGCTTCGGCGGCACGATGGAGATCACATCGCTCAACGCGCCGCCCAATATGAATCGCGTAAAAGGCATCCTGAAAACGGTGCAGCGGTACATCCCGGCATATAATATTCCCATGCCGCCTAAAGAACAGATCTGGTTCGGATACCGGCCCTGCTCGGCAGACGGCTTGCCCTATATCGGCCGTTTGCGCAAAACGGAAAACTGCATCCTGGCTACCGGGCATTCCATGCTGGGGCTGAGTCTCGGTGCAGGCACCGGAAAACTGGTCTGCGAACTGGCCAATGAACAACCAACAAGCATGGATATCAAACCTTTTTCCCCTGAACGTTTCTAAACCTAGTATCATGAGAATTTTCCTGTGCTGCCTTTCCCTGTTGCTTTTGCATTCCACCGTCAATGCGCAGTCAGCTGACATCGGCCTCTATCAGCAATCCAGCGAAGTGAACAATATCATGGTGCTGTTCAATGCGGATAAAGGTGCGCTGAACCGGTTCTACGCTATCCGCAATTCCCCGGAGAGAAGGGAGCGGATGAAAAAAATGACGGACGAATATGAAAAACGCTTGTCACAGCTGGATTTCGATAAGCTGCCTACCGGCTCCAAAGTCGATTACATCCTTTTTCAGCGTGATATGCAGCATGACCTGTACGAGCTGGCAACGGAAAAGAAAGAGTATGACCAGATCGTAAAATGGTTCCCCTTTGCGGAAAGGATCTATGATATAGAACGCGCGCGCCGCCGCGGCGCAGCACCGGATGCCGAAAAACTCGCAGCTGAAATGAACAGCATCGCGAAGGAACTGACGCAGTCGAAAACAGCGCTGGAGAAAGAGAAAGATATGCCCCTGGCCTTAAGCCGCCGGGCAGCAGCCACCGCACAAGGCCTGCAGGCCGCCCTGAAAAGCTCCTTTGATTTCTACAACGGCTACGATCCCCTGTACACCTGGTGGATCCCCATGCCCTACAAGCGGCTGGACGGACTGCTGGACGAATATGCGAACCTGCTGACCGGCAAAGGAAAGAACGATCCCTCCCAGAAAGACGATGGCAGCGGCATCATCGGCAGTCCCATCGGCCGTGAAGAAATTATCCGGCAGCTGCAGCAGGAAATGATCCCTTACACCCCGGAGGACCTCATAGCTATTGCCAACAAGGAATTCGCCTGGTGCGATGCCGAAATGCTCAAAGCCTCCCGGGAAATGGGTTTTGGCGATGACTGGAAAGCTGCGATGGAAAAAGTGAAGAACAGTTATGTACCGCCGTCGAAGCAACCGGAAGCCATGATGAAACTGTATGATGAATCCGTTGATTTCATCAAAAAACATCAGCTGATCACGATCCCGGAACTGGGAGAGGAAACCTGGCGGATGAGCATGATGGCGCCGGAAAGGCAACTGGTCAGCCCCTTCTTCCTGGGCGGGGAGGAATTTATCATTTCCTATCCCACCAACACCATGCAGCATGACGATAAAATGATGAGCATGCGCGGCAATAACCCGCATTTCTCCCGCGCCACCGTGCATCACGAGCTGTTCGCCGGCCATGCTATGCAGCAGTTCATGAACAGGCGGTATAAGACCTATCGCCGTTTCAATACGCCCTTCTGGGTGGAAGGCTGGGCCCTCTACTGGGAACGGCTGTTATGGGACCTTAAATTTCCCCAATCTCCGGAAGACCGCATCGGTATGCTGTTCTGGCGGATGCACCGCTGCGCCAGGATCATTTTCTCCCTCAGCTATCACACCCACAAATGGACACCGCAGCAGTGTATCGACTTCCTGGTTGACCGTGTAAATCACGAGCGTGCCAATGCAGAAGGAGAGGTGCGCCGCTCCTTCACCGGCGGCTACGGCCCCTTATACCAGATAGCCTATATGATCGGCGGCCTGCAGTTCGAAGCCCTGAAAAAGGAATTGGTAGACAGCGGAAAGATGAGCTATCAGCAGTTTCATGACGCCATTATCCGCGAGAACGCCATGCCCGTGGAAATGGTGCGGGCCATCCTCACCAACCAGCCGCTGAAAAAGGATTTCAAAACCAGCTGGAAGTTCTATAAGCTGTAAAGTTAACTTGCTCCCGGCATCTATATGAGGCTGGCTATCGACCGTCATTTGTACACTATGTTTATCGTGAACCCTCCATCTGCACCGCACTGTCATTGATCCTGAACGGGTGCCGTTCCAGCAGGCGGTACATCTCCGCGGCCGCCAGCAATACCGGGCCATACCCATGCGCGGCGAAATTGTTGACCGGGCGATGATAATAGAACGCCGGGTCGAAGCCCATGCCGGTGCCTACACAGGTGCCTTCTACCTGGCCTTCTTCGGTGACCTTCGTGCTCACCGCATTCCAGGCCAGTAACACCATCGGGCCGTATGCCCTGGCATCCAGCCATCCTTTGTTGATCGCCCTGGCGATGCAATAGGTGTAGATCGCTGTGGCGGAGGTTTCGAGGTAGGAGTCATTCCTGTCCAGCAACTGATGCCAGAAGCCGGTTTTGTGTTGCCGTTGAGCAAGACCGGCGGCATGTTGTTGCAGCATCTCCATCAATTCCGCTTTGCCGGGATGATTGTCCGGCAGGGCGTCCAGCAGTTCTATCTTCGTCATGATTGCCCAGCCGTTCGCCCTGGCCCAGTGGAATTGCGGATGCGGGGCCATATCCTCCACCCAGCCATGCATGTACAGCCCTTTTTCTTTATTGAACATACGGCCGGCGAATTGCCGGTACTGCTTTAATGCTTTTTCGAAATACTGTTCGTCTCCGGTAAGCACGCCCATCTGCGCCAGCGCGGGCAGGCTCATATAGAGGTCATCCAGCCAGAGGGTATTGGGCAATGGCCGGTTGCGCGCCAGGGTACCGTCTTTCAGCCGGAATTCCTTCGTGAGGATATAGGCGATGTAGCGGTCTGCGATAGTCTTTAGTTCGCTGTTGTCCGCTCCCGCCCGCATGGCTTTTATCGTTGCTGCGGCCATAGAACCTGCATCGTCCAGCGCACGCGGCTCCAATACGGACCTTACAGGTGTGGCGCCATTCATTTCACGGTAATGTTTCACCACATCCCCGATGAAGTTGATCCGGTCGATCGTATAAGCGGCATATTTTTTATCGCCGGTGGCCGCCGTGGCTTCAAGCATACCGGTGTATGTCACGCCCCATTCATAACTGATCAGCCTGAAATCACCCGGTTTGAAAATACTGTTGGCATTGGCTTTCGACGGGTCTGTGATCATGGCCTGTGTGGTTTTATCGATCAATGCCATGGGGGTGACTTTGTTCAGGTAGGTGTACACCCGGTCCAGTACATCCACGATCTCTTCCTTTGTGGTTTCGCCGTAAGGGATCGTATAATCCGGTTTCAGGAGATGCAGCGGAGTGTTAACGTCATTCCCTTTACCGGTAACATATTGTGCAGTGGCAGGTAGCGCAAGCGCTGAAGCGATGAAAAATAAAATGAAGCATGTTTTCATGAGCAACGGATTTGTGCATTATCCGGTTTCGCGGAACAAAAAAACGGGATGACGCAGCTGCATCATCCCGATGTATATGAGTTAAAGGTGATCAGTGCATTGTTTACAACGTGGCCGGTAGCTGAAGTTACAGATAGTTCGCATGCCGGGCATCCTGCACCTTCATGCCCTGCTTACCAGAATTTGGCGTACAGGGCCGTGAGTATGATCAGGGTAAAGATGATCATGACGATAGTAGAGGGTTTGAGTTTGAACATGGATTTGTCCAGCTCGAACGCCTTCGGATTTACTTTAGGCCCGGCGAGGCTCAGCAACACCATCACGATCATGGTAAAGAGGAATGATAATCCCATGCAGATCAGGAAGGGGATCACAAAGCCGCCTTTGCCATCAGGATACGCGGTATAGAAGAATGTTTCCGTACCGAACATCGGTACCGCGAAGCTGTTGAAGAAAACTGACAGCAGGAAACCGGTGATCACCCCGGCGATGGCTGCGGTGCCTGTCGTGCGCTTCCAGAACATCCCGAGAATGAACATCGCAAAAACACCCGGACTGATGAAGCCGGTATATTTCTGGATGAAGGTAAAGCCGCCTTCGCCGCCGATCCCCAGCAGGTCTTCCCAGGTAAATATTACGGCCACCAGCATGGCGACAAATATTGTAGCCCTGCCAACCCATACCATTTTCTTTTCATCGGCAGCCGTATTGAAATATTTCTTGTAGATGTCCAGTGTGAAGATGGTGGAAATACTGTTGGCCTTGCCGGCAAGAGAAGCCACGATAGCCGCCGTTAATGCGGCGATGGACAAGCCTTTCAGGCCACTGGGCAGGAATCCGAGGATGGCGGAGTATGCACCGTCCTTGCTGCTCAGTTCGGGAAGATGGCCGTTCTTGTACAATACGTAGGCGGCGATGCCCGGCAGCATCACGATCACCGGCATCATCAGTTTCAGGAAGCCGGCGAACAGGATGCCGGTTCGGGCGGTTTGCAGGTTAGCGCCCAGTGCGCGCTGGGTGATGTATTGATTGCAACCCCAATAGTTGAGGTTCACGATCCACTGCCCCGCGAAGTACATGGCGATACCCGGCAGTACCACATAACGGTCTATTTCTAGTTGTGAAGATTCGGCGGTGGGTTTGGGCAATATCATTTTGAAATGTTCCGGCGCATCGTTCATCATGGCTTTGAAACCGGCCAGGGCGTTGCTGCCCAGCCCGAAACTCTCCGATACCATCGTCAGTGCCAGGTAGGTGGTGGCCAGTCCGCCGATGATCAGCACGGCTACCTGTATCACATCCGTGTACCCGATCACTTTCATTCCGCCAAGGGTAATGATGAGGGCAAACAGCGCCAGCAGCAGCATGATCATGTGCAATGATTCTCCGCCAACAAGACCATTGATGGCTACGGCGCCAAGGTAGAGAATGGAGGTCAGGTTCACGAATACATACAGGAAAAGCCAGAAGACCGCCATAATGAGCGCTACCGTTTCATTATAACGTGTTTTCAGGAATTGCGGCATCGTGTAGATCTTGTTCTTCAGGTACACGGGAATAAACCATATGGCGATGATGATGAGCGCCAGTGCGGCGATCCATTCATAAGCGGCTACGGCTATCCCTACAAAAAATCCTTCCCCGCTCATGCCGATGAATTGCTCCGCAGAGATATTGGATGCGATCAGGGAAGCGCCGATCGCCCACCAGGTAAGCGATCCTTCCGCCAGGAAGAAATCCTTTGTATCCGTGGAGGCCTTTCTTTTTTTCCGGTAAATGTAATACCCGAAGGATGCGACGATAACGAAGTAAATGGCAAAAACAAGATAGTCGTAAAATACGAGACTGTTCTTCATAACGGGATGTGATATTAGCTGTTGAGAAGGTAGTAGGACTCGTTCCAGCGCAATTCATTTTTCAGCTGGCGCAGTTCCGTATGTTTATCGATCAGCACATATTCAATATTAGCCATTTCCGAGAAATCTTCCATATGTGCGGAAGTAAGGTTCTGGCTATAGCAGGTATGATGCGCGCCGCCGGCCAGTATCCAGGCCGCGCAACCTGTTTTCATATTTGGATAAGGTTTCCAGAATACCCGCGCTACGGGCAGTTTGGGCAGGCTGTGTACGGGATTGACGGCAATCACTTCGTTCACAAGCAGGCGGAAGCGCTGACCCATATCCACGATGGAGGCATTGATGGCCGGGCCCTGGCCGGCATTGAATACCAGCCGCACGGGGTCTGATTTGCCGCCGATGCCGAGCGGATGTATTTCACAGGAAGGCTTGCCTTCCGCGATGGAAGAACAGATCTCCAGCATGTGGGAACCCAGCACCATCGGGTTATTGGGATCGAAATGGTAGGTGTAGTCTTCCATAAAGGAGTTGCCGCCGGGAAGACCGCTGCCCATTATTTTCATGGCGCGTACGAGCGCGGCGGTTTTCCAGTCGCCTTCCCCGGCAAAGCCGTATCCCGCCGCCATCAGGCGTTGTGCGGCAATGCCCGGCAGTTGCTGCATGCCGTGCAGGTCTTCAAACGTATCCGTAAACCCTTTGAAGCCCCCGTCTTCCAGGAAAGCTTTCAGGCCAAGTTCTATTCTGGCGGCTTCGCGCAGTGCGGCATGCTGTGCATTGCCCTTTCGCAGGGAATCGGCCAGCGCATACTGGTCGTCATACTCTTTTACCAAAACATCAATTTCCTTGTCACCGATCTGGCCGATCACATGGGTGAGGTCCCCGATACCATAGGTATTCACGGAATAGCCGAATTTGTATTCCGCTTCCACTTTATCCCCGTCCGTTACGGCAACATACCGCATGTTATCGCCAAACCTGACGAAACGCGCCCCCTGCCAGTCGTGCCAGCCGGCCGCCGCGCGGGTCCAGGTATTGATGCTGTCGATCAGTTCGGGATCTTCCCAGTGGCCGGCCACCACTTTCCGGTTCAGGCGGAGGCGGCTGACCATGAAACCGAATTCCCTGTCGCCATGCGCACTCTGGTTGAGGTTCATGAAATCCATGTCTATGCTGCTCCAGGGAATATCGCGGTTGAACTGGGTATGCAGGTGCAACAACGGTTTTTGCATGGCCTTCAATCCGCCGATCCACATTTTGGCGGGGGAGAAGGTATGCATCCAGGCGATGATGCCTATCACCTGCCTGGCCGCATTCGCTTCCATGATCAGCTGATATATCTCTTCCGGGGATTTTACCACCGGTTTCCAGACTACGGTAACGGGTATCTGTGGTGCGTTATCAAGTGCGGCTGCTATCTGACGGCTGTGTTCGGCTACCTGCCGGAGCGTTTCTTCCCCGTATAAATGCTGGCTGCCCGTCACAAACCATACTTCCAGTTTTTTAAGTTCCATCTTGTTGAATATGTACGTGAGTAAAATGTAAATCGCTATTGCCCGTAATAGGCATCGGGACCGTGCTTGCGTTCGAAGTGCTTTTTGATGAGGGCTTCTTTCAGCCTCGGCGCATCAAAGCGTATCTGTTGCGTGATGTAGGCCATCCGGGCAATGTTTTCCAGCACCGCGCTGTTGTACACGGCCTTGGCGGGAGTAGCGCCCCAGGTGAAGGGAGCGTGATTGCCCACCAGTATCATTTCCACTTCTTCATAATCCAGTCCTCTCTCTTTCAGTGCGTTCATGATCTGGAAACCCGTCTGGTATTCGTAGTTGCCTGCGATCATTTCGTCGCTCATGGGCGCTGCACAGGGAATGTCCGCCGTGGTATGGTCTGCATGCGTGGTGCCATACACCGGGATGTCCTTTTGCGTTTGCGCCCAGGCGGTGGCGTAGGTGGAATGCGTATGTACGATACCGTTAATTTTTTTCCAGTGTTTGTACAATACGGCGTGCGTTAATGTATCCGAAGAAGGGCGCAGGCTGCCGTCCACTGTTTTGCCATCGAAATCCACTATGACCATATCTTTTACGGACAGGTCCTTATAGGGAACGCCGCTGGGTTTGATGGCGAATACGCCCATGTCATGGTCCGCCGCGCTGACGTTGCCGAAGGTGAAGATCACAAGGTCCAGCTCCGGCAACTGCATATTGGCCTCGTAGGCAGCTGCTCTGATATGTTGATATTTATCGTGCATACATGGTCTGTTGTACGGTGAAATCTCCCAGTTCCTGGTACCGGCGGTAACGTTTTGCGTAGATGGCCGCATGAGCGGGAACGGGATGGTAAGTGCGGTCGAATCCCTGGCCCATGGCATCCATGGCATCTTCCACTTTAGTGTAAAGTCCCGCTGCGGTGGCGGCGAACATGGCAGCGCCCACGGCACAGGTCTGGTCTGTTTTGTGGATACGGATGGGCATGTTCATCACATCCGCCATCATTTGCATGATAGCCGGTGATTTACGGGCTACGCCGCCCATGCCTATCAGTCCGCGGACGGGGATGCCTTCCTGGTTGAACCGGTCAACAATGGCTTTGGCGCCGAAGCAGGTGGATTCCAGTATGGAGCGGAAAACTTTAGGCGCATCGCTGGCGAGGTCCAGCCCGGTGATGGCGCTTTTCAGCAGTTGATTGGCATCCGGTGTGCGGCGGCCGTTGAACCAGTCCAGCGAGAGGATGTCGTTTTCCTGCGGCGGGGCGGCTGTGGCCTTTTGTGTCAGTTCCGGTATCAGGCGGTCTATCAGTTCTTTACCCTGGGAAAAGTGCATTAAAGGCCAGCTCAGCAGATCGCGGAACCAGGCATAAGCATCCCCGAAGGCGCTTTGCCCCGCTTCCATGCCCATCATGCCGGGAATTACGGAGCCGGGTACCTGTCCGCAGATGCCTTTCACCAGTTTGCCCTTTACTTCTTCCAGCGGCGCTACCAGCATATCGCAGGTGGAAGTGCCCATCACCTTGCTGAGATGATAAGGTTCTATCTGACCGCCCACGGCGCCCATATGCGCATCAAAAGCCCCGGTGCCGATCACCACGCCGGTGGAAAGGCCAAGGCGCTCCGCCCATTCGGGGCAGAGATGGCCGGCCGCCTGGTCCGCCGGATAGGTTTGGGTGAACAGGCGGGAAGTATAACAATGCAGCAGCGGGTCCAGCGAAGTGAAGAACGCATCCGGGGGCAGCCCGTTGAATTCCGTTGCCCAGAGGGCTTTATGCCCCGCGCCGCAAACGCCGCGTTTCATATCTTTCACATGCCGCCCGCCGGTGAGCAGAAAAGGTATCCAGTCGCAATGCTCTACCCAGGAATGGCATTTGCCGCGCACCTGCTCATCCGCCCTTAACACATGCAGCAGTTTTGCCCAGAACCATTCAGAAGAATATATGCCGCCGACGAACTGCAGATAGTTGATATCGAATTTCTCCGCATGCGCATTGATCTCCGCCGCTTCTTTAACAGCCGTATGGTCTTTCCACAATACGAACATCGCGTTGGGATTCTGTTCAAAGCCGGGAAGCAATGCGAGGGGAGTGCCTGTTTCATCCACCGCTACCGGCGTGGAACCGGTAGTGTCCACTGAAATGGCGCGGATATTGGCGGCCACTGTTTTGCCTGCTTTTTCAAGGCAGCTGCGGATGGTGTTTTCCAGGCCTTCCATATAGTCCAGCGGATGCTGGCGGAACCGGCTTTGCGCTGCGTTGCAATACAGGCCGTCTCTCCAGCGGGGGTAATAATAAACCGCCGCTGCCACCTCCTCGCCGGTACGGGCATCAGCAATGATGGAACGGACTGAATCGGTGCCGTAATCCACCCCGATAACGTAGTTGTCTTTCATGTGGAATTTATGAGTGTCAATTTAACACTTAACTAAGGTAGCAAAAAAATTCATGATTTCTTTTTCCCCGGAAAAAAAATATCAGTTCAGGTTATTTGGATTGGGAATAAAATTCAGGAAAGCGTTGAATTTCGTCTGGTACTTCCGTTTGTCCAGTTTATAGTAAAAGGCCCCGCGTTTGGAGCTCAGCCGTTCTTTGTCCTTTTGCTTGACCAATAGTCCGGTTGACAATACTTTACGGGAGAAATTGCGTTTGTCCATCAGTGAGCCGTAAATACCTTCGTACAGGCTTTGCAGTTGCGGCAGGGTGAATTTTTCCGGCAGCATTTCAAATACGATGGGGTGGAAGGCGGCTTTGTAACGGAGTTTTTCCTTGGCCAGTTCCACCATGTCGCGGTGATCGAAGATGAGGGAGGGTATTTTTTTCAGCGGGAACCATTCGGAATGGAAATCGTTATCCAGCTGTTTTTTGTATTTATTGATGTCGATAAGGCTGGTATAGGTAACGGACACCGTACGTTCGATGGGGTCCCGCTCTACTTCACTGAAGGCGTGCAGTTGTTCCATGTACACATCTTCCAGACCGGTCAGCTCTTTGAGTACGCGCGCTGCGGCCTGTTCCAGTGTTTCCTTTGGCTGTACGAACCCGCCCATGAGGCTCCAGCGGCCTTTTTCCGGTTCGAATCCTCTCTTGATCAGCAGCAGTTTAAGGTCGGTGCCATCGAACCCGAAAATGATACAGTCTACTGCCAGCAGCATTTTGTTCTTTCCAGCGTATTGCGCTATTTTCACTTTTCTTCAGTTTTCTCGTGGTGAATATTGTTTACTCTCGGACTATCCGGCTGCCGTATAAAGGTCCCGCGCTTTGCTGTGATTTTGGAACGAATTTTATCACAACAGCGGACCTGCCTTTGGTCAGCTTTTCCGGAATTTTATAGCTAATATCGTAAAACTTGCTGGCTTTATACTTATTCAGATCTTCCGTAGCGATAGTTTGCCCATCTACCTGTATATCAAAGTTCCTGTCGCGGTTGTCCATGCCCCAATAGGTGCAGATGAGCGTATTCCCGCCGTCAGGCGCAACTTTCATGGTAAAGGAGAAGTACCCGCCGGGCCTGGCTATCCGCCATTTCCGCCCGTGGTCCTCCGCCGTGGAAGTTTTTTCCCCGGTGAATGCATGGTCCCGTTCAGGCTGCATTTCCCCTGTCCGCAGGATATCCACGGTACGGGCTTCCAGTTCCTTTTCCGCTTTTTTCCGGGCTTCATACACCTGTTGCTGTTCCGTCCAGGCGGCCGGTGTAAACACGTCCCAGTAAACGCTGTAGTACTGGTTCTTGGTATCATGGAAGGGCACCAGCTTCACATCCGATGGCCGGCCAACGGCAGCGGAGGTGAATTCCAGGGCCGGCCCTCCGGTACTTTTGATCCAGGCGGAAACATCCGGCTGGCCGGTCACGAACACCGGTACCCCGCTAACAGGGTCCGGCTCTTTTTCTCCCAGCACACCGGCCAGCAATACCGGCCCGTAGAATACCGCCTGCCGGGATGGATTGTCCGGCATGGCTTCCGTGTAGAGGCTAACGGGCAGGGTTAACCGTATTTCATCGTCCTGCTCCCAGGTGCGGTCTATTACAAGATAACCTTGTGCATCGGGCGTAACGGTCTGCTGTTGCCCGTTGACGGTCAGTTTTACACCGGTTTTTGCCCAGCGGGGCTGCCGGATGCGGATGGGGAAGGCGGCGGGCTTCCCGGCGGAAACCATGATCCGGATGTCTTCCGTGTCCGGCAGGGTGCTTTCCTGCCTGATCTGCACCCCTTTTTCTTTCCAGTCCAGCACGGAAGGAATAAAGAGATTGACGTAAAGGCTGCCGTCTTTCCCGCGGGAATAGATGCTCTCGCCGTATTTTACGTGATTTTCCATGCCGGTGCCCACGCAGCAGGTAAAGGAATGCCAGGGATTGCTGTAGTGCTTTGTTCCGCCCATCCGCAGCGGCACAAAATAGCAGACCATACCGGTTTCATGGTGCTGGGATGCCAGGATGTGATTGTACAGCGCCCTTTCATAATAATCCATATACTGCGCTTCAGGCTGCAGGGCGAAGAGATGCCGGGTCAGCTTCAGCATGTTATAGGTGTTGCAGGTTTCCGTCGTATTGTCCGTCAGCGTTTCGCTCA
Source organism: Chitinophaga sp. XS-30 (assembly GCF_008086345.1). Taxonomy (NCBI): domain Bacteria; kingdom Pseudomonadati; phylum Bacteroidota; class Chitinophagia; order Chitinophagales; family Chitinophagaceae; genus Chitinophaga; species Chitinophaga sp. XS-30. Next base: position 5,012,625 of record NZ_CP043006.1, on the reverse strand, counting down.
GCCGGCGGGCGGCGCCGAAGTATTCATAATTGCTGTTTCCGCCGGTCACATAAGAATGGTCCCGGGTTACGGTATTCCAGAAGAAATGCGCAATGTCCGCATCCTTTTGATCCAGGTTCAGCTGATACCGCCGTATGCCGCCGATCACTTTGGGTATCTGGGTATTGGAATGCTTCCCCGGCAATATATCGATCTGCGCCGCCAGTGAATCGAGGATGCGCTTGTCGTAGAATTTGTAGGACAGGTCCAGGTATTTTTTATTGCCCGTGATGGCGTAAGTGTTGACGAGCGCATCGCTCATGCCGCCGTATTCGCAGAACAGCATACGCTGCAGCTGATCGTCATCCAGGTCTTTAATGATATCCTGCGCCCAGTTGGCGATGCCTTCATTGACCACCAGCGCTTTGGGATTGTGACAGTACAGCCAGGCATCCAGCAGGCCGGCCATGATCTTGTGCACCGTGTACCATGGCGCCCAGGCGCCGTTCAGGTCGAAACCCCGGGTGCGGATATTCCCCGCCTTCACTTCCATCCACATACTGTCTTCATTTGGTATGGCGCCAACGTACCCTGTTTTGCGATGCTGCTGGCAAAGCTCCAGCTCATCCACAATATAAGTGACCCTGTTCAGGAAAGCTTCATCTCCCGTAGCGGCGTATTGCAGCGCGCAGGCGGATAGGTAATGGCCCAGGGAGTGCCCCGCCAGCCCGGAAGATTCCCAGCCGCCGTATTTCTCCGCTTTGGCGGCCAGCCCCGCATGCGTACGGAAATCGGACAGCAGGCGGTCCGGTTCAATCTGCAACAGGTATTTTGCTTCCGCCTGCATGGCGGTATAAAAAGGGCTTTCCAGCAAACGAACATCCCGGAGGTTAAAGGCATAAGCCCGGATATCCGCCTTCGGCGTTACCTTCATCCGGCTGTCTTTCCATTCCGGCAAATACGATTGCGCCATGCACAGGGCGCTCGTTCCAATGCAGGCAGCTGTCAGCAGGCATCGGATAACAGATGTTTTCATGCTATAAATGTTATGATACCTAAAACTAGTATGGATTTGGCGGTGCTGCTTTTCAATTCTTCGCCGATTGTGAACGGATATTGATAAATAGTTGCCGGGATGAAACCGGGCATAATATACATTTATCATACTGGACCATGTCAGTACGAGGTGCTGATATCGACAAATGAAATTATTAAATGTGCGGTTGACAATTTTAGCTAAATTGGGAAAATTTCAGGGGAATATTTAGCATTTTTTTTACCGGATTATTCCGGATATTTAGTGCTTAACCACGTTCACCCTTAAATCAAGGACTATCATGTTTATCAAACAAATTGCACTCATGACTATGATCACCGGCAGTCTTACCGCAACTTCCTGCAACAATCCTTCGGCGGAAAACAAAGGCGAAGACAGCACCGCCACAGCCGCCACCGCACCGCAACCCTACGGGAATGTGGACGGGCAGGAAGTGCTGCAATATACCCTGACCAATGCGAACGGCATTATTGTGAAAGTGCTGAACTACGGCGGTGTTATCACCGATATCATTACGCCGGACAAGGAAGGGAATATGGGCAACATCGTACTTTCCTACGAATCCCTTGACGGTTACCGGCAGAAAGGGAATCCCTACTTTGGCACACTGGTCGGCCGCTACGGCAACCGTATTGCCAAAGCCACGTTTAAAATTGACGGGGAAACTTATACGCTCGCGGCCAATAATAACGGCAACAGCCTGCACGGCGGATTGAAGGGTTTCGATAAAGTGGTATGGAAAGCCACACCGCAGCCGGGGGACAGCAGCCTGTTACTGGAATACACCAGCAAGGACGGCGAAGAAGGGTATCCCGGCAATCTGCAGGTGCAGGTCACTTACACCCTTACGGCAGACAATGCCCTGAAGATCGAATATGCCGCCACAACGGACAAGGCTACACCGGTGAACCTCACCCAGCATACCTACTTCAATCTTTCCGCAGGCAAGGATGCCACTATCCTGGACCATGTGCTGCAGCTGGAAGCACCGGAATATACGCCCGTAGACGATCTGCTGATCCCCACCGGCAAAGTTGCACCGGTGAAGAATACGCCCATGGATTTTACCTCGGCCAAGAAAGTAGGGCAGGACATCGGGAAAGTGGAAGGCGGTTACGATCATAACTGGGTATTCGCCAAGGAAGGATTTGCCACCGTTGGCTCACTGTATCATGAAGCCAGCGGAAGATATATGACCATGGCCACGTCGGAGCCTGCGGTACAATTCTATTCCGGCAACTTCCTGGATGGCTCGCTCACCGATACCCGCGATGGCGCCAAATATGTGCAGCATGCCGGCCTCTGCCTGGAAGCACAGCACTATCCTGATTCACCGAATCAGCCATCATTCCCCAATACCATCCTGAAACCGGGAGAGCGTTATACGCAGACTACCGTGTACACATTCAGCGTGAAGTAGTGGGCCTCTTTTTAGCCATCACTGCATAATATACCGGAATACCGGCCAGGGCGATGATCAGTCCGGGCCAGGTAAAACGGGGCTTGTAGAAGATCAGGAGAAGACAGAAGGCAAGTCCCATCAGGATATACATAACGGGTAAGACCGGATAGCCAAACGCTTTATAAGGGCGTTCGGCATCCGGTCTTTTTTTGCGCAGCACGAATATACCGGCGATGGTAAGCATGTAAAAGCCCACCACCACGAAAGAGATCATGTCCAGCAGATCGCCGTATTTGCCGCTGACGCTCCAGGCGCAGGCCACGAGGCATTGGATCCACAATGCAAAAGAAGGTACCGCAGCCTGGTTCAGCTGTCCCGCCCGGCGAAAGAAAAGGCCATCGTTCGCCATGGTGTAATATACCCTTGCCCCGGCGAGGATCAGGCCGTTATTGCAGCCGAAAGTAGAGATCATGATCATGGCGGCGATCAGCACGGTGCCGGCTTCGCCGAACATGGCCTGTGATGCGGCCACGGCGACCCTGTCTTTTTCCGCGGAGGCGATCTCCTGCAGCGGCAGTACGGCCATATAGGTAATGTTCGCCAGCAGGTAGAGCAGGGTAACGATCATGGTGCCAAGGAACAGGCTCATGCCGATGTTGCGCCTGGGATTGCGGATCTCTCCGGCAATGAAGGCCACGTTATGCCAGGAGTCGCTGCTGAAAATGGAGCCCACCATAGCCGCGGCAATGGCGCCCAGCGCACCGATCAGTGTATAGGAAGTAGCGGAAGATATGGGATGAAGGTGCCAGGGGGCCGTCCAGTTGGCCTGCCAGATATCCGGTTTCAGCAGCACCAGTCCGCAGACGATCAATGCAGCGAGACTGATGATCTTGATCAATGTTAAGGTAGTCTGTACCAGCTTGCCGCTTTTTATCCCGCGTGTATTGATGAACGTTAGCAGGAGGATGACCGCGATGGATAGCAGCTGCGCCCGGGAAACCTGCAGCCAGCCCAGGTCCAGCGCAACGATATCTTCGCTGAAGGCCGGTACGATATAAGCGGTGAACTTGGCAAAAGCTACCCCAACAGCGGCAATGGTGGCCGTCTGGATAACGGTGAAGAAACTCCAGCCGTAAACGAAAGCGGTAAGGGGATTGAATGCTTCTTTGAGATAGACATACTGGCCGCCTGCCCTGGGAAACATCCCGCTCAGCTCGCCATAGCTCAGCGCCGCCGTCAGCGTCATGAAACCGGTGATCAGCCACACAAGGAGCAGCCATCCGGCGCTGCCGGTAAGACGGGTGATATCTGCGCTGACAATGAATATTCCGGAGCCGATCATGCTGCCGGCCACGATCATGGTGGCGTCCAGCAGGCTCAGGGTTGGTTTGAAGGAAGAGGGTTGCTGCATAGAAAGAGAATAATTGATTAAAGCTAGGCAAGCATCCTTGCAAAGTCTTTTCAATTATTACCCGTTATTACGCATATTTTACAGCAAGGGGCATTTTGGCGCATGAGCCCTACAATGCAGTCTCCTGCTCGCCCACTTGTCCGAATTCCCGGATGTAGTCACGCGGGGATTTGCCGGTGATGGTCTTGAATACCCGGTTGAAATTGGCGATACTGTTGAAGCCGCAATGATAAGCCACGGTAGAGATGCTGTCAAACGTGCCATCCGCCAGCTTTTTGCAGGCTTCGTTGATGCGCACTTCATTCAGGAACGATATGAAGGTCAGCCTTGTATGTTTCTTGAAATAACGGCAGAAGGCCTGGGCGGACATGTTCGCATGCTGCGCAATATCTTCCAGTTTGATATCTGAATCGTAATGCTGCATGATATAATCATAGATATAACCGATGCGGATACCTTCCTGTTCGTTGATGGATAACAGCCGGGAGCCGGAGATCAGTGGCTGTGGCTCTTCCATGTTCTGGAAATAATGCAGCAGGTCAATAAAATGGATCACCTGCTTTGCGCCCCTGTGCTGTTCGATCTGCAACATGCGGGCGGAGATCTCCTCCCGTTGCGCATCCGGTATCCGGAAGCCGTCTTTGCATTTTTGCAGGAATGCCTTGATCTTTTTCAGTTCCGCCAGTTCAAATACAGGCCCGAGCTTCCCGTGCGGATTAAAGAAAATGGTCAGGGCATGTATATTTTCCTGGCTGCCCGGTATGGCATCCGAAAGATCGCTTTTGAAAACATGCGGCTGATTGCCTCCGATCCAGAAGATATCATCTTCACGGAACGTATGCATATTGTTGCCCACCACTAATGTGCCTTTCCCTTTCATTACCCAGGTCAGCTGTATCTCCTCATGGCGGTGCAGCCAGGAATAGAACTGCGGCAATACGTCATGCTGCGTAATGATGGCTTTGTCGTGCGCAACCGGTATGGTAAACTGTAGCACTTTCATCTGTGGAGCGGTTATTTGGTGATAAAACGAATAGTCGGCAAGATCGCTGTAAAGGCTGTAAAATAAACTCCGATATACTGGCATGCCGAAGTTAAGAAAATCCGTTTATTTAATGGTCACATTGACACTTTAATTTTCCGTACCGATAAAATCAGCAGATAGAAAGTTAAAATGTGTAAAGCAAATCAAATGAAAAAAAATGACTTTGCAGCATATAAACTGTATGGTATGATCTACAGACGGATAATCATCCTTTTTTTGCTGCTGACGGCGGGATTTTCCGCTTTGGCGCAGGAGCCATGGAATCCCTCGCGGGAAGAGGTGCTGGAGCGTTACCGCCGCGCCGCCGTGATGGAGGAAGCTGTCAGGAACACGGTGTTCAGCGCCGCTGTGCAACCGCATTGGCAGGCGGATGGCAGCAGTTTCTGGTATCGCAATGTGCTGAAAGATTCAGTCATGGAATACATCTATGTACAACCTTCAGCCGGCCGCAGAGGCCCGGCATTTGATCACGCAAGGATGGCGGAAGCGCTGGGCAGGGCAAGCGGCAGGGAAATGGACAGCAGGCGGCTTTCCATACAACGCATGGAGTTTGCGAAGAACAGCGTAAAGCTGCAGACGGACGGTAAATGTTATCGTTGCGATCTGGCAAATTATACCTGTGCGCCGGCCGATTCTTTCCCGGCTGCGGGGAACTTCCGTGGCCGCTATGGCAGGAGCCGCTGGCGGGGATTTTCCACCGACCGTACTTCCCCGGATAAAAAATGGATGGCTTTTATAAAGGACGGCAATGTGTTCATCCGGCCGGCCGGAGAAGATGTTTCGATCAATAGTGCAGCATCGTCCGCCGGAGGGAATGTTTCGATCAATAATGCGGCGCCTTCCGCCGGAGGGCCGGCAGATAAAGGAACGGCGGCCGTGCAATACACCAGCAACGGCACGCCGGAAAAGCCTTACGGCGCACTGGCCTGGTCGCCGGACAGCCGGTATGTGGTGGGGTATCATATCAACCCGGTGGAGGATTCCGCCGTGTATTACATTCTCACAAGTCAGGACGGCACCCGCGGGCAATTGCGCTCCCATCCTTACAAACAGCCCGGAGACCCGTTCTCCACCTACGAAATGTATATTTTTCCCGTTGACCGGCAGGATGCCCTGAAAGTAGATACGGATGTCATCGATTTCTTTGACGCGCCTTACCTGCACTGGCGGGAAAAAGACGCCCGCTATTTCACTTATGAGAAAGTGGACCGGGGCCATCAGCGTTTCCGGATCATTGAAGTGGATACGGAGACCGCCACCGCCAAAACTTTGCTGGACGAGCAGACGAATACATTCATTTATGAATCCCGCATCTTTACGGAATACCTGCCCGCCACCAATGAGATCATCTGGACCTCCGAGAAGGACGGCTGGCGGCACCTCTACCTGGTGGACGGCATCACCGGAGCCATAAAGCACCCCATCACCAAAGGTCCCTGGGTAGTGCGGCAGATCGACAGCGTGGATGCAAAAAAACGGGAAATATGGTTCAGGGCCAGCGGCATGCATGCAGGGGAAGACCCTTATTTCCTGCATTACTACCGCATTGGCTTTGACGGGAAGGACCTGGTGGAACTGACTCCCGAAAAGGGGCATCATACCGCTGTTTTTTCACCGGATAAAAAGTATTATATCGATACCTATTCACAAGTGGATGTACCTCCTGTGACCACGCTGCGCAGCACCCGCAGCGGCAAAAAGATCATGGAGCTGGAAAAAGCGGACGCCACGGCGTTTTTTGCCACCGGCATGCGGCCTGTGGAGAGCTTTACCGCCAAGGGGCGCGATGGGAAAACGGATATATGGGGCATCGTTTGCAGGCCCTCGGATTTTGATCCCGCCAAACGTTACCCCGTGATCGAAAATATTTATGCGGGGCCGCAGGATGCATTTGTGCCCAAGAGCTTCATGGGCAGTTTCAGCGAAATGCAGAGCATGGCCGAGCTGGGCTTCATCGTGGTGCAGATAGATGGCATGGGCACGGCCAACCGCTCCAAGGCTTTTCATGATGTTTGCTGGAAGAACCTGGCGGATGCCGGGTTCCCGGACAGGATATTGTGGATCAGGGCGCTGGCGGAAAAATATCCTTATGTGGATACTACCCGCGTGGGGCTCTACGGCACCTCCGCAGGTGGACAGAACGCGCTGGGGGGACTGCTCTTTCATCCTGATTTTTATAAAGCCGCCGTTTCCTCCTGCGGCTGCCACGATAACCGGGTGGACAAGCAGTGGTGGAACGAGCAGTGGATGGGCTACCCCCTTGGCAAACACTATGAGGAGCAGTCCAACGTCACTAATGCGGACAAACTGCGCGGGGACCTCCTGCTCATTGTGGGCGAGGCCGATACCAATGTTCCGCCCGAATCTACTTACCGCGTGATCAACGCACTGATCAGGGCGGGGAAATCGTTCGACTTTTTGCCTGTTCCCGGTTTGGGGCATAGCGATGGCGGGCCCTACGGCCGGCTGAAAAAACGGGATTTCTTCGTGAAGCACCTGCTGGGGGTGGACCCGCCGGACAGGAATAATGCGGAAAATAAATTGTAGTATTGACATTTATTCGTTATGAAACCGGCATGATTAAAATTATCATTAAATAGACAGGGGAATGATCATTTTAATCATCAAAGGCCCCATCTGACCCGTAAAAATATGAACAGATGAAAAAGATATTATCAACCTTGTTTTCCTGCTGCTGCATCGCTGTATATGCGCAGGACATACCGCTTCGGCCGGATTATCCCATACAGCCTGTTGCCTTCACGCAGGTGCAGGTGAATGACGGGTTCTGGGCGCCGAAAATAAAAGTGAATGCAGAAGTGACCATTCCCTACACCCTGGAGCAATGCCGCAATACCGGCAGGATCGATAATTTCCTGCGCGCGGCGGGGAAGATGCCCGGGGACAAGTTCACCGAATTCACTTTTGATGATACGGATATCTACAAGATCATCGAAGGTGCATCCTATGGTCTGCAGGTGCAGAAAAACCCGGAACTGGAAAGTTACCTGGATACGCTGATCGCCTATATCGGCGCAGCCCAGGAGCCGGACGGCTACCTGTATACCTTCCGCACCATGAACGCTCCGAAGCCGCATCCCTGGGTAGGCGCGAAACGCTGGGAGAAGGAAGAAGACCTCAGCCACGAACTCTATAATTCCGGCCACCTCTTCGAAGCTGCGGTAGCGCACTATCAGGCAACCGGGAAAAGGAATCTGCTGGATATTGCGATAAAGAATGCAGACCTGCTGGTGAGGGATTTCGGTTTCGGGAAAGAAGAGCGTTTCCCCGGCCACCAGATCATCGAGACGGGCCTCACGCGTTTATACCGTGTTACCGGCAACCGGCAATACCTTGAGCTGGCACAGTTCTTCCTGGACGTTCGTGGTCCGGGTAAACCGGACAGCAAAGAATACAACCAGGCCCACAAGAAGGTAACGGAGCAGCATGAGGCCGTAGGCCATGCCGTACGCGCCACGTACATGTACACCGGCATGGCGGATGTTGCGGCGCTGACCGGCAACAGCGACTACCTGAAAGCGATTGACGATATCTGGCATGATGTGGTGGAGAAAAAGCTGTACATCACCGGCGGCATCGGCGCCACCGGGGCAGGCGAAGCCTTCGGGAAACCCTACCAGCTGCCGAATATGAGCGCCTATGCGGAAACCTGCGCATCCATTGCCAATGTGTACTGGAACAGCCGCATGTTCCTGCTGCACGGGGACGCAAAATATATCGATGTGCTGGAACGTACGCTGTATAATGGTCTGCTCTCCGGTGTGTCCCTGAGCGGCGATCGTTTCTTTTATCCTAATCCGCTTGCATCCATGGGGCAGCATCAGCGCAGCGCCTGGTTCGGATGCGCCTGCTGCATTTCCAACATGACGCGCTTTCTCCCATCCATGCCGGGATACATCTATGCGCAGGACAAAAATGATCTCTACATCAATCTGTTTGCCGGTAACACAGCGAAGATCGTGTTGCCCGCAACGGCGGTCAGTATTACCCAGCAAACGGACTACCCCTGGGATGGCCGGAACGAGATCATCATCGATCCCGCAAAAACGGCCGCCTTCACCCTGCGCATCCGCATCCCCGGATGGGCGCAGCAGGAACCCGTGCCGGGCGGTCTGTATCATATGCAGGGAACAACAGCCGCGCCGGTATCCATCCAGCTGAATGGCAAGCCCTATACTTTCAGCACGGAAAAAGGATACGCTGTGCTGAAGCGTACCTGGAAGAAAGGGGACAGGATCGTGCTGACCCTGCCGATGGCCCCCCGCAAAATACTGGCGGACGAAAAAGTGGAAGATGACCGCTTCCGTTTTGCCTTGCAGCGCGGCCCGCTGATGTACTGCCTGGAAGGTGCGGATAATCTGGACAGTGCGGTGCATAATATTGTGGTGGACCAGCAGGCTGCCGTAAACGTTGTGCAGCGCCCGGATATGCTCAATGGTATAACCGTGCTGCAGATGGACGGAACATCCACGAAACGGCAGCTGAATAGCGATGAGCTGATCTATTCCCGCCAGCAGGTGACCGCGATCCCGTATTACGCCTGGGCCAACCGCGGCCCCGGTGATATGACCGTCTGGATACCCTATGAAGCCTCGGCCGCAAAGCCGCAACCCGCACCTACCATCGCTTCCAAAAGCAGGGTAAGCGCATCACTCCGCAATGCCCGCACCCTCAAAGCCCTGAATGACCAGTACGAGCCAAAGGACGCAAAGGACAATAATGCGCCGTACCTGCACTGGTGGCCAAAGAAAAATTCCCTGGAATGGGTGCAATATGATTTCGACCAGCCTTATACCGTCTCCGAATCCAGCGTTTACTGGTATGACGATGGCCCCTGGGGTGGCTGCCGCATTCCCGCCGGCTGGAAGCTGTTCTACAAAAAGGACGGTGCCTGGCTGCCGGTGAAAACGATCGGGGATTATACCATTGCCAAAGACCGCTACAACACCGTTCGTTTTGAACCGGTGGAAACAACTGCCCTGAAAATGGAGATACAGCAGTCTGTCGATCATGCTGCGGGTCTGCATGAATGGACCGTGAAGTAGGGGGACCGGAAGCAGATCGTTCCGGCCGGGTTTTTGTGTTCTTCCCGGTATGAGACCATTACGTATCAAACGTTGGTGGAGCCTGTTCAAATGTGCTGCGCTCGATTTTATGGATGACAGGGTGTTGAAGCTGAGCGCCTCCCTGGCGTATTCCACTATTTTTTCCATTGCGCCGATGCTCATCATTGCGCTTTATACCAGTGATATCCTCCTTGGACCGGATGCATTGGAAGGTAAATTGTACGAGCAGCTGGAAGGAATGATAGGCAGCTCCGCCGCCGCGCAGGTACAGGAGATCGTGAGGAATACCACCCTTTCATCCGATTTCGGATGGTCAACCATTATCGGCGTGATTACACTAGTGATCGGCGCAACCGGGGTATTCACCGAGATACAAAGCTCCATCAATTTTATCTGGCGCCTCAAAATAAAACCCAACAAAGGCAAAGGACTGATCAAGATATTGCTGACCCGCTTGCTGTCCTTTTCCATGGTGATCAGCCTTGGTTTTGTGCTGGTGGTATCGTTAGTATTACACGGGCTGATAGAGTTATTGCTGGCCAGGCTGACGGCTATTTTCCCCGAGATCACGGTGGTAGCGGTATATATCATCAACCTGGTCGTTACTTTCGCGACCATTGCCGTGCTGTTCGCCGTCATATTTAAGGTATTGCCTGATGCGCGCATCCAGTGGCGGCATGTTTGGGTAGGGGCGATGACAACGGCTGTGCTGTTCATGATCGGCAAATTCGGCATCGGCCTGTATCTTGGCAACAGCTCCATCGGCAGCACTTATGGCGCGGCCGGGTCTATTGTGATCCTCTTGTTGTGGGTATATTATTCTGCGGCTATCCTGTATTTCGGGGCGGAGTTCACGAGGCAGTACGTGCAGCAGAAAGGGGAGCGTATCTACCCGAATGACTATGCGGTATGGGTAGAACAGGTAGAAATGGAATCCGAAGGTAATCTGCCGGAGAAAAAAACGTTGCCCTCATAATACCTGCAGGCCCATTTGCCGGTAGGGGATAAAAATGTCATCCTCCGGTTGGTCGGTTACAATGGTATCGATATCCGTGATCTCGCAAATCTTGAAATGTTCCGCAGTACCCATCTTGTCGCTCGTTGCCAGCGCAATGACCCTGCTGGAAGCGGCTACAATAGTGGATTTTACTGCTGTTTCCTCCAGGTCCGGCCCTGTAACGCCAACGGCTGTATGTAAACTGCAAACACCGAGAAAAGACAGGTCCGCCCGTACGCGCTGGAACATCCGGATCGGTTCTATGCCCACCACCGTCTGCGAATCCTTCACGATCCTGCCGCCCGCAAAGATCACTTCCACTGCCGGATGCTCCATCAGCTGCATCACGATGGGGGCACTGTTGGTAATGACCCTTAGCTGAAGGTTTAGCGGGAAAAGTTTGGCGAGCGAAAGGGTGGAGGTGCCGCCGTCCAGGATGATCGTTTGCCCGTTCTCTATGAGGGACAGGGCTTTCCGTGCGATGGTCTTTTTATCGTCTTCATGGAAAACGATCCTTTCCTTGAAGGAATAGGGATTGGGGGAATGGGGGATCGCCCCGCCCCGCACTTTTATCAGCAGGCCATTCTGCGCCAAGGATTCCAGGTCCCGCCGCACCGTATCCTCCGACACACGGAGGTCGTTGCTCAGCTCTGCTTGCAGCACCTTCTGGTCTGTGCGTAACTTCTTCAGTATATAATCCAGCCGCTCTTCCTTTAACATAATTTGCTGTTTTATGCAATATTATGTAAAATTTTGCGGCTTTTAACATGGAAGTTTGATGAATATTGCATAATTTTGCATCAAATAGCAGAATATGGCAAGAATTGTAATAGACATGGATGGCGTAATGGCGGATTTGACGCAGCATTATATCAACTGGTATGCGGAGCGTACCGGTGAGCGGATCAGCCCGGAAGCGCTGATCGGGGTACCCGAAACCCAGGGTTTCCCGCAGGAAGGCATCGTGCCGCAGTTCCTGCATACGCCGGGGTTCTTCCGCACCGCTCCCGTAATGCCGGGCAGCCAGGAGGTGATCAGGAAGCTGATGGAACAGCATGAGGTGTTCATTGTGTCCGCTGCGGTCGAATTTCCACAGTCCTTATCCGAAAAGATCGAATGGCTGAATGAGCATTTCCCCTTCATCAGCTGGAAACACATGGTGTTCTGCGGCCTGAAAACGATCGTGGAAGCGGATTATATGATCGATGATTACGACAAGAACCTGCGGTTCTTCAAGGGAAAGCCGCTGCTTTTCAGCGCCCCGCATAATGTAGGGCATGAGTTGTATAAGGATTACAAGCGCATGGATACCTGGCACGATGTGGCCGATTATTTTGCGGCCATTGAAGAGCCGGTGGTCATGCATCAGGCCGCTTCATAGTGCACGATGGATATGCCCGGGCTGTATCTCCACCATGAACGTCTCCGTATCTTTCTGCAGCAGGAGCCGAAAGCGTCCAGCAATGCGAGTGGCGTGTGGTGTAGATGATCGCCGCGGCATGAATGTTCGGATTCCTGATATCCGACACCAGTATTTCGAACTGATAATTGTCAAAAGGAATAGATTGCCCGAGTGCATTGCTTGCACCGGGTATTTTTTTTGGAAAATACAGCCGCGGTATCAGCACAAAATAGCTCACATAAAAGAAGCCCGGCAGCAACAGGTAGGTGAAGAAATCCCGTTGCATCTTTGGCCATATGCTTGTCCGTAGTGGCTAATGCTCCCTATACGGGAGACAAGGCGTTGATTGCCGCAACGGCATATGCCGGAAAAAATGAAGAAAAATTTGCGTAGTTAAGTGACTACGCGTATTTTCGTAGTCAAATAGCTACGCAATGAATCTGAGACGAGATGTTTTTCAGGCTATAGCAGACCCTACAAGGAGGGCCATCCTTCTGCTGGTTGCTTCTCAGGCCATGACAGCAGGGGCAATAGCCGCAAACTTCAACACAGCGAGACCCACGGTGTCCAAACACCTGCAGATACTTACCGAATGCGAATTGCTGGAGCAGGAACAGAACGGCAGGGAGATCTATTATCATTTAAACCCGCAAAAGATGAGGGAAATAGCAGATTTTATCGAGCCGTTCCGGCAATTGTGGGACGACAGGTTCAACAAGCTGGAGGCCATCATGAAAAAATACAAACCCAAAAAATAACCTGATATGGAACGAAAGACCAAGGTCAATGCCGAAGCCGGCAAACAGGAAATAGTGATAACAAGGGAATTCGATCTGCCCCTGGAATTGCTTTTTAAAGCCTATGTGGAGCCTGAGATCGTTGAGCAGTGGATGGGCACCAAAGTGCTGAAACTGGAAAATAAAAAGCACGGCAGCTGGCGGTTTGAAACAAGCGACGCCCACGGCAATGTGGTGTTTCAGGCAAATGGCGTGATCCATGAATTTATTCCGGACCGGAAGATCACCCGTACGTTTGAAATGGAGAATACTGCTTTTGCCGTTCAGCTGGAGTTCCTGGAATTCGAGAAGCTCACGGACGATACCAGCAGGCTCAATATGCATATCGTTTTCAGGTCGGTCGAATACAGGGACCAATTACTGCAAATGCCTTTTGCGCAGGGCCTGAATATGGCGCATAACCGTTTGCAGGACATTGCAGGGCAATTAAAATAATACAACATGACAATGAGCAGCATTAATCCGAAGGTTGATTTTTACTTCCATAAAGCCGGCAAGTGGCAGGAGGAGTATGACAAATTGAGAATGCTTGTGCTGGACTGCGGACTCACGGAGGAACTGAAATGGGGCGTTCCCTGTTATACCTCCGGGAAGAAGAACATCGTGCTGATACACGGATTCAAAGATTATTGTGCCCTGCTGTTTTTCAAGGGAGCGCTGTTGAATGATGCCCATGGCATCCTGATACAGCAGACGGAAAATGTGCAGGCCGCCCGGCAGATCCGGTTCACGAATACGCGGGAGATCGTCCGCATGACGCCTGTGCTGAAAGCCTACATTCATGAAGCCATTGAAGTGGAGAACGCCGGATTGAAAGTAAAACTGAAAGAGCCTGCAGCATTCCCGGTCCCGGAAGAGTTTCAGCATAAGCTGGATGCCTTGCCGGCGTTGAAAGCTGCTTTTGAGGCACTGACACCCGGACGGCAAAGGGCCTATCTTCTTCATTTTGCAGCTCCCAAACAGTCCGGGACCCGGGAGTCGAGGATTGAAAAAAGCATGCAGCATATCCTCAACGGAAAAGGATTGAACGACCAGTAAAAATCATCGTTTTTAACGCACACCAAAATCATTGGAACAATGAATATTTCAAAAAGGAACAAGATCATCTATTGGATCGCTACTCTCTGGCTTGCATTGGGAATGGTATCCACCGGCATCGTACAGTTACTGAAAGTGGAAGAGGAGGCAGCGGTCTTCACCGGTTTGGGCTATCCCCTTTATTTGCTGACGATACTGGGCATCTGGAAGCTCCTGGGCGTTGTGGCTGTGCTCGTGCCTAAATTCCCCTTGCTGAAGGAATGGGCGTACGCAGGTTTTTTTATCGCGATGTCCGGTGCGATATTTTCGCATATTGCCGTTGGCAATCCCGTAAAAGATACCCTTCCTCCCTTGCTGCTCCTGGTCCTGACAGTGCTTTCATGGTATTTCAGGCCGGCGGACAGAAGGGTTGCTCCCGTTACCCCGTAAATGTCGTCCGCTTTATTATATTGTAAAAATATACTATGTTTGACCGGGCATTTACCTGCCCGGTTCCTTGTATATGAAAATACACCTGATCGCCTGCGCGCTCTGTCTGCTATCTTCCCGGTTATCCGCACAATCCCGTTGCGCGGCGACGCTTGTTCCCGGTAGCAACGGCATGGTGTACCATGCCGGGCATATGGAAGCCTTGCCGGGCTTTGAGCAGGCTTCTGCTTACTTTTATGGAGAAACGCATAATGCTGATTTTGAGCCGGCCTGGAAGTTTCATTTCATCCGCCATTTGCACGAACGTTACGAGGTACGGGATGTGTTCATGGAGATCGGTCATGCTGCGGCTTTTCTTTACAATCAATATTTGCTGACGGGAGATACTTCACTCATAAAGGGACTGGTGTACACGGAATTTTATTACCGTGAATTCTGGCAGGATCTTTATACGTACAATCTCGGCCTGCCGGAGCAGGAGCGGTTGATCATTCATGGTATTGATTTTGAGAGGCCGGAGGCTATCAGGGTGTTGACGATGTTGCGCGGTCAGGCCGTGGTGCCGGCTGTGCTGGAACCTGTTTTTACACAAATGGAGCAAGGGGAGCTGCTGCCTGATTTCAGCAGGGCATTCCGGGAATTGTGGGCGCAGATCAGGATGACGTTTATGGAACATGACGATGCTGTTAAAGCGTTGTATAAAGGGAACTATGACATCGTACAGCGTATTATCCGCAATGATTGTCCCGTTACGGCGCGTGCCATACCCAGGAACGCGGCGATGTTCGCCAGTCTTTCGGCTGCGCTGAAGGTTAACGGGATCAGGCGGTTCGCGGGTTTTTTCGGGCAGGCGCATACCACTTACAGCTCCCGCAGTTCGCTGCCTAACCAGCTGCGGAAGATGCCGGGCTTTACGGGTAAGGTGCTGACTTTCGGCACCGTGTACAAGGATGCTTATGCCCAGGGCGGCAGGAATAAACTGATATCCTATACCGGAATGTTCCGCAAAAGCTTGCTGCGGGTGTTGTATCACCGGTTCATGGTGGAAGGTTGCCGTGCGGTAGTGGTGCCCGCGGCGGATATCGGGCATAAAAGAATGTCCGCCACCGCGGATCATATCCTGTTCGGCAGGGATGTTATGGTGCGGTAGCTGCCTTCAACAAAAGGGACATGATCGTTGTGATCCGCCTTCCGGCAGGGATGTTATGGTGCGGTAGCAGCCTTCGGTGAAAGGTACATGATCGCTATGATCCGCCTGCCGGCAAGGATGTTATGGTGCGGTAACTGCCTTCGGTGAAAGGTCCATGATCTCTATCCGCCTGAAATCAATAGGCTGGCCTTCGCTTTGGAGGGCTATGAATCCGGACGACAGCAATTTCCCGTCTGTCTTGATGGCGGGATCATAATTATTCACCACCGGCCCGCCGATCTGCGGCCGGGAATATTGCAGCACGGTATCTCCGTTGATGATATGGGTGATCAGCGAATCGCCCAGTACAATCAGTTCCGCTTTTACCCACTGTTCCCCTTCATAGGTTTTGGAAGAAGAGTTGATGCAATGCCTTGGGTCCAGCTTGCCCTGGTACACGATATGGGTGCCGGGGGAACACATGTTGCCGGTGGGTCGTGGCTGTCCGTCACCAAGACCGGCGAGGAACTGCATCTCTACGGAAATGGGCCAGTCCTGCTCCCTGGGCATGGTGCGCGGATCCTGCGAGTGGTACATCACACCACTGTTCAGGATGGTATAGGAAGGTGCTGTTTTGCACCATTCCCCTACGAAACGGTATTCCATTTTCAGATGGTAATGAGAGAACGGCTGCTTGTAGTAAAGATGGCCGTACTGTTCGTTGAAATCGCCGTACTGGTCGTACCGCACCTGTATGATGCTGTCTTTCACCCGGAAGGTATTGCCGAAGTTCTCACCGGTCTCGTGGTGGTGGATCTTCACGATCCAGTCGTTGATATCTGTACCATTAAAAAGCGGCACCCATTTGGGTTCTTCCTGCGCGGCAGCGCAACCGGAGCAGCATATGGCCAGCAGGAGCGCGGGCAGGGCGAACGGGAATCTTTTGCGGATCATTCCGTTAAAATAGCGTTTTGCTGCACAAAAAGGAAGTGCTTATTTCTTTTTCTTTTTCCGTTTGTTTTCTTTCAGGCCTTTTCTCATGCTCATCGATCAGGAGCTGCCAGTTGTCGTTGGGGATATCTTCGGAGAAGCTGATGGTTTCGCGGTAGTCGTTCTTGTCGATCTTCATCACCTGTATCTCCTTGCCCAGGTAAGCCTGGATGGCTTCCAGCACGGGCTTTTCCTCCGTGCTGCAGAAGGATACGGCCTGTCCTTTCTGTACGCCTCTGCCGGTACGGCCCCACGCGATGCACGTAGTTTTCCGGTTCGTCCGGCAGGTCGTAGTTGACCACATAATCCACATTCGGGATATCGATGCCGCGGGCATTCACGTCTGTCGTGATCAATACTTTGATATCGCCCTTTTTGAATTCATTCATCACGGAAAGCCGGTCGTCCTGTTCTTTGCCGCCATGCATGGTCAGTGTAGGGATGTCTACCCGTTGCATAGCGCTGTGCACGCGTTCGGCGCGGACTTTCGTGCGTACGAATACCAGTATTTTGTTCTCCGGGAACTCTTTGACCAGTCTCTCCAGGAAAAAACGTTTGTCATCCATCTCCACATAAGCTACCGAATGGCTGACGTTCCTGGACACAGGGTCTTCCGGCGAAATCTGTATGCGGATGGGGTTGCGAACGATAGAGTAGGCGATCTCCTTGATCTCCGTGTCGATGGTAGCGGAGAAAAAGAGGGTCTGGTGCTGGCGGGGAAGATGTTTGATCACATCGCGGATGTCCCGTATAAAACCGAGGTCAAGCATATGGTCCGCCTCGTCAAGGATAAGGGTGCGCAAATGGCTGAGGTCCAGATGCCCCTGGCTGATCAGGTCGAACATGCGGCCGGGGGTGGCGATCAGTACATCCACACCTTTTTCCAGTTTTTTGATCTGGGCTTCCTGTTCCACGCCGCCAAAAAGGCCCATGATATCTACTTTGGTGTATTTGCCCAGTTTTTTGAACACTTCCGCGATCTGGATCGCCAGCTCCCGGGTAGGCACCATTACGAGGCATTTTACTTCTCCTTTGGTACGGGAGCGGCGCTGCTGATGCAGCAGATGGAGTACGGGAATGGCAAAGGCAGCGGTCTTGCCCGTTCCCGTTTGTGCGATCGCCAGCACATCATCCCCCTTCAGGATGGAAGGGATGGCTTTATACTGAATATCGGTCGGCCTTTTGAATCCCAGTTCTTCCAGGCTGCGTTTGATCTCTTCGGAAATGCGGTATTGCTCAAATTTCATGTCGCTGCTTTAACGGCACAAAGGTAGAGAAATGCCTTTGATTATGGTGTATGGGCGATAATGCCGATGCAGGCGCAGCAACCCGGAGAACTTTGATATCTATTACAAGGCCGGTGATGATCGTTACCTGTCCACCTTCGGCCTGCAACTGGTGGCCGGGCGCAATATGCATCCTTCGGATACCGGGCGGGAATTCCTGCTCAATGAAACAGCGCTGCGGAAACTTGACGAGCCGGCCGCAGCAGATGCGATCGGCAGGCCGGTCCGCATCAACGGAAGGCAGGGCACTGTGGTGGGCGTTGTCAGGGATTTTCATCACCGGTCGTTCCACGATGCCATTACGCCGCTTTGCATCGTTACCGGTATCAACTGGTACGGCAGATGCGCGATCAGGATCAACGCGGCACGGCTGAAGCCCGCTTTGGCATCTATCGAAAGCACCTGGAACAGCATCTTCCCGGATCATCTTTATAAATATGATTTCCTGGACGACAGGATCGCCCGTTTTTACAAGGCAGATCATATGCTGCTGAAGCTTGTGCAGGCTTTTGCTGTCATTGCCATCATTATTGGTTGCCTTGGGTTATATGGACTGGTATCCTTCATTGCCGAGCAGAAGAACAAGGAAGTAGGTATCCGCAAAGTGCTGGGCGCGAGTTTGCGGAGCATTCTGTGGCTGTTCGGCCGGGAGTTTGCCGGGTTGCTGCTCATCGCTTTTGTATTAGCGGCGCCATTGGCGTGGCGGGCGATGAGCAACTGGCTGGAAGGCTTTGCTTACCGGGTGGAGATTGGCGCCGGGGTGTTCGCGTTGTCGGTGTTGATCATGTTGCTGGTGGCGCTGGTGTCCGTCGGGTACAAATCGGTAAAGGCTGCGCTGATGGACCCGGTAGGGTCTTTGCGGGCGGAGTGAGCGGTATTATGCGGAGAGGAGCGGTTTGATGCGGTCAAATTCCTCCCTGAAACGCCAGGTACCTTTGCACTGCCTTCTCCAGCGCCTTTTGTCTGGCTTCGCTTAATACTGTAAAAGGCGTCACCGTAATTCCATTCCCGGGCGCTTTCTTCCAGCTGCCGGCGATCCTGCCGTCCAGTACAAAGCAATGGTCGAATACGCTGTTGGCATTTTCTGCCGGCATCAACGCTTCCCGGTCTTTATAGCTCATGCCGTATTCGTCGTAATCCGGCATAATGAAGTTGGCGTTCTTTAATTTTTTATCCGGATCAATGGGCAGGTAAATATAATCGCGGCCGTTGATGTTTTCCCGGATGAAATTTGCCGGCAGTTGCATGGCCCCTTCCTGCGCATCTTTCACCGTGAGGCCGGACCAGTACGCAAAGTCCTGCACGGTGGCCGGTCCGCGGGAGGTAAAATATCTACTCGCGAAGCCTGCCAGCGCTTCTTCAGCAGCAAGCTGTTTTACTGGTGGCACACGTTCTTCCAGCAGGGCGTAGGTGAACTGTTTTCCGCTGCGGGGCCCGCTGCAGATCAGCCCTTCCAGTTCCGCATGCATCATAATGCCCGATAGTCTGACTCCTTCAGCTTTGATCTTCCCTTTTTGCAGGGCCTCCTGTAAAACGGAACGGGTGGCAAACCTGCCGCCTTCCAGTGTTTTTGAGATGATCGTATGGGCTTTGCGGAAAATGCCCGCATCCAGCTCTGTTTGCCTGTAGTAATAGGCATTGATCTGCTGAACGCGCGGTGCAGTCAGCTGCAGCAGCCAGCGGATATCGCCGGGCGATACAAAATGCCAGGTGGGCCGCATCAGGTGCGTGCGGAGTATCCGGCCTTGGTTGAAGGCATTTTCCACATCCGCATCCTTTAGTCCCGGTATGCGCAAACCGATGGCCCATTTGGCCTGCGCATATTCCTGGGACTGCATGGCGATGAGCCATGAAACGATCTCTTCCGGCTTCGTGAAACGGGTGGCTGCGATCTGCTGATGGTAAAGGCGGTGCAGCAGTATGTCTCTGGGTTTCATCTGTCATCTAATTTTCAGGGGTCAGATGGAATGTTATTTCATCTGTCATCTAACTTTTTACGGGCCAGATGGAATGTTATTTCATCTGTCATCTAATTTTCAGGGGGCAGATGGAATATTATTTCATCTGTCATTTAATTTTTTAATACCATTTGTCCGCACTCGCCATCTCGTAATCCTGCTTATATTTTTCCGGTATCTTGTTGATCAGCAAACAGCCTGTTTCAAGTGAAGGAAAAATATCCTCGAACGTTCTGACCTCGTTCATGAAAACGCGGCGATAGATATGCGAACGGGTGAGCTTTTTATAGTCATCGATCCCGGCCGCGCCCATCAGCTCTACAAAGGTGCGCAGGGTATCTTCGTGATAATTGGCGATACGCTGCTTCTTGTCGGCCACTACCAGCCCTATGGTCAGCGCGGGATCCTGGGTGGCTACACCGGTCGGGCATTTATTGGAATTGCATTGCAGGGCCTGAATGCATCCCAGGGCCATCATCATGGCACGGGCGCTGTTGCAGGCATCCGCGCCAAGTGCAACGGCTCTCAGCATGTGGAACCCGCTGAGTATCTTCCCGGAGGCAATGAGCCTGATGTGGTGACGGATATTGAAGCCTGTAAGCATATTGTGAACGAAAGCCAGCCCGTCCAGCAGGGGAGCGCCAACGTGATTGGAGAATTCCTGCGGCGCGGCGCCGGTACCGCCTTCGCCACCATCAATAGTGATGAAGTCGGGGTACAGGTCCAGCTCCATCATCGCCTTGCAGATACCGATGAACTCGCTTTTCCTGCCGATGCAGAGCTTGAAGCCTACGGGTTTGCCGCCGGACAATTCCCGCATCTGCTGCAGGAACTGCACCAGCTCTTTCGGATTGTTGAATGCACTGTGAAAAGGTGGGGAATAAACGGTGGTATTGGGTTTCACGTGCCGTATGGCGGCGATCTCCGGCGTGTTTTTCTTTGCCGGCAGAATGCCGCCATGCCCCGGCTTTGCGCCCTGGGACAGTTTCAGCTCTATCATTTTCACCTGCGGGAGGGAGGCGGTTTTGGTGAATACCGCCGGGGAAAAGTTCCCGTCATCGTCCCGGCAGCCGAAATAGCCGGTGCCCACCTGCCAGATGATATCGCCGTTGTGCCGGAGATGGTATGGACTGATGCCGCCTTCCCCGGTATTGTGGGCGAATCCGCCGATCTTTGCGCCGGCATTCAACGCCTCGATGGCATTGCTGCTGAGCGAGCCAAAGCTCATGGCGGATACGTTGAAGATACTGGCGGAGTAGGGTTGTGTACAATCTTTGTTCCCGATCATCACCCGGGGGTTATGATCGAGCTTGTGGAAATCCTTGGGAGAAATGGAATGGCTCATCCATTCATAGCCTTCTTCATATACATCCAGCTGGGTGCCGAACGGCATGGTATCCATTTCCTGCTTGGCGCGCTGGTAGATAGTAGACCGGTCTATCCGGTTGATGGGGCGGCCATCGATATCCGATTCTACAAAATATTGGTACATTTTGGGCCGTAATGCTTCCATCCAGTAACGCATCCGGCCGAAAACGGGATAAGTGCGCATGATGGAGTGCTTCGTCTGCATCATATCATTGATCCCCATAATAAAAAGTGCTGCAATCATTGCCAGTACAACATACCACCAGGGACTAGCGTACCATCCCAGGAGGCTTGCGCCAATGATCCCTGTCAGCGCACTGATGATAAATCCTTTACGCATGGCTAACTTATT
Source organism: Chitinophaga sp. XS-30 (assembly GCF_008086345.1). NCBI lineage: Bacteria > Pseudomonadati > Bacteroidota > Chitinophagia > Chitinophagales > Chitinophagaceae > Chitinophaga > Chitinophaga sp. XS-30. The sequence goes on along the minus strand of NZ_CP043006.1, from coordinate 4,990,898 downwards.
TTTGACCAATGGCAAATGTAGGCAATAAAGTCTTACTGCTGTTTAGAACAAGGGATCATTTTGCCGCAGCTCCACTTCGTAGATCCGGTTGCATTTATCCGCCATTTCATGCAGCATGGTATCCATTTCGTTGGTCAGGCGTTCTATGTACGCGATGAGGCGTTCGTTTTCGGGGTTGGAAAGATCGGCTTTATCCATCAGGGCAATGACGCCCAGCATGGAGGCAACCGGTTTGCGCAGCCGGTGGGAACTGATGTACGCCACTTCCATCAGCAGCTTGTTCTTTTCTTCCAGCTGCTGCACGAACTTTTTCTTTTCGGTGATATTGGTCTGTATAATAATGAGGTGCTCTATTTTGCCGGAGGCATCCACTACCGGCGTAATGTCCATTAATACCCAATACGGCTCCCCGTCGCTGGTATAGTTGAGTATTTCCACAACACAAGGCTGGGAAGTACTGAGTTTTTCCTGTATCTCCTGCAGGGTGCGCGGGTTGGTTCCCGGGCCATGCAGAAAGCTGCTGGGTTGTTTCCCCCTGACTTCTTCCAATGTATAACCGGTAAGGTCTTCGAAGCTTTTATTGACCCATTCGATGTGTGCTTCCGGGTCTGAAATGATAACGGGATTGTGCGTCATGCTGGCGATCAGGGAGAGTTTCCGGATCTCTTCCTGTTGCTGTACCTTGTCTTCCACATCCTGCAAAGCGCCGATCAGCCGGTAAGGCTCTCCTTTTTCATTATAAAGAATATAACCACGGCTGATCACATGCCGGTATTCGCCTTTTACTCCCAGCATGCGGTATTCCCCTTGCCAGCGGGACTGTTTTTTATATACCGCTTCTCCCACGCTGCGCATCATGATCTCCCTGTCCTCCGGATGTATCCGGTCCTGCCAGTAGGAAACGTCCGCTTCGAGGCCTGCGAATCCGTAATATTGCTGCATTTTTTCGTTCCAGGAGATCTTGTTCGATGCCAGATCATAGTCCCAGATCGCATCATTGGTAGCCAGCGAGATCAGGTCATACCGTTCCAATGCTTTCTTCAGGGCTATCTCGTGACGTTTTCTTTCTGTTATATTCTGCGCGAGGCAAGCCACCCCCGTGATCCTGTCCTTATGAAGGATCGGCTCAAAGGATATCTCGGCAAACTGCCAGTCCTCGTCCTTGTCTTCCATCCGGTATTCGAACAGCTGTTTTTCGCCGGCCAGGCACTTTTCGTAATACATCCGCCAGTAGTCGCTGGGCTCGCTGATGCCCTCGAACAGGCCGGAGTGGCGCCGGAAGGTATCGTTGAAGGCGATGAGTTCCAGTCGCGTGCTCACCGCCCATACCATGTTGTGGGTACTGTTGATCATGGTTTTCAGCAGCTGCTCCTGTTTCTTCAACGCGTCATCGGCCAGGTACTGACCGGTAATATCAAATATGGTGACCACTTCGGCGGGCTCCTTTTCGTAAGTAGTGGCAAATGCTTCCACCCGTACGTACATCAGGTTGCCGTCCTTTTTATAATGTTGCCAATTTCCCGAGGTAATGGGGCTGTTCCCCTGTTTTTGCTGGTTACCCCGGATCTTTGGAATATCCTCAGGAGGGCGGATGTCCAGGATCGTCATTTGAAGAAATTCCTCGCGGCTGTAGCCATACAGCAGTATGGCCGCATCATTCACTTCCAGGAACCGGAATGTCTTTTTGGAGAATATCCACATCGGCTGCGGGTTTTCCCGGAACATTCTCATATACGCCTTTTGCGAAAGTTCCAGCCGCGCGATATTCCTTCTGATCAATCCATATAAAAGGAAACTGGACAATAATATGTATAAAATGCCCTTGAAATGCTGGCCCAGCCATAAGGAAGACAGTTGCCAGGGAAGTTGTATCAGCAAAGTATCTGTGACCAGTATCCAGAGGATGCCACAAATCGCGTAGATAATAACAGTTGTAAGCGGTGTAATCGGTTTAAACATGGAACGGTTTTTCTGGCCAAGCCAAAAGCCATTCCTGAATATAAATAATTTCGCGGAGGAGAGAAAAAAAAGACAGCATTATCGCAGTTTTTAATTCCTGTTCAACAGCAGTTTAAGATAAAAAGCAGGACGCGTCAGTTTTTTCCGGAGATCCAGTTCGTAGAACATGCAGGCCATCAATTCACGCAGCTGTTTGTTGCCCATGCCCAGTTTTAAAAGGTAGTTGAAAAGCCAGGGGCGGCGCACAAGTTTTTGCAGCCGGCTGCTCAGTTTCAGTTCCGGGCCGAGTTTATGATAGATCATCTCATCGTACGCTTTGAGCTGCGCCGCAGAGAAATTATTGGCCAGGATGGCCTGCTGCGCCTGTTCCGCGGCATACCGGCCGGAATACAGGGCATTGCCGATGCCTTCCCCCGTGAACGGATCGATAAGATGGCCCGCATCTCCGGCCAGCATGTACCGTTCGCCGGACAACCCTCTTTTTTTGCTGCCCAATGGCAACCCATAGCCATCTATGCTGCCGCATAGTTCCGCGTCTTTGAAACGCTCTTTCAATACGGGGTCTGTCGCGATAGTTTCCAGCAGCAGTTTTTTCAGGTTGAGTTTTTTCTTCCGGGCTATTTCGCTGAGTATGCCGATGCCTACGTTGGCTTCGCCTCCGGGGAGGGGGAATATCCAGAAGTATCCGGGCAGCAGGGAACGCAGGAAATGCAGCTCGATGTATCCGTTCTCATCCAGGCCGCTGACATTTTTGTAGTAGGAGCGGAGGCCTGCGCAGTAGTGACTGGCTTCCATGTGGATGCCGGCCACGTCTTTGGTAAACCCGGAGTGTGCGCCGTTGGCCACGATCAGGAGCTGTGCCTTTATCCGGAAACCGCTTTTTGAATCGGCGATCAGGTATCCGTCTTCCTGCAAGGTATATTGATCCACAGCCTGTCCCTGTATCAGTTCAATATGGCTGCATCGTTTCATTTCCTCTACCAGGAAATTATCGAAGTCCATCCGCTTGCATACGAGGCCCGGTGCCAGACCATCGTCTTTCACGCGGTAGGGGATGTTCAGGGAAGCCCGGTTGGAGGCCACGAAGGTAACGCCCCAGCTGTCCGTTTTCGCCTGCATCTCCCGGAGCCTTCCGGTGATGGCCGGATCAATACGGTCCAGCAGTGTTATCACCTTGCCGCTGAGCCCGTCGCCGCAGACCTTGTCCCGGGGAAATACCGCCTTGTCCACTACGGTACAGGCAATGCCGTATTGATGTAATTGTAATGCGGCCGCTGCTCCGGCAGGGCCCGCGCCGATGATGCAGACGGCGGTATGTTTGATGTTCATGATTCCGGTATTAGGCAATTGATCGCGGCAAGTTAGGCATTTGCAGACAGGTTTTTTTGTTCATCAGTAAAAAAAGAGTTGCAACGCACATCGGCAGCACCTGAACAGTTATTGCGCTATCGCTGCCAGCTATCCAAAAAATCCGGCCAGATACCAAATACCGGTTTTATAAGAGAAAAATGCATAGCATCTTTGTGTCATCAAAAGAGATTTATCAAACGCTCCTCATCCATTTGTATCCCCAAAATAGTCCATTCAACACCCCAAAAGCATCCGTTCCGAACCCCAAAAGAGGAGCACAATTGAATGACCAGGGGGCTGTATCTGTCTTGATACAGCCCTGTTTTTATTTCCGCTGTCCCGGCGGCAGGAGCGTTTTGGATTGCTCCTGTCCGGCCTTTCCCTGATCCGGGCTGCAACGGAATATCCCGGGAGTGCGCCGGATCTCTCCCGGCATTGTATCACACCGTCTTATTCCCTATCTTTACCGCACTACCGGATCACAATCACGTATCAGCCAATGAACGAACAGGCGCTTGTGCAGCAACTCATTTCGGGCGATCCCGCAGCCTTCCGTACGCTTTACGAGCGGTACGCCCCGCGCCTCGCAGCTTTTACCATAAAATTCCAGGCCAGCAGCGCGGAAACGGACGAGATCGTTCAGGAAACATTTATCCGTACCTGGGTGCATCGCCAACGTATCGACCCGTCACTGCCTTTCGAAGCCTATATCATTACCATCGCCAAAAATCTCATTTACAACCATTTGCGTAAAACAGGCCACCGGCAGAACTATCTCCGGGAAGTCAGCCTGCAGTCCGGCCTCCGGCAGGAAGACCCGGCAGTGCAGATAAGGGAATTGCAGGAACTGATCGGCAAGGCTATGCAGCAACTGCCGGAAAAATGCCGGATGGTGTTCCGCAAAAGCCGGCTGGAAGGATATACCAATGCACAGATAGCGGAAGAAATGGATATTTCCCGCAGCACGGTGGAAAACCAGCTGAATAAAGCATTGAAGATCATACGAAAGAACCTGGAAAGTCATGGTTACGGCGGTGCACTGGTAACCATCGCGCTCATCATTTTCAAATAATTTTTAAAACCCCGTAGGTGCAAAGGCATATTCAAGTGTATGCTATATGTACCGGCAGAAAATCTAAAACAGCATTTGTGGAAAAGGACCTCCTGAAGCGGTATTTTGAAAACACCGCCTCGTCTGAAGAAATACAAAAGGTGAATTCCTGGCTGGCCGATACTTCCAAACGGCCCGAAATACTGGCATGGATCGAATCGTACTGGAAAGAGGAACGGATGGAAACGGCGCCGGTACCGGCATTTGAAGAGATGTTCGGCAAGGCGCTGGCCGTGGAAAAGCAGACCGGCAAAGTAGTGGCCATGAAAAAGAACAGGCGGGTATGGATGTACGCAGCGGCCGCCAGTATAGCTTTCTTTGCCACCGGCATCTGGATGGGGAACTATATGAAAACGCGCTCTTCTGCAGCGGAACATCATAAATGGGTGCTCAGCAGCGCGCAGACAGGCAAGGGACAGCGTACCCAGCTCATGCTGAGCGATGGCTCGGAAGTATTTCTGAATGCGGAATCGGAACTGATGTTCCCTTCTGAGATGACCCTGCATCCCGTTGTATATCTGCAGGGGGAAGCCTATTTCAAGCTGCGGGACAGCTCCAGCTCACTGGTGATCAAGACGAGGGAACTGGTGACCACGGCCAGAGGCTCGCAGATCAATATCTCGGCCTTCCCCACCGATAGTACGGTGACGGTGTCTGTGGAAAAAGGGAAAGCGGAGATCGCGCACAACCAGGAAACCTGGCCGATGCTAAAGATCCGCCCGGTGAAGCAAAAAGATTCGGCCGCTGTTATCACCCGGATCAAAGAAGGAGAGCCGCATCCGCTTATTCAGCTGCGCAAGCCGGTAGTGGTAAAGGAAAAGGAGCTGATGACCTTCAACAAGAACAGCGGCCTTACGGATGTAAGCCTGCATACGGACGATGAAATATATAACTGGAAAGATGGAAAGCTGAGCTTTTATCAGGCCGGCGAAAAAGAAATAATGGACAAGCTGAACCGCTGGTATGGCATGAAGGTGATCTTCACCGTACCGCTGGAAGCGCATGAGACCTATACCGGAGAATTCAAGGATGCAAAGCTGGAGGAAGTGCTGACCGATATCAGCCGGTCCATGCACCTGGAATGCAAGATATACAGCAACGTAGTGTACCTGATCAAGAAATAGGATATCACTATTCCCCGCTCACGTACAGTGAGGCTGCCGCTGTGCAGTTTATGATCACAGAACGCATTTGAAAAAATCGCGGCAAAAGGCCGTGCGGGATACTATTGCCAATAATATCAATCAAATACTATGCGCTTTAACAACATTTTAATCAACCATTATCTGCCCGGTACATTGATGCTGGGCGCATTGCTTTTTTCCGCCTGCAAGAAAGAGGACAAACGCAGCAACCTTTCCGGGATCACCGAATTCAGCATTCCTTCCACGGGAGTGGACTTTACAGTGGACCAGACCACGCTGAAGATCTCGAATGCGGACAGCCTTCCATTTGAATCCGATGTATCCGCACTGACGGCCAGCTTTACCGCTGTAGCCGGAGCAACCGTGAAGATCGGTTCTGCGGTGCAACAATCCGGGACTACGGTGAACGACTACACGAATCCTGTAGTGTACACGGTAGTGGCGGAAGACGGGGTGACCACCCGTCAGTACACGGTACAGGTGAACGTAGCGAAGCTGGACCCGAAAACCGTGTCCTGGCAGCGTTCCGGAGAAGCCGGGTTCGGTTCCTTCCATGATGTGCAGGCCGGGTTCTTCAACGGCAAATTCTATGCGGTCAATTCCACGCTCGGTTCCTTCAACGCCTTCACGTTCGGCGTATTCGAATCTGCTGACGGTGTAGCCTGGACGCGTCTGAAAGCAGCGGACAATAACAACGATTCCATCCCGATGGCGGAGCATGGCAAGCTGGTCACCGGTTTCAATAATAAGATGTGGATGCTGGGAGGTCTGCTCCCGGGTACTGCCATGGCTTTCAGCGCCGTGACCAATAAAGTGTGGAGCTCGGCGGACGGGGTTACCTGGACGGTTTCCGCACCTGCTGACCCGGCAGACCGCTGGAGCATACGGGAACGTATCAACGCAGTTGTATTCAACAACAAGATGTGGGTGATCGGCGGCAGCGGGTATCCTGCATTCGGTAATACCAATTCCAACGGTACAGCCTATAACGACGTATGGAATACTACCGATGGCGCAACATGGACGAAAATAACCGATGCTGCAGACTTCCTTCCCCGCTCCAATCCTGCTGTTTTTGTGTATAAAGACAAGATCTGGCTCATCGGCGGTATCGATAACGGCAGAAATTACCTGAACGATGTCTGGAACAGCGCCGATGGCCTGAACTGGACGCAGGTGACCACCGCCAGCGATTTTACGGCAAGGCAGGGCCACCGCGTGGTAGCGCATAACGGTCAGTTGCTGCTCATTGGCGGCGAAACGGCAGACGGCACACAGGCTGATCTCTGGGTATCAGAAGATGATGGTGTGAACTGGACGAAAATAGAAGCCGGAGATGTTCGCGCACTGCCCGGTAACTTCCCCGCCCGCGCACATTTCAGCGTTTTTGTGAACGAGAATGTGATCTGGCTGATGGGCGGTCTGATGAAGAACGGCAATCAGCATGTGATCGTTAGCGATATCTGGAAGGGCGGTCTTAACTAAAACAGGGAGATATGCGAAATACACTGTTGCTGGCCCTGTTCCTTCTTGGCGGAAGTCAGGCGCTCCAGGCACAAAGCGATACGTCCATGCGAAAGATCGATGGTACGGTGAAATCCGCCAAAGACGGCGTTGCTGTGCCTTTTGCCACGATCAAGGTGAAAGGTGCTTCAAGAGGCACCATCACGGACGAGAACGGCAAATTCCAGATACTGGCCAAACCTACGGATACGCTGGTGCTTTCCGCCGTGGGGTTCCACAAGCTGGAATCCGCCTGTAAGGCATCGTTGCTGACACTGGCCCTGCCGGTAGACCAGCGTACGTTCAGTGAAGTGATGATCATCGGTTACGGCAACGAACGTAAACGCAATATCACCGGCTCCATTGCATCCATCGATGCCAAAGAACTCGCCAAATCCCCCGCGCTGTCATTCGACAATGCCATTATCGGCAAAGCGGCAGGGGTGAACATTATATCCAGCTCCGGCGTGCCGGGGTCTGCTACTGGTATTACCATCCGGGGTCTGAGCTCGCTCAACCCGGATGGAAACCAACCACTCATCGTGATCGATGGCATTCCGGTGTATGGTTCGGGCAGAGATGTGAACAACCGGAATTTTAACAACTCCACCGCACCGGTAGTCGGCCTGGGCGGTACATCCGTATCGGACAACTATACGCCCACGCAGGATTTCGAGAACAACCCGCTGTCCGCCCTTAACCCGGCGGATATCGAGTCCATCGAAATACTGAAGGATGCCTATGCCACCGCTATTTATGGTTCCAGGGCTTCCGCCGGCGTGATACTGGTAACCACAAAGAGAGGGAAAAAAGGATCGGAATCTTTTAACGTGAGAATGATGACGGGCACCATACAGCCCATCGGGAAATACAAACTGCTGAACGGTCCCCAATACAACGAGGTATATAACAAGTACTACCGGGAACTGGGGCAGAGCTATACATTCAGCGAACAGGGAAATACGGATTGGGTGGATGAGGTTACCCGTACGGCTATCTCGCAGCAGGTGGATGCTTCCATGTCCGCCGGCGGCGAAAAGGCGCAGTATTACATCAGCGGGTCCTACACCAGCCAGCCTTCCTATGTGATCAATAATGATTACAAACGGTACAGCGGCCGCGTGAACCTGACTTACCGCCCTTCTCCGCTTTTCACGGCGGGCGTCAGCATGTCCATGAGCTTTGCGGACAACTCCTCCATGAACGCCATGCAGATCTACCGCGCCGCCTTGCAGAAAGCGCCTAACCTGCCCGTTTTCAACGCAGACGGCAGCTATAATTACGGTCGCGGTACGAATCCTTTCGGGAGTATGGATGTGAACCCTGTTGCAGATGCACGGCTTAACACCAATACGTTGAAAACCTCGGAAGGCCTGGGGAATATCTACCTGGAACTGAAGCCGCTGCAATGGCTCACCCTGCGCTCCGAATTCGGTACGCAGCTGAGCAACGGGGATGCCTATACGCGCCGCGTGAAACGGCCCAGCGGGTTTGGGGACGATGCCGTCAGCTCCGTGAACCAGAACCGGAAGATCGTTGCCAATAATACGATCAGTGTGCTGCACACCACCGGCGATCATTATATCAACGCCGTGGCAGGCCAGAGCTATGAGCATTCCACCGAATCGCTGACCTCACTTGGCGGGTACGGTTTCTTCAATGATGCCATCAAAAGCATCGCTGCGGCCAACAGCAAATATGTAAAAGCATCGCTTACCCAGCAATGGGCGCTCAGTTCCTACTTCGGAAGATTGAACTATGAGTTCAGGGACAAATACCTGGCGGGCGTCACTTACCGCCTGGATGGTTCTTCCCGGTTCTCACGGAACCGCAGGTATGTAGGATTCCCCTCTTTCTCCGCCGGATGGCGGCTTTCCGAAGAGGCGTTCCTCAGCGGCCGGAAGTGGCTGGACGATCTGAAACTGCGCGGTAGCATCGGTTTTACGGGTAATAACAATTCTACTTCCTACTACGGCAGCCAGGGGCAATACCAGCTGAACAGCGATAACCTCAGCTATGCGGGTACGCCCATTCTGCAAACCATGCAGCCGGACAACCCTAACCTGAAGTGGGAAAGAACAAGGTCTATCGACATCGGGCTGGATGCCACCGTATGGGATAACCGCATCAACATCACGCTGGACTATTATCACCGCCGCATCCGGGACATGGTCCTCTCCTCCGCCATTCCCCTCTACCAGGGCTGGGTCTCGCAACCGCAGAACATCGGGGATATGATGAATGCCGGGCTTGAGCTGACGGTGAAAGCGGAGATCATCCGGCGGAAAGACCTGGTGTGGTCCACCAATTTCAATATCTCCCGCAACACCAACAAGATACTGCGCCTGAATTTCAGCGGCGATGAAGTGGGCCTGGCGAATGACGCCTTCAAGTACATGAAGGCAGGGGAGCCTGCCGCACAATTCTTTTTGTATGACTGGCGCGGTGTGGACCCGATGTCCGGCAACCCCCAGTGGAGCGACAACAAGGGCAATATCAGTTTTACCCCTCCCGCATCCCTGTTCTCCGTTGTGGAGGATGTGAACGATTTCAGGAGAACTTACGGGTCCAGCCTGCCGGATTTCTACGGCGGTATGGGGCACACCCTCAGCTGGCGCAACTGGGAGCTGGATGCATTCTTTTCTTTCTCCGTAGGCAACAAGATGATCAACGGCTCCAGGGCTACATTGCTGACTTACGTGACGGAAGATGCCTACAACCTCAGCACCGAAATACTCAATTACTGGCTGGTGCCCGGGCATGAAACGGATATTCCAAAGCTGGTGAACCCGTCCGTTACCACTTCCCCGGGAAGCTCAAGTATCCGGGATTTCACAACCAGCAGAACGAACAGCCGTTTCCTGGAAGATGCTTCCTACCTGCGTCTGCGCACCCTGCGGCTGTCTTACAACATCATTCCGCGGAAACTGAAAGTATTGCGTTCTCTGCAGCTGTTCGCAACCGGCACCAACCTGTTCACCCTTACCGGTTATTCCGGGTTGGACCCGGAGGTGAATGCCTTCGGATCATCCGCCATCCGGTCGGGTTACGATGAACTGACCATGCCGCAAACAAAAACCTTTCAATTCGGAATCAATGTAGGATTATGAGAAAGTTGTTTATCATATCGATAGTATGCTTCTTCGGTTGCAACCGGCAACTGGACCTGGCGCCCGAAAATACGCTGACGGACCGGGAAGTGTTCAGAACGGAAGCCGGTACGGAACAGGCGCTGGCGGAAGCTTACTTCAGCCTGCTCAGGGCAGTGACCGGCAATATTGCATATGTCTATGGCGATTTTACGACCGGTAACCTGCATCACAGCGCTTATTACGAGATCTACGCCATCGGGGAAAGCACACCGGATGATGAAGTGATCGCCAGTATGTGGACGGCCTACTTCAAAGCCATCAACCTGGCCAATAACGTGATCGCCAACATTCCGGAATATGCCGCTTATGCCGTGGATATACAGGACCCGCTGATCGCAGAAGCCCGGTTTATCCGCGCCTATGCTTACCTGGACCTACTGAAATTCTTCGGCGACGGCGCATTGAGCGGCCGGATGGATGGATTGGGACTGCCTTTGCAGCTTACCCCTTTCAAGGGATACAATACCGGCGAGGTGATCCCCAGGTCCACCAACGGCCAGGTGTTTGCGCAGATCATCAAAGACCTGGAGGAAAGCATCCCTTTCCTGAAGAACAACCAGCCCGGCGATCTCCGTACCCGCTCCCGGGCCACCAAAGGCGGCGCAAGGGCTTTGCTGGCCAGAACATACCTCTACATGGGCAACCGGGAAGCTGCAGCGGCGGCAGCGCGGCAGGTACTGGAACAGGTGCCGGCCATTTATGAGCTGACACCTTCACTGACCGCGCTTTTCCCTGCCAATCCCGGCGGCACAGCCCAAACGCTCACCAAAGAATATGTACTGGCATTTCCCGTCAGCCATATGGTCAGCTCTTCCACCAGCACCAACAACAACCTGGGGAACGGGTATTATTTCAAACGGTCTTTCTGGATCAACAGCACATTCATCCAGTCTTTTGAGCCGGACGATAAACGCGTGAGCGAGTTGATGTACAAAGGAGACCAGATATATAATCCCGATCATTTCAATGAGCTGACCACATTCAAATTCAACAATCCGAATGGCCGGGACAATGTGCCGCTGATCCGGCTGGCGGAGGTGATGCTGACCGCCGCGGAAGGGATCGCCGCTTCGGAAGGGGTGACCCAGGAAGCGGTCACACTCCTGAACAACGTGCGCAATCGCGCGGTGCCGGGCGCTACGCCTTATACGATCAACGATTTCGCCAGCCCGGAAGCGCTGATCGATACCATTCTGCAGCAGCGGCGATGGGAACTGGCATTCGAAGGGCAGCTCCGCTACGATCTGATCCGTACCGGCAGTCCGCTGCGGTCGCCGGATGTGCCGGAAGACCGGAAGGTATTGCCAGTGCCGCAGGTAGAAATTGATATTTCCAATGGATTGATCCAGCAGAATACAGGCTATAAAAATTAAAAACCAATTGATATGTACGCAGTAAGAGGAATGATTAAAACGATAGCGGCAGCTATGTTCACGTTATGTTGTTCGGTAACCTATGCACAACAATCCGTTCAGTTTGAAGACCTGAGTTTTGAAGCAGCAGTGGCAAAAGCCAAAACCACCGGCAAGCTGGTTTTTGTGGATGTCCGGGGCATGAACGTTCAGCAGGTAATGAAAGACGTGGAAACACAGGTGTTTACCCAGGATTCCGTAGCCGGTTTCTTTAACAGCAATTGCATCAACATCAGGGTGAACATGAACTCTGAAGAAGGAAAGAAATTCGCGCCGCACCTGGCCATGCTCATGTATCCGGTGTACGTGTTCTTTGACAAGGATACCACGCAGATCGATTATGTGAGCGCAGGCATGGTGGCCAAAGATCATTCCCTGCTGATGGGAAAGGCCAGGAAAGCATTGTCCGAAGCGCAGATGCGCGCCACCAACACCCGCGCCATCACCTTTACCAAAGGCTCCTGGAAAGAACTGCTTGCCAAAGCAAAGAAAGAGAACAAGCTCATTTTCCTGGATGCTTATACGACCTGGTGCCGCCCCTGCATCATGATGGCCAAAAACGTATTTACCCTGAATGACGTAGCGGACTACTATAACCAGCATTTCATCAACGTGAGCATGGATATGGAAAAAGGCGACGGGCCCGCGATCGCGAAGAAATACAAGATCAAGGCCTATCCTGATTTCCTGTTTGTTGACGGTGATGGCAAACTGGCCCATCGCAGCAGCGGATACCAGGAAGCGCCGGAGTTTATCGCAACTGGAAAAGAAGCCAACCAAAACAAAAAATAACTTATGAGACAATATACCTTGATATTTTGCCTGCTGCTCGGCATGAGCTTTCCCGCAAAGAGCCAGATATCCTTCAAGGATAGCAGCTGGACCTGGAAAGCCATGCTGGCGGAAGCAAAGGCGCAGAACAAACTCATCTTCATGGACGCCTATGCCGTATGGTGCGGCCCCTGCAAATGGATGACGAAGAACGTTTTCGGCGTACCTGAAGTGGGGCAGCTCTATAACCGCAACTTCGTCAATGCCTACATCGATATGGAAAGGGGAGAAGGTGTTGCGCTGCGCAAACAATACAACGTCCGTTACTATCCTACCTATCTGTTCATCAATGGCGATGGCGAGGTGGTGCATAAAGTAGTGGGACAAACGGATACCACCAGCTTTATCCAGCACGGGCTGGATGCGATCAGCCCGACGCGCAACCTGCTGTATTTAAGTCGCCATGCCGGTGACAATACAACCGGTTATCTCAAGGCGCTGAAAAACGCCTATGACCTTACGGAAGCCGGCAAAGTGGCGCTTGCCAGCCTGGAGGCGCAACCGCCATCCACCTGGATAGAAGCGGCCAACTGGGAGCTGATCAACGATTATGTGAAAGATGCTTCCTCCGCACCTTTCCTGTATGTTGTGGAAAACGAAAAGACCTTTGGGGAACGCTATGGACAGGACGAGGTAGCGCAGAAACTCTACAGCACTTTCCTGGCCTGGCCCATTAACTATGTTTCCTATCCTGAGCAGGGCAAGACCTTGCTGGATGAAAAAGGTTTTTCAGATTTTATGGCGAAGCTGGAAAAAAGCAGCTATGCAAAGAAAGACGAGATCAGGGCCAAGTCACAGCTGACCATACACTATGCGCTGCGCGACTGGAACAAATACGCAGCCGTGGTGAACCGCATGCTGTCGGCCAAACTCATCCCGATGAATATTCAAGGGGGGGACTGGCTATATGGTTATGCGCAAAACATTCAGCGTTTTGCTGCGGAGAATAAGAAGGCCGTGAAAGCGGCTACGGCCTGGGCCAAATTACTGACAACGGATATTCCCGGGCTGAATGCCAACCAGAAAGTATTGTACCTGGACCTGTATGCCACACTGCTGGAGCAGAAAGGGGATCATGATCTGGCCGTGGACGTCCGCAAGAACCTGGATAAGGAAAAGCTGGAAGCCGCCAAGTCCGGCCGCCCTTTCCAGATGCTTGTAAAGCCGGCTGCCCCCGGCAAATAACTGATTACTATCCTGTGAAAACTATAGGGCTGTCCATACTCCCGCGGGCAGTCCTTTTTTATTCATCGAAGCGGCCATTCCGGATAAAGCGGGAATGAGGAAATGTTCTTATTATACCGGTCAGGAGATCAGGCCTCTCATATAAGCCTCTTTCACCAGTCCCGCCGTGTTTTTTACCTCCAGCTTCTGGGAGCTGCCTGAGGGTATCCGCATCGTTCGCCGGCCCCATTACCCTTTTGACGCAGGCGTTTTGGCATCACAGTATCCCGTGCTGCTTGGCAAAGTTCAGCAGCCCCGCGGTATTCTTCACTTCCAGTTTCCGCAGGATGTTCTTGCGGTGGGTGTTGACGGTGAATTCGCTGATCGACAGCTGATGGCCGATCTCTTTGCTCGTCAGTTCACTGCCCACCATTTTGATGATCTCTACTTCACGGCGTGTGAGCTGGTATTTTTTCATGAATTCGTCAATGAAATAGGCCGGAGGAGCGGTATCCGGATGGGTCAGCTCTTCAAAGCATTCTTCTCCGGCAAGCACGGCCCGGATAGCGCTTTTTAATGTCAGCGCCGGGGCATTTTTCAGGAGATAGCCGTTGGCGCCCAGCCGGCGCACCTCGGCCTGCAGCTGTGGCTGGTTATAATTGGTCAGCACCAGTACTTTGGTGTGCGGATGCTGTCTTTTAAGCAATTCCAGCGTCTTGATGCCATCGATATGCGGCATGTTCAGGTCCAGCAGCACAATGTCCACCGGCGCTTCGGCCAACCTGTCCAGCAACTGGCGGCCGTCGTTGACCGGCGGCAATATTTCCCACTCATCGGGTTCCTGCAGTACGGCAATCAGTCCATCGATCAGTAACTGGTGGTCATCGGCAATAATCAAACTGTGCGGCATAATACAAACGCGGGTTTAGTGCTGTTCTGTCAATGTTTTTCCCGGTAAAGGGATCTCGATATTGGTCATGGTTCCCTGTTGCGGCTGGCTGTCAATATCCATGCGGCCCTGCAGGTAATCTACTTTCGCGCGTACGCTGCGGAGAAGGCCGGGCCCGGCCTGGGCAGGATCAAAACCCCTGCCGTTGTCCTCCACCATGATCGTGCAGCTTTCTTCCAGCTCCACCAGCTGTATCAATACATTGGAGGCATCGGCATGTTTGATGATATTCTGCAGCAGCTCCTGTATGATACGGTAAATGGTATGCTGGTAATTCGATGGATAGGACTGTTCGTTCCGGAAGCCGATCAGCACGAGTTCTATCCTGACCCTGCCGGAGGAATTGGCGATCTGCACCATGTCGCTGATGGCATGCAGCAGCCCGTATTTTTCAATGGCTACGGGAGTCAGCTGGTGGCTGATATTGCGGATGGTCTGGCTGATGGTCATCAGCAAACCGGAAGCCTGTTCCAGCTTTTCCCCGTTAGCCGGTCCGCCGTTCCTGGCTGCGCCAAGATGCAGGGAAGTGAGGGAGAGCATGGAGCCGATCTCATCGTGCAGCTTGTCTGCCAGCGCTTTCCGCTGTTCCGCTTCTACCGTGATGATGGTATCCGTCAATGCTTTTTGCTGTTCATGCATCTGCACCAGTACGGCTTCCTTTTCTTTTCGGTAGAAGTTGAAACGTGCGGCCAGCCCGAAGGTGATGATGATCATTTCCAGCACTACCCCGGTGAATATGCCGAAGTGCGCGAAAAATTCCGGCAGCTTCACAGAGCCGAGGTGATAGAGGCTTTCCAGTGTCACAAAAACGAGTAACACGAGGGTGGCCACGAGGTAAATGAGTGCAGGAGTATTTCCTTTCCTGATCTGCTGCACGAGCGCGGCGGCAATGAAAAGTACCGCGATCAGGGTGAACACGGGAATGCTGCTTTGCAGGCTCATGCTGTATTCCCCGAACACCCTGTAATCCATCGGCCAGAGGATCAGCAGCAGGATAACACCCCAGATGACCTGGAATACCCGCATGACCTTTCTGATACGGCTATTTTTATCCAGCCCGATGAACGCGCTTAAAAACTGTACCCCGATGATGAGGTTGGCGGTGGCAAAAGCGAGCCTGGACCGGCTGGGGAAATAGTAGGAGTCCGGCCAGAGGAAGTGGAACCCCAGCCCCTTGTTGGCCCATATCCAGCCCAGCATGTTCAGCACATACAAGGCATACCAGCCATATACCGGCTCGCGGGTGGTCAGGAAAAGGAAGATGCCGAACAGCACGATCAGCAGGATGATACCGGTCAGGATGCCGTTCATCAGCGCTTCTTCGGAACGGTTGTCCTGCAGCTCCTGCCGGGTTACGATCTTCAGCGGTGCCTGCAGGGATTCGAATGCCTTGTCCACTTTCAGCAGGTGCAAGGGCGCGCGGGGCTGCAGCGGGAAGGCAAAGGTGTTATAGATGACCGGCCGCTGGCGGAAAGGGTGAAAATCGCCCGTTACGGCCAGGGAATCCGCATGACCATCCGTTACGGCATACCATTCAAGATGATTGATATGCGCATTGTCCGCCACGAGGATCAGCGCTTCCTGTTGCGGGGGCATTTCCAGCGCTACCCAGTAAACGGATGTGGTGAAGCCGGGATTAAGGTAAGGCGGGTCCAGCGGGGAGAACCTGCCGGTATGGTATGCTTCCAGTGCTTCGCTGACGGTAGCTGCGCGGCTGCTGTCTTCCCATACGAGGAATGTGCGGGCAGCCCCGTCCGTATGCTGCGGGTGATCCGGCTGCGCCGGGACCGCGGTAAATATAAAAAGGAACAGCACTGAAAGAAGGTATCCAGGCATAGGTATGGCCAATGTCTTTAAGCTGTCAAGATACATATAATCAGACAGATGTGCATTCGTTAAGCCAAATTATGTTTCCATTAAGTGAACGGCTGTATTCCTGACGTTTTGGGGATATTTGGCCTATATGCGCATCGTAAGGATTGTTTGCCCGGCAGGCTGTATTGCACTGCTGCTATTGGTAAAGAGGGTCCGGGCTGAATCATTACAACAGGAAGTGCCGGGGTATCTTGTGCCGTTGGGGGGGATTGTTTTATGCCTGCTGCTGGCGGCGGTTGCAGGGTGCTTTTTCCGGTACCGGCGGCTGGCCCGGCGGGCGCGGGAGCAGCAGGAAGAAATAGAGCAGCTGAACCAGCTGCTGAAGCTGAAGATACTGCAGGCCCGGCTGAACCCGCATTTCCTGTTCAATTCCCTCAATGCCTTGCAGTATTTTATCGCGAAAGACGATAAACGTACATCCCTGCAATATATCGGACAGTTTTCGGGCTTTCTGCGGAAAGTGATCGCTTTCGGGGACGAGGTGTTCATTCGCCTGAAAGATGAAAGTGAGTTGATCGCGGCCTATCTTCGCCTCGAACAATACCGCTTTCCGGGCCGTTTTGAATTTGATGTGGAACTGGATGAAGAAGTGGAGCAAACCGGCGTTCCGCCACTGATCACCCATACCTTGCTGGAAGATGCCTTGTACCGCGGAGTGCTGAACCTGGACCAATCCGTGACCGGCCGCATTCATATCAGGCTTTTTGGTACGGAGGAAGGGATTCAGATCGAGGTGACGGACAACGGCGGCAACCGCCCGCAATCGCTGCGGCAGGAGCAGATGAAAGGGATCTATGATAACCGGGAAGACCTGCTGGGCAGACGGATACAGATCTTCAACAAGCAGCACGACCGCAAGATCAGCCGCCACCTGGAATCCGGGGAGGAGGGGAACAGGGCCGTACTGGTCATTACCTGAATATATTCACCTGTTTTAATATTTTTGTCCAAACCTCAAACAAGCATGTATGAAACACAGCGCGCTGATCGTTGAAGATGAAAAACTGAGCCGTGATTTTCTGAGCAACCTGGTCCGTGACTTTTGCCCCCAGCTGGAAGTAGCCGGTACCGCATCTTCCGTGGATGAAGCCGTTGCTTTTATCAACCAGCATCATCCCCGTATTGTGTTCATGGATATTGAAATGCAAACAGGTACTGCATTTGATGTGCTGCAGCAGGTCAGCGACCACCAGTTCCATGTGATCTTTACCACCGCCTTTGATCATTATGCCATCCAGGCCATCAAGTTCAGCGCGGTGGATTACCTGCTCAAGCCTATCAACCTGGAGGAGCTGGAGCAGGCGGTAGCCAAAGCGGTGAAGCAACTTGGCGGGCAGGGAGAGGACCAGCGGCTGGAGGTATTGCTCCGGAATTTCCGGAAGGCTTCGGATGAGGACTATTCCATCAGCCTCTCTACTTCGGAAGGAGTGGATTATATTTCCCTTTCCAATATCATCCGGCTGGAAGCCAAAGGTCCCTACACGATCTTTTTCCTGCGGCCGCCAGATCATGGTGAGCAAGAACCTGAAGGAATATGAGATGATCCTGGGCGGGCATGGTTTCTTCCGCATTCACAATTCCTATATCATCAACCTGAAGGAAGTAAAACGCTGGATCAAAACGGACGGCGGTTATGCCGTTATGAGCGATGAAGCCATGGTGGCTATTTCTCCCCAAGAAAAAAGATGAGTTCATTCTGCTGATGTCTCACCGGACGGTGTAAGCCGCTGCAGTTTTTCCGGTGTCATCCGTTGCAGTTCTTCCACTGCCCTGGCACAGATCGCTTTTACCTTATCCAATGCCGCGGCCACATCCGGCCCGGCCTGTTCTATATGCTGCAAAGCTTCTCCGATAGCCGATTGCAGGCCAAAAAGCCCCGTGGATGTACGCAGGGTATGGGCGATCTTGTACATGTTCTCCCGGTCATTTGCGCTGATGGCTTTTTCCAGGGCTGCTATTGCGGGGGGATTGTCCGCTACGAACGTTCCGATCATATTCATGATAAAAACATGATTGCCCCTGGTCTGCTCCAGCAGGTAACCCAGGTCCGTTACAGGCGGCTGCGTGTGCAGGGTGATCATCTCCACCATTTCTTCCTGCCTGACGGGTTTGGTGAGATAGCCGTTCATGCCGGCTTCCAGGTATTTGTCGTCGTCTTTGCCGAAGACGTGCGCGGTAAAGGCGATGACGGGCGTATGCAGCCCGAGGGTCTTTCTGATCTCGACCGTGGTTTCATAGCCGTCCATTCCGGGCATATGGAGGTCCATCAGAATAATGTCCGCATGCGCCGTGCGAAGATAGTCGATCGCCTGTTCCCCGTTGCTGGCAACGCTCACGGTGTAGCCGCTTTGTTTCAGCATGTAATCTACCACTTGCTGGTTGGCGGGATTGTCCTCTACCAGCAGCACATGCCGGTGCTCCCTGCAGGTAGCAGGCTTCCGGGAAACGGTGGTGACCTGGGCCGGTTCGGCCTTTTCAAACGGAATGCTGATCAGGAAAGTGGTGCCCTTGTTTTCTTCACTGCTGACATCGATGGTGCCGTTGTGGAGGGCAACAAGTTCCCGGGTGATGGCCAGCCCAAGCCCGGTGCCGCCATATTTGCGGGTGATGGTGGTGTCCGCCTGGGTAAAACGGTCGAATATCAACGCCAGTTTTTCAGGAGCGATACCGATGCCGGTATCCGATATCCGTATCTGTACCTGCACCGATGTGGCGCCGGCAGATGTGATCAAACACTGAATATCTATTCCTCCTTTTTCGGTGAACTTGATGGCGTTGCCGATGAGGTTCAGCAATATCTGCGTCAGGCGCAGGCTGTCTCCCAGCACAGGAAAACTGAGGCGCGGATCGATGTGCGAACGGTATTGCAGGCCTTTGCCCCTGGCCTTGGATTCCAGCATGGTCTGCACATTCCGGAACAGGTCCGGCAGGGAGACCGGGCTGCATTCTATATCTATCTTCCGGGCGTCCAGCCGGGAGAGGTCCATAATATCATTGATGATCGCCAGCAGGCTGTTGCCGGAGGTCTGGATGGCATGAAGATATTCCTGCTGCCGGGCGCTGAGCGGCGTTTTGTTCAGCAGGTCCGCATACCCGATGATAGCCCCCAGCGGCGTTCTGATCTCATGGCTCATATTGGCTACGAAATCGGATTTGGCCTTTGATGATTCCTCCGCCATCATCCGCGCTTTTTCCATCTGCTCTTCCACCACCTTCCGCTGAAAGAATGCCGGGATGGCCGTCTGCTCTCTTTTTACCTGCTTCTGCTGATATTGCTCCAGGTGTTTTTCGATCATGTGCGGGGGAGACATGATAAAGGTGCATTGTTCATGCCCTTGCCCTGTGCAGCTTACTTCCACCGCCGTCAGCGGAATGCCGAAACTCTCTTCGCACCAGCCTGAGGAATAACCGGCGCTCATAATGCATACCGGCCATTTGGACAATTCTCCCGCGCGCTTCCAGGCATCTGCCTCAAAGGAATACGGATGGTTGTACACCAGGTAGAAATTATCGTCCGGGGATGGATGGCTTTCCGGCAGGATGTCTACAAAGGCCCATCCGGCATAGGCAAAGTGTACCGTGCCGGCGGAGAGTTTTGAAATAGGATCGGTGAGCTGCATCTTTTCATGGAATGCCTTGGCATCGTTCATGCCGATGGCATGGGATATATCGAAGAGGAAGTTCCGCCCGATGTTGAAGGCCTCTGTTTCCCCTCTGTCCGCATACAGGTTCAGCACGCTGCCCAGAAAGTCTTTGGATAAAGCGGAGGCGCGCACCAGTACATATCTTTCATCGCTGATCTCGATGGTGCCTTTGGTGGGGTCCATCCTGACGTCGGAAAAATATTGCTTTACGGCAGCTTCGGCTTCAACGAATAAAGGTTTAAAATGTTCCGGCACCTTTACGGCGCTGCCACTCGCCTGGTGAATATTCTGGCGGCGTAACAGGGCATTCTCTTTTTCCAGCGCTCTGATCTTTTGCTGCAGCATGGCTATGCTGGTGGATTCGTGCATACAATTAACGGATTAGACCTGGTTGGGGGTGGACATGGACCTGTTTGTGGCCCCCGGGGCGTATTTGCTCCAGCAAAATACGATAATCTTTCGGGTTTATAGGCTTGAAAAATTCATAAGGCAGCCAGCGTGTAGCCCTGGTACGCAAACCCATATCCCGCATCAGCTGGTCCAGGTGCATGAAGTTGAAAGGCGCCACGCAGGTGCCGCTGAACTCGGAAGATATGGGCCGGCCCTGTTTGCGCCAGCGGGCGATGTAACGCATATCTTCCGCCATTTTACCGCGGCCCGGCAGCTGCAGGATGCCCTTTTCGTATTGCACCATCCAGTTGGCGGCCACTTCAGAGGTCAGCGTGGTGAAGAGGCTGGAATTGAAGCCCACAAAGCCCAGCTGCGGCACGTCCGGATGAATGAGATTGCGGAACAGCTGGTAGCTGCCGTCCGGCGCAATGATCTTCTCCCGGTGGATCTTTTCCAGGAAGGGAAGCCCTTGTGTAAAGCCGGTGCCGCAAACCACCAGGTCCGGCGTAAGTTCTTCACCGTTGCGCAATACCATTTTCCTTCCCTCGAAATGCGCGATCTCCGATCTGATAGCCCTGATGCGGCCGCTCTTTACTTTTTCGTAGAAACCTTCCGGCGCTACGCCCAGGCTGCAGCTGATCTGGTCTTCTATCCGGTGGGATGGCACCATGCCGCAGGTTTTCAGGGAGAACTGTTTTTTCAGCAGCAGTTCCAGTCCGCGCCATTGCATCCATACCATCACCCTGCCGGCTGAATGGAGGTAGCGCTGGAAACCGGTTTTGTGCGGCGCATCAAAAAATGCTTCTGAAAAACGGGAGAAGAGCAGGTAACGCATGTTCACCAGGTTCCCGAAATACCGCGGCACTTTCCACTGCGCCTTGCGGTACACCAGCGCACAGTCCCGGCTGCGGTCCGCTGCCAGCGTGGCGATGTCCGTGGCGGACTTGGCAAACCCGATAACGGCTACAGACCGGTCTTTCAATAATGCTTCATCATTCACCTGGCTGGAATGCAACACCTGCCCTCCCGCTTCGCGGAACGATTGCAGGCCCGGAAAAGCCGGGATGTGCGGTTTGTGGAACGTGCCGGTACAGATCACCACAAAATCGAAGCTCATGATATCGTCTGTGCCTTCGTTGAGATTGCGGACCTGCATGTACCACTGGCCATGATGATACTGAAGACTGACCAGCTCTGTGCGGAAGCGGATAAACGGCAGGATGCCGAAGTGCCGGGCGTAACCGGTGAGGTATGCCTGCACCTGTTCCCCGGAAGGCCATAGCGGATAATCCGCAGGCATGGGATAGTCAGAATAAGCATATTCATCCCGGGTGGTTTGTGTGGCCACGCCCAGGTAGGAACGGCTTTTTTCCCATACGCCGCCGATGGCTGCGGCCTTTTCAATAACGGTAACGCGGTATCCCGCCTGTAAGAATGCTTTCGCGGTTGCCAGGCCGCTGAGGCCTGCCCCGATAATGCCGATGTTTTTCATGATTTGGGGTGTTTTATACCGCTAAACTAATTCCGGTCAAAGATGCAGAAGCAGGCGAATTAACGCAGCTGCCGTTTCACTTAACGGATTTGCAAGTCATTAACCGGAATGCCCTTTCCGTTAATCGTGCCAACTTCCCGCCCCGTTATCATCCCATCTTTACACCGTCAACACGTATTGAAAATCTTAAAACACAACCCCGAATGGAAACAGTTTATCAACCCCTCGCTTTTCTTCAGGAGGTCATCGCCAAGGGCGGTCCTGATACGAAAGAGTATGATGCCCTCAACAGTATTTTCGATCAGCTTTCCCATGATTACAAGTGCGGCAGGCTTAGTGCCGGAGAAATGGAGCAGCTGCAAAGCGGTTTTGATGTGGAAGGCATGGAAAACACGCTGCACGGCCATTGCCGGCAGAAGCCCTTCGGTTATGCAGGCGATTTCCTGATCATCGACAAGATCTACCGCCAGCATGTTTCGGCGGACCGCCGTTTTGCGAAATGGGACACCTACTGGAACAATCAGCCGGCAACAAAAGCGGTCAGGAACAGGAAGGATTATTTTATCCGGATGATCCTCAACCGTCTCTCATCCGCCCCGTTGCGCCTGCTGAATGTCGCCAGCGGCCCGGCGCGTGATCTTGCGGAAGTTTTCACCCGCATTCCTTCCGGCGCTTTGCAGGCCACCTGTGTGGAGGCCGATGAAAATGCGATCGCTTATGCCACTGAGCTGAATGAGACAAACCTGCAGCACATCCGTTTCATCCATCAGAATATATTCCGTTTTGCGACGGACGAGCAGTTCGACCTGGTGTGGAGCGCCGGCCTGTTCGATTATTTCGAGGACAGTGTGTTCGTGAAGCTGTTGCGCAAGTTCATCAGCTGGACGAAGCCCGGCGGCGAAGTGATCATCGGTAATTTCAGCGATCAGAACCCCAGCCGCAGCTGTATGGAACTGGCAGGGGACTGGTACCTGCATCACCGCTCCGCGGAATCGTTGCAGGCCATGGCACTGGAAGCCGGGGCGGACAGGCGGCATATCCGCGTAGGGAAGGAGCTGGAAGGCGTGAACCTGTTCTTGCATGTGCGGGTGGGAGGATAACACAAAGCTGACGACGGCATTGGTCCGGCAACCTGCTTTCAGGGTTATCGAACAGGGACTGTTACCAGTACAGATGATCGTTATTTTGGATTGGATGGCAGCACGAATCTGACGAGCGCATTGTTCCGGTATCCGGCTTTCAGGTTCACCGGGTAAGTCCTGTTATCGGCATAGATGATCATCAATGCGGTATTGGGAGGCACGCTGCCTTCGTTCTCCGCGTACATGATCAGCTCATTGTCTGTTGTGTCACTGGCTTCCAGGTGAATGATGAATGGTGTTGCCGTCAATGCCAGCCGGTCCGCCACCAGCTTTCCTGAGAAGTAAACAGAAACGGTATCGCCATCGATGGTGCCGTTATCAGACAAGGCGATGCGGAAAATGCGGTTTTGCAGCGGAATGGTTTGCGTGAGGATGTTGCGGCGCGTCATGTATTTTTCTGCCGCACCGGGGATATGTTCCGCTCTTTTGTCCGCTTCATCAGCCTGCGCCTCCACCTTTTTCCTCAGCTGCATCGGGCCGGTCAGGCATCCGTCCGGATCAGGTTGTCCGGCCAGTACATAGTTGTTGCTATCCTTTTGCAGCAGCAGCACCGAGCGGCCGGTACACCAGTAGAAGGTAGGGTAGGATGCCAGTTTTGCTTCCCTGTGCGGGAGCATATCGATGATCACTTTGTTGCCGTTGATATGGCCTTTGATGTTGCTGCGGTAATAGTTTTGGCCGGGATTTTCAAAGAAGTGCCCATAGGAAGTGCCGCTAAATGTTTGTCCGGAAACGTTATGGATCGTAATGCTGATGTAAGCGCTGTCTTTGATGTGCGCGATATGGTGCACACCTTCCCAGGTACCCTGTAATAAATGGCTGGATTGTGCGTAGCTGCTGTTGAACGCCAGCAGTAGTAAACACCAAAGGCATCGCATGCGGTGAAAATAGCAACAAAACATAAGGCAGCCGGCCAAACGACCGTTAATTCACAAATGATTAACCAAATTCGTTCAGCCGGCCCCGTATGTTACCTTTTGCGGTAGCCGATATAAAAGAACAGCGGGAATACCAGCAGGGTAAGGATAGTAGCGGTGATGAGCCCGCCGATCACCACAATGGCCAGCGGCCTGGAGGTTTCCGAGCCGATGCCGGTAGACATGGCGGCAGGCAGTAACCCGATGGCAGCCATCAATGCCGTCATCACCACCGGCCGTACCCTTGTGCGCAGACCGGATTTAACCGCGTCTTCCATATTCTCCCTGCTGTTCAGCAGGTTCTTCTTGAATACGGAGATCAGGATCACACCGTTCTGGATACAGATGCCGAACAGGGCAATGAAGCCGATACCCGCGGATATGGAGAAATTGGTGCCGGTAATGAGCAGCGCCATTATGCCGCCGATGATGGCGAAAGGCACATTCAGCAATACCATGCCCGCATCCTTGACATTCCCGAACATGACGAAGAGGATCAGGAAAATAATGATCAGGCTCACCGGCACTACCTGGGTCAACCGGCCGGTGGCCCGCTGCTGGTTCTCGAAATCACCCGCCCATTGCATTTCATAGCCTTTTTCCAGCTGTACGGCCGCATTGACCTTCTGTTGTGCTTCTGCGATAGTGCTGCCCATATCACGGCCCCGAATGGAGAACTTCACGGCTGTGAAACGTTCGTTATCGTCACGGAATACGATACTTGGACCGGTGAGCGTGCTGATGTCCGCGATATGCTTGATGGGTACTTTGGTGCCGTGGATAGAAGGAATGAGCAGGTTGCGGATGTTCTCCGCATTCTCCCGGTACTTGTCCATATACCGGAGGCGGAGCTGGAACTTGCGTTCCCCTTCGTATATCTGTGAAACAGCTTTGCCGCCGATGGCCATTTCGATGGTGGCATTGGCATCCGCTGTGGTAACGCCGTAGAGGGCAAGCTTGTTCTCATCCAGCTCAATACGCAGCTCCGGCTGGCCGATGTTGCGGATCACGCCGAGGTCTTCCACCCCGGCGATATCTTTCATCACTTCATATACTTCATTGGCGCGGGCTTCGGTATAATGCAGGCTGTCGCCGTAGATCTTCACGCATAGCGAGCCTTTTACGCCGGACACGGCTTCTTCCACATTGTCCATGATCGGCTGGGAGAAATTGAGGTTCACCCCCGGAGTTGCAAGTTTTTCCTGCATGGCGGCGATCAGTTCTTTTTTCGTCCTCCCGCTTTTCCATTCTTTTTTCGGGTGAATATCCACATGCAGTTCGATATTGTAAAAACCTGTGGCATCTGTTCCGTCGTTGGGCCGGCCGGTCTGTGACATGACCTGCCTCACTTCCGGGAATTCGCGGATGCTGCGGCGCATCCTGTTCGCCAGGTCGCGGGATTCTTCCAGCGAAATGCTGAGCGGACAAGTGGCGCGGATATAGATGGCGCCTTCATCCAGCTCCGGCAGGAACTCCGTGCCCAGGAACCTGAAGAGGAAGAGGCCAATAGCCACGACCGCCGTGGAAAACAGCAGGGTAAAGGCTTTCCGGCGGTACGTGAAGCTGAACATTTTCATCACGCCATTAGTGATGGCTTCCACGAAAGGATTATGCCGTTCGCGCACATTTTTGCGCAGCAAAAGGCTGCTGAGCAGGGGAACGAGCGTGAGGGTGAGCACCAATGCGCCGAGCAGGGCGAAGCCCAGCGTCCAGGCCAGCGGGGAGAACATCTTGCCTTCCACTTTTTCGAATGCAAAGATGGGCAGCAGTGCCGCAATGATGATCAGCTTGGAGAAGAATACCGCCTTGCCCAGCTCTCCGCCGGTGTTCTTGATGATCCCGAGCTTGCTCATGCGGTTGAATTTTTCCATTCCCACTTTCTTCGCCTGATGGTCCAGCAGCACAAAGATCCCTTCCACCATCACCACAGCGCCGTCTATGATAATGCCGAAGTCGATAGCCCCCATGGAGAGCAGGTTGGCAGACATGCCTTTCAGCGTCAGGCAGATGAATGCGAACAGCAGGGCCAGCGGCACTACAAGCGCTACGATCAGGGTGGTACGCCAGTCCGCCATGAAGATGAAGACGATCACCGTTACGAAGATGATGCCTTCCAGCATATTGTGCAACACCGTATTTGTGGCGTACCCGATGAGGTTGCTGCGGTTGTAGAAAGTGTCTATCTGCACATCGGGCGGCAGTATTTTCTCGTTCAGCTGATCGATCTTTTCCTGTACCCGCCGGATCACTTCGCTGGGGTTTTCGCCTTTGCGCATCACCACTATGCCTTCCACCACGTCGTTGGAGAGGTCGCGCCCTACCTGGCCGAGGCGGGGCAGGGAAGAGATGTCCACCTCCGCGATCTCCTTTACGAGGATAGGTGTACCGTTGATATTATCGACAATGATATTGCCGATCTCCTCCACATTGTTCAGCAGGCCGATGCCGCGCACGACATACGCCTGGGAATTATCCACGATCACATCACCGCCAACATTGATATTGCTTTTGGAAACGGCTTCGTACACATCCAGCGGCGTAATGTCATAGGAAGCAAGCTTATGCGGGTTTACCTTTATTTCGTAGGTCTTCACTTCGCCGCCGAAGCTTACGATGTCGCCCACACCGGGAACGCCGAGCAACCTTCGTTCTATTACCCAATCCTGCAGCGTTTTCAGTTCCTGCACCGTTCTTGTTTCGCTGCGGAGCGTATAACGGAATATTTCACCGGTGGGGCCGGTGGGCGGCTGTACGTTGGGAACGGCGCCGTCCGGCACTTCCACGTCCCGCAGGAGGTTGTTCACCTGCTGCCGGGCAAAATAATCTTCCACCCCATCATCGAAGATCACTTTTACGACGGAGAGGCCAAATACGGTAGTGGAGCGGACGGAGGTTTTCTTCTGTACCGGGTTCATGGCTATTTCTATCGGTACGGTCACGAATTTTTCCACTTCTTCCGCGCTTCTGCCGGGCCATTGGGTGATGATGGTGATCTGTGTATTGGTTACATCCGGAAAAGCTTCTATGGGAATGTTCTTGTAGGCGATGCTGCCCCAGATCACCAGCAGCAGCGTAGCCAGAAATATGAAAAGCCTGTTCTTCAGGGAAAAGGCGATGATCCTTTTGATGGCTTTGGTCATTACTGTTTAACATTTAATGCGTCATAAATGAATACCTGGGTCTGCGTAACCACCAGCTCCCCTTCATGCAGCCCTTCGATAAAGGCTTTTTCACCGATGCGTTTGATGAGTGTTATCCCGCGTATGGACAGGGCGCCGTCTTTCTTTACGACCACATATCGTTTGCTGTTGTCCAGCACAATAGCCCGGGCGGGAATGCATAGCCTTTTACCGCCTTTGCTGCGGGAAGTGAGATAAACGCGGGCGAACATTTCCGGTTTGAGTTCTTCATGCGGATTGGGCATGCTGATGCGTACTTTCATGGTGCGGTTGGCCGGGTCCAGCACGTTATAGATCTTGTCAATCCGCCCGGAGTATTCCTTGTCCGGCCCGGCAAGGGTGGTTACCTTCACCGGATCGCCGGTATGGATGTTCGGGATATCCGATTCGTAAACATTGGCGATGACCCAAACGGTGGAGAGGTCTGCTATCGTGAAGAGGGTGTTGTCATTGTCCTGCCTTACTTCCGAATGGCCGGTGATGTTCTTTTCGATGATACTCCCGTTGATGGGAGCTTTCAATGTGTATCCCCCTGCCGTATTTCCTCCGGTGATAGCAGACACTTGCTCCGCCTTGATGTATTCCGACCTGGCTTTGTTGTATTCGATCTGCGCCGCCAGGTATTCCTGTTCGGTGACCAGGTTGGATTCGTATAGGGATTTCCGTGTGTCCAGGTTCTTTTTCGCCATTTCCAGGTTGGCTTCCGCGAGTGAGCGCTCATTCGTTACGCCGGCAACTTCCGGACTCCGGATAACTGCGAGCACCTGCCCCTGTTTCACCTTGTCTCCCAGTTCTGCTTTGACGGATTGTACCCGCCCGCTCACGAGAGCATAGACTCTGGCCTGTTGTTGTTCCGCCGCTGTTATTTTCCCGTTCAGCTTGATCACGTCTTCCATTTCTTCCAGGGTTACCGGAGCGGTTTGCAGCTGATGTATCAGGCTGTCGGTAAGCGGGTCATCATGCTTGTCCGTGGCCGGTGTGCCGGAGCTGCAGGCGTTGAGCATGAGGAGTATGATAAATGCGAAAAGCGGTTTCATGTGAATGATCATTTGTTGTTGAATAGATTTTTTCCCAGTGCGAAGTTGAGCTGTTCGATGGCCTGCATCCTTTCGTTATGCACCTGGTTGAGTTGCAGCAGGTTTTCCTTGTAGGATTCGCAGAAGTCCGTAAACTCCAGCAGGCTGATGTTCTTCTTTATAAAATGTTCCGTAACGCTTTGCAGCAGTTGCTCAAATTCTTCCCGGAAGCCGGGGTCTACGGAGCAGAGCATATTGTCCGCGTTCACTGCCTTAGCATAGGCGGTGCGCACTTCATTTTCCACGGTGGCGGACTGCAGTTCCAGTAAAGCTTTGCTTTGCGCAATGCGGAGTCTGGCTGCCCGGATGTTGCCCTGGTTGCGGTTAAAAAGGGGGAGGTCGAATGCGATGTTGAGCAGGCTGGCATTTTCGATGTAATCGCTGCGTTTGTCGAACATGGCGCCGATGGTCATATCCGGTACGGCCAGTGCCTTTTGCAGGGAATAGTCCGCTTCGCTGTACTGTTGGCCCTGTTGTGCAAGGCGAAGGTCCCGGCGGTTGGCGAATGCCGTATCCAGCAGGCTTTGCAAGGCAACGGATTTTACCGGTGTTATCGGCAGGTTTTGCGCATCGGGAATGTACCGGTTCCGGTTATCCTGCAATAGCAGTTGCAGTTCTCCCTCAACGTCGTTGAATTCGTTTTGCAGGGTGGTTTGCTCCGCTTTCAGGCTGTATAAGAGCGACCGTATCCTGATCGCGTCTTTCGGCGTTACCAGTCCCTTGCTTTGCAGATCGCGGTAAGTGGAGGCGAGTTGCTCCAGTGTTCTTACCTGTACGTCAAATGCGCGGATGGAGCTTTGCAGGTACCGGGCTTTGTGGAAGTTGCTGCGGAGCGTGTAGCCGAGTGTGCGCAGCAATTCAAAGAAACGGCTTTCCGCCATGGCGGCTTCTGTTCCGGCCAGCGTGATCTGTTTGTTGCGTTTGCCCGCCAGCGTTATCAGCTGCGCTATTCCAACGGTATATTGGCCTGTTCTGTTGCCGATATCGGCGAACTTTCGAAGGTCCGGATTATAAATGCTCCCGCCGAAGGAGATGGAAGGATTGTTGTAAAGTTTTGCCTGTATCACTTCTGCCTGTGCGATGGAAATATTGTATTGCTCCGCCATCAGTGCGAGGTTGCGTTCCAGGAATTGCTGTTCTGCCTGTTGCAGGGTAATATGCAGGGTGTCCTGTGCATGCAGGCCCGTAGTTACCAGCAGGCTGGTAACGCACAGGAATATACGAATGCAGTACATGTTGCTGCTTTTTTCAGGGCATGACTATATGCCCCTCGGTCATGAAAGAATGAGGTAATGGAAATGGGGAAGATCAGGCGATGTCAGGGGGAGGGGACAGGATGTCCAGCGGTACGCAGTACAATTTTTCCGTAATGCCGGGAGGATAGGATATCCTGTTATGACCGTATCCGGGTTGTTCCTCTAATTGAATGGGCGTGGCAGCAATGTAAACCAGTGCGCCGGCCTGGGAAAGGTAATTGGCGGAATTGTTGTCTTCTTCTTCATCCTCCGGGGTAGTATCCCTGCAGCCCAGGAGGGATTGTACCAGGTATTCCACACCGCTGTTGATATGATCTTTCACCGGTCCGCTGGTCTCATACGCATTGTCGCCCGTTACCGGCAGGAACATGGCGGTATTCAGGTACAGGGCAAGGAATATGTATGCCAGTGCTTTGCGCATGGGGGCAAAGATAATACGAAACCGGCCGGTGCGCCTTAAAATAGCCTTAAAATGATGTTAAGGCTTTCTTAAATTGAAATACCAGACCCAGGCGATGAAGAAAACCTGGAGGGGCAGGCGGAACCAGAGGT
Source organism: Chitinophaga sp. XS-30 (assembly GCF_008086345.1). Lineage (NCBI taxonomy): Bacteria > Pseudomonadati > Bacteroidota > Chitinophagia > Chitinophagales > Chitinophagaceae > Chitinophaga > Chitinophaga sp. XS-30. The sequence continues at coordinate 4,960,799 of NZ_CP043006.1, read as the reverse complement.
AGGCGGGGCCGTTGCCGTCATAGGCGGCTGTCTGCAGGTTGATGTGGTGCATGGCGGCATAGATATTGGCCGGGGTAATGATCACAAAAAATATGATCAGTAATATGGCGGTGATCTTTCTGAATTTGGGCAGCAGCAGGCCGATGCCGCCGGCGATTTCCAGCAGGCCGGTAATGTAGACCAGGGGCAGCCGGAACGGGATGAACGGCGGGATCATCATGGCCATGCCCTTCGGGAACATGAAATGCCCGAGCGCGGTAAAGCTCAGCATGGCGAACATGGCGATGCGGCCGCTGCGCGGGAAGTCCCATTTGCGGGTAGTGAGCCGGATAACGGCCAGGGAAAGGAAGAACGTGGCAATAAGAATGATCTCGACCATTTTTAGCGTGTTATTTACCGCAAAGTTGAGCCATGCGTGGCCGGGAGAAAATGATGTATGTTAGTTTATTTTGCGCCTGTTCCGCGAGGTATTACTGCCGGCGGTTGTATGTTCAGGGTTTCCCGAACTGTTTCCTGATCCTGCTGAGGCTTTCCGGCTGGATGCCCAGGTAGGATGACAGGTGTTTGACGGATATCTGTTGCACCAGGGCGGGATTCCGCATCACCAGCGCCGCGTACCGTTCCTCCGCGGTGAGGGACAACAGCGCCATTTCCCTTTCCAGCCGGCGGATGTATTGGTATTCGGCTATGCGCCGCCCGATCCGTTCGCCCATATGGTGACGGTCATAAAATTCATGCAGCTGCTGGTGAGGGATGAGTATGGCTTCCGTGTCTTCAATAGCGGTGGCGCTGACGGGGGAAGGTTTGCGGGTGAGGAAGGAATAATAAGCAGTTACAAATTCGCCCTCGAAATGGAAGTCTACCGTGAACTCCCTGCCCTCCCGCTGGAAATAGTGACGGGTAGCGCCTTTGCCTAGGAAATAGATGTAATGTTCCACCTGTCCTTCGCGGCAGAGGTATTCGCCTTTGGGGAAGCGCCTGGTGGTGAGGGCTTCGCTGAAGGCGTTCCATTCTTCGGCGGACAGCGGGGCAATGGCGGCGATAGCCTGTTTCAGTGCTGAAAAGTGATCCATAAAGCCCTGAAGGTACGATTTCCCAAGGTTTCCGGCAGCTCCGGCGGAGGGGCTGAATGCCTGCGCCGGAGAGAAGCTGCTTTATGTTGCGGAGCCTGCGCTCCATTCGCTTTCGGGGGCCGGTTGCCAGAGCTCTATCTTGTTCCCTTCGGGGTCGTACACCCAGGCGAATTTTCCGATGCTGTCGTCCGTCCGTTTCTCATCTATGCGCACGCCACCGGCTTTTAATTGTTCCAGCAGGCTTTCCATGTCCGTAACGCGGAAGTTGATCATGAACTGCTGCTCCTGCCCGAAATAGTCGGTATCCGCACGAAAGGGCGCGAACACGGTAGGGCCGTGATCCTGTTTCCATATTTCGCCGCTTTGCATGGAATTGATGCCGAAATATTGTTCATACCAGGCGCCCAATGCTTTGGGGTCTTTGGCGCGGAAGAAAAAGCCGCCGAAACCGGTGATAAGTCTGCTCATAACTCTTTTTGGTAAAGATAGGTGGTTTGCAGACTGTCCTGCGGGGTATATTGGTCAATCAAACGGGGGGATTGGGACAAGATGAAGGGGTGGGTGCAAAGTTCTGACAACGACTCTATCCTGTGGGAAGTATCGGACAGAATAATGTAATGGCAGGAGAGCTAGAGATGGAATATGGCGGAGGAAGGATACTGGATTTTTCCCGGTAGTGATAAAAATTTATTCGTCATTTTCTTCACCCTAACTAGCATTTTGAGTGTCTTTTAATCATAAACCATCCGGTGTTTTTTCCGGGCTTTTTTCTCCACATTTCAGCTTCTGACAATAAACTGAATTAAACGTTAAATTAATCGTTAATTTATTTATTTGCGAAATGTATAGACCGGTAAAAGCATTGTGGATCGAGCGATTGAATGGAGTTCCGACATCCCTTACGGGTATTCCGCAAAAATATCATGAACATATCATCCGGTTCGCCAAGGTGTACTACTACAGTGACGAGGATTGCGATATTCTTTGTCAGCAGTTGGAACTCTTCGGATTCAGGATATGGATACATCGGATATTCGCGAAAAAGGATATTTACCTTTCGCCCAGAACTCCCCGTCATATTTATGTTGCACATATCATGCTGGGAGATAGTGTGACCGCGGTATTGCAGCCGGATGGAACTCCGTTCGAATTACGGGAAGAAGAGGGTAACCTTTTCAGTCTTCTGGCAGAAGCGCAGTTGGCGCCCGTGAATGCAGGGCAGCAATTCATAAGTTTTCACGTAAATGTTTTTCCCGAAGATCTTCCCGGCATTGTCCGTCGTTACCCGGCACTCAGGCCTCTTCTTGACCGGCCTGTTCCGGAGCAAAGCGGCCCGCTTAATTTCGAACCTTTCCGGCTTAACGCCGTTTGTGAATTCCTGCGTCGCGAGGTGGAAAAATGTAAATACATTGAGATTCAGGCAAAGTATTTTCTCACTAAGGTGGGTGCCGACCTGTTCAGCAATTTTCTACAGCAGGATATTTCTGCAGCAGATGCTGTAATTGTCCCCGATCTTTCTGTAGAAAAGGTGATAAGAAAATGTTTCAGGATCATACTTGAAGAGTTTCATCTGCCGTTAAGCATCCGTAAACTGGCATTCAGATTGGGACTACCCCGCATCACTCTTCAGGAAGCATTTAAATCTGCTTATGGCATCACTGTCCCTGATTTTCTTCATATGGTGAGAATGATACGCGCTTTTCAACTTATGGCTGAATCGGATTTTTATTCAGAAAGGATCGCCGTGGAAACGGGTTTTTCCGATGTTCAGGTATTCTACAAAGCGTTCCGGGATTACTATGGTATTGGTTTTCTCGAACTGAGAAACGCACAATAATGCCTGGGGGGAATTTTATTTCCCCCGGCCTCTCGACAGCAAATAGATGATCAGCCCCACTACAATAGCTACCAACAGCAAACCGGTCCATATCCCGGCCTTGAAAATCCCGCCTACGATCTCGCAACCGGTCAGCATAATGAGCAAAAAGGCCATTATCGAATAATAGGGAGCATATTTCATGAGCATTTGTTTTGTTGACACCGGTACAGGAACATATTTTGTGCCGTTTCGGGAATAGCGCTGCCAGCGTTGTATGGAAGGGGGGCGCCATGGGCATTCCGGGTAGATTATTCTACAAAAGATGTTTAATTTCGATCATTCCCGGCCGTCAAAACCACGCTCATGGAGATCAGGATCGTTAAAGTTCCGCTGGATGAGATTCGTTCCTTCCGCACTGTCTTCCTGCAGGAAAGGAATTTCCAGTTCATCTGCAATAAATGCCATGATTATGGCTGGGCGGATACCTATTTGTTTATTGTTGACGGTGAAGGGGCCGGGTATGGCGCAGTATGGGGCACCGACCGGCGGGAGGACAGGGATACCATATTCGAATATTTTCTCACCAGACCGTTCCGGCATCTTGCCGATACTATTTTTCCGCAATTTCATGCCCTGACGGCGGCGACGTATATCGAATGCCAAAGCAATGACCCTTTGCTGGCCTCCATGCTGTATGCCTATGCGGAGCATATTCATGCAGAAGCCGTTCTGTTTGAAGATGATGCGGTCACGGCATTGCCGGTATCCGGTGTGACCTTCCGAAAACGGTCAACGGATGACGACATGGGAGATGATGACAGCGATTATGTGCTGGTGAAGGATGGCAGGATCGCTGCGAGTGGAGGGCTGATGCTGAATTATAATCTGCCCTATGCGGATATCTACATGAACGTCCGCGAACCATTCCGCAGAATGGGGTTGGGCAGCCTGATCGTGCAGGAGCTGAAACGCGAAGCCTATCTTATGGGCCGTGTGCCGGCGGCGCGTTGCAACATCGGCAATCATGCCTCCAAAGCCACTTTGCTGAAAGCGGGATTCCGCACCTGCGGGTTCCGGCTCAAGGGAAGTATAAAAGCTGCTCCATGACCGGCGGCGGCTTCTTCAATAACAGCAATGTTCCGGCTCAAGGGCGCACAAGCGCTGCCGGTTTGTGCGGTGTAGCCACCGGTCTGCTGTACATGACGGCATCCTTCCTTTCACTGGATAAATGCGCTGACGTATTTACATGCTGCTTTCCTGCCGCCTGATAAATGTATCGATCAACGTCGCCACCTCCTGGCAATGATCTTCCAGCAAAAAATGCCCGCTGTCAAAGAAATGGTAACTGATATTCCGCAGGTCCCTGCCATAGGCCTTTGCGCCTTCCACCGTAAAGAAGGGGTCGTTTTTTCCCCAGGTCACAAGCGCCGGCGGCTGATGCTCCCTGAAATATTGCTGCCATTGCGGGTATAAGAGGAAGTTGGAGCCGTAATTATCGAACAGATTGTATTGAATATTCAGCACGCCTTCGCGTTGCATGAAATAATGATCGGAAAGGTAGGCGTCCGGGGCTATCTTTCGGGGATCTTTCACGCCATGTACGTACTGGTCCCTGATCCCTTCAAAGGAGAACAGGTATTGCCTCATGGCTTCTACCGCCGCCATATCGTTCTTTTGCTGGTGTTCTGCGAGCTGCATGGGAAATTCCCCCAGCCCTTCCATATAAGCGTTCGCATTCTGGATAATCAGGCCTTTCACCAGGCCGGGCCGTGCGCCGGCCATCCTGAAACCCACCGGTCCGCCGTAATCCTGCATATAAAAGTATGCTGCTTCCAGGCCGATCTTGTCCACAAACTGCAACATTACCTCCGCTATCCGGTCAAATGTGACCGGTACAAGGGAGCTAAGCCCGAAGCCCGGGTAGTCCGGCGCAATAACATGATACCGTTCTGATAAACCGGCCATCACATCCCGGTACATGTGTGAGGAAGAGGGAAGGCCATGCAGGAAAAGGATCGTTTCCTGTGCCGGGTCGCCGGCTTCCCGGTAAAAAATGTGCAGGTCATTGACCTGTAGTGTTTTAAATGTCATACGATGTTTATTTTGTACTATTTGGTACATAAATGAGTAAAAAAAATCAGTGCAACACACTGAGGTTGAGTTGTATCATCGCTTCCAGCCCGGGATCGGAGGGGTGCATTCGCCTCGTGATATTGATACCGTTCCAGAGGTTGATGAGATGCCGGGCCAGGGTTTCCGGCTTTTCTTTCGTTTTCAGCTTTCCTTCCTGCTGTGCCTGCCGGATGATATCCAGGAAGTGATCTTCCAGCACGCCAAGTAAATGTGCGGCTTTCTTTTGCAGCGGGGCATCCTGACCGGCCATTTCCACCAGGGCATTGCCCAGGTAACAGCCTTTCATCTGCCGGTTTTTGGAAGATGTGGCCAGCGAGAGGAAAAAATTGCGGATGAACAGGATCTTGTCGTTGCTCTTTGCCAGGTCCGCTTCGAATTTCTTCATGGCCACGCGGTTGAATTGTTCCAGCGACCGCTCGTAAAGCTCTTTTTTACCGCCCCTGAACGCGAGGTAAAAACTGCCTTTGCCCATGTTCATCGCCGCCAGCAGCTCATCCGCGCTGGCCGCTTCGTATCCCTTCATCCAGAATACGTCAATAGCCCGGTCTATCACTGCCTGTTCATCGAATACCCTTGGTCTGCCTGCCATTTTCTTCGCTTTTGTTACAGCAAAGGTATATTGTGTACTGATAAGTACAAAATTAATTTTGATGATGGGTTGCAGGAAGATGCCTGTGCGGTTAATGTGGAAAAAGATCAGGTGAGGGAAATATGTTCCAGCACAAAGCGGGCTCTTTCCGCTGGGGGCAACCTCGGTACTTCGGCCAGCGTATACCCGCAGGCTGAATAGGTTTCCTTCATCACTTCAAAAGTGGCCAGCGCTTCTTCCCAGGTCTGTTTTCTTTCCGTATCTGTTGTATAGATCGCTTTCCAGGGCGGCAGGATGAATACCACGGGATTATAACGGAACAGGGCGGTGGCGGATAACAGTGTATCCGTGATGGTGAGGCCGGCCAGTTTTGCATAGGCCAGCACATCGGGTATACCCCTGTCAAAAAAAGTGATAATTGCCGGATCGGCCTGCCGGTAAGCATCTGATGATCCTTCCAGCATCAGCGCTTTGTATAACTCCCTGTTCTCCCAAGGCAGGGCGTCTCCGTGCTGCGCCATTTGCTCCTGAATGATCCGGCGCGCCACTTCGGGTACGCAGTGCAGACCGCTCCGGCCAAGCTCGTGCAGCAAAGTGGTTTTACCCACGCCAGGCCCGCCCGTAATGATGTAATAATTATTGTGTTGCATAAAATTGATGGAAAAGGGTTCCGGTAACGGAATGAAGTGTAGATACGTGAAGATAATAAATATGTCGCAATCAGCCCCTCATGCTGTCGCATTTGCACAGTTTCAAACCCGATAATTGACGATATGTTTGCAACACAATCCAATTGACCATTTTTTAAAACCTTGAATTATGAAAATACTTATCGGTATCCTGGGCGTTATTGCCGGCCTGATCATCTTATTCCTGATCATTGCGTTATTCGTCAGCAAGTCGTACAAGATCGAACGGGAGATCACGATCAATCAGCCGAAACAGGTTGTCTTTGATTATGTAAAAGTGCAGCGCAACCAGGATAATTACAACAAATGGCTGATGATGGACCCGGCAATGAAGAAGGCATACAGCGGCACGGACGCAACGGAGGGCTTTGTCTACAGCTGGAATGGGGACAAAAAAGCGGGAGAGGGGGAGATGGAGATCATCCGGCTGACGGAAGGCGAAAAAATAGATATGGAACTGCGCTTCAAGCGGCCCATGGAAAGCGTTGCCTATACGCACATGAGCACTACCGAGGTGTCCCCGCAGCAGACGCTGGTAAAATGGAGCATGGAAGGCAGATCTCCTTATCCGTTTAACCTGATGACGCATCTGATGAGCGGTTCCCTGGGCAGCGACCTGGAAGAAAGCCTTGGGAAGTTGAAGGCCATCCTCGAAAAATAACGGGCTTTGCAACGATACAACAGGGGAGCTTTACCGGCTCCCCTGTGTGTTATCATGACTAAGGCAGGCCATAACGATGAGGGTGACGGACAATGCGGACGTAACGGTGCGGATGTTGTTCAGCATATTCCATCTTTTTTCGAATTGCTGCCTGGCCTGCGAAATGGCTTCTGCGGAGGCATGCCGCAGATCGAATTTATCCAGCGCTTCGTTCAGCGGAATATTTCCCCCGATGGTCACGGCCATCACACCGCCCAGGTACAATGCGGAAGCTGCCAGCAACAGCCAGAACCGGATGGAGGGCGATGGCGTGTAATGCAGGTAGGTGCTGACCGGCAGCAGGAACATGGCGCCGAAGAAGCAGGCGTAGAATACCGGGTTCAGAATGGCCCGGTTGCAGGCTTGCAGCGCCTCGATGTAAGATGCATCCAGCAGGCGGCCCAGCCCCGGCGTAACGGAGCAAGACCAGGCGTAGAACAGTCCGGCTATCAGCGCGGTAACGGTAGCGGTAATGATGAGTGTTATGTTCACGGGTGTCAGTAACATATGATCAGATACTTTTAATGTATTCCTGTACGGTAAAGCGTTGGTGTTGCAACAGCTTTTCCAGTGTATCATCTGCTTTGGAAAATTCATTCCCTTTGATGCTGTCCGCCATGCTCATGTAAAATTCGATATCCGGTTCCGGCATGCCGTATTTTACCAGTTCTTCGCGGTAGGCTTCATTGGGGATGTCTGTGTAAGATGCCTCCATGTCTTTTTCAGACCGCAGCAGCCCGGCAATGTCCCCGAAACTGAAAGATCCGCTTCCGGTAATGCTGTACACTTTGTTTTCATGCCCGCTTCCGGTCAGCACATTGCTTAGTGCTTCGGCAATATCCGGCCGGTACACAAAACTCACTTTGCCGCTCCCGCCGGGATAATATACCTGTCCGTTTTCCATGGCGCTGCCGATGAACAGGGGGATCGTTTCAATGTACATGCTGTTCCGGAATATGGTGTACGGCATACCGGATGCGGTGATGGCTTTTTCGGTATGCATGCAGGTGCGCCCCGCGTGGAAAAGCGCCTGCTCCCCGGGTTGCAGGGTGCTGGTGTAGACGATATGGTTTACGCCTTGTGCCTTCGCGGCCTGCACCACATTGGTCTCTTCCTGTTTGGCCTGTTCTCCGTAACTGGCGGCGGATACCTGCATCACTTTACTAACGTTCTCAAACGCTTTGCGGAGTGAGGCGGGATCATTATAATCCGCTATCCTGACCTGAACGCCCATACCTGCGTACTCCTGCATTTTAGCGGCATCCCTGCCCACGGCTACGATGTTGGAAGGATCTGTTTTCTTCAAGAGGAATGAGATGGTGGCCTTGCCGAGATTGCCACTGGCTCCTGTAATTGCTATCATGGTCTGTTATTTTTTATGCAGCAAAACTAGGATGGGGCGTAAACGTAAAATAGAACAAAACCGACAGTACGGGTGGAGGGGTAATCAGGGACTCAGAATATCATTTCCGGAAAATTTTCCACCAGTTCGCTGGAACGCTGCTGGTATTTGTTGGGTGTAAACCCGGTAAATTCCTTAAAGGCGCGGATGAAATGCGACTGATCGGCGTACTCATTTTCAAAAGCGATATCGGACAGTTTATTGAATGCATTGTTCCGCAACTGGCTCAGCGAGGCCTGGAAACGACATATCCGGGCAAACAGTTTGGGAGACATGCCTACGCCCTGCTGGAATTTCCGCTCAAAACTCCTTTCCGTGAGCTGCAGTTCCTGCAGCAATGTTTTTAAAGGGATGTTTCCCTTTGACCCGATGATGCGGGATATGGCATGCGGCAGGACGGAAGCGCCCGGCTTGTCGTACTTATTGATCTGGTGCTGAATGTAATTGGTCAGGAGATCCAGTTGGGTGCCGAATGAACCAGAATCCACGAGCCGCTGTTCCGACAGGGGCGCGCGTTCTTCCCGGGCGAGGGCATCAAGGTCGAGGCAGGTGTCCGTCAGTTCGCTGGCATTGAGGCCGAAAACGGACTGCAGGGCATGCGGGTAAAAGTACACGCCCACGGTGCGGAAGGTGGCGGGGGAGTAAATATTGGTATGTTTCGTTGTTTGCCCGTACAGAAAAATGGGGGGCAGTTTTTTTTCTTCCTGATAGAAGCAGCCTTTGTCCGATTGCTGGTAGATCAGCCCGGGTGACCCGTCTGCGAAGGTCTTGAATGTTTTGGGGGTGATTTCCGCGGCATGGCTTTCCAGTGTCCAGAAATAGCGGACATGGTTCCTGAGCTGCGGGGGTGGGAGTATTTTCTGATATTCCATCGCTGATGCAATTTAAGGAATTACGGGCATACAAAAGCCCCGGTTTCCGCCGGGGCTTTTGTATAAAGGCATATTGCCGGTATCTCAGTGCTTGTGTATCTTTTCATCACAGATTTCCGGTTTCACCGGGGCTTTTGTATAGAGGCATATTGCCGGTATCCCAGTGCTTGTGTATCTTTTCATCACAGATTTCCGGTTTCACCGGGGCTTTTGTATAAAGGCATATTGCCAATATCTCAAAGCTTGACGATCTTTTTCACCACAGGTTCCCCGTCCCCGCTCAGCTGCAGCGTGTACACCCCGGGTTTCACATGCCGCAGGTCCAGCTCAAAGCGTTTGCGGCCCCCCAACTCTTCGAGGCTGATCAGCCTGCCGCTGATATCCAGCACTGCCGCCCTGCGGTAAAGCTTGTCCGTTTCCACCCGCACAGATCCCTGCGTGGGGTTGGGATAGATACTGACGGCGGACGATGCGGCGGATTTCACAGCAGGAAGACTGGACAGAAAAGAAGACCCGCTGGTGCAAACGAGCACAGGCCGGAAGTCCGTATTCGCCGTCTCGCGCGAGCTGAATGACGCATCCGTTGTACTGCCGGTAGCATCGGAGATCACCCTGAGTGAAAGGATGCCGTCCGCCAGTTGCTGCGATAATGCGATAGCGGTAACGTCCCATTCCGCATAATTGCCTGCAGGCCTGCCGGTTACCGTATCTATGGCGGATGTGCCGATGGGTTTATTGTTCCAGTTAATGCCGGATTCCGTCCAGCTGTCGTTGCTGACGTACTGCAATATCCATGGCACGGCAGCGATGCCGGTGTTGGCATAAGGCACATATAAACGCAGCTTCACATTGTCTGTAGTAGAAGGAATATCGGTGATGTTGAATTTCAGGTACACTTCACGGGCGTAACCTTCTGTATCCTTCTTAATCACCAGCGAGGTAACGGAACCGTAGTTCGTTCCCGCATAGCTGCCGTTCCGAACGTAAGCGTCTGCTATTGCAGTGACGAGCGAGGGTTGATAGACCGGTGTGGAAAGATTCACCTGGAAAGTGGCGGTAGATCCTGCTGTCGGGCCGGAGGGCAGCGTACAGGCCAGGTGGCGTGTCTGCGGGATGCCGGGGAGATTGAGGTAAAGATTGACCGGGAGAGAAGACTGTGAAGGGTCCGCCACAGACACGGTGACGCTGGTACTGCCTACTTGTTTCAACATCAGTGCGCAGGGTCTGTCTGCCGTAATGGTCACGGAATCCTGACTGAAAGTGCCGGCTTTGTAGAAAGCCAGCTGCCAGTTGTTGAGACCGGTGTGCCGCACGGCCTGTATATCCGCATCGTTCTGTAATACGCGTACAGCGGTAGTGTCGTAGGACGGCATGTGCTGGCCGGGCAACACGTAGTAGGCATAGCTGCCGTTTGCCGGTTGTACGCCATGATCGAACCACAGCGTAAAAACATTCATATTTTGCGTTGTGGTGGCGCCGCCGTTGTTGATGCTGCTCCAGGTGCCGGTACGGGCCTGGTTGCTCAACTGTATGTTGCCTCCGGCGGGAAAATAGTAGCCGATGCCGTTATGCGATACCCATTTCAGGTTATTATTGTAGCTGTGCGCACCCATGGAAAGCGTGCTTTCCGTGCCGTTTGCAGACACGGTGACGTTGCCGCTCAGCAGGCACTGGTTCACCGTTGTATTAATGGCCTGGGCGGCGGTGGAGTTGATATTGGCGCCGAGGCAAACGATCTCGTTATCGAAGAAGAACCAGGCTTTCCGGGCCTGGGTATTGTAATCGGAAAAGGCCAGCGCGGTAACGCCGTAAAGCGAATCGGATACGCCGCCGGAGAACGTGGAAGTGCCGTAATTGCCGCCCCAGGCTGCCCGCAGCGGGAAAGTGGTGATGTAAGGCGTAGTGGTGCCGGGAATCCTGGCCCAGTCCCATACCGGGAAGATATTCAGATACTCGCTGCCGCTTACCGCAATATTGGTGGCGCCTTCAGACAGGTAATATCCCTTCAGGTTCTCCCCATTCCCGTTCTCCGATTTGGACGTGCGGGTGGATACATTGCGGAGGCCGAAGAAATACCCCGGCCGGTGGTGTACGGTATAATCGGATCGCCAGAAATGCGTATGCGTTGGCGTTATCATATAAGAAGGCGGCTGGCTGTTCTGGATGCGGGCAATGGCCTGATCGTAAGCAGCGGTGTAGGCCGTATCCAGCGCTTTCAGCTTGGTCAGCTGCGAGGCTACGCCGGACTGGCCCATGTTGTTCACCCGGCTGATGCTGCGGCCATTTACACTGAAATCGATATACCGGCCGCGCATCACTTTCAGGTAGGCATTACGCACAAAATCACTGAAAAGGGATAACTGGCTGCCGGATAACGCATAGGAGGTGCCGCGCAGGTAGTAGGCGATCTTTACCTCCCCGCCAACGAATACGAAGCCGTAGCCGAACATGTACAGCTGCGGGCCGTGCTGCTGATAAGACAGGTCGTGCTGCATGCCTTCCTGGGTAGTGAGCGAGATGGGATAAAAGGCTTCGCTTACCCCGGTCTGCATCAACACACTGTCCGCCGTCAGGCAGGCGCGATAGATGAAGTGTGTGGCCACATCCAGTTTGTTGGCGCCGGTCTGTGCAGCGGGGTTGCCCCTGTTCATCTGGGATAACAGGTTGCTGCGGAGGGTGGTGGACAGGGAAAGCGGGGCGGCTTCCAGCAGGATGAGGATTTCCCCCAGCATCTGCGGGTTGGATATCTGGTTATGGTACCAGTTCCAGCTTTGCGGGTCTGCCGTATCCCAATACCCCAGGCTGCTGCTGATGGCATTGAAAAGGGTAGTGCTGTGATAATGGGTGCTGGCGGTGTGGGAATAGGCCAGCACGAAGTTCTTTACCCTGGTCAGATGCACATTTGCCGTGTAGGTGGTGGAGCTGTAGGTATAGTTCACGTCCGGCCAGGAGCCGTTGGTCTGCAGGGTGGCGAGGGTGCTGGTGACCCCGTTGTCCAGCGTGGTGACATTGGATACCATGGCCAGCTGATCCGTGCGGATGCGCTCCATAATGGTATGGTATTCCGTTTGTGCCCTGGATGGCATCATACATAAAAACAGGCAGGAGAGGACGAGTAGTGTTCGTTTCATAGTGGTTGACTTTGGTTCGTGGATATAACATTAAATGTAAGGAACAATCCCGCGGGGGAGGGGTGAATATCCCGACTAAAGGGGGGGATTATTATAAGTCGGGTGCCGCGGCGAAGTCGGTGGGCGTTTTTCCGTATTGTTTCTTGAACTCGCGGCTGAAATATTTACGGTCGTTATACCCCACCATATAAGCCACTTCATACACCGTATGCTGTTTCCGGCGGATGAGGCCGGCGGCTTTCTTCAGGCGGAGGGATTTGATGAAGTCGTTAACGGACATATTGGTGAGGGCTTTGAGCTTTTTATACAGCACGGGCTGGCTCATGGCTACCTTGCGGGCTAGCATATCCACCCCGAATTCCGGGTCGTCCATATGCTCATCCACCAGCTGGATGACCTTTTCGAGGAAGGCGGTGTCTACCGTGTTGGGCACAGCGTCTCCCGCAACGGGCTGGCTGCCGGTCTGCAATTGGCGGCTGAACCGGCGGCGCATCTTTTCCCGGGAGGCCAGCAGGTTCCTCACGTTCAGTTCCAGTACCCTGGTGCTGAAAGGTTTGGTCAGATAGAGGTCGGCCCCGGTTTCCAGGCCGCTCACATGATCTTCCTGCGAGCTTTTGGCGGTCAGCAGGATGACGGGGATGTGGCTGGTGCGCTCATCGGTCTTGAGCTGATAGCAGAAGCTGAGGCCGTCCATTTCAGGCATCATCACATCACTGATCACGAGATCCGGTATCTGTGCGGTGGCGAGTGCCAGGCCTTCCGCGCCGTTCGCGCTTTCCAGCACTTGGTAGCGGTCACCGAAGGTCTGGCGGACGAGCGCCCGCAGTTCCGGATTGTCTTCCACAATATGTATGGTAAAATGTTGCCGGGAGGGTTTTTCCTCCACCTGCGGCGATTGGGGCGGCGTCTCCACCGGTTCCGGCGTCTCTGCTGTTTCCAGCATTACATGCCGCGCTCCTTCGAAATGCTGCTTTCCCTGCAGCAAGGTGACGGTAAAGGTCGTGCGGCCTTCCTGTGTGGCGGTGGCCGGCTCGCTGTCCACTGTCAGCTTTCCTTTGTGCAATTCCGTGATGTTGCGGGAGAGGGCCAGGCCGATGCCGTAACCGGTATTTTGCAATCCATGGTCGTCCACCTGGAAAAAGTTATTGAACAGCTTGTCCAGGTACTGCGGTGCAATGCCCCGGCCATTATCCGTTACGGTCACAGTATAAGCATTCCGCCCGGATGAGAGGTGCAAACGCACGCTGCCGCCGTCCGGCGTGAATTTGAAGGCATTGCTCAGGAGATTGAAGAAAACCTTGTCCAGCTGCTCCCGGTCGAAGTACGCCGGCGCTTCATGCCGGTCGTGCGTGAAAGATGACCGGATACCGCGGCGTTGCGACAGCTCCCCGAAGCTGGCCAGGATATCTTCCAGGAAAGGGACCAGGTCCTCCTGCTGTACATGCAGGTTCAGGTGACGGGTTTCCGCTTTCCGGAAATCCATCAGTTCGCTCACCAGTTTCAGCAGGCGGTTGGCGTTGTTGCGGACCTGGGAGAGCGGTTGTTGCAGGGGATCGTTCTTCTTCAGCGTTCCGCTCATTTTTTCCACGGGGGCCATCAGCAGGGTGAGGTGCGTACGGATCTCGTGGGAAACGTGCGTGAAAAAGTTCAGCTTCACCTGGTGCAGCTCTTCTTCTTTGCGCAGGAGTGCGCGGAGAAAGATGAACCGGATCAGCAGGAAGAACATGGCGGCCAGCAGTACCGCATAAATCCCGTAGGCCCACCAGGTGCGCCAGAAGGGCGGCAGTACACGGATGTCCAGCCGCGCGGGCTCACTCCAGATGCCGTCGTTATTCGCGCCTTTTACCCAAAAGGTGTAGCTGCCGGGGGCCAGGTTGGTATAGGTCACGGCAGGGTTCCCGGTTTCGATCCAGTCGCGGTCCGCGCCTTCCAGCCGGTAGGCATAGCGGTTCTTGTTGCTTTTGATATAGTTCAGCAAGGCAAATTCTATGGTGAACACTTCCTGGTCGTGCCGGAAGCGCAGGCTCGGCGTAAGCCCGATGTCCTGCTGCAGCAGTCCGTCTTCCCGACCGATGCCTACGGGTTCGTTGAACAGGCGCAGGCCCGTGAACACGATGGGAGCGGAGTATTTATTGGCGATGATCTTTGCCGGAAAGAAACTGGTCATGCCATTGTACCCGCCGAAGAAAAATTCCCCCCGGCTGTCTTTCAGAAAAGAATTGTAATTGAAATCATTCCCGGCAATGCCATCGCTGGTAGTGTAGGTCTGGAAATTTTGCTGTCCCGGATCGAATTTCACGAGGCCGTTGTCCGTGCTGATCCAGAGGTTCCGCTGATCATCCTCCAGCAAGCCCATGACATTATTATTGGGCAGGCCGTCTTTTTCCGTGTAGAGCGTCATCTGCTGCAGGTCCGCCGTGTACTTTGCCAGCCCCCCATAATACAGGCTTACCCAGATGTTGCCGCGGTGATCTTCCTGTATGGAATTGACGTAACAGTTCCTGTGCACCGTTTGCAGAGTATCGCCGGTAAAAGCGTACAGGCCGAGGGTGGTGCCGATCCATATTCTGCGGCGGGAATCCTGGAGCAGATAGCGGATAGACCGGTCTGCCGCGATACCGGCTTTGCCGGAATCCTGCATCTTTTCCAGGGAATGCCCGTTGCGATGCATGAGGTGCAGGCCGGTATTGGTGCCTACCCAGAAGCGCCCTTCGGTATCTTCCAGCAGGGCGGTGACTTCCAGTGCGAAGGTTTGCGGATCTTTGTTATTATAAAAGAACTTTTTAAACCGCCGGTCTTTCTGCAGGAGATTGAGCCCGCCGCCGTGTGTGCCTGCCCATATATTATGATCACCATCCTCATACACCACTTTTATCAGGTTGGAGCCTATGCTGCCGGGGTTGGCCGGATCATGTTTATACCAGGTAACGGTCCCGCTTTCCCTGTCGAGATGATTCAGCCCTCCGCCTTCCGTACCGATCCACAGGTGCTGCTGTTCGTCTTCCACGATGCTGCTGACCACGTTGTTGCTGATGCCGGAACGGGCGGCCCCGTTCTGCCAGATGGTGAAATAGGTGCCGTAGGAATGTATCATGTTCACCCCGCCGAAGTAAGTGCCGATCCAGATGGAGCCGCTGTTATCTTCAAAAAGGCTGTGAACGGAGTTCTGGCTCAGGCTTTTTTTGTTGCCGGGGTTATGCTGGTAGGCTGTGGCCGTTTGGGTGACCGGGTCTATCAGGCTCAGGCCTTCCTGTGTGCCGATCCATATCTTTCCCGAACGGTCAACGATGATCCGGCGGACAATATTATTCACGATAGCGGGGCGAACGAGGCGGGTGAACACGCGTTTTTCCGGGTCGAACAGGCAGACACCGCCGGTCTGCGTACCGATCCATATCCTGCCGGTCTGGTCTTCCGCAATGGTGGCCACATAGTTCATGGGCAGGCTCGCCGGGTTCCCTTCTTCATGCCGGAAGGTTTCGGCCGTGAACCGGCCGCTGGTTTCCGTTAACAGGGTGAGGCCGTTATTGGTGCCTACCCAGAAGTTGCCTTTCCGGTCTTCCAGCACGCAGCGCACCATATTTCCGGCCACTTCCACTCCCGGCAGCGTGGTAAAGGCCGTCCTTCCCGTATCCGGCTGCATGAAGAGTCCGGATAATGTGCCCAGCCACAGTCTGCCTTTGCTGTCTTCCATAATGGAAAAGATGCCGGCCTGTTGTGCGCCGGGGTACACGGGTATCCGTTCAAAAGCATCCTTTTCAGGGATATACCGGTTCAGTCCCCGTGTAGTGCCGGCCAGAAGGCCGTTCCGGGAAGAGGAGAAAACAGACAGCACAAGGTTGTCGGACAGGCTGGTGCTATCATCCGGCTGTGTTCTGTATATCCTGAAGCGCTGCCCGTCGAACCGGTTCAGGCCGTAACGGGTGCCGTACCACATGAATCCGCGGTTGTCCTGCGCAATGGACAGCACCGCGTTATGGGACAGGCCATGCTCCACCATCAGGTGATTGAAAGCAATGTTCTGCCCCGCAACATTCCCGAATACCCATAAAATGATCAGGTTGATAAAAGCCCCACGCCGGAAAATCATACCTAAATATAAGCATTGATGCTACTTTTTCATTTCCCGGAGGGTGTTTTTTGTAAAAACCTGATTTTTCAGCATATTGATAATCAATTTATTACAAGACGTTTATAATATTCCCCCTAATCATTTACGATACTCCCCCCGTCTTCCCCTCCGGTAACTACATATTTGTACGGCAAGGATCAACCAATTCAACCAAATTCAACCGTTCCACTAAACTTTCTGATATGCAATTGCTGAAAATTGATGTAGAAAATTCGCGTTTTTCTATCAAGCTCTTTGGAGGGATCATATGGATGCTACTCTTTCCTCTTTTACTTTTTGCCCAGAAAAAAAATGTTACCGGCACCGTGCTGGACGATGAGGGCACACCGTTGCAGGGGGTAACGGTGACCATTAAAAATGAAAAAGGCGGTACGGCTACCGATGCGGCGGGCCGGTTCACCATTGCCGCCGCACCGGGAGCTACCCTGGTATTTACTTTTATAGGCTTTGAGAAGGCGGAGTCTGCCGTAGATGGTAAAATCGTGTATAATGTGCGGCTGAAACAGAAAGCCGGTACATTGAGCGATGTGGTGGTGGTAGGTTATGCCACGCAAAGCCGTAAAGATCTCACCGGCGCGGTGGGCAGCGTGAATATGAAGGATTTCGAAAAGGCGCCGGTGAAATCATTCGATGAAGCGCTGGCCGGCCGGGTAGCGGGAGTGGCAGTAGCCAGCAACGACGGGCAGCCCGGTTCCGTTGCCAATATCGTGATCCGCGGCGCCGGCTCCATCACACAGGATAATTCACCATTGTATGTGATCGATGGCTTCCCCACCGAAAGCTCCAATGCCAATGCCATCAGCCCGGCAGATATCGAGTCCATCGACGTATTGAAAGACGCTTCGGCAACGGCCATTTATGGCGCCCGGGGTGCCAATGGCGTTATCCTTATTACGACCAAGAAAGGCAAACAGGGTCCGCCGGTGGTGAATTACAATGCCTATTACGGCTGGCAGATGATACCGGAAAAAGTGGAACTGATGGACGCTTATGAATTTGTGCGTTATGTAGGGGAGATCAACCCTGCCATCCGCGATTCCGTTTATCTCGCCAACGGCGTAAAACTGGAAGATTACAGGAACAGGGAAACGCTGGATATGCAGGACTATATCTATCAGACCGGTCAGAACCAGAACCATGATATCTCTGTGCGCGGGGGAACGGACAAGACCAGGTATTCTCTTTCCGGCAACTTCAACAACCAGAAAGGCATCATCATCAATGGCGGTTTCAAGCGTTACCAGGGCCGGATCACGCTGGACCAGACGGTGAGCAGCAAGCTGAAAACAGGGGTGAATGTGAACTACGCCTACAATGAATCCTACGGCATACCGGTGTCCGCCACCAATTTTTATGCTTCTGCCACCACCTTGTATTCGGTATGGGGATACCGCCCTACTACCAGTATTGCGGGGCGTGACAGCGCGGTAGACCTGCTGGACCAGTTTTATGACCCTACCAATGAACTGGGGAACAACCAGGATTACCGGGTGAACCCGCTGCAGAACATCGAGAACCAGCTGACGCGTGTCAAGACCAATAATCTCATCGCTAACGCCTACGCAGAATACGCTTTTACCAAAGAGCTGACACTGCGGGTAGCCGGAGGTATCAATAGTATCCACAGGGAAACGAACATTTTCAATAACTCCAAAACGCAATCCGGCAGCAAATGGAGTGCCGCGGGCGTGAACGGTACCATTCGTTTTGAGCCGAATGTCACCTGGCGGAGCGAGAATGCGCTCACTTACCGCAAGCGTATTGCGAATGCACACAATATTACCGTGCTGGGCGTTTTTGAAGCACAGGGCAACAACCGCTCGGACCGCAGGCTGTACGCCACCCAGATACCGAATGAAGACCTCGGTCTGGATGCTATCGACCTCGCACCGGCGGCCAATGTTACCCTTACCTCCAGCAGCACCCGCTGGACGATGGCTTCTTTGCTCGCCAGGCTGAATTACGATTACAAATCGAAATACCTGCTCACTGCCTCCATCCGCACGGATGGCTCATCCAAATTCTCCGATGGCAATAAATGGGGGTACTTTCCTTCCGCTTCGGCAGCATGGCGTTTCAGCAGCGAGGAGTTCATGAAGGAGCTGCGTTTCGTTTCCGATGCCAAGATCCGTATCGGCTACGGCGCTTCGGGCAATAACAGGGTGGGCGATTTTGCTTATCTGCCGCAACTGCAGCTGACCAGTATGAACTACTGGTATTCGCAGGGCGGCAACCCGCTGGCTATCGGCTCGGTGATCACTTCTTCCGGCAACAGCAACCTGAAATGGGAAACCAATGAGCAGACGAACATCGGGCTTGACCTGGCTTTCTTTAAAAGCCGCCTGAGCCTGACGGTGGACGCCTATAAACGCACCACAACAGATCTGCTGCTGGAAGCCGCATTGCCTTACATGCACGGCATTGAAAGTTCCCGGGGCTTCAAGAACGTGGGCCGCCTGGAGAACAAGGGGCTGGAATTTACGGTCAATGCCGTGATTGTGGAGCAGAAGAATTTCAACTGGAGCAGCAATTTCAATATCAGCTTTAACCGCAACAAGATACTGGCCCTGGCAGAAGGGCAGGCTTCCATTCTCTCCGGTTCCGGCACCTTCTTCAATACTACATACTCCGGCCTGTTCCCCTATATTTCCGTGACCGGTCGCCCGCTCGGAGAGATGTACGGGCTGGTGTTCGAAGGTGTGTACCAGTTTGAGGATTTCAATGTGATGCCCAATGGCAGCTACCAGCTGAAACCGGAGATCACGGCGAATGGCACGGCAAGAGCGAGCATTCGCCCCGGTGACATAAAGTATAAAGACCTGAACGGCGATCTGCAGGTGAATAACCAGGATTATACCATTATCGGCAGCGGCCTGCCTAAACATGTCGGCGGCTTCAGCAACAATTTCCGTTACGGCAATTTCGATCTGAATGTATTGCTGCAATGGTCTTACGGCAACGATATCATCAATGCCAACCGCTACGTTTTTGAAGGCGGTATTGTGAACAATCCGAACCTGAACCAGTTTGCCAGCTACGCCAACCGCTGGACGCCGGAGAACCCCAGCAACACCATGTTCCGCGCAGGCGGTATGGGCAACGCAGCGTATTCTTCCCGTGTGGTGGAAGACGGTTCTTATCTGAAGCTGAGAACGGTATCGCTCGGATATTACCTGCCCTCATCCATCCTGAAACGCGCCAACATCAACAGTGTAAGGATATATGCATCGGCACAGAACCTTTATACGTGGACGAACTATTCCGGCAAGGATCCGGAGGTATCCGGCCGCCAGAGCAACCTCACGCCTGGTTTTGACTACGCCGTATATCCGCATTCCCTTTCCTGTGTGGCGGGATTGAACGTAACCTTCTGATCAACACAAAATTCTACAGCATGAAACCGAGTTTGATAAAATTCATCCGTATCTGTATCATCACATCAGTCTCCGCAGCGGGATTGACTTCCTGCAAAAAATTCCTGGATACGAAGCCGACCGATTTCTATTCACCGGGTAACTACTACACTACCGAAGCGCAGCTGCAACAGGCGCTGAACGGTATTTACGGCGACCTGATGCGGTCCGAGATGTATGGTCAGGTGATGCATTTCAATTTTGTGTCCACTACGGACGAGGTTATGTCCAGCCGCACGGCGGACGGCGATGCGAGAGGGCTGCGCTATAATTATGATGCTTCGCTGGTGTACGTCGGCGGCATCTGGCGTTTTTCCTATCTCGGTATCAATAACATCAATTCGCTGTTGCAGCATATCGATAAACCGGCGATGGATGAGGCGAGAAGGGATATTATCCGGGGCCAGGCGCTGTTCCTGCGCGGCTTCCTGTATTTCATCCTTACCAGCAATTACGGGGATGTGCCGCTGGTATTGAGCCCGCTGGGCATCAGTGATGTAACGGTTCCTGCCGCTCCGCAGCGCCAGGTGTATGAGCAGATAGAAAAAGACATGAAGGAAGCGGAGACCCTGCTGCAGGATTATACCGTAGCAAAGCTCGGGTATAACGATGTGGTGACGCTCACCGCCGTGCAGGCCATGCTGGCAAGGGTGTACCTCTACTGGGCCGGTTATCCGCAGAACGATGTTTCCAAATATGCAGAAGTGATCAAATATGCTGACAAAGTGGAAAGTTCCGGCATGCATGCGCTGAACCCCAGTTACCGCCAGATATTCATCAATCTCTGCCAGGACCAGTATGATGTGAAGGAGAACATCTGGGAATTGGGTTCCGTAGGCGCAGCCGCAGGTGTGGTGAACAAAGGGGGGAATGATATCGGGAATTTTGTGGGCATCACGTCCAACCTTACGGCGGCGGATACCAGCTCATACGGCAGCGCCGGATGGGTATGGGTCACCAAAAAACTCTATGACGCGTATGAAGTGGACCCGGCCAGCACGGCCACTCCCAATAAATCATCGCTGGATACCCGGCGGGACTGGAACTGTGCCGATTACATTTTCAGCGGCAATCCCCGCTTGCGCAGGGCCAGAACTAACCCCTGGCAGATGAGCGCCGGAAAATTCAGAAGAGAGTATTGTCCCGCTTCGATCAGGAATACCAATGGTGTTGGCGGAACGTATAATATCAACTGGCCGGTGATCCGTTACGCGGATGTATTGCTGATGCGCGCGGAAGCGGAGAACTATCTGAACGGTCCCGCTGCGGCCTATGAAGATATCAATCTCGTCAGGAAGCGCGGTTACGGCATCATGAACGGCAATGTGGTGAAATCCGTTTCGGTCACCAGCCAGGGAAGCGGTTACACAGCCGCTCCGGCGGTAACGATCTCCGGTGGCGGCGGAAGCGGTGCAACAGCGTCGGCAGTGGTGACCGGTGGGAAGGTGACCGGCATTTACCTGAACAGTCCCGGTGCGCTGGCTCCCGGCACCTATTATTCTTCCGCGCCCGTAGTCGTGATCGGCACCGCATGGATGCCCGGCGCTACTTATGCCGCCGGTACGCAGATCACCAACGGCGGTAACCTGTACACCGTTACCACAGCCGGTACGGCAACAACCACAGCACCCACGCATACCTCCGGCGCTTCCGACCCGGTACTGACCGGCGCGGAATTTACCTGGGCCGGCGAAGCCGCTACAGCCGCGGCTACCATTACCGTGGGCAATGAAGCGGACCTGACGCCCGGTCTCGGCAAGGAGGCCTTTCAGTTGGCGATACGGGACGAGCGGATGAGAGAGCTTTGCTTTGAAGCCGTGCGTAAAGCGGACCTGATCCGTTGGGGGAATTTTTATGAAGATATGCAGACGTTCGCGTCCTGGGCCGCTGCCAATGGCGCCTCCGTTGCCGCCAGCGGCAATCCAAACGGACTGCAGGGCGTGCAGAACGTAGCGCCGAGGCATGTGCTGCTGCCCAAGCCTACTTATGAACTGAACCTGAACCGTGCGCTTATACAGAACGACGGGTGGTGATGTTCGAAAACAACAGTATAACAAAATGAAAAAGCCGGCAGTATATCATCCGGCCTGTTCAAAAACAAAAAATAAAAAGATGAAAAGATCATTCATCATCATACTCACTGGTATCGCTTTTATTACCGCGTCCTGCAATAAAAATATGGAAGTGGATGTGCCGTCTTTCCAGGTGAGCCTAGATCCTGCCAGGCTTGTAGCCGATACATTCACCTACAGGCTGGGGGATACCACCCGTTTTATCTTCAGCGGCAGCGCCGGGAATATTGCCTTTTATTCCGGGGAGTCCGGCAAAAGTTATGCGAACAGGAGCGTGGCTTCCCGCCTGGGCACCGTAATGCTTTCCTTTGCTTCCAAAGCGGAATGGGGCACGCAGACCAATACCCTGCAGGTACTGGCGACCAACAAGCTGGCTTCCGCGGATTCTGCTACGGTTGTGAATGCGGACTGGACGGATATCACTTCCCGCGGAGCGATTGCCGTAAATGCCACGGTAGTGAATTCCGGGAACATCGATCTGACGGACCTCGTGTCCGGCGCCGATGATTCCCTGTTCATTGCATTCAAATACAGTGGAGTAACAGGCACCACGCAGCGCACCTGGACGATCACGAATTTTTTCGTCAAAAATATACTGCCTGACCAGCAATACACCGTTGCTTCCCTGGCTACGGATGCCAGCTACTGGCTGCGGTATGGCAACGTCTGGACGCCTGCGAGCGCCAGGTGGACGGCAACGGCTTCCGACCTGAAGATCATTGGCGGCGGCGGTACCAGTCCTACCAATACCAGCTGGATCGTAAGCAAACCGATGTACGTGGGCCGCATCGCCCCGGATGTCAGCACCGGCATCAAAAGCATCAATGAGCCGGACAAGGAAGGGCATAATTATATGTACACTGCTGCCGGCATCTACACTGCCACTTTTGTAGCGTTTAACCATACGCTGGATGAGGAGAAGAGCGTAATGAGGGAGTTTATTATCAAAGTGATACCATAACAGCTTATGAATAGATGAACTGATATTCCATCTTATCGATAAAAATTAAAATGAACAGATGAAATAACATTCCATCTGATTGATAAAATAAGCAAGAACAGATGAAATAACATTCCATCTGATTGATAAAATAAGCAAGAACAGATGAAATAACATTCCATCTGATTGATAAAAATAAGCAAGAACAGATGAAATAACATTCCATCTGACCCGTAAAAATTAAATGAACAGATGAAACTTTGGACCTATTTTTTAGTGACGACAGGCCTGCTTGCATTTACGGCAGACAGGAGCGAAGATGATTTTGTGAAAAGCAACTTTTCCTTCGCGCAGCAACAGCTGAAGCTGATGCTCCGGGAAACCGGGGCCGAAAAGGCCCTCACATTCCCCCGGACCATCAATGCAACAGGAAAAATGGTGCTGACCAATATGTATGACTGGACGCCGGGCTTCTTTCCCGGCAGCCTTTGGTACGCCTACGAATACACGAAAGACAGCAAGCTGCGGCAGCAGGCCGTAGCCTGGACGGAAAAGCTGGAGCCGCTGAAAGACTTCACCCGCCATCACGATCTTGGGTTTATGGTGTATTGCAGCTACGGGAACGCCTACCGGCTCACCGGCAATACCGCCTACCGCGATATTCTCGTGCAGGCAGCCCGTTCCCTCAGCACCCGGTTCAATGAAGTGACCGGCAGCATCAAATCCTGGAACGTATTCAAATCATGGCATGGCAACCGCAATTATTATTACCCGGTGATCATCGACAATATGATGAACCTGGAACTGCTGTTCTTTGCCGGAAAGGTCACCGGCGATACCAGCTTCCGCCATATTGCGGTGACGCATGCGGAACAGGCGATGAAAAACCAGGTGCGGCCGGATTACAGCTCCTGGCATGTGGTGTGCTACGATACGATCACCGGCAAAGTGGAAGGGCGCGAAACGGCGCAGGGCTATGCCGATAACTCTACCTGGGCCAGGGGCCAGGCCTGGGGGATCTATGGTTTTACCATGGTGTACCGCGAAACCGGTGACCCGCGTTTTCTGCGGACTGCGGAAGGGATGGCGGACTGGTTCCTCGACCATTCGGACCTGCCGGAAGACAAAGTGCCTTATTGGGATTTCAATGCAAATCAACCGGGATTCACGCCCGGCATCAACTCGAACGCTAACAAGGTAACTGGCAGGTACAGGGATGCATCGGCCGCAGCCATCACCGCTTCTGCTCTATTTGAGCTGAGCGGTTATGCGAAAGGGAAGGAAGACAAATATCGCAAAGCTGCCATCCGTATATTGCATTCCCTGGCCAGTTCCGCTTACCGCGCACCTGCGGGCAAAAACGGTAATTTCCTGTTGATGCACAGCGTAGGCAGCATTCCGCATAACACAGAAATAGATGTGCCGCTGGTGTATGCTGATTACTACTTCATAGAAGCCCTGCAGCGCTACAACCATCTTCTGACGCGCGCTTTGTAAAGCCGGTACGCGTCACCGAATATCTTTTCCATCTCCTGTTCTTCATAACGGATATACCACCGGTCGGTGATCAGTATGAAGAGCAGGAGTATGTATAAGGAGGATGGCACACCGAGCAGCAGCGTTACACCTGCCAATATCATCGAAAAACCCAGATAGACAGGATTCCGGCTGAAGCGGAACAGGCCGTCCGTGACCAAGGTTCCCGGCGCCCGGAAGGTATGGATGGCCGTGTTGCGCTGGCGGAATTTCCGGCTGGTCCATATGGCCATAGCCGCCCCCGCGGCAAGGAGCGTCAGGCCGGTGAGATGCCAGGGCGGGTTGATGAAATGCGGTTGGGGAATGAGCAGGGATGCGGCAACCATCAGCAGGAGGCAAATGAATAACAGAAACGGAGGGATCAGTTTTTTCATGGGCATGTGTTTTATAATCCTCTTTTCCCCGGCGCCCAGTAGGCCTGTGTGCGGATATTCCGGTTTTGCACGCCGCGGGCTTTGAGTATGTTACGGAAGGATTGTATGGACCTGGCATTGCCCATCAGGTAGTACAGGAAAGCATCTGCAGGCATGCCGGAGGCGCCTAGATTTTTATCCAGCAATTCGCCGAGGTGATCTGCTTTATCCGGTTTGCCTTTGTCCACAATATCCGTGGTCAGCCCCATGTCGCCGGGCAGAAATGCATTGGCAGCATCCAGCTCCAGAATGCCGGTGCATAAACCGCCCTGCCGGGTCACTTCCCGCTGCAGTCCTTTATACACACCAAGGGTCGTTTCGTCACCGAAGAAAAAATGATAAGGATTCTCCCGGTATAATTTCCGCCCGCGAGGAAGGCTAACCT
The DNA here is from genome assembly GCF_008086345.1 of Chitinophaga sp. XS-30. Lineage (NCBI taxonomy): Bacteria > Pseudomonadati > Bacteroidota > Chitinophagia > Chitinophagales > Chitinophagaceae > Chitinophaga > Chitinophaga sp. XS-30. The sequence goes on along the minus strand of NZ_CP043006.1, from coordinate 4,935,500 downwards.
TGAGCGTATCGCCAACGGTGAGTTTTGATGCGTATTCACTTCCCGGGCCGTTGCCATGCAGATGAAAAATGACTTCGCAGATGCCTTTTTCAGGCAGGAAGAGCGAGGGCGTATAATTCCTGAACTCCGTGCCGTTAACCCTGAAGGCCATGGCATAACCGGCCTCGTTCGATGCTCCGCGGAGGTCTCCCGTAAATCGGACTAGTCTGACAGCGGTGCTTAAAGGAGTAGTATCAGTCACCCGCAGGTGCAATAATTTGGATGCCAGCAGATTTTCCATGACATCGCCCATCCATTTCGGAACATGTGGCATTGTACTTTATTTACCCTGCAAAGCACGGTGATGCCGGCTGTTTGAACAATGGGCAGACGGTTGGAAGGATTGGACTATTCGCGGTATTTTTTCCGGAAGCTGAGGGGAGGCATGCCGGTCGTCTTGTGAAAAAGCCGGGAGAAATAAGTGTGGTCTTCATACGCCAGCGCATAAGCGATCTCTTTTACGGTCAGATCGGTATAATACAACATCCGTTTCGCTTCCGTCATGATCTCTTGTTGTATCCAGTAGCTTACGGGAAGGCCGGTGGTCTGTTTCACCGCTTCATTCAGGTAGGAGGGGGAGATGTTCAGCGCGGCGGCATAGGCGGATGGAGTTTTCATGTTTTTATAGCTGCGTTGCAGCAGTTCTTTGAACTGGCGGGTGATGATGGCGGGGCGCCGTCCGCCGGGATTGCCTTCCGGCATGAGGGGCATATACGTTGCGGCAAACATCCCGGTAACAGCATCCGTGAGGGAACGGATCACCTGTTGGTGGAGCACGCTGTCATTTACCTGCCGGTGCAAGCTTTCCAGCAGGCCGATACAGCCGCTGATCCTTTCCGCATCCGCACGTTTGACCGGCATGGGCGGAAGTGGTTGCAGCCGTTGCCCGAACACCTGGCGGCAGCCCTCATGCACAAGCGCTACATCCATGGCAACGAACCAGGCATCCGTATCCTTCACCGAAATAACGTGATGCACCTGTCCGGGCAGAATGCAGAACACCTGGCGGCCTTTCACCTTTACTTCCCGGAAATCCACCATCATCCTGCTATCTCCTTTCTCCTGGAGGATGAAGATATAGTGATCGTCCCGGTGGGCCTCCCTGACCCTGGGCATTTCCGCGTTGATGCCGGAGAATTTCTTCAGGTAGAGGCCTTGCTTCGCGTTGCTGTCAAGCGAGTATAGTGGTATGGAGGATCGTTTGCTCATGGGTGCAATTGGCGGCTAAAGTAGGGATAAAACGGGATATGGCGGTTGTGGGGGGAGTTATCCGCCATTGGGCCTAACGTTTGTTGTATGCCGGTTTCTTTTCAGCCTCGGCATTTTTCTTTATGTGTGCCAATACTCGTTCGTGTATTTTATGAACGATATGGTTACTCCATAATCGCCAATAAAAAGTTGGTCTGATGTTGTGATAATACCAAGTTGTTCCTTCCAGAAGCGTATTCCCGTTTGGTAATTCAGTTAGTTTGAATTGTCCTTGTTTAGAAACAAAATAGTCGTGTAGGTGGGGTGCGTCAATGTCCCAGAAACTCAATTCTTTCATTGGTTCGGGCTGTTCCGCTACGTCAAATTTTAAAAGTCGAGGCTCGTCCCAAACTGTTATCGGCTCTACGAAACTCCCTGTTGTAAAGTTGCAATGTCTGACCGCGCCAACTCCTGTCCCTTCAATTTTGGCGTCAATCGGATATGCAATTCCTGTCTTGAAAATAAATTCAGTCGGCTCGTCAAGTTGCGGAAATTCTATTACGTTTTTCCAAACCGCATGCGGGTCTGCGTTAATTTCTATTGAAGTTACAACTGAGATCAAAGTTGGCTTATTGTCTTTTTCAATAAACGCCATTGTCGGAATGATGCCGATTAAGAAAAGCATTGTTGTTGGTGCGTTGCCTGGTGTCTTGTTGATGATTGCGTAGCCGATCGAGCTTCCTGCCCAAGTTAGTAGAATCCCAATTGGTGCAGCCATTGCAATGCAGATTATTCCTTCAATGGCAAACACTAAAAGCCCTGCTGTATAAATTCCAAGTGTCAAAAATCCAATTCTCCAGGCCTGTTTATAAGTTATTTCTTTTTTAAACCCGTATAAAATTACAGAACCTGTGCCAATGAAAAGAGGTGTCAAAATGAACAATGCAATTCCGTACTGCCCAATTCCGTAAATGCCCCAAAGTGTCAATAGCCCAGAAATTGCAACCGTCAGCCCGACTGCTGTCCATTTGCGTTTATTGTGGTTGGCTGGCAATATTTTTTCTATCAGTTGTTTCATTGTTGTGTTGTCTAGAGGTGGCATATAAGGTTTCTGGTATTGCAGTGGATTTCAGCAAGTAAATTATCATCTATTTTTAACATGGTCAATACTAAGAATGATATTTTCGGAAGCCATTTGTTGGGCTTTCTTTTTCCGTGTGTGTGGCAGTGAGCCTGCATTTATTGATTTTTAATCGCTATATTGCTTTCAGTTCCGTTATGTAGCTGTTTGTATGATAATTTAACCTTCATTTACCCAAAACCCTTTTTCATGAAATCACTCTTTGTTGTAGCAGCAGTAATGCTGTCATTCGGCTGCAAGCGCGATAATGCTGATGCCGTGAGCACTGTTTTGCCCGAAACCCTTCAATCCGCTGTAACTGCAGCGGCCACCCCGAAAGAGATCATTATCTGTGATCAGAAGAATGCCCGCATCGTAATGGTGGACATTGCGAATGGCAATGCCATTACCTGGGAATGGAAGGCCAATGCCTCGTATGCGATGATCCATACGGCGGCGGAAGCCTGGTTTTCCAACCTTAGTGACGCCAAACTGGTATATAATGGCACGTATGTGCTGGCCACGGCATCCGGCGGCGGTGTGGCGCTGATCAAAGTATCTACCAAAAAGGCCGTCTGGTACGATTATGCCGGTGGCAACACTCATTCCGCCGAGCTGCTGCCCAATGGGAATGTGGTGACGGCCTCCTCCACCGGAGGTTACCTGCGGATCTTCTCTGTGGACTCCTACATTAATGACCAGTCTGCGCAGACCGGGCCTATTGCATTTGAGGATGTGCATAATGTAGTGTGGGACCATCAGCGGCAGGTGTTATATGCCGCAGGAAAAAACAAACTGAAGAAATTCAGCTACAACGGCAGCTGCATGTCCCCGTCACTGACCTTGCTGGCGACCTATACGTTGCCGCAGGGCAATGCGCATGACCTTTTTCCGGTGCATGGCAGCACAACGGAGCTTTGGCTCTCCAACTCCAATTATGTATATAAGTTTAATGTGGTGACGGGAACGTTCACGCTGGTGAAGACCCTCAGTAAGGTGAAGTCCGTTACTTCCGGCCCGGCAGGTTATCAAACGATCGTAGCCGTTGCGAATGGCAATGGCGGAGAAACATGGCGTACCGACCGTGTTACTGATCTGGTTACCGGCAGTGCTGTGTACATGAATTCTTCCTTCGGCTTATACAAGGCCCGCTGGAAGCTGGTGAACGCTTTCAGTTATCCGGCCGGGGACAGCTATCATGAGTGTACGCACTAACGTCTTTCCTCTTCATTTGCGACAAACAGCTGCATAACATCTTTTTTCCTGAAAAGCTGAGTGCCGGGGTTCATCGTAGCTGCGGAGCCACAGGCAATGCCGAACCGCAGTATTTCCGAGAGCGTTTTCCCCTGCTCCAGCATCCAGGTCATTCCGGCTACCATACTGTCTCCGGCTCCGGACGTGCTTTGTTTTTTCACGTCCGGGGCAGGGGCGGTGCCGTGGAAGTCCTGGCTGACGAGCATGGCGCCGGAAGCGCCCATCGATACCACCACTATTTCACAACTTCCTGCGCTGATCAGCTGCCTTGCGGCTGGTAATATATCATCTTCCTGCAAATAAGCTGTACCGGTCAGTGACGCCAGTTCCCCAAGGTTGGGCTTTAGTAGAAAAACGCCTTCTTTCACCGCGGCTTTCAGTGCTGCGCCGGATGTATCCACGATCAGTTTTCCGCCTTTCATCTTGACGGTCCGGGCCACCTGTGCATAGAAGTCTTCCGGCACGCCGGGCGGCAGGCTGCCGCTGGCTACAACAATGGAAGGAAATGGGTCCATGGATGCCAGTTGCGATAAACAGCGTTCCGTTGTTCCGGCGTCCGGCTCATGGCCCGGCATTACGAAGCGGTATTGCTTGTTGCCGGACAGCTGGGTGACCATAAAGGTTTCCCTTGTTTCTGCCTTTACAGCTATGATGGCGCAATCGATCCCTTTTTCAGACAGCAGCCTTTTCAGCGTTTCGCCGTTGGGGCCACCGGCAGGGAACAGGGCAATGCTTTTGCCGCCCAGTTCGCTGATGCCTTTGCTGACATTGATACCGCCGCCGCCTGCATCCATTTGCAGTTCGGAACAGCGCAGTTTTTTATCCGGCACCAGTTGTTCAATGGTGGTGCTTTTATCTACAGCCGGGTTCATGGTAATGGTAAGGATCATATGCCTGTTTTATGCCCTGAAGTTACAGTAATATGGTAAATGCGGGATGACCAGTTTCAAGCAACGTATTGATCGCAGTCATTGCGCTCCGCCAGCAGTGGGTGTAACTTGGTGGTTATTAAATCCTGTTCCATGAGTGGTAATATCTTTTCCCCTACGTACATGATAGCCAATCTTGCCGGCTTTACCCTTATTATTTTGGCAATAACCAGGCCGAACACTACCCGCTGGATATTCAGTTTTGTGTTCACCGGTGCTGCGGCGTTCAATGCGCTTACGGCGGCGTATAGTCCGGAAGATTACCTGGGATATGCGGATATCGCCGGTTTGGCGGTCTATGAGGATTTTATCAATGGTTTTTTCAGCAGGCACATACGGGCGATCGTGCTGAGTATTGCGGGTGCCCAGATGTTCGTGGGAATGTCTATCACCGGCAGGGCGGCAATATCGAATATCGCATTGGGGGGAGCAGCGTTTTTCCTGCTGGCAATTGCGCCATTGGGCGCGGGATCTGCATTTCCTTCTACAGTATTGATGGCCGCGGCATGTATCATTCTCATCTTCAAAAAGAAACGTTCGCTGACGAACCTGCCTTTATTGAAGAACAGGGTAGCGGATAGCGGTCAGATGTAGATCATCTGTTGCACTGGCCTCCCATGCAGCCCCTCGGCCGGAAGAAACCTGATAATATGAATATGCCGCCGAAAAGAAGCGCAGGCCATTTCCCTTCCAGTCCCCCGCCAAACCATATCAGCGAAAGCCCTATTCCCCAGCGGATGATCCGGTTTACCCATAAAAAGAGTTTTTCATCGTTTGTCATGATGCTGTGTTTTGTATAAAGATACCGGTATCCCGTTTTCCGGCTTGTGACTTTAGTCACGCCGGCAGGAATCATGACGGCTATCCTCTTTTCCGTTGATGGCCGTCACCGGAGAGGGAGTTCCGGAGCGTTATCTTTACTTCAGTTTCATCATTTAAAACAATGCCTTATGCAGAATACATTTAAGGGTAAAACAGCCCTCGTTACCGGAGGAAGTTACGGCATCGGCCAGGCCACGGCCATAGCATTTGCGTCCAGGGGCGCTAATGTAGTGATCGCGGATATCGTGGAAGACCCTGAACAGGCAACGGCCAAAGCTGTTGCTGCCGCAGGCGGAAAGCCGGTCTTCATACAATGCGATGTGGCCGATGCGGCATCGGTTAAAGCCATGGTGGAAAAAACGATAGCAACATTCGGAAGGCTTGATTTTGCTTTCAATAATGCTGGTGTGGAGGGAGAGAATGGCAATACCCTGGATTGTACGGAGCAGAACTGGGACCGCACCATCGGGGTGAACCTTAAAGGGGTATGGCTTTGCATGAGGGAAGAGTTGCCGCATTTGCTGAAGCAGGGCGGCGCTATCGTGAATTGCGCGTCTGTAGCTGGATTGATGGGATTTCCCGGCCTGCCGGCCTATGTTGCCAGCAAACATGGCGTGGTCGGCCTTACGAAAACAGCCGGCCTGGAATATGCCAAAGAAGGGGTAAGGATCAATGCCGTTTGCCCGGGTGTGATCAAAACAGCAATGGTAGATCGTTTGACGGGAAAGGACAAGGCGGTGGAAAAGCAATATGAGGATATGGAGCCGATAGGCAGAATGGGTAAACCGGAAGAAGTGGCTGCTGCTGTAGTGTGGCTTTGTTCCGAAGAGGCCTCGTTTGTGACCGGGCATGCGATGCCGGTAGACGGCGGATGGTTGGCGAGTTGAAAAGTATGGTTATAGAAATGAGCGGGGCTGTCCGGATTTTCCGGGCAGTCCCTTGTTTGCTACCCCCTTACACCCGCAGCCCCCATCAATCCTTCCTGGAACAGGTACGGACACCCATCAACCGGTAGATCGGGCAAACGCCTAGCAGACTGGTCAATACAAAAACGCCAGCAACGATCAGCAGCACAACTGCCAATGTTCCGGAAATAACGCCTGTATAATAGAGGTAGCCAACCACCAGGGCGACTACGATGCGGATCAGCCTGTCCAGCAGGCCCATATTGATTTTCATGGTAATGAGATTTTATACAGGCAAGTTAATCACCATACAGCAGCAGGGCAATGACAGCCGTCAGTGTTGTTGATGATACCGGATGTGCAATAATGCAAGTTCCGCTGAACTTGAAACGGGACTAAGGGATCAGGATGGAGCGGGATTTATAACGCGCCTTCAGAAGCGTTTCTTCATTTCTTCCTGCAGTCGGGCAGCAGACCATTCACCCGAAACCATGATGCGGCGGATCGTATATGCCGGCATGCGGGGATCCATCGCCTGATCCAGCTGAAAAGCGGTGCGGTATCCCGCTTTTTGCAGTTCTTCCACAACCTGGCTGTTCCAGGCGCCGAAGGGATAAGCAAAATGGTGTACCGGTCTGCTGGTGATCTTTTCCAGCGTTTTACGGGGCGCGGAAAGCTGTTTTTCCCAGTCCGGCTGATGGGCGGTTTTCAGATTGGGATGGTCCCAGGTGTGAGCGGCTACCGTATGCCCGCTGTCTGCCAGCAGTTTTATTTCATGGGAGCTGAGGTAGCGGGGTTTGTTGATGCAGACGGTCATGATGAAGAACGTTCCCCTGAAGCGGAGTTCCTGCAGTATTCCCGCGGCCACGTAGAAGTGTTCCGTCCGGGTATCGTCGAAGCTGATCAGTACGGGTTTCTCCGGCAGGGGCTTGCCGTCAAGGATGTACGCCGCCAGTTGGTCGGGATGAATAGACTGGTACCCGCTGTCCCGCAGGCCTTTCATCTGCTCCCGGAACTGTGTGGGCGTAATGAAGAGGAAGGGGTTGCTGGCGTGCTTTTCCGGCACCATGTTGTGATAGCATAATACAGGCACCTGCGGCAGGGAGGGAAGGTCTGCCGGTCCGTTCATCAGGGCCCATATCATGAATAACGGCCACATCATTGGTATTGGATATAGACAGGTTTGGGATACAATTTCAGTATTTCCTCCGGTAGCATGACCGCAGCCGCTTTGGTACCGGCGGTATCGTTCCTGTAAAATAACTTAAATCCGGTAAACTGCACCGGTTCCCGGGCAATAAAACTGTTATAGGTGCTGATCTTTTTTGCGGCAAACCCGAATCCGTCCATGTTGATGACGATCTGCACTTCCGGGCAGGTGTTGATGGCCTTGTAATTGGTGATCATGGCCTGTGTGAAACGGTGCACCACCAGCGTTTTGGGTGGGAGCTGATATTGTTTTACCAGTCCGGCCAGGTAACTGACGGCATAGTTGATATCCCGCGCATCCAGCGTACCGATCGATCTGCCCGGAGCGTCTCCGTTCTTCATGGCGTATTCCGGATCTATGCCCAGATGCACATCCGGCATCAGGAGGTATTTTTCCAGGGCCGGAAGCTCTTCCTGCAGGGTGCTGTGTCCCGGTTGCACGTCCAGGAACACGAGGGCATGGATGCCCCTCGCCATGGTCAGCACCGTATCTATCTGGTGGAAAGGCATGCGCAGGCGGTATTTGCTGTTTTTTCCCGGGCTGCGCTGTGCTGTAACAGCAATGTAATGCAGCGCCATTTTTACCGGGAATGCAGTATCAGCGGTTTCCCAGCGCACAGCCTCCCGCCGCAGTTTTTCGAGCATGGCCTCGCGTGGCCGTTCTCCCAGGATGCCCATGCGGGGAGTGTAGAGATTGCCATAATATGCCACGATACGCCGGTAGGGCAGTATTGCGCCGGGCAATGGAGCGGGGGCCTGTACCGGCCATTTTTCGGAGGGTTTGTTATGCGCAAGCAACAGTATCCTTTCCCGGTAAAAGCCCGTAGTGTCGGCTACCTGCGGCTGTTCGCCGGGTATCAGCGCCACACCGGCATGCATATCCTGCAGGCGGGAGTCTGCCGAAGAACAGTGAAGGCTGGTAAAGGCGGAGAACAGGATGCCCTGGATGATCCTTTTCATAAAAAGAGATTCAAAATGAAGTATAACCGGCATCCCGGTCATGGGCGCTGCTCCCGGATCGCTTTGCCTACCTGGTAGAGGAATTCCTCGTCCAGCGAGTATTCGGTGCTGGCACAGCGCAGCCCGTTGTGCATATCCGGCACAAAGTGCACCTTGAAGCCTTCGATCTCGGCATAAATGCTGATATTTTCTTCTTCCGTTTTGATGACAACGGGGATCGTCTGCTGTTTCCCTTTATAGGAAACGATCACATCATATTGTTCCGTTTTCATGACTGAAGGTTTTCCTGCAAGATAACCCCTCCGCTCCGCCGGGGAAATGACCCTGCAGGCCGCTGCTGTTGATCGTCGTCATGCCCGGAGGCGACGAATATCCTGCTGTACCCGAACGGCAGTCATTTCCCGGGCGGTGATATGCAGATACCTTTATGTGACATGCACAGATGAAATAGCATTCCGTCTGACCCGTAAAAAATCAAAATGCACAGATGAAAGGAATCATTATTTATAAAGGAAAATACGGCGCTACCCGGCAGTATGCCGAATGGGCAGGCCAGGCGTTGCAAATGCCGGTCAATACCACCGATGAAACAGGAGCGGAGCAGATCGGCGCCTGCGACTGGCTGATGATCGGCACCAGTATCTATATCGGTGAATTCCAGGTGAAGAAATGGCTGTTGAAGCATCAGCAACTGTTGTCCGGCAAAAGGATCATCCTGTTCGTGGTCTGCGGTACATCCATCAGTAAAACGGAGGAACTGGACAAGTACCTGCGCCAGAACGTCCCTGCCGAGTTGCTGGCCCGCTGCCGTTGCTTCTTTTTACCGGGAAGGATGAATTTTTCCGCGCTCAGCTGGAAAGATAAATTCATGCTCAAAATGGGGGCTATGCTGGCAGGGAAAGAAGGGGCGGCCATGATGACGGAGTATGATGACGTAAAGGAACAACACCTGGATCCCGTGCTTGCGGCGGCCGAAGAAATAGCATTCCACCTGACCCGTAAAAATTAAATATGCACTCATGAAATAACATTCCATCTGACCCGTGAAAAATTAAACATGAACTGATGAAAAAGATACTCTTCATCATGAACGGCCTTCAGATGCCGTTTCATGCCACAGATTTTGCCTGTTATATGGCATCTCTCTCCGGCGCAAAGCTGGTGGGTGTTTTCCTGGAGAACCTGCGTTACGGTGAAAAACCCGAATTGCAGCAAGTGATGGGCGTTCCCTATGTTGAAACCATTGTGGCGTCCGATATACCCGGGTATGCAAAGGATAATGAAAGAGTGGAAAACAATATCCGCATCTTTGAGAAGATATGCGAACAGAAGAACGTGAGATCGGCCGTGTACCGCGACCGCACGGTATCTGTTGATGAACTGTTGGGCGAGAGCCGTTTTGCGGATATGATCATAGTAGACCCTGCCACCGGTTTTAACGGAAAAACGGAGGAAATTCCCACTCCCTTTGTCAGGGAATTGCTGTCCCGCGCAGAGTGCCCTGTACTGATCGCCGCGGCCGGGGTGGACCCCATAGAGGAGATCGTTTTTTGTTACGATGGCGGCGCCTCCGCATTTTTCGCCATGAAACAGCTGGTCAGCCTGTTTCCTTCGCTGGATGAGGTGAAAGCCACGATCGTTGAAGTGAGCAAAAACAGTACGATCAGCCCGCAGGAAAAGAAGCGCCTGAAAGAATGGCTGAGCGGTCATTATAACTACTCTGATTTTGTATTGCTGCAGGGTAATGCTAAAGATGAACTGTTCAATTTTCTGCTGAGGAAAAAGAACATCCTGCTGGTTATGGGTGCATACGGCCGCAATGCCGTCTCCCGGTTCTTCCGGCAAAGCCAGGCAGACCTGTTTATCAACAACCTTCCTTTTCCCGTATTTATCACACACTGCTAAACCCTGTTATCATGAAATACCTGCTCTTATGCCTGATCCCGCTGGGGATACTTACCGGCTGTTATTCCACCAATATCACCGGATACTGGAGTGCCGTGGACCAACCGGAGAAAAAGTATAAAAAGATACTTGTACTTGGCCTGATGAAAGATTCGCTGATGCGGCAACGGATGGAGTTGCACATCGCGGGAGATCTGCATGAGCTGGGTTATGTGGCTGTTACGGCATCGGATGAGTTTGACGCGCTGGCATTCACCAGAACGGAAGACCGGGATGCCCTGTTGCAATTCAGTGAAAAGGGGATTGATGCGGTGTTGACGATCGTTTTGCTGGACCAGCGGACGGAGGGGTTCTTTCTGCCCGGCAGTATGTACCACTTGCTGACCAGCTATTATTCTTCGCTCTACTACGGCCTCTATGCGCCGGACTGGTACCGGGAAGGCGTAAAATATGCCTGGGAAACCAGCTTTTATGATATTGCCAGCGGTTCAAGACTGTACGCGGTGCAAACCACCACTTTTGATCCGCAATCCATCGAAAAGCTGTCTCACGAATATGGTAAAGTCGTAGTGAAATGCATGCAGCAGCACAAGGTGATCCGCAGGCAACGTTAGCGGCTGATATCTTTTCATTGGCAAACAGCAAAAAAAGGGCCCCTGCGCATAATGCTGCAGGGGCCCACACTTAAGAACCATATCCGGTTAATCTATGCTTATTTTCTTTGTGCCGTTGCTGGCCTTTGCCGCCACTTTGGGCATCTTCAACTCCAGTACGCCATCTTTGTAGCTGGCTTCGATCTTGTCTTTCTGGATGGAATCAGGTAATGTAAAGCTCCTGGAGAATGAATGATAGCTGTACTCTTTGCGGGTGTAACCATTTTCCTTTTTTTCGTCCTTTTTCTCTTCTTCCTTGCTGGCACTGATGGTAAGCACGGTGTCATCCACATCGATGCTGAAATCTTCTTTCTGCAGACCGGGGGCTGCCATGGACAGTTTGTACTGCCCGTTTTCTTCCGTAATGTTCACAGCGGGAACGGTCATGGTTCTGGCGGGAAGGTTCTCGTCATTGAACCAGGGGAACAGTTCATCGAGCAGTGAAGGGGTAAATGCGGATTTTCTCCATAATGATAATGCAGACATATCGACCTCCTTTTTTAAAGTTGTGATGAAGTTTTTGATTAACGTTCATCACAAATTTAATCCATCGTAAAGGGAGGATAAAGGATGGCGGTCAGTAAGCAGGATGATCCTCGTCAGCGCCGGGACCTGGTGGCGGAGGGTTTGACGCGGACGTACACCGACTGCTGTTCGTTGTCTTTCCCCGAAACGCGTTCCTGGGTTTCGAACTGCGGCATGCTTTTGATCAGGAGCGACAGTTTTTTAAAACCGTAGTTCCGGGGGTCGAAGTCCGGCTGTTTTTTAAGGATAAGGCCACCCAATACGCCCAGGAATACCCAGCCGTCCTCATTGGCAATATCGTTGATGCTGTCCGCGATCAGTCTGACCAGTCCGGGTGTGACGGTAGACATGGGTTTGGGGCGTTCCTGCGCTACGGGCTCCGGCGGGGTGGTCACTACGGCTGATTTTTTCCGGGATACGGTTATGGTGCGTTTGGTGACCGGTTCATCGTTTTCCAGTATCTCGATGTAAATGAACTTGTCGCATGCCGCGATGAAAGAAACCGGCGTTTTTTTCTCTCCCATGCCGAACACCCGCATGCCGGCTTCCCGGAGACGGGTGGCGAGGCGGGTGAAATCGCTGTCGCTCGATACGATGCAAAAGCCGTCCACTTTCCCTGAATAGAGGATGTCCATGGCATCAATGATCATGGCGGAATCCGTTGAGTTTTTACCGGAGGTATAGCTGTACTGCTGAATGGGCGTGATGGCATGCGGCAGGAGGGTAGATTTCCAGCCGGCTACCCTGGGCTGCGTCCAGTCGCCATAAATACGCTTGAAAGTAGGGGTGCCGTATTTGGCTATTTCTTCCAGCATGGCTTTGACTTTTGCCGGGGGAACATTCTCGGCATCGATCAGCACAGCCAGTCTAAGGTCTGTATTTTCCATCTTTAAATATACGGTTTTCGGCAGAGTAAGGTACGGCGGTATTTTTTTTCGGGGTCGTTTTTTAACGGGCCGGCGCTTATTTTTGATATGATAAATACCATCGTTATGCGGACTTCCCGTTTCTTTTCCATCCTGTTGCTGGCGCCAATATCATTCCTGCAAGCGCAGTCCCCTTCCGGCGATATCCGGCTGAACCAGGCAGGCTTTTATCCCGCTGCACCGAAGATGGCAGTGGTAACAGGGCAAACTTTCATGGTTCGCCGGGCAGGGGATATGGCCGTGGTGTTCCGGGGAGCAGCCGGCGCGGCGCAGCGCTCCGCTTATTCCGGCAGGGAGAGCCGGGTGGCGGATTTTTCAGCCTTGCAGGATACCGGTTCCTTTGTGCTGGAGGTGCCGGGTGCGGGTACTTCCGGCGTGTTCGTGATCCGTCCGGCAGTGCATGCTCCCCTGGTCGTAGCGGCGCTGAAAGGGTTCTATTATCAGCGTACGGCCACGGAGCTGACAAAGGCGTACGCCGGGCCGTGGAGCCGGCCGGCGGGGCATCCGGACACGGCAGTGCTGGTGCATCCCTCCGCCGCAGGGCCCAAACGTGTATCCGGCACCGTGATCTCTTCTCCCGGCGGCTGGTACGATGCCGGGGATTACAATAAATACATCGTCAACTGCGGGATCACCATGGGTACGCTGTTATCACTATACGAAGATCATCCGGCCTATTGCAGGCAGCTGCGTACCGGCATCCCGGAAAGCGGGAACGCCTTGCCCGACCTGCTGGACGAGATACTGTTCAATCTCCGGTGGATGCTGACGATGCAGGACCCCGATGATGGTGGTGTTTATCACAAGCTGACCAATGCCGCATTCGATGGGACGGTGATGCCGCATGAGGCGCGAAAACCCAGGTATGTCGTGCAGAAAAGTACTGCCGCGGCGCTGGATTTTGCGGCCGTGACGGCGCAGGCGGCGAGAGTGTTCGCATCCTTCCCCGATGAGCTCCCCGGCCTGGCAGACTCCTGCGTGCAAGCCGCGGAGCGGGCCTGGCAATGGGCTGTTCAACATCCTGAAATCTATTATGACCAGCAAAAGATCAATCGGCATTCCGATCCCGATATCAGCACAGGCGGGTATGGCGATAGGAATGTCCGTGACGAGTTCGCCTGGGCCGGAGCGGAATTGTTCATCACCACAAAAAAGGAGCAATACCGGCCGGAGATGCCAATGCCTTTGCAAATACCCACATGGTCACAGGTACGTTGGCTGGGCTGCTACAGGGTGTTGCGCTCCGGATATGCAACGGATAGCCTGAAGCGGGAGCTGGAACAGTGGGCAGGGGACCGGGTAAAGCAGGCGGCGCAAAACCCTTACCGGACAGTAATGGGCGCTTCGGCGCGGGACTTCGTCTGGGGCAGTAATGCGGTGGCCGCTAACCAGGGCATTGCCTTGTTGTATGCTTACCGGATCTCGGGCAACAAATCATACCTGCATCACGCGCTCGCTAACCTGGATTATCTCCTGGGCCGTAATGCTACCGGGTATTCCTTCGTGACCGGCATCGGTACAAGAACGCCCATGCATCCGCATCACCGCCCCTCCCAGGCAGACGGCATTACAGCACCCGTACCGGGATTGCTGGCCGGCGGCCCCAACCCCGGGCGGCAGGATGGCTGCAAATATCCATCCGCCGCGGCGGACGAAGCCTATACAGATGATGATTGCTCCTATGCCTCCAACGAGATCGCCATCAACTGGAACGCGCCGCTGGTGTACCTCGCAGCGGCGCTGGAAGCCTTGGAGGAAGAGTTTTAAAAGATCTGCATGCCCGTATTCATCAGCAGCAGATAGCTGGCCAGGAATACGATGGTGAAGGATAAGGACAGTGCGAAATACCGGTTGATACCGCGGCTTCCCTTCCGGAAAGGCACCAGGAAAAGCAGGTTGAACACCCATACCGCCAATGCCACAACGAAGTTGAGGATAACAAATACGGCGGTGTAGATCACGGCGAATACCGCAGGCGGTATGATGATGCCGGAGATCAATCCATATAAAGCCCCCATCAGCGCGGTGATGAGCAAAACCCATAACGCATAGCGGAAACCTTTTTTCAGGTTGGCCATAAAGGCCGGCAAGGCCTGCTGCGGAACCGCAGCCTGGTTGTTAGCGAGCCGCCGGGGAACGGGCGGTGCATCGGGGCGGGACTTGCCATTGCGGCGCTGTTTCCGGTAACGCGGCCACCAGATAATGAACCCGGTGACAAATAATATCAGCGGCATCAGCCCTCCTATCAGGGCGAGTATCTGCGTAGGCCTTCCGCCAAAGCTGCCGTAGTGAAGGGCTGCCAGCCAGCCGAGGTAAGCGTCCCCGGATTCCGGGAAGTCGAGCCGGCTGTTCAGCAGCACTTTACCGGTGTACTGATCGATGATGAGCATTTCCCGTTTGCCGTTTTTCGGGGGATTTTTACCCAGCATATCCAGCCGGTAGCTGCCGAGACTGTCCGCCGGAAGGCTTATTCCGCCGATCCTGCCGTCCGGCATGGCCTGTTGGCCGATCTCCATGATATTTTCAAGCGGCAGGGGATTTGCATTTTCCGTGTATGCGGACTTTGCGCCCAGCAGTTGTGCCACGCCCTGCGGGGAACGGCCATCCAGCATAAAAAGCAAGGCGATCACCGGGGCCGAGAAAGTAAAACAGATGCCAGTTAAAGACAGGAGGCTGACCACCGGCGCGGAATAAAAGCCCAGCACATTGTGCCAGTCGTAATTCTGCCGCTTCAGCCCGGCGCTGAACTTCACGGTCAACACATCTTTCAGCTGCTTCCATTTTTGCGGGATCCACAAGCGAAGGCCGCTGATGGTCAGGATCAGCAGGCAAAGCGTGGCCAGGCCAACGATGTACCTTCCCGCAGCCGGTATCAGCAAAGTGCGGTGCAATTCCGTTACAATATGGATAAAGGAGCTTTCATGCAGCCGTTTTCCGCTCAGCTCGCCGGTGTAGGGGTTGATGAAATATTCGTCTTCCGTAGCGAAGTTGAACAGCTGGTACGCGCGGTTGGGCCGCTCTTCCAGATCGCTCATGATGTAATTGAATGACAGATCAGGGTACCGGCGGTGGATGACGGGAATGATCTCGTCGAAAGACATTTTCTTTTCCTGTTCCATGATATAGAACAGTTCCGGGTTCAATGCCCGGTCTATTTCATCCTGGAAGACGAGGATACTGCCCGTAACGCCTACAAACGCCACGATGGCGCCGGCGATGATGCCGAGGTACACATGCCATTTCCCGAACCAGCGTTGCTGGTGTCTTGCCCATTGCAGGCGGAGTGATCGTAGAAAGCCCATAAAGCCGTAAAGCTGCCAAAAAAAGCGACGGGCTGTTTACGCAAAAGGGAAAATGATTTACGCGAAAGGGAAATGATGCTACAGCGCGATCCTGCGCTTGTCATCCTGCAGTACTAAAACCCAGTCCTGCCCATACCCGGAAGACGGCGGCGAGAATTTCAGCTTTCCTTCGTTCTTTACCTTTCCGGCAGGTTTGAAAACGCCATCGCGGGGGTTGTACCATCCGGACTGGAGCATGCTGCCGCTGATCCTGCCCATGTTAACGGTGAACGGTCTGCCGGTGCAGGCGTACACATAGAGGTAATCTTTTCCGCGGGTGGCCTGTATGCGGTCGGCTGCCGGGAGGCCGTTCTCCACAATAACGGACTGGTCCGGCACCCTTTCCAGGATGGGACCAGCTTCCATCAATTTCCGCACGAAGGCCATTTGCCTGGCGCCGGGCAGGTCCATCGCCTGTTGCCAGGGCACATGCGGATCATTGACCGCTTCGCGGCCGGGGGCAAAGAACTGCCAGATATCGTGGCAGCCGTAAGTGTGTCCGAAAGCGCCGGCAAACAGGTCGAGGTACGCATACATCCTTACGTCATAGGCGTTTGATGTACCAAGGTCTTTCGCGTTGAAGCAAACGGGATGGTCTTCATACAGCGGCTCCCCGTCCAGCACCGGTTTAACGGGCGTTTTATGGTAGACCGCCTGTATCCTGTCGTACACCGCCGCATTCCGGCAATGCCCGTTCTGGAACATGTTGAAGCTCAGCCAGGCATCGTTGTGGAACCAGGTGGCGGAGCCAAGCGGGGTGGGTTGCGGGTGAAAGGTCATGACCGGCTTTACGTTGCTGCCCGCGCCTTCGAGGATGCCCGCGGCCATTTGCCGCCAGATATCTTCATGCTGTTTGTTTTGCGGGTTGCGGTCACCGCCGATGATCCATACGATGTTTTTCGTTTGCCCGTAACGTTTACCCAGCCATTTGCCGTACGTTTTGGCGTTGGAGGGGTTGAATATCTCCGGTCCTTTGCCCCATCCAGCTTTCCATACTTTGTCGCCCCAGGTGGGTAATAGCCCGATCACCAGGCCGTATTTCGCTGCTTTTGCGATCACTTCATCCACATGTTTGAAATAGGCTTCATCCGGGCGGGCCGGATCATCACCGGTCAGCGGCAGGGCGCCGTGGGCGTTGGGAGTATGCAATCCATCGAACTCCGCGAGGATAACCGCCTGTATCACGGTAAAGCCCTGTTCCGAACGATGTTTCAGGTAATGGTCCGTTTCATCCAGCGTGAGGCGGTGAAAGAGCTCCCAGGCCGTATCGCCCAGCCAGAAGAAGGGGCGGCCGTTATACAGCAGGTAGCGCTGGTTATCGCTGACCTGTAACTGAGCGGATAGCGTAGCGGCATGGAAAAGGGCAAAGAAGAGCAGAAGGGATTTGCGCATAGACATGGAATGAGGAATATAAGATAGGAAAAATCCGGCATTGCAGATAATGACAGGTGAGATCGGGAAGAGATTGTGCAGATAATGCCCCGGGGAAAATATGCACGGAATGGCGAGGTTTTTCCCTGTTAACGGCCGGTGTTATGGTTGTTTTCCGGCGGCATGGTTTTGGGGCGATAATGGTTTTATTCACCTAAAATCAAATGTTATGGCACCCAGAGACAGATCGATTGGCAGTGATGGCCTGGAACAGGGCGGCGCCAATCTCGGAAACGACTACAGCCGGAATATCACCCGGGAGAAACAGCAGGACGATACATTGAATATCGTTGTGCCGAAAGAGAAAAAAGAGGATAAGGAGGAGAAAGATACTGAGAAGAAAGAAGAGGAGTAAATGAATGCATCAGTTCAGGCTGGTGCATTTTTTTTGCGGTGATGCTGCCGGGAGTGAGTGGATCAGTTGGATCGAAGCAGATTACTGCTGTTAGTGTAGCATCGTTTTATAATGGGATCTGGCGATAGCGCATGGCAGAGGTGATAGATCAATAGTGTGGTTTTAAATAGTGCATAAAGCAGATGGATCAGCAGCATAGTGGGAGGATCGTACAAGGATACGGAAAGTAGCACTGTCGTCGCGTGAATTCAGTATGTATAGATTTAAAGTGGTAAGCTTTACAGACGTATTGCCAAGTTTAATTAACTGACCGATCTGGAAACTGTCATCCTGGTTAAACATGCCGTCTGAGAAATGCATCAAAGAGCCTCTGCGCTTTATTCCGAACCGGTGTTCTTCAGGCTTGTGGCCGGTTATGTTGACTTCTTCCAATGTCATGTTTTTTCGCATGAGTTGAATGTGCAATGGCTTGTTGCTTTTCAGTGTCTGAAGCGGAAGATTATATTCCGAGTAACCCACCAGGGAAAAGGTTACGGTATCTTTATCGTATGTTTTTGGATACTACATTAGTTGCAATCGATCTTCCAAAAGGACTGCAGCACGAAGACCATACTGTTTTAAGCGGAGCGGCCCCGGCTGAGCAGAGCATCTTCCGATGGGTTCGATAATCGTTCCTTCAGTTAATTTGAAGGATATGATGGGGGAGGATATTGTTATTGATCCTTTGCCTTCCCGGGCCTAGTCCTGCATCGCTAGTCGCTCCACGAAAGCTTGCGCATACCGGCCCCGTGCGGCGGCAAGATAAACAAAGGGCAACGCCACAAGGAGCAGCAATACCAGGGAGTAAATCACGGCTTTATCACGGGGCCATTAAAAACCCTATGCAAGCCGCCGGCACTTGCCGGCATCACCTTTCTCCAAAATACTTTCTGCGCAAACTGGCTATCAACCCACGTTCATGAGCGCCCAAAAGCTCTATGGTCAAGCGGTCGGAAAGGCTGCTGTGAAGGGTGAGTCCGAATCCGTATTTATCCGGACTGAAAATAGGGCCTACCACTGCAACAGGAGATTCCACATGTGTGTGCTCATAATATTCCAGTACGGGTGCATCCCCGATGATAGCAGCTATCTTTTGCTGGTGCAAAGCGCTTACTGCATCATCGATATTGTTGTAGGAGCGGATCTCCAGCCCTTTGGAACGTGCGTATTCCTCGGAAGTGCTCCCTGCGAAAACCCCGACTGTTTTCTCGGAGAGGTCGGCGAGGCTGTTGATCTGATTAGTTAAAGACAGCGTGGTCATAACACTGGTAACAGAGGAGGTGATATACGCCAGAACGGCTACTCCGCATACCAGCCAAAAAGCGGAGAAAATACGCCCCCGCCAGCCGAAAAGGTTCTTTCTGCCGGCATTCCCCGAGGTGGCGACAGACATTACCTGGTAAAAGCTTTCAGCAAGGCCTTCCCGCCATCGTCTGGGATAGCTTTCGTCAAATCTGCGGTCAAATAATGTGAGGAGAATTGTTGCCAGAAGAATAACCAGTGCCAGCCAGGCGTATGCTTTCAGGTGCCCGGCATCGGACAAGCCGGCAATAACATCGGAAATGCCGGTTTTCCGGTCTTTATCTATCATGATCCTAAGCCCTGCATCATACCAGGGTTGCGTGAAATCTATCTGTTTAGCCCGGTTCTGCGTGATCGTGAGGTTCGTAACGGCTATATCAAACCCGCCTTTCGCGGTGCGCTGCACGAGCTCCCGGAAAGTAGGCACCATTTCATAACGGTATGCCAGATGGAGGTCATCGGCCATCGTCTCCCAAAGCTCTATAGACATGCCGGTAAACCCCTGCTCCGTCTTCATCACAAAAGGCGGGCTTACATAAACGCCTACTTTAAGAGGAGATGTTGTATCGGGTTGCTGCGCTGACAAAAAGCCGGGGCAATGTATCAGCAACAGCATGAACAGACACCGTAACCTGTTGAAGGAGGCTGTTTTTACCAGTTTGAAAATCAGAGTGTTCATTCCGGCCGAACTGGTCATGCAATAAGGTAATAAATGAAGAAACCTGGTGTAACGGGAAGGAATGTTTTTTTCATTGGGAACTGTTTTTGGGTTTCACAGATTGATGCTTGTAACGAATATACAAGTTTCCCTCCTTTTATTCAACTTCACGTCTGCTATCCGTCTTTAACCGCGATGTCATATCAGGTGCCTACATCGCAATCCGCTCCAAAAACGCCTCCCTCCGCCGCACAGACACTTCAATCTCCGTATCATCCGCCAGCACCACATACCCGCCTTTCCCCCGGTGGTATTTCTTCACATAGGCGAGATTGACGAGATGGGAGTGATGCACCCGGAAAAACTGATGCGCTTCCAGCAGGGATTCATATTCCTTCAGCGTTCTGGCTACGGTGATCTTCTGGCCGTTGTTCAGGAAGAAAACGGTGTAGTTGCCGCTGGACTGGCAACGGATGATGTCGCTGGTGAGCACAAAGTCCACCCCCTGCGCTGTGGGCAGGCATATCTTCTTTGCCGTCTCGGCTCCGGGTTTCAGGTTGTGCAGCAGCGCTTCGTATTTCATGGCGGCTTGTTGCCGTTCCATGCTGTCGCCGGCTTTTTGTACGCTGCGGATCAGCTCTTCTCTGTCCACCGGTTTCAGCAGATAATCTGTTGCGCTGAATTTGAATGCGGTAATGGCATATTGCTCGAATGCGGTCGTGAAGATCACGCGCGCCTGCGTTAGGTCGATCTTTTGCAGGAGATCGAAGCCGCTTTTGTCGTGCAGCTGGATGTCGAGGAAGATCAGTTCCGGTTTAAGCCGGGCAATGGCTTCTTCTCCTGTTTCAAAGGTCGTGCAGCTTCCCAGCAACCTTACTGTATCGTCACAGTTTTCCCTTAGCAGGCGTTCCAGCCTTTCGATACAGTGTGCTTCATCGTCTATGATTATCGCGTTGATCATGTTCCTTTAAAATTTAAGCATCAGCGGGAGGCTGACGGTAACCTGCAGGCCTTGCGGCATATCGGTAAAGGTGATGTCCGCCCCGCCGTTCTGCTGCGCATTCAGAATATCGATCCTGGATTGCGTGATGTGCGTGCCGAGCGATCTTTTACCGGCTTCCGCCGGCTTGCCGCTATTCCTTCCCGGGCCATTATCCGCTATCCGGCAGCGGAGTTTTCCGTCATGTTGACGGATATCGATCAGTATTCTGCCGCCGTTTTCCCGTTTGGATACGCCGTGCCAGATGCTGTTTTCCACAAAGGGTTGCAATATCAGCGGGGGCACCAGCGTGTTGTCCGGGTCAACGGCCTCATCTACCTTCACCTCGTAGGTAAAGCGGTCTTTCAGCCGCAGGGCTTCCAGTTCCAGGTACAGCTGCAGCGCCTGCAGATCGTCCGTTAAAGATATTTCTTTCAACCCGGAATTTTCGAGGATCATCCGTACCAGCTTCGAGAACCGCATGAGATAATCATCCGCCAGCTGCGGTTCGTTCCGGTCAATAAAATTGCTGATGGCGTTGAGGGAGTTGAAAATGAAATGCGGGTTCATTTGTGCGCGCAGCGCTTTCATTTCCGTATCGGCGATCTTTGCACGGAATTCCGCGTTCCTCTTTTTCCGGAAAAGCGCGTAACCGGCGGCGGATGCGGCCAGCAGAATGATGGCGCCTGCCATGATGGCGACCTCTATGGCTTTCCTGCGTTCTATCTCTGCCTGCGCCAGGGCATTGTCCTTTTCATGCGCGGCTTTCAGCAGGGCTTCTTTCTTTTCAAATTCGAACTGTATCTGCTGCCTGGCGACCTCTTTCGTTTTGGCGGAGTTGTAGATGCTGTCCCGCAGCAGAATGTGCCGGCGGTAGGCATCCAGCGCGGCGGCATGCCGGCCGGACCTTTCATAGGTCTTGCTCATGGTTTCCCAGGCAAGGCTTTGGTTCTGCAGGGAACCGGCTTCTTCGGCGAGGCGCAGTGCTTTCCGGAGCGTAGGGAGTGTGGTGGGGGCATGAGGATATAGCCCCGCCAGGTTGATCAGCGTAAATGCGGTATTCTCCTTGTCATTGGTCTGCTCATACAGCTGCAGGCCTTTTTGCAGGTAGGCGGCCGCGGCCGGGATATCGTTCATTTTCCGGTAGGCCACGGCAATGTTCACCAGGTCGCTGGCTATCCGGCGTTTATTGCCGATGGCATTGTTCAGTTCCAGCGCCCGTTCATAATATCGCAAGGCAGCTGCCGTATCGCCGTTCTCGCTGCTGATGGTGCCGAGATTGCCACAGGCATTGGCTTCTCCCTGCTTCTGGCCGATGCGTACGTAGATATCCAGCGCATCGCTGGCGTACTGCATGGCCCTGGGATAGTCTTTCATGTTCTTGTACACCAGGCCCACATTCAGATAAGTATTCGCCAGCGCCGCGCTGTCCCCGTTTTCCCAGTAGCGCGCACCATTCAGAAAATGCCGGAGCGCTTTCGGGTAATCCGAAAGGGAGAGATACACAACGCCCATATTGGAAAAGGAATGTGCGATACCGGTATGATGGTTCAGTTCCCGGAAGAGCGCCAGCGCTGTTTCATGGTATTCCAGCGCTTTGCCGAAATCAGAGAGATTGTAATAGTTCAGCGCCAGGTTATTCAATGCCTTGGCAGCGCCGAGCTTGTTGCCTGCTTTTTGATGAATGCCCAGGGCGGTCTCTCCGGCTTCCATCGCCAGGGAGTCTTCCCCTTTCGCCCAGAGGTTCGTGCCCTTGCTGTTGTAGGCGGCTGCCAGCAGGCGGGGGTGATCTATCCGCCGGGCCAGGGCAATGGCTTCTTCCGCGATGGTGACTCCCTCGGCCGGATCAACGGCATAATACGCAAAGGCCAGTTCATTCAGGAGATGCAGCCGTACGGTGTCCTGCCCGGGATGCCCATCCAGCATTTTCCGCAGGGAATCTACCGCCTGTTGTTGCGCAGTGGCGCTGAGGACAGAGATCAGGCAGACCAGCATCCATATTCTTTTTATCATCTTGCCGTGGTTTAGGGATGGCTCATGAAAACACTTATCCGTCAAGCCGGCGCAGTTAATAGGTTGTATTCAGCAGGTAATAGGTGTCGCTCAACGGGTTCAAAATAAGGTCTTTCTTTGACAACAGGAAGAATATCCACACTTTTTTGCCATCTCTAAACCATATGATAATATGATCTTTTTAGTGCTTCTCCTGATCGTTGCCGTCGCCATGGCGGTCATTTCTTACAACGCATTGCAGAAACAGGGACAGAATGTGCGGGAGAAGGCTTCCAACACGCAGGTGGCCATCAGCAAGAAGCTGACGCTCATCAACCAGCTCATCGATGTGGTGAAAAATTACCAGGAAGGGGAGCAGCTGGTGCAGCTGAAAATTTCGCAGGATGCCACCACCGGAAATCTGGCCAATTCCTATCAGCAAACCGGGGCTATCATGGCGGCCGTTCAGGGTATTGCGGACAAGTTTCCAAACCTTAAGGCCAGCGAGCAATATCACCGGCTGGTGGACAGCATTCAGCAATGTGAGCAGAACATCCAGGACTGCCGGGAGAAATACAATTATGCCGTAAAGGAATACAATACCCGCCGCTCAAAGATCCCCACCGTTTTCTTCGCCAAAACCATGGGATTCCCTGAAGCGCCTTACCTCCAGTTCGATATTTCCGGGAACCAGGACGTTACTTCATTGCAGGCTTTCAAAACAGATGACGGGGAACGCCTTCAGCAACTGCTTTCCGGCGCGGGCAGCAAAATAGCGGGACTGGCCTCACAGGCCGGGAAAGCGGGGGCGGACCTGGTGGACAAGATCAGGGAGCTGCCGGATAAGAACCAGACAAAAAACTGATTGATATGACAAAATATACGCTTCTGCTGCTCAGCATGGTGTTACTGGCCGGCTGTTCAAAGAAATCAGATAACCCGGCAGCGCCGGGCACGTACTACCTCCGGTTCAAAGCCGACGGGGTACAGAAGGAATACAAGGCGCATACGCTGGCACAGTTGTACTACGATCCGGAGAATCTCTCCTATCACTGTAATATGACCTCCAGTCTCAAAACGGCGGAACTGGGCAAAGATGCGCTTTCCCTGTTCCTGCTAAGCAAAACGGCCTACAAAACCGGGGAGCGCTATCATCTGCGCAACGAGATCGAAATGCCCAAGACCAATGCCATCATGCCGCAGGTGATGATATCCATGTTCACGGAAAGCGGCAAACCCTATACTGCACAGTTCCTGCCGGTTACCGGCCTTCAGTTCGATGATGCCGCGGAAGTGAAATTCACGGAGATCACGGACAAATATGTAAGAGGCACTTTCTCAGGGCTGGCATTTTCCATGCTGCCGGAACGGGCGGAGCTGAAGGTGACGGACGGGGAGTTCTATCTCGCCGTCTATAAATGACAATCGCCCCAAAAGCAACACATCGCTGTATCGCTTCCGGGGCGGTTGCCCTGCGTCAGTCCGGTATTACCGTTCCCAGCCGAAATTCTGTACCAGCACTCCGGGGGCTTTGGTGATCTCCACCGTAGGCAAAGGCATGAGGTAGTGATAGCTATTGAATACCCTTGCGCCGCTGCGGACAGGCACGGGCGTATAGAAATTTTCCCCGCTGCCGTTGATGTTAAGGCCCATCAGCTCCGTACATTCCGGCGTATGGGCGATCAGCCAGCGCCGGGTGTCAAAGAACCGGTGCCCTTCCATCGATAATTCGATCTTTCTTTCATTACGGATGCGCTGGCGCATACCCTGCTTCGTGGCATCTTCCACCCTCCCGCTGATGGGAAGCGCCGGCATATTTACCCTGTTGCGCACCTCATTGATATAGAAATAAACAGCTGAATTGGGGGAGGGCAGGAATTCGTTCATGGCTTCGGCATACCAGAGATATACGTCCGCCAGCCGGTAGATCGGGAAATTCCGCATATTGGTATTGGGGCGGTCTTTCGGATTTTGTGTAGGGTCTACCCATTTCTGCACATAGTAACCGGTGCGGGTATTCTGCCCTGTCTTGCTGCCCCATCCATCGTTATTGCTGCCTACGTTGGTCACGAACTCGGTGATCACATTCCGGTGCAGCAGCGGCATGCCGTTAAAGTACACATCGGTGTAGAAACGCGGGTCCCGGTGATGATACATGCTGCGGATGCGCACATTGGCCGTTTTCCAGGTACGGTCGCGGAATACCCGCATCGTAGTGTCTACCCAGGCATTGTCAACATATCCGGAAAGGGGATCGTCTATCGGGAGGCCATTATCCATTTCGTAGGAATTGATCATGGCGTTGGTCATGCTCAGGGCGCCGGAACCGCCCATATCCGTACCATTGGGCATCAATTGGCGGTCCCATGCACCGGCATTGTAAGATCCGCCCTGTTTGTGCCAGATCACTTCCGTGAGGTTCCTTTTGTAGAAAAGCTCCTGTTGCACCGGATGCAGGTTGTAAATGCCGAGGTTGATCACATCCATGGCCGCATCGGCGGCGAGTTTCCATTTATTGGCGTCATATTGCGGATTAAAAAGCGGCGTTCCGTCGCTGTTCTTTACGCCAAGCAGCGTGCTTTTCACATTCTGCCCATTTACAGATACCGGTTGCCCGTCTACCTCACCGCCGTTGAACAGCGGGCTGGCGGCGTATAACAGGGTTTTCGCTTTCAATGCCAGCGCTGCCCCCTTGGTCGCGCGGCCGATCTCGTTCGGGTCGTCATCATAAGATAACGGCAGGCCGCTTGCCGCTTCATCGCAAAGTGTTGTAATGAACTGTACCAATTCATCCACCGGGCGGCGATCTTTTTGCAGCAGTTCATTTATCTCCGATACCTGGTAATACCGGTCTACAATCGGCACGGGCCCGTAACGCTTGAACAGCTCGAAGTAATAGAAGGCCAGCAGGAACTTCACTTCGTTCTTGTATCGGGGTATGACCACCGTTTCATATTGTTCCCGTATCCTTTCCTCCAGCACCGGCACCTTGTCGATATTCTCCAGGAAATGCCAGGCGATGCGGATGTTCTCGTACATGGCGTTATAGTTGCCGAGCGGGTTGGAAATGGGGTTCCAGGCGCCTTGTTCATACAGGCGTGCGTTGCTCTGGTCCCAGTTGTGATAGGCTTCGTCGGAGCCGGCAGCGAGGATCATGCCGTTGCTGCCGTCCCCGGCATTGTGGTCCCAGGGCAGGCGGCTGTACAGTACCGCTATTTCTTTTTCCGCCTGTTGGATGTCTGTGAAAAGGTCTTCTTCCTGGTGAAATTCCCGGGGCACTACATCCAGGAATTTATTGCAGGAGATAAAAAAGAAGGCGGAGGAGAGTATATATGCAATTGATTTTTTCATACCGGTAGTTTTTAATATCCTAGAATCCTACGTTGATCCCGAAATTGTAAGTTGTCATCAGCGGATAAGTAGGCGAACCGTAGTTTTCCTCGGGATCAAAAAGCTTCACTTTGTCCCAGGTGTAGAGGTTGTTGCCATTGGCATAGATGCGGACGTTGCTCATGCCGAACCGGCTGATCAGCGTGGAGGGAAGGGAGTATCCTATTTCCATGTTCTTCAGCCTGACGTAGTTGCCATTACGCAGATAATGTGTGCTGCGTTCCGTATTGTTGGGCGTTTTCTGGCTCATGGCCCTGGGGAAGGCGGCATCGGGATTTTCCGGCGTCCAGTAATCCGTGCCTACGGCATACATCACTTGCCGGAATTCGTAGTTGGAGCCGAACATGGTGCTGCCATCGGTGAACAGCCATCTGCCGAAACCTCCCTGGAACAGGATGCTGAAATCCAGGCCGCGGTACGAAAAGCCGGTGGATGCGCCCATAATGGAGGTCGGTTCGGAATCCTTACCAATATAAGTGATGTCGTATGAATCAATGATGCCATCGCCGTTGATGTCCTTATACCGGATATCCCCGGGCTGCACGGCGCCGAAAAATGCCTGGGAGGGCGCTTTGGAAATTTCATCCCAGCTCTGGAAGTAGCCCATGGACACATACGTCTGGATATCGCTCAGGGAGCGGCCCTGGCGGGTCTGCCAGGGACGGTCTGATGTGGGCTCTTCCAGGTAGTCCAGTATCTTGTTGCGGGCATACGTATAGTTGCCGCGCACGAAATAGGAAAAATATCTGCCCAGCTGTTTCTGGTGTTTCAGGTCTACCTCAAATCCTTTGTTCTCTACCATGCCGGCGTTGATCGTGGGCAGGTTGTTTGCGGGGATGCCCATCAGCGCGGAGGTAATACGGGAGGATGTGGTGAATATGCCGCTGCGCTTTTCATAGAACACATCGGCCGTCAGTTGCAGGAGGCTGTTCTTCATGTTGAAGTCCAGCCCGATATTGGTCATGCGCGCGGTTTCCCAGGAGGTGAGCGGGTTGCCGGTCTTGCCTTCCAGTGCGCCGCCTTTATTGTTCTGGTAATCGTACCCGAAATTATAACCGCCGGCGGAAAGGTTCCACTGGCTTTGATAAGCGAAGCGGGTGCCGGGGTCCTGGTTGCCCACCATGCCATGCGAAATGCGGACCTTCAGCAGGTCTATCCATCTAACATCTTCCAGGAAGGCTTCGCGGTTGATCACCCATCCTGCGGAGAACGAAGGGAAAAAACCGAAGCGCCTGCCGGTGATGAAGTTCTCGGAGCCGTTGTACCCGAAATTGGCCTCCGCAAAGTATTTCTCCTTGTAACCGTAAGCCAGCCGGCCTACCAGCCCCTGTTCCCTTCTGGGAAGCGCGTCCACAAAGTTGGTAGCCCTGCGGGACTCATTCTTCAAACGGTACAGGATCATGGCGGAAACATCGTGATGGCCGAAACGGCGGTCGTAATTGATATAGAATTCCGGGTTGATCTGCGTCTGCCAGTAGTCGTTGCTGGCGGAATAGTTGAGGAAGTCCTGCCCCTGTTTCACCTGCTCGTAATCCCCGTTCCCTTCATAGAGAAAAGACCAGTAATCTTTTGTGCGGCTGAAGCCTCCGTTGCTTTGCGCATCGTAGGAAAACCTGGTGCGGGCGGTAAGGCCCTTCGTGATGAAGCCCAGGTTGGCGGTGAAACCTACGGTGCCTTGCAGGTAGGAATTGAGCATCCTTTTATATCCCCTTTGCGTCAGCTGTGCATAGGGGTTGCTGCTGCCGCGTGTAGGCTCGGCAATGGAACCATCGGGGTTGAATACGGGCATTTCATACGGCGCGGTGGTCTTCAGTGAAATAAAATAATCCTGCGCGGTGGGTGTGGGGTAGTTCCGGTACCGTACGATGGTGGACAGCCCCAGCTCCGCCCGGAACCATTTGCTGATCTCCAGGTCTACGTTAGACCGGAAGTTGAACCGCTTTTCATTGGCCTGGATATTATAATCCTTGATGGCATTATCATGATTGTAGATGCCGTCTTCCGTGAAATAGGAGCCGGATATGAAGTATTTGAACTTCGGTGCGCCGCCTCTTACGTTCACATTGGCGGTAGTGCGCCAGGAATTGTCTTTCAGCATGTAATCCAGCCAGTCCACACTGGGGTACAGGTATTCGTATTCCAGTTCCGCCGGCCAGTCGATGCTGCGGTCGTACCGGGATATATATTCATCCGTATATTTCTCCGCTTCGGTCAAACGGCCATCGTTGATCAGCCCGTTCCTGAAGTACCGGAAATAATCCACGGAGTTGAGGTATTCCGGCAGCCGGGTAGGGGTGTTGGTGGCGGATTCCACATTGAACTGCACAACAGGTTTGCCTACGGTGCCTCTTTTGGTGGTCACCAGCACTACGCCGTTGGCGCCACGTACGCCGTACACGGCTGTGGAGGAAGCGTCTTTGAGAATGGTGATGGATTCCACTTCGTTGGGATCGATGAATTCAAATCCATCGCGCGGCACGCCGTCTATCATGATCAGGGGGCCGTTGCCGCCGGAGTAGGTGGACTGGCCGCGGAGCCAGATAGCAGAACCGTTGGCGCCGGGCTCACCGCTGGATTGGCGGGCCATGAGGCCGGGCAGCCTGCCCACCAGGGCGCTGGACAGGTTGGATACGGCGGATTGTTTCAGCTCTTTGGTCTGAATGGAAGCCACCGAACCGGTGAGCGTGATCTTGCGTTGCGTGCCGAAGCCCACTACGACCACTTCGTTCAACCCCGTCATGTTCTCTTTCAGGGAAATGCGGAGCAGCTGCGTACCCATTACGACAACTTCCTGCGGCACGAACCCGATCATCGATATCACCAGGGACGCATTTTGCGGCACCTGCAGGGAAAAAGCGCCGCTTTCGTTTGTGCTGGTGCCGGTAGCGGGGCTGCCCTTCAGCATGACGGAAACCCCGAACAGCGGCGTGCCAAGGGAATCCGTGATGAGGCCCCTTGCCGTGATCTTTTCTTCATCGCCGGATGCGGGCACCTGGCTGGCGACAGCTCTTTTGATAACGATCATATTGCCCACCAGCGCATACTGCATGCCGTTGGTTTGCAGGAGATCGTTCAGCACCCGTTGCAGGGGAGTGTTGTTATATTGACGGGAGATCAGCGCCGATTGCTTTACCAGTTTGTCTGGATACGCGAACTTGACCTTTGCGGCGGCAGATATCTCCTGCAGCGCCTCCTGCAAGGGTTTTTCTTTCAGTGTGACAGTAACGCCCTGCTGCAATATATCCTGTGCAGCGCCGGCCGTTGCGCCGGTCAGCAAAAACACCAGTAACATCAGGTATCCCCTGGTATGGGACAAAAGAGGGCATGCTCTACGCTTTGCAGATAGAGTTCTTTTCATGATTCAAGCATTAAAGTGTACGATAGAGATTGTTCCCGGGCATTTCAGGTACGTGGAATTTCCCTGGCTTGCTGTATTTATGTCATTATTCCATATTGGTTAGTCTAGTCTGTACATCCTTCGCCCGTAATGCGGTAAGTATCGCCATCACGTACGGCTTTGCCGTTGACGAGCTGCGCCAGTACATGCACAACGCTTTCCACCGGCTCCCCGGTAAAGTCTGCGGAGATGGTGCATCCGTAAAGGGGAGCATCGGCAATGATCTTTACATCATACCAGTGTTCCAGTGACGCGATGACCTGCGACAGCCTTTTGCCGTTGTATATCATTTTATGGTCTTTCCAGAGAATGCTTTCCGCAGCGTCGATATTTTCCCGGAAAGCCACGAGCTTTCCATCCGCTGTGCAGGCTGCCTGCTGGCCCGGCGTCAGCAATGTGCCTGGGGCGCTGCCGGAAGTAGTGGAGAGGCTGACCTTGCCGGTCAGTACCGTCACCTCCACCTGCTGGTCTGCGGCGTATGCGGCTACATTGAAAGAAGTGCCCAGCACGGTGGTGACTACTTTGCCGGTATGCACGAGGAATGGCCTTTCCGGGTCCTGCTGCACTTCCAGGTAAGCTTCGCCTTCAATGAACACCGCTCTTTTGTCTGATGCAAAAGTTGCGGGATAGCTTACCGTACTGCCGGCATTGAGCCATACAACGGAACTATCCGGCAGGGTGACCTGTATGGTTTCCCCCGCGCCGGCCGATCTTTCGGCCATCACCGTATTGGCCTGCTCTCCTGCAGGCCGCTGCTGCATGATCCCCAGCACGCCGAGGAGCAGCACAATACCGGCCGCCGCCGCCCAGAACATCCTGGTCTGCATCTTTATCCGCCTCGCACCGCCGGAAATGCCGGCCTGTATCCGGCGAAACACGCCTTCACTGTCGAAATCCCCGCTTTGCTGTGCGCCGGATTCCGCTGCTGCCCGGAAGTATCTGCCTACGAGATCTTCCAGTTTGCCATCATCCGTTTTCTTTATAACTCTTTTTCTTTTCATTGCCGATATACATTAAGATGCAGGAATTGGACCTATCCCCCAAAACAGGACGGATTTTTTTTCAGAGAAAGAAGGACATGAAGTCTCCAAGGGAGGATTTTAGCCTTTTCAGGGCAATGGTCACCTGGTTTTCCACTGTTTTGGCGGAAATATTGAGCTGGCTGGCTATTTCTTTATGGGAAAGCTTTTCTTCCCGGCTGAGGGTAAAGATGGTGCGGCATTTTTGGGGGAGCTGCGCTACGTTGTCATCAATATGCTGCCGGAGTTCTTTTTCCATAACGGTATCGGATGCGCTGCGGCCTTCCACCAACTGTTCCAGCTCGGTGAGGTCTATCCTCACTTTGCCGGAGCGGATGCTCATGAGCACATTGTTTTTTGCAGCGGTAAAGAGGTAAGCTTTGAGATCAAGGATGTTCAGGCGCTGCCGCTTGATCCAGAAGGTGGTGAAAAGCTCCTGGATGATATCTTCACAGGCTTCCCGGTCTTTAAGGATGCCATGTGCAACATGGAAAAGCCGGGCTGCATATCTGTTGTACACAACCTCGAAGGCGGCGGCATCGTCCTGCCTGATCCTTTCGAGCAGCATATCGTCCGGGAGGAACGTGTTTTCCCCTGTTTTCATAAAACAGCCCGAAGCGTGTGGATGGTTAGGTATCTCATTCCGTGGGTGTAAAGCTAAAAGAAGTCTGCTCTACGCGGGATCAAATTATAATTAATTTACCATTCCCCAAAATTTCGGATGAGAATCGGAGGCTGACCGGGATACTTTTCCGTCAGCCCCCGATCATGATATTACCCGTAAATCACTTCCAGCGAAATGGGCGTGCCGCCCAGCGCTTTGGAGATAAGGCAGTTTTCCTTGGCGCCATTGGCGATGGTCAGGAATTGTTCTTCGGATACGCCTTCGATCTTCGCAGCCTTCAGCTCCAGTTTTATACCGGCGATCTTCAGCGCCACCATATCCAGTTCCACGATGGCTTTGGTGTCCAGATCCCCGGCCGTGAAGCCGGACTGTGCCAGGGCGGCGCTCACCGCCATGGTGAAACATCCCGCATGCGCGGCGCCGAGCAGTTCCTCGGGGTTTGTGCCTACACCATCCGCGAAGCGGGTGTTGAATGAATATTGCGTTTGGCTCAACACCGTGCTCTGGGTGGAGATATTACCTTTACCTTCTTTAAGGTTGCCGTTCCAATGGGCGTTTGCAGTTCTTTTCATGTGTTTGTATTTAATTTTTACGAATTAGATGGAGCCTTTGCTGACGGCTTCATGTGAATTGTTTTTGCTGATGTAAAATTGGGGCGAAAAAAGGGAACAGATTTTAACCCGGGTTAAAATTATGCGCCTAAGATAAGGTTTATGCCGGCGTTAATCGCAGATACCTGAACGGTCCGCAGCTCCCCGAACCGGACATCCCATGTATCAAAACCGGACAGTTGTAACTATTTTTTAATACATAACGTCTTATTTGAAAACCGCTCTTCTGTCTGGCATTCTCTTGGCTGTACCCCCGGCATGATCAAGAATTACCTCAGGATCGCCTGGAGAAACCTCCTGAAGAATAAAACCTTCTCGCTGGTGAATATCGCCGGTCTGTCAGCAGGAATGGCCGTGGCCATACTGATCGGTTTGTGGGCCCGCGATGAACTTACCTTCAGCAGGAACCATGCGAATTACGACCGCATAGTAGCGGTGATGCAGCACCAGACTTCCAACGGCGTAAAGTCCACCCAAACGGCCAATCCCTATCTGCTGGGAGATGAGATCAGGGCAAAATACGGCAGTGATTTCAAATACGTGATCATGTCTTCCTGGCCGAATGAGCATGTGCTGAAGTATGGCGACAGGGCCATTTCCAAGGTGGGCAACTACTTTGAGCCTGATTTTCCCGGGATGATGACGCTGAAGATGCTGAAAGGCACCCGTGATGCGCTGAAAGACCCTGCTTCCATCATCCTGTCCGCTTCCGCAGCGAAGGCATTGTTCGGGGATGCGGACCCGCTGGACAAGCTGGTGAAAATTGACAGCCGTACGGATGTGAAGGTAACGGGCGTGTATGCAGACCTTCCATACAATTCCGCTTTCCGGGAGCTGGAGTTTATTGCTCCCTGGGAATTGTATTTGCAGACGTTCCCGGAGATCAGGCAGATGGACAATCCCTGGCGTTCCAATTTTACGCAGACCTATGCACAGCTGGCCGATCATGCCGACCTGGAAAAAGTGTCCGCCAAAATAAAAGATGTGAAGCTGAAC
Source organism: Chitinophaga sp. XS-30 (assembly GCF_008086345.1). Lineage (NCBI taxonomy): Bacteria > Pseudomonadati > Bacteroidota > Chitinophagia > Chitinophagales > Chitinophagaceae > Chitinophaga > Chitinophaga sp. XS-30. The sequence continues at coordinate 4,902,930 of NZ_CP043006.1, read as the reverse complement.
AAGGTCCGGGAAGAGGAAAAGGTGTTCAAGGCGGAAGTATTTCTGCATCCTATGAGTAAATGGCATTTGTATGCCGATTGGGAAAATGGAAAGAATATCGGCGGAAGGATACAGTTCGTATGGCTTTTTGTGACCATTGGCATATTTGTGCTGCTGCTGGCCTGCATCAATTTCATGAACCTCAGTACAGCCCGTTCTGAGAAACGTGCAAAAGAAGTGGGCATACGCAAGGCAATCGGTTCTGTACGCGGGCAGCTGATCACGCAGTTCTTTACGGAGTCGCTGTTGCTGGCTTTTATCGGTTTTGCATTTTCACTGTTGCTGGTACAGGCCGCACTGCCGCTGTTCAATGAAGTGGCGGATAAAAAGGTCAGCCTCCCGGTGGGCAGCCCCGTGTTCTGGCTGGCCGGCCTCGGGTTCACATTTTTTACCGGATTGATCGCAGGCAGCTATCCGGCTTTATACCTGTCATCTTTCCAGCCGGTTAAGGTATTGAAAGGCACTTTCCGGGCGGGCAGGTACGCGGCTTTCCCGAGAAAAGTGCTGGTAGTGGTGCAGTTCACGGTATCCATCATCCTGATCATCGGCACCATCGTTGTATTCAGGCAGATACATTTTGCCAAGGACAGACCGGTAGCGTATAGCCGTGAGGGTTTGATTTCCGTTCCCATGACCACACCCGAGCTGAAAGAGCGCTTCGCGCTGATCCGGGAGGAGCTGATGGCAACGGGAGCGGTGACGGATATGGCCTATTCATCTGCTTCCCCGACTGGTCTTAATGCTATCAATAACGGCTATACCTGGAAGGGGATACAGCCGGGAACGCAGGGGAATTTCGGGGCCGTTGGCGTAACGCACGATTACGGCAAGACCATCGGTTGGGAGATCATTGCCGGCAGGGACTTTTCGAGGGATTTTGCAATGGACAGCTCCGCTATGATCCTGAATGAATCCGCAGCGAAGTTCATGGGCCTCGAAGACCCGGTAGGCGAAATCGTAAGAAAAGACGACCGCCCGTTTACCGTGATAGGTGTGGTGAGGGACATGATCATGCAATCGCCCTATAAACCGGTATTTCGTACTGTTTTTACACTGGACTATGAAGATCCCGCCAGCATCAATGCCCGGATCAACCCGGCGAAACCTGCATCGGAAGCACTGGCGCAGATGGAAACGGTTTTCAGGAAGTTTAATCCGGACGCACCTTTCAGCTACAGCTTCGTGGATGAAATGTATGCTGACAAGTTCGATGCCGAGCAGCGTATTGGCAAACTGTCCAGTTGCTTTGCCCTGCTTGCCATTTTCATCAGCTGTCTCGGCCTGTTCGGTATGGCTTCTTTCATGGCAGAGCAACGGGTGAAAGAGATCGGTGTACGAAAAGTGCTTGGCGCATCCGTTTTCAATCTATGGGGACTGATGACCAGGGATTTTGTAAGGCTTGTGGTCATCTCCCTGTTGCTGGCGGTGCCGGCTGCCTGGTACCTGATGCACAACTGGCTGCAGCAATACGATTACCGTACCGGCATATCCTGGTGGATCATCGGGGCTACCTGCCTGGGCGCATTGGGACTGACCCTGTTGACGGTCAGTTTCCAGAGTATCCGCTCGGCGCTGATGGACCCGGTAAAGAGCCTCCGTTCGGAATGATCATCATTCCACCTGCTTCAGTTGCAGTACTACCGGCTGGTCAACCGTGCCATGATTCCCGTCCGCCACAAAGTCCAGCATCCCGCCGGTGGCAAACAGCCAGGCGCGCCGGGTGCTGTAATACCGGAAGCTGATCTTGTCCTGCTCCGCAGCGGAGCCTTGTATAAGAAAATACACCAGCGTGGTTCCCCCGGAACTGACGATAGTACCGGTAGCGCGGCATTCCTCTTTCATAAAGGCCGCATATTTGTCTGATGGATTGGCAAAGGGTTGCAGATCATCCGGCAACCGCATGACGGCGGTCATGCTGGACGCATATTTTCCCGTAGTGTCCGCCGCCCAGGTGGGGGCCGGTGTTGTTTTCGGGCCGGACTTTTTATCTTTCCGGCAACTGCCGGCGCCTATCAACAGCAGTATCAGTCCGGTGGTAATGAAAGTTTTCATCTGTTAATATTTATTCATTGTTTTTCGGCATTACGATTATCTCGTCCGTTATGCCCTTTTAATTGCCTCCATGGATCTCTTCATCGATCTGATCTTTTAAATGATCAACGCGGTAAAACCGGCACAGCGGAATGGCTAACCCGCCGTGCCGGGTATTCATCATATCTTCACGACCTTGTACACCTGTTGTTTTCCGTCTATCGTGATCCGGATAAAGTAAATGCCGGGCGTTGCTTTCGCACCTTCCGTATTCCTTCCGTTCCAGCTTATCAGCAACTGGCCTGTGGCGGCTTTTTCCAGAGGCCGTTGATAAACCAGCTGCCCGTTTGCGTTGTGTACCGCAATGGCGATGTCATGTGTGCCGCCGGAGGGCAGTTTGCCCAGGTTAAGCCTGATGTACAGCTGTTCCCGGAAAGGGTTCGGATAGATGGATATGTGATTGGACAGCTGTTCCATGCCGATCACAAAAGGTTGTTTCAGTGTGCCGAGTGTGCCGTTTGCCCGGAAGACGGTGGCCGTTCCTGATTCCGCGATGACGGCGCCGCCGCGTTCCACCTTGAAATGCAAAGGCAGTTCCGTGTCCCCGGAAATATTGAAGAAGAGGGCCCGTTCGCCGCTGGCGCGGTTGTCTATCAGCTGCGCTTTGCCACGCAGTTCATCCCCTGCAAAGGCCAGCAGCTTGTCATCCGGCATGAGTGTAAAGTCTTTGTCCACCACAGCTACGGCGGTCATGTTCTCCGCATAGCCGTAGTTGCCCTGTACCGGTATTTCCAGCGGGTTGAGCCGCCCGCCTGTCTGCCCGCCGGTGATGGCAGGGTACATGAATTGTGTGTTGCCCGCATCTTTGCGGTACAGCATATATCCTTTGCCGGGCTCCAGGTATTGCAGGTTGCCTACCCATCCGTTCTGCGGATCATACATGGCAAAGCCGGTCTGCGATTTGATCACATCTTCCGCTGTTGCGGCATAACCCGCCAGCGCTTCTTTTACCGTAAGGTTCACCTGTGGCAGATAGCTGATGTAGTTCCAGCGCCCGCCTTTCACCGGAATGGGCGTTGCGGCCACATTCACCGGCGTGCCGCTGATGCTCAGTGTCTGCGCGTTGTTCGTGCTCAGCATGAACATATTGATGTTGTTGAAACGTTGCAGATAGCCCGTCCAGCCCTGTGTGGCGGAATACTGGTCAAAGCCCAGGTCGTTGTTCTTGACGATATCGCCGGAGCTCCAGCTGCCATTGGCGAGTGCAGCGCCGGTGCTGTTCAGGGAGGGGCTGGCGAGATTGAAGGATACCCAGTTCCAGCCACGTTTCAGTTCCATGTCCCGGAAGAACAGGTCCAGGCCATCAAAGATCACCGGGTTGGCCGGTGTGCCGGCAATGGCGTCGTTGCTGAAGCTCACCGGCATGGAGGGCAGGGCCTGCAGGGTCTTTCCGGTGCTGGCGTCCCAGATGCGGAACTCCAGTCCATCGTGCTGCAGGGAATCGCTGTACACCGTCAGGAAAGCGTACCACATATCGTTGGAAGAGAAATAGGTGTTCCTGGTAACGCCCACGCATACACCGTTCCTGAACGCAGCCAGCATGTCTTCCGGGTCAATGGAGAAGGTCTGCTGAATGCGGATCTTCCCGTAGATGGTCATGCTGTATTTGAACATGGCGGGATCTGCCTTCCAGTCCGGTTCGTTGCCTTTTACTTTCAGGTTAACGGAGAGCGCCTCCGCTTCGTTGTTGTCATTATGCATGTAAATGATCTCATCGTAAGTACCGGTATTCAATCCTTCATTCACTTTGAAGGTCACCTTCTGCCGGCTGGCCGGGTTCACTACACCGCTGGAGGGTGTTGCCGTGAGCCATGCGGGCAGATTGTCCAGCCGGAAATGCTGAATGCTGCCGCCGCTGTTCACAATATCGGATTCAAATTCCAGCGATGCGTACAGCGCTTTCGTGAGGTTCAGCGCATCCTCGCTCCATTTCAGCTGGTTACGGTCGATATACGCCGTCCAGGTAACGGGGGAGACGATGGCATTGCCGTTCATGTCCCTCACTCTTTTTACTTTGAACGTCACAATGGTCTTGTCAATCGCCTGCCTTGGCTCCAGCATGTTGATGATGAGCTCATCGTTATTCACGACATAATCGAACTGCAGGTTCTCTACCGGGCCCCTGTCTTTCACCGGGGCGGTTTCATCGTCTTCAGCGGCATTCAGCGCTATGGCATCCGGCACGGTTACGTTGGGCTGTTCCTGTATCTTCATATCCGACAGCGTATAGCCCATTTCCACGTTGTTCTGGAATTCGAAGTAGCGTTCAAAGGGATAATATGCCAGCAGTCCAAGCTCGTCTCCTTTCAGCCGCACATTGTTGTTGCTGTTGATGATAGCGTGGTTGAGATAGGAATTCCACAACCTGAATTCATCTACCCGGCCGCTAAAATGCCGGTCGAAATGCGTGAGGGTCACATCCTGTTCATCCTGCCATGCCCTTGCGCCCAGGTACATATGCGCGGCGGCAATGCCTCCCAGTCCATCTACATCGAAGTACCGCTTCAGTTCCCCGTCCACAAAGAATTGCCCGTTGCCGGCGTTGCGGTTCACGGCGATGGCCACATGGTGCCAGTTGTTATCCAGGTAACTGCCTTCCGCCTGCGTTTTAAACCCGTTCTGCCGGAAGGTGAGCAGGCCGTTCTCGAAGCCCAGGGTGAAGCAATTGAATGAACCGCCGGGGTCCTGTCCGTCGCCTTTGCCATTGGAGGCCAGCACGGCATTGGATTGGTCCGGAGCGCCTCTGAACCATAGTTCAATGGTGTAATCCATGGCGGAAGTGACCGGAGCAAAAGCAGTGTTTATTTTCAGATAGCCGTTGCCGTTACCGAAGGAAAGGGATTTTCCGGGAGGCAGGCTCCAACTGCCCTGAAGCCTTGCATTGGCGCCATGCGCCTTGTCGAAGGCAACACTGCCTTTGGCTTCCGTCATGGGATAATAGGCCATCAGTCCGCTTTCGGCGCCGGAGAGGCGGGCCAGGCTGCTGATCTGCAGCTGCGTGGCGGTCTGGCGCGCAGACCATATCCGCACTTCATGCATCCTTCCGGCGAAAGTATTGCCCTGTGCTTTAATGCTGCTGCCCATTTCAAAGTGACCGGTGCCGGTATAGGCTGCGGCTTCCGCATCGTGTATGACTTCCGTGAAATTGTAGTAAGCCGATACTTTGGCCGTGGCGGCGTTGTACACCATGGCCACATGCGCCCATTCTCCCTGCCGGTAGGGCAGCGGCCGGTCGCTGCGGATCACTTTTGCGCCAATGGTCACTTCCAGGTAATGGTCCGCAGTGATTGCCATTTCCATGGATTCGCCGGTACTGCCGTGGCTGAACAAGGTGCTGTTCTGCGGCCTGTCCGCCAGTATCCACATTTCGGCGGTGATATCTTTTCCATGGAGATTCTTGGAGAACTCCGTAGCCAGGTGATCCCCTTCACCATCCAGTTTTACGGACACCGTATGGTCGCCTTTGGCGCCATTCCGGATGCCGGTCACCTGGAAGTCCGCGAACGTCAGCAGCCCGGCCGATACCTGTTCATTGAAGCGCAGCAGTATCTCGTCCTGTATGCCCAGAATGCCGTTGGCCGGCTGCGGGCTGCCGAAAAGCCGCGGTGCGTAGGTGTCTTTTATCCCGCTGACCCTGTTGGAAACGGTGGTCACGAAATTGGCCGGCCCGATCTCGCAATAGCTCACCGCCTGTATGTCGTATGCCTGATCGTTAAAGCTGCCATCGCTCATCACGAGGTTGTAAAGGATCGCTTCGGCATTGGTGATGAATTGTTTTTCACCATCGGCTGCATTGAGCCTGGCGGAATCGGCAAAGAACTTCACTGCGGTGATCCAGCGGCTGTCCGATGCCGGTTTATATTGCAGCTCGATATGGCTGAAGAGACTGTTATTGACATCAAACTGGTCTATCGTCAGCGGAAGGTACCGCTCACCCTGGGTGTTAACGGGGGATTCCCGGTTCAGCACCCACTTGTCCGCCGGGGATTTGATATGGATGTCCGAGCAGGACGGAATGAAATGCGCGGAGATGAGCACCGTATCCGCGATGGTCTCCTGGTAGCCGGTAGGATCGTACTGGCAGGAAGAGCGCAACAGTACCTGTATGTTGCGGTAATCCATTGCATCGGGACCTTTGGTCAGCGTCAGTACTTTGGTCACTGTTTCGCCGTATTGCACCACTACAGCCCTGCCTGAACCGCCGATGGGCGTGCCGTCCACGGCGATGGTAGCGCCTTTTACGCTGTCGTTATCCGTATAGCCGAGCACAAAGATGGCGGGCAGCCTGGCTTCCGATTCATTTCTCAGGTAGAGCGTATAGGCCGCTTTCCGCGAGGAGGGAATGCTGCTGACCACCGGGTTTTCCACAGACAGCCGCGGCACTTCTATCCGTTGCGTCGGCTGATCGATGAGCGTTCCGGGCTGATAGTATTTTGTAGCAACAGCGCCTTCATAGGGGCAGGCGGTAGCGCCGCCTTTGGTGCGGAACACAAAGCTGGAATCCGCGGCCCGGTTCACATCCACACTTACAAAATCATCCGTGCCGTCCGATGCCAGGGTAAAGCCGAAAGTGGATACATTGTCCGTGGACGATCCGAAAGACCCGCCCTGGTTCGTGCCGATGGATTCATTGAACTTTATCTCGATGCCGGTGCCATCCACTTTTGTTTCCGTGGAACCGAAGACGCTGCCGGATACGATGATATTAAAGGAATAGGTGGTATCCTTTTTCACCGAGGTTTGCTCCGTGTGGGAAACCGGGAAGCCGGCGTGGAAGGAATAGTTCTGGATCAGTGAGGATTTCAGTTTGGCTTCTTCGTTATCGGCCATCCTTCTCTTCCAGTTGTCCACAAACTGGTTGAGGGTCATGATGGTATCGTTGCGGTAGCCGGGTTGCTGCGGCATGTAGATCTTGTAGCTCGGCCCGTCCCCGAACACCGCGTTTTTACCTGTTGCGCCGAAAGTGATGCTGTCGTTATTGGATTTGCCGAAGCGCGGGTCATCCGCCGCCAGTTTGGAAACGTACACCTGTTTGCCGGTATTGTCGGCTGCCGCCTGCGCTTCTGCGGCCGGTGTGGTGGGCGGCAGCAGGGCGGAGTTCCTGATGCGCAGCAGGTCCGGGATCAGCACTTTTTCGATATGCTGTTGCGGATAAGCGAAGAGCGTGCCGAAATTTTCGCCGAAGTTCACACCATCCCGTTGTATGATGATGTATTCACTGGCGGGGCCCGGTTCATATAACAGGATGTCCGCCGCCTTCAGGTCGCTTCTTTTGATGATGGTAATGTTCCTGCTTTCTCCGTAAGTGATATTGGTGGAGTAGCCTACGAAGAGGTCCGCCGCGGCGCCTACGAACACCGGGGCGTCACTGGTCTGGTAACGGCTTGTGAGCGTGGAGGTAACGGTTTTGGAGTTGGTGCCGGTAAAATGCTCTTCGTGCCGCAGGCCAAAACCGATGCCGGTGGCGGCATCTACCTGTTTGATCACGCCTGCGCCCACACCGGTGAAAGTGGATAGTACAAAGCCCAGCTGGTTGACGAACGTTTCTTCGCCTACCTGGTCCACCGACCCGCTGTAAGTGCTGCTGGAGGTGAAGGTGGTGCCGCTTTCGGCAAAGGAGAAGCTCCTGGAGCCGGGAGGGTCGCGCAAGACCATCAGCAGGTTATCCGGACCGGCGGTGACGAAGGTGGTGCCGCTCATTCTGAAGCCCATGCCATAGGCCTGCATCTGCGGCTCACCATGCCAGCGCCAGCCTATATTGGTGGCCTGCCCGAAACGGATATTGGCGGCAAAGTTCTTCAGTCCGGCGGTAGCGATATCCGGTTCGCCCACAACGAAATTGTACAGCGCAACGCCGGATGCATCGAGGGAAATGGTATCCGCGCTCGCCGGCCCGTCGCGCAGCCCGTTGAGCAGGGAAACGTGACCGTCCTGCGTGGGCACCTCGTCAATACGGTCACTGCCGTTCTGTTGCGCGATCACTTTGGTGCCGTCGGGCAGTACGTTCTCGTAGTAAGGGTAAGCTTCAAACGCGGCGATCCTGAAACGGTAGCGGCCGTTCTGGCTGAACACCGGATGCCCGAACCGGTACATGTCCTTTCCGGATTGCAGGCTGTCTACCAGCGGCACTTGCGTAAGGATGCCGCTGACGGAGCGCGCCTCGTACATTGCATCGCCGAAATACGGCAGCTGATGGCCGCTGTTGGTCACCTGCGTAATGCTCACAGATGGCGTGACCCGTTTGATGAACTGGTAGGCATCGTTATATTTTACGGTGTCTGCGTATGATGTGTATATCCAGTCACCGGTACTGTTCTGTGTAGAATCCTTGTAACCGTGGGGGGATTGCTGTTCCACGAATTTGTTGCTGAAATTCAGCGCTACCGGTTGTCCGTCCAGCAGGTCGCCCCAGCCGGTGGCATTGACCGTGGTAGCGAGGAATGGTTCCGGGATCAGGTCTGCTGCAAATTCGCCGGTCTCCGGGTCCGGGTAGATCACGATGCGGGTGGACTGGTACACGACGGTGGACCGGTGGATCTTTGCGGAGTCCGTTTCGTTGGAGGGCAGCAGATGATTGACGGTCACCGTTTTCTCCGGCGCTTCCGGTGTGCCTTTGTAAAGCTCGTACACGCTGCCGGAGGGCAGTTCCATGACTACGCTAAGGTCTTTCCCCAGGTTGTTGACGGACAGTGAATGCCCCAGCGGCCTTGCCTCCTCTATCGCTCCGCCGGCCACACGGCCGATGAAGCGGATGGTGGTACTGTCGTACAACACGCGTTCGCTCAAAGGTTCCTGGTAATTGAGATTGCGCCCGAAGCGGTCCGTGATCTTCCCTTCATTGGCAAAAACGTGGTTCACTTTTACCGCCTTTACTTCATGTGTGCCTACCGGTACAGCGATCGTGAACCTGCCGGTAGCATCCGTTTCAATGATATCGCCGTTGTTCTGCTGCGCAAACATCCCGTCTATCCGGAACTGCACGCCTTTTACAGGCACGGTGCTGTGCTGGTAATATACATAGCCAGACACCGGGAAGGATGATTTGTCCTTGAAGTCCACCGTGAAAGATGGGGTGCTGGCGGATACCAGCCGGTTCACGGATACCGGGTCGAACTGGTGTGTGCCGAACAGCGGCACAACGGTATAGGTGATGCCGTTCCCCGTATAGGGAATGCCGGTGATCATATAGTTGCCGGTAGCATCGGTGTAGGATTTCAGGGAAAGCTGTTCCGGTGTTGGCACCAGTGCGGATCGGATTACCGATGCAGGGTCCATGCCGCCGTCATTCTTGTGGTATTGATGATTGCGATAGGAGAGATCGTAGAATTGATCGGTGATGGTCTCATCGAACCGCCAGTACGCGGCAAGGCCTTTTTCATCGCCTGCCAGCAGGCGGGTATGGTTGCGCGCGATCTGCTCCCGGCTCAGGGCAACATTCCAGGCGCGCATTTCATCGATATGCCCTTTGAAATTATTCCCGGTGGCATGGCGACCGATATGCACGGCCTTTCCCGGAGACGGCATGGCTGCCGGCTGATAAGCGGTTTTAGCGAGAAGGGAATCATTCAGATAAATGAAGAGCGAATCGGCTGCGCATACGGCGGTAACATGCACAAAGGTATGATTGGGGTTCCGGTAATCGCCTGTTACGCTAACACCGTTATATTGAAAAGCCAGCTGTCCCGCTGCGTCAAAGCCCAGTTCGCATACTCCTTCCCGGAAAAAGATGGTCTGGCTGGCCGGGGCCGCATCATCAGGACGTATCCAGGCTTCTACAGAAAATGCCGTGTCAGTAAACGGCGTGTACAGGGAATCGAGTTTCAGGTAGCTGTTGTTATTCCCGTTCAGATAAATGCTGCGCCCCAGGCTTGTTTCGTCATTGCTCTGCAGTCTGACCGCTACATTCTCTACCGACTGGCCGCTTTCATAGGTCACCCTGCCGTAGATGGTGCCGGTGGGACTGCGGAAGCCGATAGCGTAGAGCGTGTCCCGCGAATGTTTCATGGCATTGTTGCAGTTGACCGCACCAACGACCATGTATTGGTAATACACACCAGGCACACCTTTCAGGTCGTCCGTCTGTATCTCGCTGGTGCTGGTACCCGGCACGATCTCTATCTGCACAAAATCATCCGCCGATCCGTACACTTTCCTTTTGATGATATAGTTCTCAAAGCGGCCCTGTGCGCTCCAGCGCAATTCCGCGCGGTCCGGGAAATATCCTTTGGAAGCCACCAGGTCGCGTATCGTGCCGATGTTCACGGCCAGTACGGTACCCGGCACCTGTGCTTCGGGAGGGGAAGCGTAGTCGTTGCCCAGTGTGAGCTTCAGGTAGTACCTGAACTCGCTGCAATAGGAAATGTTCTCATCGATGTATTCTCCCGAGCGGGCCTGTTCTTCATTCAGCTCGATGGTTTCCTGTGTGGCGCTGGTGGTCACGTTCATCTTCCGGATGGTCAGCTTTGTGCCGGTCACCCAAACGCCTTTGATGCCTTCCCAGGTGACGATGCCTTTGGGGCCGTCTGACTCTGTCAATATACTGGTATCTACAGCAAGCGCGGTATGTATGGTTACAGGTGTGCCGGCCCTGCGGGAGGTATCCCAGCCCCAGTCCGTTGCGGTAGCGGTACGGCGCAGCTGATAAAAGAGGCGTTGCCCGCCGCGGATATCGGTAATATCGTCTGTAAATGAATAGTCGCTGATGTCGGGATCATAGCTGTAACTGGCCGTCACCACTTTTACATTGGTGGCGAACAGGCTGTCGGTAGACCGGCGGAGCTCGAAGTTGTCTCCCCCCAGGTAGCTGGCGCCCGGTTTGTTGACCTGCCAGGAGAGCATCACCGTATCCCGTCCGTCATAAGCGGCTGTCAACACCTGTGGCCATTCATAGGCGGATGCATAGGCGCCGATATTGATCTGGCCGCCAACGGACCGCCTGTTCCCTTCAATGTCAACAGCCGGCACGCCGTATTGCGTGATGTTGGTATTCCCGTTATGAATAGCCTGGGAGTTCTGCTGTAACCGGTAATCGCCCGTTGCCGGTGCAATGAACAGCGGATCGGTATTCAGGTTGTCTGTGCCGGGATAGATCGCATTCTGCGCCTGCTGCACAATGCTGTAGCTCACTGTGGGATTGCTGCCGTTTAAATTGATAATGCTGCTGTTCCTGCCCCACAGGATGGAGTTGATGATAACAGGGGAAGCGCTGTTGTTGTAGATGCCGCCTTTTTCCGTAGCAAGATGAAGGTCGGAAAACGTACAGTTGATAATGGAAGGATTGGAATTCTGGTTATAGATATTGATGCCGCCACCGACTCCGATATTATTCCCGGAGAACACAGACCCGATGATCCGGGGAGAAGCGTTACCGGTATTGTAAATGGCGCCGCCACCTATTTCGGCCACATTGCCCCGCAATATACAGAGCGCGATCACCGGAGAGGAGGCGGAGTTAAAAATGGCGCCCCCGTTGCCGCTGCTGCCCGGTGCGATATTATTCAGGAATGTACAGCTGGTGATGGCCGGCATGGACGCGTTTGCGTTATAGATAGCGCCGCCGCCGCTGAGGGCGGAGTTGCCGGTGAAAGTACAGTGGCTGATCTGCGGTGAGGAACCGTTGGCGTTGTGGATGCCTCCGCCGGTCGCCGGGTCGCCGGTGGTCTCCGTATTATTGGTAAACGTGCAGTGCGTGATCACCGGAGAAGATGCGATATTGTATATTCCTGCGCCGCCACTTGATGCCTTGTTCTGGCTGAATGTACAATGACTGATGAGGGGAGAGCATTGCCGGTTGTAAATACCGCCGCCATTACTCCCCATACCGTTGCTGAAAACCGTATGCTGAATCACGGCGTTTGTGCCGATATCGTTATAGATGCCTGCGCCGTTACCATAATTGTCCGAAAACCGGCATTGATCGATCAGGGGAGAACCGCCTGCATTGTACATCCCGCCACCGGTGGAACCGTTGTTCCGGCGTATGTAGCAATGCCGGACGGACAGTGATGTGCCGGCGTTATATATGCCCGAGCCTTTTGTGATATCAATGGTTTCACCATTGACGGTGATGGTGCCGGTTCTGCCGAAAGGGGTGCCTCCGGTGATCTCGAACCCGTCCAGCCCAATGACGCCCATGTCACCGGCGGCGATAACTACGTGGTGCATGATCTGGGATTCGCTGCCCAGCAAGGTGCGGTTCGTTGTAAAAAGCAGGGTGGTGTCGCGCTGGGCAAGCGTGGTTTCCGTTCCGCTGAAACCGCCGTAAAGCATCACGTCCTTTACCATCACAAAAGCCTGGTGATAAGATCCTGTAGCGCCTCCTGCACTATATTTCGGAGCATAACTGCCGCGTGCTACCCATATCCGGGCAACCCTGCCGGTTGTTACGGCATTCAGGTTTTGTGCTGCCACCAGCGCATCGGACAGGTGAGGAATGGCATTGGCCCAGCTGCTGCCGCCGCCATTGCCTGCCGCCGCTGCATTCACATAGAGCGTTCCATTCACATCCGGTTGATAAGACTGGGCGCTGGCCGCCATGAACAAGGAAAGAAAGGAGAGGAGGAAGTAAATTTTTTTCATGATCAGTTATATTTTCCGCAAGGGAGATTGTACACGGGGAAAGCGGCACTTCCAAACGTTAAAAAAGCGTAAGAACAGTCCTGGTAACAGTGCCTGCGGATAAAAGTACTATGCGGGGATGCGGAAAAGGGGGGAATATATGCAGGCAGCCGGACTATGTATGTGAACGACAAGAGTGCGTATGTAAAAAGGCGGACAGCTTACAGAAAATCAAAATGCCGGAAGAAGGTTTCCTTGTAGGCCCGGCCGATGGGGATCTCATAACGGCCGATGCAGATGGTGTTGTCGTTGAATGTGTCGATATGCCTGACATTCACGGCATATGACCGGTGTACCCGGATGAAGGTCTGCTGGTTCAACTTTTCCAGCATGGTGTTCAGGGCATGCCGGATGACGTATTTTTTGTCCGGCGTAAAAATGGCGGTATGATTGCCTTCCGCTTCCAGGTGGCAGATGTAATCCAGGTTGACTTTTATAAAGCGATAATTTTGTTTGATGAATACGGCATCGTTGTAGTACAGGATGGCTTCTTTCTGCTCTCCCGTATCCGGCGTTTTTTTCGCTGAGGCAAGCGGTAATACTTTTGCCATCGGCACTTTGCGGAATGCGAAATTATTCAGTGCCAGGTCTATGGTGATGAGCATGTTCTTGGCCTGGTAGGGTTTGAGCAGGTAGGCAGCGGGAACGGTTTCCTTGGCGCGGGCCAGCGTTTCACTGTCGGAGAAAGCGGTGAGGTAAATGAACGGAATATCTTTTACGGCGGATATTTGCCGGGCCGTTTCAATACCGTCCCATTCCCCGTTGATCTGGATATCCAGCAATACGAGGTCGATGACCTGGTTTTTGACGATCTCCAGCGCTTCCCTTCCGCTGTCGGCCACAGCCACAACATGATAGCCTTCATTCGTCAGGGTATCTTCCAGGCTGAGCGATACGATGCCCTCGTCTTCCACGATCAGTATCCGTACTTTTTCTTCCATTGGTTATACTGTTTTTTTAAGCGGTTCTGGCGGTATCTGCAGGATCAATGTTGTTCCGCTGCCGGATGCCATTTCACAGCGGCCTTTCAGTTGCTTGCTCAGCACTTTCACCAGCCGGATGCCGAATGAGCCGGTGGGTTGTTCCCAGTTTTCCCTGGTCATGCCCGGGCCGTTATCGCTGATCTCCAGGTGAAGGCCGGCTCCCTGTTTCAGGGATATGCTCAGCAGGGGATGGGCGGTATGGCGGTAAGCATGTTTGAAGGCATTGGTGACCCATTCGTTGATGATCAGACCCAGGGGCAGCGCCACATCCACATCCAGGCTGAGGGTATCTATATTCAGCTGAAGATCGAATGCCTCTTTTTCGATCCCGAACGTCTGCATAATGCTCTCGGTCAGGTCTGTCACATATTCCTGCATGTTCACCATGTTCGGCTGATCTTCGCGGTAGAGGCTGCGGTGTATGAGCGACATGGCCTCGATGCGCTGTTTCCCGATCCTGATGGCCTGCCTGGCATCGTCATCCTTCAGGTGGCTGGATTGCAGCTCCAGCAGGCTGGAAACGATCTGCAGGTTGTTCTTTACCCGGTGATGCAGTTCCTTCATCAGTGTTTGCAACTGCTGCGATTGCTCGTTGATCTTCCTGTTGCTTTCTGTCAGCTGCCGGTTGCGCCGGAGGTTGGCGCGGTAGAGTATGTACAGGATAACAGATAGCACAACGAAAATAGCCAGCCCGGAAAGTACCAGGTAGGTCCGTTTGGTCTTTTCCCGGCTGAGTATTCCCAGGGAGGCGATCTGCTCGTCTTTTTTCCCGGATTCATATTCGATATGCAGTTGCCCGATATGCCGGTGGTTCGTCAGCACCTGCAGGGAGTCCCGGATGGCCACATTGCGACTGTAATGCATCAGCGCCTGCCGGTGGTCACCCGCAGCCTGGAAGCATTCGTACAGCGAACAATTGATCTCCGCTTCGCGGTAAGGCGATTTCAGCTCGCCGGCGATCTTCAACGCATCCCGGAGATAACGGATGCCCTTTTCCCGTTCTCCCATATAGAAATAGCTTTCTCCCAGCCAGTTGTAGGCGAAGGTGAGCGAGCGGCGCTGTTCGTATTTTTCGGCCAGGGCGGCGCCCTTATGGCCGTAGTGCAATGCCTTTTCGTAATCTTTGTTGATCTTGTAGTACTGGCTGATGTTATCGTAGTAGGCGATCCTGTTGCGCTCATACTGCGGGCTGGCTTCTGCCAGGCGCAAGCCTTCCTCATGTAAACGCAGCGAAGCATCGCGGAGGGAATCATTTTTTTTCAGCATGCCGTAACTGTGCGTGAACATGGCCCGGACGAGCGTGAGGTAAATGATGGCGGCGGTATCCCTGTTCCTTTGGGCTTGTATGAGCCCTTTCTCGGCAGCTTCCAGCGCCATGGGATAGTTTTCATTCTCTTTGTGCAGATTGCCGAGAGTGGCATAGATACGCGGCACTTTTGCATCCAGTTCAGCCTGTTGCGCAATGTCCAGCGCTTCCAGGATAATGGCCGTAGCGGCAGGATAGTTCACCCGCATCCATTCATAATTCGCCTGTAGCACCTTTCCGTCTACGACCAGTTCATCGTTCCCCTGTTCCGTTCCTGCCTGTATGAGGAGTTTGGCAACGATATCCAGCGAATCATTCCCCGAGTTGCAGTAATATGCGCCAAGTGCTTTGAGGCTGTCGGTATCGCTGCTGTCTTTCTTTTGCGGGGTGAGAGGGGCTGCCTGCCTGCAGGACATCATGCACAACAGGAAAGCTGCAAAAAGAAGCCTGGCATTGCCCCGAAAGAACAGTGGTGGAATGAACGAACGATATAAGGAAAGCATTGGTTGCATCAGGATAGCATAGTCAGGGCAGTTCAAATTTACACTTTTATTCGGGCGGTTGCGGCAATTCATTGCGACAGCAACACCAAAATGGCGGCCCGGAGCATGGTAATAAACAGACTATCAACCTGTTGCGGGGTGCGGGGAAATGCTGAAGGCGAATGGCCGGCGAAGAACGGGAGGAAAATAAAAGGCTGTCAGGCGCATATTCCTCATGCTGAAAGGAGAGGTATTTACAGCTGACAGCCTTTTGGATAATTATTTAGCTGGTGTGATCACGATCTTTCTGAACTCGATCGGCCCGTGGTCTCCCTGGATATAGATGGGCCCTGGTTCGCCTTCATTACTGTCCAGCGCGCCACCGGTAATGCCCGGTATTTCCTGGTTGCTGATCACCGTCTTGCCATTTACGACAACGGTTATCATCCGGCCGGTAAGTGTAATATCATAAGTTTGCCACTGGTCCGGTCCCAATGCCGCGATCTCACTGGGGGCAATAAATCCGTACACACCGCTGAACAGTACGCTGGAGGGATGCGCCTCTTTCGGGCTGTCCTCTATCTGTACTTCATAACGGCCTCTCAGGTACACGCCGCTGTTGCTGCCTTTCTGGTATCTGAACTCCACATGCAGTTTGAAATCCGTGAATTTTTGTTCTGATATGAGGTTGGAGCCGGAGCGCGGGCTGGTGAGAATGCCGTCCCGTACTTCCCATTGATTTTCGCCCATGGCTTTCCAGCCGCTGAGGTCCTTTCCGTTGAACAGGTCGATGGTTTCGCCCCATTCCGGCGCTGAGGTCCGC
The DNA here is from genome assembly GCF_008086345.1 of Chitinophaga sp. XS-30. NCBI lineage: Bacteria > Pseudomonadati > Bacteroidota > Chitinophagia > Chitinophagales > Chitinophagaceae > Chitinophaga > Chitinophaga sp. XS-30. The sequence continues at coordinate 4,886,589 of NZ_CP043006.1, read as the reverse complement.
TTTAAATAAGGTGCTTTTACGCCTTTCCAGTTATGTTTCTTCCCTTCGCTGGTAGTGATCGTGCCCTCGATGCCCTCCGCTGTCGGCTGGCCTTCGATCACCAGGTCCTGCGTACCGTTCTCCCATTGCGGTGGAATGGAAAAGCTGAATTTGCCGTTTTCGAAGGTTACTTTAGAAACAGGGCGCGCGCTGCCGGAAGCGCCTACGAAGTATCCGACAAGCGTGCGATAGCCGGAAAGTTTTACTTCCAGCCAGGAGGGAGCGGGTTTGCCGTCCTGATCGATCGTGATGTCCCAGCGCCCTATGAGTTTTGTGGTATCTGTCATGGTCTGCGTGTTAGCGGGTGCATGCTGGTCTGAATCCGGTGTTGACGGGCCTGAGCATGCCATCAATGCATAGCTCAATCCCAAAACAAGAAATTTTTTATACATAAGAATGAGTGATTTTTTATATTCATCAGATAATGTGAGCAGCTGTCGAAGAATAAATGACAAGATAAGGTTTATTTGCCTGTTGCGCAAATGGGGATGTTGCTGTATTACGGGTTTTTTCCCGGCAGGTTGTTGCAACGATAGTTTGAAAAAAGGTGTAACTTCCTTACATAAAACCCCGCATCATGTCTACCCCGGAAGTAACCCGGAGCGGCAGCCGGACCGCATCGTCCCCTGCAGTTCATTCCAATGTCCAGGGCCCTTTTTTTCAGCCCGTCAATGCCGCAAACAGTTTTTTCGGTTCACCGCCTGTTGTGCAGCGGCAGGTCGCCACGCCGCCAGCTTCAGCACCAACGGCCGGAGGTACGCTCAGTGCACCCTTAACGGATTCGGAATGGAGGTCCGTGGAAACCTGGAGTTCCTGCGGGTTTGTGGGTATCGACCCGCTCACGGATGATCCGGACAGGAATGCGTTGCTGATGGCGGCGGCGCTGTTCTGCGAGCGGATGCTTTTTTCTCCTGAATTTGATGAATCACAGGAAGACCCGCTGTTGTGCATCCATCCGGAAGTGACCATGGCAGATTCACGTGTGCAGACGCTTGCCACGCATGTAGCATCCCGTGGGCCGATACTCAGCTGGGAGCAGCGGACCATTGCGAACCCGGTGTTGTATGCCATGGAACGGCTGATCGACCGGTATAATTTTCCGGTGAATGGCGCTGCGGGCCTTGTGGGGAATCTCCGGTCGGAATCCGGCGTGATCCCCAGCCGCGTGGAAGGCAGCGCTGGTGATACGCCCATGCGCGCGGAGGGTTTTGATGGTGCCGTGCATGATTTTACACCGGAAGATATCATGAACCGCAGCTCAGCTACCGGTACCGGCCCCCTGCTGCCGGGTGTGGGAATAGCCCAGTGGACATCCGGTTCCCGTCGGTCAGGTTTGTTCGAACATCAGTATTGCGGCATGACGCAGGGTGTGGATATACTTTTTAACATGGATGCGCAGATAGACTACCTCGTAACAGAATTGCAAACCCGTTACAGGGCTGTATATAGCACGATCACCAATCCGGCTACCAGTGTAAACGATGCAAGCGATATCGTGCTGAGGAGATTCGAAGTGCCGGGCGTTGTGCTGAATGCCGGAGCATTGCGGCCTATAACAGATCCGGCGATCGCGGGAGTGTTGACGAGACGAAGAAACCTGAGCCAGTCGGCCTTTAATACTTATCGTGAAGCACATCCCTGATGAGGCTTGATGAATATAAGTGGATGGCCGGTGATAAGGAATGGGCATCAATCCGCAATGCGGTTATATGTATGCGTAAGGGAAGCGAGGTTGTGACCTGTCTGCCGGAACCGGGCGTTAAGCCTTAATGCTCGCACACCTCACCGGAAATTCCTCCCGCCATAAAACACATCCTTTTGCGCCGTCGCCTGTGCATCTTCTTCCGCCGGAGCGCTCATCTGCCGCAGGAATTTTGTCAGATCGTAACATTGCTGCACGATCACATGGATCACTTCCCCTTCGCGCTGTAATTTTCCTTCTACCATCAGCAACTTAGCCTGTACGATCACTTTCCGGTACCGGGCAAACAGTTTCTCGAAAACAACGAGGTTGGCGCATCCGGTCTCGTCCTCAATCGTAACAAAACATATTCCGCTGGCAGTGCCGGGGCGTTGCCGCACCAGTACAAGTCCGGCTACTTTCACCGGTGCACCGTCTTTCATATCAGAAAGCTCCTGTGCCGTTACGATATGCAGGAGCCGGAGTTTTTCCCGGGTAAAGCTGACGGGATGGGCTTTTAGTGACAATGATGTTGAGGCATAATCCTGTATCACATGTTCCGGGGCGGACATTTCCGGTAATGAGATCTGTTTTTCCGCAGCGCTTTCGGAAGACTGTCCGGCAAACAGCGCAACAGGCCGGTCATGCAGTGCGGACACTTCCCATAATGCCCGGCGCCGGTCGAGTCCCATTGACCGGAAAGCATCCGCATCGGCGAGTTTTTCCAGCGCCGTATGCGGCACACCGGCATCGCGCAGTGCCGGGATGCTGGTATAGGTTGCCGTTCTTGCCGATACCAGCACTTGTACATCTTCTTCCCGGATTCCTTTTACCTGCCGGAAGCCAAGGCGCACCGCACAATGGCTGCCGGCTTTTTCTTCAAGGGTATTATCCCAGCAGGAATGGTTGACATCCACAGGCCGCACTTCCACGCCATGCTTCCGGGCATCGATAATGATCTGTGCCGGCTGGTAAAACCCCATAGGCATGCTGTTGAGCAGGGCTGTGGCAAAAACATCCGGATAATAACATTTGATCCAGGAAGATACATATACCAGCAGGGCAAAGCTCACGGCATGGCTTTCCGGGAAACCGTAGCTGCCGAAGCCTTCCAGCTGCCGGAAAATACGCCGGGCAAAGTCTTCCGTATAACCTTTGGCGGTCATGCCGTTCACCAGCTTTTCCTCGAACCGGCTTACCTGCCCATGCGCCTTGAAAGTAGCCATGCTGCGGCGAAGTTCGTCGGCTTCGGAAGGCGTGAACCCTGCCGCTACGATAGCGATCTTCATGGCCTGCTCCTGGAAAAGCGGTACGCCCAAAGTGCGGTGCAGGATATCTTCCAGTTCTTTGGAAGGATATTCCACTGCTTCCAGCTTGTTGCGGCGGCGCAGGTAAGGATGCACCATATCGCCTTGTATGGGGCCGGGGCGTACTATAGCAACTTCGATCACGAGATCATAAAAACATGTCGGTCTTAATCTTGGCAGCATGGCCTGCTGTGCCCGGCTTTCTATCTGGAAAACGCCGATAGTATCAGCATGGCTGACCATTTCGTAAACGGCAGCATCGTCCTGCGGAATATTGGTGAGTGTCAGGTCCCGGCCGTAATGGTTTTTTACCAGGTCAAAAGCCTTGCGGATACAGGTGAGCATACCAAGGGCGAGCACATCGATCTTGAGGAAGCCTAAAGCATCGATATCGTCTTTATTCCATTCGATGCAGGTCCTGTTTTCCATACGGGCATTCAGCACGGGACAGAGATCGGAAAGCTTGCCCCGGGTGATCACAAAGCCTCCGGTATGTTGCCCGAGTTGCCGGGGAAAGCCCATCATCTGGCCGGTGAGCTGCAATACTTTCCGGAGCAGCGGATCATGCGGATTCAATCCCTGTTCAAGGATGCTTTGTTCATCGAACCGCTCTTCCGAAAAATCCCGGATAGCGCCGGACAGACGATTGATGGTGTCTACAGACAATCCCATGGCTTTTCCTACATCCCGGATGGCGCCTTTCTGCCGTTGCTGGGTGACCGTTGCAACGATGGCCGCCCGGTCCCGCCCATATTTGTTGTAGATATACTGGATCACTTCTTCCCTGCGCTCATGTTCAAAGTCAACATCAATATCCGGCGGTTCATTCCTGGCGGATGAAATGAACCGTTCAAACAGAAGGTCGAATTTTTCAGGATCGACGGAGGTGATGCCGAGGCAATAGCAAACGGTGGAGTTGGCTGCGGACCCTCGCCCCTGGCAAAGGATGTGCTGTTCCCTGGCAAAGCGCACGATATCATAGACGGTCAGAAAATAAGCGGCATAATTCATCTGTTCGATGAATGACAGTTCATGATGAATGGCTTTCACTGTTTTTTCAGGGACCTGATCGCTGAATTGCCGCCTGGCGCCCTGCCAGGTAAGAAAGGTCAGTTCTTCCATGGGGGGTACGCCCTTCGGATGTGATCTCTTCCGGGTAAACATATTGCAGGCTGTCCAGCGAAAACCGGCAGGCTTGCGCGATCTCCTGTGTTTGCCGGAGCGCGTCGGGGTATTGGCGGAACAGGCGGTGCATTTCATGGATCGGTTTGAGATGCCTTTCGGCGTTTTCAAAAAGGCGGAAACCAGCGGTCTGGATCGTACATTTTTCCCGGATGCAGGTCAGCACATCCTGCAACTGGCGCCGTGCGGGATGGTGGTAATGCACATTATTCGTGGCTGCCATGGGTATGTTCAGTTGCGCGGAGAGTTGGGAGAGGCGGTAGAGTTGCTTGTTGTCATCGCCCTGGTAGGCGCGGGAGGCTGCGAGGTAAAGCTCCGGGCCGAAGGCTTCCCGGTATTCGCCGAGCGTTTGCAGAAATGCATGATCGAAATCAAAAGTGGTATTGAGCGCCGCCGGTGGCACAACGATGAATTTGATCCCTTTTGCATGCTGGTACACATCAGCACGGCACAGCAGGCAATCCCCTTTTTCTGCCCGGAGATTGCCGATGGTCAACAAGCCGGAAAGCCGGGCATATGCATCTTTATCCACCGGATAGGCAAGCAGGGCGGGGCCATCCTGCAGATCGAGCCGGGCAGCGGGAAGGATGCGCATGCCTTTTGCTTTCGCGGCGGTATGGGCACGAACGATACCGGCAAGGGTATTGCGGTCTGTGATCGCAATTTCCCTGTAACCCAGCGCCTCGGCCTGTTCCACCAGTTCCTCCGGGTGGGAGCCGCCCCGGAGAAAACTGAAATTCGTTGTTATTTGCAGTTCGGTGTATTGCATTCGTATTATGCTGTGAATACCAGTCATTCGGTTTACTGCATCCGCAGCATCTTGTAATGAAACGCCAAGGATGTCCGTCATTCAGTGTATAGCATCCATTCGCTGAATACCGGTCATTCGGTGTACTGCATCGGCATCATCTTGTAATGAAACGCCAAGGATGTCCGTCATTAAGTGTATTGCATCCATTCCCTGAATACCAGTCATTCGGTGTACTGCATCGGCATCATCCATTCATGCAAAAAATCCATGAATAAACCATTGATGGGTTTTATCCCCGGTATAATGCCCTGATCTGAAAAGCCAATACCGGTAACCGTCCTCATCTTCCACGATGTAATAATCCCGATGCTGCTTTTCTTCATGCCACCATTCGCAGGCCACGCGTTCAGGGCCGTCCGCTTTTTTTATGCGATGCAGTTTCCCTTTATAGCGGAACAGCATGGGCGGATAATCAGGGATGGGTGCAGCCACATCTATGGGTTCAGGTTCCGGCAGCAGCCGTACCGGCCGTGGCCGGTCATCCCGCCATATTGTATCGGGCTGTTTATGCAGGGAAGAAGCCGGTTTGACCGATCGTTCCGGCCAATAATGCTGGGCCGGTAAATAGCGGCGGATCGCCTGACTGCCTACTCTGCCTGCCAGCTGGTCTATCAGTTCCGACAACCGTATGCTGTCCACGCTGCATCCTCCTGCCCATAATGTTTCCTGGGGGGCGGACATTTCCTCCACCTTCGGCGCTTCCAGTACAAAGACCTCTATACCGAGTGCGGGTTCAATAGAAGATATTTTGTTGCTGAACAGACTGAACAGGTGAGTGGCGTTTTGCGATGCGCGGTTTGTTCCGATTTCTATCTGTACTGTTTTGCCATCTACCCGGAAACATTTGAAAATAGCAGCGCGCAGTCCTTTCCCTTCCTGCCTGAGGCGGTTGCAAAGCTGACCGAGCAAACGTTCCAGGGCTATCGTAATACCGGTGGCCGTGAGGATCGGCTCCAGGCAGGGCAATCTTTCGAGGTAAGGCTGAACTGGTTCCAGCGGTTGTATCGCTTCTTCTTCCAGGCCTAAAGCCTGATCCAGCCGGAGCAGCAACTCCCCGCCAAAACGCCTGCGCAGCGCGGGACGGGGCATGCCGATAAAACTGCTTATCTTATTCAGCCCGAGTTTATGCAATCTTTCCAATATGCCTGGTTCAAGCCGTAAAGCAGCAGGGGGTAAAGGCAGCAATGCGTCTGACTGAGCGCCATTGCTGATGATCATCCCATGTTCACCAAACCGGGAGATAGCCCAGGCTGCGCCAATGGTGCCTGCCATTGCTGCGCGCACATCATACCCGTAATTGCGCAGCCGTGCAACGATATCTTCCAGATAAGGTTGTTCACCACCCCAAAGATGCGCGCAACCACTGGCATCCAGGAGCAGCCCGTCAGGTTCATCGATCGCCACTGCCGGTGTGTACCGTATGCACCATTTACCGATGGTCCTGAGCAACTGGCGGGATAGCCCCGCTTTGTCGTCATACACTTCCAGGCCCGGGATGATCGCTCTGGCATCTGCGACAACAGCGCCAACATTGATCCCTTGTGCCTGTGCAGCAGTGCTGGCGGCGGTAACGACCATTCGCCCATGATCCGGTGTAGCCAGCACAAAAGGTTTCCCTGCAAGTGCCGGTTTGCGGATCACAAACCAGTCCGTGATCAGATGACAGCACCATATGGCAACGAACCGTTTCGGCATTTTATCCTGTTTTCCGTACACGTATCAGCGGTTGCTGCGCAGCATGGTCAGCATGCTCAACAAGCGTATGGAACCGCCCTTCCGCCCATTCCAATTGCCATATGCCCGGTTTGCCATTGCGCACTTTCATCAGCTCCACACGCCACCTGGGAAATCCCACACCCGGCAGCCCGTTTCCGGGGTCGCTGGCCAGCGGGGTGATCCGCCACCGGGCTATACAGGCCACAGGGTTGAGATTACGCGGCTGGTCACGAAGGATGAACCCGGTCACCCTGCTTTGCTCTACCGCCAATTGCAGGCGCCGGGACGCTGTAAAACCAATATCCCTGGTTTCTCCGACAACCGCGGCAAGCCCCTCGCATTTGAGCGCTTCCTCCATGGCCCACAACACATCTTTTTCCCTTGCCGGATCTACGAAAACGATCCGGTCCGGCTCAATACCAAAAGTTTTCAGCGCAGGAGGGAAAAGCATCTGCGATGCCCTGATCCATATACAGGCTCCGCCATCCTTCATCAGCGGAGCAAGCAGCCCGCCAACGAAGCCCGCAGTAGCGGCAGTATGTTCAGCTGCCGCACTTACAAATTCATGCAATGCGCCCACTGGGAAAACGGCATTGGGGAAAGCTGCTTCTACCGGACCAAGACCAAAACCGATCTTGCCTGCAGGCGGTGGTTTGTAACCCTGCAAAAGCAGCAACTCCTTTTGCAACTGCTGAATGATCTCTTTCTTCGTAGCGCTCATGTCTCAATATTTCCCGGCACTAAACCGGCAAGTCCGTGTGTGCTAAATTCTTTGGCAATTTATGCTAAAAAAATTAGTTCATCAAAAGTGTTTAAAATTCAGCGGGGGAGATTACTTTTTGTGCAGGATGGTTTCCCTGTATATCATTTTTCAGATCATTAAACGCTTTGCCGGCATGGCCGATGGTATGTTTATTGACATGCCTAAGCATGCAATACACCAAAGTTTTGAAAGCCGCCGCTATTCTGGCCATATTGGCATTGATCGTTGTTATTCTGGTATATGCCAGACCCTTCCTGGTCCCTGTCACCTTTGCGGCTTTGCTGGCCATGCTGCTGCTGCCCGTTGCCGGGTGGCTGCAGTCAAAGGGAATTGGAGAGGCATTGGCTGTATTGCTTTCCATACTTGCACTGGTGGCTTTCCTCGCGCTGGTCATCTTTTTGGTGAGCTGGCAGGTTTCTGATATCGCAGCAAATGCATCAAAAGTTGAAACCCGGGTCCGGGAGAAATACCAGGAAGTGCAACAGCTTGTGGCACAGGAGTTTGGCATCAGCCCTAAAGAGCAGCAACAAATGATCGAAACGCAGCAATCTTCAGCCAGCGGCAAGATGAGCGCCATGATAACCGGCTTTTTAAGCGGACTGGGAACATTGCTGACCAATTTGCTGTTGGTCCTGGTCTATATTTTCCTGTTTATTTATTTCCGGGGACGGATCAAAGGGTTTATACTGCGTCTTGTGCCACAGGAGCGGCGGAAGAAAGCATTGGCCACCATTCATGAATCGCAGCAGGTGGTACAGCAATACCTGTCCGGTTTGTCCCTGATGATCGTTTGTTTATGGGTCATGTATAGTATCGGGTTTTCCATAATTGGTGTGGAGAATGCCTTCTTTTTTGCGATGATGTGCGGACTGCTGGAAATTGTTCCTTTCGTTGGCAATATTACCGGAACGATATTGACACTGGCGATGTCGCTGGTTCAGGGAGGGGGATTGAACCTTGTGATCGGTATTCTGATCACTTATGCACTTGTGCAGTTCATTCAGACTTACCTGCTGGAACCGCTGGTGGTGGGAGCGGAGGTGAATATCAACCCGATGGCCACGATCATGGGCCTGGTGGCAGGTGAAATGATTTGGGGCATTCCCGGGATGATCCTGGCTATCCCTCTGATGGGCATCGCCAGGATCGTTTGTGAGCATGTTCCGGCCCTGGAGCCGTATGCTTATCTCATCGGCCAGGAAAAAAAAGAAAGCCGCTGGAAGAAAAAAGCAGGGGAATTTGCAGAGAAGATAAAAGCCCTGTTCAAAAGGAAAAGATAGGCCACACTCGGGAGGTCATTTATAGGTAGAATTCTCCACACTTGTTGTCTTACTTCCCCGTTGATAATCAGAGTATCCCTTCACAGTATAAAATAAATTAAAATAAAATGTAATATAAAATAAGGTTTTATTTATATCTTGCTGTGCAAAATTCCGTAAAACCCTATCCCATGAAACAATTACACCTGCTTGCACCACTATGCCTGCTCGTTCTTATCACCTGTTTTTCCTGCAATAAAACAGGAGGGGCTGGTCCCGATGGAGGCCCTGATCCCGAATATGTAACCGCGACCATCTCCGGAAGGATAACAGATGATGCGGCGAAGCCTGTTGCCGGCGCTGTGGTGGTAGCCGGTGACGATTCTACGATCACGGATGTGGACGGCGCATTTACCATCAGCAATGTTACTTTAAGCAGAGAGGCTGCTTTTGTGAAAGTGAAGAAGAATGGATTCTTCATGGGGACTAAAACCTTTGTGATCAGTGCGAATAAGAACAATCCTGTGGCGATCCGGCTTATCCGGAAAAGACTGGCCGGCACAATTTCGGGTTCCGGTGGCGGAACTGTTATGGTGCCATCCCAGGGAGGTACGATTAATTTTGAGGCCAACAGCATTGTTGATCCGGTCAGCAACGCCGCTTATACAGGCGCTGTAGCGGTAAGCGCTTTTTTTATTGATCCGGAAGCTGCTGATTTCCGGGACATCATGCCGGGTGCGTTGCGTGGCATCACTGCCAATGACGAGGAAACGGGATTGCAGTCCTTTGGTATGATGGCCGTGGAACTGACTGGTGCCGCGGGAGAGCAGCTGCAACTGGCCCCCGGCAAAAAGGCCACCCTGCATTTCCCGATCCCTTCTAAACTGCAGGCGGAAGCGCCGGCAACGATCCCTTTATGGAGCCTGGATGAAACTACGGGCCTCTGGAAAGAAGAAGGACAGGCTACCCGGGAGGGTACGGAATACGTGGGTGCAGTAAGCCATTTCTCTTTCTGGAATTGTGATGCTCCTTTCTCCATTGTGGATTTTACCGGTATCATCAGGAACCAGGCAGGCGACAATATGGAGAAGGTGGAAGTAGTGATCAGCGTGCCATCCGGCAATGACACATCCGGAAGTATTTCAGGGCATGATTTTACCAATGCGGAAGGTGTTATCAAGGGCAAGTTCCCTGCTAACAGGATAATGAAGCTGAATATATATGACAAATGCCGTGCGCTGATCCATGCCCAAAATATCGGGCCTTTTACTGCCTCTGCTGATCTTGGGGTCATAACGGTCAATTACTCTCCCTCGCAGGTCGCCTTTTCCGGCACGGTGAAAAACTGTGCTGATACACCGTTGGCGCAAGGTTTTGTAACGGTTGCACTGGAAGGTATGTACTATAATATTCCTGTTGAGAACGGGAATTTTAATGCCACGATCACCCGTTGCGGCAGCGGTCCCACTACGGCTACGCTGACTGCATATGACATTGACGGGCGTCAGTCAGGCCCGAAAGTTGAACGGTCTGTTGCCGGCGTAACGGTTGATGCGGGTGTGCTTGCTGCCTGCGGGACGCCCATCGACACATACATTAAATATTCCCTGAATGGAGTGGAATACGAGATCTTACCGCCTGCGGATACCGTTTTTTTCTCCCGGCCGTCGCAGAATTCCAGTATCACTGCCATTGGCGGCAGATGGGGCAGGAATCAGTATGAGAACATAATATTTTTGTTCACCGGTGAACAGGCGCCGGGCACTTATCCTGTTTTTCTGGTGGATATATATAGTGATGAAGGAAGGCTGTTGTATGTCAGGGAAGGAAATTTCACCACCACCTTGTCTGAATACGGGACTACCCCTGGCAGCTATATCACCGGAACCTTTGCGGGAATGCTGCGCGATTCGCTCACGAGCAACACCATTCCTATCAATTGCAGCTTCCGTGTAATCCGCTGATCTTCCAGGTACAACACCGATGAGATTTTATCAAACAGTGGCCGGGTTTAATGCCGGTCATAAAATCCGGCTACTGTTTCAAAAGCTGCTTTCCGTTCCCAGCGTTCCGGCTTGCCGCCGGTCGCGGCTATGGTGCGGACAAGGCTATAACCGGCCATGTCCAGATCAGATACCGGATCAGCAGTATGCGGCTGTGAGGGGTTGCTGAAAACGTACACAAATGCCCCCGCTACCTGTTCCTCCGAAAATATTTCCAGCAGCTGCGCAATATAATCCGCCTGTACCTGCTCATTCCGCACATATCCGGGTTTGATCACCGGCCCGCTGATCTTCCAGTCGATAATATCATGGCCGCCGGCACCGGCTTTATCGGCCCCTTCATAACAGCAACAACCAAATTCAGTGACCACTACCGGTTTGCCGTATCGTTTAAAAGCGCGGAGGCTGCTGGCATAACTTTGCTCATTGGATGCATCCATATAATGGTCCAGCCCGATGATATCGAACTTTTCCCAGTTCACTTCTTCCCAGAGGCCGGCGGAATAGGTGATGGTTCCGGTAAAATGTGTTCTTGCGGTGGCGGCGGCCTGTTCCAGGAAGGTGTTCAGATTTTTATTGTAAACCGGTATCTCCTGCCAGTTGCTGCTGAGCCTGGCTATTCTGCTTTCCAGGCTGTTCCCCGGAATGATCCCTGACGTAAAAAGGCTGGCTTCGCAGCCGGTATTCAGTATGATAGACGGATAACGTTCCCTGAGCTGTTCGGCTGCCCTGGCGGTGGCGGCAAGATGTTGCAGCACATCGGCCTGCTTTGCATGGAAGAGCCGCGGCTGTATCCACACATGCATGCCCTTTTCAGCGGCGAAAGCGGCCGCTTCGGTCAATCTTGCTATCTCCGCGCCGAAAAGGCTGATCGTATTGCAATGAAGCTCATCCCGGATGACGTTAACGTCCCGCTGCATGGCACTGCTGTTCCATTCTACGGAAAGCCGGGAAGGATCGAAGTGTGTACCGGTATCATAATTGATGCCTTTGTATGTCATGCCCCCTGAGCGGATGAAGGGACGGGCGATATTCCGCATCGGAAGGCTGACTGCCGTCAGGGCAAGACTTAATTGGCGAATGATCTCACGTCTGTTCACAGGATATTGTTTGCATCATGCAAATAAGGTTACCTTATTTAAAATTACATCAAATTAATATCCTTTTTACAGTGTTCCCGGATCAGCGAACCTGTTGATCTGCATCATCATTCCGGAGCAGGGTATCCGCTAATTTTAACCGGTAACCGTGGCAGCATATTTGGCTACCTGCGCTTGTCCGCATTGCGGAATATCCTGTTTCAAACATCATGATCATGAATACATACATCCTTCCTTTTAACAGTATCGGTCTGGCTCATTTACCCGAGGTAGGCGGAAAGAATGCCTCACTGGGCGAAATGTTCAACAACCTGCACCCCCTGGGCATTGAAGTGCCGGACGGTTTTGCGGTGACCGTAGCGGGCTACCGGGCTTTTCTGGCGCACAACGGGCTGACGGACAAGCTTCGCATTTTGCTGGATACGGTGGATAGCGGATCGCTTTCCAATCTCCCGGAAGTAGCCGGGCGCTGCAGGACATTGGTTTCCGAAGCGGTACTGCCGGATGAAGTGAAAACAGCCATCATCACCGCATACCGGGAGTTATCCGGCGGCGGGACAGGACTGCCGGTGGCCGTACGGAGCAGCGCCACCGCGGAAGACTTGCCCACAGCAAGTTTTGCCGGCCAGCATGATTCCTTTCTCAATGTTCATGGAGAAGATAATCTGCTGACTGCCGTACATAAATGTTATGTTTCCCTGTTCAACGACAGGGCTGTTAAATACCGTATCGACAATGGATTTGACCATATGACAACGGGTTTGTCCGTCGGCATCCAGCACATGGTGCGCGCGGATGAAGGCTGTGCAGGCGTGATCTTCACTATCGATCCGGAAAGCGGTTTTCAGAACGCCATTTACATCACCGGGGCCTGGGGGCTGGGTGAGAATGTTGTACAGGGGGCTGTTAGTCCTGATGAGTACTGGGTGTTCAAGCCTTCGCTGGAGCAGGGGAAAAATGCCATCATCAGCCGTAAGAAGGGCGCGAAAGAACATGCGATGGTGTATGATAACGAAGGAGGAGCGGAGCGGCCGGTAAAAAATGTTGAAACCCCATTGCAGCAACGCAATGCGTGGATACTGTCCGACAGCGAGATTTTGCAACTGGCCGGATGGAGCCTTGAGATCGAAAAGCACTACAGGCAGGCCATGGACATTGAATGGGGAAAAGATGGTATTACCGGCAAGATATACATCCTGCAGGCGAGGCCGGAGACCGTTCATTCTCAACGGAAGCACGGAGAAGTATTGACCTATACGCTGAAGGAAAAAGGAAAAGTGATCTGCAAGGGGAAAGCGGTCGGTAAAAAGATCATCAGCGGCCGCGCCTGCATCATCCATTCCCTGAGCGAAGCGCATAAACTGCAGCAGGGGGACATACTGGTGGCGGATATTACGAATCCCGACTGGAATTCGCTGTTGCGCAAGGCGGTGAGTATTGTGACCAACAAGGGTGGCCGCACCAGTCATGCGTCTATTGTAGCACGCGAACTGGGCATCGCTGCCATTGTGGGTACCGGTGACGCTACCCGGGTGATTCAAGACGGGCAGATCATCACCGTCGCCAATATTGAAGGAGATGAAGGGCAGGTGCTGGAAGGCAACGTGCCTTTCGAGGTTGCCACCACCGATCTGTCGAAAGTGCCGGAGGTGAAAACAACGCCGATGTTCATTCTGGCGGACCCGGACCGGGCATTTGAATTATCGCATTATCCGGTGGGCGGTGTTGGGCTGTTGCGGATGGAATTCATTATCAATAACAGCATTCTCATACATCCCATGGCGCTGGTGCAATTTGACCAGCTGCCGGAAAGCCCGGTGAAGAACGTCATTGCGCAGATGACTGCAGGTTACGCGAGCAAAACCGGGTATTTTGTAAATCAGCTGGCGGAATCCATTGCAAAATGCGCCGCTGCGTTCTATCCAAGAGAAGTGATCCTGCGGATGAGCGACTTCAAAACCAATGAATATGCTTCACTGATCGGAGGGCAGTTCTTTGAGCCGAAGGAAGAAAATCCGATGATCGGTTTCAGAGGCGCTTCCAGGTATTATGACCCGCGGTATGCGCCCGGTTTCGGGCTGGAGTGTGATGCCGTTCTGAAAGTCAGGAATGAAATGGGGCTGACCAATATCAAAGTGATGATACCGTTTTGCCGCACCGTTAATGAAGCCAGGAAAGTACTGCAAACAATGGAATCATTCGGACTGAAACGCGGCGAGCAGGGGCTGGAGGTGTACATGATGGTAGAGATCCCCGGCAATGTGATACTGGCGGATCAGTTCGCGGAATTATTCGACGGGTTTTCCATCGGCTCCAATGACCTTACACAATTGACCCTGGGGCTGGACAGGGATTCCGATATCGTCAGCCATTTGTTCGACGAGAATGATGAAGCCGTCACTACCATGATCGCACAGGCGATTGCTGCCGCAAAGCGCGCCGGTATCAAGATCGGGCTGTGCGGTCAGGCGCCCAGTGATTTCCCGGAGTTTTCCCGGTTCCTGGTGGAGCAGGGTATCGATTCCATTTCCTTTACGCCGGATGCGCTGATCAAAGGGATCGAAAATATCTCGCAGGCGGAACTTGTTCCGGCAACAGGCGAATTAGTTCATAAACTATGATGAACAGGAATGGACAAGGTTGTTGTGTACAGCGGCAGATCAGAAGGCGCGGCAGATTCATTCATAGCTAAAAACAAACCGATGAAAAATTCCCTTTACATAGGCAGGATTGCAGGCATACAGGTTTTTATACACTGGACGTTCCCGATCATTATATTCTGGATCATCTTCGCCAACCTTCGGCAGGGGCTGAACAGCATGCAGATCACCTGGTCTGTGATCTTTGTGCTGAGCTTATTCGTCTGCGTTGTATTACATGAATTGGGTCATGCGCTCGCGGCCCGCCGGTTCCAGATCCAGACAAAAGATATTACCCTGCTGCCCATCGGCGGTGTGGCGCGGCTGGAGAAAATGCCGGAAAAGCCCATGCAGGAGCTGATCGTGGCGCTGGCGGGACCGGCCGTGAACCTGGTGATCGTTATTGTGCTGTTCGCGATCATGCAGCTCACAAAACTGCCCACGGACTTTTCCGTCATTGCGCACGTTGGTCCGGATAATTTCCTGCTGAGCCTTGCCATTGTCAATTTGTGGCTGGCGATCTTCAATCTTATTCCCGCTTTCCCGATGGACGGCGGCAGAGTGCTGCGCGCGTTGTTAGCCATCCGCCTGAGCAGAGCGGTGGCCACGAATATTGCCGCCAGGATCGGCCAGGCGCTGGCCATCGGGTTTGTATTTGTCGGCTTTTTCTATAACCCGTTCCTCATTTTTATCGGTCTGTTTATTTTCCTTGGCGCGATGGCGGAATCGGAGCAGGTACAAACGCAGACTGTGCTGAAAGGTCATACCGTAGCGGAAGTTACCATGAAAGAAATACCCCTGCTGCAAAGACAGGATACCATTGCCAAAGCGGTGGAGCTGTTGCTGAACGGCCAGGCCAGGAACTTTCTCGTGATGGATGGGGACCAGCCCTTTGGAACGCTGGACCGGGACGGGATCATCAGGGCTTTGCAGCAACATTCCGGAAATGCGGCTGTGGATGTGGCCACAAAAAGGGACCCCGGGTTCATCGAGGCCGGCGAGCCCGTGGAAAATGCGCTGCAGATGATGCAACAGCATAAACATACCATGCTGATCGTAACAAAGAACAAACAACTGCTCGGGATACTGGATATGGAGAATATACTTGAATATATTATGGTAATGAATGCATCCGCGGCTTCACCCGGCCGGTCTGCGTGATCACGGCAGGAGCGGTTGCGCCTCCGGCTTCGGCCACCCGTCCTCCCAATGCAAAACCGCCGTTCTGAGGCAGGCCCGGCCCCTGTTTCCTGCATCATACCCGTGAAACACGAGATAATCCCTGCCATCGAACGTGCACACGGCATTGTGGCCAACGCCGTACCAGTCTTTGTCACCCTCCAGCACAAGGGTGCCGCCGCCTTTCATCAGGTCCTCGCCCTTTTGATCCGTATAAGGCCCGGTAATATGGCGTGATCTGCCAACGATCATTTTGTAGTCGCTTCTTTCCCCCCGGCAGCAGAAATCGACCGATGCAAACAAATAATAAAACCCATCTTTCCTGAAGATGAACGGCGCTTCAATGGCGCTGTTGCCGTTGGGTCTGCGGCTGGCGAGGGAGAATAAAGGCCCCTCCGCCGCTGTAAGCTCCGGATTAAGTTTCACCAGCTTGATGCCGCTCCAGAATGACCCGAAGCTCAGCCAGGGAATGCCCTGTTCATCGAATGCCAGGTTGGGATCTATGGCATTCCAGTCGTCACGGCCGGGAACGGACTGCAGTACCTTGCCATGATCTGTCCATTTAAAATCCGGTGAACCGGGATGCAGTGTTTTATTGGTAGCGAGACCGATGCAGGAACCATTCTTGCCGAAAGTGGATACGGAGTAGAACAGGTACCAGGTACCGTTATGGAAGCTGATGTCCGGCGCCCAGGTATGGCCTTTGTACCCCGGTACCGCTGCAACGGCCCATTCGGGAGCTTGCGGGAATACGGGTTTTTCCGGTGTCCATATTTTCATATCCGGGGATGACCATACGGCAATGCCCTGACCTGTGCAGAACAGATACCAGGTACTATCCTGCCGGAACATTACCGGATCATGCACACGGATCTGGCGCGCGGTAAACTGTGCGGACAAAGCTACAGGGAGCAGCAACAGGATGAAAAGGGATTTTCGCATGGGTAAAAATAATACTATCCGGGATACCGCAGCATCCTGCAAATCAGAATATTCTTTTACATTTACAGGCAGATAATGTCCGCCTATGTTATGGTCAAAATATATTAGAATAAGCTGTATCCTGCTCCTGTCTTTGTTTTCCTCAGTAGAGGCTTTGTGTCAGCGCGATTCGGCCGCCCCGGAAAAAGTGAAACTGTACCGCATGCACGTAAAATATGAGTTGCCTGCGGCAGTGGTAGCATTAGGAGCGTCCTCCTTCGGTTTTCAGGCGCTGGACCGCAGTTCGGCTTTTGATCCGGAGGATGTTGCCCGGCTTGATCCCGCCGATATTAACAGATTTGACCGGCCGGCCGCTTTCAAAGACCCGGCATTGTTTGAGCAATCGCACAAGACCTCCGATCTCTTTTTGAATATCTCCATTCTCAGCCCGGTACTGCTGATGCTGGACAAACAGATGCGGCAAGACTGGCTCGATCTGCTTACTTTATATCTCGTTTCCCATACGGTAGATAATGCCTTGTATTTTGCGGCCGCCTTTCCCATCCGCCGGGCCAGGCCGCTGACCTATAACGCGGGTCTGACGATGGAGGAGAAAACCGGCGTAGCCAAAAGCAATTCCTTCTTTAGCGGGCATGTTTCCTTTGCGGCCACCTCTACTTTTTTTCTGGCGAAGGTGCTGACGGATTACAAGCAGATCAGGGGCTGGAAGCGGATCGCCATCTTTTCGGCGGCAGCTGTTCCTCCGGCGCTGGTAGGGCATTACCGTATGCGGGCGGGAAAGCATTTCAGAACGGATGTGATCACCGGTTTCCTGATCGGGGCGGGCACCGGCATTGTTGTGCCGCAGTTGCATAAAAGCATCAGGAAGAGTCAGCGGATGTCCTTATCGCCATTTTATGGCACGGAGCAGAGCGGGTTTACGCTGAGTGTGAAGTTGTAGGTGTGGTGTGTTTGGGCTGTGTTGTATGAAGGGAAATACAATATTTATGGAACCTGACAATTATGGATAATTATAGGGGTTTATTTCCGGTTTTGCTTATCGGAATGGCAAGTGTCACCGTTATTGATACGTTGGGGGCAGTTGCTTCCAGAAAATTGAGATTTGAGTATGGGTACTTGACAGTCCTTTCATTGTCAGTGTACACGTACATCGGTTATATAGTTTCATTGGACTTTGGGCTGGAACCTGCAATTGGCACGAATTGCCTGATTGGTCTATATGATGCTACTGTTGGCTTGTGGCTGTCAGCACGTATGGGTGCATTTAGTAAAAATCCGGCGTTACACAGGGAGGCTAAAGGAATATTTTCCATCGTAACCATGTTAATGGTAGCGCTGATATTTAGTACGATTGGATATGGGTTGACGTTTGTGTGAATTTGAATCAAAATAATATATAAAAATGTTATATATTTCGAAGCTCTTATTGAAAGTATTTTGAAATAATCTCTATACCCTTGAAATTAACTATTTATGAAGAACCTGTTGTATGTGGCACTGTTGACCCTTATTGCCTTTTCAGCTTGTAAAAAGAATGAAAGCAAAGAGGATGATATTCCTCTTGATGAAACGATCGGTACCTGGCAGTTTACCGCAGATGGAAGGACTTTCAGCGGAAAAATTGTTACCGCCGCCTTTCTGAATTTGATTGGCGCCAGAATGACCTTGTATGGCATCTTTGAAAATGGGACTACTGATAGCACATTTAACCTGTCAGTAGCGTTTCCCGGCAGCAAGATCGAGACGGGGACCTATAAAACGGAGGAAACAGGAACGGACTTTGCACTGATGACTTTGCCGGAAGGGACCGTTATCTATGCTGCTAATTTCTCATCAGCGCCCTTGCCTCCATTGGATGGCCAAGTCGTAAATATCAGTATAGATACTTATGACAGCACTACGAATACGGTAAACGGTACCTTCTCCGGGGAAGCTTACACTATTGACGAAGGAGTTGTACAGATAACGAATGGAAAATTCAAAGCAAAAGTAACGCAGTTATAAAAGAAACTGCCGATGCCATTTGTGTCTGCAATTTCAGGATGCGGGCGCAAATGGCAATTGATTATTATTCCGCTCTCATCGCCCGGGCAGGATTGGCGCCCGCTGCTTTCCAGGCCTGGAACAATACGGCCAGCGCGGAGATCAGGAATGCTACGCCTCCGGCTGCCAGGAAGAACCAGTACTGCATATCAATATGATAGGCGTAGGAAGACAGCCAGTTACGGCTCAATACATAACCCAACGGCAACGCGATCAGGATGGCCAGCAATACCGGCCTGGTGAAGTCCCGGGACAGCAGGAAGATGACATTGAGGCTGCTTGCGCCTAGTACTTTCCGTATCCCCACTTCCTTGAACCTCCGTTCTGCCGCGAAAGCCGACAGGCCGAATAAGCCCATGCAGGAGATCACGATGGCCAGTATGGCAAAGTAACCGGACAGCGCCGCAACCTTGTTTTCAGCGGCATACTGCGCCTGGAAATCCTGGTCCAGGAACTTGTAGTCGAAAGGGAAGCCGGGATTTTGGGCCCGGGTGAACCGCTCCAGCTGGGTCACGACTTCACTTGCCTTGCCGCCTGCCACCTTTACCATCACCCTGTTGGTGTTGCCCGGTTTGTATCGCATAAACATCGGGCCTACCTTTTTATGCATCGATTCAAAATGAAAATCCGCCATCACGCCGATGATCTGCATATCGTTTCCCCAGAGGGTGAATACCTTGCCCACAGGGTCTTTCAACCGCATGGCGCGGATGCCGGCTTCATTAATGATGATGGCGGTGGTGTCAGCGCCGAACTTCTCCGAGAAACTGCGCCCTTCCTTCATTGTTATGCCTAAGGTCTCTATCAGGCCGGTGTTCACATCGGCGCGCTGGAACCTGATCATCTCTTCTTCATTACGCCCTTCCCAGCCGAAAGTCCCTGTTGTGTAACTGAGATCTCCCAGCAGCTCACGATCAATACTGGAAGCATTGACCACGCCATTCATTCCTTTTACGGCATCGACAACATAGTTCACCCTGTTCCTGAAAGTACCTTCGATCTCGAAATACAGCACATGCTCCCGGTCGTACCCCTGGTTTTTGTGCTGTACGTATTCCATTTGTTTGTACACGATCAGTACGGCCACGATCAGTATCACGGAGAAAGCGAACTGGAACACTACCAGCCCCTGCCTTGCCCAGAGCGCCTGGGCGGAGAGGTTCAGCTTCCCGGTCAAAGCTCTCACCGGTTTCAGGCCGGAGAGGTAAAGCGCGGGGTAACTTCCCGATATCAGGCCGGTGACAATGGCAATGGCCAGCAGACCCGTGATCAGCCTTGCGTCAAATTGCAGGGAAAGCGCCTTGCCCGTGATCTTGTTATATTCCGGGAGCAACAGGCCCGTTGCCACTAACGAGATGATCAGTGCCATGAAAGTGATCAGCAGCGATTCCAGGAGATATTGCACGATGAGTGAAGCCCTTGGCGCGCCCATTGCTTTTTTTACGCCTATTTCTTTTAGCCTTCGTGAAGCTCTGGCTGTAGCAAGATTCATAAAATTGATACAGGCTATCAGCACAATAAAAACCGCGATCAGCGAGAATAACCGCACATAATCTATCCTTCCGCCGGCCACTTTGCCATTTTCAAACCTGTTGTACAGATAGGCATCGGCATATGGCCTGGCCAGCAAGGTATAATTTTCCTGGCCTTTGCTTTTCATAAAGCCGCTGATGCGGTCGTTGAATTGTCCGGGATCAGTGTTGTCTTTCAATAACACAAATGTTTGCGGCCCGTAATTCCCCCACTTGGTGTATGCGCCGTTGCCGGCCCTGAGCATTACATCCAGCGAAACGAGGAAGTCGAATTTTTCCGATGCGGCCGGAGGCAGGTCTTTGAATACGCCCGTGATCTGTGCAAGGCTTTCCGCTTCCATTTCCGTATTGGTCCATATCAGTTCTTTCCCGGTGACGTTTGTTGTGCCGAACAGTTTCCGGGCCAGGCTTTCCGAGATCACGACCGTATTCCGGCCGGATAGTACGTTCTCTTTATTGCCGGACAGCAACGGGTATGAAAACACTTTGAAGAAGTCTGCTCCTGCAAACCTGCCCGCGGCTTTAAGTGCGGGCTGACCTTTAGTGCCTATCCTGCTTTGTGCCAGCCAGAAGCCGGGGGAAGCGGTTACGGCACTTTCCACGCCGGGTATTTCTTCGGCCAGCGCATCGGCCAGGATGCCGGGAGTGCCCTCCACGGTGTTCACTGCGCCGCCGAGATGCTCATTTTGCACTACCTGGTAAATGCGGCTGCTGTGAAACCTGTCGGTCTCCATTTCGCTGATCACCCAGAGACAGATCAGCAAAGCACAGGTAAGCCCTGCGCTGAGGCCGGTCAGGTTGATGAAGAACGAGCTTTTATAGCGTTTGAAGTTTCTGAAGGTCAGTAACAGGTGTTGTTTAAACATCAGGGAACATTTACCGGCCTGATCCAATCGGCGTGCCATTTTATAAGCGCCCCGCCAGATGCAGGTATGGGCAAATATCACCATTTTTTTTGTTCGGATATGGACGATGGGTGTCCGGATATGAACAGGCGGGCATTGGACATGCCCGAAAACAACAAGGGGCTGATCAGCTCAACCCCTTGCCAACTTCATGGTCCCGGTTATTATTCCTTGAGGAATTTCAGCCGGATATTTTTTCCGCCGCCTTCTGCCTGCAGTATGTACATTCCTTTGGGCAACCGGGATACGTCTACCTGGCAATTGGTTCCTTTTACATTGTTCATGACCGTTTGTACCTTTCCGCTCATATCGGTTACGGCTATACGATAGGCTCCCTGCGGGAGGGCATCCAGCTCAACGTACACGTAATTCGTCGCCGGATTGGGATAGAGGCGTGCCTGTTTTAGCGGGGCTGCGGGCTGTTTGTAGGACAGTAGTTCACCACCACGCAGCAAGCTGCCGCCCGATGTACCGGATTGCACCATCCATATCCAGCGGTTGCTGCTGCTGTCTGTGCCGGCGAGGCTGAAAACGCTGTCCACCGTCACAGCGCTGTGACCAGCTCCGGCCTGGAACGTAAGTATCTTGTCGCCGTTGAGCGTGTTGTACAATGCCGTGGAGGCAGCGGGCGGATTGGTGCCGCTGGCATCGTCCGCGCCATGCCATACCCAGTGCCGTCTGCCGGTGCTGTAGGTTGCAAGCGGGGCATAGTTGGAGAACCAGTGTGTAGCTACACTAATGGTCGTGGAGAACAGGTCGCGGTAGGGGCTGTTGTGAGACTGGTCATTCGTGATATACCCCCACATGCGGCCCACGCCGCCGCTTACACCCACAATATGGAACAGGTCGCGATTCGTGGTGTCGATTTCAGCGATATGCGAGAAGAAGTAGTTGATATCACTGGCATAATTCGGGAGCCAGTAACCGCTGTTGTAAGGGATCGAGAACACCTCCCAGATGATGGTGTCCCCGGGGCCGCGCACGGTACGGCCATCCCAGTTGATCCCCAGATCGTTCAGCAGTTTCTGCGGGGATTCGCTCTGGTAATTGGTGCTATCAATCACACTATCGCCGATAAAACTGATGAGGATATGCCTTTCTCCGCATCCCGCAGCGCGGAAATAGCCGTGATCGCGCCCATTGAATCGCCAGTTTACCTGTGTGCCGGGCACATAACCCTCCGGACCACCACCGATATCGCAAGGCACGGCAGTATCGTTTTTGGCAACCATCCATAGCCAGCGGTTGGTGAGGGTATCCGTTCCATGAAGGGACATGCAGCTGTCCCAGGTTGAAGCCCCGTGGCCTGAGCCGCTTTGGGCGGTGAGGTGTTTGGTGCCATTGAGCGTATTGTACAATGAAACGGATGCCGCGGGGGGAGTGCCGGGATTGGCGTCCGCAGTTCCGTACCATACCCAGTGCCGCCGGTTATGACTGTAAGCGGCCATCTCGGTAGTCTGGCCCAGCCAGGCACAGGATTGACTGATGGTAGTGGAAAATATATGGCGATAAGGACTGTTGTGATCCTGCAAATTGGTCATAAAGCCCCACATCCGGCCTACGCCGCCGCTCAATCCTTCCATGTGAAACCTGGAATAGTCGGATGTGTCGATGAAAGCGATATTGGCGAAAAAATAGTTGATGTCCGCCGCATAATTGGCCATGAAAGTAGCGGAGTTATGCGGAATGGTGAGCACTTCCCAGATGATGGTATCCCCTGGGCCCCGTACGGTACGCCCGTCCCAGTTAAGGCCCGCATCGTTCAGCCATTTTTGCGGCGCCTGATTCTGGTAGTTGGAGCAATTGGTTTCCCCATCGCCCGTAAAGGAAATAAGGATATGTCTTTCTCCGTTGCCGGCCGCTTTAAAATAGCCGTGATCACGGCCGTTGAAATTCCAGCATACCTGTTCGCCCGGTGTGTATCCGGAGGGTTGTGCGATGGCGGCAAAATGGAGCAGGAGAAGCAGGGAAAAGAGTAAAGATTTTTTCATTGATAGTTTTTTTGCGGGTTAAAGTTGAAAAGGGAAAGGGTTTTATCTGTAAAGAAAGCAGGCCGGCATCAACTCTGCAATAACACGAAACTGGGATTACACTGCGGTGGTATTGCATTTATTACGGGAGAAGGCAGTACCCGATTTTTTCACGGGTTTGTAAAAATAACAGTACCGGAGCCGCTATAGCCGTTTTGGGCCATTCCCTGTGTTTCTTTGCCCGATTAGCCGGTTTTTTGTAGCTTTAACTAACCAACCATGCAAATTCCACGGTATTGACAGCGCATATTTCATATTACGATGACAAAGAACTGCTGATTCGCCTTTCGAAAGGGGACGAGCAGGCTTTTGCGTTGCTGTATGACCGCTATTACCGGCCTGTGGCGCAATTCATTCAGCAACTGGTCAAATCGCCCGCACTGGCGGAAGATCTGGCCCAGGAGACCTTTATCAGTCTCTGGGAAGCGCAACAGCAGTTTGCGAACGTGCAGTCGCTGAAGGGATATGTATTTATCTCCGCACGCAATCATGCGCTGAATTGCCTGAAACGGGCTTCATCCGAACTTGCGGTGAAGGCAGAGATCATCCATCATTTTTCAGCACTGCGCAACGATACAGAAGAAGGTATGCTCACCCAGGCATACCTGGACCATTTTTCCCGGATACTGGAAACCCTGCCGCCGCAGACCCGGAAGGTATTCCGTCTTTGCAGGGATCAGCAGTACAGTTATGAAGATGTGGCCCGGCGCCTGGGCATCTCCCGGAATGCTGTCAAGAAGCATATGGTAAGGTCCATGAAAACGTTGCGATCCGCCGCAGAAAGGGACCTGGGCATTTCTTTCGGCCTGCTCCTCACTTTTATACACCGCCTTTAAATTTTTTTTTCTCCCCTGGGGTACCCTCAGCACCGTTTTTTTTGTCGTATAGTTACAAGCTGCCGCTAAGCCTGCGTGATCGGGTAGTGTTGCAGTGTAGCATATTGTCATGAAGCCCATGGAAGAAAAAGCATTTTATCACCAGCTGGTGGAAAGATATATGAAGAACCAGGCCTCGGATGAGGAGCTGGAAGTTTTTTTTCACCTGCAGCAGCAGGGAGTGCTGGATGAGTATATCATCGCGTATATGGACCGGTTGCCGGATGACGCAGGAAAGGAAATGCCGCTAAAACGGCCTGTCCTGCACAGGATGTGGCTGGCCGCGGCTGTGATGGGCGCAATTTTACTGGCCGGCGGTGGTTTTTACCTGATGCAGCAGCGGGAAGGCCCGCAATCATTGATCGAAAATATAACTACCCTTCCGGAGGAGATACCGCCCGGATCCGACAATGCGGTGCTGACGCTCGCGGATGGCTCTACCATTACGCTGGACAGCACAGGCGCCGGTTCCCTGTCCAAACAGGGCCATACCATTGTGATGAAACAGGCCGGCGGAAAGCTGGCTTACCAGGTGGAGAATGAGGCCGCGGGCATCGTGCAGTATAATACCCTCACCACACCCAAAGGGGGCAGATATGAAGTGGTATTGCCTGACGGTACTGCTGTTTTATTGAATGCGGCTTCCTCCCTGCGGTTCCCGGTGGCTTTTCCGGGAAAGGAAAGGGAAGTGGTGCTGAACGGCGAAGCGTTCTTTGAGGTGGCGCCGAATGCGTCCAGGCCCTTCAGGGTGAGGCTGCTGCAGCCGGATGGTGCGCCGGAAAGAACGGTGGAAGTGCTGGGCACAAGTTTCAATATCATGGCCTACCAGGATGAGCCGTTCATTAAAACCACCCTGGTAACAGGAAGTGTAAAGGTTACCAGCCGGAGCAGGACGACCATGCTTTCACCGGGCCAGCAGGCAGTGATGGACAGGGCGTTGCCGGAGGATATCCGGGTGGGCAAGGCCAGCCTGGAAGAGGCGATTGCCTGGAAGAACAACGAATTTTATTTTTCCAATACAGACATCTACAGCATCATGCGGCAATTGTCCAGATGGTACAATGTAGAGATCAGTTATGAAGATTCCCTGCGCGTTTTTCTCAACGGGAATATCCGCAAGAGCGTCAACGCGTCGCAGGTATTCAGGATGCTTGAGTTAACGGGAGAAGTGCATTTCAGCACTACGGGGAGAAAGGTGACGGTAAGCGGCCGGCGCTGATCCAGGTTCCACATCGATATATACATCATAAATACACCACGTATGAAAACATAAGCTTCTGCCACGCATGAAAAAGCCGGGACATCGGAAGTGTTCCCGGCCGATCAGGTGCTTCATTAAAAATTCCGGACAGAATTCATCATTCCACACCTAAACTTTTTAAAAGTATGCAAATTTATGCACGCTGCAAAGACTATTGCATAAAGCGCTCTTACCGATCCAAAATCTTATGGCGTATGCGATTAACAACCATCCTTCTGCTGACTTTTCTTATGGAATCAAGCGCTGAAGGCTTTTCGCAACAGCGGATCACCCTTTCCAGGAAGGATGCCGCCATCCGGCAGGTATTCCAGGATATCCGCAAACAAACGGGCTACGATTTTCTCTACAGCAACAAAGTGCTGGCTTCTGCCAGGCCGGTTTCCGTTTCCGTACAGGATGCCACGCTGGATGAGGTGCTGCGCCTGGTCATGAAAGATCAGCCGCTGGCGTACAACATCGTGGAAAAGACCGTGATCGTCAAATTGTATGAACGTCCCGCTACACGGGATACGGTGCCATCCATACCGGTCAGCGGACTGGTCAGCGATGACAAGGGGCAGGCGCTGCCCGGGGTTACGGTGCAGGTAAAAGGCACTTCTGCCGGTACCGTCACGGATAACGACGGGAAGTTCAGCATCACCGTGTCCGGCAGTGACGCCGTGCTGGAATTCTCCTACCTGGGCTTCGCCCGGCAGGAACGCCCGGTAGGCACAACAACGGTTTTTAACATCACGCTGCAGCCATCCAATGAAGGATTGAACGAAGTAGTGGTAGTAGGTTATGGTACAGTGATGAAAAAAGACCTTACCGGTTCGCTGACCCAGGTGAAGTCCAGAGAGATCAATGCCGTGCCTGCCGCCAACGTGTTGCAGGCGCTTTCCGGCCGCGCCGCCGGTGTACATGTGCTGCAGAACAACGGTTCGCCCGGTGGCCCGGTGAGCGTACGGATCAGGGGCACCAACTCCATCATGGGCAGTAACGAGCCTTTGTATGTGGTGGACGGTTTTCCGGTGTCCGGTACCAATCCAACCGTGCTCAACAATATGGACATCGAGACCATCGACATCCTCAAAGATGCGTCCGCCACAGCGATCTACGGTTCCCGCGGCGCCAACGGCGTTGTGCTCATCACCACCAAAAGAGGGAAAGCGGGTAAAACGAAAGTGGACTTCGAAACCAGCTACAGCACGCAATCCCTGCGTAAAAAACTGGACCTGATGAACGCAAAGGAATATGCCATTTTCTATAATGAAAGGGCAGTGAACGATAACCAGCAACCCTATTTCACGCAGGAACAGATCGATAATTTCGGGGAAGGGTATGACTGGCAGGACCTGGTATTCCAGACCGCTCCCATGCAGCTGACCAGCCTGAACGTCAGCGGCGGGAATGAAAAAACGCAGTTCTCCCTTTCCGGCAGCGTATTTGCACAGAACGGCATTGTAAAGGGCAGCGATTATAACCGCTATTCCCTGCGCACCAATATCAATCATGAGATCAGCAAAAAGTTCAGCGTCAATTTCTCCGGCACCTTCTCCCGTTTGCAGACAGACCGTAAGGATAGTCGCGGTGGAAGCCGGGGCAATTCCATGATCGCCGCGGCTATTTCAGCGCCGCCCACGCTGACGCCTTATAACGATGACGGCTCTTACCGGGTACTGGCAACGGCTTATCCTTTCATCGCAACAGATCTTATCAATCCCATCAATTTTATCAATGAGCAGACGACCAGCACCAAAGCGAATGTGGTACTGGCGAATGCCGCACTGATCTATCATCCGCTGCCTGATTTTACCGTGAAGATCTCCGGCGGCATAGAGAACCGGGACGACCGGACCGACACGTACACCACCACCCGCTTCGTCAATTCCCAGGGTGTGGCCAGCGTGGGCGCCAGCCAGTTCACCAGCCTGCTGAGCGAGAACACCATCAGCTATAATAAAACCGCAGGCAAGCACAATATTGCAGCTGTAGCGGGTTTTACCTACCAGGACTTTCTGACCACCTTTGTCAACGGCAGAGGCGTTGGCTTTCTGAGCGATGCGTCCCAAACCTATGATCTGGGAGCGGCCGATGCGCCGGGCATACCCGGTTCAGGGTATGCAAAATCAGCCCTCGTATCATTGCTGGCAAGGGTGAACTACAGTTACGACAATAAATACCTGGCAACGATCAGTTTCCGGCAGGATGGATCTTCCCGTTACAGTGAGGGCAATAAATGGGGAGGGTTTCCTTCCGCAGCCATTGCATGGCGTGTTTCGGAGGAAGATTTCCTGAAGGATATCGGTTTCTTCTCAGACCTGAAGCTCCGTGCCAGCTGGGGCTATACCGGCAGCCAGGCCATCAGTCCATATGCCACGCTTAACCAGCTTGGCTCCGGGAAAACCGTGTTTGACGATGCGCTCGCCACTACCTACGCGCCCGGCACCGTGTTGCCAGGTGACCTGAAATGGGAGACCACCGAACAGAAGGATATAGGGTTGGATATCGGCATACTGGACAACAGGGTAGTAGTCACCGCGGATTATTATGTAAAGACGACAAAGGACCTGCTCAACAATGTGATCCTGCCATCTTCCATGGGCTTCCAGAGAACGGTGCGCAATGTGGGCGAGGTCAGGAACCAGGGATTTGAGTTCGGTGTGGATGCCAGGATATTGACCGGTGCATTTAAATGGGACCTGAACACGAACATCTCCATGAACCGTAATAAAGTGCTGAAACTGTATGACGGCGAAGATATCCTGGGCGGAAGCGTGAATGCCGTTGTTGTGAGCGATATCAGCAACATCCTCCGGGAAGGCCAGCCGATCGGCCGTTTCTGGGGATACCTGGAGGACGGGTATGACGACAATGGCCGTATCCGTTTTGTGGATGTGGATAAGGACGGATCGATCACTGCGCAGGACAAGACCTATATTGGTGATCCCAACCCGGATTTCATCTATGGCATCAATTCGAACATGTCTTACCGCAATTTCTCCTTAAGCATTTTTATACAGGGTTCGCAGGGTAACGACATCTTCAATATCAGCTCAATCGGCAATACGATCGATTATGGTTTTGGCCTGAATATGCCGCGGGAGGTCTACGAGAACCACTGGACGCCTTCCAGTCCGAATGCGAAATATCCCGTCATCAGCTATAACACTACGGTAAGGGCATCGGACAGGTTTGTGGAAGATGGTTCCTACATGCGGCTGAGAAATGTGGAACTGGGGTATGACCTTCCGGTACAGAAAGCGGGGATCAACTGGCTGCGAAACCTGCGGATATACGCCAGCGGGCAGAACCTGCTCACGTTCACCAAATATTCCTGGTGGGACCCGGAGGTGAATTCCAATGGCGGCGAGAACTCAACCGCACAGGGATATGACAATTACAGTTATCCCACAGCGCGATCTTTCACCTTCGGCATCAGGGCCGGTTTCTAGAATCACTTGAACGACTAAACGATGTGCCATGAAAAATACCAGAGATATATTACTGAAGTTTATATTGCCGCTATCGCTGATTTCCTGTCAGAAATCGCTGGAGGAGCGGCCGAAGACAGTGGCTGTTGAAACTTTTTACAATACCAGGGAAGAAGTGGAATCAGCCGTGAATGCGATTTATACGCCCCTGCGGGCCAATACCATACCCAATTATATTGCCACGCTGGAATGCCAGTCGGATTACGGTTATGGCCGCGGCAGCTGGGCGCAGATGAACGAATACCAGGGATTGAATGATGTGAATACCACCCGTGTGAGCGGGTTCTGGAGTGATTTTTATCTCAGCATCCGGAACGCCAACTTTGTGATCCGCAACGCCCCCAACGGCAACGCCATCAGTGAAACGGACATTACCCGGTACGTAGGTGAAGCGCGTTTCCTGCGGGCGTTCAGCTATTTC
Source organism: Chitinophaga sp. XS-30 (assembly GCF_008086345.1). Classification (NCBI taxonomy): domain Bacteria; kingdom Pseudomonadati; phylum Bacteroidota; class Chitinophagia; order Chitinophagales; family Chitinophagaceae; genus Chitinophaga; species Chitinophaga sp. XS-30. The sequence continues at coordinate 4,857,428 of NZ_CP043006.1, read as the reverse complement.
CATCTGGTCCGTAACTGGGGTGGTGTACTGCTCCGCACGGAGAACAATATTTCGGAAACCGATCTGCCTAGAAGCACGCCGGAAGAGATATACGCACTGATCCTGGAAGATCTGGAAATAGCGGAAACGGACCTGCCGGACAATGCACCGCAAACCGGGCGCCCCTCCAAATGGGCGGCCAAGACCCTGCTGGCGGATGTGTACCTGCAACTGGAACGTTACGAGGATGCAAGGGATAAAGCGCAGGAAGTGATCACTGCGGGCAAATACGCGCTTGTACCGGTGGCCAGTACCGCTGACTATCAGAAAATATACGGCCCGGCTGTGATCACCACACCGGAAGAGATCTTCTACATGAAATATATGCGGCAGGACGGACAGGGCAACTACATGCTCTGGATCACCAATCACCCAAGTACCGGTTACTTCAACTTTGGCGGGGCTTATGCTATTTATGGCGACAACCGCAACCCCGTGTACCAGACCTGGGATGATGCCGATTTCCGGAAAGGGCTATGGAACAATATTAATATCGGGCTGGGCGCCAATTCGCTCGTGAGCAGCAAGTACCGGGACAATCAGGCGGTCAGCCAGCGGGGCGCGGGGAATGATCTGCCCATTTACCGGTATTCCGAATTGCTGCTCATCTACGCGGAAGCCGCCAGCCGCGCCGGCAATGGGCCTACTGCTGACGCCATGGAAGCGCTGAACAAAGTGCATCGCCGCGCTTATGGCTTCGATCCGGAAACGCCCTCGCCGGTTGATTTTAACTGGCAGGATTATAACGCCGGCAGTTTCCTGGACCTGGTGATGAAGGAGCGCAGCTACGAATTCCAGTTCGAAGGCAAACGCTGGCTGGAGCTGAAACGTACCGGCAGGGCAGAGGAGATCATCATGGCGGTGAAAGGTCTTTCTATCGCCGAGAAAAATTATCTCTGGCCGATCCCGCGTTCGGAAATGAATTACAATAAGGCGCTGGATCCTGCGCAGGACCAGAACCCGGGGTATAATTAAAACATGAATTGATGCAATAACATTCCATCTGCCCCGTGAAAAATTATATTAACAGATGCAATAACATTCCATCTGACCCGTGAAAAATTATATTAACAGATGAAACATAAAACAGGAATTGATCAACAAAATGCCGGCGCCGGACAGGACCGCCGTACATTCATCCGTTCATCCCTGCTCGCAGCAACGGTACTGCCGCAGTTGTTTTCAACAGGTAAAGCCAGTGCCGCCGATTTTGTGATGAAGCTGAGCGGCCTGCAGCATGATTTTGATGTGGTGATATATGGTGCCACACCCGCCGGTATTGCCGCAGCGGTAGCAGCGGGCCGGGAAGGGAAACGGGCTGTGCTGATAGAACCGCTTCCGATAGCAGGAGGCGTGATGAGCGGAGGGCTGAGCTTCAGCGATTCCAACCAGATGGCCCGCGAAGCGCTGAAAGGAATATTCGAGGAATTCCATCTGCGGGTGGAAAATCATTATACCGGCAAAGGCGTCAAATTGCCATACAGCGTCAGCGTAAAAGATAACAAGCCATGGACGTATGAACCGCATGTAGCAGAACGCATTTTCCACCAGATGCTGGACGAAGCAGGGGTGACAGTGATGTTGGGCGAAACGTTGCGCCGCGTAAAGCGTAAAGGCACGGCCATCCGGTCGCTGCGCACCTTGTCCGGCAAAACATTCTCCGGAAAGGTGTTCATCGATGCGAGTTATGAAGGTGACCTGATGGCCGCCGCCGGGGTGAAATACCGGGTGGGCCGCGAAAGCAGGGACGAGTTCAATGAACCGCTGGCCGGCGCCATCTATCCGAAAAAACCGGTAAAGCTGGATGTGTATGATGCGCAGGGGAAACCTTTGCCGTACATCTCCACCACCCGCCTGGCCCCCGAAGGGCAGGGGGATAACATGATCATGACCTACAGCTTCCGCTTCTGTTTCACCAGGGATCCCGCCAACCGCGTACCCTTTACGAAACCGGAGAACTACGACCCCGCAGCATATGAACTGATCCGCCGCTACCTGAAAGCCTATCCGGATACGGAACGCCTGATCGATCTTTACCCGCTGCCCGGCAATAAGCTGGACGGCAACAATGGCATCGGGCTGCAATTGTCAATTGGACTGGTAGGGCTGAATGCCGGTTATCCCGACGGTTCGGCGCGTCAGCGGCAGGCTATATGGGACGCACATACGGAATATTGCAAAGGGCTTTTTCATTTCCTGACAACCGATCCGGACATACCGGAGAAGGTCCGGAAGCAGATGGACGGACTGGGTTATGCAAAGGATGAATTCACTTCCTTCGGGCATTTTCCGCCTGTGTTGTATGTGCGGGAAGCGCGAAGAATGGAAGGAGAATATTTTCTAACGGAGAAGGATATACTGCATGATCTGGCGAAGCCGGATTCCATAGGCATCGGTTCCTTCCCGATAGATTCTCACGATTGCCAGCGCATTGCCACGGAAGATGGTTTTATCAACGAAGGCACCATCTTCCCGAAACATCTGAAAACAAGGAAGATCGGGCCGCCTTACCAGATGCCCTACCGCGCCATTACGCCGAAAGCGGCGGAGTGCAGTAATCTGCTGGTACCGGTATGCCTTTCTTCTTCGCATGTGGCATTCTCCTCCGTCAGGGTAGAACCGGCATGGATCGTGCTTGGGCAGAGCGCGGGCATTGCTGCGGCACTGGCAATAGAAGAAGGCGTAACGGTGCAGCAACTTGATTATGCGAAACTGGCGGCAAGACTGGAGAAAGCCGGGCAGGTGCTGAAATTGCCGGCCTAGGGTGTTGCAAGTACTTTAGTCATGCTATTAAGGGCTGTATCAAAAGTAATGCGATCTTGATACAGCCCTTCTTATTCCGTTTGCTGTACGCTATTTGCTCAAAGCACCACCAGGTTATTCTTCACCGCATACATCACCAGTCCCACACGGGTGGAGACATTCAGCTTCCGGAACAGCGCTTCCCGGTATCCGTCCACTGTTCTTTCGCTGACGAACATTTCTTTGGCGATCTCCTGGTAGCTTTTTTCACTGCAGGCCTTGCGGATAAAATCCAGTTCACGTTGCGACAACTTTACGAAGGTATTCAGCGGCGAGTTTTCATTCACCAGCTGGGTAATGGATTGCATGACCTTCCGGGTGATGAGATCGTTGAAGAAAAAGCCTTTCGCGCATACTTCGGAAAAGGCGAGTTTCAGCTCATCCGGTTCGGCATCTTTGAGGATATAGCCTTTGGCGCCGTGGCGCACCATTTTAATGATGGCGATCTCGGATTCCATGGTGCTGAGCGCCAGCACATGTATATCCGGATGATGGGTACGCAGCCAGTCGGCCGTTTCATACCCGTCCATTCCGGGCATGGTCACATCCAGGAGGATAATATCCGGCAGGCGCTGATATTTCAGCCGCTCGATCATTTCCCGGCCATCGGATGCCTCAAACAGCACTTCATGCCGGGGGAACAGGTTGATCAGCGCTGCCAGGCCTTTGCGGAACATGGTATGATCGTCTACAATAGCGATATATCTGGTATCAGGCATATGGTGCGGTTATGTGAATGGATGTTCCTTCCGCGGGCTGGCTCGTGATGGACGCCGTACCACCGATCAGGCGCGCCCGGTTGAGGATATTCTGCAGGCCAAGGCCTTCTTTTTTGCTGATCTCCTGGTCTACATCGAACCCCGCGCCATTGTCCCGCACTACGATATGCAGGCGCTCCGGAAGGTATGAGAAGCGGATATCAACGCTGGTAGCGCTGCTGTGTTTGAGGATATTCTGCAGGGCTTCCTGTATCATGCGGAACAGCAGGAGTTTGGACTGGGGGTTAACCGGTTGTTCGGTATCTTCTACGGTAAAGCCGATGCTGATCCCGGCGCGTTCCATCCGCCGTATCTCTTCCCGGATATTCTCGGTCAAACTGAAAGATTGTATCCTGTCACTGCTCAGGCTTCTGGCAATGTTGCGCAATGCGCTGAAGGCGGTGCCGATCGTTTCTTTTACCGCTTTGATATCCTCCGGCCCTTTAGCGGCCTGCTGCTCCATGATATTCAGCTGCACCTTGGCAAAGCTGAGCAACTGGCCTACATTGTCGTGTATCTCCTGGCTGATGTTGTTAAAGGTTTCTTCCTGCATTTCCAGCCGCGATTGCAGCAATTGTTTCTCAAAAGCATCCTGTATCTGCTGCTTTTCACGCGCCATCTGCATCTTCTTGTTGTTGTAAGACCATATCATCACCAGGAAAAGTATCCCGATGAAAAGCAGTACCACCGTTATGGCGATAATGATGATGATTATCTGGCTTTGACTGTCTTGCATAATATAAATGCGTAACTGTAACACAGGTATAATATGATATTCGGGACGGGCATGATGACTTTGTACAGGCTTTTTCCCCAAAGCATCACTTTTTGCGCCTGCAGGAACTGCTGCAATCCAAGTAATACCAGCGTGATCAGGGCAAAAAGCAGCAATCCTGCGTTGATCCAGAAATAGGGGTCTTTCCAGAGACTTGACTGTATATCTTCTTTCAGGGCCAGCCGCAACAAGACAAAGCAGGAAAGCACAATGGTGACGATCTGTATCAATATTAAGGAAAAAGTATTGAATACGGCCGGTCCCTGCAAAAACAGGTAGTTCAGTACGATCACGAGCAAACACATAAAGGCGATGCCGGTGAAGGTATGCCGCTCGTTCGGCCGGAGCTGCAGCATTTGTCCAAACAGGTAAAGCCGGAGCGGTGTTTCCAGCAGCAGGTTGTAATTGTATATCGCATGGTTGGACAGCCAGGGGAGCCAGCCCAGCATGCGGTAATTGGTGCCGGTGATCTCTATCAGGTTAACGATCAACAGCATGGGCAGAAACATGGACAGCCGGTATCTACCAAGCCCGCTGTAGCAAATGATTGCCAGCAGCAGGCTTAGTAACTGGAAGTATTGGTAGGTGTAAAGTTGCATGGGTCAGGGTTCTAATCCGCCGAGGTTATAGGCAAATTCGTCGTCTCTCAGCGATTGGGTGGAATCTGTGGAATAAGGAATGACAAAAGCTGTGATCCTGTTCAACCTGCTTCCCCTGGCAGTGGGACTATTTGGGAAATAAGTGCTCAGGAATGCAGGCGTGTAAATACCGAAAGCCAGTTTGAAATGGACCTCTCCGGTTCTGCCATAATACCGGCGCAGCATCCACTCCTTGAATTTGAAGCCGTTGAATTTGACGGCATAGGTAATGTCCATCCTGTTGTTGATAACAATGGGCGGGCTGAAGCTGGAGTCTTTATGCAGTATCCCGCGTTTTTTCATTTCTTCCTCGTAAAGGGCGATGCATTGCCTGGCTTCTGATAGCCGCACTTCCTGCCCATCGTCATCCGCTCCTTCGAACATCTTCGCGAATGCCTCATCCTGCAAAAATGCCGCCCGGTAGGAACTCAATGAGTCCTGCAAAGCCTTCTGACCACCGCTATCAGGACAGTTGCGGCAGCTGGTTAAAAAGAGTACGCCAAGGGATAAAAAGGCGCCTGCAAAAAGGTGTGTTGTTTTCATGATGAAGTGATTGAGGTTTAATGATGGGATCAATTTAGGCCGGAGTTTTGAACCGGGAAAAGGGATAATGCCTGGGATTTATTCATTTGATTGATAATCAGTATGTAAACTTAATCTAAAACGGGCAGAAACGGGAACTTCGCTCAGTGCACCGTGGAAAACACCCCCCTTTAATACCGTGTTTTCCCCGTTGACGGCCTTTCACGGGTAAGGTAGCTTTGAGACATAAAAATCTCCCACTATGAACAAAGAAATGCAAACCTTCAAGCAATTCAAGGAAGAGTTGGAAAAAAACTCCGAGCTCCAGAACGAATTTAAGGAAGATCCTTTAAAAGCTGTTCAGCAGTTTGAACCAAAGAACCCCCGTAATGATGTATGGGTCTACCGGTTGGTGGTGTCCGCCCTTGGAGCGGCGATCCTCCTGATCATTCTTGGCGTCGTTGTGCTGATGCTCAATGACAGTGTCGATGGAGATGGCAAGTTGCCGACCATTTTCACCGCCATCGGGTCCGGGGCCATTGGCGCACTGGCCGGTCTGCTTGCGCCCGCTCCGCAGCGGGCCGAATGATCCGCTGTATTCTTCATTCCCTAAATCTTCTCTTATGAAACACATGTTACCGGTCCTGCTGCTGGCCATTATAAGCAGTCAGGCTATCGCGCAGGACGATGAAACGCTGCGGCGCCTGCATGGCACCGTGGTAAAGGACAACCTCCTGCTCCGCTGGAACGACGCGACGGATGAATTTCAGTATGTGGTGGACAATGATACCGCATTGTGGCGAAGTGTAAGGAAAAGTACCTTGTACAATGCCCGGAACAATCACGGGAATACCGTCGGTTTTCACATACGGTTTTACAACCCGCTGAAATATGTGACCAAATCCAGTTTTACGGATGTGGAAGACCCGGTGTACCAGGCATTGTCGCAGTTCCTCTCCAATCTGCCGGAAGGAGAGGCGCTGGCCGGAGCGACGGTAGCGCCGCAGCTACAGGAGGGAATGAAGTTAATGGCCTTTGCAAAGGCCACAAAGGAGGAGAAAAGGAGGGTTTCGCTGGATGACCTGGAACAGTTCGAGGCAACGATCCTGCTCTTTCAATGGGCGGAGGAATTTACAGGCAAGGTGGACTATGACCTGTTGCAGTCGGATGTCGCCAGTTTCAACCTGTTCAACGCCCTGGTAAAGGACATCAACCTCCAAACAAAAAAGACCGAAGACTATCTGTTCCGCGAAATATCCATTTCTCTCAATAGCGGAACGGAGAAGAAAGTCTTCAACAGCTGGGTCACCGGCGAGAAGCAGATGTTGTTCGACTGCCCGGCGGACGTGGACCTGTTCAGCAGCAAACTGGGCGATGCAGATGCCGTTCTGCAGGCGCTGCAGCAGTCCCGCAAGGATGCCGAAGGGGCCTTGAAACACTTGCAGCAATTGCTGACGGACGATTTTAATGCGAAGATAAGGCCGCTTATAAGGGAGGATGAGAAGGAATCATTCAGCCGCTATTCTTCATCTGCCGCATACTGGCTCGGAATGAATTTCGCCGGCAAGGCAGATCCGCAGAAGGAAGTGCTGACGAAATACGATCAGCTGGTGACACGGCTGAAAAAATTCACCGGGGATTTCATGACCGACAAGAAAGGCTACCGCCTGGAAAATGCACCGTCCTTCGACTGGAAAACGCAGACCATCCGCAATTTCGTGTATGAAATAAGGGAACTGGATATCGAAGGCAATGAAGTAGAAAAATCCCATCATACCTGTGAATTCACCATAGCCAAGGATCAGGCCATCGTGCCGTTTGTATCCACCGGCGCATTTTACACCGGCTTCAGTTATCCCAATTACGCGATAGCAGAAGAGGAAGGCATCAGGCGGGTGGCGGAAACCGGCGCTACGCATGTGCGGGTACGGCCTGCGGTATTCCTGAACATGCTGTTCAAAACGCGCAGTGACTGGTTTTATCCTTTCCTGCAGGTAGGTCTGTCTACCGGTGTGAATGATTTCCTCGTACCCTTCGGCGGCGGCCTCGCGATCAGCAACCGGTTCTCGTTCAGCGGCGGCGGCATATTGGGTTACCGGAAAGACCTGACGGACCTGAAGGTAGGCGACCTGGTAAAGGATGATGCGGAGCTGAAGAACGATATGAGCAATCGGGGCGTGGTGTCCTGGTTCATATCGCTGAATTATAATTTTATGCGGTAGGGAAATTGCAGGTCACTCGTTTCCTGCATACCAGCTGAGCGGCGTATTCAGGGTAGACTGCACCGTTTTTACCCGCATGCCGCTGACCGCCTGCAGGTACAGCCGGTAATGATCGGGGTTTTCGGGGATGCTGACGGTAAGGGATGGGCCTGTCCCGAGTTTTTCAAGGAATATGGGATTGCCGTAACGGTCTGTTTTAACGAGGTGCCACTCAAACTGAAGGTCTTTTCCGGTGGATGCGGGTAGCTGCCATTCGCCCTGGTCAAAGATCAGGGCATGGTAGGTCAGCCGGCTGCCCGGGTAAGTCACTTTGGCCGGGCGAAGGATACGGATGTCAGGCAGGGCTGGTGATGGTAGTGTTTTTTGCCAGGATACGGCCAGCTGATAATAAGCCGGCTTGTACCTTCCCCAATGGTCCAGCAGCCCGTCGAACGTAACGAAATCGCGCGTTTCCTGGTCCTGCCACGACACCATGAAAGCGGACGGGGCCTTGTCCGGCAGGCTGGCATAGATATCCGCGGATACCTGGCTCAGATAGTGCGGAATATTTACATTCCGGAGGGTAGCGAGACCGGATGAATCCCTGTCGATCACCACGCCGAAAGCATCCGCCTCCGGCAAGGCCTGATGCAATGTGTGCAGCGTGCCGGCGATATCTTCCGTGAGATATACATCAAGGGTCAGCAGCCTGCCGGGGTCTATTGTCCTGATCCTGGCCGTGAGTTGCTGCAGCCATGCCAGGCAATGTTGCTGGTGGGCCTGCAGGCCTGGTTTATAGTAACGTTTGGCCAGTTGCTGCCAGGGATTATTGCCGATATTCCAGGCTTTGATGGTGCTGTCATGTTTCAGTTCCTTTACCTGCTGAATGATCGATTCCTCCAGTTTTGCCAGTGTTTCGGCGGTGTTGTGCATATCGGCTATTTCCGGTATCCAGAATCCGTAGTGAACATTGATGTGCAGGTCTTTCGCCTCCCGCAGGATGCTTCTGTCATATACCCCGGGTCCGTACCTGCGGATCGTATTCGCTCCCAGGGCTTTCATGCCCCGAAGGTCTTTGGCGATCCTCCGCCTGGTCAGCGCATGCAGGTTCCTGAACCAGTTTTCTCCCTTGTGATAGTTCAATCCCCTGATGGTATCCGGGAACGTCAGGCGCCGGGTTTGGGTGGTTGGATTGTTGGGGATGCGGATACCGGATGTGAATTGCTTGTTAGTGACTGGGACCTGTTTTTGTTGTGCGGCAAATACCTGTTCCGGTTGCTGAAGGCTCCAGTCCAGCACATTCCCTTCCACCGGCCGCAGGATATTTTTATCCCTGTCACTGTCAAAAAGCACGACGGCCCTGATCTCCGGGAAGTTGCCGGAGACCGAACGGAATGCTTCATCCAGCCATTGCGTCTGCCTGCCTTCGGCCGCAAGGGAGCCCATCTCTGCTATCATTACGGGAAGGCCTGAACGAAAAACAGGTTGCTGGTGGAAAGGGGTATAAAGCTCCCGGAAGGAATAAGAGGTTTCATTTTCATTATGCTGACCATAATTCAGGCAGGTGACGCCGATCCAGTCCACGTACGTCTCCCCGGGAAAGTAATCCGCTGCGGCACCGGGGCGCCAGGGGTTCCATACCCATATAACATTGTCAACCCCTTCCTGTGCAAAAAAGTGCCATACATATTTCCAGGCTGCTTTGAATGCGTCGGGCGTATTGTTGCCGGTCGCGGACCAGGGATATGCCGGATTGTCCGCTTCATGCGCAAAGCGTAAGAACACAGGGCGGTTCAGTGCTTTTATCCGGTTGGCAAATTGATGCAGATAGTCATCAAAAAAACCGGAATGGATATAGGAAAATATCCGTTGTTCTCCGGCCAGTTCCTTGTTGGCGGTTGTGCGGTTGAACAGTGCCGCCCAGGGTTCCCAGGTGATCATCGGCATGGCGCCGCTGCTGTAGATCCGCTGCAGCAAAGAATCCTGCGGGTAACAACCGGGAGCATCGCCCCAGGGGATGTACAGGGATATGATGTCAAAACGGGCATTGTACCGTTGCTGATAATCTTTGATCCTGGCGGTAGAGGTAAGGCCGTCGGTTTCACCGGGACTATATATTCCGGTATAGAATGCACCTTGTCGGTATGCCGGCGTGTTTTCTGCCGCCGGCTCAGTGCTGGTTCCCGTAGCGTACCAGGTGATCAGGACAGATAGCAGCAGGAGGGAAAGCCCCAGCTTTCTGAAGCCTGTGTACAGATGCAGGTGCCTGAACAGCCAGAATTGTTTCTTCAGCAGCAGGGGATAAACAAGCACTGTTCTTACCCAGCTGAATTGTGCCGACAGCCGGTAGACCCTCAGGCTGGCCAGGATGTTGAATGCCATGATCAGGCAGTTGATGCCTGCAATGCCCGCCATCACAAGGGAATAGGGGTTCATATCGTACCACAATCCATAAATGATGGCGCCCAGAGATATCAGCAGTACCAGGATATTTGGTATGTTGAGTTGCCAGTTATCCGGCTCGCTGTCGTCTTTGGGCGTGGGGATGTAGGGCACCTTTTTGCGGATCAGGGTATAAACAACACCGAGGATATAGATCCACCAGGTGCCGATGAAGAGCAGGCCACCGACGACGTGGAACCCTCTTTCCGTCTCTTCCATCACCCATCTTTGTACATAGTGGCGGATCAGTACAATGGAAGCCACGGCTGGGAGGCCAAACAGTGCAAAATCGATCATGTCCACCTGGAAAGGTATCCGCCCTGTCAGCAGTGAAAGCACAGGGATCAGGAAATTGATCAGGAAAACGATGCCGGAAAAATACAGCAAGGGGATAGTGCCGTAATGTATCCGCTGTCTCCATGTAAAATGCCGGAATAGCCGTGGATAGGAGGTGACCAGGAGTTCCAGCGTGCCGCGGGCCCATTTCAGTTGTTGCGTATAATATGCCGAGAGGGTAGAAGGCACCAGCCCCCTTGTAAGTACGGCAGGTACGTAAACTGATTTCCAGCCTTTGGCATGTAATTGCATGGCGGTGTGCATATCTTCCGCGAGGCCGGCTGCATGCCCGCCGATGGAGTCAAGCGCCGCTCTCCGGAAAGTGCAGTTGGCGCCGATGGCCAGCACTGTGCCGTAACTATTCATGGTGGCCATGATAGGGCCGTAGAATTGAAATGTTTGCTGCGCCGCCCCTTTGGCTACGAGGCTGTCGCCCAGGTTGCTGTAGGCCTGTACGATCTGCACAAAACCGGTTTCCGGATCATTGAAGTGCGGTACAATGGCATCCAGGAAATCCGGAGCAGGAACATGGTCCGGGTCCATGACCACGCAAAGCTCGCCTTTAGCCTGCCGTAATGCATTATTGATATTTCCAGCCTTGGCATTTTCATGGGTATAGCGGGTGACATGCGTTACACCCAGGCGCCGGCAGACTTCGATCAGGTAAGGGTCATTGGCTTCGTCGCAGAGATATGTCGTATGCGGGTAACGGATCGCCTGAATAGCTGTCAGCGTTTCCTCGATCATGGAATACGGTTCACCCGGGCAAAATGTTGTGAGTACATCTACCGTAAACGGATACCGGAGCTCGGGTGTGGAGGGGACCGAGATCGAGAAATAATGATACCATTCGTGCAGTATCCGCAGGCAATTGAAAACAAGGCACGCCATCAGTATCCAATAGAACGGGGCATAGCCGATCTGGCCCTTGTCAAACAGGCGGTACAGCAGGTATATGATGCTGCAAACGCCCAGAAGGATCATCAGCCGCAATGTGAGGCGCTCTTTCCGCGAAGGCGGGGTGATAGGTGCCGTTTTTTTGATCATTGGCCTGTTACGTAAAAAGGTGTGTTGGTGCTTGCGAAATTTCCATAGTTGTCAAAAACAGTGGCAAAGATCCGGTAAGGCCCTTCTTTGGCCGGTGTACGGAATACCGCTTGCAGCTCCCGCGCGGAAAGCTGCAGGCTGTCCGGAACGGCAGGCTTTCGCGTATTGGGCTCGTACCTGTTCTTCGTGTACCAGTCTTCCTCCAGTATTTCCCAGCGAACATGCAGGGAATCTCCGGATATGCCGTCCGGCAATACTTCTGCCGTCTGTGTTGTACCTGGTCTGAAAATGATATTGTCCATCGCTCCTTTGCCGTTCAGCAGCATGTATTTTAATGCCGGAGCTTTGTGCGGCGGCATTTTGCCGGTCCACAGATACTGCATCTCCTGCACCGTTCCGGAAACCGCGCCTTCTTCCGAAAAGAGGCTGAACCAGGTGTGCGTACCTTCCTGTTTGCTGCCCCAATAAAAGATGCAGGCGCCGAGGAAGCGGGGATGCTCCACCGGCATGAATTGTTCGTACAGTTGCCGGTATTGTTCCGCCTTTTTGGTGCTGGTATTTTCCACGGGAGCGCCCCATGCGGTGGACGCGGATTCCCAGGGACCGTTGATGCCCCATTCGGAAACGAGGAAAGGGCCTTTCCAGAACCAGGAAAATTTATCGAGATTGTGCCGCAGGCGGGGCAGCTCACCAAATATATTGAAGGAAACAAGATCGAGCCCGGTCACTTTAAAGCGTATGTTGTACAGGCACCGGCGGTTAAAGTTGATCAATGCGGTGGTAACGGGATGGTCCGGGTCCTCTGCATGGACCATTTTCAGCAGGCGGTTATAAGCTTTGTAAAATTTCCTGAACCGCGGGCTGTAGGGAAAGTCTATTTCGTTCCCAAGGCACCACATCAGCAGGGCGGGGTGTGCCCTGTATCGTTGCACGATATCCCTGAAGGCGGAATACTGATGGGTTACTCTGGCGCTATCGTTATAAAAGGGGAGGTAGTTGCTGGATGGCATGGGAAACCCTGCAATGACGGCAATATTGTTGGCATGCGCTTCATCGAGTATCCGGCCAAGGTCCAGCGTGTCCCATGTACGGATGGTATTTCCCCCGGCATGCCTCAGGTACTGCAGCTGCTCAAACCCCGCCGCACCTTTGATAACATAAGGGCTGTCATTACGGTAAAGCACATATTTTCCGTTCTCTTCACTGATGTACACCTTCCGGTGTTGCTGCGGTGCAGGAACGGTGGTGCAACCGGTAATCATCATGATGGTGACCAGGAAAACAGTCAAACAGATATTGGTGATTCGAAATCGCGGTTTATTCATAAGAAGGCCGGCCATCAGGTAACATTTCTCCGGCACTAATATAGATTTTTTTTCCGTTGCAGCAGGGATCGGCCATACAATAGAAAACCGGCATGCTGTCTGCAACATGCCGGTTCTTTGTCGATGAAGCACATGGTTTATTTGACCAGGGATATCCTGCGGATGCAATGGTTGCCAAGGTCGGCCACGTAGATATTGTCTGCAGCATCTACACAAACATCCACCGGAGACCTGAACTGCGCGGTAATGCCCGCGCCGTCCGCCAGGCCCTGGCTGGTTCCGGCAATGGTGCTGACACGCATGTCCGTATCGATTTTCCTGATCTTTGCATTATTGAGATCGGCAACAATGATATTGCCTTTGCTGTCCGTTGTAATGCCGTAAGGGTCCGCGAACCGGGAGAGCAGCGCTTCTCCGTCGCTGAAGCCCTTCGTGCCATCTCCCGCAACGGTGGTCACAACACCCTGGGGCGTGATCCTGCGGATGCGGTGGTTCAGCCGGTCCGCTACCAGCACATTTCCTTCCGCATCTATGTCGATCCCGCTGGGATTGCGCAACCGCGCTTCCGCGCCGGTGCCATCCGCAAATGCCGCCGTGCCGTTGCCCGCAATGGTGCTCACCGTACCATCGGGCGCGATCCTGCGGATGCGGTGGTTCAGGTTGTCCGCCACATAAATGTTGCCTGCGGCATCCACGGCCACATCCAGCGGCTGGTTGAAGAGAGCGGTATTGTTATCGCCGTCAGCAAACCCCGCGGTCCCGGTTCCGGCAATAGTGCTGACGGTGCCATCGGGTGTGATCCTGCGAATGCAATGATTGTCCCGGTCCGCTACAATAATATTACCGGCTGCGTCCACGGCTGAGCGCCAGGGAAGCCTGAACCGGGCATTGCCGGCACCGCCGTCCGCATAACCGGCCGCATCGGCCCCGGCTACAGTGGTCATGGTCCCGCCGGGTGTGATCCTGCGGATGCGGTTGTTGCCCCGGTCTGTGATCACCAGGTTGCCGGCAGCGTCCATCACTACGCCTTCGGGGCTTCTCAGCCGGATGTCCGCGAGGGCGCCGTCCACCGACCCGGCCGTGCCGTTACCGGCAAATATCTTTACAGTGTATTCTTCCGGCGCTTCAGTATAGGTGAATACCGGCCCTGTTATATCCGTATTACGTACTGATAAGGTGATCGGGCCGGTGCTGCCGGATGCAGGGCTTACCACCTGCAGCTCTCCGGCCGAAGCCTCGATCACGATGGCCGCTGCACCATTGAATTGTACCATATTTTCCGTACGCACAGGGCTGAAGTGTTTGCCGCGGATCGTTACAATGGTGGACGGCGTGCCTTCCTGCGGCCATACGGTTTTGATGACCGGAACGGCCGCCGCTTCTTCACCATCTTTCTTTTCACAGCCATGTGTCAGTATGCAGGCCAGTATAAGCAGACAAATATTCAGTTGCTTCATGTTTTTCAGGTTTAGGGTTTGGAAACGATCAGCCATGCATTGCCTACGGCGCGGTTTGTTCCGTCGGAAGGCCGGTTGCGTACCTGCCATACTTCCGCAAGCGGATGGCGGATCATGAACGTTGAGGAACCTCCACCGTCTACATTGATGGCTTTGGTGGCGCCGCAGGCTCTCAGCATTTCACCCAGCCGGGTAATGGTGATGCCATTGGAATAGTAAAAACTGCGCCCGTCCACCACCGCGAAATACAGCTTGCCATCCGTATTCAGGCCAATGCCCGTGCGCGGCTCTATGGTGAGATCTGTTTGCGGCAGTATCATATTGTCTTTCACCAGCATCGGCCCGCCGCCGAGTGCGTCTTCCAGCTCATCCTGTATATTCACGAAGTCACTGCGGTCTCCCATGAACAGCGTTCCATCTTTACGCACACCAAGGAAACTGCGGCTGCGCTCACTGGCCCAGGTGGTCTTGATGACCTGCCCGTCCTTCACATAGATGCCGCGCGGTTCCCCTGCCGTGCTGAAGAAGTCCGCATTTACGCCGGCGATTACCCTGCTGTCTGCCGAATGCATGTATTTCGCCATCTCCGGTACGGTTTGCAGCGCATAGGCGGTATTGTTGTAGGGAGACGCGGCTTCCAGTTTGAGGGAAGGATGGCGCGTATCTATTTCCAGGATATACACATGCATGGAATATCCTTCTTTGCTCAGGTAATGGATATCTGTTTCCTGTATGCCTTCGCTGACCTGGAAGAGCGTATCGGAGAATACCTGTGCAATGAGGTCTGTACTGTCTTTTATCTTTTGTGTAAGCGGACTTTTGATGGTCACCGCCGGTATCTGTGCCTGGGTGTCTTTCCTGCAGCTTGCTCCCGCCATACCCAGCAGGAGGAGCAGGGCGAAAAATCTGATGGTATTCATGTCATTGCTTTTATTCGTTAATAATCATCATTCTGGTCCAGAAGGTTATTCAGCGCCAGTTCGTTCATGGGAAGCGGGAATTTCACTTCCCGGTCCAGCAGCTCCAGTGTTTCTACCGCACGGTTCGTGCGCACCAGGTCATACCAGCGGAACCCTTCCCCCAGGAACTCTTTCCTTCGCTCCAGCAACACGGCATCGAGATAAGCGGCTTCATCCACAGGGTCAATATCCCCAAGCCCTCTTTCGCGGCGCAGCTCGTTCAGCCGGTAAAGCCCGTTCAATCCCTGCCCTTCGGCGCTGATCAGATACATCTCCGCCAGGCGGATGACCACAATGGGGTCTGTGCCGGACTGGCCGCTGGGATATTTGTTCAGTACCCGTAATCCCTGGTAGGTGTCTACAGACATAGCGGCACGCTTGTCATCGCTGCTGAACATATCCATCACCTCCTGCACCGGCCGGTACACATAACTGCCTTTGACATCATGTGCGTAGGTGTAAAAGAGCGTGCTGACACGGATGGATGATTCGATGGTGAGGTTCCTGAAGGAGAAGATCTCTTCATTGTTCTGTTGTGCGCGGAAGATCTTTTCAAAGGCATCCAGACTGAAAAGCCCGCTGGTGATCACTTCTTCTGCGAGCGCGGCTGCTTCCGCCTTTTTGTTCTGCGCCAGTTTTACCCTTGCCAGCAAAGCTTTTGCGGCAACGGAGGATACCTGGTAATACTGGCCTGTTGTAAAGGCGGGAGCATTGTCCACCGCCAATTGTAATTCCTTTTCGATGAATGCCCATACTTCCGCCTCGGTGTTGCGCTTTACCTTTTCTTTGGTATTTCTTTCCAGGATGGGCACACCGCCCCAGCGGGCAACGAGGTTATAGTAAATGTATCCGCGGAAAAAATGCGCAATGCCCGCGATCTCGGTATTGCGTTGGGATTCCGGCAGGGAGGAGGCGACTTCCAGGAGGTTGTTCACCTGGTAAAGCGCGGAATAGTATCCGTTCCAGGGTGCTGACATGAGCCCGTTCTCCGGCCGCAGCACATTGCTGATGAAGGTATTCAGCCCTCCGTCAGATGTGGCGCCGGAGTTGATCAGGTTGCCGCCGACGATATCAAAAGAAATATAGGCCTCCGCACCGGGCGCGTTCTGCACACGGTTGTAAATACCAACAAGGAATGCCTCCACATCGGCGGCGGACAGCGTGTTGGTACCTACTGCGGAATGTGATTTTACATCCAGCATTTTACTGCAGGAGGTGAACAGGCACATGCCGGAAAACAGTACGGGAAAAAGTTTTCGTTTCATGAGAATATTTTGCATCGTTTAGAAATTCAGATTGATCCCTGCATTGAATGAACGCGGCTGCGGCAGCACCAGGTTATCTTCCCCGATAAAACGGGGGTCCATATTGGCGCTGACCTCGGGATCGAGCCCGGAGTAACCGGTGAGCAGCCAGAGATTATCGGCCTGGAGATAAAGGCGCAACCGGCTCACTTTGATGCGGGACAGCCAGGAGGATGGCAGCTCATATCCCAATGATACCGTCCTTACCCGCAGAAAGGAACCGTCTTCCATCCAGCGGCTGGAATTATAAAGATTGTAGCCATGGCTGTAAATGGCGCGCGGTACGGTGTTGCTCGTACCCGGACCGGTCCACCGGTCTTTTACAACGCTTTCGCGGACATTCACCGCATTCTGGCCCAGCCGGTCGATCGTGATCCGGTAAGTGGCATACACCTCCTGCCCGTACATGTAGTTGAGGAAAACAGACAGGTCGAAATTCCGGTAGCGGAACGTGTTGTTCCATCCGCCGTAGAAGTCGGGATTGGAGCTGCCTACGATCTGCCGGTCATTGATGTCGATCTTCCCATCGCTATTCACATCCTCATACTGTACATCACCCGCTCTTACACCGATGGTATGCAGAGGCTCCGGCACATCCTTGTCATCCTGGAAGATCCCGGTCATCCTGTACACCCAGATGCTGCCGATATCGTATCCGACCTGTAATGCACGGTTGCCACCGATGGACAGTACATCGTTATTGCCGATGAGGGAAGTGATCCTGTTTTTCACAAAAGCAATGTTGAAATCCGAGCTCCAGCTTAGCTTGCCGAAGGTCAGGTTTGTGCTCACCGCGGCTTCAAGACCATGATTGAGCATCGATCCGATATTGCTGGTTATGCTGGTGAAACCGGAAGTGCCGGGTATCGGCATATTGTACAGCAGGTTAGTGGTGTTCTTGCGGAAGTAGTCGAGCGTAAGGTTCACGGCGCCGCCCATCAGCCCAAGGTCCATCCCCGCATCGAACTGGTTGGCCTTTTCCCAGGTGAGGGTGTTGTTGCCGAAACCGGTAATGGCGATACCGCTTTTTTCGTTGTAGTTGTACCCGCCTCCGGTAAGCGACTGATACGCATAATTGCTGACGCCTTCCTGGTTGCCGGTGGAACCGTAGCTGAGGCGCAGTTTGAGGTCGGTGCGCGGCATTGTCCAGAACGGTTCGCGGGACACCAGCCAGCCCCCGGAAACGGAAGGGAAGTAGCCGTAGCGGTTATCCGGGGAGAAACGGGACGACCCGTCCGTACGGATAGAAGCGCCAAAGAGATAGCGGCCTTTCCAGGCCAGGTTGGCCCGGCCGAAATAGGATTCCATGGCATTGCCGTACAGGTTCGTGGAGGCATTATTGATGACCGAAGCGGCAGCCAGCACATCAAAGGAAGGCGCGGGAAACCCGTTGCCGTCAATGCCGGTAGTGGATACCGACAGCCGCTGGAATGAATGGCCACCGAGAAGGTCCACTTTCAGCTCTCCGAAAGTGCGGGAATAGCTGAGCGTATTCTCCAGCAGCAGGTTCGTCAGCAGCCTGCTTTCATCCACAATGCGCCCGTTGCCGGTGCCGTAGGGATGTTTCTGGTTGTAGTAGATATAGTCATGTGTATAACCGATATCCGAACCGAAAGATGTTTTATAGGTCAGCTCGGGCGTGAACTTCACTTCCGCAAAGGCATTGCCGAGCAAACGGTAGTTCTTGAGATTGGCAACTTCTTCGTTCAGGATCTGCAGCGGGTTGTGGTACACCAGGTCAGGCGTACCGCCAACGTAATAGCTGCCGTCCGGTTTGTAGGGCCTGTCGAACGGCCTTTGCGGAATGCTTCTGCCCATCACCGTGGAGCCGATGTTGGAGCCCGGCACACGGTTATTGTCGGAATAACTGAAGCTGACATTGATGCCGGTGCGTAACCATGACAAAGGTTCGGTGGTCAGGTTGATGCGTCCGGAATATTTTTTCAGGTCGTTAGTGATCACAGTTCCCTGCTGGTTGAGCATGCCGCCGGAGATGTAATAGGTGGTTTTGTCGTTGCCGCCGGAAACAGACAGATCGATATTCTGCGTATAGGCTTTCCGCATCACCACATTGGCCCAATCAGTATCCGGCAGGCCGGGATAGGGATGATCCACACCAGGAATGAACCTGCTGTTGCCCGGCATGTAACCGTACTGCAGGTTATAGTTGTCGATCGCTTCATTGACCACTTCCAGGTATTGTTCGGAGCTGGCCATTTTGATCTTGCGGAGATTAGGGACTTCCTGCATACCGGCCCATGCGTTGATCGCCAGTTGTCCGCTGCCTTTCCGCCCGCTTTTGGTGGTGATCAGCACCACGCCGTTGGTGGCGCGGGAGCCGTAGATGGCCGCTGAGGATGCGTCTTTCAATACTTCTATGGAAGCGATGTCATTCGGATTGAGTTGCGAAAGCTGGTTCATGGGTGTGCCAAGGCTGGTCATATCCGCGCTATGCGGAATGAGCGGCACCCCATCGATCACATATAAAGGCTCATTGCTGGCGCTGAGCGAGCCGATGCCGCGCACGCTTACCCGCACGGCGCTGCCCGGCATGCCGGAGGAGGAAGATACATTCACGCCGGCAATGCGCCCCTGCAGCAACTGGTCTGGACCAAGCACCGGGCGGGCATTCAGCTCATTCGGCCGGAACGTGCCGATGGAACCGGTCAGCTCCGTTTTCTGCTGCGTGCCGTAGCCGACCACTACTACCTGTTGCATGGAACGGCTTTCGCGCTGCAGCTGTACCAAAAATTCCTTCCTGTCGCCAACATCAATGGACTGGGACGTAAATCCGATATAGGAGAACACGAGTACGGCAGGTGTGTTGACGTTATCCAGCGCGAATTGCCCTGCCGCGTCTGTGAGGGTACCATTGGTGGTGCCTTTCACGCTAACGGTCACACCCGGAAGCGGTTCGCCGTTCGTGGCATCCTTCACCATACCGGTGAGCCTTACCGGCTGTGGCTGAACATCAGCGCCGGTACGCCTGACGAGTATGACCGTGTTGTCTACGATCCGGTAGGTCAGCGGCGAATTTTCCAGGCAGCGTTCCATCACCTGCTCTATAGTAGCATCCTTGAGGCGCAGGGTGACTTTTTTACCAAGCCCGGCAAGGTTTTCATCTCTGAACATAAAAAGATAACTGCTTTGTTTGCGTACGATGTCGAACACCGTTTCCAGGCTGGCATTGTTCACATGGACATCCAGCCGTTTGTCCTGCCCCTTGCCCCTGGCCACAACGGTCAGTTGCAGCCCGCTGAGGAACACGAGAACGAACAGTGCCTTGAGCATGCCTCTCCTGCCTTTCCTGTGTAATGATCGTTTCATAATTTTCGCCGGTTTTTATAAATGCAATGAGAAAATCGGTTTTGTGCATACGTATGGCGTTGCCGGCAGTGATCTGCCCGCTCAGCCTGTGGTTAGTGATAGCGCTGTTTATTTGCTGACCGTAATGGTACGCCCCTGTAAACTGAAATGCAATTCCGTTGTCAGTTCGAGTATTTTCAGCGCCTGGGACAGGTATTCCTGTTTTCGCATGGCGCCTGTTACATGGATTTTTTCGTCTATTCCTTCATCATACCGGATATCTACATCGTACCAGCGGCTGATATTCCGCATAACGGCCGCAAGTTCATCGTTACGGAAAGTAAGGATGCCGTTCTTCCACGCTACGGCATTTTCCGTATCCGCAGGTTTATGCCGCAGCACGCCGGAAGCGTTTTCCAGTATGGATTGTTCACCCGGGGATAATGTAGCCTGGCGGCCGCCGGCTACCACCCTTACCGCGCCTTCGAGCAGGGTAGTGGTAAAGCGTTTTTCGTCCGGATACGCATTGATGTTGAAATGTGTGCCGAGCACCTGTACGTTCATGCCGTTCATTTTAACGAAGAACGGTCTGGCTGCATCTTTAGCCACTTCAAAGTATGCTTCTCCGGAAAGCTCCACGGTACGGTCGCTGCCATTGAAAGATGCCGGGTATTGCAGCGAGCTGGCTGCGTTCAGCCATACTTTTGTACCGTCGGCCAGTTGTACTTTGTATTGCCCTCCTTTGGGAGTGATGAGTTTGTTGATGCCGGTATGGGAAGAGGAGCCGTACACGAGGCCGTCTCCTTCTTTATTCACCTGTTCGCTGCCGGCTGTAATGGGGCCATCCGCTGTCTGTTCAAGCAGGAGAGCGCGTCCGTTGCCGAGTACAAGCTGCGCCCTGTTGCCGCCCGGTGCGATGTCTTCCGTAGCGGGAGTATAGGCGATGGCCTGTTGGGTTGTTGATGATGAACGCGGGAAAATGAGCACGCCGGTGGTGATGATGATGGCTGCAACCGCGGCGGCCACACCAATGGTCCGGAAGCGCCGGTGCATCGGCACGATCTTCGTTTTTTCCGGTTGAATGTGCCGGTGAATGTTTTCCAGTATCGTTTGCTGAAGCCCGTTATCCGGGACGGCAGCCCCTTGTCCGCGGGGATGCGCTTCCTCCTCCGGCACAGCGACGCCCTGCTCCCTGAAGCGCTCCAGCAGGTAGCTTTTCAGCTCCGTGCCCGGCGTATGCTCCAGGTAATGCAGCAGCCAGCGGCACTCCTCGTCTGTCCAGTTTTTTTTGGCCAGCAGCTCACGTATATATGATTCCGGATGCTTCAATCAGATCGTTTTGCCATAAATACACCGGGGTGTACAAAAAGGGGGGCTGCCCTGTGCAGATTTTTTTTATTGTTCCAGAATGGCGGTAAAAAAGGGGATGGTGGCTACCAGCGTCTGCCATTCGGGCTGAAGGTGGATGTATTCTCGGATGAAACGGGTGGCTTTCACAATATGCTCCTTAACGGTGTAGTGGGATATCTTCAGCTCGGTGGCGGCTTCCGCATAGGTTTTGCCCTGTATCTTGCACAGCAGGAATACCTTTTTCCGCTGCGGGGGCAATTGGTCGATGGCTTTCTCCAGCATATCCAGCTGAATGGAATGGACCTGCCAGTCGTCCTCAGTGCCGGGGGTATTGCTGAGGTCCGCTGTTTGCAGCCGCATGCGCAGTACGGAGCGCAGGTGGTTGACAGACCGGTTGTAGCTGACCACAAAAAGCCAGTTGCCGGCCGGCTGGCCTTCCTGCAGGAGCTTCCGGCGTTCCCATAGCCGGATGAAAACTTCCTGCACAATGTCCTGCGCCGCGGTCTCATCCCTGACCAGACGAAGAATATTGGCATATACGGCAGGAAAGTGCTGATGATACAATGCGTCGAACGCTGTCATACTATCTTCTTCCCTTAACGCCCTGACTAGTGCTATTTCTGCTGACTCACTGAACTGCATGCGCTGGAACTGTTTTAAGGCGACAGCAAATATTTGAAATATTGGTTGATTGCCCAGACGAATAATGCCAAATTAATACAAAAATAATATCCGGCGTACATCCGGCACTAAAATCCCGGCCGGCCGGTTTTAGGGATCTTTGTATATTGGGCTTCCGGCCATCGGGCCGTTTATATTATGGAAGATTACATCATATCGGTCAACAGGATCGAAGAATTGCAAATGATAAAAGATATCCAGTCGCTGGAAAGCATCATGGAACGGGCCAGGCGTGCTATTATCGGCGGCGCTGCCGTTATTCTCGTCAGGGAGAGCGCTGGCGGCAAACAGGAAAAATTCGATGCTATTACGGATGAAACCGGATTCCGGCAATACCGCGAACGGGTGTTCCGGTATTTGTGATCCCGCCTACCTCGAGCGTATCTCCTTTCTCATAAACGAAAAATACGACAGGGCAAAGCACAGCACCGTTGCGGCCACGAGACCCGTAAGCTGCGGCCATGTCAGCAACAGGCTTTGTCCCAGCGGCAAAGGACTGGGGATGGCGCCGTACACCTGTTCCATCGTTAATATCCCGAGGCTACGCACCGAGGGCATCAGCAAGGTAACGGTGGCATCGCTGAAGAGTTGACTGGGCGCAATCCGCAAGAGGTTCTGCACCAGCTCCCGGTATTGTACAATATGCTGCGGCGCTGCTGTTTCCGGCGGCATGATGGCTTTGGCTACCAGGTTGATGATCATCGGGTAAAAAACGGTGAAGAACAGCCATACCGCAATAGCGGTCAGCGCGGAGGTAGCAGCCTGCCGGAACCTTACGGAGAACAGGATGGAAAGGTTCAGCCAGAACGCTACATACAGGATATTCAGGAAGAGAAAGAAAATAACCCGCAGGAATTCTCCGGCCGTAGGCGGGATGCCCGTTATGATCAGCCCTGTGCCCATCACGAGGAAACCAAGCGCAAAGAACAGTACGCTGATCACCGTCAGGGCTGCGGCAAACTTGGCATTGATCAGGTAGTCCCGGTGAATGGGCTGCGCCATAATGCGGCTGAGCGTTCCGTTGTTCTGTTCAGCATTAATGGCGTCGAATCCCAGGCTGATGCCTAAGAGGGGACCAAGCAGACCAATGAATACATGAAACGGCGGAAGGCTGCCGTCCGAGACGGTGAAGAGTTTCAGGAAAAGGAATGAGCCATCAGGATCATCGGGCTTCAGCGACCCGGCAATATTGGTGACCGAAGTATATAACGAAGCCAGGCATGTCAACAGGATCAGCCCCAATAATATGTTGAAACGCCAGCTGCGGACGTGATCGGATATTTCCTTGCGCACCATTACCACGAAGGGATGAGGTGCGTTATCCGCTTCGCCCTGCAGGCGAAGGAAGGCCGGACTGATCATCGTCCGCCAGTCTTTCAGCAGCGAAATGGCATTATGCAGTTTGTTCATAAGCTGTGCTTCCTTCAAAATATCGGTTATATATATCATCAAGCCCGTACTCTTTTTTATGCAGATGGAAGAGTTGCAGGCCGGACTGTACCGTCAGTCTGGCAATGTCCGCCGCGGCATCCCGTGAGCAGCCGATGTGAAACATACCCTCCCTGAATTGTATCGAACTGATGCCCTGGATATCTTTCAGCATCTGTTGCAGCTGGTCTGTTGCAGGAGGATGCCCGGCTGCGGCAGTGATACCGGCGTGGATGATAAATGGCTCTCCGGTGAAGAGCTTTGCGGAAAGAGAGGGGATATCCCCTTCGGCCAGCAGTTTGCCCGCAACGAAAATGCCCACCCGGTCGCATACCTGCTGTACCTGGTGGAGGTGATGGGAGGAGAGCAGTACGGTAAGTTTTTCCTCACGGCTGAGTTGCAGGATAAGGTCCAGGAACTCGCGTACGCCCCGCGGGTCGATGCCGAGCGTAGGCTCATCGAGGATGATGATCTCCGGATTTTTGATCAGCACATCCGCCAGCCCCAACCGCTGGCGCATGCCGCGGGAATAGGTGCCGGTCTTCTTATGCTCCGCTCCGTATAGCCCTGTCCGTTTGATCAGTTCCATGGCGCGGTCATTCGCTTCGCTGGCGGGTATCCGGTTCAGCCTTGCTGTATAGACGAGGTTTTCCAATCCCGTGCGATTATCATAGAATCCCACTTCGTCCGGCAGGTAGCCGACCTTGCGTTTCACTTCGAGGGGATTTACGGTGGAATCGATGCCGCAGACTTTTACGGACCCGGAGGTGGGTTCTGTGAGCCCGAGCATCATGAGAATGGTTGTGGATTTTCCGGCGCCGTTAGGGCCGAGCAGCCCGAACACTTCGCCTTTCCGGATGGAGAGGTTCAGCTGATCAACAGCTGTCAGCGTCCCGTACTTTTTGGTAAGGCCGTTGAGCGCGATGATGCTTTGTTCCATATTTACCTTCTTCCGTATTTCCTGAACAAACGGTACACGCTGCCGAGGGCAACGAGTATGATCAGTATGCCGACCCATCCCCATAACATCGACGTCTCTACGGAGATCCTGAAAGATGCCCGTGAGGAGACCTCCGGCGTTTTTGCTTCGAGGTTGGTAACATAGTCCCCGGCAATGGCTTTTCTATCGGCTTTGATGGTAGCAAACACCTTTGCTGATTCGCCCGGCCCGAGCTGTTCCACTTTTTTGGGATCGAAGGTCACGTCCCATTTGGAGGGCGCGGCAAACTGCATATCGATGTTTTTCAGGGCGGCGGAACCGGTATTCCTGACAACAAGTTCCACGCGTTTGCTGTCGCCTGCGGTGATATCCGTGCTGAGCAATCCCTGCGGAGTGGTCAGTTCCAGCGCATACGAACCGGTGATGCCGGCTTCCAGCTCCAGGCCTGCGGAAGTGGATTCGGATGCGGCCACAACCGGTATTTTGTAATTGCCTGCCTTCAGCTGGTCCGGCGGGTCTACTTCGATAGTGATATCCTGTGTGCGGTTGGCTTCCACACTCACGGAGGAAACCTGCTTGTAGTTGGCTTTGAACACCACATTCCATCCCTGCGGCGTATTGGCGCGCAGCGCGTACACCTGGTTATCCGCCGTGCGGTTCCGCAAGGTGGCGGTATAGGTGAAGGTGGAGTTGGCAGCGCCTTCCATATTGGCCTGGCCTGTGGAGAATTCCGTTTTGAAGGTGCCCTGCTCGGATACGATCACGGACAACGGCAGCTGTGTGAGCCCCCTTGCCAGTACCTGGAACCGGTAGGCGCCTTTGTTGATCTTCAGCGGCACCTGCACCTGCAGGGAGAGGTTCTTCTTTTCACCCGGCAGTACAGCGATCTGGTTAACGCTCCATCCACCGGATTTCAGTTCATAGGTCCAGTCTTTCGGTAATCCTGTTACGGCAATATCGGCGTTCTTTACCGTCTTGCCGTTATTGATCACATCGATGGAATAATCGATAGACTGGCCGGGAGGAACGGAAATTTTCGTGTAAGGAGTGTACAGCGTTACGTTTTGCGCTGAAGAGATGCTGTGGAATCCGCTCTGTAATAATCCCGCGAATAATAATGCGCGTAATGGTTGCGTCAGTTTGTTGGCACGTGCTGGCATAAGAAAATTCAGTATAACTTTCAGTGACTAACAGGTACGGCAGCAAATTTATAAAATGATTCAAAAATCAAAAAAATATTTGGAATTTTTTTTTGCGATGCAGTGAAACCTTTCTCGCAAGCATGTTTGAGAGGAAAGGGGAATGAAAAAATGCGGTCTGAAAAACCGCATTTTTTCTATTGTCATACGCTTCTGCGTGCAGTTTTTCTATCGTGCATACGCTTCTTCCAGCGGTGCGATATCCAGCTTTTTCATTTTCAACATGGTATTCATCACGTTGGCAGCCTTGCGGGGATCCTTGTCCAGCATCAGTTCCGTCAGGATAGTGGGCACTACCTGCCAGGAGAGCCCGAATTTGTCTTTCAGCCAGCCGCACATCTGTGCTTTGGGATCACCGCCTTCACCGAGTTTGCTCCAGTAATGATCTACTTCTTCCTGCGTGTCGCAGTTAACGATAAAAGAAACGGCTTCATTGAACCGGAAATGCGGCCCGCCGTTGAGCGCCACAAACTCCTGTCCGTCCAGCAAAAACTCTATGATCATTACACTGCCTTCCGGCATGCCGTGAATGTCAACGCCTTCTTTGCCGTACCGGGCTATCCTGCTGATTTTGGAGTTCTTGAAAATGGACAGGTAGAAATTCACGGCTTCTTCCGCATTGGTGTTGAACCAGAGATTGGGAGTTATTTTCTGGTTTGAGATTCGCTTTTTCATATGTTGTGTTTTTAGCATTAGGAAATTTTTGATGTTGTCTATGCAAAAGTAGCGTTGTTCATTTCGCCCTGCGAGGTGCTAAAAGGACTTTCTCACGGGGTTTTTGCGACATGATTTACCGGATACAGCAAGGCGTCCAATAAAGCTTAAAACAAAGCGCTGATCAGCAGTCCGTATATCGGCAGACTTTTGATCAGCGCTTTTTTGTTATGCCGGGTTATTCCAGGGTGGGATCAAAATCCCCTCCCCAGTTGGCATTTTGTTTCAGGTTGTGGTTACGGTCCAGTACATCGCTCTGGATGGGGAAGAAATAATACCGTTCCGGCAGCGAGGTGGTCCGCACACCGGAGAGTGGCACCTGCAGAAGGCTGTATCTGAAATCCTCTTCCGTCAGCTCGTAGGCATCTGCTTTGTTGCGGGCTTCGCTGATGGGCATATCCTGCCCGTTTGGCTGAATGGCGATCGCTTCCACGCCGTGTTTGGTGAGGCCGTCCAGCCGGTCCAGCATGCGCAGGCGGCGCAGGTCCCAGAAACGATGGCCTTCAAAACAGAACTCAATATTCCTTTCCGCCAGAATGGCTTCGCGCATCGCCTCCCGGGTAGTGGCCACAATGCCGTAGTTGCCATCGGTTCCCTGTTCTATGCCCGCACGCTGCCTTATCTGACGGAGGATGTCCATCGCATCGGCCAGCCTGCCGGTTTCATTGGCCGTTTCTGCATAGTTCAGCATCACTTCCGCAAACCGCATCAGCACAAAGTCCACATCATATTGCTGTACTTCCGATTGCGCCAGCCGCAACAGGCTGTTCTTGAGAATGAAGAAACCTGTATACCGGTTCAGGTTGGTGGAGTTTACCCCGGCTGCCGGGTTGATGCCGAAGTCATCCAGCTCATGCGCAACGCCCAGGGCGGTGTACTGGCGCTTGCCCGCTTTACCGGATACCGGGTAAGGTTTGCCGTTCCATACAATGGATTTCCCGAATCGCGGGTCCCGGTCTGTCCAGTAGTCCTGCAGAAACGCCGCATCCGTCTTGTAGTAAGCACCGGCGGGATCATTGTACAATTTCCCGTCCTTCATCGGGAAAGCTTTTACAAATTCCCAGGTAGGGCAGGAGTTGGCCGGGCCGCGGCTTTCAGATCCGGGCCTCACGCCATTGTCCCATTCCGTGGATTTATTCGGATAGGCGTTAATTACGGAGAACACTACCTCCGGCCCTTTTTCCTCCAGCGCAATATTGCTGTAGTCGTCCGTCAGCCGGTAGCCTTGCGCCAGCAGATCATCGTATGCCTGCTTGTTGACGGTATATGCATCATTCCAATAAGCATTGTTCCAGGGATTGGAAGGATTGAACTGGGGCGAAGCTTTGTACAGCAATACCTTCGCTTTGAAGGCGAGCGCAAAATTCCCGTCTATCTTGCCAAAGTCCGGGGAGGAAGAGAGAATATGCGGCGGCAGCTTTGCGATGGCATCGTCAAGGTCTTTGATGATGAAGTCGAAACACTCGGCGGTGGAATTACGCGGTACGTACAGGTCGTCCTCATAACGGTCCTGCGGTACAGTAATGTAAGGCACACCGCCGTGGTACATCACCATCTGGAAATAGGTCCAGGCCCGCATGAACAGTGCCTGGCCGGAGATGTTATCTTTCACATCCTGCGCCAGCCCGCCCTGTTCAATATCTACGATGGCCTGGTTGATCAGCCGGATGCGGCTGTAGTTCCAGCTTTTGAACTCCCCGTTGGAGACGGTGATCCTGTCCGGGTAGAAGTAGATCCCCGCCAGCTGTTCGCTTTTCTGTTCCAGACCGGGGCTCCAGTTGCCGAACATGGTGTAGAGGTTGGCCATATAGGCATTCGCCAGGTTTGCGTCGTTCCATACCTGCTCAGGGCTGTAGTTGTTGATATCTTCGATATCCAGCACCTTTTTGCAGGAGGCGGATAAACCGGCGATCAGCATGATTGTATAGACTATCTTTTTCATGTGCTTATAATTCATTTAGTGGTCACATGGAATCTCGCATGGTGGATAATCATTTCAGTGTGTGTCGAATGCGTCATGCTCGATTTCATCAGTTTATTTTTGATGGCATAACCGGGAAAACAATTTCCAGGGAAATATTTTCAGGTGTCAGCCTTTCTAGAATCTCAGATCCACCCCGAAAGTGAATGTTTTCATCACGGGGTATGAATCGTAGTTTTTCTGTTCCGGATCATGGAATTCTTTCATTTTCGAAATGGCGAACAGGTTGGTGCCATTGAAATAGAACTGTGCGCTGGTCAGTCGCATGGCGGACATCCATGATTTGGGAAGGTTGTAGGCCAGGTTGAGCATTTTCAGCCGGAGGTATGCGCCGTTTCGTATCCAGAAGGAGGTGGCGCCTGTGCCCGATTCAAACCAGTTCTGGCCGATCGGGCGGGGGTATTTGCCATCCGGGTTGTCCGGCGTATATACATCGGAAGCCCAGATGGGATAGTACGGTCTTACCGCACCGCCGTGCTGGCGCATGCCGGCGCCTTCCTGGTTGCTGATGATCCGGTCGTATGCGCTCACACCCTGGAACAGCGATTGCAGGGAGAAATTCTTCCAGGCCACATTCAGCCCGATCCCGAAATTGATACGCGGTGCTGCGTTTTCGGACAGCAGTTGTACATCGTTCCCGTCTATCTTGCCATCCGGCTCCGGTGAATAACCATCGCCACGTACATCTTCGAAGTAGAGGCCGCCGAGGTAAGGTTGCCGGCCGTATTGTGTAAAACCTTTTGCCAGCAGCTCATCCAATTGTTCCTGTGTGCGGATGATGCCCAGCGCCTTCAGCCCGATGATACGGTTGGCCGGCCTGCCGATCCTGGATTCGAAATGGCGAAGCCCGCCGGGCCCGAAAGCCGCGGTTTCATCGTAAATATCCCAGCGGTCACGGGCGTATCCCACATTGGCGGTAACGGAATAATTGATCTGGTTGCCCACGGCCCTGTCCCGCCACTCCAGGAACAGTTCGCCTCCGCGCCAGGAGCGCGCCGCATAGTTCTCCGGGGCGAGGCTTTGGCCGTAATTGTCCGGCAGGGTCACCAGTCTTGAGCCGAGGATATCGGTTTCCTTTTTGATGAAGAGGTCCAGCGTGCCGCTGAGCCTGTTTTTCAGCACCGCTACGTCCAGCCCCACATTGTAGGTGGTGGAAGTGGCCCAGGTGAGGTTGGGGTTGGGTGTTGCTCCCGGTGCAATGCTGCGGTACAACCTGTCCCCGAACATATAGCTGCCGGCATTGGTGTAAATATAGTTGTAAGCGAATGCACCGATCTTCTCGTTGTTCACATCCAGGTCATTACCCGTTGTGCCGTAAGAGGCACGTAGTTTCAGATCGTCAAATATGCGGGTGGAGTTCTTGAGGAATGCTTCTTCGGAGAGGCGCCATGCGGCGGAAACCGAAGGGAAGAAGCCCCAGCGTTTATGGCTCGGAAAGAGGGTGTTCCCGTCGTACCGGAATGAAAATTCCGCAATGTAGCGGCTGTCGTAATTATAGTTCGCACGGCCTATCCACGACTGGCGCGCGCCAAGTTCTTCCCATCCGTTCGCTTCCCGCATCTGGCGGTCTGATGAATACACGAACATCTGGTCAAATGAAGTTACGGGGTTTTCTCCCCGCGCGAAGGCCGCATATCCGCCGTTCTCCGCTTGCTCGAATACCAGCAGCGCGTCAATGCCGTGTTTGCCGAAAGTGCGGTTGTAGTTCAGGAACCAGTTGAGCTGATAATTCCAGCCGGTGGTGATCTCGTAGCTCATGAAAGGCTGGTTCTGGCTGAAGGTGAAGATGTTGATCTTGTCCGGATCGGGAGGGCCGGGAATGAAGCGGTTGCCGTCAG
Organism: Chitinophaga sp. XS-30; assembly: GCF_008086345.1. Classification (NCBI taxonomy): domain Bacteria; kingdom Pseudomonadati; phylum Bacteroidota; class Chitinophagia; order Chitinophagales; family Chitinophagaceae; genus Chitinophaga; species Chitinophaga sp. XS-30. Next base: position 4,827,386 of record NZ_CP043006.1, on the reverse strand, counting down.
GGTCCGCCTGGTTGAATACATAGTTCTTCTGGAAGGTCAGGTATTTTTTGCGCATGAAATCTTCCCCGGTATAACTGCCGGTAACCTTTGTGGAAAGCCCTTTAATGAATTGGTCCAGCTTGATGTCCAGGGAGAGGATGGAATTCAGTTGCCGCTGCCGGGTACGGATATAGCGGTCCCCGATAACCTGGTCTATCACGCTCCAGGCCTGCCAGCTGCCCATGGGCGTTTGCACGGGATACGGCGTTACGTAGTTGGCCGGAGTGCCGTCCGCTTCCGTATAAAAAGGATAGGTCTTGGGCCAGTTGAAGGTTACGCGGTAGAGGTCGGATACATCAAAGTCGTCATCTCCCGTGAACGGCCAGTAAAAGCGGTCGAGATTCTGCTGGTTGGCCGAGATATTGAGGTTCACGCTGACGGCATCGGAGATCTTTGCGGTAACATTGCTGCGCATATTGAATTTGTTATGGCCGAGGCTTTTGTAAGAGCCTTCTTCCCCGCGGTAGCTAAGCAGTGAGTAATAGGAGATCTTTTCGCTGCCGCCGGTTACGCTGAGGGAATGACGGTGGCTGTAAGGGTTCTGCCAGATGAAGTCATGCACATTATAACGTTTGTCCCTGAAGTAATCGAATTCCTCCTGGCCGTTGGGAATGGGCGTGCCGTTGAATTCTGCAACACGGTTCTGGTAGATCAGCTCATCTTCCGCCGTGGTGAGGTCTGACAGCAAGGTCATGGTAGGCCGGGCGGTGGTGTAGTTGGACTGGAAATTGAAGACCGGTTTCTGGCTGACACCTTTTTTGGTGGTGACCAGTACAACGCCATTGCCCGCGCGGGAGCCGTAAATGGAGGCCGTGGCAGCGTCTTTCAGGAAGCTGATCTGATCTACTTCCGCCGCTTCCAGCGCGTCAAAAGCCTCCTTATCCCGCACGATTCCGTCGATCACAAAAAGCGGATCGCCGAAGCTGCCGCGGATACGTACGGAGGAAGTGGCGCCCGAGAGGCCGGAGGTATTGGTTACGTTCACGCCCGGCGCCCGCCCGGCCAGTGTGTTGGAGAGGTTGGAGGGGGCGATGTTGTTCAGGTCGGCGGCGTTAACAGCAGTTATGGCGCCGGTAAGGTTCACCTTTTTCTGGGTGCCATAACCCACCACCACTATTTCATCCAGTCCCTCTGCGCTGGATGAGAGCACTACGTCTATGCGTGTTCTTGCGCCGACGGTAATTTCCCGGGGATTGTAGCCGATGAAACGGAGTACCAGTACGGCGCTGGTATCCGGTACAGCAATGGCAAATTCACCATTGACATCGGTGACCGTGCCCTGGCTGCTGCCTTTTATGCCAACGCTTACGCCCGGCAGGGTAGTGCCGGTTTCGTCCGTCACTTTGCCGGTGATGCGCTGGCCCTGTGCCAGGGAAACAGCTGTACAAAAAAGCAGTGAAATAGTCAGCATGAATAGCCGGCAGGCCGGTGGGCAGTTGCCGGAAGACCGGAATGGTCTGTGGATAGAATTGATCATGATGAATGAGGATTTAGTTGATGGTTAAATGTTTTGCAGATGGCGTGAGTTGGCTGCTTCAAGGGCTGCGTGATGTTGGTATCATACGGACGGTTTTTTTGCGAATAGCGAAAGGGTTTGTCATTGCCCGGAAGGCATAACAATAGCATCGGCGGAGCAATTGTTCCGCACATAAGGTCTTGAATCTGAGATTTCCCGCAGCGGTCTGCTGCGGTTAAAACGGAGTCAGAAACAGGTCAATAAAGATGACCGGTACTAACAATGTCGAGTAGCGAAAAAATACTTGTCTGGTTTAAATCTGGTTTTAATGTTTTTCAAAAGCATATGATCCAATACTGCACGGCTAACATCTTCACTGCAGTCTATAAAAGGAAACCGGGTTGACTCTCTGCGCTGTTCGCCGCCGGGTTATCGGTGCTGGCGGGTTTCTCGGGTTTATCTTTTGGTATCCGTTATAATATTACAACAAATCGGCGGGTTTTTATAACGGTTGGGGATTTTTTGGACGGGAGGGGTGGAGTGTGTGGGGATTTTTATCGATATCATCTTCAATTTGATATTGTATAGCCATGCGTTCATTTTTGGCGAATGCGGAATAATTATCCCCCGGTCGTCAAGCCAATACCACCTTTGATGTAAATATCCAAACACATACCTGTTTTCTCGCTACGTTTGAGCAACTAACATTTGAATTATGCGATCAACGCTATTCATCCTGGCCGCTGTCGCCTGCCTTTCCGCCCGGGACGTAAGCCCGGGTACGGAAGTCTTCGCCGGCAGTACGTTATGTGGCGGCATCATCAGGCCGCTCCTCAACATTCCTCCTGAAGCCGATTGCGCACTGGTGGAATGGAAGCTGACTTTGTACCGCGATCCCGTTACGCAGAAACCTTCTTCCTACAAGCTGGAAGCTGTTCACCGCTTTGTGGTCAAGGCAACGAATATGTATTCCAAGCCCGGCACTGCAACAAGCGCGGAAGGCAAATGGATCATCATCAAAGGAACAAAAAACGATCCCGAAGCTATCGTCTATCAGCTGGATCCGGGCATACCGCAGCGCCAGATCAGTTTGTATAAATTTTCGCCGGACCATTTGCATGTGCTGGACAAAAATGGTGCGCTGATGATCGGAGATGGTTCAGCCAGTTATACTTTAAACCGTATCCCTTAAAACAAGGAGTTATGAAAATCTTTATCCTGCTGATGACCGGACTTTGTTATGCACTGGCGGGCGCGTACGCGCAAACGGCCACTTATGACAATAAACCAATGCCGGCTTCCTCCGGGCGACTGGTACCGGAGGGGCCGGATGTTTACGGGGTTTTTGATGCCAAAACACCGTGCAGGGAGTTTTCGGTGAGTTACAAAGTGCCGGTGAGACCGGAATGCTTTAAAGTAAAATGGAGGCTCGTGCTGTTCCGGGATTCCATCAGCAAAGATCCTGCTGGTTTCAGGCTGCAGGGCCTGGGCAAAACCTGGGAGGGCAAATGGAGGATCCTAAAAGGAGCAGCCGGGCGCCCGCAGGCAACGGTGTATCAGCTGGACCTGGGTGCGGAGAATGGGCAACTGTTCCTTTTCAAGGGAGATGAGCATGTGCTTTTCTTTCTGGACCCGCAGCGGCATTTTCTGAAAGGGAATGCAGATTTCAGCTATACGCTGAACAGGGTAGAGAATTAGTATCTGCAACGAGCGGAACTGTCCCGAGGCTCACCGGTCTTTTATACGATAAAAGTATTAAATTACAACTCTAAATACTCTTTATTGTATGAAAGCAATCCTCGCGCTGATATTGTTTGCAGGCATCTGTACATCACAACAGCATGTCCATAATACTCCCCCTGCGCCCACAGGCATCATCACCGGCGCGGACCAGACGGAAAAATACATTTCATACCTGAAGGGCAAAAGAGTGGCCGTGCTGGCCAATCCTACCACCATCATCGGCAAGCGTCATCTGGTGGACAGCCTGATGGCTGCCGGTATCAACATCGTAAAAGTATTCGGGCCGGAGCACGGTTTCCGGGGCAATGCCAGCAACGGTACCGTAGTGAATGACGAGACCGATCCGGCAACCGGCATAAAGATCATTTCCCTGTATGGCGCCAAACGCAAACCCACAAAAGCGGACCTCGCCGATGTGGATGTCATGATCTTTGATATCCAGGACGTAGGTTGCCGGTTCTATACCAATATCAATACGCTGCGCGATGTGATGGAATCCTGCGCGGAGTATGACAAGGAACTGCTGATACTGGACAGGCCCAATCCCAATGGGTACCTGGTAGACGGCCCCGTGCTGGATATGCGGCTGACTTCCGGTATCGGGAAATTTCCCATCCCCATCGCTCATGGCATGACCAACGGCGAATTCGCGCAAATGATCAATGGCGAGGGATGGATGGCCGTCAAAAAGCCCTGCCGGCTGAAGATCATCCCCGTAGCCAATTATACGCACGATATGCCTTACGAGCTGCCGGTCCCGCCGTCGCCCAACCTGAACACCCAGCAAAGCGTCATGCTGTATCCCGCGATGTGCCTGTTCGAAGGCACCATTCTCAGCCAGGGCCGAGGCACCTATTTCCCCTTCACCGTACTGGGCAGTCCGGCGCTGAAAGGCCGCTACGACTTTTCCTTTACACCGGTAAGCATACCCGGCATGAAGGAAGCACCGCTGCATATGGACCAGGTGTGTTATGGCGTGGATTTCAGAGCATACGATATCAACAAGCTTCGCCGGTCCGGGCGCATCCACATTCAATGGATGATCGATATGTACAAGGCTTATCCGGACAAACAGCGATTCTTCGATCGGTCACAGAGCAGGGAGATCGGGGATATCAACAAGCTCTCGGGGGATTATGCGTTCAAAAAGCAGATCGAGGAGGGCAGATCTGTGCAGGAAATACAGCAGTCCTGGGAACCGGGGCTTTCTGCTTACAAGACCATGCGGCAAAAATACCTGTTGTATAAATAAACATCATTTGGCCAGAACATATGTCATCCGGTCCACGCAATTCCTTCCGGTTACCCTGGAACGAGCCTGGACATTTTTTTGCGATCCCGATAATCTGCGGCATATCACCCCGCCGGATATGCGGTTTACCGTGAAAAACGGCCCGCATACCGGAAAGATGTATCCCGGGCTGATCATCGAATACAGTATTCGCCCTTTACTATGCATCCCGGTGTACTGGATGACGGAGATCACACAGGTAGCCCCGCTTCGGTATTTCATAGACGAACAGCGGTTTGGCCCCTACAGCTTCTGGCATCATCAGCATCATTTTGAATCGAAGGACGGTGGTACGGAAATGACAGATATTGTACATTACCGGCTCCCTCTTGGCCCCCTGGGCACACTGGCGCATCGGCTGTTCGTCCGTAAACGGCTGGAGGCGATATTCGATTATCGCCGGAAGATCGTCCCCTCGTTGTTGTAGCATCATCCCGTCCGGCAAGCCTGTTTTTTTGTCGGGATTATACCTGCTCATGCATGACAGCAGCGTTAATTTCGATGATACCAAATAAGCTATGAAGATGAGATCTTTGTTAAACAACCCCGCCCTGTACTTTTTCGTTGTCCTGATATCATTTACAGCCTGCCGGAAAAATAACCCGTCAAAGGCGACCGGACCGGCGGCCATATACACCGCAGGCATGCTCGTGAGCGGGACCGGCTCCAGTGTGGCTGCGTACTGGAAAGATGGTGTGCTGCAGGAGTTGACGTCCGGAAATACGGATGCTGAAGCGCTGGGCATCGCGGTATCAGGGTACGATATTTATGTGGCGGGTTATGAGCGGAAGGATGATGCCGGCAATATGGCTGTGGCTAAATACTGGAAGAATGGGGTGCCTGTGGCGTTGACGGACGGCAATAGCAATGCTGTTGCCTACAGCATTGCTATTGCCGGAAACGATATCTTTGTAGCGGGATATGAATACAATACTGCAACGTTGAGAATGAATGCGAGGTACTGGAAAAACGGCGTTTCCATGCCGCTCACAGATGGCAGTAACTGGTCTTATGCCTACAAGGTGCTTGTTGTCGGGAAGGATGTATATATATGCGGGAATGAGAACGGGCCGGGCGGAGGTCCCGTTGCAAAGTACTGGAAGAATGGCGTGCCGGTGAACCTTACCGATGGTCCTCATTCAGCTTTTGCAATGGATATTGCCGTATCAGGCAACGATGTGTATGTCTGCGGCAGCGAATCGAATGGAACGGTATCCGTTGCAAAGTACTGGAAGAACGGCGTAGCGACCGTTCTGGGGAACGGGACCAAATCATCCGGTGCAAGCGCTATACTGGTATCCGGCAATGATGTGCATATCAGCGGAAATGAATACGCCTCTCTTGACTACAAAGCCCGGTATTGGAAGAATGGCACGGGGCAGGACCTGACAGCGGAAGCGGATGGAGATGGCGGCGCCGGTTCCCTGTTCATGTACAACAACGATCTGTATATCACCGGTAGCCTGAACGGCAAACCGCTGTTGTGGAAGAATCTTCAGCTTGTGCCGAATGATATTCCGGAAGGAAGTTTTCATCAGCTTATTGTTCAATGATCAATCGTTTTTTAGCGCAGCATGTATCAGCAAATTGATCCTCCAAAAGCATTGGCGCACCTGGTCTGCTTTTTTTATGTGATGGAGCATCACAGTGCGGATGAGCAGCTGCAACCCCTGTTGCCTTCAGGCACGGAGATCATGGGTTGGCAGTATTCCGGCAACTGGCGGGTGAAATATACCTATCAAAAGCAGCTTTTTGACTATGTGCTGCCTGATTTCTATACGGTAGGACAGCAAACGATGGGTTACACCCTTTCTGTGGAAGGAACGCTGGCGGGAATTTGTGGAGCAGCCCTGCAGCCCGGTTCCCTGGCGCAATTGTGCCGTACACCCGCCACTGCTTTTACCAGCTGCATACAGCAGACGGCCGGGCTTTTCGGCTGGGCCGGGGTTTCAGCGTTTATCGACCGGTACCGTAAGACCGGGGACCTCGCCGCCCGTATTGCAGTGCTGACGGATTTTTATACGCAGCTCAGCCGGCAGGTGAACATTGAGACCGGCCTGCTGCAGGAGGTGCTGCGGCATATCTTTTCCGAAAAAGGATGCATTACCGTCAGACAATTATGTGAGCGCTTCCGGCTGAATGAAAGATATCTGCAACGATTGTTCCGGGACAAGATCGGTGTAAGCCCCAATCAATATATCAAAACCACCCGCTTCAATAACATCTTCATAGAACTGAGCAGGGAAAAGGTAGCCGGACAACTCGGTTCCATGGCCATGCTCTACAACTACTACGATCTCCCGCACTTCGCGAAGGAATACCGGTTCTTTTTCAATGCAGCGCCTACCCAGCCTTTGCTGGAAAAATTCGCACTGCTGCGCGACCTGGTGTCTGACAGCCCCTACCTGCTCGAAGTGCAGAAACGCCATCTCGAAAGCATGAAATGATTTGTCGGGTTTTTACCAAGGGCAATGCTCCGATCTCTTTATTTTTAATCAGTATTTAACCGGCCCGCGCGGCCGGAATTAACCCCGTTTGCCCTATGCGCCGCATTTGGAACTATTCATCTGTAAATATCATCATCATGAAGCGTGTTTGTATCGTGATACTGACTGTCCTGTCCGCATTTTCAGCCAATGCGCAGGTATTGAAGAAACTGCAAAAGAAAGTAGAAAGAAAAGTTGAACAGCGTGTAGAACGCAAAACAGACCGGGCGATCGACAAGGGGCTTGACAAAGTGGAGGAGGAAATAGATGGAACGGCAAAGAAAAGCGGCAGTAAAAGCAGTCCCGCTCCGGGAGGAAAGGGAACCGGGATCAATGACGCAGGTGCCCCAGCAGCCGGGAAGGTATTCTCCGCACAGTCGAAATACGATTTCGTTCCCGGTGAAAAAGTAATCGCCCTGGAGGACTTCTCCCAGGATGCCGTGGGGGATTTTCCGGGTAAATGGAATACCGATGCATCCGGAGAGATCGTGCAGCTCGGCGGCAGCGGTCAGCACTGGCTGGCATTGACTTCCAAGGGCGCCGTCACGCCGGAATTCATCAACAGTATTCCGGAGAACGCCACGATAGAATTCGACCTGGCTGTTTCCCCGGATTACAGCTATTATGATGCTCCGCTTTTCGTGTCCATAGCACAGTCCGAAGGGAAGAACGGTTTTACGGCCTGGCAGCATTTCGGGCGCGGCAGAAAAACGGGCACATATTTCACCCTGCATCCTGTTGATGCCGGCAACAAGCATAATGCGGGCAGAACGGAAATACAGGTATGGGAGAACGGAAAGAAGATCATGGAGAATAAACGGAGCGAGAGCCCGGGCTTCAGCAGATCGGAGCATACCGTTCATGTATCCGTATGGCGGCAGCAACAACGTTTACGGGTATATGTTGGTGAGCACAAGATATGGGACCTGCCACGGGCCTTTGTTGCAAACGGCAAGTACAACAGCCTGGTGTTCAGCAAGCATAATTCGAAGGATGGCAACCACTATTATATCACGAATATACGCCTTGCCGCAGGAGATCCGGATACCCGGCACAAGCTGCTGAATGAAGGGAAATTCAGCACCACCGGCATTTACTTCAATTCCGGTTCGGCAGTGATCAAACCGGAGTCCCATGGTGTGATCAAAGAGATCGCGGAAGTGCTGAAGGAGAATGGTTCATTGAAAGTCAGGATAACCGGGCATACGGACAGTGATGGCGGTAGCGACCAGAATATGAAGCTCTCCGCCCAGCGCGCGGCGGCTGTAAAGGCGTATCTGGCCAGGCAGTTCGGGATCGCCGCTGCGCGGATGGAAACGGATGGGAAAGGAGCGGCCGCACCGGTTGCAGATAATGCTACCGCGGAAGGGAAGGCGCAGAACAGAAGAGTGGAATTTACCCGCCTGTAACCGTAAATGAATAAAGGAAGATGAAAAGACAATTCCGTATTACCAGGATATTGTGCCTGGCCGCCGTTTTTACTGGGGCTGAGGCAATCGCACAACAAGGTTATACCGCACGTACTACGGCTACCGTATGGGAACTGAACGGCACCCGGAACGATGCAACGGCTAATGGGCCATTGACAAATGCCCGGGCGGATTTTGAAGCACAGAGCAGCTTCCCGCAGAATCCCACAGGCAGCACCTCCCCCTGGCGCTTCGATTTTTCCATCCGGCAGTTCACCAATGCGGGCAGCTTCAGTGGAGAGCTGACGTATTATGTGAACAGCCGTGACGGCTCCATCGCTATTCCGGGTGAGGCGCTCCGCAGGTATCTCCCCGCAACGGCCAACCTGGATTTTGACCTGCACTTTGCTATCCGTAAAGCGAATGGTGATTTTATCATCTGCGGAAATCATGCACAGCTGGGAAGGGCAGGGATGGAGCTGGGCGCAGATGCCGATCCGAATGAACTATGGACCAATACTTACCTGGATCAGATGCAATGGCTGGGAAGCATTGCCAGTACGCCCCAGCATCCCGTAACACCGCCTGACGATGCCTGGGCGAATACGGTAACGGCCTATCGCGGCAAGGTGTACCTGCCGGAAGAGCGGCGGGACCAATACCTGAAAATGTATTTCGTCAACTTCCCCTCATCGGTGCATACTTCCGTGCCCGTAATGGGCATCGGTGTTGGCGTATTCAAACATTTTCGCGATCATGCCAACCGCCTGCTGATCTATTCCATCGCAGAACAGGTGCCGGTGGAGGGTTCCGGCCGGGTGGACATTACCAGTCAATTGCTGGGGCTTTACCGCGCCGAGGCCGTTTTCGATCCTTCACCTTATCGCATCACCACATTTGGCACTCAAAAAGGGATCAATGACGCCAAAACCCTTTCCGCCGAAATGCAGGACAAGCTGCAGCGCGTAGCACAGCTGGAGCAGCAGCGGAAAGCCTGCCCGAAAGGAACGGCCGGGTCTGCCTGCCGCGAAGCGCTGGATATACGGATCAAACAACTGAAAGAGGAGGTAAAGGAACAGGTGGATGCATTCAAGCGGAAGCATGGTCTGATACCATGACGTCTTTTGCAAGAGAACGGATGATCCCGTTCAGTTCATCCTGCTCATCAGCAGGGAGCTGCCGGCTTGCGGCAAGGCGGGAAAGGGCGCTGATCAGTTTGTTGCGTTCCTGCAAGGTGCCGAGATTGCCAAAATAGGCCGGAAGCACCATCGCCAGCGGGCGCAGCTCTTTCCGCCCGCACCACCGGTCTATGAGGCGTTCAAGGGCCGGGTTGGCGAAACGGCTTGCCCCGCAGCGTTTGAGCCCTTCCTGTATGCCGGATTTGATCATCTCGCCGTATGGGCCGGGAGGAAGATGAACGCAATTATCCGCCCCCAGATTATAATACCCCACCGCCCCGGCAGGGTCCTTCAGCTCTTCAAAAGAGCGGGCAACATTCAGGTAAAGAGAAGGCAGGTGCGATCTGATGTTGTCATCTTTCATCCCCGTGGCGAGGATCAGCGCTTCCATATTCCATTTCAGCGCACCCTCCGGGTTCTGGTGCCTGGCCAGGTAGTGCGCGGCAATGAATGCCTCAAAATCATTGGAGGCCTTGTCCCACGCCTCCTGCGATAATTGCCTGGCATACTCGCTGTCACCTGCCGCTTCAGCTTCTATGCCTTTTACGCAGAGCTTTACGATTTCGTTGGTCGGATCAATATACATCGTAAAATATTTGTTTGCAGAGCCGGCAACCCCATGATATCAGGAGATCGCAGCACGAAAATTATCCTTCAGCTTTACACCGGTGAGCTTCAGCCGGAGCACTTCCTGCACAAAGTAAAAAATTTTTTCGGCTGCTGTACTATATGGCAGTCCTTCCGGCCGGATATTTGAAATGCAGTTCCTGGCCTCATCTGTCAGTCCCGGCCTGGGTTGCCAGGTGAGATAAGCGCCGAGGCTGTCCGGTGTCGTCAATCCCGGCCGTTCCCCGATCAGTACCAGTACCAGTTTTGCCCCGAGCAATGCACCGATCTCATCGCCAACGGCTACACGCCCTTGTTGCACGAGTTGTACCGGTGCGCAGGAGATGTGTTTGGCCTGCAACATGGGATAGAGATATGTCATAACGGGAATGGCGTGCCGGTTGACCGCAGTGGCGGAAAGTCCGTCCGCCAGCACAATAGCGAGGTCTGTATGCACAGGAGATAAAGACGCAGCGGAGGATGTTTCCAGTTTTCTTCCTTTGTCCGGCCGCTGCAGGTATTCGGAGCGGTCGGCGGCCTGGCTGTGGAGGATGTTCACTTCCCAGGGCTGGTGCAGGAACAGGGTTGTATCCAGCGCAGAATACACGGCATCACGGGCATGCGCATGCGCCAGCCTGAATTGCAGTACTTCCCGCAGCGGCACGGCGGCGCCTGTACGGCCCAGCGCAATGCGCGCGGAGGTGAAAGCGCGAAGTTGTTCCCAGGGATCGGGCGTTGTAAAAGGCCCCGGTACGGTAAGGTCTGTCATACAGTATATTTCAGTAAAAGATGGGAAGGCGGCACGGGCAGCGACCGCCCCTGATCATCCATCAACCCGTTTTTAACCAGCCATTGCTCAAACTCGGGCGAAGGCCGCAGGCCCAGTGCCTGCCGGACATACAGGGCATCATGGAAGGAGGTGGACTGGTAGTTCAGCATGATATCATCAGCCCCCGGTACGCCCATGATGAAATTGCATCCGGCCACGCCCAGGAGCGTCAGCAGATTATCCATATCGTCCTGGTCCGCATTCGCATGATTGGTATAACATACATCCACGCCCATCGGCAATCCCAGCAGCTTGCCGCAGAAATGGTCTTCCAGCGCCGCGCGGATGATCTGTTTGCCGTCGAACAGGTATTCCGGCCCGATGAACCCCACCACGGTATTCACCAGCAGGGGATGGAAATGCCGGGCTACGGCATAGGCCCTGGCTTCGCAGGTCTGCTGGTCTACGCCTTCATACGCGTTGGCGGATAAGCTGCTGCCCTGGCCGGTTTCGAAATACATCACGTTATTGCCTGCTGTGCCGCGTTGCAGCGAAAGGGCGGCGCTGCTGGCCTCAGCAAGCAGGGATAGCTGTATGCCGAAGCTGCGGTTCGTTTTTTCCGTACCGCCGATGGACTGGAAAACGAGGTCTACCGGCGCCTGGTGCATGATCTGCAAGGCGGTGGTCACATGGCAGAGCACGCAGGATTGTGTGGGAATGTCGTATTGCAGCCGCAACTGATCGATCAGCTGCAGGAGGCCGGCAACGGCGGCGGGACTGTCTGTAGCGGGATTGATGCCGATCACGGCGTCTCCGCTGCCATACAGCAGCCCGTCGATGATCGCCGCCGCAATGCCTTTGGGATCATCTGTATTATGATTGGGCTGCAGGCGGACGGACAGCCGCCCCTTTAGTCCGATCGTATTGCGGAAGCGGGTGACCACCGATATTTTCCGGGCCACGCTGATCAGGTCCTGGTTACGCATGAGCTTGGAAACGGCGGCGGCCATTTCCGGGGTGATGCCTTTGGATACCTGTTGCAGGCTGGCAGCGTCTGCATGGTCGCTCAGGAGCCAGTCCCGGAAAGCGCCTGCGGTGAGGTGCGATACCGGGGCGAAAGCGGCGGCATCATGCGTATCGATGATCAGCCGGGTGACCTCATCCGTTTCATAAGGGATCACTGTTTCCTGCAGGAAGGTCTTTAGCGGAACATCCGCCAGCGCCAGCTGCGCCGCCACCCGCTCTTCGTACGTCTCCGCGGCAAGCCCTGCCAGCGCATCCCCGGAACGATAGGGCGTAGCTTTGGCGAGCAGCGTTTTCAGGTCGCTGAACTGATATGTGTGTTGCCGTATTGTTGTGCGGTAAGCCATCTTGTATCAGGTTAGCGGCTTTGGCGCTGGTTTAATTTTCTGTTTTTGCACCAGCATAAAAATAAGCCATGTCAGCAGTAATCCCGAAAAGAAGATCACGCTGATCCAGCGGTTGTACCAGATGATCGCAAAGAGCGATACCAGGGAGAGGCCGAGTGCGATGGCCGGGAACCAGGGGTAGCATGGCGAGCGGAACGGCCTTGCCAGGTCGGGTTCCTTCCGGCGCAACACAAAAAGGCTGATCATGCTGATGATATACATGACGATGGCCCCGAGTACGGACATGACCACCAGTTCCGCCGTATTCCCGAGGCACAGCGCCAGGATGCCCGCCAGCGCACCTGCAATAAGCGCAGTGTAAGGCGCCTGTCTCTTCCGGCTGATCCGGGCGAGTATCGCGGGCAGGTAACCTTCCCTTGCCAGTGCAAAGATCTGGCGGGAATAACTGATGATGATGCCGTTGAAAGAAGCGATCAATCCGAATAGACCAATACCTGCGAATATTTTGGTAATGCCGGCGTCTTTGCCCATCACGATGCCGATAGCTTCCGGCAGCGGATAGTCGATATCCGAAAGCCTTTGCCAGTTGGTAATACCGCCGGTAAACACCATCACGGCAATGGCCAGCACCACCAGGGTGAGGATGCCGGAGATATACCCGAGGGGAATGTTGCGGGAGGGGTTTTTCACTTCTTCCGCTACCATCGCCACCCCTTCAATGCAAACATATAGCCAGATGGCAAAGGGCAGCGCGGCAAAGATGCCGCTATATCCAAATGGCAGTGCGTCTTTCAGGAAATTCTCCATTTTGAAATGCGGCGCCACAATGCCCAGGTACACGAGCAGTTCCACCACGGCCAGCAGGGTAAATACCAGGGTGAAAGATGCGGATTCCTTGATGCCCAACAGGTTGATCAGCGTCAGTAGGAGATAAACGGCAATGGCTGTCCATAAAACGGGCAGGGCGGGATGCAGGAAATGCAGGTAGTTCCCCAGGGCAAAGGCAATGGCCGGCGTGGCCAGCAGGAACTCTACCACGGTGGCGTAACCTGCTATCAGTCCCCCTGCGGGGCCAAGCGCTCTTTGAGCATACGCAAAGGGTCCGCCTGCCTGCGGAATGGCGGTGGTCAGTTCGGTAAAGCTGAAGATGAAAGTGACGTACAGCACGGTAATGACAAGGGTGGCCAGCAGGAACCCCAGCGTGCCTGCCACTCCCCAGCCGTAATTCCAGCCGAAATACTCGCCGGATATCACCAACCCTACAGCGATGGCCCATAAATGTACCGGACGGATGGCTTTTTTCAGGGAACTGTCGGTGGCTGGCATAAGCGTATCTCTTTTTAAATGGTGATATTGTTCAATATTTCAATAAAGTACAAAAAACCGTACAGGTCTCAAATTATTTTGCCATTGACGTAATAAAAATGCCTATTTTAAGTGGAATTATTCTTATAAAAAATAATTTGTATTTGACATATTTTTCGGCTCTTTTTCTTTTCTGTAAAGGAATGGACGGCTGCCTGGAGAAATTATGTAAATCTTCATCATAAGGATATAAACCTTCTTTTGCAGGAGATCGTAATTTGCGGATATGATACAGGAACCGGGACTTTATCTGCAAGCGATGAGGCGCCGAAAAGGGGTTTCACTGCAGGATGCCGCAGCTTTTGCCGGCACTACCTCCGCACAGCTGGCAGGTATTGAATCCGGCCGCAGGTATGCCACCCGTCAACAATTGCTGCACCTCGCCGGTTATTTTGGCGTGGATGAGAACCGGCTACTCATTGCCCACCAGTACCAGCGGATGCAGCACGCTGCCGGAGCCCTCTTCGGCCATATGCAGCAGGAGCTGTCCGAAATGGTGAATGGCAAACTCCGGGTAAAGGTCCACCGTCCGGCTCCTCAGCTGGACCATTGTGTTGAAAGCATGGTGTATTATGATGGCCATAACTTCGGTCATTCCCTGGAGATCATTCAGCCGGACGGTACGACGCAGCTGATCTTTGAGCTGGAAGGAGCGGAGCGGCACCTGCTTTTGGGCCGGGACCGGCGGGTATTGCCGAAAGCCCGGGTGATGGGGATTCAGGGGCAGGCCATCACCTGCGATGTGGGCATGCGGCAAAGAACGCTGATCATTCGTTTCCGGCCGGGCGGCCTGTATGCCGTTACCGGTATTCCGCAGCATCTTTTGAAAGACGGACTGCTGGAAGCCACGCACCTTTTCGGGCCACAGGTGGATGAGCTGCGGGAAAAGATCATGGGCTGCACCGATCCCCGGCCGATGTTCGCAAAGGCGGAAGCATTCCTTTTGCTGCGACTGCAACGGCGGGAAATGGAGGCGGCTGTTGTGCGGCATGTATCGGCCAATATCTTTACGCCGTTTCCCCTGCTGGTCAAACAAACCGGGTATTCCCAGAAACATCTCATCGATCTTTTCAAAAAACACGTCGGCGCAAGCCCTAAATTTTTCCATCGCCTGTATCGTTATTGTGCCGCGCTGAATGATATACTGGCGATCAAAGGGAAGGTTGACTGGTCCGCCATCATTCACGGGCATCAGTATTACGATCAGGCGCATTTCATCCGGGAATTCAGCCAGTTCTCGGGTCATTCCCCCACAAAGTTCCTGGAAACAGGCAGCTCCTGCCCCAAGTGCATCCGCACATCCCGCCCTATTTCTTCTGCGTCATGTACTGGCTCGGGCTCATCCCGAACTGCTTGATGAAGCTCTTGCCAAAATGGTTCTGTGATTTAAATCCCACCATCATCGCCACTTCATAGATCTTGTATTGCTGGGAAGACAGGAGTTCCGCGGCTTTCTTCAATCTCGTGATATTGATCAGCTCATGCGGCGTCATGTCCGAAACAGCTTTGATCTTCCGGTACAGGCTGATCCGGCTCATGTTCACGTATTTGGACAGGTACTCCACATCCAGCTCTGTATTTTCGATTTCCTTCAATATGCAGTTGTGGATATGCTCGAGGAATTTTTCATCTTCCCGCGTATGCGCAATCGTGTTGATATGCGCCAGTGGCGTACTGGCGAAATGTTGCCGGATGTGGTCCCTGTTCTTCAGCAGGCTGGTCAGCTGCGCTTTCAGGTGGGCGGGAGAAAATGGTTTTTCGATATAGGCATCGGCGCCGGTTTCCAGCCCTTCTATTTTTGACTGCAGCGTGTTCTTGGCGGTGAGCAGGATCACGGGAATATGGCTGATGTCGAAAGATGTTTTGATCTGCTTGCACAGTTCAAATCCGTCCATTACCGGCATCATCACATCGCTGATCACCAGGTCAACCGTCTTTTCGTGCAGGATGGTCATGGCGTCCTGCCCGTTTTCCGCGGTAACAATGGTATATGCCGGGGCAAGGATGGAGGAAATGAATTCCACGATCTCATCGTTGTCGTCTACAAGTAAAATAACTGGGGGCATATGTGATTATTTTGAAGGGTTTGCAGGTTGTTTGAATTTACCGGCGGTTACCGGGAAGCGGAGCACGAAAGTGTTGAACCTGCCATCGCGTTGCGTTACGAAAAGGTTGCCGTTGTGCAGGTCCGTCAGCGAGCGGCAGATAGATAACCCGATGCCGGTGCCTTTTTGTTTTTCATTTTCTTTCAGCCGTACAAAAGGAGCAAATATCTTTTCCCGCATATCGTCGGGTATCAGGTTGCCGTCGTTGGATATCTCGATCTGGATGGTTGCGCCGTGATCGGTTTCCGATAGTTCCACCAGTACGGTTTTCTCTGCATATTTCACGGCATTGCTGAAGAGGTTGCTGAATATTTTGTTGATGCTTTCTTCATCGGCATAGGCGAACAGCGCCTTGCCGGGGAGCTTAAGCCGGAAATCCAGTCGCTTTTGCCGGGCAGGCAGCCTGAAGTTATCGCAGGTGTCCTGCAGCATCCGGGAAATATTAAGATGGGTGAAATGCAGGCTGAAGCTGGATGATTCCGTTTTCCGGAAATCCAGCAGCTGGTTGGTGAGCTGCACAAGCCTGTCCGTATTGCGTTCCATGATCCGCAGATGCTGCTGATTGCCCTGCACATCGTCCGGATGTTCGATAACCTGTTCAAGCGGGCCTTTGATGAGCGTAAGCGGGGTATTGATCTCATGCGCTACATTGGTGAGGAAATCCACTTTCGCCTGGTACAGCTCCTTTTCTTTCTTGTACCGCAGTTCTTCCATTTTCCGTTTCTGCTTCAGGTTCTGCCGGTAGTGGTAACGGCTGATGAGGTAATACAGCAGGCTGATCCCCAGCAGGGCGTAGAAAAGGTAGGCCGGCGAAGTAGCCCAGAAGGGCGGTGTGATCTCTATCTCCAGTGTGGCGGGATGTTTTCCGGGATGCCCGTTGGCATCTGTGGTGGTGACCATGAAAATGTACTTTCCCGGTTTGATGTCCGTGAAGTAGGCCAGCCGGTTCGATTTCAAAAACGTCCAGTCCCGGTCCAGCCCCTCCATTTTATAAGCGTAGGAGATCATCTCCGGCGCGGTGAAGCTCAGCGCGGAAAAATCTATGTTGAAGGAGGCCTGGTCGTATGGCAGCGTGATCTTTCGGGTATAGAGAATGGATTTCCGGTCTTTCGTTGCGGTGCCGCCGCCGGAGAGCGTGAAACCGGTGATGTACACCGGCGCTACGAAGGTGTCTTTGCGGAATTCATCGGGTTTGAAAACGATCATTCCTTTCACGCTGCCGATATACATTTTACCGTGCTTGTCCTTATACCCGGAATTGTAATTGAATTGATTGTTCAGCAGGCCGTTGATGGTGGTGAATACACGGATCTTTCCGGAGGCGGGGTTCAGGCAGGCCAGGCCTCTGGACGTGGTGATCCAGAGCCTGCCGCTGTTGTCTTCCAGTATGCGGAAAACGTAGTTGCTCGGCAGGCCGTGCGCAGTGGTGTAACGCCTGAAGCACTGCGTTTTCCGATCGTATTGCATCATGCCATGCCCTTCCGTGCCTACCCAGACGTTCTGCGCTTTATCCACCAGTACCGTCAGCAGTTCGTTGCTGACCAGCGCACAAGCTTCTCCGCGGCTGGCTGTGAACTGTGCTTTCTCTCCTGTGGCGGGGTTGTAGCAGAACAATCCCTGGTCCGCCGTGGCTACCCATACCGTACCGGTGGTGTCTTCATCAATGCCGCGGGGAGCACAGTGCGGTAGCGCCTCTACTTTCACAAATGCCTGCTGTACTGGATCGTACCGGGCCAGTTCGGCGCCGGTGCCGGTCAGCAGATCGCCTGCGCGTGTTTTGTAGAACACTACAACGAAGTTATGGCTGAAGGAACCTTCACCGGCGGAATAGTGATGAATGACCTTTCCGGTGCGGATGTCCATCTGGTCGATGCCATTGTCCAGCGTGCCGATCCACAGATTGTTGCCTTCCGCCAGCAGCCCGTGAATGTTGGTGTGAGAGAGACCTGAACCGTCTTTCCCCGGTTTGTATTGCGTGATATTACCGGTGGAAGGCTCAAGTTTATTGATGCCGTTGTCTTCCGTGCCTATCCAGATATTGCCGTAATGATCTTCGCATATCTCGCGTACGGCATTGCCGCTGATGCTCCGGTTGCTGTTGTCAGGAAAATACTTTTCGAAATAAGTGTACTGCGGCGGATAGTAATTGATCCCGCCGAAATAGGTGCCTGCCCATACGCCGCCTTCCTTGTCCCGTTCCAGGAAATAGACAGCATTGTCCGACAGGGAATACGGATTGTTGTATTGTTTGCGGAGATTGATGTATTGCCGTTTGGCCAGATCATAAATATATATGCCGGATTCGGTGGCGATCCAGTATTCGTTTTCGGCAGTCTGATGAATATGCCGGATATAGATGGGAATGTTATCCGTCTTGTAACTCAGGATATCCTCATACGTCCCTTCGTCCGTATGCAGCAGCTTCAATCCCTGGTTGGTTGTGCCCACGAGTATCCGGCCGTTGCCTGCATCTTCCAGCCGGTTGATGATGCGTGAGGATGATGCCGGTGAATGACCGAAAACATAAAAAGAACGTCCGGGGTGGCCATACTGCATCACGAGCCCGGAGTAAGTGCCGGTCCACAGTGATCCGTCTTTCATGAATCTCATGGCCGTAACATAGTCCGGCGCGCCGGCGGTCCCATGGTTCAGCAATGTGTCCCTCACCGGTATATACTGATACAGACTGCCGCCGGAGATATACCATATATCGCCTTTGGCATCGTTCCCCATAGTGCCGATGCCTTGTCCTTTCGTTTGCCTGACCAGCGCAAAGCTTTCGGTTTCCGCAATGTATTTGTATATCCCGTTGCTTGTGCCTACCCACATCTGGCCGAAAGTGTCTTCGTGCAGGGAATAGATATATCCTTCACCGATAGTGGTGCTGTCCTGCTCATCATTCCGGAACACTTTGAATATATTACCATCGAACCGGTTCAGGCCGTCTTTGGTGCCCATCCATAAAAATCCCTTCTGGTCCTGCAATACACAGAAAACGGTATTGTGCGAAAGCCCGTCTTCCACCTGGTAATGACGGAAATAATATTGCTGCGCCTTTCCGGAAAGAAAGAAAAGCACCGCGATAAATAACGAACAGTGGAATTTGCGTTTCAACAAGATGGTTGTTTACTGTTTTTCAGATACAATTATACTGAAGGGAAATTTGATTTTGGTTCTCGTTGTATGCGGCGATGTAAAAATGTTACATTTTAACCCAAAAATGAAAGAAATCTGCGAATCGTTCTGAAATCATTGTTCTTTCTTTGAATGCCGTATTTATACCTGAAGATGTTTTGCGCCCGAAATTACCAGACACGGAGAAAACCAATACGGACAAGCGTTTTGTTATTTTTTTTCAATCAAAAAACCAGTAACATTTTTTCCACGTAAACAGGAATTGAGATACAGTCCGGGATCGCTATGCAGGTGATTCAATTCCGCTGACAAATATTTTAACACAAGGTGACTGGCGTTTAAAAAAGATGTAAACGGCCTGCAGGGGAATGCTATGCTTTTTAACTACCAAAATCAGTTTCACGTATGAAAACAATTCAACAAAAAAAGTTCCATGTTTTATGGCGCTACGGCAACATTGTCCGGGATCAACGGCTGTTGCTGCTGCTGTTCTTTCTTTCTTCGGTCTTTATGCCGGCATTCGCGCAAACAGGTGCGATCAAAGTCACCGGCGTGGTAAAGGACAGTACAGGGGGTACGCTCCCCAATGTTACGATCTATGAGAAAGGCACCCGGAATGGTACATTGTCCAACACTGATGGCAGCTTCTCCATTTCGGTGAAACCAGATGGCATACTGGTGTTTACCATGGTCGGCTTCGGCACCGAAGAGGTATCAGTAAACAACCGGGCCACTTTGAATGTAGTGCTCCGTACATCGGCAACAGAACTGTCCGATGTAGTAGTGGTAGGTTACGGCACCACAAAAAGGAAATCGCTGACCAATGCCATTTCCACGATATCTGCAGAGGATATCGGAAATGTGCGGGGCGGCTCCACAACCAGCTCCACGCTGGCGGGTAAAGTACCGGGCGTGTCTTTCCGGATGCCAGACGGCAGGCCGGGAGCATCAGCCAACATCCAGATACGCAACCTCGGGAATCCGTTGTATGTGATCGATGGTGTGCAGCAGGATGCAGGGCAGTTCAATAATATTGCTTCGCAGGACATCGAGAGCATTTCCTTTCTTAAAGATGCAGCCGCCGCTATCTATGGTGTGCGGGCGGCGAACGGCGTTGTGGTGGTCACCACCAAAAGAGGCCGCCAGGGTGCAAGAAGCACCATCAACCTGGATGTTAGCATGGGCATTCAGAACTGGACGCGCTTCATCGATCCGCTCGAAAATTCCTATGACTACATGAGCCTGAGAGCCGAAGCGGAAATGAACCGCGTGCCGCCGGTTGGTGGCAATCCCATCACCACCAACATTACGCCGGCTGAACTGGAGAAATACAGAATAGGCACAGAGTACGGCTACCAGAGCTTTAACTGGCGGGATTATATCGTGCAGGGCAATACGCCGCTCAATGTATATAATCTCAACTTTACCGGCGGTGCGGAGAATATCACGTATTACGTTTCCGCTACACGCACCTTCCAGAATTCTGTGCTGGGGAGGGAATACAAGTTCCACCGGACAAATATCCAGTCCAATATCTCGGCAAAGGTGGCCAATGGGCTGAAAGTAGGCGCCAATATGAACGGAAGGATCGAAACACGGGAGAACCCCGGTGTGCCGCAGGTGGACGACTACTGGCAGGCCCGGTTCGCCATCATCCGCAATACGCCGCTGGAACGGCCTTTCGCCAATGACAACCCCATGTACCTGAACGATATCAAGCATAACGAAACGAACTGGGGATATCTCAATACCAAATATGCCGGCAAGTACAAAGAGGACTGGCGGGTAATGCAGGTGAACCTGGATGCGGAGTGGGAGATACCCGGCATCGAAGGCCTCAAGCTGTCCGGCCTCTATTCGTATTACCTGGCGGACCAGCTGTTGAATAACCACGAGTACACATACGATACCTATACGTACAACCCGGCGGACGATACTTACACGAGGACCGGCGGCAGCACCAACCCCTGGCGGGAACGCAACCAGCGGAAAGTGATCAACCAGACCTCACAGGTAAGGCTGTCGTACGACAAAACATTCGGCCGGCATGGCGTGTCCGCCATGATCGTATCCGAGCGCCTGCAGAGCCAGACTTTGGAAAACTGGATACATGCAGTGCCTACCACCAATGTGCTGCCCCTGATCTATTTTGCTACGGCGGATACCTACCGGGATTCTGATAACAGGCAGGCCAGGACCGGTATTGCCGCCAGGATCAACTATGCATATGACGATAAATATTTCCTGGAAGGCATTATGCGGCGCGATGCGTCCTATCTCTTTCCTCCCGATCACCGCATCGGTTATTTCCCCAGTGTATCGGCCGGATGGCGGATAACGGAAGAACCTTTCATGAAGAGCCTGCTGGGCAGCAATAAAGTACTGTCTGACCTGAAGATCCGCGGTTCCTACGGTATCCTGGGTGATGACGGATCAGCGCTGAACCTGCCTGATTTTACTTATGTGGAAGGCTATAACTACAATGCCGGTATTGCGATACTGGATGGTGTAGCCGTTATCGGTTCGGAAGACCGCGGTGCGCCGATCACCAATATCACCTGGCTGAAAAGCTCCATGTTCGATGTGGGTTTTGATTTCAGCCTGTTCGGCGGAAAGCTCTCCGGTTCATATGATTACTTCTACCGCAAACGCACCGGCCTGCGTGATGTAAAAACAGATGTGCTGATACCTTCAGAACTGGGTTACGGCCTGCCCAACGAAAACCTGAACAGCGACGCCCGTTTCGGGCATGAGTTCTCCGCAGTATATAACGGGCAGAGCGGTGAAGTGAAGTTCAGGGTAGGCGGCAATGTGTCCTATTCCCGCGCAAAGTTCCTGACCGCATATCGCCGTGTATTCTTCAACTCGCTGGACCAGTATTTCAATTCCGATATCGACCGGTTGAGAGGTTTTGTGCTGGGCTTCGAACAGATCGGCCGCTTCACCTCCCAGGAAGAGATCAACAACTATCCCGTGAATATAGACGGGCAGGGCAACAGGACTTTGCTGCCCGGAGACCTGATCTACAAGGATATGGACGGCGATGGCCGGATCACGGATAACGACCGCCGCCCGATAGGATGGGCGACAGGCTCGCAACCCAATATCAGCATCGGTCTGCAGCTGGGAATGACTTTCAGGGGATTTGATTTTACAGCGGACTTCTCCGGGGCAACACAGTACACCTGGTTCCAGGAGAATGAACTGAAGAACCCTTTCCAGAACGACGGCAACATCAGCAAGATCTTTACGGACCGCTGGCATCGGGAAGACCCGTTTGACCGCAACAGCGCCTGGATACCGGGAAAATATCCCGCCCTCCGGTACAACGAAGGCGGCCATAGCAATACCCGCCCCTCCACATTCTGGGCCCACAACATCACCTACCTCAGGGCCAGGACCATCGAGCTGGGTTATACGCTGCCCGTATCGCTCATCAACCGGGCCAGGATGCAACGCGCACGTTTTTATGTGAACACCTTCAACCTGTTCTCCATTGATAATGTGAAGGAGTATGGTATCGATCCGGAAGTGAACGATACGAACGGGCTGCAATACCCGCAGAACAAAGTGTTCAACTTCGGCGTCAACCTGTCCTTTTAATTCACGCTTATTATGAAGATCATGAGAAAGATATTATCCGTTACGATACTCGCCGCCACGCTGATGGGCGCAGGCGGTTGCAAAAAAGAAAGCGAGTTCCTGAATGTACTGCCAACCTCCATTCTGACGAATGAGCAGGCCTTCTCCGACCCGGCGCAGGTATTGTCCATTCTCGCCAACCTGTACAACCGGCAGCAGGACATTGCCACGATCAAAGACTGGAGAACGATGGCTGATTTTGCGGAAGCATTCCCTTCCTCGAACGGCGACCTTGGTAAAGTGCAGCGCACAGACTGGGGATATGGAGAGTGGGGGACCTGGGATTATACCTACATCCGTCACCTCAATCTTTTTCTCGAAAGATGTGCTGCCGCACCGGCATTGTCGGATGCCAACAAAAGCCGTTTCCTGGCGGAAGCCCGTTTCCTGCGCGCAAATTATTATTTCGAAATGGTAAAACGGTTGGGCGGTGTGCCGCTGATCCTGGAATCCATGGAATATGATTTCAAGGGCGATCCCACTTACCTGCAGCACCCGCGCGCAACGGAAGCCGCGGTATATGATTTTGTGATCAGTGAAGCAGAGGCCATTAAAATGGATCTGCCTGCGGATGCGAATACGAAATCCCGGGCTTCCAGGGGCGCAGCCCTTGCCATGCAGGCCCGTGCGGCTTTGTACGCAGGGTCCATTGCCCGCTATAATGTGAATACCCCGCAGGTGACCCTACCGGGCGGTGAGGTAGGCATTCCCGCAGCGCAGGCAGTTGCTTACTACACCAAAGCGCTGCAGGCGGCGCAGGAGATCATCGGCGGCAGTGCAGGCGCGTATGCCTTGTATGAAAAGAAACCGGACCTCGCGGAGAATTTCGCCTCTATATTTTACGACAAGGCCAACAACCCGGAATCGATCTTCATTGAAGATTTCAAACTGCGGAGCGGAAAAGTGCATGGCTTTTCGATCTCCAATCAGCCGCGGTTCGGAGCGGAAGAAGAAGAAGGCGGGCGTACCAATCCCTCGCTGAACCTGGTGCACGCCTTCGAGCGGCTGGACAATACATTTGCGCCCCTGCCGGTGACCGATGGCGCGGGCAACCCCATCTACTATACGAACCAGCAGGATATTTTCGCCGGTCGTGATGCGCGCCTGGCCGGTACCGTCATTCTTCCCGGCACTACCTTCAAAGGCAGGGCAGTTGATATCTGGGCCGGGTACATCCTGGCGGATGGCAGCGTATTCTCCGGCGACCAGCGCGGCCAGCTGAAACCGCTGCCCGGTACCACCACACCAGTACAGGTAGTGGGTTTCGACGGGCCGATCAACGGCATGGAATTTACCGCGCAATCCGGTTTTTACATCCGCAAGTATCTCGATCCCGCCGCTGGCTCAGGCTCCCGCGGTACAGGCAGTGAAGCGCCGTTTATCCGTTACCGGTATGCAGAGGTATTGCTGAACGCAGCGGAAGCCGCCTTTGAGCTTAACCAGCCAGGCGTAGCCGCAGGATACATGAACGAAGTGCGCGAACGTGCCGGGTTGACCATACCATTGGTCGCAGCCGACATCACCCTGGAAAGGATCATGCATGAACGCCGCGTGGAGCTCTGCTTTGAAGGGCATGTGCTGTTCGATAACAAACGCTGGAGAAAGGCGCATACCCTGTGGGATGGCCAGCCCATGTCCGAAGCGGACCTGCTGGCCAATATCGGCACGGCTTCCACAAGAAATACGCAACCCTGGGCCCTCTGGTCCTACAAACTGTACAACCCCGGCAGTCCAGATAACGGCAAATGGCTGTACAGGATACTGAAATCACCGCTCGTTACCGGCGCCAACCGCTTCCGTATCGGCAACTACTATTCCTCCATCAATAACGATATCCTGTCCAACAACCCGAAGATCGTGAGACAACCGAACCAGGATTAATCTAAAAAAAGAAGTTTTATGAGAACACAATTGCGATATATCATACTCTTTTTCAGTGCTGTTGCACTGTTTGCCTGTGAGAAGGACAACTACGATCCGCCCGGTTCGGTGCTGAGCGGCAGCCTTGTGTACAATGGTGATCCGATACCCCTGGAATTCAACCAGGTGCCCTTCCAGCTCTTCCAGTACGGCTTCGGGAAAGTGGGGCCGGTCGCCAATACCACATTCACACAGGATGGCACTTATTCCGTGCTGGTGTTCGACGGTGAATACAAGTTCACGGTTGCACAGAACCAGGGCCCCTTTCTCTGGCCAAAGAATGCCGCGGGAGATTCCGATACCATTGTGATCAATCTGAAAGGCAGCCAGACCAGGGACATTGAGGTAACCCCCTATTATATGATCCGCAATCCGCAGTTCAGCGTTGCTTCCGGTGTGGTTACCGGCACCTGCAGCCTGGAAAGGATCGTGACGGATGCCAATGCAAAGAATATTGAAAGGGTGAATCTCTATATCAACAAGACGGCCTTTGTGTCCGGAAATGCCAACTATAACATAGGCTCCGCGGTGATCAGCGGCGGGGCTATCACTGATCCGGCCAATATATCCATGACCGTGAACGTACCGGCCATTGTGCCGGCACAGTCCTATGTGTTCGCACGCATCGGTCTGAAAATGGCAGGCGTGGAGGATATGATCTTTTCGCCGGTCGTAAAGCTGACACTGTAAAGCGCATTGCAGAACATTTAAATCATCGTAATGGGAATGGCATCATCTGCAACGGCACAGGACGTAACGGAACCGGCATTGTATCACGAAAAGGACAAGCGCATTTTGTTCTGGGGATGTTTTACGGTGCTGGTGGCCTCCGCCTTCGGTTTTGTTTTCCGCTCCTTCCTGATGGATGGATGGGGCATCCAGTTCGGTCTTAGTAAAACGCAGCAGGGAGAGATATTCGGTGTCAGCTTCTGGCCCTTCGGGATCAGCATCGTGCTGTTCAGCCTGATCATCGACAAGGTGGGATATAAAATGGCGATGATCTTCGCTTTTATCTGCCATGTACTGTCCGTAGTGCTGACGGTCATGGCCAGCGGGTACTGGATGTTGTATGCCGGTACCCTGCTGTTCGCACTGGGCAATGGCGCCGCGGAATCGGTCGTCAATCCCGTAGTGGCCACCATGTACCCGAAGGAGAAGACCAAGTGGCTGAACATCCTCCATGCCGGCTGGCCTTCGGGAATGTTGCTGGCGGGGCTTGCAGGCATCGCCATGATGCACTTCAGCGTTAGCTGGGAACTGATCATCACGGTGATACTGGTGCCCGTGCTGTTGTACGGCATCATGATATTCAAACGGAAATTCCCGGTGAGCGAGCGGGTACAGGCCGGTGTGAGCTACCTGGAAATGGTGAAGGAAGTAGGCATCGCCGGGATCTTCATTATCGTGTCGCTCTGCACTTTCCAGCTGGGCAGCCTTTTTGAATGGTCGCTGACCTGGAAGATCGTGATCACCCTAACGTTAACGGTTATACTGGGTGCTTTTGTGCGCTCCTGGGGCCGGCCGATGTTCATCCTCCTGTTATTGCTGATGATCCTGCTGGCCACCACGGAGCTGGGGACAGACAGCTGGATCACGGACCTGATGACGCCGGAAATGGCGAAGATCGGCCTTCGCGGCGGATGGGTGCTGATCTATACCTCGCTTATCATGGCCGTATTGCGCTTCTACTCCGGGCCCTTTGTGGAGCGCTTCGCTCCGCTGGGCCTGCTGGCGGTCAGCGCCCTGGTGGCGATGGCGGGTCTGCAATTTCTTTCCTATGCAACCGGTTTGCTCATCATCATTGCCGCAACGGTGTATGCCCTCGGAAAAACTTTTCTCTGGGGCACCATGCTTGGCGTGGTGGCCGAGCAGTTCCCCAAAGGCGGGGTGCTCACGCTGAACTTCACGGGCGCCGTCGGCCAGGTGGGCGTGGGCGTCATCGGCGCCGTCATCCTCGGTTTCGTACAGGATAAACAGCTGGATGCGAACCTCGCAAAGTATGATGCCGGCAATGGCACGGCACTGCATAGCACCTATGTTACGGAAGAGCGCTCCGGCTTCTTCGGGGATTACCGGGTCATTGATCCGGACCGGCTGGCCGTTGCACCGCCGGAGACGAAACAGACCATCAATATGGTTCGGGAAGATGCGAAGAAAGATGCCCTGCGAACGGTATCGATATTCCCCTTCGTGATGCTGGCAGGATATGTTTTCATGATCCTGTACTTCCGCTCAAAAGGCGGTTATAAGGCGGTATTGTTGCCGCCGGTACAGCAGAAAACCTGACAGGAAAAGAAAAGAATCAATATTCAAACCGATAGAGATCATGAAAAGGAGTTTTGTTTTATGGATGGCAGCAGTGATCTGTTTATTTGCCTTTTCCGCACAGGAGAACGGCAGGAGGGCGGAAGTGCTGTTCCTGGGGAATGGCCAATCGCAGGATGCAGGCAGGTACGCTACCTGGATGGCCACAAAATTGTTTAAAAGCGGGGTCAACCTCACCTATGCCGAACCCGGAAGGGACCTGGACGCGATCATGCTGAACAGGTTCGATGCGGTAGCGGTCAACGGTACTTATCCCGCGCTGTCCCCGGTTTCAGACGCTGCTCTGCGCAGTTTTGTGGAAAGCGGCAAAGGGCTGGTGCTGGTGAATGTAACCGGTGGTAAAATACCGTCCTGGATTCCCGGCCTTGCCGGCGGTCGTCACGATATCGGCAAAGGCCGCCTGTTTTCCATCTCGGCGGAAAACGATGATGCCACCTGGAAGGACGGAGATTTCCTGCGACGCCTGAAGGATGGTGTGTTATGGTCGCTCGGCGCGGAAGTAAGGGATAACATCGCTGCGCTGAACATCCCGGATGTGGACATCTAC